>NZ_JAWLRZ010000001.1:0-624066 GCF_033142425.1 Rhodococcus sp. IEGM 1366
CAGATGCGGGTCGATGCGGGCGGTTACCTGAAGATGCATTCCTTCCACCCGTAAACACCCACCGACAGCTCCGAAGGAGATGCACCATGAGAATTCATGTCGACCAGGACATCTGTCAGGGACACACAATCTGCTCGATGGTCGCACCCGACCTCTTCCAACTCAGGGACGAGGACGGGCACGCCTACGCGATCGACGGTGACGTCCCCGCCGAACTCGAGGGCGTCGCGCGCGAGGCCATGCTCTCGTGCCCGGAGCGCGCGATCGTCGAGATCTCCGAGCATGCAATTCAGGAAGCCTGAACCGTAATATCCTCTGGCGCTGCGTAAGAGCGCCTCGATCGCACCCGGAGCAATCATGACAGCAGACGATGTTCGCAATGTCGAAAACCTGAAGAAGTGCCCGATCGACTATGAACGCCACGGGCCGAACTTTCGTATCGAGTTCGCGGAGAAAACACACGAGCTTCATGCGAAGTGTCCGATCGCGTGGACTGATTCATACGAAGACCACTGGGTTGCCAGCGGAATGGACGAGGTTTTCGCACTCGCTCGCCGATCCGACGCGGTAACCAACTTCCGGGACGCCGACGGCAGCAAGAACGGGTACAAGGGCATCTCCATCCCGGCGTATGACTATGGCCCGTACGACACTCCGTCATTCCTCGAGCTGGATCCGCCGGAACAGACCGACTTCCGGAAGACGCTCAACCCCTACTTGTCACCAGCCGCCGTCGTACGGTGGATTCCGGTCATCGACGACCTCGTTCGTGCGTGCATCGACGACAAGATAGAAAGCGGCAGTATCGATTTCGTCCACGACCTCGCGAACGTCGTTCCGGCGGTCGTGACCATGGGCATGTTGGGCCTGCCGCTCACCGACTGGGAAATTCACAACGAACCCGCTCACGCGCTGATGTACACCCCGCCAGGTTCGCCCGACCACGAACGGGTGACGCAGATGGCCATGGACAGCCGTGCCGCCCTGACCGCGGCGGTGCCCGAGGTGCGCGCGAATCCCCGACCAGGCCTGATGGACGCTCTCGTGAAGACAACCGTCGTAGGCAAGCCCCTCACCGACCAGGAGGTCACGGGCACAGCGATGCTGCTGGTGGGTGGCGGGTTCGACACCACAACTGCACTGACCGGTCAGTCCATCCTGTGGTTGTCTCAGCATCCGGCAGAGCGAACTCGTCTCATCGACGAGATCGACACTCTTCTCGACCCGGCGACTGAAGAATTCCTCCGCTATTTCACCCCTGCACAGGGCGACGCGCGGACCTTCAGCCAGGATATCGAGATCAACGGCGTCGAGTTCAAAGAGGGCGAGCGCCTTTGGATCTCATGGGCGATGGCAAACCGATCGCCTAATGTGTTCCCGAACCCGGATGAAGTGGACTTCGACCGCGGTGCGAACCGTCATGCTGCGTTCGGACTCGGTATCCACCGCTGCATCGGCTCGAACGTCGCTCGCGTCCTCTTCAAGCGGATGTTGACCGCGGTGCTCGAACGCATGCCCGACTTCGTCGTCGACTCGGAGAAAGTTGTGCATTACGAGTCCGTAGGGCAGATCAACGGACTGGTGAACATGCCCGCAACGTTCACACCCGGCAAACGGCTCGGTCCCGGCTTCGCCGAGACCATCGATCGAGTGCAGAAGATAGTCATCGAGCAGAGCTTGGCAGAACCTGTGGTGTCACGGAGAGAAGCGGCGAAGGTCGGCGACTGAGAACGTGCGGTGTTGCGGTAGGGAGTCTTGTTCCGAGTATCTCCCTGCCGCATTACACCAATGGACTGGGCTGGGGATGTGAGTAGTGATCCGGCTCGATGTGATGAAAAACTGATCAAGTTACGACAGTTCACGCAACTCCCCCTTGTCCCTCCCAGCTCCAGGCGAGCCGGGAGGGATTAAGGAAGCCTTTTCGTCAAGGATTGGGCACGAGGCCGGCGCCTGCATCGAAGTGAGCTCGAGCAGTCGCTCGCGTGAAGTGAAGTTTCCCGCAGCACTGTCCGCAGAGCGCTGTCCGCTGGCGGGACACACCAATTGTGAACCGAGTCGTCACCAAGGTAGCCCGTCATGTCGGACCGACGTTACTGTCGCACAGATCTGATCCTCGTAGTCAGCGTCGGAGATATAACTGCGTCAGCCCAGAACCTGGTAGCTCGGGTCTGTGGTGTCCCTTCGCCCCCAGGTTTCAGGTCCCGCTTGATTCGACGTCTCATGCATGAGGTCTGCAACGTAGATCCGATGATCGATTGCCCACAAGTCTTCGCGCAGAGACCATCGATCGACGTATCGGCCGCGGTGAAAGACATCGGTGACCGTTCCTCCCGACGGTGCCGACCGCAACCACACGGCGACATACGATTCGCTCTTCGCCGTGCCCGAATTCAGATCGACCGAGATGATGGTGTTGCTCACCATATGGGAATGCGACTCTAACCTGAGGTGGTAAGCCCACACGAAATCGAGAAACCCCGCTGCACTGCCTCGATATCCTGGACCGTAGTCAGCCGTACCGTCTGGGTGCCAGACACTGTCGGCCAGCGGTCGATCCATTCGATCGAGCCCACGGCAGTACGAGTACAGCGATTCGGCGATCTGCTGTCTGGCCGCCAACTCGGCGATGACGTTCGATTCGGTTGAAACCACGGTAAGCACTCTTCCCGCTAGATGTAAAGTGAGAAACTCGTCTTAGCCTACCCAAATCTCGCACCCGGTTCCTTCACGGATTCCGGTGGCCGGTACGACATTCCACCCGACCGCCGAATCACGCGAAAGGCCAACGCTAGATACAACCTAACGAACGAGACCTGGCCATCGCCCTGCCTTCACTGTCGTCGAATGCCAACATCCCGACACTCGAAACGCTAAACTTAAAATACAAGGATTAATTTTCAACGAAAGGAATTCCTCGTGATTGCAGCTGATCTACGTGACGAGCTCGCGTCGGGCTCCAGCATGAGTGTTGCCATCGCTCGCGAGTTCGACCGAGCTGTGGACAATTACGTCTACGAAGGTTTGGCCGACGGAGCGGTTGTATCCGTACTTTCGTCGCTTGTTGCCGCTGTTGGGATACTGGAAGAGGAAGTCCGGAGTCTTTCGAACATCCTCGCTCAGACGCGAGGCGAGTCAAGGGTCACCACGTCGGGCGAAGCTGCGACCCAGAATTAGGAGCAACCGACAGCGAGTAGGTGTCGGACCGGAGCACTCGAGGAGACCTTCGCCATCGAAAGGGCAAGGGGATGCCCAACTAGGCGGCAAACCAAGCCCAGTCGCGCAAGATCAAACCGTCATATTCGACTTCTCCAGAGACCGCTCTGCGTTGTATCGCAGGATCGCCGACGCAGTGTAATCGTCTACGCCATAACGCTCGGCGACCGCACCGACGAGTCTGGCGGCTCCATCTGCACCACCATCCGCCAAAAGATCCACGAGGACCGCCTGGTCCGCGGCGGCCAAGTCTTCGTCCCTGCTGTGATCCACTATGTGAGCGACGATCAGGGCAGATTGGCCGTTGGCTGGTTCAACAGCCATCACTACCGGCTCTCGCAGTATTCCATCGCGCCGCCGCAGGACTACGTGATTGCAGTGCTTCGCACTGAGCGCGGCGGCGACCTCTGGACGCACATCACGCAGACCACGCCGGGGTTGGTTGACCTGACGTTCCACCGATTCGACGAACGTTTCCCCGAGAATGCTCGCCGCAGCGCTACAGACAGTCACCGTGGACGTGGGTAAGTCGATAACCAGCCTTCCCACCAATGCTGTCGTGCCATCGCCCATTGTCTTCACCCCTACTCGTTCCAGCCGCTAGCCAACAGAGCGCGGATATGACGTACCCCAATGACAAAAACACTATAACTAATTAATACAAGTGAAGGAACTGTCCCGACGGAACCCGATCGAGATCGAAACACGACAATCGCAAGCTCAAGTCTTCTTCGTCGAGGCGATGGGTCCCGCACGAGTACGCGGGGTGTGGACGGGCGTCAGCCAAGACGGCAACCTCTGCGCCAACTCCGGGTCAGCTCCGGCGCCTGAGATGAAGGCATTGAGACAACCGACGAAGGCATTGCGCAGCGTTGGGCTGGAGCGAACACGCAATTCACAGAGCCCCACTCGACGTCAGTCAGATTCAGTGTCGTCGAGACTGCACGAGTGATCGCTCTCAGTGGAACCGGCGGGCGGTGTGGGCACGAGGAAGCCGGCTGCAACAATACTGGACTTTTCTGGGCAGCCCTTCCGATCTCCCCCAAAAAAGCGCATCAACCACGGCAACGACCCGCCGCCATTCTGACGGGCGCCAGCGCTCTTAAGGCTCAATCCGAGGTGGGCGTGTCTTCATCTTGCTCGGCAAGAGGATCGATGGTGTCGACGCCCTCCAACACCGTCAGCTCTTCTTCTGCCTCGGCTAGCAGACCTTTGGCCTCGGCCTCGATCTTCTTCACCCAATCGGACATCCCGAGCCTCGTCTCTTCAATACGGAGTTCTCGATTTCTGGGTTCAGGATACGTCGCCGGGCCTCTGCGAGTCAGCCGACTGGCTGCCGAGCTATCTACTCAGACCCGACATCTCCCGCTGGATGGCACAAGCACTTCACCAGCACTACGAGCGACCGTAGCGTGCGGAAAACACAACTGAACTGGAGATCTTCTATGAGTGCGCGCCATCCCGTAGCCCCACTGAATATCCACGATGTAGAGAATTTCGACCACGAAACCGAAGTCCTCGTCGTCGGATACGGCTGCGCGGGTGCAGCGGCAGCGTTGGAGGCCTGCGCTCGTGGCAGTGACGTGATTCTGCTCGAACGGGCAAGCGGTGGAGGCGGGTCGTCCGCACTGTCCGGTGGCGAAATCTATCTCGGCGGCGGCACCGAAACTCAGCGTGCATGCGGATTCTCCGATACTCCCGAAGATATGGCGGCGTACCTCATGGCTGCGCTCGGGCCGGACGCAGACAAAGAGAAAATCGATGCCTACGCCCATGGCAGTTTGGAGCACTACCAGTGGCTGGTCGATCACGGTGTGCCGTTCAAACCGTCGTTGTGGGATTCTCCTACGTGGGTGCCACCCACTGATGACGGTTTGATGTGGCTGGGCGAAAACAGCTGGCCTTACGACGAACTCGCCAAACCAGCTCCGCGTGGTCACCGCGTCACCGCCGATGGCTTCGGCGGCAAGGTGCTGATGGCAAAACTCTCCGAACAGGTGGCTGCCCGCAATATCGGCGTACACACCGATACATACGCCACCCGCCTCATCATGGACGGCATTCGCGTCGTTGGGGTCAGTGCACGTAGTTTCGGCAAGACGGTCACCTACCGCGCGCGACGCGGGGTTGTTCTCACCACAGGTGGCTTCGCCGACAATGCCGAGATGGTGGCTCAACACGCACCACAACTTGTGGGATTGGGCGTGAATAGTGATGGTGGCGACGACGGTCGGGGCATCGTTATCGCCCAGGCAGTCGGAGCTGCCGTCAAACACATGTCTGCCGGCCAGGTGGGAATCACGCTGGTTCCCGCAATGATGGTGCGCGGCATGATCGTCAACAACGTGGGGCAACGCTTCATCAACGAGGATGTATATCCCGGCTTGGTCGGTCAGGCTGCGTTGTACCGACACGGTCTCGATGTCTGGGTAATCCTCGATGAGCAGGCGTACGAAGAAGTCCCCGAAGTAGAACGTTGGGGGGTGCAGCCTCACTATGTGGCCGAAACCCTCGAAGAACTCGAGGAAGAAATCGGGATACCCGCAGGAGCGTTGGTCACCACGATCGGTGAGTACAACAAGCATGCAGCAGATGGAGTCGACCCGTACTTCCACAAATCTGCGCGATGGTTGCGTCCGCTCCAATCTCCTTACGCGGCAATTGATGTTCGACGCGGGATGGCGCCTCCCGAGCTTGGCGCATCGAATGGGGGCGGTGCCGAGGTGTTTACCACCGGCGGTCTGTGGACCACTGTCGACGGCAGGGTCCTCAATCTGGACGGGGAAGCTATCCCTGGACTGTTCGCGGCCGGCCGAGCAACATCAGGCCTGCATTCTTGGGGATACATCAGCGGAACCTCGTTGGGAGACGGCACCTTCTTCGGCCGCAGAGCCGGTATCTCGGCGGCCGGCCGATAGACAACCGCAGCCCCGGAGTTCGGCACTCCGGGGCATTCGAGCAGTGCTACTCCGGCAGGAAGATCGATTTGAGGCTGTAGTACGACGCGAGCCCTTCCGGCCCCAATTCACGGCCTACCCCACTCGCCTTGACCCCGCCGAAGGGCGAACCCCAGTCCAGGCCATAGGTATTCACTCCGAAGGAACCTGTTTCCACCTTCCGGGCCACGTCGATCCCTCGATCGCGGTCGGCAGTCCACACCGTGCCGCCGAGGCCGTACTCGGAATCATTCGCCAACGCGATGGCGTCGGCTTCGTCGCTGTAGGGGATCACGGTCAGAACCGGCCCGAACACTTCGTCCTTCGCGATGTTCGCGTCGTTGCTCAGATTGCCGAATACTGTCGGCTCAACGAACCATCCACGATCGAGGTGCGCAGGACGCTTGCCACCTGTCGTGACCGTTGCGCCCTCGGCACTTCCCGCGTCGATCATCGACAGAACTCGCTTGTACTGACGCTCGCTGACCAAGGGGCCGACAAAGGTACCGGCATCAGCGGGGTCACCGATCGGCAGCGACGCCGCCATTGCAGTCACCGCATCGAGGAATTCGGAATACCGAGTGGCCGGTGCAAGAATTCGCGTCGACATGTAGCACGTCTGACCACTGTTCAGCAGAGACGCCGTGGCCAGGCCTGCCACGGTCGTTTCGATATCAGCATCGTCGAGGATCAACGCGGCTGACTTTCCGCCGAGTTCGAGGGTGACGGGACGCAGAAGTTCACCACAGACTCGACCGATGTGCCTACCGGCAGGCGTCGAACCGGTAAACGCAACCTTGGAGACGCCAGGGTGGGCCACCAAGTACTGACCGACGTCGGGGCCGCCGGTCACGATGTTGAGAACGCCGGCAGGCAAGCCTGCTTCGACGGCTGCTTCCGCCAGGAGGTAGGAGTCGAGTGTCGTTTCGGGAGAAGGCTTGAGCACCACCGTGCAACCGGCGGCCAGTGCAGGAGCGATCTTGAACATCGACAGGATCGCCGGGTAATTCCACGGTGCGATCGCGGCCACGACGCCGACCGGTTCCTTTCGCACGATCGTCGTACCGGCACTGGAGAGACTCTGACGCACTTCTTCGACCGACGACGAACGAATCAGATCGGAGTAGTAGCGCAGCAGCTGCACCGGGGCGTCCCCCTCAGCAAACCGGGCGAGAGTGATCGGCATACCGTTCTGCCGGCTGACCAGCGAAGCTCGCTCCTCCGATCGCCGTTCGACGGCATCCGCGAACCTGTCGAGAATCGCGGCGCGATCGGAACCGTCCAGGTTTGCCCACTCCGAGGAGCGCAGTGCTCGGCCTGCGGCAGCGACGGCCGAGTCGACATCTGCCGTCGAGGATTCCGGAAAAATGCCAAACAACTGTTCGGTAGTTGGCGAGAATACCTGAATCGCACCACCAGTCGCCGGCTTTGCCCACTCACCGTCGATGAACAGAGTCGAATGCTCGATTTCCATGTCTGCCTCGGTACTTTCAGCTCGGA
Organism: Rhodococcus sp. IEGM 1366; assembly: GCF_033142425.1. Classification (NCBI taxonomy): domain Bacteria; kingdom Bacillati; phylum Actinomycetota; class Actinomycetes; order Mycobacteriales; family Nocardiaceae; genus Rhodococcus; species Rhodococcus sp. IEGM 1366. The sequence goes on from NZ_JAWLRZ010000001.1 coordinate 7,650, forward strand.
AGAATAGCCTGAGCGATCGATCGCAGACGCCACTGCAACGCCGTGAAGCCTCAACCTGCAATCGACAGGTTAGCGATCGTTCGTTTGACTACTATCGGTGAGCCACGAGGCGCTGTCAAGGACGTGGTTTGTTTCGGGTACTCGAGGCAGGAACGGGACAAGGCCTACAAACGCACAGTGGCTCGACGCTGAATCAGCGTCGAGCCACATGTGTCTATGCAGGCGAAAGTCAGTCCACGGTAGGCGCCCACTGCACACCGTTGATGTGCCCACCACCGTCGACGAAGAGGGTATTGCCGGTGACATAACGACTGTCGTCACTTGCCAGGAAGGCTGCAACGGGGCCGATATCGTCGAGGGGATCGCCGATCCGCCCCATCGGATTCTGCGCGGCCATGACGGCCACGTTCTCCGGATTAGCTTCGGCAACACGCTTATACGCCGCACTCTGCGCACCGGGGCAGATGACGTTGCAGTTCACGTGCTTGGGAGCCCACTCGCGGGCAGCAGTGCGAGTCAGTGTCCGCAGCGCTTCCTTGGCCGCGTTGTACTGCACCGAGTACATGTGAGCGTTCACGCCGTTGAGGCTGCACATGTTGATCACGCGGCCGGTGCCGTGACGCTCGAGTTCCGGCAGCGCCGCCTGCATGGCCCAGAAAGCGGCCATCACTGCCATGTCGAAACCGCCGCGCAACTGCTCGTCCGTCATCTTCTCCAGCCGAGCGAAACCGAAAGTCCGCCAAGCATTGTTGACCAGGATGTCAAGGCGTCCGAACCGCTCGACGGCCTTGTCGACCATGGCAAGAACCTGAGCTTTGTCGGTGACGTCGGTGCGGATGAATTCTGCATCCGCGCCCCACTCGTCGCGCAACCACTGGGCGGTTTCGAGGCCGGCCGCCTCGTCGATCTCGGCAACCAGCACCGACGCGCCTTCACGCGCGAAGGCACCTGCCACACCACGTCCGATGCCCATGCCGGCGCCGGTCACAACAGCTACGCGTCCGTCGAGCTTCCCCACTGGGGTTCCTCCTTCGTCAGAACCCCTACCTGGGGCGCGGAATTGTCTTGTCGATGAACAGACCCTCGACCGAAACGCACACTTCACCGTCGGGCGTCCTGATCTCGCCCACCGTGTGAACCTTGCGGCCTTCTTTGGAGATGAACTTGCCACTGATGGTCAAGGGCACGAACAACGGGGTCGGACGGTGGTAGCGCGTGCTCAATTGTGCTGTCATACCGGCTGTTCCACCCCAAGCGTTCGCGACACCGAGGACGTGATCGAGCAGCATCGCCGACACGCCACCATGCACGTGGCCGGGAGGGCCCTGGTACGGCAATGTCAACGTGACAACGCCCTGCACCGAACCGTCTTCGAGTCCTTCGAGAACCACCGGCGGTGCGATGGCGTTTTCTCGACCGGTCACCGGGTCGTGACGAGTGACGCCTTCACCGTTCCACATGTCGATCAATCGCTCTTCGACCTCGGGCGCATGCTGCTCGAGGTGAGCGACGATGCTGTTGAGTTCCTCGGCAACTCGATCGAGGTTTGCGTTGTCGCGGTCAGTGCGCTGTAGCGCGTCGATGAGCCTGCGCGCCGCCTCGGTCGCCCGATCGATGGGAGCATCCTGCGGCGGCGACGTCAGAACCGTTCCGCCCGGATGTGTTGCGGCAGTGGGGTGGGTTCCGACGGTCATCAGTTGATCTCCATAGTGGCGTGCGTGAGAACCGGGGAGTTCTCGCGCTCAGGGCAGGTTGCAGCCAGCGTCAAGGTGTTGCCGTCCTGCCACACCGACGTGGTGATGGATTCGCCCGGGAACAACGAACCGGCAAAGCGCACCGAGTAGTTCTTCACCCGAGAGGGGTCGCCGCCGAGCACACCGTCCACGACGGCCTTGCAGACGATGCCGTACGACGCGAGGCCGTGCAGGATCGGTGCGTCGAAGCCGGCCATCTTCGCGAATGCCGGATCAGCGTGCAGCGGGTTCATGTCTGCACTGAGCCGGTAGAGCAACGCCTGCGACGAACTCGTTGTGGAGGTGAGCACGGCGTCGGGCGCACGATCGGGAACTCCGGCAACAACTTCGGGGCCGGCGCCTCCACCGAATCCACCTTCACCGCGGGCCCAGATTTGCATTCCGGTGGTCCACAACGGATTACCGTCGGAGTCCGCGGCCGCAGTCTCGAGCACGATGACGGCAGCCTTGCCCTTGTCCCACACATCGGCAATGCGAGTGGAGATGCGCGCAGTACCCGTCGACGGGATCGGCGCGTGCAGGGTCAGCGACTGTCCGCCGTGCAGGATCTTGCGCAGATCGATGTCGATGCCGGGCATGTTCATCGCGGCGGGCGGCAGTACGCCTGCCGAAATGCCCTGACCCGCAACCATCGCGAAGGTCGGAAGAACCTTCAGACCCTTTTCGTACACCCAGGTGAGCTCGGCAGGATCCAGAGCATTTACTCCCGCTCCGAGGCCCAGCTGGTAGAGCATGACGTCGCGGTCAGTCCATGACGCTTCGCGCACAGTCGGTTCGGCGGCCAATGCCACCTCGAGATCGATAGCCATCAGTTCTCCAAAGTTCCGGCTCGGTAGACCGTCACGACGCACGCGCCGCCCAGTCCGAGGTTGTGCTGCAATCCGATTCGAGCGCCCTCGACCTGACGGGCGTCTGCGGTACCGCGGAGCTGCCACGTCAGTTCGGCGCACTGCGCCAACCCGGTGGCACCTAGCGGGTGGCCCTTCGAGATCAGGCCGCCAGACGGATTGACCACCCACTGGCCGCCGTACGTCGTGGCACCGGATTCGACGAGCTTGCCGCCTTCACCGGCCGCACACATTCCGAGACCTTCGTAGGTGATGATCTCGTTGATCGCAAAGCAGTCGTGCAGTTCGATGACATCGACGTCGTCGATGCTGATGCCGGCTTCGGCAAAGACCTGCTCGGCGGCCGCAGCCGTCATCGGAGCGCCGACCACGTCGATCATCGACTTCTCGGCAAACGCTGCCTCGGTGTCGGTAGTCATGGCCTGAGCGACGATCTCGATCGCACGGTCCTCGAGTCCGTGTTCACGGACGAACTTCTCACTCACGACGACGGCAGCACCGGCGCCGTCCGAGGTCGGCGAGCACTGCGAACGTGTCAGCGGCGCATGGATCATCTTGTCCTCGAGCACTTGTTCGAGGGTGTACTCGTCACGGAACTGCGCATACGGGTTGTTGACCGAGTGCTTGTGATTCTTGACCGCGACGGCAGCGATCTGTTCGACCGTGGTGCCGTACTTCTGCATGTGCTCGACGGCAGCGTTACCGAACAGCTGAGCTGTCATCGGCGAGCGGGCGAACCCGTAATCCTCGACCATGATCTTCAACTGCGAGTCCAAGGTGGTGACCTTGGGCATCTCACCGTTACCGGTCAGTGCCGTCTTGGTCATCTTCTCGAACCCGACGGCCAGTGCACAGTCGGCTTGTCCGGCCTGGACCCACTCGCGAGCCATCATCAGCGCCGTCGAACCGGTGGCGCAGTTGTTGTTGACGTTGAAAATCGGGATACCGGACAGACCTGTTTCGTACAGGGCACGCTGGCCCGCTGTCGACGCGTTGAACACGTAACCGACTGCAGCGCGCTGGATCTGGTCGTAGCTGATCCCTGCATCGGTGAGTGCGTTCGTGACAGCTTCGGTCACCATGTCCGGGTATTCCCAGTCACGGGTCTCGATCTTCTCGAACTTGGTCATACCCACGCCGATGACGAATGTGCGATTGCTCATGTGCAGATCACTTTCCCGGTTCGGGGTCACGAGGTAGACCCAGGATTCGCTCACCGATGATGTTGAGCTGAACATTCGTTGTACCACCCGCGATGGACATGCACTGCGAGTTCAGGAACATCTGAGTTGCAGACATCCGATGCTGGTCGCCCAGTAGCGAACTCGGTCCGGCCCACTCCATGGCCACGTCCCACACCTGCTGGATGTGCTCGACACCGATGAGCTTCGCAACGGAGGACTCCGCACCAGGCTGCGCACCGGACAGCGAGCGCAGCGTGGTCCGCAGACCCAGCAAACCGCCGGACTGCGCGTCACACAGCACCTTTCCGAGTACCGTCAACTGCTCGTCGTCGATACCGCCTGGCAGTCCGTCGACCAGGCTCAGCAGTGCCTCGCCGCCCGATCCCAGGGAGGAGTCGTTCGACAGCGAGACACGCTCGTTGGCCAGCGTGGTTCGAGCGAGCTTCCAGCCGTCGCCCGGCCCGCCGACGAGGCACTCGTCGGGAACGAAGACGTCGTCGAAGAAGACTTCGTTGAACAGTGCTTCCCCGGTGATCTCGCGCAGCGGGCGAATGTCGAGGCCGCTGTTCTTGATGTCGATGAGGAAGTAGGACAGGCCCTTGTGCTTGGGGGCGTCGGCGTCGGTGCGGGCGAGGCAGATGCCCCAGTGCGCGTCGCGTGCCATCGACGTCCATACCTTCTGGCCCTGCAACTTCCAGCCACCGTCGACCTTGGTGGCCTTCGTGCTCAGAGCTGCGAGGTCGGAACCTGCGCCCGGCTCGGAGAAGAGCTGGCACCAGACGATGTCACCGCGCAGTGACGGTGGGACGAACTTGGCAAGCTGCTCTTCGTTGCCGTGCGCGATGAGCGTCGGGATGACCCAGTTTCCGATAATCATGTCGTGCGGCTTGATCTTCGCCGCGCGCAGTTCCTCGGCGATCACGAGCTGGCTGACGGCGTCGGCGGACTTGCCCCACGGAGCCGTGAAGTGCGGTGCGGTGTAGCCCTTTTCCGCGAGGTACGTCTTCTGCGCGGCGCCTTCGAGTTCGAGCGCCGGAGCGAGTTCAGCGCGAACATCGGCGCGGATCGCCTCGGCCTCCGGCGGCAATTCGATGCTGAGCACGCGGCGGGTGCCGGCAATGGTCAGCGCGGCGACGCGGCGGCGCCAAGAAGCGGTGGAGCCCAACAGAATCCGCAGGGACTGCGCGCGGCGCAGGTACAGGTGCGCGTCGTGCTCCCACGTGTAGCCGATTCCGCCGAGCACCTGGATGCAGTCACGGGTGACGGAGAAACCGGCTTCGAGGGCCGTGGCTCCGGCGACTGCTGCTGCGAGAGAAGCCTCTTCGGCACCGACTCCGTTTGCGGGCGTCAGCGCACGCGCTGCGTCCCAAGCACAGACACGGGCCTGCTCGGCAAGAGCAAGCATCCGGGCAGCCTTGTGCTTGACACCCTGAAACTGACCGATCGGGCGCCCGAACTGCTGACGCACCTTCGCGTAGTCGGCAGAAGTGGTCACCGCCCAGTCGGCCAGACCCGACGCCTCGGCCGCGAACAGGGTTGCGGCGATGTCGAGTACACGCTGGCTGTCGATGTCGAGGATCTCGGCGGCGGTGAGCACCAGTCCGTCGACGGTGACCTCGGAATTACGACGCACGACGTCGTAGCTGGCCAAGTCGGTGACCTCGAGCCGGTCGCGTCCGAGCAGAACGAAACCGCTGTCCGTGGCGAGTAGGAACTGGTCGCCGACATGTCCGCCGAGGATGTGGCTCGACGTTCCGCTGAGGGTAGCGGTGTCACCGTCACGGGTGATCTTCAGCGAACCGGGCTGCACGGCAACAGCTCCGAGTGTGCTGCCGTCGACCAGGCCGGCAAGCGGCGCGGTGACTCCGGCGTCGCTGAGGACTGCGCTGACCAGCACGGTCGGCAGGAACGGGCCGGGAACCATCGAACGCCCCAGTTCCTCGACGACGATCGCAAGTTCGACCAATCCGTATCCGGCGCCACCGAATTCCTCGGCTACGTGCAGACCCAGAAGGCCCTGCTCGGCAAGCCCGTCCCAGAGTTGCGGGCGGGTCTCGACCTTGGCCTCGACAGCTTCGCGGATGACGGCCGGCGTTGCGTGGCGCGCGGCCCAGCCCCGTACGGAATCGCGGAGGTCGCGATCTTCTTCACTCAATCCAATAGTCATGTCTACCTCGTCAATTCGAAAGTGTGAGTACGGATCAGATGCGTTCGATGATGGTGGCGGTCGAGAGAGCTCCACCGGCGCACATCGTGATCAGAGCCGTGGACTTGTCGGAACGCTCGAGTTCGTGCAGCGCCGTCGTGATCAGGCGAGCACCGGTGGAACCGACGGGGTGTCCCAGAGCGATTGCGCCGCCGTTGACGTTGACCTTGGACAGGTCTGCCCCGTGGACCTGCGCCCAGGAGAGGACGACGGAGGCAAAAGCCTCGTTGATTTCGACGAGATCGATGTCGTTCAGGGTCATTCCGGCCTTGTCGAGCACCATCTGGGTGGACTCGATCGGTCCGTCCAGGTGGTAGAAGGGATCGGATCCGACCATGCCGGATGCGATGATCCGCGCGCGGGGCTTGAGGCCCAGTTCCTGTGCGCGCTCTTCACTCATCAGCAGCACTGCTGCGGCTCCGTCGCTGATCTGCGACGAGTTGCCGGCGGTGTGGATATGACCCTCGATGACCGGCTTGAGTCCGGCGAGCGCTTCCGCAGTGGTCTCGCGAAGGCCGCCGTCACGGGTCACCGTAGCGATCTCGCCGGTCGGCGTACCTTCCTTGGTGACGACCGGAGCCTTGACGGGCACGATTTCACGGTCGAAGCGACCTTCGGCCCACGCCTGGGCTGCGCGGCGCTGCGACTCGAGACCGAATGCGTCGACGTCGGCGCGCGTGATGCCACGCTTCTCGGCAATTCGCTGCGCAGAGGTGAACTGGTCGCCCATGTCGATCGTCCAGTCGTCCGGGTACGGGTTTCCCGTTCCGGGCGCATTTGCCTGGCCCAGGAACACACGACTCATAGCCTCGACGCCACAGCCGATACCGGCTGAGATCTGACCCGAGGAAATGAGGCCGGAAATCAAATGCACTGCCTGCTGGGCAGATCCACAGGCGCAGTCGATGGTGGTTGCCGCGGTGCTGTACGGCAGTCCGGCGTGCAGCCATGCCTGACGCGTGACGTTGTTGGACTGCTCGCCCGCCTGAGTGACACAGCCGCCGATGATCTGTCCGATGTCTTCCGGGGCGACGCCTGCCCGTTCGAGAACTCCGAGCTGCGCTGCTCCCAGAATCTCGGCGGGGTGCAGTCCCGCCAGCGCGCCGCGACGACGGCCGATCGGTGTGCGGGCGGCTTCGACGATGACTGCATGGCCCATGATGAGCGCTCCTTCGTAGAGATATCGGTTGGTGAGCTGGCTCACCTATCACTTTTCTGCAATGTATTCTATTTATTTAAGTAGAGCAACGCGGCGGTCCACGTTCAGTACGCTTCTTGAATTAGAATTCATTTCAATTTTGAGAATAAGACAAGCTCAACGCCCGGAGGCGAATCGCTGTCAGTGCCGCGAAAGATTGACCAGAAGCAAATCGCAGCCCTTGCGGATGTCGTACTCCGCGTCGGGAATCGAGATCCTGCCGTTGAGGCAGGACTGAATCACGCCGAACCACAGCTGCATCAGCAGTCGCAATGCGGTGTTGTCGTCTTCGGTGGGATTGTCGATTCCCGCCGCATCCAACACGATCTGACGAAAACCCCGATCGATCTTGCCTGCATCGGGAACTGTTGCGACGTTGGCGGTGCTGGTTGATTGCAGCATCGCTGTCGAGAGGGCCGGCCGACGCAGTAATCCACGGGTGGCGCGCACCAACACTTCGTAGACGGCATCCTGCGGATTTGCCGACTGCACCTGATGCTTGGTGAAGGTGTCGCCGATCTGATCGATCTGCTCGACCATCACGGCAACGAACAAGTGAGTTTTCGACGGGAAGTAGCGGTACAGCGTCCCGATAGCGACTCCGGCACGCTTCGCGACCTCGTGCATCTGGACGCGAGCAAGTTCCTTCTCCGTCGCCAGCTCTTCTGCAGCTTGCAACATCCGGACATGGCGTGCCCGCTGCTCGTCCGAACTGGGCTCGGCCGCGTCTCTGACCTCGGCAATTCTCGGCACCGTCGCCCCTAATCATCCTGTGAGTGTGTAGCGGCCGCGGACGACCGAGTCAATTCTCGCACCCAATCCCCGCATGTCGGCATATTGCCCGCTGAGTGAGACCTGACATAGCCAACGCGGGTCACTGGGTATTGCGTATAGGCCCCACCCTCTTCGAGTTAGGACGCAATGATGCAGGACTGGACCACGGAGTGCGACGTATTGGTCGTCGGTTCCGGCGGCGGCGCGCTGACCGGTGCTTATACCGCCGCAGCTGCCGGATTGAGCACCATCGTGATCGAAAAGACCAACCGCTTCGGCGGAACGTCGTCGTACTCCGGAGCTTCCATCTGGCTGCCGGGAACTCAGGTCCAGGAACGTGCCGGCCTGCCCGATTCCACCGAGAACGCGCGCACCTACCTGCGCTCACTGCTCGGTGATTCCGAGTCCGATCGCCAGGACGCGTACGTCGACACAGCCCCCGCTGTCGTCGCGCTACTGGAGAAGAACCCGAACATCGAATTCGAGTTCCGGGCTTTCCCCGACTACTACAAGGCTGAAGGCCGGATGGACACGGGACGCTCCATCAACCCGCTGGATCTCGACCCGGCCGACATCGGCGACCTCGCAGAACTGGTTCGTCCCGAGCTCGATCAGGACCGAACCGGCCAGGGCCATGCGCCCGGCAAGATGATCGGCGGACGTGCACTGATCGGCCGTCTACTCGCAGCCGTTCAGAGCACCGGCAAGGCCGATCTGCGCACCGAAACCACTCTCACCTCCTTGATCGTCGAAGACGGCCGCGTTGTCGGCGCCGAGGTCGAATCCGGTGGCGAAACCCAGCGCATCAAGGCAAACCGCGGCGTGCTCATGGCGGCCGGCGGAATCGAAGGCAACGACACGTTGCGCGAGCAGTCAGGCACCCCGGGCAAGGCCATCTGGAGCATGGGCCCGTTCGGCGCGAATACCGGCGACGCGATCAGTGCCGGCGTTGCTGTCGGCGGCGCAACAGCGCTGCTGGATCAGGCCTGGTTCTGCCCCGGCGTCGAGCAGCCCGACGGCAGCGCCGCATTCATGGTCGGTGTCCGCGGCGGGCTGATCGTCGACAAGGCCGGCGAGCGCTACCTCAACGAGTCGCTGCCGTACGACCAGTTCGGCCGCGCGATGGACGCGCACAACGACAACGGTTCTGCCGTACCGTCGTTCATGATCTTCGATTCCCGTGAACGCGGTGGATTGCCCGCGATCAGCATCCCCAACACCCCTCCCGCCAAGCACCTCGAGGCTGGAACCTGGGTTGCTGCAGATACTCTCGAAGAGCTCGCAGAAAAGACCGGCATCCCGGCTGACGCGCTACGTAGCACCGTCGAAAAGTTCAACGACGCAGCAAAATTGGGTGTCGACGAGCAGTTCCACCGCGGCGAAGATCCCTACGATGCGTTCTTCTGCCCGCCCAACGGTGGCGCCAACGCAGCACTCACCGCAATCGAGACCGGCCCGTTCTACGCGGCACGCATCGTTCTCAGTGACCTCGGCACCAAGGGCGGCTTGGTCACCGACATCGACGGCCACGTTCTGCGCGCCGACGGTACCGTGATCGACGGCCTCTACGCCGCCGGCAACACGAGCGCGTCGCTCAGCGGCCGCTTCTACCCCGGCCCCGGCGTCCCGCTGGGTACGGCCATGGTCTTCTCCTACCGAGCAGCCCAGGATATGGCGAAGTAGCACAACACAGGCAAGTGGGGCAGGCGATGTCGTACCGCCTGCCCCACTTGCCTTGTTTCACGGCGTGGCAATATCGAAATTCGGATCGAAGGTATCCATCACCTCGGCCAGCGCCTTCAAAACCGACAGATCACCTGTTGCACTTACTTTCCCACCGTCGAGAATCGCTGATGCGTCACCCGGTTTCAGCAGGATTCCCGCAAGTAGAGGCTTGGGACCGCTGAGCGTCAGTTGCGCATCCGGGACGTGCCCTGCCCGAGCGTTCAACACCGCCCGTCGCACCCACATGTTCCAATCCTGTTTTGTGTCAGCAAAACTGAAGTTGAAGGAAATGTCGACGTCGTCCGCCTTTTCGGCGATGAGATGTACACCCGCATAGTCGAAAAGCAGATCGATCGGCATCGCCAGAATTGTGTCGGTTGTGTCGGTGTTGATCTGGCCTGCACCGGTCACCCCGTTCCGCAGTTCCATCGCTGTGGCGAGAAAGATCGAACGATACTGCGGCACTTCCTGCTGGTATCCGAGCTGCTCGTAGGCGTCGGCCTGCAGGTTCTTCGCCTCGACGTCGTCAGGGTCGGCAAAAACGAGGTGGTGCAGCAGTTGCACTGCCCACCGGTAGTCACCGGACTCGAAAGCGTTGCGCCCTTCGGCAAGCAACTTTTCACGTCCGATCAGGTCGACGTGGCGCTTGGCATGATCTACCGGCAACAACGGCAAAATCGTCGCAGGGTCACCGTCCCAGAAGCCGAGCTCCTTGTGGAAGACAGCGCGAACGTTGTGATGCAATCCGCCGTGGTAGTAGCGGTTGTACCACTTCTGACCGATTGCCTCCGGTAGCCGGACGACCTCCGCAGCTTCGAGCGGCGTGTAGCCCTGGTTCGCGAATCGTAGCGCCTGATCGTGAATGAACTTGTACATGTCCCGTTGCGATTCAAGGAATTCCACCACCGTGGCGTTCCCCCATACCGGCCACGTGTGCGGACCGTGGTGAACTTCGACCTCGTCGCCCCACCGCACCAGTGTTTCATCCAAGTACCTGGCGAAGTTGCGCGCATCTCGGGTACGTGCGCCTCGGATCGTCTGGATGTTGTGCATCGAGTGATTGGCGTTCTCGGCACAGGTGAGTGCTTTGATGGCCGGGATCCAGATGTGCATCTCCTCCGGTGCTTCGGTGTCGGGAGCGTAGAGGAACTCGAAATCCCACCCGCCGAGATTGCGTACCTCACCGGTCTTGGTGATGCCGTCGGTCGGCGGAATGTAGGTCATGTGGATGTTCATTCCGTCAGCGCCAGAGCCCAGGCCAACGGTCACCAGCCCGCAATCACATTGTGGCAGAATCAAACCGAAGGTGTATCCCATCCGACGCGACATCGCGTTTCCGGTGATGACGTTCTCACCAATGGCGTGCTTGTTGAACGACTCGATGGTGCCCGGGGCGATGATGGGGATCTTGCCCGCCACCACATCGGCCTCGTCCACAAGTCCTTTGACGCCCGCGTAGTGGTCGAAATGGGTGTGGGTATAGATGATTGCAACGATCGGCTTGTTGTTGCCGAGTTCACGGCGGAAGAGTTCAAGACCTGCCTTGGCGAGATCAGCGCTGGTGGTGGTGTCGATGATGACCAGTCCGTCAGGGGCGTCGACGATGGTCAGGTTGACCGCGAATCGGACTTGATACAGACCGTCGACAACCTTGTACAGACCGCACCGCTTCACCAACTGCGATTGCCGCCACAGACTGGGATTCACCGACTCGGGCGCCTGCTTGTCATCAGCGATGTATTCGAGAGGCCGGCCATCGTGGATCAGTTCGCCCTTGTCGTTGAAGACCTGGTCGTCTTTCCAGCCTGCGATGAATCCACGATCGATGTCGCCGAAATCTTCCCGATCCGACATCGGGTAATCAGCCACCGCCGCGCGGTTGACCTCAGCGGTGAATGCTGTTGCTGGTTTTTCCTGCCCGGACATGACGTCTCCTCCGACTTCGTCTCAGAACCCTCAGGAGTCAATCTGGCCTGCCGACACCGTCGGCGCATCACCCGCAAGAGATGAGATCACTCCGCAGCAGCATTACTCCGCGGCTCGAAGCTCCGCGCACATCCTTCGGAAACCTTCATCGTCGGCCGGATCCGTCGGGATCGCCAAGGCAACGCCGTCACAGATGCTTCCGTACTTCGTAGTCAGCACTTCCGGCAACTCTGAATACGTGCATTGTGTGATCAACCCGTCAAGAACGTCGTCGGTAAGTACGCCGGCCAGATCGGCCCAGTCACCAGAGCGCGCCATCGACGTCAACTTCTCACCGACCTCAGGGAATCCCAGTACATCCAACGCAATTCGGTAGGCCGGTGTGGAGTACAGGAACGCAAGCTCTTTGCGTACCGGCTCACGGGCCGCAGCTACTGCGGCGCCATCACGCCCGGTGATCACCTTCGGAACTGCGACAATCCGAGGTTTCCGACCACCGGACTCGAGCGCCGGAATTATCTTCTCCCCGAGCACTTTCGGATGTGAACTTGTCGGATGTGCAACAAAACCGTCGGCAACCTCGCCTGCCAGGGCGCACATCCGCGCGTTCACCCCGCCCGTCCAGATCTCGGGTGCGGGGACGTCGATCGGCCCCGGATTGAAATACGGCTGCAACCGATTGAATGTGTAGTGCGTGCCCTCGTAGTCGAGAGCACTACCGGATCGGAAAGCCTGGAATATCGACCGGACAGCACCGACGTAATCGCGCAGTTGCGCAACAGGATCAGTCCACGGCATCGAATACCGTCCGACGATGTTTCCGCGCACCTGAGTTGCCAAACCCAACTGGAATCGGCCGCCGGAGAAGTCCGCCAGATCCCAGGCCGCCAATGCCGTGAGCATCGGACTACGCGCAAACGCCACCACCATGGACGTCCGCACGGTGAGCCTGGAACTGTGCTCAATGGCCAGAGCCGCAACGGCAAACGGATCTCGAACGGTCTCCGAAATGTGCACGGTGTCGAAACCGAGTTCCTCGATGCGGCGCACCCGTTCCGCAACGTGCCGGAGCGGGGTATCGGCAGGCAGCGACGTCACTAATTCCATGTGAATCCAACTACTCCAGACGTATCGACAACAACTTTCCTTCCGTTGCCACCTTACGTGCGTGCTCGTTGAAATCCGGTGCCGCACAGACAAACAGTGTTCGTCCGTCTGCCCCACCCAACCCGCAGGCAAACACCCCGGTTTCGAAGGGAATCTCGTCGATCACTCCAGATCCCGCCGCCACATGAAGTATCCGACTACCGATTGCGTCGGCTACCCACATCGAATCGTCCGCATCGATGCAGCACCCGTCGGGCGCGATCACCATCTGGGAAATGGTGGACTCCATCGTCGAACCATCAGGCACGCCGCCGAACGTCGCCCAATCACGACGCTCCCCCAGGGAACCGTCGTCCGCGACGGAGAAAACACTGATGCGATTGCCCAAGGTCTCGTCCACCAGCAGTTCCCCACTGGAAGTCAGTGCCATGCCGTTGGGAAAGTGCAGATCCCGCGCCACAACATGCACGCTGCCATCCGGATCGACCCGCAGCAGATCCGCAGTCTCCACCGCCGCCAGATTCATCAGATCGAACCCGAAGTTGCCGACGTACGCACGGCCGTGAGCGTCGACGAGCATGTCGTTGACGTTGCCGCTCACATACTTCGACAGGTCCGCATGAACGACCAGTTGCCCGTCCGGTTCGCGACGAAGGACCTTCTGATCGCGCATCGACACCACAAGCAACCTGCCGTCCGGCAACCAGCCGAGACCCGACGGCTGCCCGGGCACTTCGGCCTCGACGCGAACATCCGTTCCGTCTTCGCGAGCCGAAACCACCTGGTGGCTATAGAAATCCGATACCCAGATGCGGTCGTCGTGCCAACGTGGGCATTCGAAATAGGTGTAGCCGTCGAGTACGACGGTCGTCTCACGCGCCATGGCCTTGGACTCCCCTTAAATCGGTGAAGTGCGGTATCGGTGAAGTGCGAGCTTTCCGCCATTCAATCACCGGCACCGGGACACAGGGCCCGATTGCGACTATTCAGTCATCGACTCCTCGAAGATGTCGAAGGCCTCGTTCCAACCGTCGTACACATTCCCATCGCCCTTGAATCCGGGGATACCAACCAGGTGGAACGTCATTTCCGTCTTGTCCCCTTGCTCCACCAACGTGACGGTGATGCGGGGTGCACTCTCGACCGACTCCTCCGGGTTACCCCAGGTGAAGACCAGCCGCTTCGGCTCTTCGACTTCGAGATAGGTTCCGCCTGTCGGGTATTCGGCGCCGTCCTCGTCGTTGATCATCAAATAGCTGTATGTCCCACCAACGCGCGGGTCGATGGCGACGTGCTCGCGGGGGCTCCTCACACCACGCGGGTGCCACCAGCGCGCCGCCTCGTCCGGGTCGGTCCAGGCACGCCAGAGAAGTTCGCGCGGTGCGTCGAAGATTCGGATGATGGTGAATTCTGCGGTCTGATCGACATTGTGCTCACTCATTGCCCTTCTCCTTCTTCAATTCGGGATTCTTCAGTTCACGGAGCCGCTCGTCGAGAAGATCGAAACGCTCGTTCCAACCGCGACGGTGTTCCTCGACCCAGACGGCTGCGTCGTCCAGACCTTCGGCGCGCAGCGTGCAGGTGCGCCATTGCGCAGAGGCCGTCCGTTCGATCAATCCGGCCTTTTCGAGCACCTTCAGATGCTGCGATATCGCCGGCCGACTCATCTCGAACGGCTCGGCCAATTCCCCCACGGTCATGGAACCGCTGGTCAAGCGTGACAGCATCGCACGCCGGGTGGGATCTGCCAACGCCCCGAATACCGCGTCGAGCTCATTGCTCATTTAAGCAACTCCTTAATTAAGGAACAACTTAAATTTAGAACGCCCATCGGTCCCCGTCAAGCACTCCAGGCGTATCGCAATCGCTCGACGAGCACCGACTCGTCCAACTCCGAGCACCGTGACTTTTCGAGTGCTTTCACGGCAACCATTGCGTCGATGATCGCGTCTCCGAGGACACTCTTCGCAACTTCCGACAAACGCAGTCGTTGCAGCATCTCGCCCATCTCGGTCGGCATGCGCGTAATCGAAAGCACCGCCCGCTGTGCATCAGCCAGACCTGACGGATTGACGCTCACTTCCGGCGGCAGCGTCAGCGCACCGGCAATACCCGCATGCATGGCGCCGAGAATGACAGCAGTAGCAAGATACGGATTCGCGGAGGCATCCACCACTTTCACTTCGACGTTGGCGCCGTGAGGATTTCCGATGGATTCAGCGCAGAATCGGACTGCGGCCTCGCGGTTTTCATGACCCCAACAGATGAAGGCACCTGACCAGGTGTCGGGCTGCAACCTCAGTCCCGAAAGCGGCGACGACGCCAACACCGCGCCCAGGTCTGCGAGGTGAGCAAGTACGCCACCCACCGCACCGGCACCGTCTGCGGTCATCCCGTAATCCTGTTTTCCACCGGAGAAGATCGACTCGCCGGATCGAGTCAACGAAATATGCTGATGTGCACCGTTTCCCGATCCACCCACAATGGGCATCGGCGAGAACGATGCAGCCATTCCGTGCGATCGGGCGGTGCGGCAGATCAGAATTCGGGCTGTGATCACGCTGTCGGCCGCTTCGAGCGGTGACGCCGGCGCCAGCGAGATCTCGAACTGACCGAGGCCGTACTCCGCGTGAAACTGTTCGATATTCAGTTGGGCGCGTTCGGCATTCACCAACAGATCCCTGACAAAGCTCTCCTGCGCAAGTGCAGCTCCGAGTCCGTAGGCTGACCATTGTTCGGCCACAACCCCGCCGAAGAGTGTGAACTCGATTTCGTGACCCACCCGAGCTTCGAGATTGTCGTGCGCAAGCGTCTGGACTGTGCGTCGTAGTGCCGTTCGACTGCACACAGCCGATATCGATCCGTCCAACTCGTGCAGGGTCGCAGGCGCCCAGGACACATCGTCCCCCACGGCACGCAGGTCTGATTCCGCGATCCTCAACCGAAGATCACCCACCGCGGAAAGCTCCTCGGTGAAGGCGAGGGCGTCGTCGGCGCAGAACACACTCCAGCTCGGCGACGCACCCATCCCGCTGGTGACAAAAACGTCAACCCTGTTCGCGGGCACCATTTTCGCCCGCGAAACACCAGCCAGATCGACAATCGACCCGATGATCAGTTCGGAGGTGTACCTCACAGGGCGGAGGTTACCCCGCAACCTCACATTGTGAACCCGGGACAGTCAGATCAGATTGTCTTCGACCGGCAAACCGAATGCTGCCCGTCCGTACAGCGCCAGCGCCCGCTCCGGTTCGTTTGCCACATGCACGCTGCCCGCGTGAACGTCGCGCCACGCCCGCTCGATCGGGTTGCCGCGCGACAGCGAGTTTCCGCCGGCCGTCTTGAACAGCATGTCGATCGCTTCCACCGAACGCTCCGTAGCGCGAACCTGGTCACGCCGAGCACGCAGCCGCATCGAGAGCGGCAGCTCCTTACCGGCTGCGGCGAGTTCGTACATCTCGCGGACGTTGCGATCCATCTGCAGAATCGCCGCATCGATCTCCGACGACGCCCGCGCCACGGCCACCTGAGCGAACTGGTCCTCGCTGAACCGTCCACCGCCCAGGCTGAGCCGAACACGCTCGCGCATGACTTCGAGGTAACCCTCGTAGCAACCGGCGACAATTCCCACGCAAGGTGCTGCCACCGTCGACGTGAAGATAGTTCCGAAGGGCAATTTGTACAGCGGACCGGGATTGACCGCCTGGCCGGGTCCCTGCAAGTGGGCCGTCTCGTAATTGCGCTTCAACCGGTGCTCGGGGACAAAGGCCTTCTTCACAACTATTTCGTTGCTCGCCGTCCCGCGCATGCCCACCACGTCCCAGACGTCACGGATCTCGTAATCGGTGCGCGGTACCAACACAGTCATGAAGTCGACCGGACGCCCGTCCATGCCCACGACCATCGCTCCAAGCAAAGCCCAGGTGGCGTGCTCACAGCCTGAGGAAAAACCCCAGTTGCCGGACAGTTCGTATCCGCCTTCCACCGCCGTCAGACGACCGACCGGCGCATAGGCGGACGAGATGAGCGTCGACTGGTCCTCGCCCCAGACATCTGCCTGGGCACGGTCGTCGAAGAGGGCCAGATGCCACGGATGTACGCCGACGACGGAGGCGACCCACCCGGTCGACCCGCAGGCTGCAGAAATCGCACGAACCACTTCGTAGAACTGGACGGGATCACTCTCGGCGCCGCCGTAGCGCTTGGGCTGCAGCATCGCGAAGACACCCGCATCGCCAAGCTCACGAATGGTTCGATCCGGTATCTTCCTGGAGTCGTCCACCTTCTGAGCTCGCTCGGCAATCTTGGGAAGCAGATCGCGAACGGCGCTCAGAACCTTGTTGACCATGGGAAGACACTCCTTGCACCGATCAACGGAAACTGGATCGGCAAATAGACATAGCGGATGCCCCGTCACGATATCTTCTTCCGCGATTCCGCTGACCGGAAGTCCCGGAGGCCGGGACTGATGCCGTCTTCGACTCGGTCACACACTGGTCCCGCCTAGTGAGACGACGGCCAGAGCGCCCATCACGGCTCACCTAGCGTCAGTCTGACATTGACCCTGGAAAGGACGGGACTCATCGTGACGATCAATCAGTCCGACAACGACGAGGTTCGCGAGATCCAAGCTGGAACCGCACCTACTCGCTTTGCACGTGGATGGCACTGCATTGGACTCACGGAGTCCTTCAAGGACGGCGAACCGCACTCCATCGAGGCGTTCGGCACCAAGCTCGTCGTCTTCGCCGACAGTGAAGGCAACGTCAAGATCCTCGACGCGTACTGCCGTCACATGGGTGGCGACCTGAGCCAGGGCACCATCAAGGGCGACGCCATTGCCTGTCCGTTCCACGATTGGCGTTGGGGCGGCAACGGCAAGTGCCAGAAGATTCCGTACGCACGCCGCGTTCCCCCGCTCGCAAAGACGCGTGCATGGCAGACCCTCGACCAGGACGGCATGCTCTTCGTCTGGCACGACCCCGAGGGCAACCCGCCGACGGACGACGTAGCCATCCCCCGCATCGAAGGCGCGCTCAGCGACGAGTGGAGCGACTGGGTCTGGTACACCACGACCGTCGACACCAACTGCCGTGAAATCGTCGACAACATCGTCGACATGGCGCACTTCTTCTACGTGCACTACTCCTTCCCGACGTACTTCAAGAACGTCTTCGAAGGCCACGCCGCAACGCAGTACATGCGCGGCGTCGCTCGCTCGGACATGCGTCCGCACGCAGCAGGCACCCCGAAGATGGTCGGCAGCAACTCCGTCGCCACGTACTTCGGCCCCTCCTTCATGGTCGACGACCTGACCTACGAGTACGAGGACTACAACGTCGACTCCGTACTCATCAACTGCCACTACCCGGTCAGCGCAGACAAGTTCGTCCTCCAGTACGGCATCATCGTCAAGAAGTCGGATCGTTTCCAGGGCGAAGCCGCCGACGCGATGGCAGCGAACTTCGGCACGTTCATCGCCAAGGGCTTCGAGCAGGACGTCGAGATCTGGAAGAACAAGACTCGCATCGAGAACCCGCTCCTGTGCGAAGAGGATGGCCCGGTCTACCAGCTCCGTCGCTGGTACGAGCAGTTCTACGTCGACGTCGCGGACATCGCTCCCGAGATGACCGAACGCTTCGAATTCGAACTCGACACCGCGCGCCCCGTCGCCGCCTGGCAGAAGGAAGTCGAAGACAACCTCGCTGCGAAGAAGGCAGACGAAGATGCAGCCTCTTCAGTGCGCTGAGTGCAAGGCGCAGGTCCTGGTCCAGAAGAACAGTTGGGAACACACCACCGTTCAGTGGAGTGACCAGGCCCGCGCCAAGTGCCTCGAGATCGCCGACGAACGTGAATTCGGGCAACGTGAGGGACGCCCAGGCGCTCCTCGCAAGGAGTGCGGCGCCTTGATCGCGTCCATCGTGAACGCTGCAACGGCAGGCGAGCTCGAGATCCTCAACGACGAGCCGGTGCCCAAGCCGATCGTCGACGACAGCGAACCCGTTCCCGCTCCGTTTCATTAGTCAAGCCAACATCTTTCGAAGAAGGTAGTAATGATCGATCCTCAGTACTACGGCCCGTGGGCAGTCATCGCCGGCGGTTCCGAAGGTGTCGGCGCGGGGTTTGCCGACGAGCTCAGCAAGCTCGGTATCAACCTCGTGCTCATCGCCCGCAAGCCGGGCCCACTCGAGGAGACCGCAGCCAAGGCACGCGCCAACGGCGTCGAAGTACGCACTCTTGCACTGGATCTGCTGGTTCCCGACGCGCTCGATCAGATCAAGGCTGTCACCGACGACGTCGAGGTTGGCCTGCTCATCTTCAACGCCGGCGCCAACAGCTACGGCCACGAGTTCGTCACCGGTGATCTGACGGGATTTGCCGGAGTCATCGAGCTGAATATCAACAAGCAGCTCGAACTCTCGCACCACTTCGGCGGATTGATGAAGGATCGCGGACGCGGCGGCATCATGCTGCTCGGTTCGCTGGCCGGATTCATGGGCTCCGAGCACCAGAGCATCTACGCAGCGTCCAAGGCATTCGGACGCATCTTTGCCGAGAGCCTGTGGCTCGAACTCCAGCCGTACGGCGTTCACGTCGTCGAGTTCATTCTCGGGGTGACGCGCACACCGGCTATGATTCGCGCCGGTCTCAACTTCGACATCCCCGGCATGAACGTCGCCGAGCCCGAAGATGTTGCACGCGAAGGCCTCGAGCACCTTGCCGACGGCCCGATCTGGGTTGCCGCAGGAAACTACGAGGGCGCTCAGAAGCGCAGCGGCTTCCCCCGCGACAAGATGGTCAAGGGCGCTGCCGAAGCGATGCGCAAGCTGCTCAACCGCTGACTTCTGCTGTGCGCCTTTATTAACCCCTCTACGTTAAGAAAGGCGCACAGCATGAGCGTCGACATCACCACTCTTCTTGCCGAACGCGAGATCACCCGCTCCATCTTCGAGTTCGCCCGAGCCATGGACGCTCGCGATTGGGACGAACTCCACCGGATCATGACGCCGGACGCTACTGCAGAACTGGGTACCGGAACGCTGCGCGGACCCGCCGAGGTCGTGGCTTCCATCCGCTCGTTCCTCGACGAGTGCGGTCCCACCCAACATCTGATCGGCAACATGCTGGTCGAGGTGGTCGGCGATCTCGCCACCAGCCGCTCCTATGTCAGCGACATGCATGTTGGCACCGGGAGCAAAGCTCACCTGAACTTCTTCACCCTCGGCGACTACCACGATTCGTGGGCGCGGATCGACGGAACGTGGCGAATGACGCACCGCACCAAACATTCCCACGCCAGCCAGGGATCTATCGAGGTTCTGGGCACCGGCCCCAGCGGTTGGCGGAGCTGACTCAGCTCAACATCGACGAACGGCCGGTCGCGAGCGGGCTCTTGCTGGTGAGTCCCCCGTCGACCACCAAGGTCTGCCCGCTCATGTAGCGAGATTCGTCCGAGGCCAGGTAGACCATGGCGTGCGCGATGTCTTCCGGCTGCCCGAGGTACGGCAGAGCGTTTGCCTGCTTCATTCCTTCGATGACGTCAGCCGGGATGTTGTCCACGAGTGCGGGTGTCATGATCGCACCCGGTGCCACGGCGTTGCACCGAATGTTCTCCGGCCCGTACTGAACAGCGATGTACTGAGTCAGCCGGATCACCGCAGCCTTGGCCGCACCGTAGGCCGACTGCAAAGAATCACCGATCAATCCGCCAACCGACGCGGTGTTCACGATCGACCCACCGCCTGCCTTGATCATGTGCGGAATCGCCAGCCGCGACGCGACAACGGTGCTGCGAGCATTGAGCGCCATGACGCGATCCCACTCGTCCAAGTCCATCCGAAGCAGATCAAGATCCTTGCGCGGATTGCTTCCACCGACGTGATTACACAACACGTCGATGCCGCCGAATTCGGCTACTGCTCGGTCGATCATCGAGGCGACGGCATCTTCGTCCATCACATTGACGCCGAAACCTACTGCAATACCGCCTGATTCACGAATCGAAGCAGCAGCCTCCTCCGCGTGAGACGCATCAAGATCGGCAACCAGAACCTTCGCACCTTCTGCAGCCATCAACCCTGCCGCAGCGCGCCCGATCCCGCTGGCCGCCCCCGTGATCACAACATTCTTACCTTCGAGCCTGTTCATCTTCGTTCCTTTCGGCGTATCACCGAGCTCCGGATCTCCCGTAAGGCGGGAAATACCCAATTGATCCCAGTGAACGCCTGACGAACGGCTCGGTTCAACTTTCTTGAATGAACTCACAAGTACGTGACGAGTGGCCTTGCCCCTGCTACATCCCCACAACGAGTGCCGTCACGCACCGAAGATCAGCGCTCGAACGTGCCTTCCAGCCGATTGCGCGAGCCGGGGTGAATCAACCGCGCTGCGCTGACCAACCCGTGGGCTGACCATGTGCGCCGACGGATCAACAAGCAGGGTTCGCCGCGATCGATGTGCAGGAGTTTGCATTCGTCGGCGCTGCCCAATACTGCTTCCACGATGTGCTCACCACGTACCAGGGGTGCCACCTCGCTGAGATAATTATTGGGAGTCACGGCCGCAAAATCCTGAGACAAGTACTCCGGGGCCTCACGCGGGTTCACGTATCGGTCCTCGACCTGAATTGGCGTCTCGTCCTCGAAATGCACCATCAGCGAATGGAAGATCGTCTTCCCGACAGATTCCCGAAGGAACGTCTGCGTGTGGTCGGTTTCCTCTTCTCGGACGAAGACAACCTCCGTGCGATGTCGGTGACCCCGTCGTTGAATTTCGTCGGCGATGTTCTTGACCTCGAACAACGGCGAAGCGGCCTTGGTAGCCGCCACAAACGTTCCGACGCCGATCATCCGCACGATGAGTCCGTCATTGGTCAGTTCACGAAGCGCACGGTTGATCGTCATACGCGAAAGTCCCAGCGCACTGACCAACTGGTTCTCCGACGGTAGTTGATCACCCTCGGTCCAACGTCCGGAATTGATTTGGGAGATCACCAAGTTCTTGACACGCTCGTACGCCGGAGCGGATTCGCCGCCTGCCTCGTTGAACAGCAGCGCGAGTTCTGCGTCTACCTCGGCAATCGCCATCGTCTGCACCTGTTCGTAGGAAACCACCAAGTCGGTTCTCCCACCCGGTGATCGAAGTCTATCCGTTTCGGGCATTCTGCCAGTCTGCACCGCTGGCCTCCGCATCACTGGTTGACCATCCGCCGCAATTGGCTGGTCGCGACGGAAAGCGCGGCCAGGTCACGTTCACCTGAATCTTCGATCTCAGCCAACGTCAGTCGGGACCGTTCGATCCTGGGAGCATTTCTCACCTCCCAGCCTGCAAGCTTCGACTCGGTGGACTCACCCGCTGCCCCCGTGTTCAGGACGTCGAGTGTGAGAGCCCGTATCGTGGCGTACAACTCGTCCCGCAGCGACAGTCTCGCCAACGCATTCCACCGTCCGTCCTTGCTCAGACGGGACACACGGTTGAGCATCGGAACAAGACCGACGTATTCACTCAAGCGGAAGTACAGCGATCCGGTCTCGTCGATGTCGCGGCCTGCACGATCGGAGATTTCGACAACATCGAGAAGCCCGAATTGATCGAGAAGCAACTCCACCCGGTGCACAACTGTCTCGGGAGCGCCCTTCTCCGTGATCGCGCTCGATCGCGCGGCAAGGTTCTGCAGGTCGGAACCCACCATCCATTCACGCAACAACTCCGAAGCTGACACGAACGGTTTACGGAACGACAGGATTTCAGCACCGACGGCCAAGGGTTGTGGCCGTCGCGTCAGCATCCACCGTGACGCACGATCGAGCAGTCTCCTGGTGAGGAGAATCAACTCGTCGGACACATCTGTTGTGGTCCGAGCATCTCGAATCTCGGCCCACAGTTCACGTAATCCGAAAACCGCGGTGACGATCGTGAAAGCACGCACAGCGTCTTCGGGCGTCGCCCCGATTTCCTCTCCGAGCCGGAACACGTAGGTGATTCCGCCACGGTCGACAACCTCGTTGGTGAGTACGGTGGCAATGATCTCGCGGCGAAGTGGATGCCGGACGATGCCTTCGCAGTGATCACGCAATTGCTCCGGGAAGTACTGCACGAGAACCGGAAGAAATACGGGATTGTCGATCAAGTCGCCCTGCAGAAGTTCCGCTTTCAGGTCGAGTTTGATGTGAGCCGTCAATGTCGCGAGTTCCGGAGAGGACAACCCGAGCCCGGATTTTCGCAGTGCCGCCACCTCCTTTTTTGTCGGCAGTACTTCGAGACGGCGGTCCAGCGATCCCTTAGCCTCGAGGCTGCTGATCAGGCGACTGTGCACTCCGAGCATCTGGGTGCAGTCAGCGCGGGTTGTTCCCATCAGTTCGTTCTGAGAATGGTTGTCCGCCAGGACAAGAGCGGATACTTCGTCCGTCATGGAGGCAAGAAGTTCCGAACGCTCCTCTCGCGTTCGCGAACCTAACGCAATCAATCCATCGACTAGCACCTTGATGTTGACTTCGTGGTCCGAGCAGTCGACTCCCGCCGAGTTATCCAGCGCATCGGTGTTGATGCGGCCACCGGAACGTGCGAACTCGATGCGCCCCGCCTGAGTCAGACCGAGGTTGCCGCCTTCACCGACCACTCGAACGCGCAATTCGTTCCCGTTCACCCGAACGGAATCGTTGCTCTTGTCACCGACGTCGAGGCCGGACTCCGCCACGCATTTGACATACGTTCCGATTCCGCCGTTCCACAGCAGATCTACCGGCGCCCTCAGGATCACACGAACCAGTTCCGGCGGAGTCATCGCGGTGACATCCGAATCGAGGCCAAGCGCAGCCCTCATTTCTGCGCTGATCGGCACGGATTTCGCGGAGCGATCCCACACTCCGCCGCCGGAGCTGATCATCGTCGAGTCGTAGTCCGCCCAGGAGGATCGAGGTAAAGCGAACAGACGCGATCGTTCCTCGAAGGAATCACCCGCGGACGGATCAGGATCGACAAAGATATGACGGTGATCGAACGCGGCAATCAGTCGAATCTTCCTGCTGCACAGCATTCCGTTGCCGAACACGTCTCCACTCATGTCGCCGATACCGACCACGGTGAAATCCTCGGTCTGGGTATCGACGCCAAATTCCCGAAAGTGACGTCGCACGCTTTCCCAGGCTCCCCGCGCGGTGATTCCCATTGCCTTGTGGTCGTATCCCACCGATCCACCAGACGCGAAGGCATCACCGAGCCAGAAGTCGTATTGCGCTGCAACATCGTTAGCGATATCGGAGAACTTTGCCGTCCCTTTGTCCGCAGCTACGACAAGATACGTGTCGTCGTCGTCATGCCGAACCACCTTCGGCGCAGGTAATACCGTTCCCGACTCCGAATCGACGTTGTCGGTCACATCCAAGAGTCCACCGATGAACGTCCGATAGTTGCTGATCCCCGACGCCAGCAACGCTTCTCGATCGACTTCGGCTATGCCCGTGGCCAGCGGAGGACGCTTCACCACAAACCCGCCCTTGGCTCCGACCGGCACGATCACAGCATTCTTGACAGCTTGCGCCTTGACCAACCCGAGCACTTCGGTTCGATAATCCTCTTTTCGATCGGACCATCGAAGTCCACCCCTGGCCACCGAACCGAAACGCAGGTGCACGCCAGCCACCGACGGCGAATAGACAAAAATCTCGAACTTGGGTCGCGGTTCTGGTAATTCGCTGATCCTGCTCGAATCGAACTTGAGCGACAAGTGGTCGAACTCGAGCTCGTCGCGAACAAAGTAGTTGGTTCGCAATGTATGTCGGATCAGACCGAGAAGACCCCGCAGTATTCGGTCCGCGTCGAGTCCACTCACGTGCGCCACAGCCGTTTCTGCAGCGACGGCACTTGCCACTCCACCGTCGCCGTTCTCCTGTTCCGGATCGAACCGCTGTACGAAGAACTCGATCAATTGCGCGGCAAGGCCGGGATGCGCGCACAGCACTTCCGCGATGCGGGATGCGCTGTAGGGGAATCGTGCTTGCTGGAGAAACTCCGTGTACGCCCTCAGGACAACAACCTGACGCCAGTTCAGACCGGACAGAGCGATCAACTCGTTGAACGGATCCGCCTCGGCGCGTCCGGTGTGGACGGCGACAAAGGCGGCGGCGAGCCGCTGTGCGAATTCGTCGAATCCGTCGGTCGGGGCATTGGCAAATTTCAGAGTGAACTCGTAGATCCAGTACGCGTCGTCACCGTCCCCAGAGAGAAGGTACGGGCGCTCGTCGAGCACCTCGATACCAAAGCTCTGCAGCGCGGGCAATACCTCGCCCAGCGAGAGAGGCGCCCCCGCGACGAACAACGAAAGCCGATGACTACCAAGCTCATTTGTGACAGCCGACAACCTCAGATCTACGGAGCCAGCTTCAAGATCCGCGATGATCGACATGTCCGCAAGCGCTCGCGCGGCGTCGAAATCCTGCTTGTAGGCCTGCGGGAGTCGGTCGGCAAAACGTCTGCGGCGGTTCCGCTCTTCGAACTGCGTGACACCGACAAGAAAACGGTCATCCCACGTCAAGCAGGCTTCGACGATACGATCACGGAGCTCACGCGCGCGACGCACCGAAACGAACTCCGCGTCATGATCCACAGTTGCCGTGAAATGCACTACCGCCAAAGGAGATTCCGAGACTCGACTGGAAAATTCGACGTTCTCGGCTCCCAAAGCGCTCGCGAGCACGGATTCCGCTGTGATCCTGATCGTGGTACTGAACTTCTCCCGGGGCACGAACAGCAGCACTGCGATCTCACGACCGTCACCCACCGAACGCATGAAGGCATGCATCGAACGTCGCCCCTCGACTGACGTCAACTCGTCCAACACGTCCGACAACTCGGAAGGGCTGATCATCAATATCTCGGCCAGCGGAATGGACTGCACCACGGCCAACATTGCCTGCCCGATATATGAGTCTGCGTCGTATCCAACCGAGCTCAGTACCTGTCCGACTCGGTCTCTGACCAACGGCACGTCCCGCACGTCGACACCCTCACCGGTTGCCGTGAACGATCCGACAAATCGGTGCCGGCTCTCCTCGAGACGGATGTCGATTGCGGTGACGTACTCGGACCTTCCGTACTGCCGACCGAGGTGAACGATGCCGACCGTCATCGGCGAATCGTCGCTTCGTGGGATCGTCGTGAAACTCTGGGAGGGAAGCACACCGAGCGACATCGACTCGGTCGCCGTCTGCTGAACACAACCGGCGAAGCCGAAGTTGCCGGCGATACACCAACTCAAGAATTCGGATTCCTCGCCGAAGCCTGCGGACAGCAACTGCTCCCGAGCCAGTTCCGCCGCGCAGGCCAGAGCTTCACTATCCCCATGAACCCGCGCGATCCGGTCCAGCACAGCGCTGACATCCGACATCACACGAGTTGCTTGACCATCCGAACAACTCTCATGGAGGCCGATGTGGATCCACGATTCGACCTCCATGCCCTCCGGATCGGTGTTCTCCGAGGCTGGAACCGGAATCCCTGTGAACCCGTAGACCAGCTCCAGGACAGGGTGCACGATCAGTTCCGGCTCCACTCGCGAACGCGAGAGCGTTTCGAGGACAGCATCGACGAGGTGCGGCATATCAGCGCTGACGATCTGAAGTGCCGGTCCGGCACCCAATACACCGGCCGGGACAACCCGAACCACGGACGACTCGGACCCGCGACTTCTCGCGACTTCGGCGTGCGATGCAACCACTGCTTGCTTCCGCTGATCGCTCAGCGCGGCGTACTGCTTCGCCGACAACCCCTCGAAATAGGCGGAGCACAACGTACGCACTTCAGTGGCCACTGGCCTCGCATCAGCTGAAACCGGCTTCATGTCAGCACCTTCCGTCGGGAGCCACGCTGCTCCCGACTTGTTGGAAACTTGAATGTGAGAGTTGTCTATACAGGACTAGACAAGATGATCATTTCAGAATGTGAGCCCAGACACAACCGTCACGCGGGACGCATTCAAGCATCTTCATTGACATTGTATATACAGGCCTATACATTTAAATTTCGGTGGCAGTGACTCAGCACACAAACGGTCCGCATCAGCACCTCCGTTGGAGCGACTCGTGTCGAACTGACTCCCTGCGTCGAAACGAGGACTTCGGACCGACGCACCGACCGCACCACACTTCGGCACAGCAAGGAGATCAACATGGAAATCAGTACCCCCGGCCACGAGGCCCGCCTCGTACGCGCTCCCCGCGGCCCTGAGCTCACCACACTCGGATGGCAGCAGGAGGGCGCACTCCGGATGCTCATGAACAACCTCGACCCCGATGTTGCCGAGCATCCCGACAGCCTCGTCGTGTACGGCGGGACAGGCCGCGCAGCACGTAGCTGGGCCGCTTTCGATGCGATGGTATCCACGCTGAAGACCTTGAAGAACGACGAAACAATGCTGGTCCAGTCGGGCAAGCCGGTTGGCGTCTTTCGCACCAACGAGTGGGCGCCCCGTGTACTCATCGCCAACTCGAATCTGGTGGGCGACTGGGCGAACTGGGAAGAATTCCGACGGCTCGAAGACCTCGGTTTGACCATGTACGGCCAGATGACGGCCGGCTCGTGGATCTACATCGGCACTCAGGGAATCCTGCAGGGTACCTATGAGACCTTCGGCGCGATCGCCAAGAAGCGCTACAACGGTTCACTCGCCGGAACCATCACTCTCACAGCCGGACTCGGCGGCATGGGTGGCGCCCAGCCGCTCGCCGTCACGATGAACGACGGCGTTGCGATCTGCGTCGACTGCGACGTAACACGCATCGACCGTCGCATCGCCCACCGGTATCTCGACACCAAGGCCGAGAGTATCGAGCACGCGCTCGCACTGGCGGTGGAGGCACGCGACGCCAAGAGACCACTCTCCATCGGACTCGAAGGCAATGCGGCAGAGATCTTCCCGGCGTTGCTGGAGATGAAGGCCCCGATCGACATCGTGACGGATCAGACCTCGGCACACGACCCGTTGTCCTATCTCCCTGTCGGCATCGCCTTCGAAGACATGAAGACCATGTCGGACAAAGATCCGCAGAAGTTCACCGAGGACTCGCGTGACGCTATGGCCGCGCACGTCCGAGCCATGGTCGGTTTCATGGACGCCGGCGCTGAGGTCTTCGACTACGGAAACTCCATCCGCGACGAAGCCCGTAAGGCCGGATACGACCGTGCCTTCGACTTCCCCGGATTTGTTCCCGCGTACATCCGTCCACTCTTCGAGGAAGGCCTCGGCCCCTTCCGCTGGGCCGCACTGTCGGGCGACCCCAAGGATATCGAGGCAACCGACAAGGCCATTCTCGAACTCTTCCCGGACAACGAGCACCTGCGTCGCTGGATCACCATGGCAGGTGAAAAGGTTGCCTACGAAGGCCTCCCGGCCCGCATATGCTGGCTCGGATACGGCGAACGGCATCTTGCCGGACTCAAGTTCAACGAGATGGTCGCGTCCGGAGAACTGTCGGCACCGATCGCCATCGGCCGAGACCACCTGGACTCGGGTTCCGTTGCCTCCCCTTATCGCGAGACGGAGTCCATGATCGACGGGTCCGACGCAATCGCGGACTGGCCACTCCTCAACGCGCTGGTCAACACAGCTTCCGGCGCATCCTGGGTATCACTGCATCAGGGTGGCGGCGTGGGCATGGGGCGGTCGATGCACGCCGGTCAGGTGTGCATCGCAGACGGTACCGATCTGGCGGCGCGCAAGCTCGAAGCCGTTCTCACCAACGATCCGGGAATGGGCGTCATCCGCCATGCGGACGCGGGCTACGACCACGCTCTCGACACAGCTGCCACACGGGGCGTACGTATCCCGATGAACGAAAACTGAACCATCTCCGACGCCCACACCCGAGACAAGGAATACAGTGACCACGAACGGTTTTCGAACCACAGTTCTGACCAACATCGGAACGCTCGTCACCAACGACCCGTCTCTCGGTGAGGGAAAATTGGGTGTACTCCGCGATGCCGCAGTCGTTTTCGACGCAGGCGTCGTTGCATGGGTCGGCAATTCCACTGACGCCCCGGCTGCCGATATCGGTCAGGATATCGGCGGCCGGGCAGTCATTCCCGGCTTTGTGGAGAGCCACTCGCACTTGGTGTTCGGCGGTGAACGAGCCGAGGAGTTCGCCGCCCGCATGGCCGGCGAGAAGTATGCGGCCGGCGGCATTCGCAACACTATCGAAGCCACCCGCCGCTCCACCGACGACGAGTTGCGGGCCAACGTCCGACGCCTACTCGACGAATCCTTGCGCTCGGGCAGTACCACCGTCGAATGCAAGACCGGATACGGACAGAACACGGAGAGCGAACTGCGCAGCACGCTGATCGCCGGTCAGTTCACCGACGAGGTCACGCTGTTGGCTGCTCACGTTCCTCCACCTGAATTCGCCGGCCGCGCCGATGATTACGTCGCGATGGCGTGCGACGAGATGATCCCCACCTGCGCACCACACGCGAAGTGGATCGACGTCTTCTGCGAACGCGGAGCATTCAATCGTGAACAGGCACAGGCCGTTCTGAGTGCCGGCGTCGCTGCTGGGCTGATCCCGCGTGTGCACGGCAACCAACTCGGCGACGGCCCCGGAGTGCAACTTGCAGTCGAGATGGGCGCGGCATCGGTCGATCACGTCACCTACGTCACCGCAGACGACATCGACGCCCTGGCTCAGAGTTCCACTGTCGCAACTCTGCTGCCGGGCGCGGACTTTTCGACCCGCAACAAATACCCTGATGCTCGCGCACTGCTCGATGCCGGCGTCACAGTCGCCTTAGGCGCCGACTGCAATCCCGGCACCTGCTACACCACCAGTCTTCCGTTCTGCATCGCCGTAGCGGTGCGCGACATGCACATGACCCCGGCCGAAGCCGTCTGGTCTGCCACCGCCGGCGGCGCTCAGGCTCTGCAACGCACCGACATCGGGTCTCTGAGCATCGGAACCCGCGCCGACGCGATATCCCTCGACGCCCCGTCCTATCTTCATCTGGCCTACCGGCCGGGAGTTCCACTGGTGCGGGACGTGTGGAAGAACGGGCAACTCACCACTACTTATTGATATCAATTATCGGGAGGTCCCTGTGGCACATGCCATCACCGTCGACATCGCACCCAAACCGTGGACCGGCCGGTCAGACGGACTCAGTCCAGAACACCTGCGGTGGCACCAAGCGGTGCAACCCCACAGTGCCGACATCCCTCCCGGAGATTGTCTGCTGATCGGCTTCTCGAGCGACGAAGGTGTGCGCCGGAACAAAGGCCGTCGCGGTGCCGCCCACGGCCCGGCGGCACTGCGGTCGGCCTTGTCGTCGATGGCTCTGGCAGAACCATTGGTTCTGCAGGACGCAGGCACCGTCGTGGTGTCCGGTGAAAATCTCGAAGCGGGTCAAACAGCCCTCGGCACTGCCGTATGCATGGCGCTCGATGACGGACACTTCCCCGTTGTGCTCGGGGGTGGACATGAGATTGCATACGGGACATACCTCGGGGTGGCCGGTGCCGCGCTTCGCGCACCCGATACGGTGCTCGGTATCTTGAACCTCGACGCGCATTTCGACCTCCGCGCAGATCTGATCCCGAGTTCTGGCACACCCTTTTGCCAGATCGCCGAAGACGAGGCCGCTGCGGACACCTCGCATCGGTATGCCGTCGTAGGCATCAGCCAACCGAGCAACACCACGGCTCTGTTCGACACAGCGCACGACCTCGGAGTGACGTACCTCCTGGACGATCAGTGCGGTGTCGCCGACCGCCACCACGTGGAGCACTTTCTGGACGACTTCCTCGACAGCGTCGACATCGTCTATCTCACCATCGATCTCGACGTTCTCCCGGCCTCAGTCGCCCCCGGTGTCAGCGCCCCGGCGTCGTACGGCGTTCCGATGGAAACAATTCAGTACGTGTGCGACCGGGTAGCGAAAAGTGGAAAGCTCGTCGTTCTCGACGTGGCCGAATTGAATCCGTCCCTGGATATCGACAATCGAACAGCTCGCGCTGCGGCGCGACTGATTCACCGGGTAGTCACCAAGCACGTCCCGTTCACACATCCGCTCTGACGATCTCCTCGACCGCAACGTCCGCCGCACCAGGAAGTCTCCCTGGTGCGGCGGACGTTTGTGCATCCGGACCTAGCCCGGTCAAGGAATCAAACTGTTCTCCTGCAACCACTCCTGAGCGATATCCGTCATGTCGTCGAGGTCTGCAACACGCTGATTCATCTCGATCAGATCTTCCGTGGTCAGCGCCGCCGAGACGCCGGCAAGCACCTGACGGACGTCCTCGCGCGCCTTCAACTCGTTGATGACGGGCGTGATGTTCTCAGCAAGAAACAGGTGCTTCGTATCCTCGAGCGCCACCAGATTCTCGGATCGCATCGACGGGTCGGTGCTGAAGATATCCGCAACCTGGATCTGACCGCTCAGCAATGCATTGAGCGTCAACGGTCCGCCCGCATCGAGCGCCAGGAACTCCCGAAATGTCAGACCGTAGCGGTTCTTCAAACCGGCCACACCGTTTTCCCTCGTCTTCCACTCAGGTGGCCCACCGAGTGTCAATTCGTCGGCATGCTCCACGAGGTCTTCGACGGTCTCGAGCGAGTACTTGTCTGCGGTTTCCTGTTTGACGGCGAGGACGTCCTTGTCCTCGGCGGGTGACGATTCCAAGGCCACCAAGCCGGCGGGAAGCTTGGCTTCCAGTTCTGCGGTCACCTCGTCCGACGCAGTGGCCGTGGTCTTGCTGTCGAGATACTGCAACAGAGCCCCCGAATATTCGGGGATCAGATCAATGGAACCGTCGCGCAGTGCCGGAATGTACAGCTCCCGGCTACCGATATTGAACTTCTCGGACACATCTATGCCGTTGGCCTTCAATGCTTCCGCGTATATGGTCGCAATCAACTGACTCTCGGGAAAGTCCGCGGAACCGATGACGATCGCGCCCTCGCTGCTACCCCCACCGCCGGCAGCCAAGGGATCCTTGCCGATTCCGCACGCGGAGAGAGCCACTACAGTGGCGCCGACCAGAGCGGCCGTCAACAACTTCTTCATGTCGA
This sequence comes from Rhodococcus sp. IEGM 1366, assembly GCF_033142425.1. NCBI lineage: Bacteria > Bacillati > Actinomycetota > Actinomycetes > Mycobacteriales > Nocardiaceae > Rhodococcus > Rhodococcus sp. IEGM 1366. Next base: position 39,430 of record NZ_JAWLRZ010000001.1, read on the forward strand.
ATGTCCTTAGATGGGTGTAGGCGCCGGTACGGCGGTGGGCATCGGCGCTGTGGTCGACTGCTTGACCTTCGAGCGGTCTCGCCTGGTCAGTCCAGGCGAGACGATTCGAGTCGTCAACGCGCCGATTCCCACATCGAATACGAGTGCAATGAGTGAAACCAGAACAGCGCCGGCGGCCATCTGCCCGTAGTCGCTCTGGGCCTTGCCATCGATGAGTAACCGCCCGAGACCTCCGAGCGAGATGTATGCGGCAACCGTTGCAGTGGAGACGATCTGGAGCACTGCGCTGCGGACCCCGGAGAGCATCAATGGCAATGCGCAGGGAATTTCCACCTCGGTAAGAATGCGCATGGATCGAAAACCCATTCCACGCGCCGCGTCGACAGCCGCTTGATCGACGGCACGTACGCCGGCGTACGTGTTCGTGAGAATCGGTGGGATCGCCAGCAGTACCAGAACGATCAAGCTGGGAATCAAATAGGCGAGTCGATTCGAGAACGAGGGGGCAATGATCAGAACCAACAGGATCAGCAGGCCGATCGTGGGCAACGCGCGCAGTGAATTCGCCAGCCCCGCAACCACTACCGAACCCCTGCCGGTATGACCGATGTACAGACCGAGTGGAATCGCGATGGCTGCGGCGACGACGAGTGCCAGGAAGGTGTACATGAGGTGCTGCAGAACCAGAGTTGGAATACCGTCAGAGCCACTCCAATGAGCGGCGTCGAGCAGGAAGTCGATCATGATGTCGTCACTTTCGGGGTCCACGGCGTCAACAGCCGATTCGCCAACATGATGAGGAGGTCGAGAATGAGGGCCAGCACCAGACACAGCGCGATACCCGCGATGATGGGGGTGTAGAACCGGAGTTGGAATCCCTGTGTGAACAGTGAACCTATCTGCGGAATTCCCAAGAGCGCCCCGAGCGAGACCAGGCTGACATTGGAGACGACAGCCACTCGAAGTCCGGCACAGATCACCGGAACACCAACCGGCAACTGCACTTTCAGCAAGGTTTGATATGGGCGATAGCCCATCGCGGTTGCCGCCAAGACCGTTTCCGGCGGAACCGCGTCCAGCGCGTCCGCAACAACCCGCACCAAGAGTGCCACCGTATAGACGGTGAGTGCCACGATGATGTTCATCGGATCCAATATCTTGGTTCCCAGTATCGGTGGCAACAATACGAACAGGGCCAATGACGGAATCGTATAGAGCAATCCGGCAGTCCCCACTACATAGGGGTGCAGGCGTCGACTGCGGTGCGCCACCCAACCGATCGGCAGTGCCACGACCAGTCCGATCACCAACGGAATCAGCGACAACAGGATGTGCCACCCCACGAGATCGACGATGCGGTCGGATTGTCGTCCGAGCCATTCGAAGTTCATCGGGCACCGACCCCTGCAGAGACCAAGTCTGCCGCCTCGATGGCGTCAACTGCCGCATGAGCGGTAACCGTCCCGATGAGTTCGCCGTGGTCGTCCACTACTACGCCTCGCTTGCTCGGTGCCGACAGCGCCGCGTCGAGCAGAGCGCGCATCGTTCCGTTGGAGTTCGCAACCGTGCCACTGAGATTCAGATCATCAGGCCGGATGATGCCGGTGAGCCGAGCAGGCTCCACCCAGCCGAGCGGCTTCCCTCCGGAGTCGACGACCAGTAGCCAGGTATCCGATGTTGCACCGCGCGCAGATTCCGCCGTATCTCCCAGGTGTGCAATGGGTTCGGGGGCGGTTGGCAAACTTCCATCCAATGTTGCAAATCCCAATGATCGATAGCCACGGTCTCGTCCCACGAAATCAGCCACGAATTCGTCTGCGGGTTGCGTCAACAATTCGAGTGGGGTCGCCGCTTGAGCCAGGATCCCACCGGTCCGGAGAACAACCACCTGATCACCCAGCTTGAGAGCCTCGTCGATGTCGTGGGTGACGATGATGATCGTCTTTCCAATCTCCTGCTGCAAACGAAGGAATTCGTCCTGCAACTGACCACGAACCACCGGATCCACTGCACTGAACGGTTCGTCCATCAACATGAAGGACGGGTCGGCCGCCAAAGCGCGAGCTACCCCGACTCGCTGCTGTTGCCCACCGGACAGCTGCCAGGGATACCGGTCTGCGAAATTAGCCGCGAGTCCAACCGTCTCCAGTAACTCCATTGCACGCGAGCGTGATTCCTTCTTCGATTTGCCAAGAAGCCGCGGCATGGTGGCGATGTTGTCCACGATGGTCCGATGGGGAAACAGGCCTGCATGCTGGATCACGTAGCCGATGCGGCGACGCAGTAAGGCAGGATCCATACCCGACGTCGATTCCCCGTCCAGAGAGATAGTTCCCGAGGTCGGCTCGATCAGTCTGTTGATCATTCGCAGCGACGTGGTCTTACCACAGCCGGAGGGGCCGACCAGGGCAGTGATTTTGCCTGTCGGACATTCGAGATCGAGCTTGTCGACGGCGACCGTACCGTCTGGATACGCTTTGCTTACCTTGTCGAATTTGATCATCGGCGTACTACTTTCGTGTCGACCCGAGTGCTGACCCACTCGGGAGGGGAGTAAAGCTCTGGTGATTCGCTGAAGTCATGGAGTTTGTGCCAGAAATGTCACCGCGGCGGCCAGGTCTGCACTGAGCGGCCGATCCTCGGTGCGCGCGTCGAGAACTTTTTGGGCACGCTGCACATAGGCACCCAACTCGGTGGCCGGATCGAGCACACGGTTCTGCTGCCTCAGCGCCCGGATCGCCGAAATCAATTCGCACGCAAGCACGAGCCTCGATTGAACAAGGATGTCAGCGAGTTGTGTTGCGGCTTGAGAGGCGAAGCTGGCATGGTCCTCGGTTCCCCGAGAAATAACGGTATGCCCCAGTGAACCAGGCGCAGCGGACGACCGAATTTCCGCGATGGCCGCCGAGGTCGTGTACTCGAGCAACATCGTCCCACTGCTGCCCGCGGGTCCGTCCGCCAGAAACGCGCGCAGGCCGGTGACGCTCGGATCCGAGAGGTTCGCGAGTCGACACTGCGACAACAGTGCGGCACTGGCCAACGCCAACTTCGCTTCGTCGATAGCCAAGGCAATCGGCATCCCGTGAAAGTTGCCGTTGTGAAAGACTTTGTCGTCCTCGACCGACACCAGTGGATTCTCCGACGACGAGTTCATCTCGACGCTCAACGTCGTACCCAGTCTCTGTAGCGCCTGCCATGTCGCACCCAGAATTTGCGGCAGTGCGCGAAACCCGAACGAATCCTGCACCCTGACGGCTGTCACCAAGTGCGGCGTAAGAAGTTCGCGAATACGCGCGGCAACCTCTGCCTGTCCGGGGTGTTTTCTTGCCGCTTGAACCTGTGCGGCAAAGGGTTCCGCCGAGCTACGGGTGGCAATGACCGACAGAACGCTGACAACCAGACAGTGCCGCAGCCAATCGGCAACATCGACGGACGTATTACCGGCGATCGCGACGGTCATGGCATTTGTCGAGATGAGTGGCAACGCATCACCTTGATGCGGAGACCAAGCGGTGTGAACCGACCCGTCAGTTCGCGCACTTTCTCCCATCAATCCGAGCGCGATCTCGGAGAAAGCGCTGAGGTCGCCTGTCCCGATCGCTCCACGCGCATGGACGATCGGCAGTTGGCTGGACGCGACGGAATCCACCAGCGCACCGACGATATCGGGGTGCATTCCGGATCCGCCATTGAGAATCTGGTTGATCCTGATAATCATGGCTGCCCGCACAATGTGATCGGGGAGCGCAGGTCCTGACCCCGTCGCATGGCTTCGCAACAATCGAAGGTCCTGCTCGGCACCGTCGACCACCGACGTATCGCGATTCCCACCAACTCCGGTGGTTCTCCCATACACGGGTTGGCGGGCCGCTATTCCGACAGCTGTCTCCCAGGACTGCAGCGTCAGTTCGAGCGCACGAACGGTAGGCAACACGACAATGGGCGCCCCCGCGAGTCCCGCTACCCGTTCCACGGTCAGTGTCGAGCCATCCAGCGCTACTTCCGGATCGTCCACCAGAAGTCGTTCAGTCATCAGAACTCCGTCGATCGGCGTGGAACGCCTGTTGGGATCGTGCATGCAAGTCCCTCTCAGTGTGCTCCATCTCACTATTTATGAATGTATAGTCCTGTATATACATCTATCTGTCAAGAGGTGGCCGACGTCAACCACAACATTGACGTCGGCCCTATTCCCCTGAAAGTCCGGATCATCCAGACTTCAGCAACACCTCAGCGGGCAGAACTACGCAACCCCTACCGGCCGGTCACCGACGATCGAGATCCGATCCATCACGCGCCGCGCGGGAAAATAATCACTCGACGCATAGTGCTGACACGTCCGATTATCCCAGAAGGCAACGGTATTCGGCTCCCATTTCAACCGGACCTGGAACTCCGGACGGTTGACGTGCCGGTACAGCAGGGTGAGAAGTTCGTTCGACTCCTCTTGCGAAACGCCGACGATTCGCTGCGTGAAAGTCATGTTCACGAACAGGACCCGTCGGCCGCTCTCGGGAATAACGCGCACAACCGGATGCCGAACCGGCGGAAATTTGGGGCGCAGCATGTCTACCGCTTCGGCCGGCATCGACTTTCCGAACGCGTTGATCCAATCATGCTCGGCTTCAAGGTGTTCGATGCGTTCCTTGATGTCCTGCGGCAAGAGGTCGTACGCCGCAGCAGCGTCAGCCCACAACGTGTCGCCTCCAACTTCCGGCACTTCGACGGCTCGAAGAACTGCCGCAAAGGACGGATGCTCGTGCCACGTCACATCGTTGTGCCAGTTGTTCTCGACGCCCCCAACCATTGCGTCCTTGGCCAGCGTCGTGACGTCGATGTCGGTCTGACCAGGCTGGGTGTATTTGAAGAACGGATGCTGCTCCAGTGAACCCCATCGTTCCGCGAAGGCACGATGCTCCGCGCGGTCGATGTCCTGGTCCCGAAAGAACAGCACCTTCCACTCGAGCAAGGCGCGGCGTAGTTCGGCCATGACCTCGTCGGACAGGTCGCCACCCAGCCGCAGCCCCGAGATTTCCGCACCGATGGTGGGTGTGTGCGGCTTGACCGCAAAATGGATATACGGCTCTGGTGCAACCGTTTCCGGATTCCGTTTTGCCACTAGCGGGCCATACGCAGCCAATGGGTCCGTCGGAATCGGAAAGATCATGGTGGGAAACAGGACGGCCATCTTCAGACTCCCTCGAGTACAGCGACAGTGAACCAGATCACTTCAACTTTAAGGAGACGCCCTTAACCTGTCAATGACTCATCCCGGACTTATCCCTGCAACACCCCCTTGATCTCGTTCTTGAGCACCTTCCCCACTTTCGACCGCGGCAGATCTTCCCAGACGACAACCTCTTTCGGTGTCTTCACGCTTCCGATGCGAGCCTTCACAAAGGCCATGACTTCGGCTCCGTCGATGACAGCTCCCTGATGCGGCTGCACTACAGCCACAACGCGCTCGCCCCACTTGTCGTCAGGGAGGCCGATCACCCCACAGTCCTGAATTCCCGGATAGGCCATGAGGGCCTGCTCGACCTCCACCGAATAGACGTTGAATCCCCCGGTGATGATCATGTCCTTCGCCCGGTCGACGATGAACAGGAAGTTGTCCTCGTCCAGATATCCGATATCACCAGTGTGATGCCATCCGTGTGCCGATGCCTCCGCACTGGCTTCGGGGTTCTTGAAGTACCCCGCCATCACCAGCGAACTGCGAATCACGACCTCACCGCGTTCCCCACGCCCGAGCAGTTGCCCCTTGTCGTTCATGATTGCGACGGTGACCAAAGGCGACGGGCGTCCGGCGGAGGACAGCCGCTCGGTTGCAATGGCACCGTCCGGGCCGAAATGGTCCTTCGGTGCCATCGTGGAAATCATCATCGGCGCTTCGCTCTGGCCGAACAGTTGCGCCATGACCGGCCCGATCTTGGTGATCGCCTCCCCCAGCCTGGTCGGCGAGATAGGCGCTGCGCCGTACCAGAAGCATTGCAGCGAGCCAAGATCCGTATCCGCCAGATCAGGATGCTCGAGCAGCATATAGATCAGCGTCGGCGGCAGGAACGTGTGCGTGACCCGATGCCTCTGTACGTTCTCCAAGAACGCACCGAGATCGGGTTTCGGCATGATGACAACCTCCCCGCCCAACGCCATAATCGGAAAGCAGAGAACCCCGGCCGCGTGTGTCAACGGCGCCAACGCGAGATACACGGGACGACCCTCGAACGGGTAGCTCATCAACGTGATCGCTGTCATCGTCTCGATATTGTGGCCGGTCAGCATCACACCCTTGGGGCGCCCGGTGGTGCCGCCGGTTCCGACGAGCATGGTCACGTCGTCGGGCGGCGACGCCTCCGAATCTTGCTCCCCGAGCCACTTTTCGAGGGACGGCGCCCAGTCGGTCTCACCGTCGATGCAGACCAGCGTCGCCAATTTCGGCAGCGCCTGCCGGATCGAATCGACAAGAGGCGCATACGACTTCTGAAAGAACAGCGCCCGAGTATCGAACAGATCCAACAGGTCACGGTTTTCCGCAGCCTCATTGCGCGGATTGATCGGACACCACACCGCACCCGCCCGGCTGATACCGAAAACGCACGAAAACGAGATCGGATCATTGCCGGACAGGATGGCCACTTTGTCTCCCGGGGCAATCCCGGAGGCTGCAAGGGATGAGGCAAACCGGCGACTGAACTGTTGAACGTCACCGTAGGTGAGCGTGCGCTCCCCCATCGTCAAACATGGCGCGGTGGAACCGAGAGAGGCTCCCTTGTCGAGATAGTCGGTCAAACGCATAGCGGGAGCCTCTCAGGCAGAATCGAATGGTGGTCTAGGTGTTGACGGTGATTTCCGGCTCCAGCACCAAACCGAAACTCCTTAGCGCACCGAGCAATTCACGGTGACCGAAGGCCTGGCACGCCGACGCCAACCCGGCACGCTTGGGCGGCTGCTGCAGCAGCGAGTGAGCCGCGTACGCCTGCAGCAGGCCCGTCTGCTTGTAGTTGCAGTTGCCGTGGATGACGACGTGAGCACGTCCGAGCGGACCGGATGCGTACACCGAGTCCATCGACGTGTTGATGCGCGGGTTTTCCCGTGGCGGCATGCCTGCCTGCACCGAACCGGCGATTTCCGCCAGCGCTGCCTCCTGCTGATCGGCGGGCAACGTCTTGATCTGCTCTTCCACCATCTTCTGGGTGGCAACAACACCTTCCATCACCGACCGATCGAACACGCCACCCGCAGCCTTGACGTTGGACACGCGCGGGTCGTTCTTGAACCACACAGGATGGCAGGTTCCGCCCCACGGCAAAGCGAGAGCGGTTTCGTGCTGACCCGGAACAACAACGTCGAAGGTCGAACCGGGCGCCCACTGCACGTACTTGTTCTGCTCGAGGTAGTACCAGTTGGCTTTGAGGATCGTGAAGATGGTCTGGGTGGACGCGTACGTGGGAAAGCCCTTCCACAACACCAGAATATCGAGCGTGTCCAGGCCCGGATTCTCCAGCGCGATGTTGGCAGCGATCTCACCTGTCGTGTACATCTGCGCAATACCGGGTGAGAGCAACAAGCCTTTCTCCTGGTACTTGTCGCCGAACTTCTCTTGGACGTCGAGAACCCAGTCCTGCTCACCGGTGGTGTCCATGTAGTGGCAGCCGGCATTGAGCGCTGCCTCGACCACGGTGCCACCCAACTTGATGAACGGGCCAACCATGTTGCTGACTACCTGTGCGCCGGTGAACAACTCGGTCAATGCTTCTACCGTATGCTCCACCTCGACCACTTCGTGATCAACAGTGTCGAGGCCGGGGATCTTGTCGAGCACTTCCTGGATGCGTGCGGCATCTCGGCCGGCGGCGATGAACGGAATGTTGAACTCACGCAGGTATTCACACACGAGGCGTCCTGTGTACCCGGAAACGCCGTAGACGACGACTGGCTTCTTGTCAGACATGTTGGTTGAACCTTTCGAAGTTGGGGTCGAGCCGAAAAAGACTGTGTGGGTTACATACCCATGCCGCCGTCGACGGGCAGGCCGATACCGGTAATGAAGCGGGCAGCATCCGAGGACAGGAAGACGACCGCGTCCGCCATGTCGTTCACTTCACCGAGACGTCCGAGTGGCGTAAGGCCGATGACGTCGCCAACGGCCGCCTCCGCGCTCGGCCACAAACCGAGCTTCTCCATGTCCGACGCGAGACCCAGCCCCATCTCCGTCGCGACAAGTCCCGGATAGACGCAGTTCACGCGTACTCCGTAGCCGAGTTTTCCGGACTCCGTCGCAGCAACGCGGGTAAAGCGGTCGACGGCGGACTTGGTGGCCGAGTACCCACTGATTCCGGGAAACGGAATAGTGGCCGCAACCGACGAGATGTTGATGATGGAACCGCCGCCGCCGGCAATCCCACCAGGCCGCATGCTGCGCAAACCGTGTTTGGTGCCGAGCGCGGTGCCGAGGATGTTCACCTCACACATCCGGCGGATGTCATCCGCGTCCAGGTCCACCACGAGCGAAGAGATTTCAATGCCCGCATTGTTGACGAGGATGTCGAAACCGCCCAGGGTCTCCGTCGTGGCAGCGACCGCGTCAGCCCAGTTGGCGTCGTCGGTGACGTCCAGCTTCACAAAGCCGGTCTTGGCTCCGCCCGAACCGACGGCCTCCGCGGTTGCCCGGCCCTCGTCCTCGAGAACGTCGCCGATCATCACCGACGCTCCCGCCTTTGCCAACGCCTCTGCCATTCCTGCACCGAGACCCTTGGCGCCGCCTGTGACCAGTGCTTTTCGTCCCTCGAGATCAAACATGCTCATTTTTCACTGCCTCCATGACTGAAATGAATCTCGCGATGCCACCGTTCACAGCGACGCTGCCAAGTGGTGTGAGTCACAGAGTATTCAACTTTGGACGAGTGTCAAGAGAAATCTTGACGACTGTCAAGATTTTGTTACACGATCGTCAAAGAGCAGGGACTACACTGTTTCCAGCAGCCGGTCATACTGATGGCACACATCGCACGAACAGGACGTAACGCCGTGACTACCACCGTCGAGAATGCAAGTGGGACAACCAAAAAGTCCTCCCCGAGCAATGCCGACAAGGTCTCACGTCGGCAGGTCGACAAGTTCTCGGATCGCCGCGACGAGCTGGCCGAAGCAGCGTTGCAAACGCTCGCCGAACTCGGATATGCGCGTACCAGCCTGCGCGAAATCGCTCAGAACTCCGAGTTTTCCCACGGCGTCCTGCACTACTACTTCAGCGACAAAGTCGACCTGATCACACACTGCGTTCGCCACTACAAGGCGCGTTGCGTCACCCGCTACGACGGCATAGTCTCCACTGCGCAGACACCCGACGAGCTGCGAGCGGGCTTCGGCGCTATCTTGGCCGAGACCATGATCAACGAGGCGACCATGCACCGGCTCTGGTACGACCTGCGAGCACAGTCTCTGTTCGAGGATTCTTTCCGCGCGGATGTGGCCGCGATCGATGAAAGCCTCGAAAACATGATCTGGCGCATCGTCAGCCGCTACGCAGAGCTCCTCGACACCGAACCCACCATTACGCCCGCCGCTATGTACGGAGTTTTCGACGGCCTGTTCCAACAGAGTCTGCTTCGCCATTTCTCCGGCGACGCGAGCGCAGCCACGTATCTGTCCGGCGCCGTACAGTCGATTCTCTTACAGGTGGTGCCCACACCACACGCCTAGCGGGCAGCGATACTATCCGTGACAAACCTTGCGCCACGATCGAATTCGGCCACCACATCGTAGCCGGCATCCTGACGCCAGAACCTGACCAGCGTGCTGTAGACGCCACCGATCATCTGCGCCAAGAACAACGGTGGATAGTCGGCTCGAACTTCACCGGTCTCGAGACCGGCCGTGACGATGCGCAACAGTTCCACGTGAAACCGCTTGTCGTGGGCGGCTCCCGCACCGGATGCGGCAAAGTCGCGTTCCAATTCCGTTGTCACCATACGCAAATAGCGTGGATGCTTCACCGCTTGCAGTGCAAAATCCTCGAAGAGCTTGACGATTCGATCCGTCGTGGACATCGGCGTACCCATGAGCTTGTCCACCATTGACGCCAGCCGATCCAGATGGTCGCTGTGCAGCGCTTCGAGAACCGCATCCTTGCCCTGAAAATAATTGAAGAAAGTAGCCCGCGAAACTTCTGCCCGTTCGGCGATATCCTCGACGGTAGTGCTGGCAAATCCTTGCGCCGAGAAGAGAACACGGGACGCGGACAACAACCGATCGTTGGTGTCGCGCTTGTTCTGCTCGCGTTTGGAAACCATGTCTTTGGAAACCACGTCTTTCGAAACCACGCGGACTCGCCTCCTCAGCCCTTGGCCTTGCAATCAGCGTACGTAAGAATATAGATGGACTACAGTCCAATTATGTCGACTGTAACCACTGAACGCCAGGGCAAAGTACTTATCGTTCGGATCGAACGCGAAGAACGTCGCAACGCCATCAACCGCGAAACCGCCGAAGGCATCGAATCCGCACTCGACCTCCTCGACGACGATCCCGAGCTGTGGGTCGGCATCATCACCGGCACAACCTCCGTCTTCTGCGCCGGCACCGACATCCGTGAGCGCGCCGACCTTCGCATGCCGCGCGGTGGCGAATACGGCATCATCCGGCGACAGCGCAACACGCCGTTGATCGCAGCAGTCGAGGGATACGCATTGGGCGGCGGATTCGAAATCGCCCTGGCCTGCGACTTGATTGTTGCTTCTCGCACAGCACAATTCGGCCTTCCCGAGACCCGCCGCGGATTGGTCGCCACGTCGGGAGCCCTGTTCCGGGCACCACGCGCACTACCTCTCAACGTTGCCCGTGAACTCTTGATTACCGGCCGCACACTCGATCCCGAACGCGCGCTGAATTTGGGCGTCGTCAATGCGGTAACCGAACCGGGCAAGGCGCTCGACGAAGCATTGGCTATGGCGTCGGAAATCTGCGAATCCTCCCCCACCTCGGTGAGCCTGACTTTGAAGTCGGTGAATGCCCTGTACACCGAAGATGATTCGCAGGGCTGGAATGTCACCGACACGGCGCGCGATCACATCCTGCAATCGCCGGACATCGCCGAGGGACTCGACGCATTTGCCAACCGCCGAGTGCCACGTTGGAACAACGCCCCGACCGCATGAGCAACCAGCATTCGGGACAGATTCCCTATAGGGCTGGTGGGAAAGGTTGCCAGCCGGTTACAGTCACTGGCGTGACGGGATTCGGCGCATACACGACACGCACGCTGCTGACGCGGCGTCGCCATGTCGATTTTGCGCACGTCTGTACCTCTGGGTGTCCGATCTTCTGATCGGACCTACTTCCGCGGTCACCGCCCGCGGAAGGTATTCGTATGCTCACCCAGATCAGGGGATCTTTCTGTCATGACCACCGCATCCGTTTCACACTTGAGTTCCGTTGTTGCCGCGAACGCTGACGCGATCGGCAAGGACTCCGGCAAGGCTCATGTCGTCTTCAAGGCGTCGGCGCAAGCCCACGATGCCGTTGCCAGCACAGTCACGCTCGGCAAATACAGCGTCGAGGTCGACGAACCGCCGGCCCTCGGCGGCGAGAACACTGCCGCCAATCCGGTCGAGTACTACCTCGCTTCACTTCTGTCCTGCCAGGTGGTGACGTATCGAGTATGGGCGGACAAGCTCGGCATCCGACTCGACGACATCTCGGCACGCGCCGAGGGCGACCTCGACGTGCGCGGCTTCTTCGGATTCGACGACGCTGTCCGCCCCGGTTTTTCCGAGGTTCGTGTGGTTGTCACACTGACCGGCCCGGAATCGCGTGAGCGCTACCTGGAGTTGCAGGAGACGGTCGACGCCCATTGCCCCGTGCTTGATCTCACCCGCAATCCTGTTCCAGTGCATACAGTCGTCGAAACCGCCTGACCCGCATCAATCACCTTCACTACGGAGTATGAATTCATGAGCGAGAACACCCCAGCCGAAATTGATCCGACCGCCAACTGGTCGTTCGAAACCAAGCAGGTCCACGCCGGGCAGGGCCCCGACAGCGCCACCAATGCTCGGGCACTGCCGATCTACCAGACCACCAGCTACGTCTTCGACAGCACCGACCACGCCGCCGCGCTGTTCGGCCTCGCCGAACCCGGCAACATCTACACCCGCATCATGAACCCGACGCAGGATGCAGTCGAACAGCGCATCGCTGCCCTCGAAGGCGGAGTTGCGGCTCTACTGGTCGCGTCCGGTCAGGCTGCGGAGACGTTCGCGATCCTCAACCTCGCCGAAGCCGGTGACCACATCGTCTCGAGCCCGCGTCTGTACGGCGGCACGTACAACCTTTTCCACTACACGCTGCCCAAGCTCGGTATCACCGTCGACTTCGTCGAAGACCCGGACAACCTCGATCACTGGCGCGACGCAATCCGTCCGAACACCAAGGCGTTCTACGGCGAAACCATCTCCAACCCGAAGAACGACGTGTTCGACATCCCCGGCATCAGTGCGATTGCCCATGAGAACGGCATCCCGCTGATCGTGGACAACACCGTTGCAACTCCGTATCTCATTCAGCCGCTGAAGCACGGCGCGGACATCGTCGTACACTCCGCCACCAAATACCTTGGCGGACATGGCACCGCGATTGCCGGCGTCATCATCGACGGCGGAACTTTCGACTGGACCCAGGGTCGCCACACCAATTTCACCACCCCGGATCCCAGCTACCACGGCGTCACCTTTGCCGACCTCGGTGCGCCCGCTTACGCTCTCAAGGCCCGCGTTCAGCTTCTGCGCGACCTCGGTTCGGCAATCGCACCGTTCAACGCGTTCCTGATTTCGCAAGGCATCGAAACGTTGAGCCTGCGTATCGAGCGCCACGTGTCCAATGCGCAGAAGGTGGCCGAGTTCCTCGACAGCCGCGCCGAGGTTACGTCGGTGGCCTACGCCGGACTGCCGTCATCTCCGTGGCACGAGCGCGGAAAGCAGCTGGCGCCCAAGGGCACCGGCGCGATCGTGGCGTTCGAGCTGGCCGGTGGGGTCGATGCGGGTAAGAAGTTCGTCAACGCCCTGACTCTGCACAGCCACGTCGCCAACATCGGTGACGTCCGCTCGCTGGTCATCCATCCCGCGTCGACGACGCACTCGCAGCTCACTCCCGAGGAGCAGCTCGCGTCGGGCGTTACCCCGGGACTCGTCCGCCTGGCAGTCGGAATCGAAGGAATCGACGATATCCTCGCCGACCTCGAAATCGGTTTGGCTGCAGCAGCTTCCTGATCGCCGACAACAAAAGGCTCGGCCCCGACGCGAAAGTCGGGGCCGAGCCTTTTGCCGGGTGAAACTAGCTCTTGGGCGTGAAGGCCGCAAGCGGTTCGCTTGCGGACCAGTCGTGGCCCCAGTAGCTGTCCGCTGTGATTTCCTCAGCGGTGTAGAACGCTTCGTCGACCAGCATTCCCTCGCAACCGAATTCGAGGTCCCAACCACCGGGAGCGCGCACGTAGAACGACACCATCTTGTCGTTCGTGTGGCGCCCCAAGGTCGAGGAGATCGTGAAGCCGAGCTTGGCGACACGATCGAGTGCCTGACCGACAGAGTCGAGGGTCTCGGCTTCCATCATCAGGTGCACCAGACCAGGCTCGTCGACCGGCGGGGCCGGGCACAGAGCCAGGCTGTGGTGACGCTGGTTGACACCCATGAAGCGGACACGGCGAGCTGGCGGCGGCGCGTCGATACCGCCGAGGCGAATGGAGCCGCGCGGCAGGAAGCCGAGAACCTCGGTGTAGAAGGCGTGTGCTTCGTCGAAACGCGTGACGGGGAGCACGACGTGGCCGAGTCCCTGATCGCCGGTGACAAAGCGTCCACCGTGCGGGGTGACCAACGGGCTGTGGTCGAGAACCGGCCCGAAGAAGACCTCGACACGGTTGCCGTTGGGATCGTTGAACGCGATGACCTGCTCGGCGTCGCGGTAGCTGGCATCGGTCTCGGAGAGAACCTCGACCTCGACCCCGGCCTTCTCGACGGCTTCGCGAACACGCTGGAGCGCGAACTGATCTCGCACTTCCCAGCCCACTGCCAGCGCCTTGTCCGACTCACCCGGAAGGACGATCAGTCGCGAGCGACGCTCGTCCAGACGGAGGTAGAGGCCGTCGGGTTCCGGGCCGCTGCCGACCGCGAGACCGAGTCCGTCAACCACGAGCTCGCGCCAGCGAGCCACGTCCTGCGTTTGGATCCTGAGATACCCCAGGCCCCGAATTTCAGTCATGCCTAACCGTCCTTGCTTCGAAAGTATTTGTGGGACTAGATCATCGAGCGGTGGATGCCCTGCGGCTCGCCACCGAGCTGCGTCAGGGTCGACGCGTGGAAGATCGATCCGGGCACGTGGATGGCATGCGAGAGACCCGCGTGCGCGTCACGCCAGAATCGCTGCATCGGAGTGCTGAGCTGGAGGGCGCCGCCGCCGGAGCGAGCGAAGATCTCGTCCACTGCGCGCACTGCACGCCACGCGGCAGCCGTCTGAGTGCGTCGGCCGATGGAACGAAGTTCGAACGAAACTTCCTGGCCCTTTTCGGTCATGTCCCAGAAACGGTCGACCGTCTCGAGGATCGCCGCGCGCGAAGCCGCGATCTCCGCAGCAGCCTCGCCGATGGCGAAGAGTACGTACGGATCTTCCTTGATCGGGACACCACTGACTGTGACGCGCTCACGCTGGGCTGCAATGTTGCAGGCCAATGCGCCTTCGGCGATACCGATCAACGAGGAGGTGATGCCGAGCGGGAAGATGCAGGAGAACGGGAACTTGTACAGGGTCTCCGTGCGGCCGGCTTCCTTCCACGCGCTGCCGTCGTACACCTTGGACGCGTCGATGGTGCGGTAGGCGGGGAGAAAAGCATCCTTGATGATGAGGTCCTTGGAACCGGTGCCTCGCAGGCCCACGACGTTCCAGCTGTCCTGGTCGATTTCGTAATCGCTACGCGGCAGCAGGACGTGCAGGTGCTTCGGCGGCATGAGGGGCTTGCCCTCGGCGTCGCCGACCATCGCGCCGATCATGACCCAGTCACAGTGATCCGTTCCCGAGGAGAATGACCAGCGACCGTTGAGGATGTAGCCACCGTCGACGGGACGAGCAACACCCATCGGTGCGTACGGGGAAGCCATCCAGGTGTCCGGGTTCTCGCCCCAGACCTCTTCCTGCGCCTTCTTGTCGAAGAATGCAAGCTCCCACGGGTGGACGCCAACGATGCCGCTGACCCAGCCGGTTGCGCCGTCCATCGCGCCGATAGCCATTGCCGTCTCGGCGAACTCACGCGGGTGCGATTCGAGCCCACCGAATTCCTTGGGCTGGAACATGCGGATGACGCCGGAATCGCGAAGACGCTTCGCGTTGCCGTCCGACAGCTGCATGATCTTGTCGCCCTCGACGCCGCCTGCGCGGATCTCGTCGGCGAACTGAGAGATGTTGTCTAGAACCTGTCCCATGGTTTTCTCGGCTTTCTGGTTTCGGTACCCGGCGAATGCCTAGGCAGACTTCTTCGCGGCGAGTCCAAGCGCGATGTCGATCAACTGGTCTTCCTGCCCACCAACTACCTTGCGGCGGAAAACTCGCTGCGTATCACTGAGCATCGCGTCCTCCTGGAAGATCTGGCGAGGTGAAAATCTGTTGGTGAAACCGTGGCAGGTGCGGATCGGTAGTGCAGAAATGCTTCCCGGTGAGTGGGAGCAGCCCCTGTGCGCCTTTTTGGTAGTGGGAACTGCCGGAAAGGCGCACGGGGGCCGAAGGCCCTTACGGGCGGGTAAGGAATGCCAGAACTGCCGAGACCCAGGCGTCGCGGGCCTCGATCATCGTCCAGTGACCGCACCTGGGGAAGATGTGCACTTCACCGTTGGGAATGTCGCGCATCGGCAGAATCGCCATGTCGACGGGGCTGACGCGGTCATCGCGACCCCAGGTGAGCAGTGTCGGAGCCTTGATCTTGTTCAACTGTGCCCAGTACGGAACATCCGTCGACGCAGCAGCGGCGGCGCCCATAGCGGCCATGGCCTTGCTGCTGTACATCCGGCGTGCGATCTCGAGGGTCGTCGGCTCGGTGGCGAGCGCCCAACGCTCTTCGATGAGCTGCTCGGTGACAACGGCCGGGTCGAAGACCATCGACTGCAGCCAACGGATCAGGGCTTCGCGGGTGGGGTTGTCGGTGAATTCCATGAGGAGCTTGATGCCTTCACCGGGGCCGGGCGAGAAGGTGTTCTTGCCCATGCCACCGATGGTGACGAGCTTGCTGACGCGGTGCGGTTCGTCGATCGCGACCTTGGTGGCGACAATGCCGCCCATGGAGTTGCCGATCAGGTGGACGGGACCGAGACCGAGTCCGTCGAGGAACGCGCTGACCGAAGCCTGAGCCATCATCATCGGATGGCCGTCGCCCGGGTCGCTGACGCCGAAGCCGGGGAACTCGAGAACGTAGCAGTGGAAGTGCTCGGCGAAGTCCGCGAGAACGCCGCGGTAGTTGCGCCACCCGGTGACTCCGGGACCTGATCCGTGCAGCAGCACCAGCGGCGGACCGTCGCCGGCCTCGTGATACCGAAGCACACCGAGATCGGTCTGCAGCTCTTTCAGAGTGTCCTCGTAGCTCAGTTCAGTCGTCATACCCGGAACGGTGCCATCACCGCCGCTGAGCTGCTACGAACCGTCCCGATCAGCGAGACAGAAAGGGCAAGAAAACTCAGATCCACTGCTCGGTGGACGCCGCCAGAAGTCGGTCCATCGTGTCTGCCGAGAAGGTGTTTGTCGGGATCGGAGGAGCCTTGCGGCCACGGCGAGGCGCACCCAGCTCGGGGTACAGCGAGCGCGAGACCTCACGGGCCGCGTCGACTACCAACGGGGCGACTCGCTCGAGCTGAGCCGTCCGCATGTCGCCGCACAACGCAATGCTGCCGACGGGGCCTTCATGCCCACGAATCGCAGCGGCCACGCATGCCAGGCCGCGAGCGGATTCACCGCGCTCGAAGGCCAAGCCCCGGCGCTGACGGATGCGGTTGAGTTCCTGATGCAAGATGCCGATCTCCGCGATGGTGTTCTCGGTACAGCGCGGAAGGGTCGCGCCGAACAAGGCGTCGACGCGCTCCGGATCGATCCACGCGAGCATCGCCTTGCCGCCCGCGGTGGAGTGCGCAAGAACCCGGCCACCGACGCGCGACGGGAGTGCAGCGGCAAACCGGCCGCCGACCTTGTCGAGATAAACAGTTTCACGGCCGTCGAGCACCGAGAGGTGCACAACCATTCCGGTCTGAAGGTGCAGTTCGTGCAGGAGGGGTGCAGCAGCTTCACGAATCTGGCTGTGGCCACCGTCGCCGCCACCGAGGCCGAGTGCACGCCGTCCGAGGCAGTAGCCGAACGATGCGTGATCTACCCAGTCGAGCTTGACGAGCTGATCGAGAATGCGGTGGACGGTGGAGCGCGGCAACTGCGTGCGGCACGCCACCTCTTCCAGGGTGAGCCGTGCTGCGCGTCCGTCGAAGGCGTCGAGAATCAGCGTCATCCGCTCGACCATCGACGGCGGAAGATCCTTTTTAGCCTGAGCGCTGGTCGGCTGAGCAGTGGTCATGGTGTCGTTGATTTCAACGATGGTCATTGACGCCTCCCGGAAACTGGAATTGATTCTAGTGACTATAACCCAGGTCACAGTATCTGGAAAGCCAATCCGACAATCTCATCCCGATCACCGGAAATTTCTGTGCCAGAACTGCTCGTCGCAGCTATAAACGCTCGATGCACCTCGGACTCGTCACACCGGTACTGATCCAGCACCCCAGCACCCGATCAGATTGGGAAGCGACGGCTGAGATCGACGAGGTCGCACAGATCGCCGAAACTGCTGATCGCCTCGGTTTTCACCACCTGACCTGCAGTGAACATATCGCAGTTCCCACAGAAATAGCCGGAGAACGCGGCGGAACCTACTGGGATCCGCTCGCAACACTCGGATATCTTGCGGCTCGAACACGCACTATTCGGCTCGCAACTCAAGTGCTCGTGCTGGGATACCACCACCCACTGGAGATCGCGAAGCGCTACGGAACGCTGGATCGGGTCAGCAACGGGCGACTTGTCCTCGGCCTCGGAGTCGGGACGCTAAAAGAAGAATTCGATCTCATAAACGCTCCGTTCACCGATCGTGGAGCTCGCGCCGACGACGCCCTCGCAGCGCTGCGCACCTCGCTCTCCACTCCGCTCCCGGAGTACCACGGCGAGTTCTACGACTACTCGGGATTTGTTGTCGAGCCGCACGCCGTCCAACCGCGAGTGCCTCTCTGGATCGGTGGCCGCACCAAGCGCTCACTGCGCCGCGCACTCACCCATGGCGACGGCTGGGTTCCCTTCGGACTGCGCCTCTCGGAGCTCGCGGACATGCTCGCGGCAGCGCCGCTCCCCGAGAACTTCGACGTCATCTTGTCCACTGGCGCAGCCTTCGATCCGCTCGGCGACCCGGAACGCGTCGTCCGCTCACTGACCCGAGTCCGCGACGCCGGTGCCACGATCGCCAGCACGTCGATCAGCGCGTCGAGCGCTGAGCACTTCGCGGAACAACTCGAGGAACTTCACCGCATCGCCCTCGCCGAGGGCATCGATTTCACCTGATAGATCCACTTCGTCTACGTAAGGAATGCCGATGACCGACGCCACCGCACTGAGCAACTCACTTGCCCTGGTCGAATCACTGATTGCCCGAGTCGAATTGCTCGAAGACAAGCTGGCCATCACCGAACTGCTCACCGCGTACAGCCCGGCCGTCGACAGTGGATCTGCCGACGAGGTCGCAAACCTGTGGCTCGAGGACGGTGTCTACGACGTCGACACGGGAGCAATGCACGGCCGTGGCGAACTCCGCGCCATGGTGCGCAGTGCCGCTCATCAGAACTGGATCATGAACGGCGCAGCGCACATGATGACGCCGGCGCACATCCGCATCGACGGCAACAAAGCCGTGGCAACCTGCCACTCGCAGCTCGTCATCAAGGATCCCGAGAACCCGTCCGGATTCAAGGTTCTCCGGATCACCGCGAACCGGTGGGAACTGGTCAAGAACGACGGCGTCTGGAAGGTCGAATTGCGTACGAACGCGCTCCTCGACGGCCGCCCCGAAGCCCGCGCCCTCTTGGCCGCAGGAGTAACGAACTAGTTCTGCGCTCTGCCCGAGCGTCATCCAGCGCGTCCCTCACAAAACGCGCTGGATGACGTCGAACTAGTTAGCTTCCGTCAAAGTTGCCTTGGCCCAGCGGTAGTCGGCCTTGCCACTGGGAGAACGACGGATCTCCGACACGCTCACGACGGTACGAGGCACCTTGTACCGCGCGACCTGAGACGCGCAATGCTCACCGATCTCGGCGAGGTCCGGGACAGCGAAACCGTCACGAGTGGTGATGACCGCAGCCACGCGCTCGCCGAACTTGTCGTCCGGCACTCCGGCAACCAAGGCGTCGAGAACAGCCGGATGACTCTTGAGTGCCTGCTCGACCTCTTCGGGGTACACCTTCTCGCCACCGGTGTTGATGCACTGAGAACCGCGCCCCAGCAGAACGATCGAGCCGTCGGCCTCGACCCGTCCGATGTCGCCGAGTACCGACATGCGGACGCCGTCGACGACGGGGAACGTCGCTGCCGTCTTCACGGGATCGTTGAAGTATCCGACCGGAACGTGACCGGAACGAGCGATGTACCCGGTCTCGGGTGAACCGGGCTCGAGCGGACGCATCCGATCGTCCACGACACGAGTCTCGTCGCGAGCGGCGATCCGCATCAAGCCGTCCGCGCCGATCTCGAGGTTGCCGTCGACGCCGGACTCGGACGAACCGAAACCGTCGCGGATGATCAGGTTCGGAAGAATCGACTTCAACTGCTCACGCAGTGAGAGCGAGAACAACGCTCCGCCGGACGAGACCATGCCCACCGTGCTGAGGTCGTATTCGGCCGCGTTCGCAGCCAATTCGTCGGCGAGCGGGCGTGCCATCGCGTCGCCGACAACGGTGATGGAGACGGCCTTTTCGCTCCCGGCAAGCTGGAGCGTCTTCTTCGCGTCGAAACGCGCCATCAGAATTGCGTTGGCGCCCATGAAGAATCCGGTGAACAACGAGTAGGACGCCGCGCCGTGCATCAGCGGTGCAGTGCTGAGCATGTTCATCGCGGGGACGTGCGGCACAGCGGCGTACAGATCTTCGGCCTTGACGTGCGGAGGGCCGAACGGGTTTCCACCTGTGAGCGCTGCGAAGTAGAAATCCTCGTGACGCCACATGACGCCCTTGGGCATACCCGTCGTGCCGCCGGTGTAGATGACAAAGAGGTCGTCTTCGCTGCGCGGCCCGAAGTCTCGCTTGGCCGACTGCGCCTGCGTTGCAACGTCGTAACTGATGCTGTCGACGCCGGCAAGCTCGGCTTCGCCGACGACGACAACATGCTTGACGCCGGGCGTTGTGGGAAGGATCGACGCGACGGTGTCGGCAAACTCCTCGTCGACGATGAGTGCGACCGCCATGGAGTCGTTGTAGAGGTACGTCAGCTCGGCATCGACGTAGCGGTAGTTGACATTGATCGGCACTGCGCGAATCTTGAGGCAGCCCAACAGGCTCTCGACGTATTCGATGCTGTTGCGCATGTGCAAGGCGACGTGATCTCCCGGTCCGACGCCAACACTCGCGAGGTGATGGGCGATGCGGTTCGAGCCTTCGTCGAGTTCCGCGTATGTCCGTCGACGCCCGTCGCACACGATTGCCGTGCGGTCCGAGATCAAGTCCGTTACGCCCTCGTACAGATCTGCCAAATTCAGTGACACTGTTGGTGCCTTCCGTTATTTCAGGTGCGGCAGGTCCGGCCCGGCCGCATCTAGTGGTACTTCGAGTGCGTCATCCGCCGATCCGACGTCCCAACAACGATGCCAGGAGCTGCGCAGATCCTCCCGTTGTTCCACCCGATGCAGCCAGAGCGGATCCTGCTGTGAGGATCTCCGACGATTGGCTGGGGCGTAGATGCTTCCGAGCAGGCGAGTCGTTGAACATGGGTTGCTCCGGGCAGTGTCGGCGGTGACGCAAGTGCGTGCGCGCCCGGTCGGCGCGTAGCCACAAGGTGGCATGTCCAGCTCGTGACCTACATCACCGCTCCCACTGACCGGGACTGTAGTGTTCTGGCTCGCATTTCTGATCAAAACTAGAACTAATTCTGATTTTGACTCTGCTAGTTTTGCCGAATTTACGCCAAAATAGATTGAACAAATTAGAATGAATACTAATTTCTGACCCGGATCGAAGGAGCACGACATGACGCAATCACTGAGCTTGGAAGGCAAAGTAGCCGCAGTCACCGGTGCCGGCGCCGGACTCGGCCGCGCGGAGGCACTCGGCCTCGCAGCAGCCGGCGCAGCCGTCATCGTCAACGACATGGGCCCCGCAGCCAATGACGTGGTCGACGAGATCAAGGCTGCAGGCGGACAGGCCATCGCCATCACGGGCGACGTCTCCGACTGGTCTCTCGGTGCGCGCTTCGTCGAGGAAGGCGTCAAGAACTTCGGCTCCTTCGACATCCTCGTCAACAACGCGGGCATCCTGCGCGACAAGATGATCTTCAACCTGACCGAATCCGACTGGGACGACGTCATTCGCGTGCACCTCAAGGGCCACGCCGCAACCTCCCATGCAGCTGCAGTGCACTGGCGCGCCGCAAGCAAAGCAGCTGATGCTCCCGTCTACGGACGCATCATCAACACCTCCTCCGAAGCCTTCCTCTTCGGCAGCGCCGGACAGCCCAACTACTCGGCAGCCAAGGCCGGCATCACGGCTCTGACGCTCTCGAGCGCAGCCGGCCTCTCCCGTTACGGCGTCCGCAGCAACGCAATCTGCCCGCGCGCCCGGACAGCAATGACAGCAGATGCGTTCGGCGAGAACAACACCGGTGTCACCGGTCTCGATCCGCTTGCACCCGAGCGTGTTGCAACTCTGGTCAGCTACCTGGCTTCGCCCGCCTCGGACGAGATCAACGGACAGGTCTTTGTCGTCTACGGCAAGATGGTGGCGCTGATGGAAGCACCGAAGGTCGAGAACCGTTTCGACGCAGCCGGATCCGCGTTCACCGTCGAAGAGCTCGGTGGTCAGCTCTCGTCGTACTTCTCGGGCCGTGGCCCCTACGAGACCTACGCTGCTTACAGCATCGCCGGCCTCGAGAAGATCGCACTCGCAGTCGACGAGACCGCAACCGTCTAAACAGCATCAAACACAGAAGGAGCGTTTTCATGAGGTTGAACGGCAAGGTAGCGATTGTCACCGGCGGCGCCGGCGGAATCGGTCGCGCAATCACCCGAGTCTTTGCCCGTGAAGGCGCGAAGGTCCTGTTCGTCGACATCAACGACGAGCAGGGCCAGGCCCTCGAGCAGGAACTGGCCGGCGCCGGCAAGTTCCTCAACGTCGACCTTGCCGCCGCAGGTTCGGCCGAGCAGATCCGCGACGCCGCACTCGAGGCGTTCGGCAAGCTCGACATCCTGGTCAACAACGCCCACGCGTCTCGTCAGGCCCCGCTGCTGGAAACCACGCAGGACATGTTCGACCTGTCCTTCAACACCGGCTTCTACCCGGTTGTCCACCTGATGCAGGCGTGCCACGACGAACTGGCGAAGACCAAGGGTTCGGTCATCAACTTCGCCTCCGGTTCAGGCTTGGACGGTATGCCCACCCAGACGTCGTACGCAGCGGCCAAGGAAGCTGTGCGCGGTCTGACCCGCGTCGTTGCCAACGAGTGGGCGCCGGAAGGCATTCGGGTCAACGTGGTCTGCCCGTTCGCCGCAACCGAAGGCGTCGTCAAGTGGCAGGAAGCCTTCCCCGAGCGTGCAGCCGCGTCGGTGGCCAAGGTTCCTCTCGGACGTATCGGTGATCCCGAAACCGACATCGCTCCCGTCGTCGTGTTCCTCGCGAGCGACGACTCGCAGTACATGACCGGTCAGACGTTGATGGCCGACGGCGGCAGTATCAAACTGCGCTGAGCTGAAGTTCTTCTCGGTGAGCTCAGCTCACCGAGAAGAGCTTGGCCGCGTTGTCGTGTACGACGGCGCGCAACCACTCGTCCCCGAGATCGAACCGCGTAAGTGCTTGCAACGATTTGAGATACGGGTACGGAATGTTCGGGAAATCGCTCCCGAAGAGTATCCGGTCCTGCATGTCGATCAGGCGAGAGATATCCGACTTGGGAAAGGCACACTGCTCTTCCGTGAAGTCGGTGAACGCCATGGTGGTGTCCAGGCGCACATTCCCGTACGCCTCTGCAAGATCAAGGAATTCGCTGTACTCCGGCATACCCATGTGCGCGATGATCAGCGGCAACCTCGGGTAGCGCGCCAGCAACGACGCGATTCGATCCGGCCCGGTGAACGTACCCGGCGCCGGCCCTGAGCCACAGTGAATGACGATGGGTGTCTCGGCGTCCTCGAGTTGGCCCCACACGTTGTCGAGCAACGGATCGTTAGGGTCGTAATTGCCGACCTGGATGTGGGACTTGAAGATTCGCGCGCCCGACTCCAACGCTTTCCCGACGTACGACGCGGCCGTCTCTTCGGGATAGAACGTGGCCGTATGTAGGCAATCCGGCGTTTGGGCGGCAAACTCGACGGCCCACTGATTGAGCCACTCAGCCATCGCGTTCTTGTGCGGGTAGATCATCGAGGTAAAGGCGCGGACTCCGAATTCACGCAGCCGCTGTACGCGTTCCTCTTCCACCAGGCGATACGTGATCGGCCATGGTCGACCGATCATCGGCCCTGCCGAGTCGAAGTACCCCCACACTTTGTCCATGACACTCTTGGGCATGAAATGGGTGTGAACGTCGATCAAGCCCGGAACACCCAGCTCATCCCAAAAGTCCCGAACCGCGGCGATCTCCTCGGCCCCGGGGACCGAATCCGTATCTACGCACATAGCGAGCGCTCCTTCCGTTTGCTCGACCATACCGAGTGTTGTCGCGCTCACTGAGACAGGTGATTGACGGCAAGGCCGTACGCACTCGAATCTGAAGGCATCTTGCCGATTACTGCTGGAGGTTGCATGTCTTTGACCGAGTCCGAAGTCGCGTCACTCAGTCCTGTCGAGGAACTACTCGCAATCGAGGAAATCAAGAAGGTCTTCTCGGCTCGCCTGCGTTGCATGGACACCAAGCAGTGGCATATCTACCCGACACTGCACACCGAGGACGTCGTCAGCGAAACCTGGGGCGGCCTCCCCACGGACAAGCAACCCAAGACCGGTGACACCTCCAATCAGGTGGTCGGTATCGAGAAACTCACCAACGCCATCCGGAACATGCTCGACGGCGAGATTCCTCTCACCACGGCGCACCACGCACACACACCTGAAATCGTGTTGACCTCCCCCACCACCGCCACGGGAATCTGGGCGATGGAGGACATGCTGTGGTGGAACGACGGTGAGAAGGAATTGCACCTGCACGGCTACGGCCACTACCACGAGGAATACCGCAAAGAGAACGGTAAGTGGCTGATCAGCTACCGCACTCTCACGAGGTTGCGCGTCGATCAGGACCCCGGATTCTTCCGATTCATGAAAGCACTGTGATTGACATGACCAGTCCCCTTTTCCAGCCTTTGCGCATTCGTTCGCTCGAATTGCCCAACCGCATCGTCATGTCCCCGATGACGCGGACCTACTCCATCGAGGGCGTCCCCGGTCAGGATGTCGCCGACTACTACCGTCGACGCGCTGAGGGCGGCACCGGCCTGATCGTCACCGAAGGCGTTGCGATCGACCACGTAACTGCGGTCGACCATGCCAACGTCCCCAACCTGCATACGCCCGCCGCTCAGGCCGGCTGGCGCAAGGTCATCGACGACGTTCACGGCGCCGGCGGCAAGATCGTGCCGCAGCTCTGGCACGTCGGCCCGTTGTGGGGCGCGATGACGCAGATGGATCCTTCGCTCAAACCGATGCGCCCGTCCGGTGAGTGGGGCCCGCTCGGTGTCACCTCGTACTCTGCCGCCTACGTCGAGCGCGCTCAGGCAACAACCGACGCGATGACCGAGCAGGACATCGAAGACGTGATCGCCGCCTACGTCCGCAGTGCGAAGCACGCTGTCGAGCTCGGCTTCGACGGCATCGCCATCCACGGCGGCCACGGCTACCTACTGGATTCCTTCTTCTGGGAAGGCACCAACCGGCGCGACGACGCGTGGGGCGGCGACTTGGAGCGTCGTACCAAATTCCCCGCAGCCGTCGTTGCGGCGATCCGCGAAGCCATCGGCCCCGATCTGCCGATCATCTACCGCTTCTCCCAGCACAAGCAGCAGGATTTCACCGCGAAGATCGCGGAAACCCCGGAAGAGCTGGGCGTGATCCTGGGCGCTTTGGTCGATGCCGGGGTCGATGTGCTGGACGCCAGCATCCGACGCTTCGACGTTCCCGCCTTCGAAGGCAGCGACCTCTCGCTCGCCGGCTGGGCCAAGAAGCTGACTGGCGCCGTCACCATGGCCGTGGGCAGCGTCGGCCTCGGAAAGTCACTGCGCGACAGTCGCATCGAAGGCGTTGCACCCGTCGTGGACAACATCCCCCAGCTCGAGGAGCGCATCGGTAGCGGAGAGTTCGATCTGATCGCGATCGGCCGCTTGCACTTGGCTGATCCGGCACTCGCCACCACCCTGCGTGCCGGCGGCCCCTTGCCGGCATTCGATCGAGCGGTGCATGAGGGCAGCTTGATCTAGGGGCTACGCCTTTTAGAACAGCGTGAACAGATCTTCCGGTTCGACAGCCGTCGTGGACTTCTCCTTGTACGAGGAGTTCACGACGGTTACTTCTTTTTTCACCGGCACCGGTGCCTGCGCAGCAAGTGGTACCGACTCGATGTCCCCGGAGACAATCGCACGGGCGGCTTCGCCTGCCAGCTTGTCGGCCATCTCGTTGTAGTGGTTGCCCACGTGCCCGCGGACCCAACGGAAACGCACCGGCCCGACACGATCGGTGATGGCACGGTCGATGCTCTGCACAAGTTCCAGGTTCTTGACAGCGCCGCCGCTCGCGGTTTTCCAGCCCTTGCGCTTCCAACTCGGCAGCCACTCCGACGCACATTTGATGGCGTACTGGGAGTCCGATTCGATGAGCAAAGGCTCGTCTCCGGGGTGAGCGACAACGGCCTCGAAGAGCGCCCTCAACTCGGCGATCTGGTTGGTTCCGGATGATTCGCCGCCCGACATCGACGGACCCTCGTGATTTACCCAAGCCCAGCCGATAGCTCCGCCGGGGTTGCGCAGACAGGATCCGTCGGTGCTCACGATGATCATGGCTCGGACCTTACGTTGCCCCACCGACATGTGTCTGAACGCGGGGCGACCGTTGCAGATACGCTGGCCGACGATGACGCCGAAACTCGAGGCTGCCGAAGTCACGGTGACTTCTCAGCGACCACTCGATGCCGCGCTGACGCTCAGCCCGCATCAGCGCGGACCTGGCGACCCCGCTCACAGACGTACCCCGGACGGCGCGATCTGGCGAGTTTCCCGCCAACTTTCGGGTCCTGTGACCTACCGCATTACACAGTCGGATCGCCACACCGTCCGCGTGCAGTCGTGGGGCGTCGGCGCTACGGAGTTCCTGAGCGGAGCCGAAGCATTGCTCGGTCTCGACGACGAAGCCGACGATTTTGCTCCCGAACATCCCAAGCTGGCCGAAGCTCATCGACGCTTCCCGCATCTGCGGATCGGACGCACCGGACGCGTCATGGAGGCTCTCGTCCCCGCCATCCTCGAACAACGTGTCCACGGCGTCGACGCCTTTGCAGCGTGGCGACGTCTGCTGACCAAGTTCGGAGAACGAGCTCCCGGACCGGCGCCCGACGGAATGCGAGTTCCACTCACCGCGGATCAGTGGCGACGGATGCCGTCGTGGGAGTTTCATCGCGCGAACGTGGACCCGGCAAGATCCAAGACGATCGTGCAGTGCGCTCGGGTCGCCGATCGGCTCGAGCAAGCGTCAACCTTCTCGAGGGCGGAGGCGACGAGGCGATTGCGAGCCGTGCCCGGCGTCGGAATCTGGACCGCCGCCGAAGTTGCCCAGCGTGCATTCGGTGATTCCGACGCTCTGTCAGTGGGCGACTACCATCTCGCCGCAGTAGTCGGCTGGTCCCTCCTCGGGGAACCGATCGACGACGCTCGTATGGTCGAGTACCTCGCTCCCCTGCAACCGCATCGGTATCGGGCGGTCCGGCTCCTGCAGGTCAGCGGCCAGGCCGTCAAACCGAAGTTCGGGCCTCGCACCGCAATCGCCGATCACCGTTGGCACTGAGCGCAAGGAGAGTAATGATGTCGAGTCGATACGCACACATCGCGTTCTCACCCGCTGCGGTCGAGCGCCAGCGCGAGTCGGGCAGTTTCACGATCTACGGATCCAAACTCGATCAGCCCGATACCGGCCCCATGGAATTCGACTCTCGCGCTCGGGGTTTCGTTACATCTGTCGATTCGTTCTTTCTGTCCACGGTCACTTCCGACGGTTGGCCGTACATCCAGCATCGTGGTGGTCCCCGCGGGTTTCTCCACGTGTTGGGTCCGAACCGGATCGGCTTTGCCGACCTGCCCGGAAATCAACAATTCGTGACACTCGGCAACCTCGAGACCAACAACCGCGTCTCGCTCTTTGTCGTCGACTATCCGACACGAACCCGCCTGAAAATCTACGGCCGCGCTCACGTAGTCGACGCCGATGCCGACCCCACGCTGCTGCAACAACTTCTGGAGGTTCCCGGCGGCATCATGTCGGCCAAGGCGCAGCGCTCGATAGTCATCGACGTGGAAGCATTCGATTGGAACTGCGCGCGAAACATCACTCCGCGCTACGACAAGGAACGAATGGACGAATCTCTGGCGCTTGCCCGCAGGCCACTACAGGAACAGATCGACTCACTCCAGGCGGACGTTGCCAGGCTCGCCGCCGAGAACGAAGCGCTCCGCGCTCGAGTGTCGAATAACGAATGAGACTGGGCGGTTTCAGAGGTATCGGAGCCGGGTAGCCACTTGTCACGACCCGTCGCGAGGAAGTCGACGGGTCCGCTTGTGCCCGAAAGTTCCACACAGACAGATTGGCTTTCCCCATGAAACTGTCCCGAACTCTGACCATGACCGCGATTGTCGTTGCTGCCGTCGGCGCAGGCGCCGGCACGGCTGTTGCAGCTCCGAACACCGGCTTCGATCCGTTCAACCAACCGGTAAGCACGAACAGTCCAACTGCAGCGACGCTTTTCCCGGGTAACGATGCCAAACAAGCTGCGTTCGACACCATGACGAACGAAATCAATATCGGGTGGAACAACGGCGGCTTGCAGTCGACGCTCGGCGGTGCGGCCACAGGTATCGGGATTGGGTGCTTGTCGATCTTCCCCAACTTCATCGCCGGATGCATCGTCGGCGGAGCCATCGGAACGGGTATCGGTCTGGGCAACGGCATCATGAACGGAAACCCGAATGCCGCACCGGCAGTGGAGAAATTCTTCGCCACTCCCTAGTTCAGTCGTGGTATTTCAGTCGTGGTAGTTCAGTCGTGCGAGTGACCATGTGTGGGATCGTCGCCGAAGTGCGTGGCACCGATCGAGTGAAGTAGCTGGTGAACGGTGTCGTCAGCCAATTGGTAACGCATCGAACGGCCGTCTCGCGTGGCTGTCACCCACCCCTGGCTCCGAAGCAGCCGAAGTGCATGCGAGACAGCCGTCCCGCTCATTCCCAATGCCACGGACAGGTCCGTGACGCAGATCCCCGGCGCGTGATGCAGACACAGGAGAAGCCGAAGGCGATTGGCATCGGACAGCAGTTCAAACCTGTTGGACCACACAGTCACGTCCAGGCCTTCGAGCGCCGCCTGCCCGCGCCGGACATCGGCGATGTTCAAAGCGCCGCTTGACTCCATGCCCGACCGCCTCCGTAGTGCTGTTATCCCTCATACGGAGTGTACCCAGGGGACGCTCAGGCGGATTCCACCACAGCGGCCAGGCCCTGCCCGCCGCCGATACACATGGTCAGCAGCGCTTTTCCGCTACCGCGGCGACTGAGTTCATGCAGGGCTGTAGTCGTCATCCGGGCACCCGTCGCACCGACGGGATGTCCGAGTGAAATTCCGGACCCGTTGACATTGAGCCGATCGAGGTCCTCGAAGCCCCATTCCTTCACGACGCCGAGAACCTGGCACGCAAATGCCTCGTTCAGCTCCACCAACTCGAAATCGGAGAAGCTGCCGCCGGTCCGGGCAAAGAGCTTCGATACTGCTGCGACGGGTCCGAGTCCCATCAGCGCGGGTTCACAGCCGGCGGCAGCCCAACTGTCCAGGAAGCCGATCGGTTCGAGACCCAACTCGTCCAGTCGATCTTCGGCAACCACCAACATCGCAGCCGCAGCGTCATTCTGCTGACTGGCATTTCCGGCCGTGACGACGCCACCCTTCGTGACGGTCCGCAACCGACCGAGTGTGTCCATCGACGTGTCGTCGCGAATTCCCTCGTCGCTGCGGAACTCCGTGACGTTGCCCTTACGATCGGTCAGTTCCACGGAGACGATCTCGGTGTCGAAACGGCCGGAATCTCGCGCTGCCGTTGCCTTGCGATGACTGTCCACCGCAAACTGATCAGACTGCTCGCGACTGATGTCGCAGCGTTGCGCGACATTCTCCGCGGTTTCGATCATGCCGCTGATCTTGCCGAATCGCCACTCCGGCTGTGACCGCTCACGCCCACGATCGAGCCTGTCGAACAGTTGCAGCCCACCGGCTTTGGTGCCCCATCGCGCTCCGGTGGTGTAGTGCTCAATGCCACTCATTGATTCGACGCCGCCCGCAACAACAACGTCAGCAGCGCCTGTTTGAACCATCATCGCAGCGGTGATGATGGCCTGCAGGCCCGTTCCGCATCGGCGATCCGTCTGGAAACCGGCAACCGAGATGGGAAGCCCGGCCTCGAGCGCTGCCCACCGGCCGATGCACGGTGCCTCCGAATTGGCGTACGACTGCCCCATCGCAACATCGTCGATGCGGGCAGGGTCGATGCCGCTGCGACGAACCGTCTCCTTGATCACTGTGGCTGCCAAAGTCTCGGCAGGCACGTCACGCAGTGCCCCGCCGAAGCGGCCCACCCCGGTCCGAACCGGCGCAACCAGCGCTGCTCGTTTCATGATTTCCTCGAATCTTGTTCTGTAAGTGTGAGAATGACTCAGGCGACAAGCAGGCGAACCGTCTCGGCAACAAGCGCAGGCTTGGTAGCGCCCTCGATCTCGATCGTGTAGCGCACGACAATCGTCGCGCCCTTCGCAGTGCGCTCGAACGACAGAATTTCAGCGCCTGCGCGAACCGACGAACCGACCTTGACCGGTTCGGGGAATCGAACCTTGTTGCTGCCGTAGTTGACAGTCATGGCAATGCCGTCGACGCGCATCACCTGGGCACCGAGCACGGGCAGCAGTGACAGGGTCAGGTAGCCGTGTGCAATGGTGCCGCCGTACGGACCCTGCGCGGCGCGTTCGGGATCCACGTGAATCCACTGGTGATCTTCGGTCGCGTCGGCAAACTTGTCGACTCGCTCCTGGGTGACCGGAAACCACTCGCTGTATCCGAGGTGCTCGCCTACTGCCGACTCGACGTCGTCGATTCCGTTGAATACTCGCATGGTCTCTCCTGAGAGATTTTGGGTGACAACGAGATACGACCGCGGGAACCGCTAGTGCGCGCCTCGCCGTAGCGTCACTCGATAGGTGTACTGCTCGGGCAGGAAGTAGCTGACGGACAATTCGTTGGCCAGACCGGCAGCGTTGGTATACAGGCGATCGACGCGCAACATCGCATGCCCGGGTTCACAATTCACGTCCCTGGCAACGTCAGCAGTAGCCGGTGCCACCGTAATCGACTGCGCTGCTTCGATTATCGGACTGTCCAACAGTGGCTCCAATAACCCGATCACGGTATAGGAGCTGACGGCACCTGCCAACATTTCGGGTGCGTCGACGATGTGACGGGCAACAGCTTCGGGCAGGTGTGCGGTGGTCTGTACAAAGGGAATGCCCTCGTGAAATCGGCGAAATACCACCGTATACACCACATCCGTATCCAACCGGAGCCTGCTTGCCGCTTCGATGTCCACACGCCGAACCAGTGGCGCGACGACTTCCATTGTCGTGTCCTTCGACAGGTTCATCAGGTCTTCGATGGACCCCAGATGCCGCAGATACTGGCCGGTGTTCTCCGTCACGAACGTGCCACGACCCGGGACCCGATACACGATGCCTTCGGAAACCAGGTCGTGGAATGCTCGTCGAACCGTCTGGCGGCTCACGCCGTGCCGCGCCGCCAGTTCGGATTCGGTGGGTAGCTGAAGGCCGTCGCGGTAAGTTCCGGCGGATATCTGCTGACGAAGCTCACGGGAGAGGCGTTGATACGCCGGCTCCGTCTCTCTTTCCTTACCGCTCATAGCATTCAGATTCTACTGGCTCACCGAGTGGTCACAGACCACCGCGCGCAACCAGCTGCGCGACGATGACATTGCGCTGAATCTCGTTGGTGCCCTCGCCCACGATCATCAGTGGGGCGTCCCGGAAGTAGCGCTCTACGTCGTATTCCGTCGAATAACCGTAGCCACCGTGAATGCGGACCGCGGACAACGCAATTTCCATGGCAACCTCGGACGCATACAGCTTGGCCATTCCGGCTTCCATGTCGCACCGCTCGCCGCTGTCGTACTTCTCTGCCGCGTGCCAGGTCAATTGCCGAGCCGCGGTCAGCTTCGTCGCCATGTCCGCGAGGTAGTTACCGATCGACTGATGCTTCCAGATCGGTTTGCCGAAGCTTTCACGCTGCTGCGCGTAGGCAAGCGAATCCTCGAGTGCAGCGGTCGCAACACCGAGCGCCCGGCAAGCCACCTGGATACGGCCGGTTTCGAGGCCCTTCATCATCTGACCGAAACCCTTACCAGGCACGCCGCCGAGGATCGCGTCTTCGGAGATGCGGTAGTTGTCGAAGGACAACTCGCAGCTCTCGACGCCCTTGTAGCCGAGCTTGGGGAGATCACGGGAAACGTTGAGCCCCTCGCCCTGTTCGACCAGGACGATCGAGATACCGGCATGCCGCGGACTTGCCGAAGGATCCGTCTTGCACAACAGTGCGATCACACCGGATCGCCGCGCATTGGTGATCCAGGTCTTGGCTCCGTTGATGACCAGATCGGTACCGTCACTCTTGGCGTTGGTTGTCATCGCCTGCAGATCGGAGCCACCACCCGGTTCGGTAAGAGCCATGGTGGCTCGAATTTCACCGGTTGCCATCAGCGGCAGATACTTCAGTTTCTGTTCCTCGGTGCCGAACAGGGTGATGAGCTTGGCTACCACCGTATGTCCACCCATTGCACCCGCTAGCGTCATCCAACCTCTGGACAGCTCCTGGGTTACCTGCGCATAGCAAGGCATCGATACAGGGCATCCACCGTATTCCTCGGGAATGGCGAGGCCGTAGATCCCGATCTGTTTCATCTGGTCGATCCACTTTTCGGGATATTCGTTCGCGTGCTCCACCTCCTGCACGGAGGGCTTGACCTCGCGATCTATGAACGATCGCACCGTGTCGACCAGGAAGGTCTCTTCGTCGTTGAGCTTGAGCATGAATCCGCCTCGACATTGTTCAAAGTTTGTACGGCCATATTCAGCCATTGTTGACCCTTTGTCAACACTTCGCCTTGACAGTCACCCGCAAATGCTGCCAGCATCGTGGGAAAACCAGTGCAATTCTGGAAATAGCCACGCAATTTCGACTGATTCACGGCAACTCACCACATTTTCAACTGGCCGTACATTTGGGCCCTGATCGAGGTAATCGACACACGTGACAAACAACGAGTACCCAACTGTCCGACGCCGCACAGCCCTGGTTGCGCCCGGCAGCGACGAGCGCAAAGCACGCAAAGCACTGAACTCGACCGCGGACGAGGTGATCCTCGATCTCGAGGACGCCGTCACCACTGCCAACAAAAACACCGCCCGCGAGCTTGTCACCGAACTCGTTCGCGAGTTCGGCGCAACCCGAACCGTGTCCGTACGCGTCAACGGACCGACCACCCCGTGGTTCGTCGCCGACATGACCGCGTGCGGCGCACTCGGCGAATCGTTGACCAGTGCGATAGTCCCGAAGGTGGAATCTGCCGAGGAACTCCTCGAAGCGCAGCGGCTTCTCGTAGCAGCAGGCGGACACTCCATAACCCTGCAAGCGCTCATCGAGACACCGTTGGGCGTCTCGAACGTCGACGCCGTCACCCGATCGACGACGCGCCTGCAGGCAATCGTCATCGGATACGCCGATCTCGGTGCAGCACTGGGACGCTCACGCACCGCTCTCCCGGAGCACTGGCTGGCCGTGCAGGACAGAATTCTGATCGCCTGCCGCACTGCGGGCATCGCTGCCATCGACGGGCCGTTTCTCGGAATTGCCGACGACGACGCCTTCCGCCACTCCGCGGCCTGGACCAGCGCGCTCGGATTCGACGGAAAGTGGGTTATCCACCCGGCGCAGATCGATTCCGCTACTGCGGCATTCACACCATCGGACTCCGATGTCACCGACGCCCGACGCGTCTTGGGCGCACTCGAAGAAGCCGAAGCCTCCGGCGCCGGCGCAGCGCAACTCGACGGCCAGATGCTCGACGAAGCCGTCGCCGTCGCAGCACGTCGCACACTCGCCCGAGCAGAAGGAGTCAGGGCATGAGCGTACAGAATGGGAGCGACCATTACGCCGCCGAGCATTATGTAGGTGGACCGTATTTCGACGAGCTCACCCACGGGCAGGTTTTCGACGAAGCTCCCGCGGTAACGCTGACGAGTGGCCTTGCCGCCACCCATCAGGCCATCCTCGGCGACCGGATGCGACTGTCCCTCGACGCCCATCTCTCGACTGCAGTTACGGGAAGTGCTGCACCCGTTGCCAATCCCGGCTTGGTAACCGACATCGCGATCGGCCAGTCCACGGTGGTTACCCACCACGTGAAGGCCAACCTGTTCTACCGCGGACTGCGATTCCACAGGTTCCCCGTTCTCGGCGACACCCTGTACACGCGTACCGAGGTGGTGGGACTGCGCGAAAACTCGTCCAAGCCCGGTCGCGCCCCCACCGGCCTTGCGGCACTGCGGATGACGTCCACCGACCAGAACGGCAACACCGTTCTGGACTTCTACCGTTGTGCGATGCTGCCACTGAGCGGCAATCCCGACGACGGGCGCACGCGGCACGACGACGATCTGTCGTCCATCGGCCCTGACGCGCTCGCCCCGTACGTGACGCCGAAAGACTGGAACCTTGACGCCTATCGAAACAAGGTTCCCGGCAAGCACTTCGATCAGGCACTGGTCGGTTCGATCCACCGCAGCAGCGGCGACGTCGTCTCCAGCGCACCCGAACTCGCCCGGTTGAGCCTCAACATCGCGGCGACACATCACGACGAACGCGTCGGCGCCCATGGCCGTCTTGTCTACGGTGGCCACACCATCGGTATCGCCCTCGCGCAGGCAACTCGGGCACTCCCGAACCTGGTCACCGTTCTCGGATGGCATTCGTGTGATCACACCGGACCCGTCCACGAAGGCGATACACTCACGAGCGAACTCCGCGTCGAGAGCGCCACTCCACTCGAACACGGCACTGCCGTCGAGCTTCGATCACTTGTTTACTCCCACAACAGCTCTGCCAGCGACACCCCCGTACTTGACTGGCGATTCACAGCTCTGATGGCATGACCGACACGCTAAGGACCATCATGACCACCCAGAACACCTCCGCTGGCCCGTTGGCAGGACTCCGCATCATCGAGATCTCCAGCTTCGTCGCGGCTCCCCTGTGCGGACTGACACTCTCCCAACTCGGGGCCGAGGTCATCCGAATCGATCCCATCGGTGGCGCTTCGGACTACAACCGTTGGCCGGTGACCGATCAGGGCGAGAGCATCTACTGGACTGGCCTGAACAAGGGCAAGAAGTCACTCGCCGTGAACATGCGCTCCGACGAGGGGCAGGCATTGGTGCAACAACTCGTCACCGCACCCGGCCCCGGCAACGGCATCCTGGTCACCAACGCGGGCGGACGCGCGTGGATGAGCCACGCCACCCTCGCTGCTCTGCGAGAAGACGTGATAACCCTGGAAATCCTGGGCCGCCGCGACGGCTCCCCCGGAGTCGACTACACCGTCAACGCCGGGTTGGGATTTCCGATGATGACCGGGCCTGCAGACCACGCCGGCGTCGTCAATCACGTACTTCCGGCCTGGGACATGGCCTGCGGGTTGCATGCGGCACTGGCAATTACATCCGCAGCACGCAAACGGGACACCACCGGCGAGGGTTCACAGATCACCCTCCCCCTCGAAGACGTCGCGCTCGCAACGGCGGGCACACTCGGGTACTTCACCGAGGTCCAGATCAACGGACACAGCCGCACGTCCGGCGGCAACGCGGTGTACGGAACGTACGGAATCGATTTTCTCACCAGCGACAACGAACGTTTCATGATCGTCGCGCTGACCACCCGCCATTTCCGTGACCTCACGGCCATGACCGGAACAACCGAAGCCGTCGAAGCCGTCGAAGCTGCCTTGGGCGCAGATTTCACCACCGAAGCTGACAGGTACACCCACCGCGAGGTGCTCACCGCCCTGTTCTCGCGATGGTTCCGCGAACACACCGGCGCCGAAGTTGCTGCAGCACTGGACAAGACATCGATCCTGTCCGAGCGCTACCGGAGTTTCGAAACGGTTGTCGAATCCGGCGAACTCGAAAAGAACCCGATGTTCACGACGCTCGAACAACCTCGTATCGGCTCCTACCTCGCCGCCGGTCATCCCGCATCATTCAACGGAACTCACCTCACGACCGGACCCGCCCCGGTAGTCGGCGAAAATTCCGTGACCGTACTGGCCGAGATCCTCGGCACGACTGCAGATCGTGCGGCCGAGCTGGCAAAGAACGGCACAGTCGGCGTTCCGGCACTCTGATCACCTGCATACAACTTCGGCCTCGGGAAACTCTCCCGAGGCCGAAGTTGTAGGTACACAAGAACTGTCAGAGGCCAAGATCTTTCGCAATGATGGTTTTCATGACTTCACTTGTACCACCGTAGATTCGCGTGACGCGTGTATCAGCGTAGAGGCGAGCGATGGGGTACTCGGTGATGTACCCGTACCCACCGTGCAACTGGAGGCATTTGTCGATTACTCGACCGGCCGCCTCAGTACAGAACAGCTTTGCCTTTGCTGCATCGGCGATGGTCAGCGTGCCACGGTCATGATACTCCAGTGCGTTGTCGGACACCAACTGGATTGCATCAACTTCGGTAGCGCACTCCGCCAGAACGAATTTGGTGTTCTGGAACGCCGCAACCGGCTTGCCGAAGACCTTGCGATCCTTGACGTAATCGATGGCAAATCGAAGTGCTGCTGTGGCCGTCGCGGCCGCACCGAAAGCAATGGTCAATCGTTCCTGCGCCAGGTTGTGGGTCAGATAGCCGAAGCCGTCACCTTCTTCGCCGAGACGATCCTCGACAGGCACCTGGACGTCGACAAACGACAGCTCCGCGGTGTCCGAGGTCTTGAGCCCGATCTTGTTGATCTTGCGCCCCACCGAGAAACCCGGTGACGATGTATCGACCACCAGAATCGACAATCCACTACGACGGTTCTCCGCGGTACTGGGCGCGGTCCGGCACACCACCAGAATGCGATCGGCAAGCACGCCGCCGGTGATGAACGTCTTGGCTCCGTTGAGCACATAGTGCGTACCGTCCTCGGACAGCTTGGCCGACGTCGCGATGTTCGCCAGATCCGAGCCCGTTCCCGGTTCGGTCATCGCAATCGCGAACATCAGATCGCCGGATGCAAACCCGGGCAGCCACCGATTCTTCTGTTCCTCGTTTGCGTACTCGAGCAGGTACGGCAGGATGAGGTTCGTATGGACCGACTGCGAGCCGAACGACGCCCCGGCCGCGGCAACTTCCTCAGCTACGACGACATTGAACTTGAGCGAGGACTCACCGCCTCCGCCATATTCCTCCGGAACCTGAATTCCGAGTACGCCCAGCTCACCCAACCGGCGATAGAAATCACGGGGCGGGTGACCGTCTTCTTCCCACTTCTCGTGGACTGGCGTCACTTCCTTCGCGATGAAATCGCGGACGGTTGCCCGGAATGCCTCGTGATCCTCGTTGAACACGGTGCGCTGCATGTATGAACTCCAGTCGGTCAAGGGAAACGAGGGTGATCCTTTTTCTCAACTTGCCTCAATTTGCTGCGTGCGATCCAACACCCATCACCTATGTGTCCGATAGGGCATTCCAATACCCCCTGACCTGCGATACATAGGTAACCGCTATCGTTCCGATCACCGACGCGACATTGCCGAAAGTGATCCAGAACACGTTGAATAGGACTGCCGGCAACGCACACAATCGATCGCTTCGAGGCCGTGCTTCGATCACGATCGCCACCGCCTACCAACCTCGAAGGGACGCCCGTGACCAACATCGCGCAGCATCGTAACGACGTCCAACCAGAATCGTCTGTCGTCCCGGTCTTCGGCACCCGCAAGCGTGCATGGACGATGACCGGACTGGTCGTCTTCCTCTACGTCGTCAACTACGCCGACAAAGCAGTCCTCGGAATCATCGCTCAGCCGCTTGCACGTGAGCTCGGACTGAAGTCATCGCAAATCGGCATGGTCGGCTCACTGTTCTTCCTGATGTTCTGC
The DNA here is from genome assembly GCF_033142425.1 of Rhodococcus sp. IEGM 1366. Classification (NCBI taxonomy): domain Bacteria; kingdom Bacillati; phylum Actinomycetota; class Actinomycetes; order Mycobacteriales; family Nocardiaceae; genus Rhodococcus; species Rhodococcus sp. IEGM 1366. Next base: position 77,189 of record NZ_JAWLRZ010000001.1, read on the forward strand.
ATCGGTGGCTTCATGGCCGGACCCCTGAACAAGTACCTGACCCTTCGTTGGGCGCTGCTGATCTTGGCGGCGATCTGGTCCGTGGTCATGCTCCCCCTCGTTCTCGGCGCAAGTCTCGCAATGCTGATCGTCTCGAGGATGCTGCTCGGACTGGCCGAAGGACCCAGTTCGGCTCTGATGCACACCGCCGCATATTCGTGGCACCCACCGGCCAAGCGCGGCCTTCCCGGCGCGATGCTCGCCGGATCCGCTTCCGTCGCAAAGATCGCCCTCGCTCCCGTGCTGACGTTCATCGCCGTTCATTACGGTTGGCGCGCAGCAGTTCTCTCGCTCTCCGTTCTCGGTCTGGTGTGGATGGGTTGCTGGCTGGCCGGTTGGTCCGAAGGACCGTACACGAGCAAGGCAGTCAAGGCGACCAAGCAAGCAGATACCGAAGAATCAGTCGAGACGACTGCAAAAGCCGTCACCGAACCGAACGTTCCGTGGCGCAAGATCCTGCTCTCCCGCACGTTTGTCAGCTGCTGCTTCCTCATCGCCGCCATCTACGCGCTGACCACCGTCGTCCTCACCTGGCTGCCGTCGTACTTCGAGGTCGGCCTCGGTTACAGTGCGATGCAAGCCGGTTCGATGTTTGCACTGCCGTCGATCGTGGGCCTGATCCTCATGATCACCTCCGGTTCCGTCACCGACAAGTTGATCGGCCGCGGTTTCACGTCTCGCACAGTTCGCATCATCGTTCCCTGTGTCGGCGTTCTGATCTGCGGATCGATTCTCCTGTTCCTCCCCCAGATCTCCGCTCCCGCCCTCGCGGTCGCCATGGTGTCGATCGGCTACGGATTCTCGGCAATCACTTTCCCACTCATCAACGCCGCGATCTCCGAACTGTGCCCGCCGCAGCAGACTGCCGGAACCATGGGATTCTTCCTCGCCATCATGTCGATCGGTGGCCTGATTGCGCCTTACGCAACGGGAGTCATCGTGGATAACGCCGCAACGGCTGCCGACGGTTATGCCCAGTCCTTCCAGGCAATCGGCATCATCGGCGTCATTGCAGCGGTTCTGGTACTCGTCTTCGCCAATCCCGACCGCGACCGAAAGCTCATCCGCGGCTGAGAACTCCACTCATAGCCATTCGCTAACAAAGCCATTCACCGAAAGACATTGCCGGGTCGCCCTTGCTCGTGATCGACTCGAAGCACGACCCGACCGCACAGTCGCAACACCGGGCACGAACAGCAGGAGAGACACATGCGAGATGCCGTCATCGTCGACGCAGTACGTACACCGATCGGCCGACGCGGCCGCGCCCTCTCGGAGATCCATCCGGCGGATCTGTCTGCACACGTGCTGCGTGCACTCGCCGAACGGACCGGACTCGACGCGGCAACGGTCGACGACGTGATCTGGGGATGCGTCAGTCAGGTCGGCGAACAGGCCGGAAGCATCGCCCGCACAGCGGCACTCGCCGCCGGTTGGCCCGACAGCGTTCCCGGTGTCACGCTGACCCGCGCCTGCGGATCGAGCCAACAGGCAGTCTCCTTCGCCGCGGCCACCGTCATCTCCGGCCAGAACGACGTGGTCGTAGCGGGCGGCGTCGAATCGATGTCACGAGTGCCGATGGGAACCGCCAGCAAAAACGGTGAGCATTTCCCCGCTTCGGTACTCGAACGATTCGGCGTCGACGGATTCAGTCAGGGAACCGGCGCCGAGATGATGGCTCGCAAATGGACACTCACACGGACGGCTCTTGACGAATACTCCCTCCGCTCACACGAACTCGCGGCGCGCGCCACCGATGCGGGTGCATTTACCGGACAGATTGCTCCGATCGCCGACTTATCTCAGGACGAAGGAATTCGGCGAGGAGGAAGCCTGGAGTCGCTCGCGAAACTGCCGGCAGCATTCGACGCAGACGGAGTGATCCATGCCGGCAACTCTTCTCAGATTTCCGACGGAGCGGGCGCCACACTCGTCACGACCAGTGAGTACGCCCGAGCACGTGGCTGGAAGCCCCTCGTCCGTATTCACACCGCAGTTGTCGCGGCCGATGATCCTGTCATCATGCTCACCGGTCCGATTGCCGCCACGGCAAAGGCATTGGAGCGATCAGGGTTGTCCATCGACGACATCGGCGCCTTCGAGATCAACGAGGCATTCGCGCCCGTCCCACTGGCCTGGTTGGCGGAAACCGGCGCCGCCATCGATCGTCTGAATCCGCTCGGCGGCGCGATCGCGGTAGGCCACCCGCTCGGAGGATCCGGCGCCATTCTGATGACTCGGCTCGCGCATCACATGCGCGATAACGGAATCCGTTACGGACTGCAGTCGATGTGCGAAGCCGGCGGCATGGCCAACGCGACAATTCTCGAATTGATCTGACCCGACGTCATTGTCCGGTCTACTCGTCATCCAGCAGGAAAGAAGAACTTAATTCATGAAACTCGAGGGACTTTCCACCGCGATCACCGGCGGCGCTTCAGGTTTGGGCCTGGCAACCGCTCGACGACTGCTCGACGCCGGAGCACACGTCACCCTGATCGATCTGCCATCCTCCGAAGGTAAGCAGATAGCAGCCGATCTCGGGGCTGCGGCACAGTTCGTCGAGGCCGACATCACCGACAGCGAACAATTCGCGGAAGCACTCGACGCGGCGCACGAGCGTGGTGGCCTACGCGCAGTTGTCCACTGCGCCGGCGCCGGACGTCGGATGCGCATTCTCGACAAGGACGGTAAAGCGGGATCGGTCGAGGATTTCGAGTTCGTCGTCAAACTCAATCTCGTCGGTTCGTTCAACGCACTGCGTCTCGGCGCCGAGCGGATGGCAGAACTCGATGTCGTGGACGGTGAGCGCGGCGCCATCGTCATGACGGCGTCGGTCGCAGCCTTCGAAGGTCAGATCGGCCAGATCAACTACACGGCATCCAAAGCCGGGATCGTCGGTATGACCGTCACCGCTGCCCGCGATCTCGCCAGCCGAGGTATCCGCGTCAACACCATCGCGCCAGGCATCATGGACACACCATTGCTGGCACGTCTGCGCGAAGACGTGCGGGCAGGCCTCGAAGCCTCGGTTCCCAATCCGTCGCGGTTGGGCCGCCCCGACGAGTTCGGCCAGCTGGCGGTATCGATCCTCGAAAACGGCTACCTCAACGGCGAAACCATCAGACTCGACGGCGCTATCCGGATGGCGCCCAGGTGACGGGCGGGGGCATGACTGCCAATCCACAACTGCGCCACAATATGCAGTATCCAGACACCACCATGGCGTACTGGGCGCCCAGCATGGCGGCTCTCTACGGTGACCGCCTCGCCGTCGTGGACGGTGAGCGTACATGTACGTTCCGCGAACTCGGTGAGCGCAGTGCACAATTCGCCGGCGCGCTGCGACAGTCCGGTGTCGGTGTCGGTGATGTCGTGTTGCTGCACCTCGGAAACTGCGTCGAGTTCCTGCAGGCTTACTACGGCTGCTTGCAGGCCGGGGCAACGGTCACGTTGGTCAACCCCTTGCAGCCGGAACCGGGATTGCGCAAGCAGATCGAGGAGACGTCGGCCGTCGCTGCTGTCACTCAAAGCGCACAGCTGCACACACTCCTCGGGGCAGCGTCGGGAACCTCCGTCCGCACGATCGTTATGGTTCAGGACCCCGACGTCGCCGTTGACGCACCAGAGGCCGTCGTCGCGTTCGGCTCCTTCATCGCGGGCCTACCCACCGAATTCACCCCTGCCTCCGTCCGAGGTGACGACGTCGCGCACATTGCGTTCACCGGCGGCACCACCGGAGTTTCCAAAGGCGTTCGCGTTCTTCACCGCAACGTCGTCGGCAACGTCACCCAGATGTGTGGCTGGCGAACCGGTCACGAGTTGGACGTAGGTGCCGACGGACTCGTCACGCCGCGGCCCATCGACGGCCTCGACGTGCTCGGGCCGACGCCGGGAACGGGGGCGACTATCGTGGTCTCGCCTCTCTTCCACGCACATTCGTTGCTCAACACGTCGTTCCTGTTGATTTCCGGCCTCACTCAAGTTTTTGCCGGCCGGTTCGAACCCGGTCGAATGCTCGAATTGATCGAAAAGCACGGGGCCACCTATCTCACCGGCTCACCAGCCATGTGGCACGCACTGTCGGTCCACCCCGACGCGAACGTGCGCAACACCGACAGCGTCTGCGTCGTGTCCTCGGGCGCCGCCCCGATCGACAGCGTCACGCTAGCAGCTCTCCGCCGCGCATTTCCCAAAGCTCTTGTCGTCGAGGGTTACGGGCTGACCGAGGCGACGTGTGTTGTCACGGCAGCTCCGCTGATCAACGGTTCGGAATACCGTCAGGGCAGCGTCGGGTTCCCGATCTTCGACACCGAGATCCAGATTCGCGACCAGATCGACAGGCACACAGTGCTCGCCGAGAACGAACGCGGCGAACTGTGGGTACGCGGACCTCAGGTCACCGACGGCTATCTCGGCCACCCGGAAACCACCGCACAGCAATTTGTCGACGGGTGGCTGGACACCGGAGACATCGCATACGAGGATTCGGACGGATACCTCTTCATCTGCGACCGCGCCAAAGACATGCTCATCTACAAGGGGTACAACGTCTATCCCCGTGAACTCGAGGAAATCCTGATCTCGCACCCCGCAATCTCGACGGCCGCGGTCGTCGGCCGCGAGGTGGGAAGCAACGGTCAAGAGCCGGTTGCTTTTGTCGTGATGATTCCCGGAGCTGAATTCGACGCCGAGCAGATCAAGTCGTTTGTCGCCGAACAGGTGCTGCCGTACAAGAAGATTCGCGAAGTTGTCGAGGTCGAACTACTCCCCACCTCCGCCGCGGGCAAGGTCCTCAAGACCGACCTTCGCTCGAGGCTTCTCGAATCCGTCGACAAGACAGGTGGTTCTTAGATGACAACCTTCGCCGATCTGACCTCTCGGTTGCGGGTACCGGTTCTCGCCTCACCGATGTTCATCATCTCGACTCCTGACCTCGTCATCGCACAGTGCACCGCTGGGATCATCGGGTCGTTCCCGGCACTGAATGCTCGCCCACAATCAGCGCTTCGGGATTGGCTCAAACTGATCACGGTGGCGCGTGAGGAACACGACCGTGAGCACCCGGAAACCCCGTCGGCGCCGTTCGCCGTCAACCTCATCGTCCACCGGTCCAACAACCGACTGGAAGAGGACCTGGCAACCATCGCCGAGTTCGAGGTTCCCATCGTCATCACCTCGCTCGGTGCTCGCACCGACATCAACGATGCCGTTCATGCGTACGGCGGAATCGTCCTTCACGACGTCATCGACAACCGCTTTGCGCGCAAGGCCGTCGAGAAGGGTGCCGACGGACTGATTGCGGTAGCTGCCGGTGCCGGTGGTCATGCCGGTACGCAATCACCGTTCGCTCTGATTCGCGAGATCCGGGAGTGGTTCGCCGGTCCAGTTCTGTTGTCTGGCGCCATCGCTCACGGAGATTCGATTCTCGCTGCACTCGCTGCGGGAGCCGACTTGGCCTACGTCGGCTCGGCATTCATCGCAACCGAAGAGGCTAACGCCGATCCCGCGTACAAGGAGATGATCGCGGGTTCCGGGGCTTCCGACATCGTCTACTCCAACCTGTTCACCGGAGTACACGGAAACTACCTGCGCGGCAGCATCGAGGCCGCGGGATTGGACCCGGACAACCTAGCCGAATCCGATCCTTCCGCAATGAGTTTCGCGACGACCGACACCGATGCCAAGGCGTGGCGCGACATTTGGGGCGCCGGTCAGGGAATCGGACCGATCGACGCTGTCCTTCCGACACACGCAGTGGTCGAGCGTCTCGCCGCCGAGTTCGATGCTGCGCGCGAACGCATCTGCCGTCTCTAGCCCGGCAGGCATTCGTGCACCAAGTCCACGAATGCCTGCCCCACCGGCGAGAGGATGGACGGGTCGAAGACAAGCCCGTACGTCCGCAGGAATCTCGGCTCACAGGCCCGCTCCACAACCTGTCCCGGCATCGACTTCGCCACGGCACGCTCGACCAACGACCCGCCGAGCCCGGCAATGACCATGGGCAGCCTCGATTCCCGCTGCTCAGTGACGACGGCGAGCTCGGTTCTCGTCCCAGCCTTGCGAATCGAGTCTTCGATAGCGTCGCCCATCGCTGCTCCGCGAGGAACAAAAACCATGGGAATGTCGGGCATCTCGGCAAGGCGCACCGGCCCCTCCGGAAGTTCGGTTCCGACAGGATAGACCAGTCGATAGTCCTGTTCCCCCAGCTCGATGATCTCGAATCCCTTCGCTGCTTCGAGGGGCAAATGGGCAACCGCGAATTCGCAATGGCCGTCACGGATCAGAGAATCGAGATTGTCTTCACGCTCCAACTCCGAAAACCTCACTCGCGCCCGGGGATACCGAATGCAGAACTCGGCGATCAGATCGACGATGGTCCCGGACGTGAGAGCGGGAAACGCCATGATGTCGAGTCGACCGACGACGGCGCCGTCAGCAGCAGTCAACTGCCCCTCGGCGGCAGCAACATCGCGGAGCACCTGACGGCTCGGCCCGACCAGACTGCGTCCGGCCGCACTGAGCACCATCCCCCGCCCGATCCGATGGAAGAGCCTTACTCCCAGTTCGCGTTCCAGCCCGCGCAGTGCCTGAGACACTGTCGGCTGAGCGACGCCCAGCGCGGCAGCCGCACCACTGATTCCCTTGTTCTCGACAACCGCGAGAAAGTACTCCATCTGCCGAAATTCCACAGTTCACTCCTTCGCCGTGGATCCTGCAGAAGCGGTGGCCATTTCGGCTGCTGTTGCGATGAAAGCGGCGGCCGCGGGTGACTGCTCACCGGCGCGATAGACAAGACCGACGTCTCGGGCCAGCGGCGGATCGAACGAGAACGCGAGCACATCGTTCATCTGTTGCTGCGCAACCTTTCTCGGCACAACCGTGGCTCCGATGCCCCGACGTACGAGTTCCCAGGTGGTCACGGGGTGCACACAATCCACCACGACGTTCTCTGCACCGGCACTGAGCAGAGAACGGAATTGGTTCGATTGATCTCCGAGATCTACCACCAGTGGCAGAGCATGGAGGACGTCGCGCCGAACCGGATCGACCAACGGTTTCACAAGCCTGTCGGACAACGACACATGTGTGGCGAGCACCATCTCCTGGGTCGTTATCGGTGCGGTGACCAGACCTTCGTATCCGATACTCAGATCGGTGACTCCGACCTCGGCGGATCCACGCCTCAGGGCAGTATCCACTCCGGCCGGCCCGAAGGTATCGAGAACCCGCACGACAATCTTCGGAAAGTTGACCCGGAATCGCCGAACCAACTCGACCATCGGATCGATCGAGAATGCCGAGTACGACACGACGTCGACACGACCGAACTCGAGTTCACGGACGGCGGTCACCTTGGCCTTCGCGCGCTCGACGTCGGCAAGGATTCGCCTGGCCGCGAGATCGAATGTGCGGCCAGCATCGGTGAGGACCAGACGTCTTCCCGTCCGGTCGAACAAAGTGGCACCCAATCGGCGTTCAAGCGTACGAATCGCCTGAGAAAGCGAAGGTTGCGAAATGTAGAGAGACTGAGCCGCCTTCGTTATCCCACCGTGGTCGACAACAGCGACGAAGTAGGTAACAAAGTGCAGATCCACTCACCCATCATACGACCAGCGATGCATCCCTCATTCCACTCTAGGTGCCCCTGATACCGCCCACTCTCCGGTGAAGACCGGTTCGCGCTTTTCCACGAAGGCTCGAACTGCGTCGGTAGCGTCCGTCGCGAAATTGACGGCCTGTGCCCTCGCCTCGTTGTCCAACGCCTCTCGTAAGGTCAGCGAGGTGTGCTGCTCGAGCATGGCAGCAGACTGACTCAATGCGGCAGGCGGACCGTCAGCCAACCGCTGCGCAAGTTCGGCCGTGCGTTCGTCGAGTTCGGCCGGTTCGACCAGATAGGTCACCAATCCGAGTTCGTAGGCTTCCCGTGCGTCGATCGTCTCGGCGAGCATCACCAAACGTTTGGCTTGCTGGACGCCGACCAGTCTCGGCAGGATCCACGACCCGCCGAAGTCGACGGACAACCCCCGTTTGGCAAAGATCTGACTGAACTTCGTACCCTGTGCCGCCACCACGAAGTCGCAGAGCAATGCCATGTTCCATCCGGCTCCGACCGCAAACCCTTCGACCTTCGCCACCAGGGGCTTGGAAAACTCACCCAGTGCGATCGCGGTTGCATTGATGACTCGCATGCGATCGAGCGGGTGCGACGAGCCTCGCTTGTCGAGATCGGAGCCCGCACAGAAGGTGCCGCCCGCGCCGGTCAGGATCACGGAGCGAATCTGCGCGTCCTCCTGAAGTTCGTGCAGTGCCTCGCGCAGAGCGATCCAGGCCTCGAGGTCCAGGGCGTTGCGACGGTGTGGTCGGTCGAGCACGATCGTGGCAACAGCGCCGATGCGCTCGACACTGACGGCCGCACGCTCGATGGTTTCGGCACTCACGAGCCACTCCACACGGGAGAACGCTTCTCGGCAAATGCCGTGGCGCCTTCCTTGGCATCACGGGAAGCAAAGACCGGATCGATGAATTCGCGCTGCGCGACAAAAGCATCCGGGTCGGTGTACTTCGCGGACATCGCGAGGACCTGCTTGGTTGCTCGAACTGCCAATGGACCGTTTGCCGCCACCCGCGCCGCAAGTTCACGTGCGACCGCCAGTGCTTGTCCAGGTTCGGCGAGCCGATTGACCAGCCCGTGATGATGCGCCAACGTGGCGCTGAGCGGGTCACCGGTGATTGCGATCTCCATGGCCAGCTGATACGGCAGGATCTTGGGCAGACGCAGAAGACCGCCGGCGGCAGCGGCAAGCCCCCGCTTCACTTCGGGCAAGCCGAATTTCGCATCGGTAGACGCCACGATCAGGTCGGCCGCCAAGGCCAGTTCACAGCCGCCTGCCAGCGCCCAACCCTCGACCGCTGCGATCAGCGGCTTCGACGGCGGCGCCTCGGTCAATCCGGCAAATCCACGACCGGGGAGTGACGGCCGTTCTCCGCGCGCGAATCCCTTGAGATCCATACCGGCGCAGAAGGTTCCACCAGATCCGGTCAGAATGCCGATAGTAAGATCTGACCTCGCCTCGAACTCGTCGATCGCCGCAGCCAAGGCTTGTGCAAGTTCGAGGTTGACCGCATTCTTGGCCTCGGGTCGATTGAGTGTGATGACGGCGATGCCGTCGGCGAAGTCGGTGAGCACAACGCTCATGTTCGGTTCCTACTTCCGTGATGAGAATTTTTGAATGGTCACAGCGATCGAAGACTCCATCGCACGGGCGAACGGCCGGACGCGGTCACCATCTCGCGCTTGGCCAACACCACCAGATGAGCGTGGGTTTCGCGGACTGCCAGGCGAAGTAGTCGCGGCGACATCTGATCGAACGGGCGAGACCAGGAGATCGTGCGCGACAGTTCCCAGGCCGTCGATTCGGGATCGGCCGCAACGGCCGCAACGATTTCCGACAGCCTCGCCTCGTGATGTCCCATCAACTGACGTGCGCGATCGGCGATCCCGCGGAATCGATACTCGTGTGCGGGCAGCACCTCGCATTCACCCAAGGCTGTTGTTGCCTCGAGTGAGAGCAGGTAGCGATGCAGCGGATTCTCGAGTTCACCGGGAACCGTGGAGATGTTCGGACTGATCCGCGGCAGCATGTGATCACCGCTGAACAACAAGCCCCTGTCCTCTTCCACGAAGCAGAGGTGTCCGGGTGTGTGCCCCGGCGTCCATTGCGCGCGGAGATTCCATCCCGGCAGATCGAGTGGATCTCCGTCGCCCAGAACAACGTCGATTGATTCATGCTCGCCGAACCGCACCAGATCGACCCGAGACGCGTCGAGTACTGCAGTCGGCGCTCCGAGTTCGGACAGTTGCACATTCCAGCCGGTGATGTCCTCGCGTGCCTGTTCGGGACCGTGGTATCCGAGTAGCGTCGCATCAGCCACATGCATTGCCAGTGTTGCGCCGCTGACTTGCCGAAGACGCGGCGCCAGACCGAAGTGATCGGGATGCAGGTGTGTGATTGCCGCATACCGCACTTCGGAAACGTGGTAACCGGTCGACGCTATGCCGTCCACGAGAGCCTGCCACGACTGTTCGTGATCCCAACCGACGTCGATGAGTGCAAGTCCGTGGTCGAGCGCGAGCGCGTAGACGAGCACGTAACGCAAAGGGTTGTCCGGCATAGGAACCGGAATCGACCACAAACCGTCCCGTACCTGTTCCACCGGCGGAAGAATGTTCTTCGCCCAGGCCTCGCGTTGTGCGACGCCGACGTCTTCGGTCACGATCACAATGCTTCTCCGCTCGCACTCAGCGTGGTTCGCAGGCTCGACTTGAGCAGTTTCCCGCTCGCATTGCGAGGTAGGGAGTCCACGAAATGGATCTGTCTGGGCTTCTTGTACGACGCCAACCTCGCTGCGCTGAAGGCGATCAGCTCGTCGACGCTTGGCACGTCTGCACCGTCGACCAGTTTGATCACCGCGGTGACGGATTCACCCCAGCGCTTGTCGGGAACCCCGACAACTGCTACTTCGGCAACCGAAGGATGCTCGGCCAGAATCGATTCCACCTCGATCGGATAGACGTTCTCGCCGCCGGTGATGATCATGTCCTTGAGACGGTCGGTGACAAACAGGTAGCCCTCGTCGTCCAGGTGCCCGGCGTCGCCCGTTCGAAGAAAGCCGTCGTGCGTGAACAATTCGGCGCTTTCGCGTTCACGTCGCCAGTATCCGCGCGTGTTGTTTCTGCTGCGCGCGACAATTTCTCCGGATTCGTTGGGCGGCAACTCCTCGCCCGTCATGACGTCGCGAATGGAGATCTCCACGCCGATCATCGGCTTTCCCGCGGACCGCAGTAACCCGGAGCGCGGCCCACTGACGTGATGGTCGTAGGCACGAAGTACGGACACAGACCCCGTTGTTTCGGTCATCCCGTAGCGCTGAACGAACTTGCAGTTCAGGACATTCATAGCGTGAGCGAGGAGCGCCGGCGTGATCGGCGACGCCCCATACGCAACCACCTCCAAGCTGGACAGATCGAAACCCTCGAGAGTGGGCAGATCGACCAGTGTCTGAATTACCGCCGGTACCAGAAATGCGTGGGTGACATGGTGTGTTGCAATGGCTTCAGCCACCCGGGCCGGCGCCATGTCGCCGAGCAGAACCATCGGCACCCCGGCCGACAGACACGTACTCATCCAGCCGGCACCAGCGATGTGAAAGATGGGAAGTGCGTCCAGAGCCATTGCATTCGAACCGAATTCGTACACCTCGAACCCCACGGGTTCGTTGTACAAATTCCGGTGTGTGGCCACGACGCCTTTGGGGCGGCCGGTGGTCCCGGACGTGTACAGCTGCAGAACCGCGGTGTCCGGATCGTGCCCCAGTCCGGGGTCGATGCCCGTCCCGGACGCCACGAACTCTGCCCAGGTTCGCGAATCTGTCACGCCCCCTTCATCTCCCACAGTAACAACCGTCACCTCCGGCAACACTGCGGAGATCGCGGCGGCCCCTACTGCGAACTCGTCGTCGACGATCAAGACGTCGAGTTCTGCGTCCTCGGCGACGTCCACGAGCTCCCGCGGACTGAGCCGCCAGTTCAACGGAATGAAGACCGCGCCCGCCTTTGCACACGCGATGAAAGTTTCCGCGCCTTCGAGGCCCATTCGCAGTAATGCTCCGACACGAGCACCGCCCGTGGAAACCCCCACAAGTGCACTCCCCAACGCATTGGTCTCGGCATCGAGATCGGCACACGTCAATGTCCGGTCGCCGCACGTGATCGCGGGATCCGATGGTCGCGCCAACGCCGAGTGACGTATCCGGTTGGGCAGGTGAAGCTCGCTCACATCACGCTCCTGAGATTCGGCGGTACTGGAACAGTCGACCATCGCTATGGCCCGCGCCACAAAGACGAGTAGGCGCACCGAGCCATAGCTCAGACCTATATCGGCAGGTCGAAGGATGTCATCACAGTCGAGACGGCATCATCTGGGAGAATTCGTCAGATGCAGGCACCCGGGATGGACATTCGCAGCGCGCAGTACCTCGTTGCCGTTGTCGATCACGGCGGTGTCACCGCCGCCGCAAACGCACTGCACATCTCCCAGCCGTCGCTGTCACAGGCGGTGCGCAATCTCGAACGGACTCTCGGTTCCACACTGTTCGAGCGCACCGCACGCGGCTTGATCCCCACCGCGGCCGGAGCAGCCGTCGCCGACGCTGCTCGGACACTACTGCGCGACGTCGCCAAGGCCGAGACCGCAGTCGCTGCGGTGATCGCACTGCGATCGGGTGAACTCACCATCGCTGTTCAATCCGACCTTGCGCTCGACTGGGTCGCCGATCTGGCTGGTCAGCTTCACCGCACCGCTCCGGGTATCACCTTCTCCACAACCGCGGCGCCCAGCGCCCACGAGGTGCTCGCCTTGGTCCGGTCGGGCAGGTGCGAACTCGGTTTTCTCGAACGCGATCTCGCGGACGGACCGTCGGACGGCCTTCTCGAGATCGAGGCCAGTGCTCAGGAGATGGTTCTGTCGATCCCACCGGCACTTGCGGTCGACCTTCCCGATCCGGTGCCCCGCGCGTCGATCGGGGCCCTGCCCATGATCGTCGAAACACCGACAAGCCGTCGCAGCTACCCGATCGGAGGCGACGGGGGCCTCGTCAACGTCGTCGCCGAGGTCCCCGATCGCCTGGCCGTTCGTGAGATGGTCGGCCACGGCGTCGGCGCCGCACTACTACCCCGCTCCATCGCCGAGCAGGACTCCCCCGCGGCGAGCGTTCGATCGCTGGACCCACCAGTCATCCGACGGACACGCATCGTCTTTCGTGACGGATCGTTGTCACCGGCTGCGGCGGCGCTGGTTTCGAATCTCCCCGCTGCTCAGAGTCCTTCGACAAACAGCTTTCCCAACGGCGACAATCTCTCCGGATCGAACTCGATACCGTAGGTCAGCGAGATCGCAGGGCTCAACGGGAAAATTTCGGCCCCCGACGCGGCTGCACGTTCGGCAAGAGAACGTTCCATGAACGCCATCCCCAAACCGGCGAGGACGAACTCCCCGACGGTCTCCCGCTGCGCAAGTTCTGTCGACATCCGTGTTCTGGCACCGGCAGCATGCAAAGAAGACTCGATGACGATCCGGGCCTGTGAATGCTTCAGCACTCCGACTACGGGAAGATCAGGAAGCGCGGTCAACGAGACAGGCTCTCCCACAGCAGGTTTAATTCCACGTGGCCAGACCGAGAGCGGCGCCTGCGGGGGAAGAGCAAGCCAGTAGTCGTTCACTCCGATGATGTGTGTCGACAGTTCAGACATCTCCGGTGGCCAATAACTGAAAACCAGCTCGCACACCCCGTCAGCCAATACCTGTTCGGCGGTATCGCCGCGTGGGAGCTCGCTGACACGCACCGTGATTCCCGGGCAGCGTCGACGGAAATCGGCCACGATCCGCGCCACCGGCCCCTCCAGTCCCTGAGCGGCAGAGCAGATGTCCAGGCGGCCCTTTGGTTCGATATCCACCCCGATCGCAGCAGTGGACGCAGCTGCGCTACTTCGCATCATTTGCCGAGCGGGCCCGATCAGTGCGCGTCCGGCCGACGTCAAGACCAGACCCCGACCGACGCGGTGGAAGAGTTCGACGCCCAGTTCACGTTCGAGACCGCGAATACCTTGCGACAACGACGGCTTGGTCACCGACATGGACTGCGCCGCCGTCGCCAACGACATGGGCTGCGCTGCGCTCGCCAACGACATGGGCTGCGCTCCGCTCGCAAAGGACTCCCCGCCTGCAACGGCGAGAAAATACTCGATCTGACGTAGGTCCACCCGTCGACTTTACGACGGACACCAAAACGCGGTTCAGTTATACGAGCGCAACAGTCCCTTGCTGATGATCTGCTTCTGGATATCGCTGGTGCCCTCACCGATCAGCAGGAAGGGCGCCTCACGCATCAAGCGCTCGATCTCGTACTCCTTGGAGTACCCGTAACCGCCGTGAATACGGAAACTGTCCTGGGTGACTTCGGCACAGAACTCACTGGCCAGGTACTTCGCCATACCGGCAGCAACGTCGTTTCGTTCGCCCGAGTCCTTGAGCCGAGCCGCATTCACCATCATCAGGTGGGCCGCTTCGACTTTGGTACCCATCTCCGCGATACGGAACGCGATGGCCTGATGCTCGGCAATCGGCTTACCGAATGTCTCACGCTGCTTTGCATACGTCACCGCAAGTTCGAAAGCACGCTGCGCGATACCGCATGCACGCGCCGCCACATTCACCCGGCCGACCTCGACACCATCCATCATGTGCCGGAACCCGACGCCGGGCTTGCCACCGAGAACCGCGTCCGCGCTGATCTCGAAACCGTCGAAGACCATCTCCGTCGTGTCGATTCCCTTGTAGCCCATCTTCTCGATCTTGCCGGGGATGGTCAGGCCGGGAAGAACTTCACCGAATCCGGCAGGCTTCTCGATCAGCAACGTCGTCAGATTGTTGTGCGCCTTCTCCGCGCCTTCGTCCGTCTTCACGAGCACAGCCACCAGAGTTGACGAACCACCGTTCGTCAGCCACATCTTCTGCCCGTTCACCACGTAGTCGCCGGATTCGGTGCGTTTCGCCTTGGTCGAGATGGCAGCAACGTCGGAACCCAGTGCCGGCTCCGACATCGAGAAAGCACCGGTGAGCTCCCCGGTAGCCAGCCGCGGCAGGTAGTTCGCCTTCTGCTCCGGTGTCCCGTGTGCCGAAATCATGTGTGCCACTATGAAATGGGTGTTGATGACACCGGACACGCTCATCCAGCCGCGAGCCAATTCCTCGACGCACAGTGCGTACGTCAGGAGGGATTCTCCGATGCCACCGAACTCCTCGTCGATCGTCAGACCGAACAGACCCATGTCTTTCATCTGCTTGACGATGTCCGTGGGATACGTGTCGGTGTGCTCGAGTTCTTGCGCGGCGGGAATCACCACACGATCGACGAATCCCCGCACGGCACCGATGATGTCGTTCTGCGTCTCGGTCAATCCCGCAGTCTGCGCCAAACGCGTCACTGTTCCACCTGTTCTTCGAGGGAGATCCTCCGACCATTCAATCCCCGAAACGCAGGGGTGTCAAAGTTCGACAACCATACGAATGGTTAGGGAAAAACTATGTCCGAGCAGCACTTCTACCGCTGTTGACAACCACGGCGCGCATGCTGAATATTCGAGGGCACGCGTTCGTATTTCTCTAAACGCACCTTCCTCGTCCACACTCTCCCGACAGGCGCATTCCATGTATGACGCAGTCATCTGTGAACCCGTTCGTACGCCAGTAGGCGGATTCGGCGGGGTCTTCAAAGACGTTCCGGTAACCACGCTTGCGGCCACCGTGATGCGAGGACTGATCGAGCGGACCGGACTCCAGTCCGCCGATATCGACGACGTCGTCTTCGGTCAGGGTTACGCAAACGGCGAGGCCGCTGCCATCGGGCGCATCGCAGCACTCGACGCCGGACTGGATATCTCGGTTCCCGGCATCCAACTCGACCGCCGTTGCGGGTCAGGTTTGCAGGCAATCATCTACGCGGCCATGCAGGTTCAGACCGGCATGAGTGATCTGGTGATTGCCGGCGGCGCTGAAAGCATGAGCGGCGTCGAATTCTATTCCAACGACATTCGTTGGGGTACGAAGAAACCCTCCGTCGAGTTCCACGACCGCCTGGCCAAGCCCCGCACCAACTCGGGAGGCGTCAATTTCCCGGTCGAAGGCGGCATGATCGAAACAGCCGAAAACCTGCGACGCGAATATGCGATCTCACGCGACGAACAAGACCGCTACGCGCTTCGCTCGCACGAGCGTGCCGTGAACGCACAGGACAAGGGATACTTCGACGAGGAGATCATTCCTGTCACCGTCCCATCCCGCCGCGGCGACGCGAAAGTTGTTACCCAGGACGAGCATCCGCGTCGAGATGTGCAACTGTCCAACCTCGCCGCACTGCGCCCGCTGCGTAGCCGCGTCGACCCGGACGCGACCGTTACCGCCGGAAATGCCTGCGGGCAGAACGACGGCGGCGCGGCGGCCATCGTCACCACGCCCGCCAATGCCGAACGACTCGGATTGCGCCCCTTCGCGAAACTGGTCAGCTGGGGCGTCACCGGCGTCGAACCGAACCGCATGGGCATCGGCCCCGTTTCTGCGGTGGCAAAAGCGCTCTCACGGGTCGATCTGCAACTCTCCGACATCGATTTGATCGAAGTCAACGAGGCATTCGCCGCTCAGGTCCTCGCGTGCGCCCGCGCCTGGGGTCTGAGCGAGACGGATCTCCTCGAACGGTTCAACGTCAACGGTTCCGGCATCTCACTGGGCCACCCCGTCGGCGCTACCGGCGGACGAATCCTCGCGAACCTGCTGCGTGAACTCGACCGTCGCCAGGGCCGCTACGGAATCGAATCCATGTGCATCGGCGGCGGCCAGGGCATCGCCGCGGTCTTCGAAAACCTACGACGATAAAACGTTGGGGCGCTATCCGATCGATCCGTCTCGGTGAAGGTCGGCGATCTGATCGGCCGTGCGCCCCAACTCCGTCAGAATCGACTCGGTGTGCTGACCAAGGGAGGGCACATCACCCATCTTCATTTCCACGTCGGAGAAGGTCATCGGGGGTAGCACAGCGTCGATGGGCCCAACTTCTGTTCCCACGGATCGCCACCGCGAACGCTCGTCCAGCTGAGGGTGTTTCAGCAATCCGCCCATGTCGTTCAACGCTGCTGCGGGCACACCCGCTGCGGCCAGACGCTTATCCAGCTCTGCGGTCGAATACAGTCGCGTGAGCGATCCGACCATCTCATCCACCTCGGCTCGATTCTCGACCCGGACGATATTGGTGGCATATCGCGGATGATCCACCAGATCTTCCCGCCCGAAGACGTCGACCATGAGCGTCCGCCATCCGCGCTCGTTCTGGACTCCGATGAGGATCTGACCATCCGACGTCGGGAACGAATCGTACGGAACGATGGCCGCATGCCCGAGCCCGACTCGCGGAATCTGCTTGTCCGCATACATTTTCATGTACATCGGGTGGCCGAGCCACTCGACGGTCGCGTCGAACATCGACACGTCGACCGTTGCGCCTTTGCCAGTTCTCTCCCGACGGAACAAGGCACCCAGTATCGATGTCAGCGCGTACATCCCGGCTGCGATGTCGGAAACCGGAACACCCGTTTTCGTAGCCGTCTCGGGTGTTCCGGTCACCGAGATCATTCCGGTCTCGGCCTGCACCAACATGTCGTACGCCTTGCGCTCACGACGTGGTCCGGCGCTGCCGTATCCCGACATGTTGATCACGATGAGCCGAGGGAACTCTGCTCGGAGCGTGTCCGCACCGAAGCCCAGTCGATCTGCAGCATCCGGAGCGAGGTTCTGCAAGAAGACGTCGGCTTCCGCGATGAGATCGAGCACGACTCGACGGCCGGACTCCGACTTGACGTCGACGGCAATCGATTCCTTGGAACGATTGAGCCACACGAAGTGCGAGCCCTGACCGCGCACCGCGCCGTCGTAGTGACGAGCGAAGTCGCCCTCACCCACCCGCTCGATCTTGATCACGCGAGCACCCATGTCCGCGAGATGCCGACTGGCGAGCGGCGCCGCAACGGCCTGTTCCAACGCCACCACGGTAATCCCGTCGAGTGGGAGATCCGAATGCGACTGTCCCATGTCAGAGTCCATTCCTGAATTGAAGCACGCGCCTCAGATGTGGCGCCCGCCCGTAATTTCCAGGACGGTACCGGTCAGGTAGCTCGACATATCACTCGCGAGGAACACCACCACGGACGCAACCTCGGACGGTTCCGCGGCACGACCCATCGGAATTTCGGCCAGCTTGCTGTTCCAGACGCGCTCCGGCATCGCTTCGGTCATCGCTGTGCGAATCAGTCCGGGCTGGACGGCATTGACCCGAACATTCTTGAACGCAACCTCTTTGGCAGCAGCCTTCGTGAGACCGACGATTCCGGCTTTGGCGGCCGAGTAGTTGGTCTGGCCCAACATGCCGACCTTGCCTGAAATCGACGAGATGTTCACGATCGATCCCGTCTCACGCTCGCGCATGCGGGCCGCGGCTGCGCGAGTTCCGTTCCAGGCACCCTTGAGGTGGACGGCAATCACGTCGTCGAAGTCCTGCTCCGTCATGTTCCGCATTGTCGCGTCGCGAGTCATGCCGGCATTGTTGACCATGACATCGACTGGGCCGAAAGCACTTTCAGCTAGATCGAGCATTGCCTCGACCTGGTCGGAATGGCGAACGTCGCACGAGATGAACCGCGCCACGGAATCGCCACCGAGCTCAGCTGCGGCAGCGACGCCGACAGTCTCGTTGATATCGCCGATCACCACGGTGGCGCCTTCTTTGATAAAGGTTCGGGCAATTTCGAACCCGATACCCTGTGCGCCCCCGGTCACTACTGTCACCTTGCCGTCCAACAGTCCCATGTCCACTCCATTCGTCAGTTGAAGAAAGTACGTGCTGTATTACTTCGCTTGCTTCTTCGCTTGCGACACAAGACCGCCGCCGAGTATCAACCGCTGAATTTCACTGGTTCCCTCGTACAGGCGCAGCAACCGCACTTCCCGATAGATCCGTTCGACAGGAACGCCCCGCATGTACCCGCTGCCACCGTGGATCTGGACAGCGAGGTCAGCTACGTTTCCGACCATCTCGGTGCAGTAGAGCTTTGCCGCAGACGGTCCGAGTCGACGGTCCTCGCCGCTGACGTAGCGCGCCGCAACCTCACGGACCATTGCCCGGCCGGCCATCACACCTACTTGTTGATCTGCAAGCATCGCTTGGACCAATTGGAAGTCACCGATCACAGTCCCACCCTGTTCCGTGACAGTGGCAAAGGCGACAGATTCGTCGAGGGCTCGCTGGGCTGCTCCCACCGACAATGCGGCAATATGAACGCGTCCACGTGCCAAGGAAGTCATGGCAGCGCGATATCCGGTGTCTTCGTCGCCCCCGACCAGGGCCGATGCGGGGACGCGCACGTTGTCGAAGCTGACCTCGGAGGTCCAGGCACCTTCCTGACCCATCTTCTTGTCCTTCGGCCCCACCGTGACACCTTCGGTATCGGCCGGGACCAGGAAGACAGCGATACCGGGACCGTCGGAGTCGGCCGGACGCGTGCGTGCGAACACGACAAACAGTTGCGCTGTCGGGGCATTGGTGATGAACCGCTTGTTGCCGTTGATCACCCAGTCGCTCCCGCCGCGGACTGCCTTGGTGCGCAGGCCGGCGGGGTTGGATCCAGCGCCCGGTTCGGTCAGTGCGAAGGACGCGACTACCTCACCCGACGCGATGCGTTCGAGCCATTCCGCCTTCTGCTCATCGGTGCCGAAGCCGACGAGTACCTGTCCGGCGATGCCGTTGTTGGTGCCGAACATCGAGCGCAGAGCCAGCGACGTGTACCCGAACTCCATCGCGAGTTCGACGTCTTGCGTGAGGTCGAGGCCCAGACCACCCCATTCCTGGGGAATGGCGTAACCGAACAGTCCGATATCGGCGGCCTTCTTCCGGATGTCCTCCGGAATGGCATCGGTATCGGCTATCTCCTGCTCACGAGGGACAACTTCCTTCCGGATGAATTCCCTTGCCGTCGCCAAGATATCGGCGAAGTCGTCCGCGTCGACCTGCATACCCACCACTCACCTTGCTCGTTCCACGTTAATGCGTCTTCCGAAGTCAATCCGGTCGAGCATTATGAGTCAAAGACTTGAAAACGAACCGAAGGTAAGGCGATGCCTATATCGGCGCTATCGAATCGATCAGGCCCCAGTCGAGCGCACGCTCCGTATTGATCGCAGCACCGGAGAGAAACAGGTGGTACGAGCGCCAACGCCCGATCCGGCGCGGGATGGACACAGTGCCACCCGCTCCCGGAATCAAGCCCATCGAGATCTCAGGCAGGCGGAACACCGTATCCGGGTGCGCACACACATCGGCGGCAAAGGCCGGCACCTCGATGCCCGCTCCCACGCAACTTCCGTGAACCTGTACCTCGATTCGATCGGACAGCCGGGCCATCAGCCGCGCAGCTCCCGATCGCGTTCGAATCAGATGCGCGATCGCCAGATCCGGAGTGGTCCCGAACTCGTCCAGATCACCTCCCGCGGAGAACGACGGCCCAGCGCCGTCGAGCAGAACCTTCTCGATGCCGGGGTCCATCACGGCGACCTGTAATGCTGCGACCAGCCCGTCACGCACCTGCGCCCCGTAAGCGTTCCGACGTTCCGGGCGGTTGAGCGTGATGTGCAACAACCCATCTCGACGCTCGATCAGCACCGGTTCCTGCGGAGCTGGGGGCGGCAGCGGCCGTGGTCCTCGACCAGTGAGCCACCGCTCGAAGTCCGGAGTGCCCAACAGCGTCGAGTAGGCCAGAGATTCCACGTCAAGCGCTGCGGGGATCGACAGGTTTTCACCCAACCGCAGAACCTGCGAGGCAACAACTGACGCATAAGGATTTTCTTGGAAGCGGTCGAAGACAGACGCCAGTTCAGCGTCGGGATCTTCGACACCCACAAACTCTCGGACGTTCTCGGTCAATACCGTCGACACCGTCGAGTCGAGCGAACGCGCCAGTGTTCTTGTTGCGGCATCCGGTGTACGGCCCGTGTACCGCCCGAGAACAACACGGTCGGATCCGAGAACTTTCGCCGACACCGCACGGGCTTCGTCCTCTGAGAACTCCTCGTCCAGGTCGACCAGGACCACTGGATTATCAAGTGCGCCACCGTCTGCAAGAAGTGGAAGATCGATCCTGCCGTCGAGAATGTCCTGCGGCGACAGCGCGTGCATCTGGTTGACCATCTTCATCCTTCTCGAGCGCCGAATCATTGCTCGGCTTCCTGCACCCGACGGCAGTTCTGCACGCGGGATACCTTTTCCGGTAATACTTTTCGGAGTGTAACATCGGAGAATGTTTGCCTGGCCCGACGACGCGGACGAGGACCGCCGCGTCCTCGACTGGCTCGGCAGCGGGATAGTGCCACTCACCGGCTCCCCCGACGAATCTCCCAGAATTCCCCCCGGAAACGCCGCCACCCTGGCACGGCACCTCGGTGAATTCATCAACGGCAACGAAGACGGAGCCCGCTTTCTTTCCGAACGCGCGGCATTCACCGGATTCACCCGCAGCGGTTCAATCTCTCTCGGAGGCAGTTGCCGCCTCCTCCCTACACAGGACGGCTGGGCAGCCGTGTCCTGTGCCCGACCGGACGACCCGATTCTGCTCGGTGCACTGATCTCCGCGGAGATCGATGATGATCCCTGGCCGGCGGTCAGTGCCTGGTTAGCCGAACACCCCGGAGCCGAGTTGGCCGAGCGCGCAGCCCTACTCGGGTTGGCGGCTGCCCCGGTCGCACGCCCAACTGCGTCAGTTCCCGCGCCCACTACCCGGCGATCGGTCAAGGATCTGCTTGTTGTCGACTTCAGTGCACTGTGGGCGGGCCCTCTGTGCTCACACCTACTCGGAGCCGCGGGCGCGCGGGTCGTCAAGGTGGAGACCCCGACACGACCGGACGGAGCACGTCGCGGTAACAGCGAGTTCTACGAACTACTGCATGCCGGGCACGAGTCCGTCGTCCTCGATCCGAGTGCCGCTCCCGACAGGTCGGCGCTGGCGCAGCTCGTGGAACGCGCAGACATCGTTATCGAGGCGTCGCGGCCACGCGCACTCGCGGGCTTCGGGCTCGACGCAGAAGCCGCGGCCGCATCCGGTACCACCTGGATCTCCATCACTGCGGCAGGAAGAAACTCCGCTCGCATCGGATTCGGTGACGACATCGCAGCATCAAGTGGTCTTGTTGCACAAGATAATTCAGGTGCGCCCGTATTTGTCGGCGACGCGATAGCCGATCCCCTGAGCGGACTCATGGCAGCCGCCCTCGCCATGTCGGAGACGCCCACCGGCGCAGGATACCTCTGGGACCTCTCGATGGCCGACCTCGTCGCGTCGACGCTCACCCACGGAACCGATACTCCGTTGCCCCCATCGTGCACTGTGGCTATTCCGGAGAAACGCCAGTACGTCGGCAGTGCGCCCACCTCCGGCTCTGACACACACGCCGTTCTCCGCGGCCTCGGAATTGTCGCCCCTTGAACCATCTGCTGATCACCAATTGTTCTGTCGGTGGCCGTCACAGCCTCGACATTCGCATCACGGGCGGCGTGATCACGGAGATCGGCCGCGGACTGACTCGCCACGGCGAGGACGTCCTCGACGCCGACGGCAATCAGATCATTCCCGGCCTGTGTGATCACCACATCCACCTACATGCGCTGGCTGCCCGACGCAGTTCCGTGGAGTGTGGCCCGCCGGCCGTCCGAAATTCCGGAGAACTAGCTGCCGCACTACAGGTTTCACCAGGTTCCGACGGCTGGGTGCGAGGTGTCGGATACTTCGAATCGGTAGCGGGCGACCTCGATCGCGATGCCCTCGATCATCTTCACGCATCACGACCTGTTCGTATCCAACATCGCAGTGGCGCAATGTGGGTGCTCAACACAGCGGGCGTCGTTGCAGCCGGATTGGAACAGGCTGACCATCCCGGTATCGAACGCGATGCAGCCGGAAAACCAACCGGCCGAGTGTGGCGCGCAGATTCCTGGCTCCGAGCACGGATTCCGGGAAATGCCCCACCGCCGTTACGCGATGTGGCGACCGAACTGTCGCGACTCGGCGTCACTGCGGTAACTGATGCAACGCCGGACCTCGCTCCGGAGAGCATCGAATCCATCTGCGCAGCAATGTCTTCGGGAGAATTGCCACAACGGGTTCATCTCCTCGGTGTGCCACTGGGTGTCTCACTGCCGTCGACGGAACCAACCGTCGGCCCGTACAAGATCGTGCTTGCCGATTCCGGACTTCCCGATCTCGAACAGCTTGCCGCCGTTATCGAGTCCGCACACTCCATCGGGCGAGCGATTGCAGCACACAGTGTCAGCCGCGAAGCTCTGCTGATCTTGCTCTCCGTTCTCGGCGAAATCGGCACGATCCCTGGTGACCGGATCGAACACGGCGCATTGATTCCGATCGAATCCATTTCCGAGATCAACCGCCTCGGTTTGGCTGTCGTAACCCAGCCGGGGTTCATTGCCGATCGCGGTGACGACTACCTCGAACATGTTGCTGCCATCGACCACCAGGATTTGTACCGTTGCCGATCCTTGCTGGATGCATCTGTTCCGGTGGCGTTTTCGAGCGACGCACCGTACGGACCACTCGACCCGTGGGCAGTTATCGCAGCGTCACAGGCGCGGTTGACACCCGCGGGCACTGTTCTGGGCGATGCGGAGACAATCGACTACAACACCGCACTGGACGCCTATCTCGGCCGTCCCGGGGATCCAGGCGGCCCACCGCGCCGGGTAGAAGTCGGCGCAGCGGGCGACCTGGTTCTGATCTCCCGCTCGCAGCCGCCCTCAGTACTAGCCACGATCATCGGCGGCAGGCAGGTCTACTAGACGGTGCGCAGTTCCCGCTTCAACAGCTTCCCACTTTGATTCCGGGGAAGTTCCTCCACAAATCGAATGTGCTTGGGCACCTTGAAGGGAGCGATCTTTTCCTTCACGTAGGCGATCAACGCCTCCGGCGTCATGGCGTCCTGACCGTCCTTGAGAACAACGATTGCGGTGATCGCTTCGATCCACTTCTCATCGGGTGTTCCGATGACGGCAACTTCGGCAACACCGGGATGTGTGTAGATGGCGTCTTCGACTTCACGGGATGCGACGAGAATGCCGCCCGTGTTGATGACGTCTTTGATGCGGTCGACGACGGTGATGAAACCTTCACTGTCACGCACGACGAGGTCGCCGGAATGGAACCAGCCGTCGCGGAAGGCTTCTGCGGTTGCTTCCGGGTTTTCCCAGTAGCCATTGCAGAGTTGCGGTGAACGGTAGAGAACCTCACCGGAGACACCGTCCGCAACATCGTTGCCCTCGGCGTCGACAACACGGGTTTCCACGAAGAACACTGCCCGACCGCACGACGACGGCCTATCCGCGTGCTCGTCCGGCTGCAGAACTGCTGCCAGAGGGCCGATTTCGGATTGTCCGAAGCAGTTGTAGAAGCCGATGTCGGGGTAGCGCTCGCGCAGACGGTTCAGCACGGTGACCGGCATGATCGACGCACCGTACTGCGCCTTCTTCAGCGACGACAGATCCCGGGTGTCGAGATCGGGATGATTGGCGAGCGGCACCCAGACGGTAGGAGCGAGGAAAAGTGAGCCGATCTTGTCGGCTTCGATGCGGCGCAGAATCTCGGGGATGTCCGGTGCCGCCATCACGTTGACCGTCGCACCGACGGACAGGTACGGAAGCATGAACACGTGCATTCCCGCAGAGTGGTACATGGGCATGCAAATCAAGGGGTTATCTGCCTTGTCGAGCCCGAGCGCGATCACCGACGACACGTACTCGTAGACCAGAGCGGCGTGAGTCATCATCGCGCCCTTGGGCTTCGACGTCGTTCCCGACGTGTAGAGCAACTGCGCAAGATCCGTTGACGAGGCCCGCGGTTCGAAGTCCGGGACCTCACCCGACGTGCTGATGGCGACCACTGAATTCGTGTCGTCCCGCAGCGGCACAACGTGGTCGATATCGAGATCGCCGCGCACGGAGTCCAACGTCGGCAACAATGCCGGATCCACCAGAACGGCCCGAGCGCCGGACTGCGCAACCAGGTAGCGCAGTTCATCACCCTTGAGCGCGTAATTCACCGGAACGTGGACCAATCCTGCCCGGCAACTCGCGAGGAACCCGATGACATACGCGTCGGAGTTGGTTCCGTACGCGGCCACACGATCGCCGTGCTGCAAGCCGAGGTCGACGAGGTGCGCCGCGACCCGCGTTACCGCCTCGTCGAGTTCTCGATAGGTGCGCGAGCGATCTTCGAAAACAATGGCCACCCGATCGGGGTACTTGGCCGCCGAGCGCCGAAGCACTCCGTCGATGGTGTTGGTACGCGGGTCCAGGCTCATGAACGATAGATTATCGGACGTCCAACTAATGCGAAAGGGCTCGGCTCACTTGTTCTGCCACTGCGGCACCCGCTTATCCACAAACGCCTGCATACCTTCCTGAGCGTCGCAGGTCACGGCGTTTGTTGCCATCGTTTCCGCCATTGCCTCGTACGCCTGCGCCTGGGGCAGATCGATCTGCTGATAGAACGCCTGCTTACCGATCCGAACCGTCAGGGGGCTGGCGGTCGTGATCTTCGCAGCCAAGTCGCGCACTTCCCGGTCGAGGTCAGCCGGGTCGACCACGAAGTTCACCAGACCCCAATCAGCCGCCGTCTCAGCATCGATGGTTTGGCCCGTCAGCAGCATCTGCATCGACCGTTTGCGGCCAACTGCCCTACTCAGGGCCACCATCGGCGTGGAGCAGAACAACCCGATCTTCACCCCGGGTGTACCGAAGACAGCATTCGACGCCGCCACGACAAGGTCACACGACGCCGCCAACTGGCATCCTGCCGCGATTGCCGGTCCCTGCACGGCAGCGATCACCGGCTGGGCGATCTGCTGGACCGTTTCCATCATCTCGGTGCAGCCGTCGAATATCGCGCGCTCGTCATCGAGGGTGCGGCCGATCATCTCCGTCAGATCGTGGCCGGCCGAAAACACGGGCCCCTCGGCCCGCACGACAACGATGCGGACTCGCGGATCGGCGGAGAGTTCCCGAAGTCCCGCTGTCACCTCGCTCATGGTCTGCGCCGAGAGCGGATTGCGCCGCTGCGGCTGATCGAGCGTCAGAAATCCGATGCCCGTCGACTCTTCGACTGATGTAGCTACCGCACTCTCGTTTATCTGCGTCTTCGACATGCGTCCTCTCTACCAATCGAATCCGTCCCGGTCAACGAGACGAAACGGGCAGCTCGCACCGAAGCGTCGATACCTTTTCAGTTAATACTTCGCCACTACGAGGAGTGCCCATGAGCACCGACGCCATCATCACCACCGACCTTGCGCAGATCCTGCAGGCGCAACAGGACGCCACCCGCGCCGCGGGAGCGCCGACTGCAGAAGAGCGTCGCCGGCGCATTCAACAGGTGATCGACCTGCTCGTGGCGAACCACAAAGACTTGACCGAAGCCATGAACGAAGACTTCGGTGGACGCCTCCCGGCCTACTCGGTCATGAATGACGTTCTCGGATCGATGGTTTCACTCAAGCACGTCCGAGATTCCCTTGAAGACTGGATGGTTCGCTCTCCGCGCTCCACCGGCGCCGTCCAGGATCAGCTGGGCGCCAAGGCTTACGTCGCGTACCAGCCCAAGGGTTCCATCGGCATCATCGGCACCTGGAACGCGCCCCTCTTCACACTCTTGAGCCCCCTCGCCTGCGCACTCGGTGCCGGTAACCGTGCCGTTCTGAAGCCCTCCGAAATCGTGCCGCACACCGCTGCCGTCCTGGCCGACGCTGCGGTGCGCACCCTCGATCCACTCGAAATCGCCGTCGTCACAGGCGGACCCGATGTGGCCGACAATCTCACGTCACTGCCCTTCGACCACCTGGTCTTCACTGGAAGCACGTCCATCGGCAAGCTGGTGATGGCAAACGCCGCGAAGAACCTCGTGCCGGTCACCCTCGAACTGGGCGGAAAGTCGCCGAGCGTCCTGGGCAAGAGCGCAGACTTCGCCGAAGCTGCACACCGACTGGCTATCGCGAAGTCCACCAACGGCGGTCAGCTCTGCGTCTCCCCCGACCTGATCTACGTTCCGCGTGAAGGCATCGAACGATTCATCACCGCGTTCGCAAATTCGTTCACCGGCCTCTTCCCCACCGTTGCCGACAACACCGACATGGTCTCCATCGTCAACGACCGCCATCTCGCCCGCATCGAGGGATACATCGCCGATGCCGCGGATCGTGGGGCACGCATCATTACCGTTCCCGACGAAGAACTTTCGGCCGACACGCGTCGACGCCCACTGCGGATGGTCGTCGATCCTCCGGCCGATGCCGAGATCATGAAGGAAGAAATCTTCGGGCCGGCCGTCGTGATCTTGCCTTACGACGAGATGGATGCCGTTGTCGCCGATATCAACTCGCGCCCGAAGCCCTTGGCTCTGTACTACTTCGGTACCGATCTCGACGAGAAGGAATCGGTGCTCGAGCGCACCAATTCCGGTGGCGTCACGATCAACGACGCGATGGCGCACCCAGGTCTCTCCGACGCACCGTTCGGCGGCGTCGGCGCGTCCGGAATCGGCCACTACCACGGCCGCGAAGGTTTCCTCGAGTTCAGCCACGCACGTACGGTTCTCGAAGCGGCAGAACATGATCCGCGCGGCGAGTGGGGCATGTTGCCGCCGTACGGTGACAGCTTCGAGCAGATGATGCTGGCTCAGGTCACACCTTAGGGGCACAGCCCCTGTGCGCCTTTCCGCTAGTCACCGCGACCGGAAAGGCGCACGGGCGCAGCCCAACTGCCGAGCAGAGGCGCGATCTGCGCTATGTCGGCGACACCAGTCGCTGCGTCGATAACCACGTCGTACGCATCATCTTCGGGCGCATCGAGATGTAGCCCGTTGATCGAATAGAAGACAAAAGCAGCAACCCACGACAATCGCTTGTTCCGTCGACCAGGGCATGATTCCGGACGAGGGACTGCAGCAGCGCAGCTGCTTTGACATGAATGTCCGGATAAGCCTCGTCACCGAAGACCGTTGCACTCGGTCGATGCGTGGCTGATTCGAGCAAGCCGACATCCCGAACCTGCAGACCGCCGAGCTCATCACAAAGCACTAAAAGATCGTCGACCGTCAGATACCGAATCACTGTGAGAGACGGTCGAGCAACGGGCCGTACTCGGAAATGGCGGCGCGGGCAGCTCGTCGAACTTCGGTATCTTGACGCAGACGTGCCGCTCGATCAGCAATTGCCCTGATCACGGCTTCCTGCTTGCTCATATTCGAATGATACCGCTCTGATACCAGCACCGAAAGTGACAAAGTTACCGGTTAAGCGCTACCGAAGTGCAGCAAACCGAGCGCTCAAAAACTCGACCAACTGCCAAGGCTCCGTGTCCGGCGAATCGAGCAAGGCAATCAGTCCGTCCTTGTCGGCAGCAGCGATCGGTTCGATTCCCCCGAAGGTTCGCATAGCGCTGCCGGCGGGCAACACCCGCGCACAGACCAACGAACCAGCTTCGAGGTTCAGGCTTCCCCACTCGTCGGCGACGTCGTACGCCACGTCGGTTCGGACATCGCGCAACGTCAGCGATGTACCCGGCACCGTCGACGCAACCTCGTACACCGACTGCGGTACCTGCAACCACTGCTGCGCCAGTTCCAGTTCGTCGGCCGGCAACAGTTCACCTCGCCGTTCGACAAACACTCCAAAGATGTTGCTGTCGAAAAGTGCTGTGTCGACAGCCAATCCACCCTCGAGCGCACGAGTCAACGCGTCGTCGTCATCCCAATGCTGGGCGCGAACCTCGGCGAGGTCGAAGACAACATCGAAGTACTCGGGGCTGCGGGAGAAGAGTTGTGCCTTGATGTACAACCAATTTGCCCGGTCGTCGAAGGTGATCTCCGACTTACCCAGATGGCAGACCTTGTACTTGCGTCCGGATCCACACCAGCACTTGTCATTACGGCCCAGCTCAGGATGTTCGGCCGGCGCATAGCGCGCGAGAACGTCGTGCAGAATCTCCGACTCTCCGCCTTCGATCCGACCCAACAACGCAAGCGCCCGCGTTGCGTCGCTCCGATCCGCCGCGAGCAACGCAAGCTCGAAAATCGCCGGCACCCAATCGGGATCGCGATCGAGCGCGCTCTCGTAGTAGGCCTCGGCCACAATGACCTTGCCGAGACGATCAGCTGCCTTACCTGCGAGCCAGTACGCGGCGGGCTTTACCCGGCGCGGCCCCTTGTCAGCCAGCGCCGTAGCCACCGCGTGCAGGATCTCGTCGTGGTCGTCGAGTTCGGACAACAATTCAAGTGCCGCAGCAGCTGCCGGCGGTTCGGCAACGGCCACATAGATCTGCGGGTTCTCCGTGATCTGCGCACGCGCCCAGTCGCCGATTTCCGACGTGTCTTCCGGGAATTCGAGATGCGCAGCCGACACCAGATCGACCAGCGCGATAACCGCAGCTGCCTCGTCGGGGTGCAGGTTGTCGCGAATCTCGAGCATCCGCGCGCGGTTCGCCAAATGGAACGCCTCGAAATCGAACCCCTCGATCGCGACGTAATCGCCGTCGCGAACATAGCCGGCCGATTCGAGCAGTTCCCCCAGCGGAGCGGCGGGCTGACGGAACAGTGTCGGCTCCTCGAGCATCAACTGCCAGACAATCGCGTCGAGTGTTTCAGCGCCGGTATCGGTGAGGATGTTCGCTAGGGCGTCCGCAAAACCGGGTGTCGGATCGACTACGTCGGCAACGGTACAGAGCGTCAACTCACGATCTGCGACAAACAGCCCGATCAGATCGCCTGCCGCGCATTCCGACAATGCGTCGGGGGCAAGCAGAAAACCTTCGTCAGCCGGGAACGTCGGGTCGTCGATTCCGCGTTCGGCCAGGGCGGCGTCGTCGAGCCCACGATGTACGACGCGAATCTCCCGATCCTCGTTGTCATCGAAGCTGTCGAGAAAAACACGCAAGACCATGAGATCGGGGTTTGCGTCGAGAACGCCAGAGCTGATCTCGGCGTCGGTGAGGCGATGCGTGAGTATCCGGTGCTCGAACAGTGTGTCGAGCGCGGCGTAGCGGGCCCCGGTCAGATAGCCCAACAGCGGATCCTCGACGTACTCCACGAACTCCGTCATGTCGTCCGGCGTTCCATGCCCGGCGTCAGCCAGCAAGTTTCCCCAGTCAGCAGCGGTCTGGGGGCCATGTTCGCGCAACAACTCCATCGCAGCTTCGGCGATCAAGTCATTGGGGTCCATAGGTTCGCTCACCTATCCAACTTTATCCGGTAGGCCCCGGCACGAGTATTCCGCATCGACCAGCGTCGACGCCCTCAGCTCAGCACTCTGATCAGCTCAGCGACATCGTGATGATCCCGCCCTAGAACCTGGAGCACATTGGCGGCCTGCAACTCGGAAGACACGATGACGCTGCCGACAACCTGGGCGCTCGAACCTGCAGGCAGAACGCGAGCACACACCAGATCACCGGGCTCGAGATCTGCGGCACCACTGACAGTCACGGTGTCGCCGGTCCGGCGATCCAGCAGCGTGTTCATCTCGGTCACCTCGAACACGGAACGCTCGACATCGAGCCATTGACGTGCCGTCGCCACCTCATGTTCGGTGAGTAAATTTCCGCGGCGGGTGATGAACTGCGCGAAGATTCCACCCTCGAACAGCGCGATGTCCAAGGCCGGCCCGTCGAAGATACTCCGATCGTCGTCATCGCTGCCGGCGGCGACAAGATCGTCGAACTGAACCACCATGTCGGCAAATTCGGAGGAAAACGCGAACATGCACGCCTTCTTGTAGAGCCAGCGGCCGTCTTCTCGAACCGACTCGTCAACCTTCCCCAGATGGCAGACCTTGTATTTTCGGCCGGATCCACACCAGCACTTGTCGTTTCGTCCCAGCTCGGGATGCTCTACCGGAATGAACTCCTGCAGTACTTCGTACAGGGTTTCCTCGGATCCACCGTCGATCCTGCCCAGCAAAGACAGTGCTCGGGTCGCGTCGCTCCGGTCGGCGGTGAACTGAGCCAATTCGAAAAGTGCCGGACCCCAGTCAGCTTCCCATTCCAGTGCCTTCTCGTAGTGCGCTTCCGCGTCGAGAACGCGTCCGAGACGATCAGCCGCCTTACCTGCCAACCAGTGTGCCGCCGGCTTGACGGCCTTCGGACCGCGTTCGGCCAGCTCGCCGCCAAGCGCTTCGAGGATCATGTCTGCGGTGGGGTCCTGGTTCCGGAATCCCAGATCGAACGCCGCCACAGCTGCGCCCGCATCCGCAAGGGCGGCAAACGAATCAGGAACAACACCGACATGTCGACGTGCCCAGTCACGAAGGTCGAGATTCTCGATCTCGGCGTCGACATATCCGCGCTGAGCCAGGTCGACAAAAGCTACAACAGCTACGGCTTCGTCGTGCGTGAGATCGTAGGTCGACGCAATCTCTGCGGTCTGAATCTGAACTGCGTAAGCAGCGAAGTCGAATCCATTGCGTGCAAGGAGTTCTCGTTGATGCTCGTATCCTGCCGCGGCAAACATCTCGCCCAACGGAGTGCTGGGAACAGTGAACAACGACGAGTCGTCGACAGCGAGTTGCCAACCCACCGCCTCGAGCGCTTCCACACCGTTTTCGGCGAATATCTTCTCGAGTGCCGGCGCCAGATCCGGCTCGTCTTCGACATCCGCCTGCCACACCGTCAGTTCACCGTCTTCGATGGCAATCGCGATCAGATCACCAGCTGCGAAGTTGGCCAAAGTCCCGCGGGGCAAGGCAACAACACGGCGACTGAAAGCAGCGTCGATTCCGCGCTCTCGCAACAAGTCTTGTTCGAACTCTGCCTCGACAACCCGAACTTCGCCGTCGATACTCGACGCGAAACACAACACCGGTTCGAGGTCAGGCGTCGCCTCGAGCACCTCCGACGCGATCTCGATTTCGCTGAGCCTGTGCGTGAACACCAACCCTTCGAGCAGTTCGTCCAGAGCGACATACTTGCCGCCGGGGAGGTACCCGATCATCGGATCATCAAGGTACTCGAGCACTTCGGCAATGTCGGACGGCGAGCCGAACTCACTGACACACTGCGCCCATTCTTCGAGACTGAGCGGACCGCGCTCACGCAGAGCGGTCATCGCAGCAGTAGCGAGGGCATTGTCGTCGACTTCGTTCACCACCCAATAGTAGGCGAGCGCGCAGGCTCGCCAATCTGCCTCGACTAGCCGAGTCCACTGACCCCTTCACCCAACACCATCGCGCCGAGCAGAGCCAGGATCACCGTCATCATGACGGCGTTGTTGGCGGCCATCCACGATTTTGCCGAGTCGAGCATCGACGCGGCACGCTCGCCGAATACGAGGTTGACCACAACCGGTGCGGCGACTGGGCGCTCGCGACAATCGTGAACACAACAGCGGCGATGGCTTGCTCAGCCACGACGTAGGTTCCGGCGGCTATGGCCGCGCCTCCCGCGACGGCCAGTGCAGCATTCTTGGGATTGGCCGCTGAGAGCAACGCGATCCCCAGGGATTTCAGCGGGCTGAGCGAACTGACACTCGACATCCACTTCGGCTGAGTGGCTTCTGCGTCGCCCCGTGGCCGGGATCGCCATTGTCTGAATGCGAGCGCGAACAAGGCTAACCCCAGCACTATCCGGACGACACTTGCCCACCGCGTGGTCTCGGATTCGGGTACGGCGGTGTCGACAAAAGCGATAGTCAGTGCCACCACAGCTCCGATGCCCACGACCCAGCCGAGAATGAAGGCTGCAACCGAGCGCCGTGCGTCTGCAGTGACCAGCATGAGAACCACAACTGCCATCGGCACGGACACAATCGCCAAGCCGACTGCAACGGGCAATGATTGACCTAGCGCATCAAGCACGTGGGTCCTCTCGGTTAGTTAGCGCTCATAGCCCTTGCGCATATCATCTACTATCCGAGGCTGGTCGAGCGTCGACGGTTCCATGTCGCGGCGTGGACGGTCCCGCGGAAAGACCGAAGCCGACGCCAAAGTAGGTCCGTCGAGGAAGCGTAATTCCGGAGCGCTTTCAGGCAGACTCAATTCCGGTGACACTCCCCCGGACTGAGCAAGTACGTATCCCCAGTCACCAAAACTGGGAACGAACACGTGGTACGGGGAGACCCCCAAACCAACTGCGGATACCGTAGACACTGTTCGCCAATAGGCATCGGGCGTCGAATAGGGACTGCCCGACTGGACGACCATCAATCCGCCCGGATTGAGCGCTGCCGCGGCCAGACCGTAGAACTCCATCGAATAGAGCCTGCCCAATGCCGGGGTATCAGGATCGGGCAGATCGACGATCACCGAGTCGAATCCGGGTTGAGGCGTCTCGCGCAACCACCGAAAAGCATCATCGAGCACAACGTGTACGCGTGAGTCTTCGAGTGCACCGCCGTTCAACGATCGCAGTCGGGTGTTCGCCAGTTCGATGACGGCAGGATCGAGCTCCACTTGCACAATGTCCTGAACGCTGGGCATCCGCAACACTTCCCGTGCTGCAAGTCCGTCTCCGCCGCCCAAGATCAATACCCGTTGTGGATTGTTCGTGAGCGCCGGATACACCAGAGACTCCGTGTAGCGATGTTCGTCGACGCTCGAGAATTGGAGATCTCCGTCGAGGAAGAGCCGGACGTCGTTCTTACGTTCCGTGACAACAATTTCTTGATACTGCGATCGCGATGCCGCGACTACAGGGTCGGTGTACAAGCGCTGACGGGCCGTGGTTTCGATGTCGGAGGCGGCGATCAATAGCCATCCGATCAGGCTCGCTGCTAACAACATTGCCACGACGGCAATCAGTCGAGCGCGCAGGCTGAGCTGCCACCGCAGCAGAATCAAGGCAACGACTGCCGCAGCGACGAGGTTGATCATGCCGGTAATTGCTGCGCCCCGGATCATCCCGACCCACGGCAACAAGACAAACGGCCAGAGCAACCCGCCGATCAGCGCACCCAAGTAGTCGGCTGCATTCAGATTGGCGAGCACTTTTCCGGCACTTTGTGCGTCGTTGTCGGTGCGTCCGGATTGCAGCAACGTCATCAGCAGTGGCACTTCCGCACCCACGAGAATGCCGATCAGTGCCGTGGCAGCAACAAGAACTGCCCCGCTGGAACCAAAGAACGTGAAGGTGACGTAGAGCGTGACCGCGCTGAATCCACCGATGATGCCGAGCAGAATCTCCACTGTCACAAAGGAAATAGCCGCGTGCCCCAACAACGGTTTGGCGGCGAGGGCACCGATGCCGAGCGCCGCAACAAATCCGGCGACGATCAGTGACGTCTGCGTGATTCCGCCGCCAGTGAGACTGACCGACAGAGTGAGCAGGGCCAACTCGTAGATCAGTCCGCAGGCAGCGCAGGCAGCGACGGCTGCAAGGAGCAGCACCCGCGCCCGAGCAGTGAGCACAGCGCGTGAATCGGTGACAGTCATCAGGTGAGAGCAGCGGCGTTCACCAAGCCGATGGACAGCAGGGTCACGCCCACCGCCCAGGCCGCACCGCACATCTTCGGATCCTGTACCAGCGCAACCAACTTACCCGGCAGGAATGCATTCATCAGTCGCAGCGCAATCGCCTGGAGAACAATCGCGAACAGACCGTACACGGCTGAATCCGCAAGTCCCTGGGCAAATCCGTCGGAACTGGTGAGAATGGCGGTCACGACGATAATGGCAAGCGCCAGATGGTTGGCACCCAGAAGAATTGCCGCATTCGGATTCTTGTCGACGTACACCTGGTGGCGGAGATTGCCCGGCGTCATAAGATCGAGAACCAGAAATCCGGTGGCCAGAACTGCAACTCCGACGACGAAGTACGCCAGCGTCCCCAGAACACCACCGACCAGCAGAGCTGGGTCAACAGTGCCGATTTCCACAGTTTCAGCAGCAAGGTTGGCGTTCACGAAGCTCTCCTGAGTTTGGTCCGATTGTCACTTGATGTGGTCATTTCGCACTTCCCGATCCACCGCTGCCGCTGCCTCCACCGGCCGGTGAGCCCGGATTGAATCCCGGTCCCAGATAGGCATATCCGCCGCTGCGGTATGTGCCGTTGATGTCTTCGACCTTGATGGTGCTTCCCCCCGCTGCTGCGCTGACGGTAACGATGTCGTCGTCGTAACGCAGGTACTCGTTGCCGCCGTCGGCGCTGCGAGCCGCAGGTTCTTCCGCATCGACGATTCGCGACACCGTCGTACCGACAGGATCTTTCGACGAATACACAGCGACGTCGCCGGTTTGCGAACTCTTGGAATAATTGTCCGCAATGAAGTCCTTGACCGCGTTGCCGCACGACGACAGCACACATGCCATGGCGATCATGACGGGAACAACCCATTTCCTGCCGATCACGGATGCCACCTACTTCTGGTCTTCACAATCACTCCTGTCCCCTCCCCTGGGTACAAATGCCAACTCTGCCAAGCCCATCCATGCCCCAGGCTGCTGCCGAACAACACCGTGACAGCGGTGTCGTCTCCGGGAAACGAACCGCAAATCCAACCATCTGCCGCTGCCTGCACTTTCAGGCGGACAGCCTCGGCAACGAACTCGGTTCGATCGAGAGTCTGCGTGGAAGATTCGAAACGATACGGTCCCAGAACTTCAGCACCCGGCAGTGGATCGCCACCAGCTGTGACCGCATCGCAGGACACCTGCTCGGTCAAGGTCTCACCACCCGAGCGTGCCGTCACCACATGCGATGCCCCCAGCACTCCCAAAGTCAAAGCACCGTCGACTGTTTCGATAACAAGCTGGGCCAAGGCCGGTGGCGCAGGTGCGTCCACCACAAGGCCGAGCGCAGACGCATCCACGTCGGTGGGCTCCACGTCGAGGAGATGCACACTCACTGCGGAGGGCCGGAATGTATGACGGTCAACTCTGCACGGGTGACTGCGCGGCCGGTGGAAACCTCCCACGACTGGCCGCGCGCCCACTTCTCGAATGCAATGAGCCCAGTTTTGTCAGCAGTTGCATAGTCGGCGTAGTCCATCACGCCTGACGGCGCGGTTCCTGTCGTGCCCTCGGCTGTGAATCGTGCGGTTCCGCTTTCGATCCTGCGGTGCACCTTGTCGTCGAGAATGACGTCGCCACTCGGCTCGAGGTTGGTGCCCTCACGCCGCATCCACAGTGTCATCTCGAGTTCACCCTCGTCATCTTCGACGGTCAGCCAGCGGCGGCCGGTCGAACCGTCGAGAAGGTGCTCGCGCCAGATGTACCCCTCTTCGTCGAGGGTGATGGTCCCGCGAACCACGTGATCGATCCCCGCGTAGGTGACGATGTCTCCGACACCGATCTTGTGGGGGTCGTATACCTCCGGATAGTCCGCAAGCGGGTCTACACGCCCCACCGGAGCGCTCTTACGACCACGCAGAACCACGAAGGCCACTGCCGCGATCACAACAAGTATCAGTACAACTATCAGCACGTTCGTCAACGGTCACTCCGAAATCGTCGGGCTCGGCAAGGGCGCCGGGGCAATACCCTACCGATCGCTACTCGCCCGAGCGTCCGTACGTCGCTGCACCCGATCCCGTTCGATGCCGATTTCGGACAAACGGCCGTGTATACCCGGTCACGTTTCCCTGAAACCCGTTGGACGGATTAACTTTCGATGTGGATATCTCGGAATCCTCGAGGGCCCTCGGGCGTTGAACAACTATGGCCAATTACAAAACAGTCAATCCCGCGACAGGTGAAACCGTCAGGGAATTCGATACTTTGGATGACGCCGGAGTGGAAGCCGCACTGGAAAAGGCTCATAACGGCTATCTGAACTGGCGAAAGAGCGCGCCGACGCAACGCGCGCAGATACTGACCAGAACCGCCGAACTGTACAACGAACGTGCCGACGAACTGGCACGCATGATCGCCCTGGAAATGGGCAAGCCCGTTCGCGAAGCCAAGGGCGAGGTACAACTGTCCGCGGCGATCTACCAGTGGTACGCCGATCACGGACCGGCGTTGCTCGCAGAAGAACGACTCGATGTTCCCGGTGCCGAAGAGTCTGTGGTGTACCGACGCCCGATCGGGGCTCTCGTCGGCGTCATGCCCTGGAACTATCCCTACTATCAGGTCGCCCGGTTTGCGGCGCCCAATCTCATGCTCGGAAACACCGTCATCCTGAAGCACGCGTCCAACTGCCCTCAGTCGGCGCTGCTGATGGAGGAGATTCTGCAGCAGGCAGGCCTGCCAGAGGATGCATACGTAAACGTTTTTGCGAGCAACGAGCAGATCGCAGACATGATCGCTGACCCCCGTGTGCAAGGTGTCTCGTTGACCGGCAGCGAACGCGCCGGGACCAGTGTTGCGGAAACGGCGGGGCGCAACCTCAAGAAGGTGGTACTCGAGCTCGGTGGTTCGGATGTGTTCATCGTCCTCGACTCCGACGACATGGACGCCACAGTCAAGGCGGCAGCCAAAGCACGATTGTCCAACGCTGGTCAGGCGTGCAACGCCGCCAAACGATTCATCGTCGTCGAGGACTTCTACGACGATTTCACTCGGAAACTGACCGCATCGTTCCAGTCCGTCACGGCCGGCGATCCACTGGAAGCGGATACGGTCCTCGGTCCGCTGTCGTCCCAAACCGCAGCAGATACATTGCTCGAGCAGGTTCAAGACGCCGTCGACAAGGGCGCAACGCTTCTGACCGGTGGAGCGAAGATCGACCGACCCGGCGCCTACGTCCAACCGACATTGCTCACCGATGTCACCCCGGACATGCGCGCCTACAGCGAAGAACTCTTCGGGCCGGCGGGCGTGGTGTACAAAGTGAAGTCAGCGAAAGATGCCGTTGACCTTGCCAATTCGTCGGTGTACGGGTTGAGCGGATCCGTCTGGAGTACCGACCTGGACGCTGCTCGTGCGGTCGCCGCCGATCTCGACGTCGGAATGGCCTTCGTCAACGAACACGGAACCACTCTGCCCGGCCTTCCCTTCGGCGGAGTCAAACGCTCCGGAGTGGGTCGCGAGCTTGGCCCTTGGGGTATGGACGAATTTGCCAACAAGAAGTTGATCCGCGTGTCCAAGAAATAGGAGCTTTACGTTCGACCTGACAACTTTTCGACGGCGGCCGGATAGTCGGCCAGGATCTGATCGCGTGCGTCGTACAGATACCGCTGCAGCAATTCGACCGCCGTCGCATTGTCACCGGCTTTCAAAGCGCTGTATATCTCGTGATTCCGGGCGAGATACGGCGAGTGGAATCGGTGTGCGTCGTCCATGACGTGAAAGACCAGTCGCAGTTCGTTCCACACGCCGCCCATCAGTTCGTCGATTCTGCTGCTGTTACTCAGACCAGCGATAGCGCGATGGAAATGGATGTCGGCCGTTCCCACTCCGGTCCAGTCATCGGCGGCCAGACGTTCTTCTGCGAGCTCGAGCGCGGCGGCGACGTCACCGAGATTGCCTGTTTCCGGATCGAAATCTCGTACTCCCGCCGACTCGACCACCCGACGGCAGATGTACAACTCGGCGATGTCCTCAGCCGACGGGACTCGAACGAATACGCCACGGTTGAGTTCGTGTGAAACCAACCGGTCTTCGATGAGGATCTGGAACGCCTCGCGCACGGTATTTCGGGAGACATCCAACGCCGCGCAGATGTCGGGCTCGGACAGTCGTGCGCCC
Source organism: Rhodococcus sp. IEGM 1366 (assembly GCF_033142425.1). NCBI lineage: Bacteria > Bacillati > Actinomycetota > Actinomycetes > Mycobacteriales > Nocardiaceae > Rhodococcus > Rhodococcus sp. IEGM 1366. Next base: position 115,549 of record NZ_JAWLRZ010000001.1, read on the forward strand.
GGACGAAAGCTTCCGTCGATGATCAGCTCGCGCAGAATCCCGGCGACCCGCGCTGTTCGACTGGTGCGCTCGAGGAGCCCTCGATGGGCGGCCAACGCGGCGTTAGCATCCTCTTTCGGAGGATTCAGGCTGGTCAAGTGCACTCCTAGTGGTTTGTTGCTGCCCTCATCATAGTGAGAGCAGGGCGTCCGGACGGCCTACGGCTGCCCCCAAAAGTTTCCAGCACATTAATTATCCCTTCATGGGATTGCAGGATCGTTGAACGATTTTGTACGTTGGGAGTCCTGACATTCCATCTTCACGCGAGGTACCGATGACCGCTCCGATTCAAACCGCAGGTGCCCCTCCGCGCCCGTTCGACTGGTTCCGCACGCTTGGACCGAAGGGCAAGAAGGCATTCGTCGGCGCTTTCGGCGGCTACGGCCTCGACTCCTACGACTTCCAGGTTCTCCCTCTCGGGTTGGCCGCGATTGCCGCGTACTTCTCGATCACGACGGGACAGGCCGGTCTGCTGACCACCGTCACGTTGGTGGTTTCCGCGCTCGGCGGTGTTCTCGCCGGCATCCTGGTCGACCGCATCGGACGTGTCCGCACCCTGCAGGTGACGGTAGCGACCTACACGATCTTCACGGTCCTGTGCGGATTTGCACCCAACTTCGAGACGCTACTCATCTTCCGCGCGTTCCAGGGTCTCGGCTTCGGCGGCGAATGGGCTGCCGGCGCAATTCTGGTGGCCGAATACGCAAAGCCCGAGTACCGCGGCCGAGCGGTCGCCTTCGTCCAGAGCGCCTGGGCGGTGGGCTGGGGTTTGTCGGTCATCATCTACACGATCGTCTTCCAACTCTTCGATCCCGACATCGCATGGCGCGTTCTGTTCTGGACCGGAGTCATCCCCGCCTTCCTCATCATCTGGGTGCGCCGCAACCTCAAGGACCCGGAAGAAATCACGGAGAAGCGTGAGAAGAAGGCCGACAAAGGTTCTTTCCTCGCCATCTTCCGCGGCCCGATGCTCAAGACCACGCTGTTTGCTTCACTTCTCGCCACCGGAGTCCAGGGCGGTTACTACACACTCGCGTCGTGGCTTCCGACTTACCTGAAGAACTCACGCGGCCTCGACGTCGTGGGCACCGGCGGCTATCTCGCGATCCTCATCAGTGGCGCATTCCTCGGCTACGTCAGCGGCGGCATCCTCACCGACAAGCTCGGCCGTAAGCGGACCATGCAGCTGTTCGCCACCTTGTCTGCCGTGTTCATGGTGCTCTACACACAGGTTCCCGACGGCGCCAACACCCTCATCATGATTCTCGGATTCCCGCTGGGCTTCTGCACGTCGGCGATCTTCAGCGGATTCGGTTCGTTCCTCTCGGAGCTCTACCCGACCGCGCACCGCGGTACCGGCCAGGGCTTCACCTACAACTTCGGTCGCGCAGTCGGTGCGGTGTTCCCCGCCATCGTCGGTTTCCTCGCAGCCAGCAGTCTGGGCATCGGCGGCGCCATGATCTTCGGCGCCATCGGCTACGGCATCGCTGTCCTGGCACTCTTCGGACTCCCCGAAACCCTGGGACGCCAACTCAACTGATCGGTGTTTTGAACTGATCGGCGCCTTTTCAGGAATGAGGATTGGACTTCACCATGATCGAGAATCGCACCAACCCGGATCCACGCTCGGCTCGCGCGGGATTCAGAGCCGGAGACGTGTTCCCCACGTCCGGAATCGCACCGGGCTTCGCCCAGACCAATCTCATTGCGGTCCCTAAGGACTGGGCATACGACGTTCTGCTCTTCACGCAGCGGAACCCCAAGCCCTGCCCGGCACTCGACGTCACCGACGCCGGGGATTTCACGACGATTCTCGCTCCCGGAGCAGACATCAGGACGGATTTTCCGCTCTACCGCGTGTGGGTCGACGGCGAACTGACTGCTGAGATTCCGGATGCGACGCAATACTGGCGCGACGATCTGGTGGCATTTCACATCGGCTGCAGCTTCACCTTCGAACACCCTCTGATGGCCGCTGGGATTCCTCTTCGCCACGTCGAGCAGAACCGAAACGTCCCGATGTACATCACAAATCGCGAATGCCGGCCCGCCGGGCGGGTCAGCGGGCCGACCGTGGTGTCGATGCGTCCCGTCCCCGCAGACCAGGTCGAACAGGCCCGCTCCATCACCGCGCGTATGCCCGCCGTTCACGGTGCACCCATCCACATCGGCGATCCAGCCGAACTCGGCATCTCCGACCTGAGCCGTCCCGACTTCGGCGACGCTGTGGAACTCCAACCGGGCGACGTACCGATGTTCTGGGCCTGCGGAGTCACTCCGCAAGCTGCGGTCATGGCGTCGAAACTCCCGTTCGCCATCACTCATGCTCCCGGGCATATGCTGGTCACAGACGCCCCGGACAGCGATTACACCCTGGATCTGGCATGAACATCGACCTCAATTGTGATCTCGGAGAAAGCTTCGGAGACTGGCGTATGGGCGACGACGCGGCGCTCCTCGACATCGTGACGAGCGCCAATATCGCGTGCGGATTCCATGCCGGCGATGCGGCCACCATGCGACGGACCTGCGAGATGGCGGTCGAACATTCGGTATCCATCGGAGCGCACATCGGTTTTCGGGATCTGGTCGGATTCGGCCGACGGCACATCGACATCACACCAGGTGATCTGTTGGACGAAACTCTCTACCAGGTCGGCGCACTGGCAGGATTCGCTCACTCCGCGGGGTCTTCTGTCACCTACGTCAAGCCTCACGGCGCGCTCTACCACTCCGCATCGAAGAGTCCCGAACTCGCCGACGCTATCGTGTCCGCCATGACCGAATTCTCGAATCGCCTTGCGCTGCTGGGACCACCACAGTCTCATCTGCAGAAAGCTGCGGAGGCACACGGCGTCGACTTTGTCGCCGAGGGATTCGCCGATCGCACGTACACCCGGTTCGGGACGCTGACCCCGCGCAGTGAACCTGGTGCGGTCATCTCCGATCCGGCCGCCGCGACGGCACAGGCGATCGACTTGGCCAGCAGCGGAACGGTACTCACCTCCGATGGGATCGCCATCCCGATGTCGGTGAAAAGCATTTGTGTTCACGGTGATTCGCCTGGCGCCGTTGCCATGGCCAATGCCATCAAGGCCGGCTTGATCAACTCCCGCATTCGGGTGGAGTCGTTCACATGAGTCGCCCGACTATCCTCCCGGCCGGTGAACACGGGCTTCTGGTGGACCTCGACACCGAGGCCGATGTTCTGGCATTCACCCATGCGCTCACGCGCAACACTCCGGCTGGAGTGGAGGATTTCCTGCCCGCCGCACGCACGGTTCTCGTGATCTGCAGGCCCACGGCACATGTCACTGCGGTGCTCCATGAACTGAACGAACTGGCACGCACCATGTCCGAGGCAATCCCGGACGAGCGCGGCGACGATACTCCCTTCACCGTCAATGTCCGCTACGACGGACCCGACCTCGACGACGTAGCAAGGATCCTGAAAATGAGCCGCGCCGAGGTCATTTCAGCTCACACCTCAGCGGAGTGGCGCTGCGCCTTCATCGGATTTGCGCCGGGATTTGCCTACCTGACGTCCGGCGACGCTCGGCTCGACGTCCCGCGTCGAGCCCAATCACGCACCGCGGTGCCCGCCGGCGCCGTAGCCCTGGCCGGCGGATACAGCGCGGTGTACCCGCGAGCCTCCCCGGGTGGCTGGCAGATCATCGGCAGCACCGACGCCGTGATGTGGGACTTGGACGAAACACCGCCTGCCGCTGTGCAGCCCGGGCGTCGGGTGCGATTCGTCAATGAGGACAAGCGATGACCGGGGTGGAGATACTCGAAACCGGTCCGCTGAGCTTGGTTCAGGACCTCGGTCGAACCGGTCATCTGCGCTCCGGCGTCGGTGTGTCCGGTGCTGCCGACAGACGATCCTTGCGACTCGGCAATCGACTTGTCGGCAACTCCGAAGACGCTGCCGGAGTGGAAATTCTGATGGGTGGCCTGAGTCTTCGCGCGCAACAGCAGATCACCCTGGCCTTCACCGGAGCCCCCGCGCAGGCGTACCTCGACGGCATCCCCGTCGGACATTCGAGCGTCGTCGTCGCGGACCCCGGTCAGGTAGTCCGCTTGGAGTACGCGCCCACCGGCCTACGGACGTACCTGACCGTCCGGGGCGGAATCGCGGTGCCCAAGATTCTCGGATCACGCAGTACCGACACGCTTTCCGGAATCGGTCCGGCGCCCCTCAAACCCAACGACGTGCTTGAGGTCGGGCCCACTCCAGTCGCATTTCCGCTCCTGGACGTGGCACCTGTTCAGCCGGTTACAAACGGAACACTCGACATTCGGGTGATCTTCGGGCCGCGCGCGGATCGTTTTGCCAATCCGGAAACCCTGACCCAGGGGCGATGGACAATCTCGACCGACTCCGACCGCATCGGTGCCCGACTCGACCGCGTCGGCAATGACGCACTGCTGCAGCGGGTTGACGGACTCGAATTGCCCACCGAAGGCGTTGCGCTCGGTTCGATCCAAGTGCCGCCCAGCGGCCAACCCGTGATCTTCCTGGCCGATCACCCCATCACCGGCGGATATCCCGTTGTCGGTGTTGTGGCCGACGCCGATATCGACCGACTCGGCCAGGCCCGCCCTGGTCAGCAGATTCGCTTTATCGGTTTCTGACGTAGAACACGCAATCAACCTGGTGCGGCGTGATCGACGCGGCAACAGTTTCGGGTGTTATGGTCGGTTCCGAATAATCGGAACGAGAAAGATCGAAAAATGGTTGGTGAACTCGACATCTCCGGGTAAAACCCGGCACTGACGGCCACCGGTAAGCGCTTTCGCAGCGCTGCCGCAGTGGCCATGTTGTCGTTCACCACATCATTTCTTTCGCGGAGCCGCTTTGACGCGCCCGCGCGACACTCGAGGTCTCATCATGTCCGATTCATACATTGTCTGTTCACACCTGTCGTTTGCCTGGCCTGACGACACACCGGTTTTCGAGAAACTGTCCTTCAGTGTGCCCGGCGGCCGGACCGGGTTGGTAGCACCGAATGGCGCCGGAAAGAGCACCCTTCTCCGGTTGATAGCGGGTGACCTGCCCATAGGCGGTGGCAGTGTGTCCGTCGACGGGGTGCTCGGGTACCTTCCGCAGAGCTTGCCGATGACCGGCGACCTCACCGTTGCCGAGGTTCTGGGGATCGCACCGATCCTCGCGGCGTTGGACGCTGTCGAGTCGGGGGATGCCGCCGAAGAGCACTTCACCACGATTGGTTCCGACTGGGACATCGAGGAACGTACCGGCGCCCAACTGGACCGTCTCGGCTTGGGAGACCTGTCGTTCACCCGCCGACTTCACACGCTCAGCGGGGGCCAGGTCGTCTCGCTCGGTCTCGCTGCGCAACTGCTGCGTCGCCCGGACGTTCTGTTGCTCGACGAACCGACGAATAACCTCGATCTCGATGCGCGGCACAAACTCTACGGCGTCCTCGACGATTGGAACGGTTGCCTGCTACTGGTCAGCCACGATCGTGCTCTGCTGGACCGAATGGACCGCATCGCCGAACTCGACAATGGTGAAATTCGTTTCTACGGTGGAAATTTCACCGAATACGAAGGCGCCGTGAACGCTGCACGGGAAGTTGCCGAAAAGAACATTCGCAATGCCGAGCAGGACGTCAAGCGGGAGAAACGGGAATTGCAGCAGGCCCGCGAACGCGCTGCTCGTCGCGCAAGCAACGCAGCACGCAACCTCGGAAACGCCGGGCTACCGAAAATTTTTGCCGGGACGATGAAACGCAATGCCCAGGAGTCTGCCGGCAAGGCAAACGAGACGCATAACGCCCGCGTCGATTCGGCCAAGGCCCGACTCGATACCGCGGGGCGAGCGTTGCGCGATGAACAACGAATCACGTTGGAACTGCCCGGCACCGATGTTCCTGCGGGCCGGACAGTGTTCCTGGGCGAACGGATGCAATTCCGTTTGGGCGATCGGGAGGTCTTCGCCGACGGCGGGGCAGATCTGGCGATCCGCGGACCTGAGCGAATTGCGGTGACCGGTCCGAACGGCGCGGGCAAATCCACGCTGTTGCGGATCATCAACGGCGAACTGACCCCGAGTGGCGGCAAGATCGCACAGGCGCAGGGCCGCGTTGCGTATGTGTCACAGCGACTCGATCTACTCGATGTGAACCTCACCGTCGCGGAGAACCTGGCTGCTTTTGCCCCGGACATGCCGGCACCTCAGCGGATGAATCTGTTGGCACGCTTTCTCTTTCGTGGATCTCGCGTTCACCTTCCAGTCGGGGTCCTCTCCGGTGGTGAGCGGTTGCGAGCGACCCTCGCGTGCGTGCTGTTCGCCGAGCCGGCACCTCAATTACTACTACTCGACGAACCGACCAACAACCTCGACCTTGTCAGTGTCGGGCAGTTGGAGAGTGCGCTCAATGCCTATCAGGGTGCCTTCGTGGTCGTCAGCCACGACGAACGGTTCTTGTCCGAGGTGAAGGTCGAACGCTGGTTACGTCTGTCGGAGGGACGTTTACGCGAAGTCGCCGCACCGGCCAATGTCACCCTTGGTGCTGAACATGCCTGAAACAGCGTTGATTGCACAATATCTCGTCCGCACGCTGGGAACGCGGCGGGTACTCGACGGCGTCTCACTCACCGCGGCACCTGGTGATCGGATTGGTCTCATCGGCGAGAACGGCGCCGGGAAGTCGACTCTGTTGCGGGTGCTCGCGGGTACGGACGAGCCCGATGCGGGCAGCGTGGAGCGACCGTCTGATCTCGCGTTCCTGCAGCAGGAAACGGTGTACGACAACAAGACGACGATCGCCGACGTACTCGATACAGCCCTCCGGGACGCGCGCGAGATCATCGCCGAACTCGACAGAGCTGCACAGGAACTCAGTTGTGCGCCCGAGGATCACACTGCCGCCGACGCCTACACGGATTGCCTTGCACGCGCGCAGCGACACGAGGTGTGGGATGCGGACCGGCGGGCCGCGATGATTCTCGGCGGGTTAGGTCTCGGACACCTTCAGCATGAACGCCTCCTCTCGTCGTTGTCAGGTGGTCAACGCAGCCGGCTGGCCTTGGCGGCTCTGATGATTCGCCGACCATCCGCGCTGTTGCTCGACGAGCCGACGAACCATCTCGACGACGAGGCGGCATCGTTTCTGGCCGAGCATCTTTGCGGCCTGTCCGGGGTTGTCGTCGTGGCCACTCACGACCGCGCGTTCCTCGACGCCGTCTGCACGGATCTGATCGACCTCGACCCCGCTCTGGACGGTCCCACCCGCTACGGCGGTAACTACACCGCGTATCTGTTGCAGAAACGCGCCGAACTGGAACGCTGGCAACGGCGATTCGATCAAGAGCAGGAGGATTTGGACGCGTTGCGCTACGCGGCCGGTGTCAGTGCATACGAGGTTGCGCCGAATCATGTGAAGCGCGACAACGAAAAAATGGGATACGGTCACGCCGGGGGTCGAGTACAGAACCAGATCGCACGCCGGGTTCGCAGTGCCACCCGCCGGCTCGACAAGCTGGAACGAGACCAGATTGAGCAACCCCCGAAGCCTCTTCGATTCAGTCCTGGCGTGTTCATCACCCAGGCTGAGGACGAAATCCTCCTGTCATTGCGGCAGGTTCGAGTTCCTGGCCGAATGACGATGGACAGTCTCGATATCTCATCCACCGACCGACTACTGGTCATCGGAGCGAATGGGGCCGGGAAATCCACCTTGCTTGCAGTACTCGCCGGTGCGCTGGACCACACCGGCACGCTGGCGCGAAAACCCGACCTGACGATCGGTCTTTTGGCGCAGGACACCGCGTTCGATCGGGCTGACCGAACTGCGCGGGAAATCTATGATCTGACCCTCGGCGCGGAGATTGCCGAGAAGGTTCCGTTGGATTCCCTTGGCCTGTTGGCGGTTTGGGATCAGGACAAGTTGGTTGGCGAGTTGTCCGTCGGTCAGCGTCGCCGGCTGGCGTTGGCACTGTTGGTGGCCCGTCCACCCGAGTTGCTGCTTCTGGACGAACCGACCAATCACCTGTCCCCGAGCTTGTGCGGAGAACTCGAGGATGCCATGGGCACCGGCCCGGGCGCGATCGTGCTGGCCAGCCACGATCGGTGGCTACGATCCCGCTGGCAAGGAAAGGAAGTCCGAATGCACGGGGTGGAAGCGGGGTAGAAGCACTCGGGCCAGTTGTTGTCGGACCCAACCGTCACACTGGAGCAGTGAGAGTTGTCCTGGTTCCCGGTAGTACGACGTCCACGGGAGCAGTCACCGCGACGGTTGTTCGCACCGACCCCGACGGGACTGCCGTCGGCGACCGCGTCGAATATCCCGATCTGGTTGCCGCGGTCCAAGCTATCGAGAGTGCCGAGCATCCACGGTGGGTCTGGCCGAGCACCGCCTCGGTCTACCCGATGTTGCTGCGCGCCGGCGTCCACGTACAGCGCTGCCACGATATTTCGCTGACCCGCGCGATCCTGAGCATGCGCGCGGGTCAGCCGTCACCACCGGCCGAGGAGTCCGACGACGACCGTCTCGGCTTGTTCGACACCGCTCCCGTCCTCGATCCTGATGGTGTTGTTGCGGAGTTCGCGGAGCAACGCACTGTCATAGGCGCCGACGCGCGCCTGGATCTGCTGATTGCCGCAGAATCAGCCGGCGCGCTCAGTGCTGCTGAAATGACGCACGCCGGTTTGCCGTTCTCGACGCGGAAGCACCGCGAACTCCTCGAGGAGAGACTTGGCCCCCGGCCAACGGGGTACGACCTCCCCGTTCGCATGCAGGAACTTGCCACCCAGATCAGCGACGCCTTCGGGCGGACGGTGAACCCCGCGTCGTCCGTCGAGATCACCGAGGCATTCGGGCGCCAGGGCATCGAACTGCCGTCGACGCGCAAGTGGTTTCTGCAGGAAGTTGATCACCCGGCGGTTCCGTTGCTCCTGCGCCACCGCGAACTCGCCAAGCTGTACAGCACCAATGGCTGGCAATGGATGGACAGTTGGGTGCGTGGCGATCGCTTCCGCCCCATCTACGTTCCCGGTGGTGTCGTCTCGGGCCGGTGGGCAAGCCGAGGCGGCGGCGCCCTCCAGATCCCGAAGACCATGCGCTCGAGCGTTGTTGCCGATCCCGGGCACGTATTCGTGGTGGCCGACGCCGGTCAACTCGAGCCCCGGATTCTGGCTGCCATGTCACGCGACCGCCGCATGATGGCGGCAGCCGGTGATGACGATCTGTACGCCCTCGTTGGCGCCGAGGCATTTGGCGGCGACCGCGCCAAAGCCAAAGTTGCCATCCTCGGAGTGCTCTACGGCGCCACCGCCGGTGAAGCCAAAGCGCTACTCACGTTGCTGCGCAAGCGTTTCCCCGTAGCGGTCGAGTACGTCGAGCAGGCCGCCAAAGCCGGCGAGCGCGGCGAGGTAGTGCACTCTCTGCTCGGCCGAGCGTGTCCCCCGCCGTCTCCCGATTTCTATTCACACGGCGACGCTCACGCGCGCGGACGTTTCACCCGCAACTTCGTGGTGCAGGCAACGGCCTCGGAATGGGCTCTGTGTCTCCTCGCCGACCTGCGACGACGCCTCGCCGAGGACCCGGACGGCGAATTGGTGTTCTTCCAGCACGACGAGGTTGTGGTGCACACGCGAAACCCCGAGTCCGGTACAGCTCATGTACTGGCTGCGGCAGCATCCGCAACTCGACTGCTGTTCGGCGACACGGTTGTTCGATTCCCCATGGACGTCGGGGTCCGCGAAAGCTACGGAAAGAGCAGCGTCTAGCCCGCTCGGATGTCGTCGAGTTCGTGAACGCGTGTGCAGCACGCGTCGAGCAGGTCACGATCGTGGCTGATGAGAAGCACCCCGATACCGTGATCCGTTGCCCGTCGCTCGATCAACCGAACGATGGTGGCGGTGGTCGCGGCGTCGAGCATCGCGGTGGCTTCGTCGCAGATGAGGTAACGGGGTTGCTGCGCCAATGATCTCGCGAGCGCCGCGCGTTGAAGCTGGCCGTCACTGACCTGATGCGGGCGACGCGCCAGCAAGTCGGGTGTGAGTCCGACTTCCGAGGCCAGTGCATCGATGTCGATATCGCGGCCCGCGATGTCGGCGGGCTGCCCGATGATCCGTGCCAGCGTCTGCCGGGGATCAGTTGCGGCGCGTGGCGATTGGAAGAGCATGGACACAGCCCCTCTGAACTCAGCGGGAACACCGAACTTGGTTCCTGCAACGCGAGAACCGTCGATCTGCACTTCGCCGGACCACGGCGCGTCCAGCGACGCGAGAATCCTTGCCAGCGTCGATTTTCCGGTTCCGGACGGCCCGGTCAACCCGATCAGATGGCCGGCCGGGATCTCGAGGGAGACATTCTCGAGGACGGGACGCCCGCGCTCGTAGCCACCGGTGACATCCAGGGCGCGCAAACTCATCGTGCACTCACCTCCCGGCGGGTTCGGTACGTGCGCTCTCCGAACGTGACCAGTTCGGTTGGCCCACCGGATTGCGCGGACTCCGGTCGGCGCAGGTAGTAGACGCACTCGTCCGGAAGATTCGTCAATTGAGGGGGTGATCCGGGGATGGGATTGAGCCCGCGAGACGGCAAGGCTCCGAGCAGGTCTCGGGTGTAATCGTGAAGCGGCTCCTGCAGAACCTGCGCAGCCGGGCCAATCTCCATGATGCGCGAGGCGTACATGACGGCCAACCTGTCTGCGATCGCAACTCGGGTCAACGACGCCAGATCGTGAGTGATCAGCAGAACCGCGGCACCCGCATCGGCGCACTCGCGCAGCAGGCCGAGAACATGATCGGTGAGCGCGCGGTCCAGGTTGGCGGTCGGCTCGTCGGCCACGACCACCGACGGGTCCCCGGCCAACGCGCCGGCAATGGCAACCCGCTGCGCCATGCCACCCGACAGTTCGTGCGGGTAGCAGTCGAGGGTGGAAGGTTCGAGACCCACTCGCTGCGCCAAGCCGTCGCAGGTGTGGGCGGTTCCGAGTGCGTCGATTGTCTCCTGCAGTTGCGAGCGTGCCGTCCGCACCGGCGTGAGATATGTTGCGGCAGATTGTGGCACGAGTGCGGCATGACTACCACGGAAGGGTGTTCCGGAAAACACGTCGATGTCGTCGACGGTGATGGTACCGGTGCACTGAGTGCCAGGCGGCAGCATGTTCATCACCGATGTTGCGATGATGGACTTGCCGCAGCCGGATTCTCCGACCAGCGCTGTGACAGTCCCAGGCGGCACCGCAAGGTCGATGTTGCTGGCAGCGTGAACAATCGAGCCCCCGGGCAGCGGAATCCGGACGGTGAGCGCATCGATTCGAAGGCCGGTATTCACAGTCGAAGCTCCGATGGCCGAGGCGGCGCGAGCTTCGAACGCAATGCCGAACCGGCCACCGCCACCGCAACGGTAGTGACCACCAGAACGGCTGCGGGAAACACCAGCGTCCACCAACCACCGAGCAGCAGAGAACTGCGAGCCTCTTCCAGAAGTGTTCCCAGACTGGGCTTGTGGGGCGGAAGGCCGAATCCGAGGAACGAGAGCGTCGACTCGTGCCACACGGCGTGCGGCAGCAGGAGGACCACCGCGATCAAGGCCTGCGGCGCAGCAGCCGGAACCAGGTGGCGAGTGATCACATGTCTCCGGCTGGCTCCGGCGAGGACGGCTGCGTCGATGTACGGGCGGTCACGCAAATTCAGGATCTCGCCGCGGATGATGCGAGCTACCTGGGTCCAGTGTGTGAGTGCGATCGAGAGAACGATGGCGAGGATACTGCCGCGGAACATCGCGACGATGACGATGCCGAGCAGCAAGTGCGGGAGGGCGTTCACCGCGTCGGTGCCGCGCATGACAACTCGGTCCACCCAGCCGCCGAGGAGTCCGGCAGTGGTGCCTACCGCCACCCCGATTACCGTGGACAACAGTGCGCAGGCGAGAGCGATCAGCAACGACGTCCGGATACCGGCAGCGACTCGAACAAACAGGTCTCGCCCGGCAGAGTCGGTGCCGAAGGGATGCGTGAGCGACGGAGCCATCCGGGCCTGCGCGAAGTCGGTGACACGGTCGTCGACGTCGGCGATCCACGGAACCAAGCCGGCGTAGAGCGCGACGAGGATCAGGACACCGACGGCGATTGCGAAGCGGCGCTTAGCCATCTGTGCTCACCCTCGGGTCGAGGAGGGCAACAACCACATCAGCGAGAAGCGAGCCGAGCATGACCGTCAGAGTTGTTCCGACCGTGAGGAACGCGAGCAACGCCATGTCGAGGTCCCGAGCGGAGGAGACGATGGCACCGGCAATTCCCGGCCAACTGAACACTTCTTCCACCAGTACCGCACCGACGACAAGTTCGGGCAATCGGACTCCGATGATGTTGACGAACGGCGCAAGCGAGGTCGGCACGATATGACGTTGTGTGATGGTGGAAGTCGGTATTCCGCGCGCCACCGCCCCGGCGACAAATCCTTCACCAGTAGATCCGACGACGGATTCGCGCACTGCGAGGAGTAGCCACGGCATTTGGGAGATCGCAAGGACGGCGACCGGGAGAATGAGGTGCCGAATGACCTGCGCCGGTGTGGGATCGGCACCACCGTCGGTCAACCCGGCCACTGGCAACCAACCGAGAGTCAGCGCGAAGAGCGCGATAGCTCCGAGCGAGAGAACAAACGGCGGAAGTCCTTGAACGACGACGCACAGCCCGGACACGGTTCTGTCCAGGAGCCCACCCTTGCGGATTCCGGCGAGCACTCCCAGCACCAGCGACGCGAGAATCGCAATCACCAGACTGACGCCGACCAGGAGTAGCGTCCACGGCAGTCGTTCGGAGATGACTTGGGTGACTGGCTGATTGAAGGATCGAGAGACGCCCAGATCGCCGGTTATCACTGCATGCAGCCACGTCCAGTACGTGCTGTACCAGGGGTTGTCGAAACCCATCTGCGCGGCGATCAGGGCCTTGTCCGCTTCGCTGGTTGTCATGTACCGCGTGCCCAGATAGCCGACAAGCGGATCGAACGGCGAGATTGCCGCGGCGGCAAACAAACCGGCGGACACGACGATGATCACCGGGACGATGAACAGCATCCGGCGCCCGACCATCACGAGGATGGAGCGTCGGCGAGCGTTGTGCGATCGCGGCGGGTCCGACGTTGCGGCGCCGGTTCGTACGTCGATTGCCGTCATTGTTCTTGCGTCCACGTCTGCAACGACCACCACGGACCCCAGGTCACTCCGTGCGCGTGCGGTTCCAGCACCGGACCGGACATCGTCCAATCGGAATCTTTCGACACGTACGTGTGATCGAGGAAGACCAGGTACACATAACCGGGATCATCGACGTACGCCTGCTGCACATCTCGGTAGGCGGCGTCGCGGGTCGCTTGGTCGAGGCTTCGGCGACCGACGTCGAGTCCAGCGTCGACAACCTGATTCGAGTAGTCACTGGGATTGTCGTAGATGCTGCCGACACCGGGAGCGATGGACGCGGAATTGAGTGCGTCGTAGGCCTGGGTATCGGGATCGAACGGTTCGTCGCCGCCGCCGAGCAGTGTGGAGTCCCGATTGATTCGCGGATCGATGCGATCCCAGGACAGTGCTTCGAGATCTACTTCGACGCCGATCCCGAGTGCGTCGGATGCAAAGGCCTGGGCCAAGTCTCGACGGACCGTGTCCACAGAGTTGTACATGATCGTGAACTGCGCACGTCGACCGTCTTTCGAACGAATCCCGTCACTGCCTTCGATCCAACCGGCATCGGTGAGGATCTGCTCAGCCTTGGCCGGGTCGTACGCAAACGTTGCGTCCGGGTTGTACGAGGCACCGTAGACCTCGGGAATCGGCGTGGCGGCGACGCGGCCGTGCCCACCGAGAACGTTGTCGATCATGGACTGCCGGTTGGCGGCAAGATTCAGTGCCATGCGCATCGCCGGGTCACCGGCTACCGGGTTGTCGGTGGGCAGCGAAACACCACGCCAGTCCGCGGACTGATGGGCCGTCACCGACATGCCGTCCCGCGATTCGAACGTATTGGCAAGCAGCGGCGGGAGATTGGTGCCGTCGATCTCGCCCGAGGCCATCCGCTGCGCCCGGGTGTTGTCGTCCGGAACATAGAGCAGCGTGAGCTTCTTGATTTCCGGTGCGCCGTCCCAGTAGTTCTCGTTGGCCGCAAACACCGCGCGGTCGGGTGAAAGATCGACAAGGGTGTACGGCCCCGTCCCGATCGGTTCGGTGTTGAGCGTCGACTCGGCCGCCAGAGCGGGTGTCGCCACGGATTCCGACGGCACAATGCCGATCAGCATCTTGGTGAGTAGCGGTGCGTAGGAGTACGCGAGACGGAACTCCACGGTGTTCTGGTCCAGCGCTACGACATCGCTGATCATGTCGAACGACGACTTCGCCTCGGACGCTGATGCCGGATCGAGGATCGCCTTGTACGTGGCAACCACGTCGGCGGCGTCAAAAGTGGAGCCGTCGGAGAAGGTGACGCCGCCGCGGAGAGTGACGGTCCAGAGGGTGGCGTCGGCGTTGGCGGTGGGGATCGACGTCGCAAGAGCCGGTTCGAAACCAGGCATTCCCTCACCGCCGCGCAGGCGCACCAGACCGTCGTACATCTTGGCTTCGCCGGCCGCACCGAAGCCGGCGACGGGGTTGTATCCGCCCAGTTCGTAGCCGTCGGCGAGGACCAGACCGTCGCTTGCGGTCGACGTGCCCGACGGGGTGCTGCACGACGTGACGAGCAGGGTGCCGACGACGGCAGCGATCGCGAACGTCGGAACTCCGGAACGGATGAGACCCACTGTTTGCCCCTTTTCTTCTGAATAAAAATAACATCTGTACAGATATTCAGATAAAAAATGGGCAATGCGGACGTTTTGCCAGACGGCAGCGCGTCAGGACACTGTGTGAACCAGTTGCGGCAGCGGCAGGCCGGTGTAGTTCTCGGCAATCAAGGTCAGCCCTGCTTGGGAGCTGGTCACGACGTCGAGTTCAGCTTCCTGCCGTTTGATGTCGAACGGCGACGCGTCGGGTGCTGTATGCAGCATCGTCGACATCCACCACGAGAAATGCTGAGCACGCCACACCCTCGGCAACACAGCCGCGGAGTAGCCGTCGAGGGCTTGTCGATCCCCAGCGGTAAAGAAACCGACCATGGCGTCGGCCAGAACCCACACGTCTGCCAGCGCGAGGTTCATGCCCTTGGCGCCGGTCGGTGGGACAGTGTGCGCGGCGTCCCCGGCCAGGAACAAGCGGCCGGATTGCATGGGTTCACACACAAAGCTACGGAACGGCAGGATGCTCTTCGAGAAGATGGCACCCTCCTTGACCTCGACGCCAGGTCCGTCCACGCGTCGGTGCAACTCGTCCCAGATTCGATCGTCCGACCAGTCGTCGACAGTGTCGTCGACCGAAACCTGTAGGTAGTGCCGCTGCACAGTCTCGGATCGTGTGCTGCAGAGTGAAAATCCCCGCGGGCTGTGGGCGTAGATGAGTTCGTCCGACGTTCGGGGGGCCTCGGCAAGAATGCCGAACCAGACGAACGGGTACTGGCGGAAGTAGTCGGTGCGTACCTCGGGCTCCGGAATGAGGTGGCGCGTCCCGGTTCGCGAACCATCGCATCCCGCAACAAGTTCGGAGTCCAGCCGCTGCGCCTGACCGTCGGAGTCGACAAACGTGATGAACGGGCGATCGCCAGTGTGCTCGTGGACCTCGACGTCACTGACGCCGAAGCGAATGTCGCCGCTGTCTGCCAGCCTGCGCGCAATCAGATCGATGAGCACCTCATGCTGCGGGTACACAGTGACAGCCCGACCCGTGAGCCCTTCGAAGTCGACGCGACGCCCCTCACCGGCGAACCTGATCTGGGTACCGGTGTGGCGATGACCTTCCGCGAGTAACCGATCACCCACGCCGGTTGCGATCATCAAATCCACGGTGTTCTGCTCGAGAATTCCCGCCCGGATCGTTCCTTCGACGTCTTCGCGGGTACGGCATTCCAGGACAACGGAATCGATCCCCTGAAGATGAAGAAGATGGGAGAGCATCAGACCGGCCGGACCGGCCCCGACGATACCGACCTGGGTGCGAATGGGCGGCAGACTCATAGAACTCTCCTCGGTAGAGAACAACTTTTCACTGATTGGATGGTCGCGGGACATGAGGGCCGCCAACAAGGTAGTTTTCATTGAGTGAAAGAAGTCGCTACTCCGCCGGGAATGCTGGAACGAGCTATGGTCCTGCTCGATCTGTTCACTCCGCAGCACCCCCGCCAGACAATCACCGAACTTGCACTGGGTTCCGAACTGCCCGTGCCGACGGTCTTTCGCATCTGCCGAGAACTCACCAGGCTCGGAGCCCTCGAACGTGGCGACGACGGCCGATTTCAGATCGGACTTCGGGTCTGGGAGATCGGGTCCCGCGCACCCCGAGCACACGGTTTACGTTCCGTAGCAATGCCGTTCATGGAGGACTTGCACGAAATCACCGGGCAGAACGTACAACTGGTTGTCCGCGATCACCTCGAGGCTGTCTACCTGGAGCGGTTGTCGAGCCACGACGCCGTCGGTCTTGTCGGCCGGGCTGGTGGACGATTGCCGCTGCACGCGTCCAGCGGTGGGCTGGTGCTTCTGGCTCATGCTCCCCATGGCGTCTTCGACGATGTTGTCGCGGCCGGATTGCGGGCGCTGACGCCGTTCACGATCACCGAGGAACCTACGCTTCGTTCTCTGCTGGCCGAGATCCGCCGCACCGACATCGTCATAGCTCGCCAGTACCTCAATCTCGGCACGCTGGCGATAGCGTCGCCTATTCGCCGCTCTCGCGACGTTGTCGCGGCATTATCTGTTGTCGTTCCACTCGACACCGGCAGCGCTCCCCTCGTCCCGGCACTGCAGGCGGCCAGTCGCGCGATCTCCCGAGGAATTTCCTGACCCGAATCAGGTTTCACCTCGACGGAAGATCTTGTTGCCCAGCCAGACCAGCGGATCATAACGCCGATCCACGACTCGTTCCTTCATCGGGATGATTGCGTTGTCGGTGATCTTGATGTCCTCCGGGCACACCTCGGTACAGCATTTGGTGATGTTGCACAGACCGAGTCCGGACTGGTCTTGCGCGGCGTCCCGACGGTCTGCTGTATCGAGAGGGTGCATTTCGAGTTCGGCGATCCGAATGAAGAAGCGGGGGCCGGAAAACGCCTCCTTGTTGTCCTCGTGATCGCGCACGACGTGACAAGTGTTCTGACACAGGAAGCATTCGATGCACTTGCGGAACTCCTGCGAGCGGGCGACGTCGATCTGCTGCATTCGGTACTCACCGGGAGCCAAGCCGGGCGGCGGTGTGAACGACGGAATCTCGCGTGCCTTCCGGTAATTGAACGAGACATCGGTGACCAGATCACGGATGACCGGGAATGCGCGCATCGGAGTCACAGTCACCACTTCGTCCTCCGCAAAAGTCGACATCCGCGTCATACACAGCAGCCGCGGACGCCCGTTGATCTCCGCTGAGCACGATCCACACTTGCCCGCCTTGCAGTTCCACCGCACCGCGAGGTCCGGAGTCTGCGTGGCCTGCAACCGGTGAATGATGTCGAGCACCACCTCCCCCTCGTTCACCGGAACCGAATAGTCCCGCAGCTCACCACCATCGGCATCGCCGCGCCACACCCGGAAACTCGCGTCGTAGCCCATGTCAGGTTTTCCTTCCCGGATGGCCGGCAAGTTCGGCGTCCGTGTAGTACTTCGCCAACTCGTCGATGTCGAAGAGCGCCAAAAGGTCCGGTCGCATCGGCGATTGCGGCTCGGAGGTGACCTGCACGTCGGGAACAACAACATCCGCTCGCCCGGCGACCGCTGCATCCACAGCGCACACCAGCAGGGTGTTGCGCCACTGCGCAGCCATCGCCGGGTGATCGCCGCGAGTATGTCCGCCCCGGCTCTCGGTGCGCAGCAGCGCGGCTTTCGCGACACATTCGCTGACCAGCACCATGTTTCGCAGATCCACAGCCAGATGCCATCCCGGATTGAACTGCCGATGCCCCTCCACCACAACCGAATCGATCCGTCGTTTGATGTCGTCGAGCGTGCGCAGCGCGCGGTCGACTTCCTCAGCGGTGCGGATGATGCCGACCAAGTCGTTCATCGTCTGCTGCAGTTCGGTGTGCAGGGTGTACGGGTTCTCGAGGGCACCGGCGTCACCCTGAGGTTCGAACGGCGAGAGCAACATCCGTGACGCGGCATCCACGTCGCCGTCCGCCACGACGGGCCGAGCAGGCAGCGACTTCACATAAGTCGCGGCGCCGAGGCCGGCTCGTCTACCGAACACGAGCAAATCCGACAGCGAATTTCCGCCCAGCCGGTTGGACCCGTGCATTCCGCCGGAGCACTCCCCCGCCGCGAACAACCCCGGTACGTTCGACGAACCGGAGTCTGGGTCGACCTCGATCCCGCCCATCACGTAGTGGCAGGTCGGACCAACTTCCATTTGCTCTTTTGTGATGTCGACGTCCGCGAGTTCCTTGAACTGGTGATACATCGACGGCAACCGGCGCTTGATTTCCTCGGCCGGCATTCGCGACGCGATGTCGAGGTACACACCGCCATGCGGGGTTTCGCGTCCCTCCTTCACCTCCGTGTTGATGGCACGAGCCACCTCGTCGCGGGGTAGCAGATCGGGGGTGCGCCTGTTGTTCTCCTGATCCTCGTACCACCGATCGGCTTCTTCTGCCGTCTCGGCGTACTGGCCCTTGAACACCGGCGGGATGTAGGAAAACATGAAGCGGTCGCCCTCGGAGTTCTTGAGCACACCACCGTCACCGCGTACGCCCTCCGTCACGAGAATGCCTTTGACGCTCGGCGGCCACACCATGCCCGTCGGGTGAAACTGAACGAACTCCATGTTGATCAAGTTGGCGCCCGCGCGAAGTGCCAGCGCGTGTCCGTCCCCGGTGTACTCCCACGAATTGGATGTGACCTTGAACGACTTGCCAATTCCGCCGGTAGCCATCACCACGGCCGGTGCTTCGAACAGCACGCACCGTCCACTCTCACGCCAGTATCCGAAGGCACCGGAAATACGGTCGCCGTCCTTCGTCAGTTCCGAGATGGTGCATTCCGCAAAGATCTTGACGCGTGCCTCGTAGTCTCCGGTGGCCGCGAAGTCTTCCTGCTGAAGCGAGACAATCTTCTGCTGCATCGTCCGAATGATCTCGAGACCTGTTCGGTCACCGACGTGAGCGAGCCGCGGATACGTGTGACCACCGAAGTTGCGTTGACTGATTCGCCCGTCCGGCGTCCGATCGAACAGTGCGCCATAGGTTTCGAGTTCCCACACTCGATCCGGCGCCTCACGCGCGTGCAGCTCCGCCATCCGCCAGTTGTTGAGGAACTTCCCACCGCGCATCGTGTCCTGGAAATGCGTCTGCCAGGTGTCCTTCTCGTTGGCGTTGCCCATCGCGGCAGCGCACCCACCCTCCGCCATGACGGTGTGAGCCTTGCCGAACAGCGACTTACAGACCACGGCAACAGAGAGTCCTTGCTCTCTGGCCTCGATCACCGCGCGTAGTCCGGCTCCGCCAGCTCCGATCACCACGACGTCGTAGGTGTGCCGTTCGACTTCGGTCATTCACTCTCCCTGAAGAATTGGGTGGTCAATTGATCAGACGTAGGTCGTCGATCGTCCCGCTGGCCACGAGCATGATGTAGAAATCGGTGATCATGAGTGTGCCGAGCGTGGTCCACGCCAGCTGCATGTGCCGCGTGTTGAGTTTGCTCACCTGCGTCCACAACCAGTAGCGGATCGGATGTTTCGAAAAATGGGTGAGCCGTCCACCCGTGACGTGACGACACGAATGGCACGACACCGTGTAGGCCCACAGCAAGCACACGTTGCCGACGAGGATCAGCGTGCCGAGACCCATCCCGAAGCCACCGTCCGCTCCGTGGAAAGCCCGAATCGCGTCGTAGGTATTGATGATCGACACAACAACAGCGACGTAGAAGAAGTACCGATGCGAGTTCTGGATGATCAGCGGAAGTCGTGTTTCACCCGAGTACGCGCGATGTGGTTCTGCGACCGCACAGGCAGGCGGCGACAGCCACACAGACCGGTAATAGGCCTTGCGATAGTAGTAGCAGGTCAGCCGGAATCCGAGAAGGAACGGCAGCACCAGGAACCCGAGCGGAATCCACATCGGCAATTCACCGATCGGTGTGCCGAAATCGCTGGAACCCGGCGCACACGAGTCGCTCAGGCACGGAGAGTAGAACGGTGTCAGGTAGTGATAGTCCGCGACCCAGTACGCGCTGCGGACGAACGACCGGATCGTCGCGTAGACCAGGAAGACGGACAATCCCAGTACGGTCAGTAGCGGCGCTCGCCACCACCGGTCCGTTCTCAGCGTGCGTGCCGCAATGCGAGCACGCGAAGAAGCACCGACCCCACTCGAATCGATCGGTGGTGCACTCATCCGTCGTGCTCGGTCGGGTGGCCGCCGATACCCTCGTCATCGGCGCCCTGCCACATCGACGCGTCGTACGGTGTGTCGGGCACGGGGATTCGTTCAGCCTGTTCGTGATGGGTCAGGTGCGGCGGCGATGCGTCAAGATCGCCGGAGTCGATCTCGAGCCGCTCCAGATCATTGACCAACCGGCGGACCTGCGGCACGTCGCCGTACAAGGACCGCAGCGAACCGACACAGTGACGGAGATGGTCGATGGTGCGCTCGAGTTCGAGCATTTCGGTGGTTGACATAAATCTCTCCAACCGATCGGTAGAAGTGGTGACTCATATCGGCTTCGACAACCGGGTCGCTGTACCTCCTGCGCGTGAAAGTTGTGTTCCTCGCATCAGCGGGTACCCCAATTGCGGTAGTTCCACCCGGCTTGCTCGCGTGTTCTACTGAAAATGTTGTTTTATCGGTGACGGCCTCATGTGCCCCCAGGAGAACGATGACCAAACTGGATTCCACTGACGCGGAAAAGAACGACGGCAGAGCGATCAGAGCCTTTCGCCTGCCGATCTTCACGGTGATCGCATTGGCGATCTTCGCCTTTGTCGCGGGCGGTTTCGGCGGTTCGTTCCAGAGCAAACTCGCGGAGGTTCAGAAGAACGACAACTCGTCGTATCTTCCGAGTTCGGCAGAGTCCACCGTCGTCGCAAATGAATCCGCGAAATTCCTTCCGGTGGAGACCATTCCTGGTTTTGTCGTATTCCATCGGGATTCCGCGCTGACCGATGCGGACAAAGCTGCTGTCGAATCTGCACGTCAAGCCATTTCCCGAGTACCCGGCGTCGATGCCGACGGGATGCAGCCAACTCAATTCTCCGCCGACGGCACCATTGCATCCATTTTCGTTCCGCTGATCGCCAAGGACGACGGCGCCGCGGTGTCCGGTGAGGAGCTGGCGGCAACCGAACAGAAAGTCCTCGACGCGGCCGAGCAGGCTGCCGGCGACATGGAAGTACTACCGGCAGGTCCTGGCGGGCTCCTGGTGGCCTTCATCGACGCTTTTGCCGGCTTGGACAGTGCGCTCCTCGGCGCCGCCTTACTCGTTGTCATCCTGATTCTTCTAGTGGTCTACAGATCGCCGGTGCTGTGGTCTTCCCGCTGTTCTCGGCGCTCCTGGCAATCGGCTTGTCGTCGATGGTGATCTACTTCCTCGCGAAGGCCGAGATCCTGACCTTGACCGGTCAATCTCAAGGAATCTTGTTCGTACTCGTGATCGGTGCGGGCACAGACTATGCGCTGCTGCTCATTTCGCGTTACCGCGAAGAACTTCACAGCTACCCCAATCGATTCGACGCGATGATACGAGCGTGGCGTGAATCAGCGCCCGCGATCACAGCATCGGCTGTCACTGTCGTTCTCGGACTGCTCTGCCTGACCTTCTCGCAGTTGAACTCCAACAAGAGCCTCGGCCCGGTGGCCGCGATCGGGATTGCCTGCACGTATCTGGTGATGATGACGTTCATGCCCGTCGCACTGGCGGTGGTCGGCCGCTGGGTGTTCTGGCCCCGAACTCCACGCGTCGATCACGCCGCAGATCTTGCGACGCACGGCATGTGGGGCAAGATCGCGACAACTGTCGGCAACAGGGATCGCTCGCTGTGGATCGGCGCGTCGATCCTGCTCATCGTGTTGTTCGCGGCCGGAATCGGAAGCCTGAAAACCGATGGGCTGACCGCGGCCCAGAACTTCACCAACACTCCGGACGCCGTTGTCGGGCAAGAACTCTACGATTCCGCGTTCGACCCGGGAGCCGGTGCCCCGGCCGTCATCACTGCGAACGCGGATCAGTCCGATGCGGTCATCAAAGCGGCAAGCGCTGTCGAGGGTATATCCCAGGACGCCGGGTCTGTATGCACGCAAGTCGACGTGGCGAAGGTCAGCGAATTGATCAAGACCAATCCAGCGGCCGTCGCCCAGGCAGCCGCCGCCGGCTGTGCCCCACCAGGCTTCACTGCCCCACCGATCAACGGTCGAACCATGATCAACGCGATGCTTGTCGATTCATACGACTCGCCACAGGCACTCGAGACGATCAAACGCCTCCGGACCGCTGTACACGCAGTTCCAGGCGCCGACGCTCTTGTGGGCGGCAGCACCGCAACCACACTCGACGTTCAAGCAGCGTCGGTGCGCGACCGCAATCTCATCATCCCCATCGTGCTTGCGGTTATCTTCGTTGTTCTTGCGCTACTGCTTCGCGCGCTGGTCATTCCCGTAATTCTGATTGCAACGGTGGTCCTTTCGTTTGCGGCCACCTTGGGCGTCAGCGGCTTCTTCTTCACTCACGTCTTCGGTTTTGCAGGCGCAGACCAGTCGTTCCCGCTCTACGCGTTTGTCTTCCTCGTAGCGCTGGGCATCGACTACAACATCTTCCTGATGACCCGTGTTCGCGAGGAAACCGGTGAATTCGGCACTCGCGCAGGTGTATTGCGCGGACTTGCCGTCACCGGCGGCGTCATCACCTCGGCCGGGATCGTGTTGGCGGCAACGTTTGCCGTCCTGGGAATTCTTCCACTGGTCTTCCTGGCCGAGATCGGTTTTGCCGTTGCGTTCGGCGTGCTGTTGGACACGATCATCGTGCGCAGCGTCCTGGTTCCCGCTCTGTCCCATGACATCGGCAAGAAAATCTGGTGGCCATCTAGCCTGGCGACCTCGAAAGACTGACTAGAGAAAAGCTTCTTTCGTCCACAGATGAAACAACGCGTAAGCGCGCCACGGTCGCCATTGCTCCGACAATGCCGCAGCTTCCTTGCCGGACGATACACCCAACGCGCGTTTGAGAACCAGATCATCCGGCACAAACGCGTCCCGATCTCCGAGGATCCTCACGGTGAGATAGTCGGCAGTCCACGGCCCGATTCCTGGCAGAGCTAGAAGATCAGCACGAAATCGCACTGGGTCGGCATCCCAGCCGAGATCAAGATACTCGACAGCGGCAATCGCCAAGGTGTGCACCGTTCGTGCACGCGCACTGGTCAATCCGACAGCTTTCTGTATCGCGTCCGGGGAACTGGCCGCTACAGACTCCGCCGATGGGAAGGCCGAGAACTCGTGATTCACAGGTAGTCCGAACGCTCCGACAATCCGTCCGCCAAATGTTCGCGCCGCCCCCAGCGAAACCTGCTGCCCCAGAACAGCCAGCACCGCAGTCTCGAAACCGTCGACGCTACCGAGCACACGTAAACCTGGCCGGGCCGAGATCAGCGGAGCCAGCGTCTTGTCCGACGCCAGCACCGCCTCCCACACACGATGATCGCCGTCGAGATCGAGCCACCGCCGTACAACCGACTCGAGCTGAGCGGCGTCCGTGTCCCTGTCCGCGCTCACCGACACACAATCGTCGTGCCATGACACCGACACGATCACGGGACCGGTCGGCAACGGCACGACGCGCACATGAACCCCGTCGTCGTGACGTTCCAATCCGGCTACCGCATGGGCCTTCAACGCGCCGATCAACGGCTCCGTCGCATACGGCGGCATGAACGGAAGAGTCAGCGTCGCAGCCTTGTTCATTGCCGCGATTCCAGGTCCAGCAGTACGGCCTTGAGCTCCGGGCCGCCCGCGTACTGGCCCAGGCTTCCGTCACTTCGGACAACTCTGTGACATGGCACCACCAACGGCAATGGATTCTTCGCACACGCCGTGCCCACCGCCCGCACTGCACGCGGGCTACCCGACGCCGCGGCGACCGTCGAATAGCTTGCGGTGTGGCCGTATTCGATCTCCGGAAGGTGGCGCAGCACTTCACGCCGAAATCCCTTTGCCAGCTGGAAATCCAAATCCAGGTCGAATTCCCTTCGGGCGCCGGCAAAGTACTCGTCCAGCTCCCGGGCAACGGCGTCGAGCCTGCGCGGATGATGCAGGACACGAGGACTGACAGTATCGGCCAGCCGTCCAAGCACGACGTCGTGCCCCTCGACGGCAAACGCCACCCGCACCAATCCGACGTCCGTTGCAGCGAGGAGCAATTTCCCGATCGGCGAATCAACGATCCGATAGGCAACATCGATCAACTGCGCCGCCGCAGCGGCATCAGCCAGCCGTGAGTGCAGTCGCGCCAGCGCTTCCGGGTCGGACGCGGGGAGTGCGCCGAACACATCAGCTTCGGTAGTCATGATCGGCTCCCTTCCGGAATGGTGTTGGGTAAGTATGTTTTTCGCAGGGACGCAATACCGTCGGAGCCGGCCTTCCTCGCGGCGGACGGAGTACTGCCCAGAATCTCGGCGATCTCCGCGTACGGCAGCCCGCCCAGGAAGTGGTACGCCACCGACGCTCGCTGCTTGAACGGCAGTTGTTCGAGTGCATCCCAGAGTTCGTGATTCCAGGTTCCCGGAAGGCCGATACGCGTCGGCAATTCCGGAAGGTCGTCGGTGGGAATCGCGACGCGCGCTCGTACTCGCACGATGTCGATGGCTTTGCGGTGCGCAATGGTCACGAGCCATGCCTCGACATTCGCGCCGGGATCCAGGTCCGGATAGGCACGCATTGCCGCCAGGAAGGTCTCGGACCACGCGTCCTCCGCATCGACCGGACCGACCACAGCGCGGCACACCCGAAGCACCACCGCCCCGTGCTCTGTCACGACGTTCTCGAATGGTTTCAGTGCCACGATCGGTAAACGCTCGCATCACGAGTTATGTGAGTTCGTTCCATCAGAACAGCACGTCCGAGACTCCGCCGGACTCTTGCTCGAGCAGAAAGCGCTTGCGGTCGAGACCGCCCGCAAAGCCCGTCAGGCTCCCGTCACTACCGACCACGCGATGGCAGGGCACGATGATGCTGATCGGATTCTTACCGTTCGCCGCCGCGACAGCACGAATCGCCAGAGGGTTGCCAAGGGTTTGCGCGAGGTCCATATAGGACCACGTCTGCCCGTAGGGAATTGTCCGCAGCGCATCCCACACTCGTTGCTGAAACTCCGTGCCCGACGGATCCAACGGCAACGAGAACTCGGTTCGCTCTCCGGAAAAATACTCGTCCAACTGTTCCCGGACAGCACCGAAATTCGCGGGTGAACTCTCCCCGAAGGTCGACTCGTTCGGCTTGTGACGATGCTCTGCCATGTAGAGACCGCACAAGCCGTTTGCCGTCGCGACCAGTGTCAACGGCCCGATCGGCGACTCGATCACTGTGTGGGTACGGTTAACCGCCATGTCTCGATCCTTCCAGGTATCGAGTAGCGACGGCCAAGATGTGGGAACGCCAGCGCCTGAGCTACTCATATCTCGAAGACGCCCCGACTCACAGGAATGTGAGAAATGCCTGCACTTCCGACCATTATCAGGCAGTATCGAGTGATGGCTCTAGTTTTGCCGGGACGTTCCAGCCTGGTCCACTCCGTCAGCGATGTGGTGCACTGGTCGCTGTCGACGGTCGCTTTCGCGCTCACGCTCCCTGCCCGCCTCGAGGCGCTGTTGGTGAGCGTCGAGAGACTGGTTGCGCGAATCAGCCAGATAGCCGAGAACGCAGACCGCGTCGTAGTCGGCGCAGCTTCCGTCACTGTTCGCGCCGAGACGTTGATCGAAGCCGTCGAGCAAACATCGGACATCGCGCAGCAACTTCTCGAGCTGTACGAACCCATCGCAGTTCAACTGGCTCCGTTAGCTGCCAGGTTTGCGGATGATCTCAGCGAATCCGAAGTCACTGCCGCCATCACGCTGATCGACAAGCTCCCGGAACTCACCGAGCGGGTCACTGCCGTCCTGCCGATTCTCGCCACCTTGGACTCGGTCTCCCCCGAAGTCCACGAACTCCTGGGGGTCGTGAAAGACCTGAAACAGGCGATCGTCGGTGTTCCCGGGTTCCACTTCTTCCGCAAGCGTGGCGAGAATCGGCCGGGTTGATCAGGCCCCGTAGCCGTCGGTCCCGGCTCGGGTCATCACGATCTTGGGGACCACTGCCCTGGCGGACAAACGTAGCAACCCGTCGACCAGTTCGACGATGTCGTCGACTTTGATCATCGATTCCGGCGTAATCCGATCGTGCGTCCACGCCGACATGTCGGTGTCGACGTATCCCGGAGCAATTGCCGTGCCGCTGATGCCGTTTCCCGATTCTTCGGCGTTGAGCGCCTCGATCATCGAAATCAACGCTGCTTTGGTCGCACCGTAAACACCCAAGCCGCTTTCGGCGTACACCCCGGCAATTGATGCCAGCGCAACAACCTTTGCTCCGCCACTCGGATGTGCATCCGCTGCCAGGCGCAGGAACGGCAACGACGCCTGAAGCAGGGCCAAGGGCGTCCGCAGATTCACTGCGAGCGTCTTGTCGAAGCGCCTCATGGGGTAGTCCGCGATGCGCCCGCTGGTTCCCACACCCGCATTGAGAATGAGTGCACGCATCGAACCGAATCGATCACCGTGAGCGGCAACCAATTCCGTCGCAAAGCTCTCGTCTGCCATGTCACCGGCCAGCACCAGAACGTCGGGCGAACCGGCACGACGCAGTTCCTCGGCAACTGCGTCGAGTGTCTCACTGTCTCGCGCCGTGATGGTCAATCCGTATCCGAGCGTCGCGAGACGCGTCGCAATGCCCAGCCCGATGCCTTTGGACGCGCCGGTGACGAGCGCCGACGCACTCACGCGAACTTCCCGTTCAACGCGTTCAGCCCCGCCGAGATCAGTTCGGGTACCGCAGTTCCCGCACTCTCGAAACCACCACCGACTGTCGCACCGGCCCGGAAACGATGATCGATCCCCTGAGCGACAACGGCCAGCTTGAAGAATCCGAGTGCCATGTAGAAGTTCCAGTTGCCGAGATCCCGACCCGAGACGCGCGAATAGCTTTGGGCCAGATCGACAACAGACGGCAATGACGAACTGGTCCAGGCTGCCGGCTCCCCGAGAACCAGGTCCAACGCGGAATGGCGATACACGCACATCATAGCGATATCGGCCAAAGGGTCACCGAGAGTAGACAGTTCCCAGTCCACCACGGCCGCGACCTTCGTGACATCGTCGGCAGCGAGGATCGTGTTGTCGATCCGGTAGTCACCGTGAACGATCGACGACTCGGATTTCGCCGGAATAAGTTCCGCGAGAGCAGAAGCCAAGCGGTCGACGTCCGCAGAATCCTCGACCTTCACCCGCGACCACTGACCGGCCCACAATTTCACCTGCCGCGCGACGTACCCGTCGGGACGCCCCAATTCTCCGAGGCCGACGGCGTTGTAGTCGACATCGTGCAGCGCCGCAAGTACGCGCACCAATTCATCGACGCAGGCCGTGACCTGTTCTGCCGGAAGAGCATCCAGTTCCGACTTCGTCCGGATCACCTGACCTTCGATGAACTCGACGACCGTGAACGTCGCACCCATCACCGACGAGTCCTCGCACAGGGCGACGGTGGGAGCCACCGGCACCGCA
Source organism: Rhodococcus sp. IEGM 1366 (assembly GCF_033142425.1). Lineage (NCBI taxonomy): Bacteria > Bacillati > Actinomycetota > Actinomycetes > Mycobacteriales > Nocardiaceae > Rhodococcus > Rhodococcus sp. IEGM 1366. Next base: position 143,436 of record NZ_JAWLRZ010000001.1, read on the forward strand.
GTGTTCTGCAGTGCCGACGTGATGCGGAATTCCCGCGCCACATCATGGGCCGACGGCGTCAATCCCGCAGTCGGAGGGCGGCGCACAATCCAACTGGATGTGTCGTCGTAGATCCCGTAGGTGAGGTTGGACTTGCCACCGGAGATCAGTTTCGCACGCAGATCGCCGGTCACCGCGACGTCCGAGTCGAGCAGGTACTTCCGCAGGGCAACCAGGTCGAGACCGGGAAACTCAGTCATCACGCCCCGTCTCGAGCAGCTCGACGTGCCGCGCCCACAACGCGCTTCGCGATTGCCCACCGATGAACCTCGGACGGTCCGTCGTACACGCGGAACGGGCGGACCTCGCGGGACAGGCGTGCGAGAGGCAAGTCGTCGGACACACCGATACCACCGCACATCTGGATGGACCGATCGACGATACGGAAGATCGCCTCCGCTGCATACGTTTTTGCGATCGACGTGGAGTTGCTTGCATGGCCACCCTGATCGAGCTCCCAGCACGCCTGAACCAGCAGCGCGCGAGTGGCCGCGATGTCGATTTCGTTGTCCGCGATCATCTTCTGGATCATCCCGAGGTCACCGAGCTTGGAACCGAATCCTTCACGCTCCGCCACCCGGGCCACGGCGATGTCGTGCCCACGACGCGCGGCGCCCAGCCAGCGCATCACGTGTGTCATGCGGGCAGGGCCGAGACGTACCTGTGCGTAGGCGAAGCCCTGGTCGACCTCGCCCAGAACAGCCTCGTCGGGGACAAAGAGATCTTCGAAAGTGACCTCGCAGTGGCCACCGATCATGGACTTGTCGAGGGTTCCGATATGACGACCGACGATCAATCCCGGGGACTCTGCCGGCGCGAGAAACATTGTGGCACCGCCACGTTGGCCGGGTTCACCCGACGTGCGCGCCATGATGATGAAGAAGCCTGCGCCGTCAGCGCCGGTGATGAACCACTTCTTGCCGTTGATCTTCCAGCCACCCGGAGCCTTCTCGGCGCGGGTATTGAGGGCCGACGGATCGGATCCGGCGCCGGGCGCCGGTTCTGTCATCGCAAAAGCCGAACGCTTGTCACCACGGGCGAGCGGAGCGAGGAACTGTTCCTTCTGCGCCGCGTTTGCCACGTGGGCCAGCATGTGGACGTTGCCCTCGTCCGGGGCGGCGATGTTCAGTGCGGTCGGACCGAACAGTGAGTAGCCGGCCTCCTCGAATACCGGCGCACGATCACTCATGTTGAGACCGTGCCCGCCGTATTCGATCGGCGCATGGGGAGCGAAGACGCCTGCAGCCTTTGCCGCGGTCTGCATCTCGATGCGAGTTGCGTCGCCGCCTGCAACGGCAATGTCGCCGCCATGCTTGTCCTCGATCGGGAGAACGACATCCCGAGTGAAGGCGCGCGTCTTCTCGATCAGCGCGGTCACCTCCGGCGCATACGTCAGATCGATTGCCACCATCCACCTCCAAGTAAGACCGACCGAGCGATCGTTCGGTACCAGCACTCTCGCACATGCCGACTCACCGGGTCAACAATCTTCGAGCAATGCCTCCGAATGATCGAGCCGACCGGCAACCACCATGTCCCGGTACAGCTCATCTTTGTTCATCAGCTCGTCGTGGTTGCCGATGTTGCGAATCCGGCCGGCTTCCATGACCACGATCCAGTCGGCGTCGCGCACGGTCGAGAGTCGATGAGCGATCGTCACCACAGCCCCGGTGCGCGCACGTTCGTTGATCGCATCGACTATCGCGGCCTCGGTGAGAGTGTCGACCTGGGCAGTGGCTTCGTCGAGCAGGAGCAACGCACTCGGCCGCAGAACTGCACGTGCCATCGCGATCCGCTGACGTTGTCCGCCGGACAGCGACGTGGCGGTCAGAGCGGTGTCGAGTCCGTTCGGCAGGGCCTCGATCGCGTCGTCGAGCCGGAGCAGACGTAGTACTGCCTGCACCTCGTCATCGGTCGCGTCGGGATGACTGAAGACCACGTTCTCTCGGATCGTTCCCGGCACCACCGGCGTCTCCTGCTCGACATACGCCAGGCTTTCGCGCACTGCTCGGTGATCGAGCGCGTTGTATCCGACTCCGCGCAGAAGAACCTCACCGGCTCCTGGTTCGACAAATCGCAGCACGGTCGAGAGCAACGTGGTCTTTCCTGCACCCGACGGTCCGACGATCGCCATATGTCCCCGCTGCGGGATGACCAGCGAGACGTCGCTCAGCGCTGGCTCGGTCGAGCCGTGGTAGCTGACCGTGACGTTGCGCAATTCGATCAACGGCGCGACCGGGTCGGTTTTCTGGACAACTCCCAAGGCAACGTCATGCGTCTCCGTAGGCATCGACTGCATCTCTCGAATCCTGATGGCTGCCGCGATTCCCGACTGAACAGAGGTGACGTTCTGCGCAAGCTCCGAGACCGGACCCATCAGCGTGAAGGCGTAGAGCAGAAAAGCGATGAGTGTGGAGACTGCCATTTCACCGTCGGCGACGCGCCAGGCACCGAACCCCAAGATGGCAATGATCGACCCTTGAATGGCGGTCCACGCGACAGTCCATGCGGTCGCGGATACTCGAACCGCTGTGACTGCATGCTTTTTTGCATCGGCCGCATTGTTCGTCACGAGAGCGCCGACTCGATCCTCCGCGAGTGACACCTTGACCGTCCGGATTGCTCGCAAACCACCTTCGAGAACTCCACCGAGCTTGCCGAGCGATTCCTGGGTTCGAGCCTCCGCTGCGGAAATCCGGGGCATCAGAACGGCAAAGAGGATGGAGGCGAACACGATTGCCACCATGGTCACGCCCAGCAACGGCAGATCGAGAACACCCATCAAGACAATCGTTCCGATGGTCAGGGCGGCGGCATTGAGAATGTTCACCGCGGCTGACGACGCGGCCTCACGCAACAGCAAGGTGTCCGACGTGACTCGGGTGACCAACTCGCCCACCGACCGCGATTGCAACGACGGCACGGTCGCGGCCAGGAACCGTCGGACCAGCGAGGACCTGGCGTCGAACACGACCTTCTCGGCGGCAGTGCCGAGCACGATCCATTGAGCGCAGCCGAGCACTGCGCCCACCACGAGAAGGACGACCAGTGTCAGGATCGGCCCTTGCAGCGAAGCGCCGGTGTCGAGCGTATCGAGAACCCACTTGGTGACCATCGGCGTCGCCAGCGTCGCCGCTGAGCCACACAGGGCCAAGACCAACCCGAGCAGGAGCGACGGCAGGTGCGGGCGAGCGAACTCGGCAAGAACGCGGAGATTGCTCCATTTCGGCGTGGGTTTGCGAGCGTCAGATTCGAGCATAAATTTATGGAACACGAATGTTCCAAAAAGGGCAAGGGAATTCCGATACGGAAAGACTGGATACCGAAACCGGACACGGCTACGCTTCGAATTCGTGACAACGATCCACAGCGCACCAGAACAAAGCGCAACCCGCGAGCGCACTCGCAAGGCAATCCTCGATGCCGCCATTTCAGTGTTCGCGTCCAAACCCGCCGCGACGCTCAGCGAAATCGCATCGGCCGCAAAAGTCGGCCGGACCACCCTGCACCGCTACTTTCCCGAACGGTCAGACCTGGTCGAGGCCGTCGCGTCAGAGGCCACCCACGCCGTCGACAAAGCTGGCGCAGCGGCGAGACTCGGTGATGGCACCGGTGCCGAAGCACTGGTTCGCCTGTGCCACGAGTACTTCGAACTGGCCGACCTTCTGACGGTCCTGTTCTTCACACCCGGTGTGTATCAAGAAGATTCCTTTGCCGAATCCGCATCCAACGACAGCGGAGTCAGCGACGCCATCGAACGTGGACACTCCGACGGTTCCATCGATCCCGACATGAGTTCGGACTGGGTACAGAACCTGCTGTGGTCGCTGCTCTACACATCCATGGACTACGTCAATCGTGGCGCAGGCACCCGACTGCAAGCGTTGGATCTGACGGTTCGCAGTCTCCGTCGCGGAATTACGCCCGATCCCGCGGGCTAGGCCGTCACCGCCCGAACCCAAAGGAGTCAGCCATGCCAACTCACCCGCTCGATCGTCGCGTTCTCCTGAAAACCGCCCCGAACTTCCGCGACCTCGGCGGCATTGCCGTTGCAGGTGGCACCGTCCGTCCAGGCGCGCTCTACCGTTCGGCGACGCTCGCGAAACTCGACGGCGACGACGTTGCCGCAGTCGCCCGCTTGGACATTCGGACTGTGTACGACCTGAGGACCGCCGCCGAGCGCGACGGCGCACTCGACAATCTCCCCGACTCGACACGGACGGTCTGGCTCGACGTACTCGCCGACAATGCCCAGAACGCCGCAGCCACCGGACTACTCATGACGGACCCGGCCGCGTACGCCGAAACGATCAGCGGCGGGCGTGGGATCGCGCAGATGGAGGAAGCGAACCGCAACTTCGTCACCCTGCCATCCGCGCTCGACGCCTACCGCACGTTCTACCTCGACCTCATCGACGAAAAACGCACCGGGGCAGCACTTTTCCACTGCACCACCGGCAAGGATCGCACCGGATGGGCCGCAACCTCCTTCCTGCTCCTCCTCGGCGCCGACGAAGCCGATGTACGCGCCGACTACCTGCAGACGAACACCGATCTGGCACCCATGACGGAACCGATACTCGACTTCGCCGCAAGCAAAGGCGTCGACGCCGAACTGCTCCGGCCCCTCCTCGGCGTCCGTGACAGCTACTTCGACGCCGCGCTCGACGAGATGCGCGCACACTTCGGCACCGTCGAGGACTACGCACTCAACGGACTCAAGCTCACCGCAGAGCAACTCACCGCGCTCCGCGAGCGGTTCACATCCCGATCGGGCTTTATCAGCGCGACGTGACCGGGGCCCTGACCGGACAGGCATCTTCGCCCTCGTCCCGCTTCTTCGGGCGATTGCCCACCCGGGTGACCACGACGACGGCGAGGATGCCCACCGCCAAGCCGAGCGCGGTGTACGGAGTGAAGGATTCCCCGAACATCAGCGCACCCCAGACCGCGGTGACGGGAGCGATCAAGAACATCAACGTATTGACGGACGTAATGCCGACCCGACGGAGCAACAACCAGTACAGGCCGTAACCACCGAAGGTGGACAGCACGATCAACCAGAGCAATGCGATCCAGAATGTGTTGACACTCGGCGGTACGGCATTTCCGGAAGCGACCGCTAGAGCCGTGAAAACTATTGCGCTGGTTGAGCAGTGGATAGCCAGAGCCTGCAGTGGCGGCGTGGACGTGGGAGCACGTTGTTCGACGAAGGTGGATGCGACCAGGCAGAGCATCCCCAGGAACGGGATCGCGTACGACCACCACGGCGCCGCTGTACCGGCTCCGGCGTCGGCGGCGGTGACCATCGCGACGCCGCCCAGCCCGATCACCAACCCGACCCACTGTGTGCGCGGCACTGCGACACCGAGGACCGGGCCGAGCAGCGCGGCTGCCACCAGCGGCTGAATACCGTCGATCAGTGCAGTTGTTCCGGTGTTCACGCCGAGATCGACTGCCCAGTACACAGACAACAGGTATCCGCTCTGGGAGAGCATCCCGATCACCACCTGCCTGCCGAGAGTCCGCGGGGCCGGCATCGTGTTCAGGCGCCGGGCGGACAACCAGACAATCGGGACGAGTACTGCGGCGAGCGGGAGGAACCGCCACATCAGCACCGTGGGGATCTCGGCGCTGCCCGCGCCGAGTTTGGCTCCGATAAATCCCGAACTCCAGCACGCGACGAACAAGACCGACAAGGTAGCCGTCACGGCAGATCTCGGGATCGCGATCCGAGGTATACCGATCTGTTTACTCATACCTCGACTATACAGATCGGTATACTTTTGGCCATGGCAGAGGAATCCGTACCCGAGTTGACTCCGAAAGCGCGTCGCATCCTGGAGTCGGCGTCGAAGTTGTTCTACGAACAGGGGATTCACGCCGTAGGTGTGGATACCGTCGCACTGGACGCCGGGGTCACGAAGAAGACTCTGTACGAGCGGTTCGGCTCGAAGGACGGTCTCGTCGTGGAATATCTGAAGGACCGAGATCGGCGGTGGCGAGCCTTTCGCGACAAGAAGCTGGCATCAGCCGGAGACACTCGCGCCGAACAGTTGAGTGCGGTGTTCGATGCTTCCGCCTCCTGGTCCAAGGCGAGCGGAGGCAAGGGGTGCAGCATGATCAACGCGCACGCCGAGTTCAGTGATCGCTCACATCAGGTGTTCGCTGTTATCGCCGAACAGAAGCAAGAAATGATGAATCTCTTTCGGCGCATTCTGGCGACAGAAGGGCAGGCCGACCAACGCCTCGTCGAGTCCCTCATGCTGCTTCACGAAGGTGCCCTCGTCGCAGACGGGATCGGCATAGGCACCGACCCCTTCGGCGTCGGCCGGGACGCGGCCCTCGAATTGCTGAAGAACTCCAGGTGATCGCCGAAGTCCCGCAGCATCAACCAAACATCACATCCCAACCCGCTTCGCCCCCACCGTGCACCTCGCAATCCCCAAATACCGCTCCACCAACTCCTCCGGCGACAATTCACCATCCGGCCGATACCACTGCGCCACCGCCACACACATCGTCACGACGGCCCGACTCGCGTCCACTGGATACTCGGCGTCGAATTCACCCGCTCGAACTCCGTCGAGAATGATCCGGTCGACCTGCTTCTGCTGTTCGTCACGTTGAGCGATGTAGCTAGCCCGACCCTCCGGTTCCATACTCCGAAGCTCCGAAGACGCGATGAACGACTGCTCCCGTCGAAACATGTGGAACCGCAACAGTGATTCGATCACCGCGTCGAAGCGATCCGACGGATCTGGGCCGGCTTCGATCTCGGCGGCGCGACTGCGTTCGAGCAACTCGCCCATCACCACCGTGGTCAAGCCGACGAGCAAGGCCTGCTTCGACGGATAGTGGTGGTACAGACCTGGCACCGAGAGCCCCGCTCGCGCTGCGATGTCCCGAATCGATGCCCCGTGGTACCCCTGCTCGACAAACGCTTCCAGTGCCGCCGCGAGAGGCTTGGACAGACCCAGGTCTTCGTAGTGTCGCCAGGATTCGGGCATAGCAGGCTCGTTTGTCATAACCGTTACCGTAGATCCACTTGCGCCGACACCGAACATGTCACCGTCATTGGTTACAGTCGATGTCCACCGATAAACAAGGGACCAGTCATGATCCACGTTCGCCATTCCGCGGTTGCCGCCGTACCCGTTGACGTCGCGTTTGCCTACATAGACGACTACCGGAATGTCGTGAACTGGATGTACGGCGTCTCCGAGTTCTACCCAGACGGCGAGTTCGATCAAGGTCTGGGCGCAACATTCGACGCCGCAATCCAAATTGGTCCGAGCACCGTGCGCTCGAAGCTCGAAATCACCGAGTGGGAGAAAGACCGCATCATCACACTCTCATCACTGGGAGATGTCGCCAATTCGTCTACCTGGGAATTCACGCGGGTAGACGACACCAAAACCGAGTTGGCGGTCGATTTTGCCTACAAGCTGCCCGACGGTCTGGCCGGCAAAGCGCTGGGCCTCGTAGTGGGTCCGTTCATCGAGAACGCGGTCCGCAACAGTGAGGAAACTCTGCGCCAGAATCTCGAAGCGGAGTTCGCACGCGGAACCCGCTGAGCCGCTGCTACCGCTGCAATCGGAGCGCGTTGGCCCAAATCTGGGTAGCGGTCTTGACCACTTCTTCGAAGGGCACCGGCTTGCCGTCTGAGCCCGGTTCCTCAGACACGAACACGCTGTAGGCGAAGCGGCTCACCATCGACGAGAGTGCCCGCGACGCCAACAACGGATCCAGCGACGTGTCGGCCTTCCCTTCCGTCTGCAACCGCTCGATGGCTTTTGCATTGCGCGTGATGAAGGTTGCACCACGATCGCGTCGTAGTTTCGCGAAGGCCGGATCGATCTGTGCCACCTGCTCGAGCAGACCCATCAATTTGGCATTGCGTTGGAAGGCAATCAGGTACGCGCGGTTGCTCGACTCGAGCACAGCGTAAGGGTTGTCCGCGTCGCGGACGCGACCCATGCCGGGGTGCAGCATGTCTTCCTGCGCGACTTCGAGGACAGCGGCAAAGATCTGCTCTTTGTTGTCGAAGTACGTGTAGAACGTGCCCGTGGAGCAGTTCGCTTCCTTCGTGATGTCGGTCAGCCGGGCGTCGAGGTACCCCGCTCGCTCGAACACCGTCCGGGCTGCCGCAACCAGAGAAGCCCTGGTCCGGACCCCGCGCGCCGTCACCGGGAGGTCACGTAAAAGCTCCGTTGCAGCCATGGACGGCGGCGGACGGTCTTCCCAGTTCTCCGAGGGGTCGGCGTTTGAAGTCACCTGCTACTTATACGGCAAACGGGATGACCTCCCGTCATCGACGTCAGGTGATCGTGATCCCGCCGTCGACGGCAATGGTCTGGCCGGTGACGTATCCGCCGGCCGGGGAGGCCAGCCACACCATGGTTGCCGCGAGTTCTTCCGGATCTCCCATTCGACCCATGATCAAGCGGGGAGCCATCGATTCGAGGTAGCCGTCGTTGTATTGGTCGGTCATTTCCGACTTGAAGAATCCCGGCGCGATGGCATTGACACGGATGCCCTTGCGGGTTCCCCACTGCTGAGCCAGGTCGCGGGTCAATCCGACGATGCCGGCTTTGCTGGCTGCGTAGGCAGCCTGCGGCAGTCCCGCCGTGGTCAACCCGAGAATGCTGGAGATATTGACGATGGAACTGCCCGGCAGCATCACTCGACCGCACGCCTGCGCAGCCCAGTACGAACCGTTGAGATTGATGTCGATGACGGAACGAAACTCGTCGGGAGTTTCACGGGTTGCCGGAACCGCGGTTCCGACGCCGGCGTTGTTGACGAGTACGTCCACGCGACCGAACTTCTCCATAGCTGCGTCGACCATGTGCTGGGCCTGGGCCGGATCGACAATGTCGGTGGCCACACACAACGCTTCACGGCCTGCATCACGCACGAGCTTGGCGGTGTCTTCGAGCTTGTCGACGCGCCTGGCTGCCAGCACGACGTCGGCTCCCGCCTCAGCTGCGGCTCTTGCAAATGCCACCCCGAGACCCGACGACGCACCGGTCACGATGACAACTCGATCTGTCAGAGAGAACTTGTCGAGAACAGACATACGCGGTGATGCTCCTGTGGTCGAAGGGCTCGGGAGGAAATAGCGCTTGCGGTCGAAACTACAGGCCGAGGTCGCGGCCGATGAGTTCCTTCATGATTTCGTTGGATCCGGCCCAGATCTTGGTGACGCGAGCGTCCATCCAGGCGCGAGCAGCCCGGTACTCGGTCATATAGCCGTAGCCACCGTGCAGTTGGACGCAGTGATCGAGGACCTCGTTCTGTACCTGCGCGGTCCACCACTTTGCCTTGGCTGCGTCGATGGCGGTCAGCTCGCCGGCCGCATGGGCGGCGACGCAGTTGTCGACGTAAGCCTGGGTGACCTCGACGCGGGTCACCAAATCTGCGAGCAGGAATTTGTTCCACTGCAGCGAGCCGATGGGCTGACCGAAAGCCTTGCGGTCCTTGGCATATTGCAGCGTCTCCTCGAGAATCGGAGCAGCGTGCGCAATGTTGGACACTGCAGCGCCGACGCGTTCCTGCGGCAGCATTTCCATCATGTGGATGAAGCCGCGGTCGATCTCGCCGATGATGTTGGTGGACGGCACGCGAACGTTCTCGAAGAACAGTTCCGCGGTGTCGGACTCGTGCTGGCCGACCTTGTCGAGCTTGCGTCCGCGCTCGAAACCGTCCATGCCGGTTTCGACGGCAAAGAGGGTGATGCCCTTGGACTTCTTCTCGGGGCTGGTGCGGGCTGCGACGATCACGAGATCAGCGTTGTAGCCGTTGGTGATGAAGGTCTTGGAGCCGTTGATGATCCAGTCGTCGCCGTCCTTGACCGCCGTGGTCTTGAGCGAGGCGAGGTCGGATCCGCCGGAGGGCTCGGTCATGCCGATTGCGGTCAGCATTTCGCCGGTGCAGAACTTGGGCAGCCAACGCTGCTTCTGCTCTTCGGTGGTGAGCTGAACGAGGTAGGGAGCAACAACGTCGGCGTGGATGCCGAAACTCGAAGCAACCGCTGCACTTGCGCGCGAGAGTTCTTCTGCCAGCACCGCGTTGAAGCGGTAGTCACCGGCTTCGCTTCCGCCGTACGCCTCCGGGACCTCGAGACCGAGGAAGCCGTTGCGTCCCGCTTCGAGCCAGATCTCGCGGTCGATGAAGCGCTGATCGATCAGCTTCTCTGCGACCGGAAGGATGTTCCGGTTGACGAATTCGCGAGCCGATTCGCGAAACGCCTCGTGATCGGGTCCGTACAGAGTGCGACGCATGAGGAGTTGCTTCCTTTCGGTGCGGCGTTCCCGCACGTGACGACCAATCTAAGCGCATGCTTAGAATCTAAGCACTTGCTTATAGTGGTTCGAGAGCGCGATATTGTCAACATCCGACATCCGTGACACCTGGAGGAACTGTGAGCGATTCACCTGACGTGGTGATCAGCCCCTCCAAAGCTGCAGCCCGCATCCGTGCTGCCGCCGTCGACGCGTTTGCCTCCGCCGGGTACGGCGGCACCACTACCCGTGACATCGCCGCGCGCCTCGACATGAGTCCCGCCGCCATGTATCCGCACTACCGCTCGAAAGAAGAGCTGCTTTTCGCGATCAGCTACGAAGGCCACACCGAAGCGTTGAAGGTTGTCGAGAGCGCTGACCGACCGGGTGAAGAACCGGCGGTTCGCCTGCGTGAACTGGTCGGCACCTTCGCCAGTTGGCAGGCCGGGCACCATTCACTCGCGCGCGTCGTCCAATACGAACTCACCGCACTCACCCCCGAGCACTACCGGACTGTCGTCGCCCTTCGCCGCAGCACGACGCGAGTGGTCAGGGAAGTCGTCAACGCCGGAGTGCAGTCTGGCGATTTCACGATCCCCGACGCAGAAGGTGTCACGCTCGCACTGATGTCCCTGTGCGTCGACGTGTGCCGCTGGTTCCCTGCCGGCAACTACACGGATCCGGAAGATATCGGAAAGCTGTACGGAGACTTGGCCTTACGGATGGTCGGCGCGAGCGCGAAGTAGCTACTCCACTATCTCCCCGAGACGACGCTCCAAGTAGGCCCGCTCCGGTTCGGTACCAACCAGTTTCAGAGCTCGCCGGTACGCGGATTCTGCAGCATCGATGCGGCCCAATCGCGCCAGGAGTTCGCCTCGCGCGAGGTGGTACGGGTGATAGTCGGCAAGTTTGGGCTCCGCGGACAGCTCATCCAGAGCAATCAATCCCGCCTCATCGCCGTCGCGCATCGCCAGTGCCACTGCTCGGTTGACTGCGACGACGGGCGAAGGCGTCAGCGTGAGGAGTACTCCGTACAGCGCGCAGATCTGCGGCCAGTCGGTGCTCTCCACATCCGCTGCCTCGTCGTGCAACGCCGCGATTGCGGCCTGCACTCCGTACGGACCAGGCGCTCCCCCGGTCAACGCGACCACGACGAGGTCGCTGCCTTCCTCGATCATCGGCTGGTCCCAGCACCCGCGATCTTGATCGTCGAGGAGCACGATCCCGCCACCGGTGTCGGTGCGGGCATCCCGACGCGCGTGGACGAGAAGCATCAGCGCAAGCAATCCGGCAATCTCGCGCTCATCGGGAAGCAATGCGCGCAAGATCCTCGCCAGCCTGATCGCCTCTACGGCCAAGTCGATTCGTTGCAGATCCGGACCCGAGCTGGCGGCGTACCCCTCGGTGAACACCGAATAGATCACCTGCAGAACACCAGGAAGACGCTCCGGGAGTTCTTCGGCGCTGGGAGTTCGGAAGGGAATCCGAGCCTGACGGATCTTCTTCTTCGCGCGCACTATCCGCTGCGCCATCGTCGCCGAAGGTACGAGGAAGGCGCGAGCAACTTCAGGCGTCGTCAACCCGCCGAGGCAACGCAAGGTGAGGGCGATCCGGTCATCTTCCGCGAGTGCGGGATGTGAGCAGGTGAAGAACAGCTGCAACCGCTCGTCGGGAAGTTCCCCGTCGACCACAGGCGGCGCCGGGTCGGCACGATCGGCGTCCACCTGCATCACGGCCAATCGCGCCGCATAGGCCTGATCACGCCGAAGCCGGTCGACGGCTTTGCGACGCGCCGTGGTCAGCAGCCACGCGCCGGGTTTTGCGGGCACTCCGTCCACCGGCCAATGCACCAACGCGGCCTCGACGGCTTCGGAGGTGACCTCCTCGGCAAGATCCAGGTCACCGAAACGGCGGACGAGCGAGGCCAAGAGTCGTCCACGTTCCTCCCGGAACACGGACTCGACCGAGTTCTCAGCCTGCTCGTCCACGGCGAATCAGTCCCCGAACCCGGCCAGCGGACGCACCTCGACGCTGCCACCGTCACGGGCGCCGGGGCATCGAGCAGCCCAGGCCAGGGCGGCATCGAGGTCGGGAACGTCGATGACGTCGTAGCCGCCGAGGATCTCGCGGGTTTCGGCAAACGGCCCGTCGGTGACGGTCTTTTCCCCGGACGGCGAGACCCGAACCGTCGTCGTGGTGGTCAGGTCGGCGAGGGCATCGCCGGACACCCAGATGCCGGCGTCCTTCATTTCCTTGTCGTAGATCTCCCAGTCCTCCATCGTGCACTGAGGTTCGGTGTCTCCGCCGGGTGCGGTGTAGATGAGCAACATGTACTTCATGGCTGAACTCCCTGGTCTGTTGTTTCTCTTCCGGCTTTCTTGCCTTACAACATGACGACGAACGGTTCTTCCTCAAATCGACAGACGACGCGAAAAAACTTTTGGCAGGCACTCCGACGAGCTGCCGCTAGGCTGAAGTTTATGTCCGAACGCGACCGTGATGTCGGCGGAAAGCCACTCAACGCACGCCCGCGCGACGGTCTCGGGCGCCCTCTGCCTCGCGATTCCGCTGACGGTGTTCCCCGAATTCCGGACGACGTGCGTCTGCCGCCGGACGAGGCGATCACCGAGGCACAACGCCTCCTCGATCACGGCATGCCGTTTCACGCACACGAGATTCTCGAAGGAACGTGGAAAAACGCACCCGCCGAGGAACGCGACCTGTGGCAGGGAATGGCCCAACTTGCCGTCGGGCTCACGCACTTGCTGCGCGGCAACACCACCGGCGCGGTATCGCTGCTGACCCAGGGGCACGATCGGATCAGGCACTACGAGATCGAAAGTCCCCACGACCTCGACATTGCAGGTTTACTGACATGGTCCGAGCATCTGATCGCAGAGATCGATCGTCCCGGAGATTTCCCCGCCCCTCCGATTCCGAGGTTGAGAATTCCCTGATGCCTATCTTCCCGATGTTCCCGCTCGGCTCCGCGTTGCTTCCGGGTGAATTGCTGCCGCTCAACATCTTCGAGCCCCGGTACCGGGCGCTGGTCGAGAACGTTCTCGCGGCCGCTGACGGTCCACTGTTCGGAGTTGTCCTCATCGCTCGAGGTCACGAGGTGGGCGGAGGGGAATCACGCCACGATGTCGGCACACTGGCACGCATAGAATCCCATGTCGAGATGGGTGCCGGGCGGTATCAGTTGTACTGCCGGACGGAAGACCGAATTCGCGTCAAACAGTGGCTACCGGATGATCCTTATCCGCTTGCGGAGGTTGAATTGTGGCCGGACGAGAACAACGGAACACCGGTCACCGCCTACGAATACGACTCTTTGCTCGAGCGCATCGAGTTCATGTACGGAATGTTGGGAAAGCTTGCGCTGCGGGCCGGGGAACAGACTCCACGAATGCCTGCCCCACCGTCTGCATTGGATCCGTTGGGTTCGCGGCTGTACGCCCTGGCCCGCAGCATTCCGATGGGCGACGCCGACCGCCTGGCGATATTGACCGCGCCAGGCGCCGACGAACGTATCCGCACACTGTCCGAAGCAGTCGAAAACACCATCGAGGTGGCGCAGTTCAATCTGCTCTGAGTGCGATTACGCCATGGTCTGACCCATATCGATGACGATCTTCGTTCCGGTGACTGCGCGGGAGAGATCTGTCGCGAGGTAGACCACCGCATTGGAGATGTCCTCGACCGTCGTGCGCGGAACGGAGGTGAGGGGCCACTTGTAGGAATTCATGTACTCGGGATGCGTTGTGAGCACCTTGCCGACGTTGGGATCGTTGCCCATCTCGGTCTCCACCGCGCCGGGGTGAATGCTGTTGACTCGAATGTCGAAGCTACCCAATTCCGTTGCTGCAGTGCGGGCCAAGCCCACGAGGCCGTGCTTGGCCGCCGAGTAGTGCGCACAACCGGGCGCTTCGGCGACGCCGGCAGCGCTGCTGACAAGCACAATGGAACCACCGTTGCCGGCCTCGATCATCGCGGGAACCGCAGCAGCCATCGTGCGCCAGACACCATTGAGATTGATGTCCACCAGCGTCGACCACTGCTCTTCCGGCATCTCCCAGAACCGGTTCCACGTTGCGATACCGGCATTCGCGATCACGACGTCGAGGCGACCGAACTTCTCGACGCCTGACGCCACTGCCGCGCGCAGAGCCTCGAGGTCACGCACATCCGCTACTGCGGTGACGATCTCGCGCCCCTCGGCTCGAACGAGGCGCGCCGTCTCTTCGAGGTCGGCCTCGGTTGCAGCTGCGTAGCCCACATCCTCGGAGACGGACGCGCACACGTCGACGGCGATGACGTCGGCACCTTCCTGAGCGAGTCGAATCGCATGATTGCGGCCCTGACCCCGCGCTGCTCCGGTAATGAAAACGACCTTGCCTGCCAACAGTTGTGTCATTCCACGGACGGTAATGCGACTGCGACTGGGCGAGGTCGTCGACTCCCGGACAACGGGAGCAGACAAGGAAGTCGAGACGACGTCCTCTGCGCCGCACCTCGCACTCGACTTCCGAACACCGGGACTGACGTTTGAATGTGTCCTGCATCACCGCCACTGTTGTCAGCGAGTGGCGGGATACTCCCTGCCTCCGACGCAGTTGAGGACACCAAAGTCGTGAATGGAACGGTCACAACCTCCAAGGTCAGGCTAGCTACCCGAGAATCCATGTTGGCTCGCGTGACGTCGATTGTCGATGCATACACCTCACCGCACGAGCGGCTCAACCTCGAAGAACTGGCACTGCGGACCGGTTTGCCGCGATCGACTACCCACCGGATTCTCCTGGAGATGGTCGAACTGGATTGGCTCATGCGACACGATCGCGCGTACCGCCTCGGCCCTCGGGCGCTGGGCACGGTCGGCCCGGAAGTGGCGCAAGCGCATGTGCGTATTGCGGCCAACGACATCATTCGCGAGCTCTATCTGCGCACCGGCATGGTGATTCATCTCGGTGTTCTCCACGGTGGACACGAGTACTTTCTGGACAAGATGGGTGGACCGCTCGCCGCCGCGTTGCGCTCACGCGTCGGTGCACGATTTCCCGCGCACCGCGGCGCGGGTGGGCGTTCCATGCTGGCTCTGCTTTCCCCGGAAGAAGTCGATCCGATGATCGAGAGAAACCTTGCGGCTGTACCTTCTGACGACCCTCGAGAATTGGATGCCCTGCACGCCGAACTTGCACGTATTCGTACGTCGCACGGCATCGCCTATCAATCGACCGGGAGGGTCCCGGGGTTCGGTTCCGGAAGAATCTCCAGCTTGGGTTGCGCGATAAGAACTCCCGACGGCGCGGTGGTGTCACTGTGTGTCGCGGGCGAGGCTGAGAAGGTTCATCTCGACCGAGTCACGCCACTGGTCAGGAAGGCCGCCGACGACCTAGCAGCAGCCGTTTGACCTGCTCCATCTCGATAGTCGAGATGCACCGACTGTCCATACAGAGCCTTTGGCTTACTGATTCGAGTACGGCACTAACTGCCCAAGAGGACGAGAGGAATCACCGTGGACGAATTCGAAGGCAAAGTTGCACTGATCACGGGAGCCGCACGAGGCCAAGGACGTTCTCACGCAGTGTCTTTTGCCGAGCGAGGCGCCGACGTCGTCATTGTCGATCGGTGCGAAAATCGTGAGACCGTCACATACCCCATGGCAACTATCGAGGACCTGGACGAAACCGCACGGCTGATCGAGAAGACCGGACGCCGCGCGCTGATCGTACGGGCCGATGTGGCTGATCGAGCTGCGATGGACAGCGCGGTAGCGCAGGGAATCTCAGAATTCGGCCGTATCGACATCGCTGTCGCCAACGCCGGAGTGTCCGCAATGGGTGCCGTCCAAGCAACCTCGACAGCGCTGTGGGACGAAACAATCGGAAGCAATCTCACCGGGGTGTTCAATACCATCGGCGCCGTAGCACCGGGGATGATCGAACGCGGATACGGCCGGATCATCACCATCTCGTCGATGCTCGGCCGCCAAGGTGCAACAAACACCGCAGCCTACGTCGCGTCCAAGTGGGGCGTCATCGGGCTGAGCAAGAGTTCTGCGCTCGATCTCGCGCAGCACGGAATCACCGTCAATGTTGTTGCGCCAGGGAATATCAGCACTCCCATGATCCACAACGACAAGCTCTATCGGCACATGCGCCCCGACCTCGAATCCCCCACCGCCGACGATGTGGAACCCATCTTCCGGTCACTGCACAGCCAGCCTGTTGCCTGGCTTGATCCCTTCGAGATCACGCGCGCGGTGCTCTTTTTCGCGGCCGAGGGCAGCGCCCACATCAGCGGAACAGTCATGCCGGTCGACGCCGGTAACGCTGCCCGCGTCACCGGCTGATCACGCATCGCTCGAACAGTATTCGACCAAAGGAGCCTCACAATGACAACATCAGTACCCGACTCAGACGACGCTATCCGCGAGATTCAGGCCGGCGACGCCCCCACCCGATTTGCTCGCGGCTGGCACTGTCTTGGCCTCTCTCGCGAATTCAACGACGGAAAACCACACTCGATCAACGCTTTCGGCACCAAGCTGGTCGTCTTTGCCGGCGAGAGTGGTGACCTGAAGGTGCTGGACGCCTACTGCCGCCACATGGGTGGCGATCTGTCGCAAGGTGAGGTCAAGGGTGATTCTGTAGCGTGCCCATTCCACGACTGGCGCTGGGGCGGCAACGGAAAATGCACCGGCATCCCCTACGCCCGCCGCGTACCTCCGCTGGCCAAAACTCGATCCTGGCCAACGCTCGATCAGGACGGAATGCTGTTCGTCTACAACGACCCCGAAGGCAATCCCCCGCCGCCTGAGGTAGCACCGCCGCGCATTCTCGGCGCACTGTCCGACGAGTGGACGGATTGGAAGGGCTTCAAGCAGATCGTCGTCAACACGAACTGCCGTGAACTCATCGACAACAACGTCGACATGGCTCATTTCTTCTACATCCACAAGTCATTTCCGACGTACTTCAAGAATGTGTTCGAAGGCCACGTCGCTGCTCAGTACATGAACGGCGTTGGCCGTGACGATTTTCGTCGGCCCGCCGCGGCCGGTGAACCGAAACTGTCGGGAAATAGTTCTTCGGCAGCGTATTACGGCCCGTCGTTCATGATCGACGAGTTGACGTACCACTACGAGAACTTCGATATCGAGTCGATTCTGCTCAATTGCCATTACCCGATCGACGAGAACAGTTTCGTTTTGACGTACGGCGTGATCGTCAAGAACTCCGAGCATCTCGACGGTGAAGCCGCGACCAGTATGGCCGAGAGCATGAGCGGGTTCATCAGCACCGGTTTCGAGCAGGACGTCGAGATCTGGAAGAACAAGGCACGCATCGACAATCCACTCCTCTGCGAACAGGACGGGCCGGTGTACCAGCTTCGCCGTTGGTACGAGCAGTTCTACGTCGACGTCGCCGACATCAGCCCGGACATGGTGGCCCGCTTCGAATACGAACTCGACACCACACGTCCCGTCGAGTCGTGGCGACAAGAGGTTGCCGACAACATGGCAGCACGTCAGTGAGCGAGCCTGTTCAGATCACCTGTGGGACATGCTCGGCCGAGGTTGTGGTGGAGAAGTTCAGTTGGCACCACACAACGGTGCAGTGGGACGCGGCGACGCTGTCCCACTGCACTGAACTCGGCGTTCCCGCAACCGCGACGCATGACATCGCCCCGATGCGCAGCTGCCCACGGCTACGCGACGCGATCGACGTGGCGGCAGTCGAAGGGAAGTTCGGCGACCTCGACTGACCCCCTCAGTCGACGATCACGACATGCAGATTTCGTGGGCCGTGAACACCTTCGACGCGCTCGAGTTCGATATCGGAAGTTGCCGACGGCCCACTGATCATGGTGGTGGGCCGTTCGGGGGTCAGCTTTGCCATCGCCTCGGGCACACCAACTTCCACGCTTGCGCGATGAACGACGCAAATGTGGGTATCAGGCACCAGAGTCAATGCGCGACGCCCCTGATCCGGACCGGCATCGAGAAAAATGGTGCCGGTCTCGGCGCAGGACACTCTGGACCCCGTAACCACCGCGTCCAGTCTCTCGAGCTCCGGCGCAGGCACCTCGGAGCTGTCGACCACCAGTTCGCCGCTGAAGCCTGCAACCCAGGAGCGGTCAAGGCCGACAGGTATACCCACGGTTTTCAGATCGTTCGCGATGAGAATGCCGTTGATCGTCTCCGCGATATCCGTTGCGCTGCACTGATAAACATGCGCCTTGTAGTCCACCAAACGGTCGACAAGAAGTTCGATGCGCTCGGCATCGGGCAAGGTTCTGCCGGTGCGGTACTGACGTGGGATCTGCGCATCGTTTGCGGGAGCCAGCGTGATCGCGTCCCGAATGCGTCCGAGCACCACTTCGCGTGAATTCATTTGCCGGCCTTCCCTTCGCGACGAGCCTCGTCCAGCGCCGCTCGGCCTTCGTCGGAGTCCCACCAGGACCGGAAGGTCTGCTTGGGCGGCGCCGGGATATCCCTGGCCGCGGTCCAGCCGTTCAGCGGCGGCGGAAGCGTCGAGATCTTGCCCTTCTTGCCCGCTACGATGCGGCCGAGCCCAGCTGCCTTCTGCGCGGCAGTCCAGCGCGTCGACGAGGACATCGCGAACGACGCTGCTTTCATCGCCACCGATTCAGCCGTCACACCGGCCTGTTCCACCTTCTGGTGCCTCAATTCGACCAGCAGCGAAGGGATATCGATCTTGACCGGGCACGCGTCGAAGCATGCGCCACACAGGCTCGAGGCAAAGGGAAGCGTCGAGTTGGGGTCGTCCTTGCCGTGCATCCCGGCCAGCTGCGGTGTGAGCACTGCGCCGATCGGTCCCGGATACGTTGATCCGTAAGCGTGTCCACCCGTGCGCTCGTAGACAGGGCACACGTTGAGGCAGGCCGAGCACCGAATGCAGTTGAGCGCCTCGCGGCCGATCTTGTCGGCCAAGGCCGCGGTACGTCCGTTGTCGAGCAGCACCAGGTGAAACTCCTGTGGGCCGTCACCGGGCGTGACACCGGTCCACATCGAGGTGTACGGGTTCATCCGCTCACCCGTCGAGGACCGCGGGAGAAGTTGGAGGAAAACCTCGAGATCCTGATACGTCGGCAGGATCTTTTCGATGCCCATCACGGTGATCAGAGTTTTCGGCAGCGTCAGGCACATGCGTCCGTTGCCCTCGGACTCCACGACGGTCAGCGTGCCGGTGTCCGCGATCCCGAAGTTTGCACCCGAAATCGCGACCGGGGTGGTCATGAACTTGTGGCGCAGGAACTTTCGCGCAGCGCCGGCTAGGTCGGCCGGATTGTCCCCGAGATCGGGGTCCACATCCGGCATCTCACGCAGGAAGATCTCCCGGATCTCGGATCGATTGCGATGGATCGCGGGAACCAGGATGTGCGACGGTTTGTCGTGGCCGAGTTGGACGATCAGTTCGGCTAGATCGGTCTCGTACGCCAAAATTCCCTGGGTTTCGAGGTGTTCGTTGAGTCCGATCTCCTGCGTTGCCATCGACTTGACCTTGATGACCTCGTCGGAGCCGGTAGCTTTGACAAGCTCGGTCACAATAGAGTTGGCCTCGTTGGCATCTGCCGCCCAGTGAACGTGTCCGCCGCGTGCGATCACCGCGGCTTCGAACTGTTCGAGGAGTTCAGGCAACCGCGCCATGACGTCGGTTTTGATTGCAGATCCGGCGTCGCGCAACTCTTCCCAGTCCGGAAGCTCACCCGTTACATTGAGGCGCTTGGCGCGAATGGTGTGCGTGGCCTTGCCGATATTGCGTCGTAGTTGCGCATTGGCCAGCTCGTGATGCGCTGCGACGGGGAACTTTTCGGTTCCTCGCAGAAATCCCGCACCTTCGGGCGACCTCGGGGGAAAGCTGGGCAGACCCAGCGTCACGGCACTCATGCGTGCACCCGGCTTTCCACAGATGCCAGGATCTCAGCGAGGTGAATGGTCTTGGCCCCCATCTGCAGTCGCGACATTCCGCCGCCGATATGCATGAGACAGGACGAATCTCCGGCGCTGCAGAACTCTGCGCCGGTGTCGGCCACATGGCGAATCTTGTCGGCCAGCATGGCCGTCGACGTCTCGGCGTTCTTGATGGCAAACGTGCCGCCGAATCCGCAGCAGGAATCGGCTTCGGGGAGTTCCACCAGATCGATGTCGCGAACGTTGCGCAGCAACTGGAGCGGCTTGTCGCCTACTCGCAGCATGCGCAGCGAGTGACAGGTCGGGTGATAGGTGACCCGGTGCGGGAAGTACGCGCCGACATCTGTGACATCGAGAACGTCTACGAGGAATTCGGAGAGTTCGTACGTCTTTGCCTTCACCGTCTGTACCTGCCCACACAGTGACGCTGTGCCGTAGCGCTCGGCAACAATCTCATGCTGATGCCGGATCGAACCGACGCACGATCCCGACGGCGCGACAACAGCGTCGATCGACGTGTCACCGAACGTATCGGCGTAGTTCGCGACCAGCGGCAGCGCGCCCGGCTGATAGCCGGTGTTGACGTGCATCTGCCCGCAGCAGGTCTGCCCGGGCGGAAACACGACGTCGTGCCCAAGACGGGTGAGCAGGAGGGCGGTGGCCTTGGCCGCATCAGGAAACATCGTGTCTCCGATACAGGTGGCGAACAGCGCTACTCGCATGTGATCTCCGCAATCTTTCGGTGTGGTCAGACCACAGTAAAGCACGGTCAGCGCCACAAGGAACCCGAATACCCCGAAAAAACAAAAAATCCACACAATGCTCGATTGTGAGCCGGGTCATGGTGTACGTTCCTGTGGTCCGACCACACAAACCGTCATTCAGACCGTCTGTCAGGAGATACCAGTGGCTACCGAGCTACTCGCGGTGACTTTCACACCGTCCACTACCGCGATCGGCGGGTCGTTGACCGCGTCGGCGCTCGTCGGGCTGCTTCCCCTGGCGACGTTCTTCGTCCTTCTGACCGGATTCAAACTCAAAGCCTGGTACTCCGGACTCGGCGCGCTGGCAGTTGCCGCGATCGTGGCTGTCGTCGGCTTCGACATGCCCACGTCGCTGACAGCACTCTCGGCTCTCCAAGGCATCACCTTCGGGCTCTTTCCGGTCATGTGGATCGTGGTCACCGCCATCTGGTTCTACGAATTGACAGTCGTCAGTGGACGTTTCGAAGACTTGAGACGCGTCTTCAATACCGTGGGCCGGGGCGATATGCGCGTGCAGGCAATGCTCATCGCATTCTGCTTCGGCGGAATGCTCGAAGCGCTCGCAGGTTTCGGAGCCCCCGTCGCTATTACCGGCGCCATGCTCATCGCACTCGGTATGCCGCCGATCCGCGCGGCCGTGACCGTCCTGGTCGCCAATACTGCACCGGTTGCCTTCGGCGCCATGGCAATTCCGATCACGACGGCCGGCAACCTGACGGGCATTCCCGCTACCGAGATCGCAGCCGTCGTCGGTCGTCAGACCCCGATCCTGGCACTGTTCGTACCGCTTCTGCTTCTGTTCCTGGTTGACGGAAAACGCGGAATGAAGCAGGTCTGGCCCATCGCATTGGTCACCGGCGCCGTTTTTGCGCTCGCACAGTTCTGGTGCTCCAGCCACTTCTCGTACGAATTGACCGACGTCGTCGCATCTCTCGCCGGCCTCGCGGCTGCTGTGACGATGCTCCGCTTCTGGCATCCCGCCACTCCCGACGATCAGCGTTCCAAGGTCGAACCCGAAAAGCTCAGTCCGTCAAGAACCTTCCTGGCACTTTTCCCCTACCTTCTCGTAGTCGTGGTCTTCGGCGTCGCCAAACTCTGGACCGCCGGATTCGACCTCCCCGCCTGGCTGAGCAAGACTGACCGCAAGGTCGAATGGCCTGGTCTGTACGGAAATCTGCTGACCGACACAGGAACTCCCTCGTCGAGCGCGATCTACACGTTCTCCTGGCTGTCGAACCCCGGCACGCTGCTCTTGATCTGCGGCATCATCGTCACAGCCGTGTACGGATTCTGGACTCACGGCGGACGATTCCCGTTGACCGCCGGGCAATCGCTGACCACGTTCGGTACGACAGTCGTGAAGATGCGTCTGGCCATTGCGACGGTCGCCACTGTGCTCGGCTTGAGCTACGTCATGAACCAGTCCGGACAGACCGTCTCGATCGGCACCTGGCTGGCCGGCACCGGCGCTGCATTTGCCTTCTTCTCTCCCATGCTCGGCTGGCTCGGTACTGCCGTGACCGGTTCAGACACCTCCGCAAACGCCCTGTTCGCCAAGCTGCAGCAGGTTGCTGGACAAACCGCGGGCATCGATCCGACATTGTTGGTCGCGGCCAATACATCGGGTGGTGTCGTAGGAAAGCTGGTCAGCCCGCAAAACCTGACGATCGCCGCGACCGCAGTCGGCCAGGTGGGCAGCGAGCCCATCCTGCTGCGCAAAGTCATCGGATACAGCCTCAGCATGCTGCTTATCCTCTGCACGCTCGTGTATCTGCAGTCCACACCGGTCCTGTCGTGGATGCTCCCGTAAGCGCCACCTAGGCTCTTGGCTCATGCCCTCCGATTCGAGTCCACGCGCGTGGGAACAAGTACTGACGCACCTGGAGAAGCGGCTGACCTCGGGAGAAGTCGTCCCGGGTCAGCGGCTTCCGGGTGAGCGCATTCTGGCGGCCGAACTCGGCGTCGGCCGATCATCGGTACGCGAGGCTCTACGCGTCATGGAAGCACTCGGACTACTCAAAGCCCAGACGGGATCCGGCCCGACCTCCGGCGCGATGATCGTGGCCCGCCCTACCGGCGGCATGACCATGCTGATGCGGATGCAAGTTGCCGCACAAGGGTTTCCGGTGACAGATGTAGTGAAGACGCGCCTGGTTCTCGAAGCCGAGGTCATGCAGGAACTTGCGCGGACGCAACCCACACCGGACCTGGGAGCCGCTGTCGAATTACTCGACTCCATGGACAACCTTGATCTCAGCGCACACGAGTTCCTGATCCTCGACGCACAATTCCACGTTGCGCTGGCCGATGCTGCCGGCAACCAGGTTGTCGCGGCCATGATGACGGGGCTGCGCGAATCCATCGAGGCGTACGTCCTCTCCGGAGTGAACCTGGAGTGCTGGCCAACCACGTGCTGCCGGCTCCGGAATGAACACCGCGGAATAGTCGACGCCGTGCAGGCCGGAGATCCTGAGTTGGCGCGCGAACGCATCACCGGTCACATCCGTGGGTACTACGCGGAGAGCACTCACACCGGGGCCTGAACGTGGGTTGGTAATTGCACCCGTTTTTGTAGTGTAAGGTTGGTTTCACACCGACGCGGGGTGGAGCAGCTCGGTAGCTCGCTGGGCTCATAACCCAGAGGTCGCAGGTTCAAATCCTGTCCCCGCTACAAAGTGAAGGCCCGTAGGTTGCGCAAGCAACCTACGGGCCTTTTGCTGTGCGCGCCAATTCAGGAACGAGCCACCCGGCCCATCAGATAGAACTCCGGATTCGGCATCATCCCCGAGAAACTGGCCATTCTGTTGCTCAGGCCGAAGAACGCGGTAACAGCAGCGATGTCCCAGGCGTCCTCGTCACCGAAGCCATGCTTGTTCAACGCCTCGAAATCCGCATCGCAGATCTCGTGCGACGCGGAGTTGACCTTGGTTGCGAAGTCGAGCATCACCCGCTGACGATCGGAGATGTCCGCTGTCCGATAGTTCACTGCCACCTGATCGGCAACCAGCGGCTTCTTTTCGTAGATGCGCAGGATCGCACCGTGCGCGACCACACAGTACGTGCATTTGTTCGCCGCTGAGATGGCGGTAACGATCATTTCACGATCACCCTTGGTGAGCGCAGAGTCTTCCTTGAGCATGATCGCGTCGTGGTAGTCGAAGAAGGCCCGAAACTCTGCGGGACGACGCGCGAACATCAGGAACACGTTGGGCACGAACCCTGATTTTTCCTGAACAGCAAGGATTTTGGCAGCGATATCCTCGGGCACGTCGGCCAGCTCTACTTGCGGAAAACGGTCGGTCACGGTGCCTCCTGGGCTGTCAGCCAATGATCAAATTAAGATAATCACCATTAACTGAGTTGTCCAGGGGCTCCGACGTGCATCGCACCCGGATCCCCTAGTTCGCCATGCAGTCCGCCCAAGAAGATCCGCAACAACTCCGTGAGTTGCGCCTGCTGGGGAGCAGACAGCACCGAAACCAAGTCGGCCTCGCGGCCGAGCACACGGTCGACCAATTGCTCCACCACCTCATGCCCCGCGGCCGTCAGCGACACGTCGACAACCCTCGACCCCGACTTCGTCGACCGCTCCACCAAACCGGCAGCTTCAGCCCGAGCCAGCCTTTGTGAAATTGCGCCTGCCGTCACTCCGGTCCGTTCGGTGATCTGACGGGTCGTCAATCGATACGGCTCCCCAGCTCTCCGCAAGACGCTCAGCAGATCAAGCGTTGCCGTATCTGCGCCCGCGGCGGTAAGGATTCGCCGGCGGTCCTCACCGAGGAGTTTTGCGCACGCCCACAGCCTGGTCACGATGCCGATCCCCTCGACCGGAGTTCCCGGACGCTCGCGCAACCAGGCCAAGGCAATCGCGTCGACGTCGTCGTCAGGGTCCAAGCCACCAGTCACATTGCACCTCATTTAGATCTAAATGATACGTTCTCGTATAGACCTAAACGTAGCTCACTGGAGGAAGACATGACACGCACAGTTCTGGTCACCGGCGGCGGAACCGGCATCGGCCGCGCCGTAGCAGCCGCATTCGCTCAGAGTGACGACACAGTGTTCATCACCGGACGACGCACCGGACCGCTCGAGCAGACAGCAAGCGAACTGAGCTCGAACGTTCACGCCGTAACCTGCGACAACTCTGACCCGAAGGATCTGAAGCGGCTTCAAGACACGCTCCCGGCAAACCTCGACGTCGTAGTGCATTGCGCGGGCGGTAACACGGACTTCGATCGAGAGGCGCCGTCGGATCTCGATACCTTGGCCGCCGGATGGCGAGCCAATCTCGATTCCAATCTATTGTCGGCGGTTCTGACCACTGCTGCCGTCCGCGATCGCCTCACCCCCGGCGGCCGCGTCATCACTATCGGATCCATCGCCGCAGACAAAGGTGCGGGCGCCTACGGCGCAGCCAAAGCTGCTGTCGCAACCTGGAATATCGACCTTGCCGCCGAATTGGGTCCACTGGGAATCACCGCGAACATAGTTTCTCCCGGCTACATCGCCGACACCGAATTCTTCCGTGACGTTCTCACCGACGCTCGACGGGAGGCACTGATCGAAGCCACGAGCACCAAGCGCGCCGGGACTCCGGAAGACGTCGCTGCCGCAGTCCTCTTCCTGGCCTCGGCGGGCGCCGGACAGATCACCGGTCAGGTAATCGCGGTCAACGGCGGAGAACGAACAAGTCGTTGATCTAGCCGCCGTTGATCTAGCGCAGATGACGGCCGAAGAACGCGTCGATTCTCCTCCAAGCATCTTCTGCTGCAACCGGATCAGGGCCCATCCCGAGGATTCGCTCCAGCGGACGCAGCACCTTGGGACCGGCTTCGGCATCGTTGAGGAACGCGTGTCCGGCCGTCGGATATTCCTTGATGTCGTGTTCGACGCCGGCCCTGTTCAGGGCGGTTTCCAGTTTCAGCGCCGCACCCCGCAAGGTGACGTCCTTGCCGCCGAAGCTACCCACCAGCGGGCATGAATCTGCCACTGCCGCATCAAGTTTTCGCGGGAGCTGTCCGTAGTTGACCGAAGCGACGTCAAAATCTTCGGCGCTGATCAGCGCGAATCCGCCGCCCATACAAAATCCGATGACACCGATCTTCCCGGTGCAGTCCGCGGATTCGACCAGCCAGTTTCGTGCGACCCCGATGTCGGTAAACGCCCGCCCCTGCCCGCGGAGCATCGACGTCATCGTCGGTACGAGGCAGCGCCTCGCCCCACCCGCGCTGTACAGATCCACGGCCAACGTCAGAAAGCCGGCGCCGGCGAGGCGCTGCGCTTGCCGCCGCATGACGTCGTCGAGCCCGAAAGCCTCGTGAATCATCACCACACCCGGCCACTGGCCAGGGGTGTCGGGAGTTTCGAGGATGCCACGGAGCGGTTGGGATCCGCCGACAACTGCGGCGCGGGCCGTCAGATCGATGTCCACCATTACCCGATCGTAAGCATTTGCCTGGTAAATGTGCCCGATTCACCCCATCTGAAGTGCGTTTTCGCACGCGGGCGTGCGCCCTGTTGCGCGGCATGGGAGGATGGGGGAATCGAGATCGGGACTTCGATGTGAAACCCGGATCGATTTTGTAGGGAGTATTTGTATGGCACAGGGCATCGTGAAGTGGTTCAACGGCGAAAAGGGCTTTGGTTTCATTGCTCCCGACGACGGAACACCGGACGTGTTCGTTCACTACTCTGAGATCTCAGGCAACGGCTACAAGTCGCTCGACGAGAACCAGCGTGTGGAGTTCGAGGTTGGCCAGGGCCAGAAGGGCCCCCAGGCCACCAATGTGCGCGCTGTCTAGTCAGTGACACAAGAAGAGGGTCGTACCCGCAAGGGTACGGCCCTCTTCTGTTTCTCCTACTGCTCTTGATCGTCCGCACGGGCTTTGATCACAGCAGCCACCGCGGCCTCGATATTCGATTCCGCGACAGCTTTGTCGACGCCGAGGTCGCTCAGAACACCGGAACCGTCCTCGAGTTCCAGCAGTGCTAGCAAGATGTGTTCGGTTCCGATGTAGTTGTGCCCCAAGCGAAGAGCCTCACGGAAGGTCAGTTCGAGAACCTTCCGGGATTGAGCGTCGTACGGGATGAGTTGCGGCAACTCCTCTGATTCGGCCGCAGGCAAAGCCTCTACGACGGCCGTGCGCACTGCGGCAGGTTCGATCCCCTGCGCTGCAATTGCCTGTGGTCCTAACGCTTCCGGTTCGGTCAGGAGCCCGAGAACAAGATGTTCGGGTCGAATCTCCGCATTACCGGCCGCTCGGGCTTCGTTCTGCGCAGCCATCACCACATTCTTGGCACGAACCGTGAACCGACTGAAACCGTCTTCGGGAACCATCAGCTTGCCCTCACCAGCCGCTTTCGGCACAAAACGCTTCTGCGCGGCTTGTTTGGAGACGCCCATGCTCCGACCGATGTCGGTCCACGACGCGCCTGAGCGCCGCGCCTGGTCTACGAAGTGACCGATCAGGTGATCAGCTACTTCACCGAGATGATCAGCGGCAACCATTGCGTCGGACAATTGATCCAACGCGTCGGTGTGAACTTTCTTGATGGCGGCGATGAGGTCGTCGAGTCGGACTTGGTTTGTCATCTTCACTGGATCCTCATGCGTCAACCATAAGTTGACGCATGAGGATCGTCAACCCTGAGTTGACGATCCCCGATTCACGAAAAGAAATCACTCAACACCGGCACGATTGCAGCATCGGACACACCATGCGCCTGGCCCGGAATTTCCAACGTCTTCGCTCCCGTAATTGTCGCGCCGATTCGCGCCGCCGAGGACCGACCCCACTGCCCACTGTCACCGCCGTACATGACCAAGGTGGGGACTGTAGCCGAGGCCAGCCAATGGAGCGACTCGCTTCCGTGGTTACAGATGGCGACGTCGTACGGCAGGGTGTGAGCAATGGCGCACATGCCTGGCCAGTCCGAACTCTGCTTCATCTCCTCGACCATGTGCGGCGACGCACCGGTCAGTGAGAGGAACCGCACCACCGCCCCCTCCCTGTCTCCGGCGGCAACCAATCGCCAGAGGTCACCTAGCGCGGCCGCATCCGACTGACCTTCGTCCATGTACGGCGCCTCGTAGACGGCAAGCTTCCTCATCGGAACGCCCTGCGCCGCAGCTTCCAACGCCAGTGCGGCGCCCGAAGAAAGCCCGTAGACCAGCGGCACCTCCCCAGTGGCGGCGATAACGGCGCGCAAGTCCTCCACCTCGGCCCCGATGGAATATGCACTGCCGTCGCCGCTGTCTCCGCGACCACGCCTGTCGTAGGAGTACACGGTGAAATCTGCTGCCAGCTCTGCGGCCAGGGAGTCGAACCACTGCCGATCGCAGAACGCTCCGGCGACAAGAACCACTGCTGGTCCTGCGCCGGAGCGTTCGTACGCGATCATTGTTCCGTCCGCGGAGCGCACTGTGTCCATGACCATCTCCTAGGGTTGGAGGACATCTCCTTCCCTGATTAGACCGCCGCAGACTCCAGAAGTCACCGATTCGGCATCAGCTGATTTTGGCGTACAGAGCATCCCACCCCTGGGCGACGTACGAAATGGTGTAGATCGAACCGTAGAAAGTCGATCCGCCGAGGTTAGTGACGTTGCCCGCCTGCACCGCCGGGAGTCGCTGCCACAGCTTGCTGGCCACCAACGCCTGATACGCCGCACTGTCCTCGTCCTCGGTGATCATGAAACCGTCGACGCCGGCCAGTACGTCCAAACCCTCGAGGCTGACGCCGCCTTCCGGATCCAGACCTTCCGCAGTGACGGTCTTTCCGCCGATATCGCCGAGCGTCATGTCGCTGGGCTTGTCGCCCTTTTCCGACGTACGAATACTGGTGACGTAGAGAGTGTTGGTGTCCGGCAGGAATGACACACTCGCAACCGTCTTCGACGCGATCTTCTCGGCATGACGCGATTGAATATCCGCAATGAGGTTGTCGTAGTCGAGAATCAGCTGGTCGAGCGTCTCGGTTCGGCCGAGCCAGCCCGACAGCCTGGTGAGGTTGGTTCGCCAGTCGTCGGTGAACTCGGTGGTGAGAACCGGTGCGATGGTCTGCATTTCACCAACGGGCCACCACTCACTTTCATAGTTCAGGCACACGATCAAGTCAGGTTCGAGCGCAAGAATCTGCTCACGATTAGGGATTTCGGACAGGAAAGGCACCGATGCGTCGACGGGCACCCAGGGCGTAGCCTGTGCATAGGTGTATCCGACCAGCGGAAGCTCCAGCGCCACAGCAGGTTCGAGATCGAGCCGAGAGTCGATCGCGACCACACGCTTGGGCTCGACGGGAATGTCGTACGTTCCGAGCGGGGTGGTCACCGAGCGCATTTCGTTTGCGGCGGCACTACTTCCGCTCTCGCCGCACGCCGCGAGAAAAGCACCCAATCCGGCGATGCCTGCACCGATTCCGAATTGGCGTCGAGTCAGATTCGAGACGATGCGATTATCGGTGTACCCCCGCGGGAGCAGCAGGGTAGATGAAGCGGGCATGTGCGCGGACCTTCCAGAAGAACGTGATCATCCACCCTTCGCGGGCGAATAAGGATGCCCTAATAGCGTACGTACCGTGCATCGTCGCGACCGGCCCAGAAGTGTTCGGTTCCGGCCACTGATCTCAGTTTGCCCCCAGCACCTGCCCGGACCACTCGACCAACGGCGTCAATGCGCGCCACGCCTTGCGGACTTCCTTCAGCGTCCGAGGACTGTCCAACCACGACGGACTGGGATAGCTGCGGCCGGCCGTCAACGACTTGTGCCGCAACAGTTCGATGCGCGGATGATCAACGGTGTACCCGCGCGGCGCCGTCTTGAGCGTGTCACCACCCACCGTGAATCCGGCCTTGCGCACACCTGCGAGAATCTTCTCGAGTTCCGCACCTCGGACGTCGTCGTCGACCGCCGCTCGGTACCGCGCGATCGTTTCGGACGTGCTGGCGTAGAAGCCCCCGGCAACCATCAGTCCCGCCGCATCGATCTGAACGTAGTAGCCACAACTCTGCGCAAGGCCCACAAAAGCACCTTGGTGCGTCTTGTACGGAATCTTGTCCTTCGAGAAACGCACATCACGGTACGGCCGAAACAGTTTGGCTGTGCCGAATTCGTCTTCCAATTCCGTGACCAACGCCGCCATCGGTCGACGAACGATCTCGTCGTACGTCTGCTTGTTGGCCGACCACCACACCTTGCTGTTGTCCGCTTCGAGATCCTCGTAGAAGTCGAGTGCAGCAACAGGTATTCCAGTGAACGCAGCCATGCGTAAAGCGTAGTCGTATCGATTGGAGGGGCCATCACCTCCCGATGTGAGCCATGCGCTGCAGTGATGCCCCGATCGGGCAGAATCCGTAGACTGCGTGGGGATGATTTCCGAAATGCAGGCCTGGCAACTGACCGATACCAATCGAGACTGGCTCATCCACCGACCCATCGAAATCGCGATCTATGTGGTGCTGGCGGTAATTCTGCGATTCGCTCTGCACCGTGTGATCGATCGAATGTCGAACGGGCGCAAGCCTTCGGTGAACGCACGCAGGACACAGCGTGCCCGCACCATTGGTTCCGTCCTCAAATCGACCGTCTCCATTGTCATCCTGGTCTGGTGTGTGCTGCAGATTCTCGGGATCCTGGGTGTCAACGTTGCACCGTTCATCGCCTCTGCCGGCGTCATCGGCCTCGCCATCGGTTTCGGCGCACAGAATCTGGTGCGTGACTTCCTCTCCGGAATCTTCATGCTGCTCGAAGACCAGTACGGCGTCGGTGACGTCGTAGATCTGGGTGATGCGGTGGGCACTGTCGAAACCGTCGGTCTGCGCGTCACCACGGTCCGAGATGCAAACGGAACCTTGTGGTACTGCCGTAACGGTGAGATTCTCCGAGTCGGAAACATGAGTCAGGGCTATGCGACCGCTGTACTCGATCTCCCCATCGCCCACAACGCCAACGTGCACCGGGCATGCGAAGTCGCAACGCGGGCCGTACTCGAGGCGGCTGAATCCGACTCCATCCGATCGGACATGATCGAAAAGCCGGAGATGCTGGGAGTCAATTCCGTTACTGCAGAATCGATTACCATCCGGGTTACCGCGCAGGTCAAACCAGGCCGGCAGTGGGCAGTCCAGCGTGCATTTGCCCGCTCTGCCCTGACTGCGTTCGAGCAACACGGGATCGAGGCGCCATACCTACCGATCCTCCGCTGAGCAAAACTATTGACGCCGGTGCCTTCGACAGATGCAATTACTCGAGCACAGAGGGAGTTACGTGAGTACAGCGTCGGAGTTGATGGTCGACATACCCGGCGGCGTGGTCGATCTGCGTGACGACCGCAAGGCCATCCATTGGAGCGTCGACATCGCTCCCTTCCGGATGGCTCGATACGTCACGACCGTGCGCGATTCAGCGAATCCCAAGGTCAACGTGTCCTGGATCGACGCGATCGCAGCGTGCAACAACCTGTCAGCGCAGGACGGACTGACACCTGCCTATCACGACCTCGACAGTGAATCTCCGACGTGGGATCGCACATCGAATGGCTACCGGCTCCCCACCGAAGCGGAATGGCAGTACGCCTGCAAAGCCGGGACTCCCGGGTATCGCTACGGCCCGATCGATGAAATCGCCTGGTACGAAGCAAACTCCGGTGACACTTGCCATCCTGTCGGATCGAAGGCCCCGAACGCGTGGGGACTTCACGACATGATCGGCAACGTCTGGGAATGGTGCTGGGATCTCTACGACCCGGAGGTATACGGCACTTACCGCATCTTCCGCGGTGGCAGTTGGGCGGAGGTGGCGCGGGGTTGTGGCGCTAGCGTTCGGCGTCGTAGCCACCCGAGCTTCGCAATCGACGACTTAGGGTTCCGTATCGCCCAATCTGCCGGTCCCGGCGCATAACATGTGAAGAATCCGCACACCGGAACCGGTGGGGAGAGAGGGCACAACAATGCAGCGTGAAGAGTCGTCGTTCACCGGAGTGTCCGGCACCAAGATCGTTTACGACGTGTGGACGCCGGACCGTGAGCCCACCGGCATCCTTGTCCTGTGCCACGGACTCGGGGAGCATGCTCGGCGCTACGACCACGTGGCCGCGAGACTGGGTGAACTCGGTCTGGTCGTGTACGCACCTGATCATCGTGGGCACGGACGTTCCGCCGGCAAACGCGTCCACCTCAAGGAGTTCTCCGACTTCACCGACGACGTCAACACCCTCTTCGGTATCGCCACCGCCGCCTATCCCGGCAAGGACAAGTTCCTTCTCGGCCACAGCATGGGCGGCGCGATTGCACTCTCGTACGCCCTGGATCATCAATCGGATCTCAAGGCATTGGCGCTCTCAGGACCTGCCGTGATCATCGCCACCGGTACTCCCAAAATCGTCATGCAGGTGGGCAAGTTCCTCGGCAAGTACCTCCCGGACGTTCCGGTCGAGAGCCTGGAAGCTGCGGCGGTGTCTCGCGATCAGAAGGTAGTCGACAAGTACAACGCAGATCCATTGGTCCATCACGGCAAGGTCCCGGCCGGCATTGCGCGTGGAATGATCACGGCGGCAGAGGGATTCCCAGCTCGCCTGCCGTCGCTCACCATTCCTGTTCTACTGCAGCATGGTTCAGCCGACAGACTCACCGACCCGGCCGGAAGCAAGCTGGTCGCAGACCTCGCCGGCTCCCCTGATGTGACCCTGAAGGTCTACGACGGCCTATACCACGAAATCTTCAACGAGCCTGAGCAGGAAGAAGTTCTGAACGATCTTGTCGAGTGGCTGCGCCCTCGCGTTAGCGGAGCTTAGGTTCGATGACACCGTGCGGGATCCTCTTGGCCGCAGGCGGAGGATCCCGCATGGGCACACCCAAGGCGTTGAAGTTCGACGCCGACGACCGATCATGGCTACGCCGCGGTGTGTCGACTCTCCGCGACGCGGGCTGCTCGCCGGTCATCGTGGTGCTCGGAGCTCGAGCAGCCGACGCCGTAGCACTCCTGCCGCCTGAGTCCGCGGATACCCTTGTGGTGGAATCAGACTGGCAGAAAGGCATGAGCGAATCACTACGCTCGGGCCTGGAGGCGGCACAGAACCTGGATGCAGTGGCCGCTGTCATCACCCTTGTCGACCTACCGGACCTCGACACCACGACCATCACCCGAGTGACCGGCCCGACGGTTCAGTCAGATGACCTCCGACGCGCTGTATTTCACGGCACCCCAGGACATCCCGTCGTCATCGGCCGCGATCACTGGCCGGCCCTGATCGCTTCCCTGGCGGGCGACAGCGGCGCCAACGCGTATCTGCGCGCGCACCACGCCGATCACGTGGAGTGCTCAGACCTGAGCACCGGCCGGGATGTCGACTATCCGCAACCCTGAGCACGCTTGCTGAAATGTCCCACCAAGATTCACCAGACACAGTTACGTACGCGGACACTCCGTCCATGTCCATCTGAGCAGCGGATGCTCTGCTGCTGTGCGCCGCCCGAGCTCACAAACCGGCCGGGGTGATGTTGGGGTTCGCCCATGCAGGCGGTTCCCGGCGCGGCATCGAGCCCTGACCGTCCAGCGTCTTCACCTCGAGACCTTGATGCCAGGGAAAGTGCAAGCTGAACGCCACGAGCCCGGTCCGTTCATCGGCAGGAACAGTGCACATCGCGAAGACTGTCTCCACGAGGTATTCGACTGGTTCCGTCTCGTAGCCTGCAGGAAGGAGTGCCTCGGCGCCAGGCGTCGAAATAGCTGTCGACGGCCCAACCGCGTTGACTGCGATGTTGTCGTCGAGTAGTTCCGCTGCGAGGCCCTGAGTCAAGCGATGCAGGGCAGCTTTGGCTGCCGCATAGATGACGTCACCCGATGTCTTGTTGTACTCACGGAACGGCCTGATCGGACTCAGCCCTGTTGACGACCCGATGTTCACGATCCACCCCGCGCCGCGGGAACGCATGTGCGGAATTGCATTGTGCGCCAGCACGAAAGGTGCACGAATATAATGCTCCATGGTTCGGTCGAACGTCTCGAGCGACATCTCGTCGATGGTCGAGTAGTCTGCAAACCCCGCATTGTTGACCAGGATATCGATTCCACCGGTGGCCTCGACAACGCGGTCGATCAGGGTGTCACGCGCGTCGACATCTTCCAGATCTGCCGGAATAGCCAGCGCTCTACCACCATTCACCTCGATCATCGCGATGGTCTCGGCAAGCGAGCCTTCGACTACGACGCTATCCCCGCCTCGAATCGCCGATGTCGGGCCGGACGATCGTGCGGTGACCACCACCGTCGCACCTTCGGCCGCAAGTCGGCGAGCAATAGCACGTCCGATACCGCGACTACTTCCGGTGACCAACGCCGTCTTGCCCGTCAATGACTTTGTCATTTTGGTTCTCTCAGTCGTAGGTTTCGAGGGCGCAGGTGGTTAACGTGAATCTCATATCTTCAGGCTCGCTTGGTCCCTCGACAGGTTCCGCTTACCAGGATGATGCAATGGAGGCCGAACTGGTTGCCACTCTCCCGCGTGGCGGGAAACGACACTGTCCTGACTTACCGCCGACAGACTGATACGAGAGATCAACTCACGCAAAACATCTACTACAGAATGCATCGATGGCCTGCGGTACACCAGCAATCGGAAACTTTGTCTCCCGGTACGCGAGACAAGCACTACTGCAGGGGTTTTGATCAGAAGTAGTCTAGAAATATGGCAGGCGAAAAGATATTCGTGATAGACCGAATCCTCACAGAACGGGGGTGCGGGAAACGGTTCGTCGATGCATACACAACTCAGTACGTACCCCGCGCACAGCGCCGCGGCATGACACTGACAAATATTCTCGTCAGTCCCCCGCTCTGGATCGAGGACGAAACCAACATCGTGACGATTACCTGGACAGTGGACGGCACGTCCGGTTGGTGGAAAATGACACGCCAAGGTCGAGCCGATCAGGAGTCCAGTCAGTGGTGGGAACGGCACTCTGCGTTGACAATCGAGCGCAGTCGCACCATGGCTGCTGACGCAGCCGATATCGAGGGACTCTCCGATGTATAGCGTCACACGAATCGTCCACGCCGCCGAAAATGCATCGCGCGAGACCTGGGACGACGCCGTGGCCTCTGTGACAGTGGCGGCTGAAGCAGCGGGTGCCACCCGCCTGGTTGTGTCGAGAACGCTGCCGGGAGTGATCAACGGTGGAGATTTGATCGTCCACTTACAGTTCACCGACGAAACGTCGTGGCAATTGGCGAGCGACGCACTCGACGCCAGCTTCGAGCATCCGGCCATCGAGCGGTTCCACGGCGTCGAGTACACGTCCGGATCGACCGGACGGTCGGCGATCGACACCCGTAACAGTGTCTACCGAACATTGCTCCTGCGAGTTGAGCCCGGCACCGAGGCAAGCAAGGTCGAGCATTTCGAACGCGATTTATTACGGATGCCGGCGCTGATCTCGTCCATCGGTGCATGGCGACTCAGCCGTGTCAGTTCTGCCGTTGGCCCGACTCCATGGACGCATGTGTGGGAGCAGGAATTCACTGACCAGGCTTCATTACTCGGGCAGTATCTCGATCATCCGATCCATTGGGCTGTCGTGGACCGTTGGTTCGATCCGGAGTGCACCGAGGTCATCGTCCGCGATCGGATCTGCCACAGCTTCTGTTCGATCGACGACGTCGTTCTCGCGAGCGATTAGCCACAGGCCCGGCCCCCTCGAGGGCCGGGCCTGCACCCATGCGCGATCGCCTATCTCTTTTCGAGCACTCCGCGAACCATTGCCCAGATGTCACGTCGAGCGGGTTCCGTGAACGAGAGCGAGGTGAATGTCAGAAAACCGTGAAACAGTCCATCGAACCGGTGATGGACGACGGGCACATCGGCCGCCTCCAACATCTGCGCATATGTGTCACCCGACGTGCACGGCGGATCGAGTTCGGCGGTGATGATGACAGCCGGCGGTAGGCCGGTAAGACTTTCTGCCCGCGTCGGAATCACACGAGGATCGTCGGTTCCGTTGGGTGCATATTGCTGCCAGTACCACTTCATCGCCGAAGTGGTGTTGTAGTAGCCGGTGCCGTACAGCCGATACGATTCCGTCTCGAAATCGTCGTCTATCACCGGGTACAGGAGAACCTGCGCCGCAATTGCCGGGCCCCCTCGATCTCGCGCCGCAATGGATACAGTGGCTGCAAGATTTCCACCGGCGCTGTCCCCAGCGAGGACGATGTTCGACGGATCTGCGCCGTAGTCACCCGCATTTTTTGCCGCCCATTCCAAGGCTGCGTACACATCATCATGCGCTGCCGGAGCCTGATGCTCAGGAGCAAGCCTGTAGTCAACTGCAACCACCACAGCGCCAACACCTTCCGCCATCGAGCGACAGAGTTCGTCGTGACTGTCGAGATCGCAAAATACGAAACCTCCGCCGTGTGCGAACACCACGACCGGCAGATCATCATGATCTGTGTGCGGCCGGAACACCCTCAACGACAGATCTCCTCCCGGACCGTCGATCGTGAGATCGTGAACATCGCGCATGCCCGGTAGCCCCTGCAGCGGAGCACGCCGACTACGAATCAGCTCACGCAGTTCTACTGGCGGGAATTTCGTCACGTCCGGGAATCCGGATTCCAGCGCGGCCAGCATTGCCGCAACTTCTGGATGGACTGTCATGAATGATCTCCTGATCGTCTACGAATTCTGTTATCTCGGTGCGGAAATCGCCATTTCCTGAGCCTCCGCTGCGTCCCGTTCAAATCCGTTGCATCCGGACTCCGCCACTTCGCGCCCACGCCATGTGCGGCACTCACGATGTGACACCCCTCTCGAAATCCGTC
The DNA here is from genome assembly GCF_033142425.1 of Rhodococcus sp. IEGM 1366. Classification (NCBI taxonomy): domain Bacteria; kingdom Bacillati; phylum Actinomycetota; class Actinomycetes; order Mycobacteriales; family Nocardiaceae; genus Rhodococcus; species Rhodococcus sp. IEGM 1366. The sequence goes on from NZ_JAWLRZ010000001.1 coordinate 180,282, forward strand.
GCCGATACCCGACACACCGGAACACTTACGTGCTGCCACGATAAGTCGCCCACCTGGCGATGAGAACCGACTCTCCCGTCCAGTGGTCGCTTATGACAACGAACTCCCAGCCGTGAACTGCTATCCGAATTTGGCCCCGGCCGTCCACTAATCCTGACGCAAATGCCTAAGCCAGGTTTGGGAAGCGATTCAGCGAATCAGGATCGACGCCCGGGTCTCGGCCGTTCTGGCATTCCTTACCCGTGCAGAAGCCGACCAATAGAGAAAAGTCAGGCGCTGATCTGACGCTTCGACGCCAAGGTACGTTCCAGGAACGCGATACTCAGATCAACGATCGTGCGCCCTTCGCGCAGCGCCTTGCCGATCACCGGGAAGGCATGGATCTGCCCACTCCAGATGTGGGTTTCGACGGTTTGCTCTGCCTTGATGAAGTTTTCGGTCATTATTTCCACGTCCGGGCGCATCAGTTCGTACTCAGCGCACACCAGAAACGAGGGCGCAAGCAACTTCGGATCGGCGTTGATCGGTGACTGCTCGCCGACAATGTTGTCCGGTCCGTTCAACCATCGATCCTTGAGTTTCTCGACCTGCGACATCGGCAGGTACGCATCGCGTTTCATGAAATCAGGATCGTGCTCTTCGAGGTCTACGTTGAGGAGCGGCGAGTACCCGACAACGGCGGCCGGGCGTGTGATTCCGCGCAGCGCTGCTATCTCGGCGACCTTCATTGCCAGGTAGCCGCCTGCCGAATCACCGGCAACCACAATCTTGTTCGGGTCTTCCGCGGTCTCGAGAAGTGCCGTGTACGCGGCCATGGCGTCAACCACGGACGTGCCGATCGACCCTTCGGGCAACTGCCGGTACCGAACGGAGATCACCGGGACGCCGGCTTTGGCGGACAGGAGGCCACACAGTGCTCGGTGGGTGGCAAGTCCGCAGAAGATGAATCCACCGCCGTGGAAGTAGAGAATGGTGGCTCCCTCGAGCGCGCCGGTAGCGCGGCGCGGGTGCGTGACCTTCTCGCAGGAAACCCCGCCCATCGTCAGCGGTTCGATGTCGAGATTCTTGGGCTTGGGCAGGCGGTCGGCAAGTGCGTCGAGCTTTTCGAGTTGCCGGATCCCGCGGTCACCGGTCGGCCAGTAGGTGAATGCGGGCTTCACAAATGTCCTGGTCACAGCAAAGATGAACCGTGCGCGCGGGCTCACGTTCCAGTGCCATACCGTCGAATCTCGCGTCCGCATAGCGTCCTCCCAGGTCAAGGCATTTTGTGTATCCGAGTTACACATACCTTGACTGAACGATAACCGACGCAATTTCGACAGGACAGGCTGGCGCCCGAACTCAGTATCCGAGCTCTTCGAGCCGTCGCAGAATTTCCTCCACTATCTCGACTGGACTACCACCGACGTCGATGATGATCGCCTGTTCATCCGGGTCGATCGGCTCGAGCGTGGAGATCTGCGAGTCCAGCAGTGACGGCGGCATGTAGTGGTCGAGGCGCGCAGTCAGCCGCTGGCCGATCTGATCGCGCGAACCGGCAAGATGAACGAACACGACGTTCTCACCCCGCAGTATGTCGCGGTAACTGCGTTTGAGTGCCGAGCACGTGACGATGCCCGGCTGCCCTGCATCGGTATGTTGCGTGATCCAGTGCGCGATCTTGTCCAACCACGGCCAACGGTCGTCGTCGTTCAACGGATGCCCGGTAGCCATCTTCTCGATGTTGGCCTGCGGGTGCAGATCGTCGCCCTCTTGGAGATCCCAGCCCATCGCGCCGGCAATCATTCCGCCGACAGTCGATTTGCCGGAGCCCGATACACCCATCACGACAAGCACGGGATTCTTCTGTGCTGCTTTCTCAGTCATGCCCAACCCCTAGATAATTGCGCTCAGGACAAGGACACCGGCAAGTCCGGACACCGAGATAATGCACTCCATCACCGTCCACGTCTTGAGGTTCTGCACAACGGTGACGCCGAGGTATTCCTTGACCAACCAGAATCCTGCGTCGTTGACGTGTGAAAGGAAGAGCGAACCCGCGCCGATCGCCAGCACCATCAACGAAACGTGAGTCGAAGAGAGCTCGGCGGCAACAGGAGCCAGGATTCCGGATGCCGTGACCGTCGCCACGGTTGCCGAACCTGTTGCGACGCGGATCAATACAGCGACCAGCCACGCGAGGAAGAGCACCGGCAAGCTGCTGCCCTTGATCGCGTCGGCAATCACGTCAGCGATACCCGTGTCGATAAGCACCTGCTTGAAACCACCACCTGCGCCGACGATCAGCAGGATGCCGGCAATCGGCGGCAGTGAACTCTCGAGTGACTTCGAAATGGCCTTGCGATCCATTCCGCCGCCGCGTCCGAGCAGCACCATGCCGACCAGAACTGCGAGTCCCAAAGCAACAACCGGGGTTCCGAGGAAGTCGAGTACCGATTTGGGGAGCGATTCGGAATCAGGGGCGATGACCTCAGCCAGAGCTTTGCCGAGCATGAGCACCACGGGAAGCATGATCGAGGCAAGAGTGGCCGCGAAACTGGGGCGCTGCACCTTCTCCTCTTCGCCCCGATCCTCGCCTGTGACAAAGAGATCGGGAACTTTGACATCTACCCAGCGGGCCGCGATCTTGCCGAAGACCGGGCCGGCCAGGATCACCGTCGGGATGGCAACGAGTACACCAAGCGCCAATGTCAGACCGAGGTTGGCGTTCAACGCGGAAACGGCGACCAGTGGTCCGGGGTGCGGCGGAACCAAGCCGTGCATCGCAGACAGACCCGCGAGGGTGGGAATCGCGATACGAATCAAGGACTGCCCGGACCGCCTGGCCACCAGAATGATGACGGGCATCAACAGGACGAGGCCGATCTCGAAGAACATCGGCAAACCGATGACGGCGCCAACCAGAGCCATCGTCCACGGCAGCGCCCGGTCACTTGATCGACTGACGAGGGTGTCCACTATTCGATCAGCACCGCCGGAGTCGGCCAGCAGTTTGCCGAACATGGCACCGAAGCCGATGAGAATGCCGACGCCGCCCATCGTCGAGCCGAACCCTGTCGCGAAGGCCGCAACGGACTCAGCCGATCCGAGCCCTGCAGCCAATCCGACGCCTACCGCTCCGATCGACAGAGCAAGGAAGGGGTGCAGATCGAGCCAGGTGATGAGCGCGATGATCACGGCGACGCCCGCAACGGCGGCGATGATCAGTCGAGCATCGCTTCCAGCCGGGACGACCTCGGCTGCCAGCAGTGCTGTGGTGTTCATAGGGACTCCAGTCCAACGAGTGATGGAGGTCACTGTTCCTCAATTAACCTACAATTTCAAGACCAGACACTAATTTGTAGTATTTATCGGACTTTCATCGGGCTTAATCCATACACATGGGACGATCTACGCATGGCCTCACTCCCGTTTCAGCAACTGCATGACTCGATGCTGGAACAACTGGGTCAGGACATCGTCAGTGGTGCCCTCGCGCCGGGCACCACGATCTCCGCGGATGAAGTCGCGACCCGCTACGACGTGTCCCGCACAGTCATCCGGGAAGTCGTGCGAGTACTCGAATCACTCGGCCTCGCATCGGTGCGTCGACGCGTCGGAATCACGATCCTCGGATCGGAGCATTGGAACGCGCTCGATCCCACTGTCATCCGCTGGCAATTGGCCGGCCCCGGTCGGTTCGAGCAACTGTCGATCCTCAGCGAACTACGCTCGGGAATCGAGCCTCTGGCTGCTCGCTTGGCCGCGACCCGGGCCACCCCGCAGCAGTGCGGCGCGCTCACTGCGGCGGTGATCGGGATGTCAGCTACCTCACGGGCTGCAGACACCGACGCCTATCTGGGGCATGATTCGGACTTTCATCGCACACTGCTCGCAGCGTCCGGAAACCCGATGCTGCGTGCGATGTCACAGATCGTCGTCGAGATCCTCGAGGGCCGAACCCGCCACGCCCTGATGCCCCACGAAGCTGATCCGGAAGCCATTCACCTGCACGGAGTGGTCGCGTCGGCAATCCAGTCCGGTGACGCCGACGCCGCCGAAGCCGCGATGCGGTCGATAGTCGCGGAGTCCGCCGACGCCGTCGAAACCATGCGTACATCCGCGCCGCCGAGCGCGCCGTAAGTAAGCCGAGCCACAGACTCTGCTGATTTGCTCCGCAACCGCTCCGCAAGTGGAACGCTTGGAACCATGACATCACTCGCTACGCCCGAGAGCGCACTCTGATGGCCCGCCCGGTACGCGTCGTTGTACTCGGCGCAGGATCCTGGGGAACCACGGTTGCCGGGCTGGCCGCCCGCAACACCCCCACCTTGTTGTGGGCACGCAGTGCGGACACCGCTGACGAGATCAACTCCCAGCGCACCAACAGCAGGTACCTCGGTGAACGCAGGCTTCCGAAAGGCTTGAAAGCGACATCCGACCTGGTTCAGGCAGCGCGCGAGGCCGACGTTCTGGTCTGCGGCGTTCCGTCGCATGCCGTTCGTTCCACACTTGCCGAGATCTCCAACGAGGTTCGCGCGTGGGTACCGATCCTGTCGCTCGCGAAGGGTCTCGAACCCGGTACGCGTCAGCGACCCACCGAGGTGATCGCCGAGTGCCTGCCCGGACACCCTGTCGGGCTTCTCGCCGGACCCAATATCGCCAAGGAGATTGTCGACGGCATGGCCGCCGCCTCCGTCGTCGCGACGCAGGACGACCGCGTTGCCGCAGCACTGCAGCCACTCTTTGCGTCGTCGGTGTTCCGCGTCTATCGCAACACCGACGTCCTGGGATGTGAACTCGGCGGCGTCCTCAAGAACATCGTCGCGATCGCGTCCGGAATGGCCGACGGTCTTGGCGTCGGCGACAACACCCGTGCCATGGTGTTGGCTCGTGGGCTCGCGGAGATGACCCGGATGGGCGAAGCGATGGGCGCCAATCCGCGAACCTTTGCCGGCTTGACCGGCGTCGGCGATTTGATTGCCACCTGCATGGCTCCCACCTCCCGCAACCGCCGAGTGGGCGAAGCACTGGCGCAGGGCCTGACAGTCGAGGAAGCCGTCGAGAAACTGGGTCAAGTTGCCGAGGGCGTGAAAACCGCTCCGACGGTCATGGCTCTGGCCCGCGAGTACGGCGTGGACATGCCGATCGCGGCGGAGGTCGAGGCGGTCATCGCCGGCCGTCAAAGCGCCAACGACGCTTACCGAGGTTTGCAGAGGGTGGCTGCAGGCGACGAGGAAGACATCGCGTGATCAATATCTACAGGTATCTAGCCCATTAGCTAGATACCTGTAGATAGATCAATCGATACTCAAGCAATCACTGGACGCAGGATCCACCAACCGCCGACAGCCAGCACTCCCACGTTCACCACGAAGAACAACGTGACCCACACGATCGCGGGTATCGGCGAGAGTCTGGCCAGTTGATCCGCGTCGGAATCCGGCGCACCGCCGCGGCGGCTCCGCTGACGCTGCAGTTCGACGACCGGGCGGGGTCCGGCAAACAGCAGGAAGAGCGTCAAGAAGTATGCGGCGGCCACCTGCAGTTCCGCCGATCCCCACCACACGAGAGCAAACAGCGCCGCCCCCACTACGGCAAGCGAGAACACTCCGTACAGATTGCGGATCAACACCATCATCACCGCAACAACGAACAGTCCGATCCACAACACCAACACCGCCCGTTGCGCACCCAACAAGGCGGCCGCTCCCAGTCCGAGAATCGACGGACCCACATAGCCCGCGAACGTCATCACGATGACGCCGAATCCTGTCGGTTTACCCGAGGAGATGGCAACCCCCGACGTATCCGAGTGCAGCCGAAGACCTTTCAACCGTCGGCCGACCAGGACAGCAACAATGAGATGAGCGCCCTCGTGTGCGATGGTCACGACGTTGCGGGCAACCTGCCACAGGTGTGGTTCGAGGACGATCACCACGGCGACAAGCGCTGCCAGCGGAACTACCCAGGCTTGCGGAGCAGGGCTGATCGCCGTAACCCGATCCCACGCGGTCTCGAGCGCGTTCACTCTGCCTGCCCACGCAAGTAGCGGCCGAAGTGCGGCACCGTGAATCCGATCGAGCCTCGCTCCGCGGAATAGATCAGTCCCTTCTTGATCAGCCCGTCACGCGCCGGTGACAACGACGCGGGTTTGCGTCCGAGCTCAACCGCGATCGCTGCCGTCGCAACCGGCCCGTCGTCACCGGACAGATCTGCCATGGCACGCATGTACTCCCGCTCTGCCGGAGTTGCTCTCTCATACCGTGATCCGAAGAACCCGACCGCCAATTCCTCCTCGGCCGTCGGAGCACCTACCCGCACATCGTCTTTCGTGATCGGACTCGACGCGGCCACATCCCACGTGGCTTTTCCGTAAGCCTGAACAAAATACGGGTAGCCGTCCGCCGCGTCGTACAGAGCGTCGAGCGCTGCGTCCGTGAATTCGACATCCTCACGTGCGGCGGGTGCGATCAACGCCTGGTCTGCCGCATCACGTTCGAGTCGATCGATCCGGTGGTAGCTGAACAGCCGCTCCGAATAGCTTTTCGACGCGGACAACACTGCAGGCAGGTGCGGAAGTCCCGCTCCGACCACGATCAAAGGTGCTGCGTCCTGACTCAATTCGTGGCAGGCCCCACAGATCGCCGATACGTCTGCCGCACCGAGATCCTGCATTTCGTCGATGAAAATCGCGATACCGACACCGACGTCCCGCGCCAACGACGACGCATCCATCAGCAATTCGACCAAGTCGATTTCGATATCGCCACTGTCGGCCCGCCCTTTGAGCGCCGGCGCGTCAATACCTGGTTGCCACCGCTCACGCATCCCCTTGTCTGCCGTCGCCCGGAGTGCAAACGATTTCAGAACACCGAGAAACTGCTCGACCCGCTCAGGATCGCGATGCGAGACCGCAATCTCCCGGACGGCCATGTGCAGGGCCGACGACAGTGGGCGTCGTAGGTCTTGGTCGGGGCGAGCCTCGATCTTGCCCGTCCCCCAGCTCTTCGAGATGGCCGCCGACCTGAGCTGGTTCAGCAGCACGGTCTTTCCCACACCGCGGAGCCCGGTCAGGACAACACTGCGCTCGGGTCGACCGCGCGCGATGCGCTCGAGCACGACGTCGAACGCGTCTATCTGCTTGTCTCGACCGGCCAGTTCCGGCGGCCGTTGGCCGGCGCCAGGGGCATATGGATTGCGTACGGGGTCCATGCCCATCGACGGTACAAGTCAGCTAGCCGAATATGCCGTCATCTAGGGCGTGTCCTAGAGAGAACTAGTAAGCGCAATATCGACTGGATGCAAAGGTAGCCAGATGACCCCACATGTGGAATCGATCCTGGAAGGGCCGCGAGGTCGACGTTTGTGCCTCGAACTTGCCAGGGAGTTGGAACCGGACATTGCTAGCGCAATCTTCCGGCTCGCCCACGGTGTCGAGAAAACAAGTGAGGGGATTCTCGTTCCCGCGCCATGGGTGGACGACGCCGAACCCTTCCCCGTTTCATTGCTGGAGCACCTCTCCGCGGACCTTGCGTCGCTCGATCTGTCCGGCCTCGACACCACGCAGACAGTGACCGCTCTGGGACGATCGGTGAACTCTGCCATGTACTGGCAGGAGCCGGACGGTGCTGACGTGCTCGCGGGCCACCCGATCATCCGATCAGCCCTCGCCTACATTGCCGAACGAATTGCGACGTCCCCGATCATGGAGTGGTTCACGGAGTCTCGCCGGACCGAGCAGTGGGCCATCGACTGGCGATCGGCCAATGCCTGGCCACCACTGCCGAAACATCCGCGACAAACCCTGCGCCAGTGGGCAATCAAGGAACGCGCCGAAGAAGAACGCGCCGCGCGGGAACGCCCACGCGACCCCAACGCCAGTTGGGGCGGAACATGGTGGTCAATCCCCCTCGGACTTGTCAAGACTATCGGTCGACTTCCTGCTGGGTTGGGCCTCGAGGAAGACGGCTACGGGTGGAAGCAAGCGACCTCGATACCGGTCCGCGGGTCCGGGCGGACGTTCGAGGTTCGTTCGGCCGAGGACTGGATCCTGCTGTGCCGTGAGTTTCCGCTCGAGGTCACCGCGTCCCGCCGACATGTGTGGTTTCAGGCGACCGGCCGCGACGGCCGGTGGGTCATCCCCGATTGGGAGCGTGTCGCGAATGAGTGGGACGCCGTGCACCTCACGCTTTTAGGCTATCTCAGTAGCGCGACGCGGGTCCTGCACGTCGACACCGAGACCGCTTCGGTCATTGGCGGATGGGACCCCGACACCACCATCTGGCTCACGGATGTCGCACGCGAATGGGATGGCCCGCGACAGGATTGGCACCTCGACGGAGGCAGCGACACTTGGATTTTGACGCTATAGGCGCTTTCTGCCGGGATCTGGGTACTGCGAGAGCACTTTATTCCGATACGCGCGGAACTCGTCGAAGCTCCCGGTGAGGGCCTGTAAAAGTTCGGCGGGGCTCTCCACCCAAGCCGCGTCGTCGAGTTCCGGAAGATCTTCGGGCGCGTGGTTGCGCTGCGGCACAAGAAACGTCGGATCACCAGAGGGGTTGACGATCATGAAACCGGCAGCGACACACAGCTCGTAGATGAACTCGCACTCTGCACCGGTAAGGCTGGCATGAAAGATACCGCCACTCAAAGGATCACTCTTGTCCAGTGGGTCGAGGTACAGGTCAGAGAAACGATCGTCGAAGCTCAGAGGCTTGCCGTCGAGATCGAAGATCTCTCCTCCGTACCGGCCCGCAACGAGTTGCAGGCCACGCCGTTCGAGGAAGTCGGCGACGCCGCCGCGGTCGGCATCAACCTGCTCGTCCTGCTTGATGCGCATGAAGGTCAACGAGAAGCCCATGTCGGCACACTAACCCGAACGCGCCGACTAACCGGCGCATTCGATCACGACCTGGACCGCGCCTTTGTCGGTGCCGATATGGCTGAGCCAGTACCCCCCGACATCCATTCGGTGAGCAGGGTTTGCCACGACCCGCAGTGGCAGCGCAGGTAGGTGACAGTCCCTTCGCTGGTCCGATGACGCGATTCGATTTCCCACCGGTGGATGCACCTGACGCTGGCAAGTTCTGTTTTCTTCATACGACAACCATGATGTAATGCCATTATGCATCTCAACCCTTACGGCGAATATGCGGTGACTTTGGCCGCCGACCTGGCCAATCGCCATCCCCAGAACCTGAATGAACTCGTCGAACGTTGCGTCGAGGCGGGCATCATTCTCGATTTCCCCATTGCTGAGAAAGACCTCGGAGAGACGCTCGACCTCCTGATCGAATGGTCGAAAATCGTCGACGTCACAGATGAGAATGCCCGTGCCGAACTGGTGAACGTCATGTTGGAGCAAGCGTCGGCCTACCCGCGCATGACCAATCACGCGGGCGATGGCTGGCATCTGCACTACCGCGATCCACAGCAGTCGCTTGCCGAGGTCCTGAAAGCCTTGTTTTCAGTTGGGACGGCACTACACCTCGTGGGCCGCGGAATGCATCGTCTGGGCCGATGTTCCCTCGAGGAGTGCACCAACATCTATGCCGACACCTCACGCAACGGCAGACAACGGTACTGCTCCCCGACCTGTTCAAATCGAGACGCGGTACGACGCCATCGCGCGCGAACCTGAACTCGCTACGAGGTGGGCACGACTACATCTATGCCCGAGCCGCCTTGGAAGTCGAAGCTCCCGAGATTGGCGCCGAGGCTCTCGCTGTTGCTGCCGGTGTTGACGGCACTGCCGTTACCGCTACCCGAATCACTACTTCCGGCGGAGATCCGCTCCCAGGCCTCGATGAGATCGTTCACACTCTCGAACCCGAGACCTTCCAACGAGCCTGAAACACTTCCCGTTCCGAGCCCTTCGAAGAATCCGCCGACAACCACAACTTCGGGCAAGCTTATTGCCGGAAGCGTCGTGATCGGCGGAATGAGACTCGGAATGAACACGCAGGCACCGACAACCGCGTAAACCCCGGTGGGAATATCGGTGACAGTCTTGGTCAGCTCTCGCTGCGGAAGGACTCCGAACAGATCACCGATGTTCGTAACCTGTGGATAGACAAGGACACCGGGATCGAGCAACGACGCCGGGTCACTGATGACGGCGGGCAGATTCCTGATATCGACAATCGCCGGTGTGCAGTTGATCAGGCTCAGTCGCGGATTCGGATTCTTGATAGTGAACGTAATGTTGTTGCCCGACACACTCACCGAGAGCGGGGGTGGCAATACAACCCGTTCTGCCGACGCCGCAGCCGGCGTCAGAAATACCATTCCGATCGCCGCAGCGGACGCCAGTGCAATTCCGCTGAGAATTCTGGTGAATCCACGTGTGGCCATAACCTTCTCCGCTCAGCTGCCGAACAGTCCTGTGAGACTACCGGTATTGATGCCGCCGAGGGGACCGCCGATGATAACCACGGCGGGAGTTCCGATTGTCGGGGTGAGTCCACTTCCGTCGCGGAAGTCGACGCATCCGCCGACAACGGCGTACGTACCGTCGGGAAGATCAGGTGCAGTCTTGGTAACGGTCGAGCCCACTCCGACTCCGAAAAGCGTGGATGGATCCGAAACATCCGGATAAACAACAACATTCGGATCGAGTAATTTGCCGGGCTCCTGGGCAACAGCCGCCGCGTCCGCCGCGTTCAGGACAAATACCTGGCACCACGAGGTGATCGTCGTGTTGGTATTGCGCACCGTCAGCGTCAGGTCGTTACCGTCAACCGAGTACGACACCTCGGGAGCCGTCGTTGCTGCCGACGCGACTGCCGGGTTGATCAGCACCCCGACACCGAGCGCTGCCGCTGCTACAGCGGCGGTCCCGACTACACGACGAACTGCACTTCGGCGCTGAATCAGCATTGACATCCCTCTCGATCACGTTCGACGGCAACCAGCAAAGGGTAGAACCACCCATCCTGCCGGGTCGTTCGAACCGCCGGAGTCGCATGGACCGAAGGCAGATCAAGGACCAATGTCCCGCATGCGGTTACACCCGAGTCGCCACTGCGCCGCGAACCAGACCACGACGCTCGAGGATGGGACGAACTCCCTCACCGAACTGGTAGGTCTCCTCGAGATGTGGATAGCCCGACAAGATGAAGTGGTCCAACCCGATTGCCGCGTATTCCGCAATTCTGTCGGCAACTTCCTCGTGCGAACCGACCAGAGCGGTACCCGCACCACCGCGCACCAATCCGACTCCCGTCCACAGGTTGGGCGCAATTTCCAGTGAACGCGCACCGATGCCTTCCCGGTATGCGGATCCACCGCCATGCAGTTCGTTCATCAGGCGCTGGCCCTCCGAATTCGACCGGGCGAGGTTCGCCTGCGCACGCTCCACCGTCGCCGGATCCAGAGCGCCGAGCAGACGATCAGCCTCGGCCCAGGCTTCTTCGGCCGTGTCACGACTGATGACATGCAAACGAATTCCGTAATCGAGCCGCCGCCCCTGGATCTCCGCCAAGTCCCTGATCCACGCGATTTTCGCGGCAACAGCAGATGGTGTTTCACCCCAGGTGAGGTAGGTATCGGCAAAGCGCGAAGCGACGGTTCCCGCAGCGGGTGACGATCCGCCGAAGAAGACGGGCGGAACCGGGTCCGGAAGGCGATGCAGCTCAGCATTTTCCACGCTGACGTACTCGCCGGAGAAATCAACCGGACCGTTTCCTGCCCACAGTTGACGGACGACGTCGAGGTACTCGCCACAACGCGCGTAACGCTGATTCTTGTCCAGGAAGTCGCCGAACGTCCGCTGCTCGTAGTCCTCGCCGCCGGTCACGACGTTCAGGAGCAACCGTCCACCTGATTGCCACTGAAATGTTGCTGCCATCTGAGCTGCCAACGTCGGACTCGTCAGGCCGGGCCGCAGAGCGACAAGGAATTTCAGGGTTTCAGTGGTGTCGATCATCATCGCCGTCGTCAGCCAGGCATCCTCGCACCAGGCTCCCGTGGGAGTGAGGACTGCTTCGAAGCCGTTGGCCTCGGCTGCGGCGCCGATCTGATTGAGGTACTTCAGTGTGGCCGGTCGATCTCCGGACATGCCACTGCCGTGGCCACCGGCCATCAGATTCCGGGAATCGCCATAGGTGGGCAGGTACCAGTGGAAGCGCAAGGACATGGCAGTTCCTTCGGATCGACAACAACAAACAGGGGCAAAGACTCCATTAGACCGTTCGAGCGCGCCCGGCAACAGGGTTGAAATCGCGATGATTCTTACCATCAGCCACCGCGCATCTACAGATATTCGTTAATCTTGCGAATTTGCTAGATATGGATAGAAACACCGGACAAAGGCAAATTTATCGATACGCGATCGCATCGGATACATCCGTGTATCGTTTAGGAAACCAGCACAAGGAGGTACCGATGACGGATGTTGACACCTCCCCTACAAAACGTGTCACTAAACGTCGAGGTCAAACGCGTCAACGACTTCTCGACGCCGCCGCTGAGGTTTTTGGCGACCAGGGATTCGGACACGCAACCGTCGAGCAGATCTGCGAACGAGGCGGATACTCACGTGGCGCCTTCTACTCCAACTTCGACTCCCTTGACCAACTGTTTTTTGCCATGTGGGAACAAAAGTCCGCCGCGATGCTCGCTGATCTGAAGTCAGCCACCGCCGCAATCAGTACCGACTCCCTCGACATGACTGCCGTCGTCGGACGGATTGTTTCCGTAGTCCCGGTAGACGCGCAGTGGTACCGGATCAATGCCGAGTTCACGGCGCACGCACTCCGCAACGATGCACTGCGAACTGCAGTGGCCGACCGCGAAGACGCGATACTCCAGACTTTGCTTCCCCTGGTGCAGTCCGCACTCGGTGACGTCGGACGGCGCATCGTGGGAGATCCGACCACATTGGGGCGCGCCCTGGTCGCCGTTCACGACGGCACCAGCGTGCAGTGCCTGGTCGATCCCGACACCGACGCCGCGTTTGCCCTTCGCCTCGACATCTTTACTCGAATCCTGCTGTCCTACACCGAACCAATCCCGCCCCACCCATCATCAGAGGAGTCCCCATGAGCGAACATGCCGACGTCATCGTTGTCGGGGCCGGGCTTGCCGGCCTTGTCGCCACGTACGAACTGACCCGGGCGGGACGCAAAGTCCTTGTCGTAGAACAGGAAAATGCAGCCAACCTCGGCGCTCAGGCGTTCTGGTCACTCGGCGGACTGTTCCTCGTCAACAGTCCGGAACAACGCCGACTCGGCATCAAGGACTCACTCGACCTCGCCATGCAGGACTGGATGGGTACCGCGGCCTTCGATCGGGATCGCGAAGACCACTGGCCTCGTCAATGGGCAAAGGCGTACGTCGAATTCGCGGCCGGCGACAAGCGTCAGTACCTGCACGACTTGGGGCTTCGGTTGATGCCCAACGTCGGCTGGGCCGAGCGCGGCCGCGGAATGGCTCTCGGACACGGCAATTCCGTACCGCGATTCCATCTCACCTGGGGAACTGGCCCCGGCGTCGTCGACGTGTTCCTGAGCCGAGTGATCGCCGCCCAGAAACGCGGACTGGTCACGTTCAAGCACCGCCACCAGGTCGATCAACTGGTGGTCACCGACGGCGCTGTCACCGGCGTCCGCGGCACCGTTCTGGAACCTTCCAACAACCTTCGCGGAGTTGAGAGTTCCCGGACCCCGGTCGGCGAATTCGAGTTCGCCGCACAGGCTGTCGTGGTGACCTCCGGCGGAATCGGCGGCAACTACGAGCTGGTGAAGAAGAACTGGCCGGAACGACTCGGCAAGGCGCCGAAGCACATGCTGACCGGCGTACCCGCACACGTCGACGGACGGATGCTCGAAATCACCGAATCCGCGGGCGGAAACATCGTCAACCGCGACCGCATGTGGCACTACACAGAAGGCATCCAGAACTGGAATCCCATCTGGCCCAACCACGGAATCCGCATCATCCCCGGACCGTCGTCGATGTGGTTCGACGCTACCGGCAAGCGTCTGCCGGTACCCAACTTCCCCGGGTTCGACACGATGGGCACCTTCAAGTACATCCTCGACAGCGGCCACGAGTACACCTGGTTCATCCTCGATCAGAAGATCATCGAGAAGGAGTTTGCCCTCTCGGGATCGGAGCAGAATCCGGACTTCACCAATCGAGATTTCAAGCTCCTCCTCGAACGCATCAAGAAGGGTGCACCCGGCCCTGTCGAAGCCTTCAAGCAGAAGGGCGCGGACTTCGTGGTGCGCAACAACCTTCGCGACTTGGTCGACGGCATGAATGCCCTGACTGACACGCCACTACTCGATTTCGAGGACATCGAGCGCGAAATGATCGCCCGCGACCGCGAGGTAGACAACAAGTACAGCAAGGACTTCCAGGTCACCGCCATCCACGGTGCCCGTAATCTGCTGGCAGACAAAATCGTGCGCGTCGTTGCTCCGCACAAGATCCTGGACCCCAAGAACGGCCCACTGATCGCTGTTCGTCTGCACCTACTCACCCGAAAGACGCTCGGCGGCTTGGAAACCAATCTGGACTCGCAAGTGATCAAGGCCGATGGCAGCGTCTTCGACGGCCTCTATGCAGCTGGCGAGGTTGCCGGCTTCGGTGGCGGTGGCGTCCACGGGTACAGCGCCTTGGAGGGAACCTTCCTCGGTGGCTGCATCTTCTCGGGCCGCGCGGCAGGCCGAGCGCTGGCCCGAGACCTGTAGCGAGCTGGTGACGCCGGCCTCGAGATCGTGCGACCTCGAGGCCGGTGCTCTACAACGATGTCCCGAACAGCATTCCGAGTAGATATGTTGCTGCCGCGGCGCCGTAACCGATGGCAAGCTGACGGAGCGCCCGCTTGAAAGGCGGCCCGCCGGAGAGCAGTCCGACAACAACGCCGGTGCCCAGAAGGGCAATACCCACCAGCAGCGAAGCCACGATCAGCGCCGTCACACCTTCCAGCCCGAACAGGTACGGCAGCACGGGAATGATTGCGCCGGAGGCAAAGAAACAGAAGCTGGCGGCTGCAGCTCCCAAACCGGTGCCGACAGACTCGTGAGCGTCTTCGACATCTGTCACACCGAAGTTGTTGTGCTCCAGGACCTCCGCCGCTCTCACTTCGGCTTCTTCGGCCGTCATGCCGCGGGCTCGGTACACCAGAGCCAACTCGTTGGCGTCGACGTCGAGCAATCCGACGGCATCGCGCGCGTCGGTACCTGGAGTGGACGCTTCCAACAATTCACGTTGCGAGCGGACGGAAACGTATTCGCCGGCACCCATCGACAATGCGCCGGCAAGCAAACCTGCCATGCCGGTGAGCAACACGATCTGATTCGAGACTCCGCTGCCACTGATACCGAGAACCAGGGCCAAGTTACTCACCAGACCGTCGTTTGCGCCGAACACGGCCGCGCGGAAGGTTCCCGACAGCCGATTGCGCCCACGAGTTGCCAGCGCGCGCACCACTTCTTCGTGGATCTTCTCGTCGGCACCCATCGAGGCAGTTGCATCCGCGTCGTTCGGGTAAGGCGATCGGGTCTCTGCACGTTGAGCGAGCGCAAGAACGAAGACCGAGCCGAATCGTCGGGCGAGGAACCCGAGGATACGAGTGCGTATGTCGCCGGGCATCGGCTTTCCGACATGTTCGCCGAGGAGGGCACGCCAGTGTGCCTCGTGCCGACCCTCAGCTTCGGCGAGCGCAAGGAGGATCTCGCGTTCCTCACCGGTGCGCCGCCCTGCGAGGTCGCGGTACACCGCGGCTTCTGCCTGCTCGTCGGCGAGATAGCGTCGCCAACGCTTGATGTCTCGCGGGTCGGGATCAGGCCTCGCGTTCGGAACTGTCGGCATCAAAACTCCTCACGCTCGGCAGGTGAAATAGGGCACTCGCTTGCCGCATTCCCGCACATCCCAGCCCTGATTCGGATATACCGGACACACATGTCGGCCGGCCGGAGGAACGAACCATGAATCCCACAGTAATACGTCGGATCGTCCTTCTCGCGGCATCGCTGACCGCGATTGCCCTCGTCAGCGGTTGCGGATCCGATAATTCGGACACGGCCACCAGCACTACGGTTCCCACCACTTCCTCGGCGCTACCAACGTCCGCAGCGCCCGGACCGACTCCGGCAACAACTACACACGCAAACCACTCGGCGACATCGAGTACACAGGTCAGTCCCGAGAACTGCACGGTCGCAGAACTCAGCGTCACCCTTGGACAGGCAAGCGGTGCCGCCGGTTCCACCGAACTACCGGTGGTGTTCACCAACACCAGCACGCGAACCTGCACCCTCGACGGCTTCCCCGGCGTTTCCTACGTAACCGGTGCGGACGGCAGCGAGGTGGGCGCAGCGGCAACGCGCACTGGCTCCGGATCTGCGGTCTCCCTCGCACCGGGTTCCGCTGGAACCGCCTTGGTTCGCGCCACCAACGTCGCCAACTATCCGGCCGACCAGTGTGGTGTCACCGACGTCGCCGGACTACGTGTGTACCCGCCCAACTCCTACGATGCGGTGTTCCTCCCCTACCCCACCGAGGGTTGCTCGATGACCGGCGCGAACATCAATCAGCTGAGCGTCGCACCGGTCACCGGCTGAGCATTACGGCTTGAGGCGTCGTACACCCCATAGCGCCGGGATCAAGAACAGTCCCGAAAGCACGAGTGTCAGAGCAGCTTCCGTCACCTGGAATCGGCGGAACTGATCGGACGAATGGTAGCGGATCTCGCGGTGGTCTGCTCCGTGCTCGCGCAGACAGACCTCCATGTCTCGATCCTGCTGCGCCAACAGTACATCTATACGGATTGTGTACTCGGCGCCCGTCTCCTCGGGACGCTGATCGTACGGATTCTCGTCGCCAGAGCCATTCCAGGTGCATTCGTCATAATCAACGTCGACGAAATTTCCCTGGATGTCGACGTACCCCTGCTCGATTTCCCAGTCGCCGCCAAATTGTTCGTAACCGCCCAAATACGAAGAGTATCTACTGGATCCGTCCAGTGGCGATGCTTCGACGCTGAGCTCCGCGTAGTGCGGCCTCGCGACAAACTGAAACATGGCCAGTACTGCCACGACACCGGCCATCGTCAGCGCCATTGCACCGATCGAACTCCGCACCAGCAACGCGAGAGCCGCGCCAAGAATCAGAGCCATGAATGTGTATGCACCCAAGGCTAATCCGCTGGACTGAAAGAAAGGATACGACAGGTTCGGTGGGTCGACGAATGTCGCTCGGCCGGCAACAAATGCGAAGTTGCTGTTGGCGGGCAGCCTCCGAGTCCACTCCAACACGAAACCGAGCAACGCAGCAGCGACGGTCAGCGGAACAAAGACAACCAGCACTCTGGTCCAGAACCAGCGAGCCCGGCTGACCGACTGGGTAAGCCCCAACACATGTGTTCCCTGCTCGATATCCCGGGAAAACGCTGTTACACCAACCAATGCTCCCAGGAACACCGGCAGCATCGTTGCAATGAGAGTGGTCGCGGTCAGAGCAGTTTCAGCCGCACAGATCGCCGTTGTGTTGCCGAAACAACCGAAAAACGATCCGAAGGGGCGGCCACTGCCATCGCTCTTGATAATTGCACCACCGACCAAGCCCGTAAGCGCGAGCACCGCAATGATTCCCAGTGAGAAAATGAGCGACGTTCGATGATGACGCCAGGTAACCCAGATCATGCCGACACCTTCGCTTCTGCGCTCAGATGCCCGAGCACTAGATCGTCCAGAGTTGCATCGTCGACACTCCAACCTGGTAGTTCATTCGGTCGACGACCGGCCACGAGGTGGGAATTTCGGCGCAGCCCGACATCGGTGTGAACAACAGTGCCGCCACCCACCACGTCCGACGGATCGCCATCACCAACCAATACGTAATGGGCTGAGACCAATTCATCCAACGATCCGGAGAGTCGAGCATTGCCGTCGCCGAGAAGAAGTAACCGATCCGAGACGTCTGCCAATTCGGAAATGATGTGCGAGGACAACAGGACGGTTGTCCCGTGCTCTGCGACATCTTCGAGCAGCGAGGTGGCGACAGACCGTCGGGCAAGTGGATCGAGGTCTGCCAGCGGTTCGTCGAGAAGCAACAGCTTCGGCCTACGTCCGAGTGCCAAAGCCAGTGCCACCCTGGTTCGTTGACCGGGAGAGAGCGTCTTGGCCTTCGCATCGAGCGGAATGCCCGCACGTTCCACCAAGGCAAGCGCGTACTTCGCATCCCAGCTGTCATTGGTGTAGGCGCCGAACCGAAGCAGTTCCGCAACAGTGAATTTCGGGTACAGCGGTTTGTGCTGGGCCAGATAGGCCAGGCCCGGGCTGATACCGTCACGACTCGGAGCGGCGCCGAGTACGGAAATGGCGCCGTGATCCGGCGTCGTCAATCCCACTGCCAAGGACATGAGTGTCGACTTGCCGGCGCCGTTGACGCCGACAAGCGCGGTGATGCTCCCTGCCTCGACTTCGAAGGTGCATGCGTCGAGCACCTTCTTGCGCCCGTAGCGCTTGTCCACGTCGGCCATGGTGAGCGCAGATTCTTGGTCGGTCACGATGTCTCCCCCTCAATCTCGGACGAATCAGATTTGACGAACTCACGCTCGAGTTCCATGTCGACCAGTGCCTCGATATCCGTGCGCTCCAGTCCTGCGGCCACCGCATCACGCATCCACCGGGAAAGCTCTGCCCGTAGAGCGGAGTTCTCCGCCATGCCCGGCTTCGCGAGCGACTTGGTCACGAACGTCCCCAACCCCGGCCGCGGCGCAACAAGACCGTCGCGTTCGAGTTCCTTGTAAGCCTTCAGAACTGTGTTGGGGTTGATGGCAAGAGCCCCCACAACGTCCTTGGCGGTAGGCAGACGGTCACCGACCTGTAGGTCACCGAGCCGTAGTGCCTGCTTCACCTGGACGACCAATTGCACGTAGGTGGGAATGCCGGATCGGCGGTCGATACGGAAGTCGATCATCCGAACCCTTTCACTAGTTCATTAGTGGAATAGATATTTACCGTGCCTTTGCCGCTCGAGTCAAGAGCGGCCGCCCCTGTAAAGTGCAAATGCCCCGGGTTTCCGGGGTGCCACGCTGCTTGTGAAGTCCGGTGAAAGCCCGGCACTGTCGACGCAACTGTGAAGTTGTCCGTGTACCCACGGATGAACGAGTCAGGTCACCCAGCCTCGTGGCGACACGATGGTCCTCGGACGAAGGACGCTCGTGCAGCCCAGCCCTCCGGCCGCGCCGCATGGCGACTTTCTCCGCACTGATGGAGGGGTGGCTGTGAACATTCGGCCGACACGCACGTTCCGATCGATCTTTGCGGCGCTGGCGGTGAGTACGGCGCTGTTGGCCGGTGCCTGCAGCAGTTCCACCACCTCCGACGCCCCCACCACGTCAGCGGTCTCCGACGGCTCATTCCCCGTGACGGTGGAATCCGGTCCCACCGGTTCTGGCACCGACATCACGATCGCGGCGCGTCCGACGTCGATCGTCTCACTCAGCCCCAGCGCTACCGAGACGCTGTGGGCTGTTGGCGCGGGCGATCAGGTCAAGGCCGTCGACAACCAGTCCGACTACCCGGCCGGCATCCCGGTCACCGACCTGTCCGGCTTCTCGCCCAACGTCGAAGCCATCCTCGGCTACGCACCGGATCTGGTTATTGCGTCCGACGACATGAACGACCTCGTGTCCGGGCTTCAGAAGGCAAAGGTGCCGACTCTCCTTCTGCCGGCGGCAACGAGCATCGACGACGTCTACGCACAGATCGAGCGCGTCGCGATCGCAACCGGCCACGAGGCAGAGGGCGCCGAGGTGGTCAGTGACATGCGCACCGAAATCGACGCAGCGGTGGCGAGCGTTCCGGCCCGCGAGCAGCCCCTCACGTACTTCCACGAACTCGACTCCTCGCTCTACACGGTGACGAGCACAAGTTTCATCGGCCAGATCTACGGCTTGTTCGGCATGAAGAGCATCGCCGACGCAGCCGCTCAGGGCGATTACCCGCAGCTTTCGGCGGAGTTCGTGGTTCAGGCCAACCCTGATCTGATCTTCCTGGCGGACTCGCAGTGCTGCGGTGTCACCGCGGAAGCTGTTGCAGCGCGCCCCGGTTGGAACGGGATGAAGGCTGTGACCGGCAACCAGATCCACGTACTCGACGAAGACCTGTCCAGTCGATGGGGACCCCGCGTCACCGACCAGGTGAAAGCTGTTGCCGCGATCGTGGCGCAGGTTCCGACGGCCTGAGTTCTCTGATGCACAAAGCCGGTCTCGCGAACCATCGAACCACCGCGCTGGTCGGTGCCGCACTCATTTTATGCGTGTCACTGTTGATCGGCGTTCTGGTGGGACCGGCAGGCCTTACCCCTGATCGGGTCATTCTCGAACTGCTCGACGGGATTCCGGGCGTCGATATCGATTCCGGGCTGACCGTTCAACAGCAGGCAATTCTCTGGCAGATCCGACTTCCCCGCGTAGTCCTGGGTGCCTTGGTTGGCGCGATGCTGGCCGTCGCGGGAGCCGCGTATCAGGGTGTGTTCCGAAATCCGTTGGCCGATCCGTATCTTCTGGGAGTGTCCAGTGGTGCCGGACTTGGCGCAACGTTGGCTATCGTCTCCGGCGGGGCTGTGGGAATGTTCGGAATCCCCATGGCCGCCTTTGTCGGTGGCGTTCTAGCCGTGTTCATCACGTACGCTCTGGGCCGCAGTATCGGCGGCGCCCAGAACGCGGTCGTCATCATTCTGGCCGGCGTTGCGGTGGCCGCGTTCACCAATGCCGCGCAAACTTTTGTGCAGCAACGGTTCGACGATTCACTGCGCGAGGTCTATTCGTGGTTGCTCGGCGGTCTGTCGACGGACGGTTGGTCGGAAGTTCTTGTTGTGCTGCCGTACGTGATTGTGGCCTCGGCAGTCATCCTGATTCACCGTCGAGTACTCGACGTCATGGCAGTTGGTGACGTGGAGGCAGCCAGTCTCGGTGTGGATCCCGCCCGCTCTCGACTCGTCCTGGTTCTTGCGGCAACTCTCGGTACAGCAGCAGTGGTCAGTGCCAGCGGCCTCATCGGCTTTGTGGGAATTGTTGTTCCCCATGCCGTTCGACTGGTCGCAGGACCTTCGCATCGACTGCTTCTCCCGCTGTCGCTGATGCTGGGCGCAGCGTTCCTCGTCCTCACCGACGTTGCCGCCCGATCATTGATGTCCCCCGCCGAACTTCCCATCGGCGTTGTGACAGCCATGATCGGCGCCCCGTTCTTCCTGCTCGTCCTACGCCGCAGTCGGGTGTCGGCATGACCGAGTTTGCCGTTCACTGCCAGGACCTTCGGGTCGTCCTGGGCGGCAACAACGTTGTCGACGGCATCGGACTCGACGTTGCAGAGGGTGAATGGGTTGCTGTTGTGGGACCGAACGGCGCCGGGAAAACCACGCTGATGCATGCGCTCGCCGGGTTGATTCCGTCGGCCGGCCAACTCACCGTCTCCGGCCGTAACCCTCGAGATGCCGGTCGCAAAGCCATGTCTCAAGTTGTCGCGCTGATGCCACAACGGCCAGTAGTGCCGGAAGGCGCAACGGTCACCGAACTTGTCGCGCTCGGCCGAACTCCGTATCTGCGACGCTTCGGCACGGAGACCGCCGCCGATCGCATGGTGATCAACAACGTCATTCAGCGCCTGGACCTCACTGAATTTGCCGATCGCCGGGCTACCGAACTGTCCGGCGGTGAATTGCAGCGAGTAGTGCTGGCCCGAGCGCTCGCCCAGGAACCGAAAGTGCTGCTCCTCGACGAGCCCACCAGCGCCCTCGACATCGGACACCAGCAGCAGGTCCTCGATCTTGTGGAGGCAATGCGCTTGTCGGACAACATCACCGTGATTGCCGCGATGCACGATCTCACTCTCGCGGGGCAGTACGGATCGCGCATCGTCTTGCTCGATCGGGGCCGCGTGGTGGCAGACGGACCACCGGCCGACGTTCTACGTTCGGACCTCCTCGGCGAGATCTACGGCGCCCGCGTCGAGGTTCTCGATCGACCGAGCGGACCCGTCGTAGTACCGATCCGCGAGAAGGACGGCCGCTGATGGAACTGGTGATACTGGGTACCGGCGCCGCCGACGGTTGGCCCAATCCCTTCTGCGAGTGCACATCCTGCACGGCCGCACTGGCAAGCGGCACGGCCCGAGGGCACACAGCGGCCCTGCTGGACAATCGAATCCTGCTCGACTGCGGCCCCGAAGTACCACGCGCCGCTTCGCGATCCGGCCGCACCCTTGCCGGAGTCGAACACATCCTGCTCACTCACTCGCATCCCGATCATCTCGGCCCGATGGCGCTGCTCTTCCGATCCTGGGCCGGTCGCACCGAACCACTGCAGGTACTCGGACCTCCTGACGCCCTTGATCTCTGCCGCGACTGGGTGGGGCCACACGACCCGGTCACCTTCACACCGCTTGTCGCCGGCCAATCGATCATGCTGGGTACATATGACGTTCGCGCTCTCGAAGCGACACACGAAGTTCCGACCCTGCTCTACGACATCACCGACCAAGCCGGCGCCCGCATCTTCTGGGCCACCGACACCGGGCCCATCGCACCGTCGACAATCGCCGAGCTCGAGAACGCCTCGTTCGACGCGCTCTTCCTCGAGGAAACCTTCGGATTCAAGACCGATCATGGCACCGGGCACCACGATCTGCCCAGCTTCGCGCGGACGGTCGCCACACTGCGCGAAATCGGCGCGGTCACAGACAGAACCGACATCGTGGCCGTCCACCTCGGCCACCACAACCCGCTCGCACACGAACTCTCGGCAGCACTAGAACAGTGCGGCGCACGAACCGTTCTCGACGGCACAGTGCTGCGCATCGGCTCCAGAGCGCCTGGCCGAACTCTGGTTACCGGTGGCGCCCGGGCGGGCAAGTCCACCTACGCCGAAGCACTACTGTCCGGATACCGGCACGTCACATACATCGCCACCGGAGATCCACATGACGACGATCCCGACTGGACGGAAAGGGTAGCGTCACATCGCGCGCGGCGGCCGGCAACCTGGGCAACGCTCGAAACCGTCGATGTATTCGAAATACTCTCCGGCGCAAGCGACCCCATCCTGCTCGACTGCCTGGGTACCTGGCTGACAGCACGGATGAATCGCCATGATGCCTGGCTGGACGGCGACACGGCTGCGGTTCGCCAAGACATCGATCAGTTGCTAGCGGCCTGGAAGTCCTGCCCCGTCCCGATCATTGCAGTCACCAATGAAGTCGGCAGTGGAGTTGTTCCGGAAACCAAGTCCGGTCGTCTCTTTCGGGACCTGCTCGGCCTACTGAACGCACGCATCGCCGATGCGTCCGAGTCGGTTGTCTTGATGACCGCCGGACTACCCACCCGTCTACGCTGACATCTCAGATCAGCCCGGTCAGACGCCGCGCGCAATCGAGGAGAAAGCCCACCAACTCTCGGTCCTCCACAGTGACACGTTCGCACGAACCCTGGATACACAATCCGCCGGCGACCAGGTCGGCATGATCGCGAATGGGCACCGCTAACGCCGACCGCCCGAGCCGAGATTCCTGATTCTCGAACGCGAACCCCTGCAATCGAACCGAACGCAACTGCTCGGCCAGCATGGCACGATCATCGATCGTGAATTCGGTGAGTCGACGTAGTTCCAGATCGACAACGAGCCGCTCGTCGTAGGCCAACAGAAGTTTGCCCAGCGCATTTGCATGGATGTTCTTCGAAAGCGTGGTTATCCCGATGATCTCGTGATCAGGGTCCTTGTCGATGAATCGGAGTCGCCCGGCGTTGAACGACGCAACATGCAATCCGTATCTCGTGTGGGTACGCATGTCTTCGACTTGTTCGTGCAGCGACGGCGCCGGGCCACTCGTTGTTGCGGCATGCGACAACTCAGCCGTCCGACGCCCCAACGCAAAGCCGGACAGGTCAGGTACCCGCACGAGAAAACCCTCTGCCACCAACAGATTCAGCATCCGATACGCCGTGGCCGATGGAACTCCCGCGAAAGTGGCGATCTCCTTCGCTGTTGTTCCCGGTCCTAGATGCGCAACCGCCTCGAGCATCCCGAGCGCTTTCTGAACCGCTTTGGGTTGCTGCCCGCTGAAGTGCGATTCTTCGCTGGTCCGTTTGCCGACTCTGGTGCCGGTGGTGGCGCGGTCGGCGCTCACTCGCCCCACTCCGGTAGGTCGCGGTCTGCGGCAGAACGATCCGGCACCAGGCGTCGTCGACCGTCGTCGCCGATAAGGAGTGTTCCGGCCCCAGGCAGGAGGTCCGCAGTTTCAAGGCTGTCGAAAGCTCCCACCGCCGTGAGACTCTCAGGCCGCACCCGCCGGAGAATTGCACTCCAGATCACTCCGGATGCAGCAAGCGCTCCAGCTGCACACGGCAGCGCCCAGATTCCGTGGACGGCACCGTCGAGAATGATGTACACAAGCAAACCGGCCCCGGCGACGCTGACCGACAACGTGCACACACGCGTCACCGCTGTGTGCTCGCCGATTCGGTTCAAGAACTTCCAGGACGCAAAGGCCACCAACGTGTACGCACACACGAGGGCAATTTCCACCACTCCGTCGAAAGAGCCTGAATCATCTCTCACCGCATCGGAAAACAGAAGAACGCCGACTGTGCTGACGGAGACAAACGCGAGGACCGCAATGTAAGGGGTTCGGAATCGACGGTGCATCCGGGCGAGCGATGACGGCAGCACCCGTTCGACGCCCATGGAGTACAACAACCTCGAACCCGCTTGCGCGCAGCCGAGAGTGCATGCCAGCCACGAGCACGTCATACCGATCTTGACGGCCAGAACCACCCCGGCGCTGGCACCGGATGCCGTCCCCTGGAAGTACGCCCCGACGATGGTTGCGCCATGCCCCGTCATCGCCGCCCACGCTGCAAAGACGAATAGTAGCCCGCAGATGATCGGCGAAATCAGCACTGTGCGTGTGACGGTGATCAACGGGCGCTTGGCCTCTGGACCGAAGAATGCTGCACTCTCGAATCCGGCCATACTCAGAACAGTCAGCATCGCCAGAAAAGGAACCACGCTCAAAGACTGATTCGGCAGTGACACAGTGCTTGTCGTATCGGTACGGGTTGCCAGCATCACCGCGATGATCAAGATCAACGAACAGCTTTCGATCACCAGAATCGCGCGGGTCGCAAACCGAACTCCACGCACCGCTATCCACGCAACGGTGAGGGCGATCAGTACGGTCACGACTAACGTCGAAAGCGGCCCGCCTACATTGGTGCCGATGAGCGAAATCGTGTCCAGCAGACTGGGAACCGCCTGGGCCAACACCGATATCGAGATCCCGAGATACCCGACGACCAACGCGGCTCCGACTAAAAGCGCACTTCGTGTTCCGGTACCTTGGAAGACAAAGCTGTAGAGCGAACCAGCCGCCGCCAGCCTGCGGGTGAAATGCGTGATGCAGAGCGCAACCAGAAAGACCGCGGATGTTGTCGCGGCGATAGCGGCCAAACCTGCGTACCCAGGGCTGTACGTGATCATCCACAATGCGATGAACACCATTCCCGTAGCCGGTGCGATGGTCGACAACGACTGTCCGAGAAGATCGATCGGCGTCAGCCGCCGCCGACCCAGACCGCGCAACGGCGAGTACACCGGCTCGCCGTCCTGATCCGCACTCTGTGCCCGCGCGAGTGCCGCGCGCAACGCCGCCGTCACGGCCATGTCTCACCGTCCGTCCGATATCTGATTCACCGATTTCGGTCAAGTTAGTCCGCATTTGTTTCCGGCCAGTTTCCACCGTGGCGCGCAGTGACGATCCAAGTGGGAATCCGCGCGCTCGAGGTCTCGCCCGCTGGCCCTGCCACAGCTCCGAACCATGTCGATCCCGTGCCGAAGAAACCTACTGAACTGCACAAATATCGATTCTCACCGGCGGCGCGCATTCCCAGTTGCGTATCCCCCGGACGTATCCACGCCGAAGCATGTTCGCCGCATCACCAGTACAGGATGTGTCCCACACACCAGCGCTTGCCGACCTGAAAGGGAGGAATCATGGACTTCACCATCGCTGCCGTATCGGCGATCATCGGGTTTGTCCTACTGCTCGCCGGCATCCCCAAGCTGACGGACTACGACGGTGTTCTGCGTTCGGTACGTGGATACAAAGTCCTTCCGAGCGGGCTCGAAGGACCGGTTGCCCGGGCACTTCCCATCGCCGAGACCGTGGCGGGCGCACTTCTCGTGACCGGCATCGCCCGGCAGTGGGCGGCCGGGGTTGCCGCACTCATGTTCGCGTCGTTCTTTGTCGGCCTTGTCGTCAACCTTGCTCGCGGCCGACGCGACCTCGACTGTGGTTGCTTCGCATTCGGCATCGGCGAGATCCCGCGTATCGGATGGTTCCACGCGGTACGTGCCGGAATCCTTGCCGCTGCGTCACTCTCCATCCTGGCAATCGGCAGCTCCGCGGGCGCGGGCGCGCAAGCAACAGCTGCCACCCTCGCACTCCTCCTGGTGCTGGCCGGCGTCGCCATCGCACAGATCCGATCCGTCGTTCATTTCGGCAAGCGCCCCGTCGACGACTACCTCTCGAGTGCTTCCGTCCGACTGCGTGCCGCCGGCGCCACGTCTCGGTACGGCGTTTGACCTTCTCCCTATTCACCGACTGCGCAAAGGCAGGACTTCTACGATGACTACTTTTCTACTCGTAGCGACCGTGATTCTCGTGATCGCCGTGGCCGTACTGTTCTTGATGGTTCTCGCTCTCGCCCGTGAAATCGGCCGTGTGCAGGTGCGTCTCGGACCACTCGGTGCCCGAATGATGGATACCGGTCCCAAGGTCGAACAGGTCGGGCCGTCGTTTGCCGGTTTGATCGACCAGGAAGGTCGAACCGTCGGAGTTGGTGGTCATCGAGACAAGGCTCAGCTCCTGCTGTTCACAGCACCGAGTTGCTCGACCTGCAAGAGCCTGCTTCCCGGCGTGCGGGCAATGGCCCGAGCCGAATCCGACCTCGACGTTGTCATCATCTCCGACGGAACCCCCGAGGAACACCGAGAGTTCTTGGCCGGCAGCGGCATCGGTTCCGAGCTCAGCTACATCGACGCTCGTGACGTCGGCATCGCCTACCAGGTGGGCACCACTCCGTACGGCGTAATTCTCGACGAGCACGGCAAGATTCGCGGCAAGGGCCTGTGCAACCACATGGCTCAGGTCGAGAGCCTGCTCAACGCACTCGAGTCCGGAACCCCCTCACTCCAGCACCTTCATGCGCAGGCTAAGTCGGGCAGCGCGGCCTGATCACCCTGAGTTCTGCTCGTTCCTCTTCACGAATCAGGAGAAATTTGTTGGACGACAATGCGTTTCCACAGCACAACATGACAGAGAACCGATATCCGGTAGACGAGGCAACCGTTCAAGCGCAGGCCGAATGGATGGCAGGCCAAGGTGGTTCACTGACCAGCCGCACCGGCCGCAAGCTCTCCGAACGCGTCTCGCGGCGGTCGATGATCAGCCGAATCGGCAAGTGGACCATGGGAGTATCCGGCGTAGCGCTGATCAGCACCTTGCCCGTCACTCGTACCGCGTTTGCTCAAGAAGCCACGCCTCCCGCTCCGGCACCGGGCCCGGAACCGCTTGTTCCCGTGTACGACGGCAAGGATCCCGCGGAATGTGAATACTGGCGCTGGTGCAACATGGACGGCACATCCTGCGCTGCCTGCAACGGCGGCGGTGTCACCACGTGCGCGCCCGGCAGTAAGCCAGGCGCCGAGTTCTGGGTTGGCTGCTGCACCAATCCCGATACCGGAAAGACCTATCTGATCGCGTACTACGACTGCTGCGGTGCGCCTTCGTGTTCCAACGCCTTCTGCGGCGAGCCGGACATGCAGGCAGTGATGTACAACCCGGTTTCCGGCAGCTACGACCAGGAAATCATCTGGTGTGTCTCCGACGAATCGCAGGCGTACACCTGCACCATGGCTCCCATCATCGGTGAGGACTGCCAGACCCGTCCGGCTGCACGCCCCAAGGTCGGTGCCGGATCATGAGCAGTTCACGAACCCGAAAGCTCGCCCGTCCCGCCGTCGCAATACTGCCTCTCACCGTTGTGCTCGCACTGGCCGGTTGCAGTTCGTCCGACAACGACGAACCTTCCAGCGCAGGTGATGTCACCTATCCCACCGTCCCGTTCACTGCTCCTGGTGATGGCATTTCGCTCGGTCACGACGATCAGGAAATCGGCGACACCATTCCCGAACCCCTGCACGTCGGGTCGATCGTTCCGATTGCCGCTGACCGACTCCTCGGCGTCGAAGGTGGATTCGGCCAGCTCGAACTCAGTGTCAACGTCATCGATCCGAAAACCGGTGTGGCCGAGAGCCGCATCACCGTCGGACCCGGTATCTGGGATCCCGTCATCCACGGATTTGTCGGTGACTCCGACGATGACCCAGCGGTGCTCGCCGCCGAAGTGTGGCGTCCCCGAGGTTCGCGTGGCGCAGCCGATTTCACGGTCAGCACCTACTCCGGCAACCTGCTGGAGCCGGCCGAGGTCATGCTTCCGGACGTCGCACGTGTGCATTCGCGTGCCGGCTCCAATGCCGTCACCTCCGACGGCAAGTTCTTTGTCACTTGGGACGACGGCCTGTACGGCATCCGTGTTGTCGACTTGGAGAAGCAGGAGGCGACCGGCGCCCTCCAGATCGTCGGATGTGGACCGTTCACCTGGATGGTCGGACACGAACTCTACAGCGTGTGCGAGGACACCCGTGAGCTGCTTCAAGTCACAATCAGCGACGACGGAGTCCCCACCGAGACCGCCCGATCCAAGGTCTTGCCCGACGATTTCGTCTCGACTCGCAAAGTGACGTGGGCGGCCGACGCGCAGAAAGCGTTGTTGGTCAGCGAGAACGGTGACGTCTTCGTCTTCGACTTCTCGAACGGACTACCCAAGGAAGCCGTCAAGCCCATCGGAAATGCGGGCCAGGATTCCGGACGCTTCTCCGAGAACCTCATCAATGCGGATGCAACGCGTCTGGCAATCGAGTACACCGACAGCGCAATTCACCCGGACTCCGCTCGCGGTGGTTCGATCGTGAAGATCGATCTCTTCGACGCGGCTACGTTCGCCCCGATCAAGAGTCTTTCTCTGGCCGACCTCGGCCTCACCGATATCGGAAGCACCGCCTTCTCAGTTGACGGTGCAACGTTCTACGTGCTCGGCACCGGACCGGAGGTAGAAGGCTCCGCTCCGCAGAAGATCTTGGGCTACAACGCAACCACCGGTGAGCAGGTCAGTTCCGTGGATATCTCGGGCAATGTCGGTGATGTCACCGGGTTGATCACACCAGAAGTACTTCGATGAGTCGTCCCGGATCCGGTGTAGTGATGGGCCGGCGCCGCTTCCTGAGTCTGGGAGCACTCGGCGCCGGGGCAATCGGGCTCGGCGCCGTGGGAACGATCGCCGGATGCAGTTCCACTGCAGCAACTCCGACGCCGCTGACCGATCTCGACTTCATCATGCCCACCGACCCCGAAGTTGCTGCTGCAGAGTCGGCACGAGCCTGGAACGGAACCACCGCCGCGTTTGCCTTGGCAGCCGGATTCTCGACGGTTGATCTCGGCGGACGCCTCGTGGACACATGGACGTACGGTGGCGCTGCTGTCGCTCCGGAACTTCGGCTGAAGTCCGGTGACCGGGTGAACGTCTCCGTCCAGAACAACCTCGATGCCGAAACCACGCTGCACTGGCACGGAATTCGAATCCGCAACGACATGGACGGCGCGGCACCCACCACGCAGGCTCCCATCGCGGCGGCTTCGACCTTCGACTACAACTTCGTCGCCCCGGATCCGGGAACGTACTGGTACCACTCGCACAGCGGACTACAGGCAGACCGCGGACTCTTCGGCGCCATGATCGTCGAGGACCCGAACGACTCCAGTGGGGCCGACGCCGATGCCGTTCTGGTACTCGACGACTGGGTCGACGGATTGGGTACCACACCGGATTCCATACTGATGGCACTCAATCCGGCAATTGCCGGCGGCCACGGCGGCCATGGCGGAGCCGCATCAACACCCGTTGAGCACGCCGAGGGTGACATGGCAGTTGCGCAGCAGTTGGTGAGCGCCGGCCATGGTTCGTCCGAGCCTTTGGGCGGCATGACACAACACATCGCGTATCCATTGCACTTGATCAACGGGCGACCGCCCAACGATCCAGCTGTGGTGACCGCTG
Source organism: Rhodococcus sp. IEGM 1366 (assembly GCF_033142425.1). NCBI lineage: Bacteria > Bacillati > Actinomycetota > Actinomycetes > Mycobacteriales > Nocardiaceae > Rhodococcus > Rhodococcus sp. IEGM 1366. Next base: position 210,453 of record NZ_JAWLRZ010000001.1, read on the forward strand.
CGCCCGGTTCGACTCTGCGACTACGAATCATCAACGCGGCGGCCGAAACTCCGTACCGGTTTGCCGTGGCCGGGCATGAGATGACGATCGTAGCCACCGATGGCTTCGACGTGGAGCCGACTCACGCCGACGCCATCATCGTCGGAATGGCGCAGCGCTACGACGTACTCGTGACGGTCAAGTCGGGAACCTGGCCGGTGGTCGCCAAGGTCGAGGGCCGCGACGGATACGCGTCGACCGTCCTGCGCAGCACCGACGCGTTGGCACTCTCGAATCCGGATGTGGGTGGTGTGATCTCGGAGTTGGGCGGCCGTTTGGTGCTCGAAAGCGCTCTCCGTCCCGCGGAATCCACACGCCTCGAGACGAAGTCACCCGATCGCGACTACCACATCGAGTTGATCCAAGCCGGAGATCGTTACGTGTGGGGTATGGCCGGTGCCGATGCGGGCAAACTCGTGATGAAACAGGGTGAACGCGTTCGGATTACGATGAAGAACACGTCCACCATGTGGCATCCCATGCACACTCACGGCCACACCTTTGCGGTACCGGATTACGGCGGGCTTCGCCGTGACACCGTCAACGTGCTACCAGGCAGCGAACTCGCCATCGAGTTCGATGCCGACAACCCCGGCGAGTGGATGTTCCACTGCCACAATGCCTACCACTTCGAAGCCGGAATGACGGCAAATCTGCGTTACGTCCGCTGACAAGTAAGAAGAATCGAGAGGACCTCTCATGAAGAAGCTCGTTCCCGCTTTCCTCGCCGCTTGTGCGGCTTTGAGTCTCACCGCCTGCAGCAGCGGCAGTTCGGCGTCGGACGAACCCGCCGTCGTGATCGAGGTGAAGAACATGGCCTACACACCGGCGTCGGTCACGATCGAAAAGGGCCAGACCGTCGAGTGGAAGTTCGACGACGGCGGACTCCCCCACGACGTGGTCGGTAACGGTGAGCTCGAAGGGAAACTGAAGAGCGAGTTGCTCACCGAGGGAACCTTCTCGTTCACGTTCGACGACGCCGGTACCTTCACCTACCACTGCACGCCCCATCCGATGATGGTCGGCACCGTGATCGTTCAATAGTGAGGAGGTGGATCGCCGGCTTCAGCCTTGCCGTCGCGGCAACGTGTGTTCCCGCGTGCGGCACAGAAGGTCCCGCCCCCGACGTCGTGGTCGAGATCAGCAATGTTCAGTTCAGTCCGATGGACGTCACCGTTGAACATGGCGGCACCGTCGAGTGGCGTTTCGACGACGGCGGACTTCTGCATCATGTGGAATCACCCGGACTGTTCGACAGTGGCATCACCGGAGATGGCACCTTCCGGCACACGTTCGAGAGCGCCGGCGTCTACGAGTACTCGTGCTCCGTGCACCCGTACATGATCGGAGTCATCACAGTGTTGTGACTACTGGCTCATCATTTTTCGTGAACTACATACATTTTGGAGGATCTGATGACTACCGTTCTCTCACACGGCCCACTCCAGACCGATGTCCCTGACATTCGGCCGACCCTTCAAGGCTCAGTCGGCACGGCTACTCGCGCCAGCCTCATCGCCGCAGGTGCTGCGGCGGGTGCCGGCATTGCACTCGTGGCTGCGCCTTCTGCGACAACAGCTTTGACCACTGCGGTTGTCGGAGCCGGACTGGTCACCTCACTGGCCGCCAACTGGTCGACCTGCGGAATGTCGGTTGCCGGAGTTGTTGCCGCACCGAAGCAAGCCGACCGTAAGGGATCGTCAACTCCGGTACGCCGACTCGGTTGGCATGCACTGGGTTCCGTCACGACAGGTGCCGTCACCGGCGCCCTGATCGGCGCTCTCGGCGCGGCGGTGTCCGGTTTCATTCCGATCGGCTGGGCGTTGGGTGCCTGGGCTGTTGTGGCACTTGCGTACGGTCTGCACGAGTTGGGTGTTCTCACGATGCCGACTCCGATGCGGCGCCAACAGCTTCCGCGCCATCTGCGCCGCACCATGGCGCCGTGGAAGGTCTCACTGATCTTCGGCGCTATCATCGGGCCCGGATTCCTGATCTTCATCCGCTCGAGTGCGTACTACCTCCTTGCACTCGGTGTTATCGCCTCGAGCTCACCGGCTCTCGGCGCTGCACTGTTCACCGTTGTCTCCCTCGGCCGCTGCATGCCTAGCCTCGCGGCAATCGTGCACACCAATCGCGGTGGCTCGATGCCCGGTTTCCTCTCGGTCATGTGCGTCGTAGACCGTCGGGTGCAGAGCATCACGGGCGCCGCACTGATCGCACTGGGAGCATTTGCTGCTTTCGCGTTGGTCTGAGTTTCCGTCGAAAGTAGTGTGGCCGGTGAGCATTTGCTCGCCGGCCACACTGCGGTCCGGAGATTCGTACCAGAGACGAGGCTTGCCTCAGTCCGAGAGGAAGACAATCGGTGTCGCTTCGGGAATTCTCCAACTTTCTGATCGAACGCATCGACGCCGCGGCCGCGGTCTACGGGTCCGGACGGCCCATTCCCGAAGCAGAAGCACGTGAGCGGTTGGCTGCCGAATTCATCGTGCCGAACGACGGCTACCTGGCGTTCATCGGCAGATGGGGCGGGTGCTACGTCGGGGTGTCCGTCCACGCCTGGGATCAGAGTTCACTCCTCGGGACAACCAGGTGCCTGGAACTCACAGCCCGTGCGCGCGATGACTTCGGCGAGATCAGGTGCGGATGCGCCGAGATCGCCATGCCGTCCTTGCTCTCGCGCGGCGGCGGTTGAATGTGTTGTGAGCGATGGTCCGTGACAAAGTGGTCTATTTGCCAGGACCAACTGCCGCATTGGCCGCGCAGATAACTTCTGAAGCGATCAGTAACAGACCCGAATGGACTGTGTTCTGGCCCGCGTCCATTCGTAAGCCGTATCAAGCGTTGTCGCTATGCGGCAGGGACACCCGTCGACTGGTGCGGGTGCGATGTGAGCAGTGACTCAATCGAGACAGAACTCATTACCTTCGACATCTTGCATTACGAGGCATGACTCGTTGTAGCCATCGGCGCGCAGTAGTCGCACACGTACCGCACCGAGTGCGATCAATCGTGCGCATTCGGATTCGAGCGCGACCACGCGTTCTTCGCCCACGAGTCCCGTACCTACTCGCACGTCAATATGTAGTCGATTCTTGACAACCTTGTTTTCAGGAACGCGCTGAAAGTGCAGGCGCGGACCTATACCCGAGGGATCGATACATCCCGATCCGTTGCGCTCGTAACCTAATACTTCGCACCAGAATTCCGCTACGCGCTCAGGCTCCTCACAGTCGAAGGTGACTTGAATCTTCTTGATCGATGCCATCGGATCACAGTAGATGCGGGTCTCTTCGTTTGCACGTTCTTTATCGCATGGTTCGCGCTAGACGTGAGCTGCGGTGAGAATTTCGTGAATCCGTCACCTTAGTGATCGAGTGTCGAATCCAAGAACTCTTTGGTGAATACCGATCGCGCACAGAACTACCGAAACATCAGCGCCCAGCTCCCGAAGGGCGAGAGCTGCGTTCCTGACCGCACCGCCAGTGGTGATGACATCTTCGACCAGGGTGACAGTCTTCCCTGCGACGTCGATTCCCTCTGCCAGCTTGTTGGTTCCGTACGACTTCGGTTCCTTACGGATAAAGACCGCCGGTAGACCGGTTGCCTGGCTGAGCATAGTGACGATCGGGATACCGCCCATTTCCAGTCCGCCGAGTATTTCGGTGTGTTCTGGAACCAACGGGGCCATGCGGTCGGCGATGCGACGTAGAAGGTCCGGGTCGGTTTCGAATAAGTATTTGTCGAAGTACTCGGAAGCGGTTATTCCCGAGCGGAGAGTGAACTTGCCCGTCAGGCAGCGTGAGGAGGGGCAGATCCATCTCCCAGTTTGGCGGCATATGCTCGCATACAGGTCCTTCGTACCTGCATCGCCTCCGGCTCAGCCAGACGGAACGGCCTGCGGCCGTGCTTGACAAAACCTATTGAGATTCCTTTCAAGTGTTATGGGCTCGAGCCGTCGGCTAGAGCTGACCACCCGCGTCGACGGTATGCGTGGTTCCCGTGACATAGCGTCCGCTGTCTCCGACGAGGTAGAGCACTGCGTCGGTGATGTCGGATGATTCGAGCGCGGGCACCGGCAGGGTGTTGAGTGTCAATGCGGCTTCCTCGAAGTCAGCGCGTGTAGGCGCGGCGAGGTCCGGCCGGAAGAGCTTGTAGGTGGCGTCGTTGAGGATCATGTCGGTTGCCACGGTGGTGGGATGGATGGTGTTGACTCGGATATTCTGCGGCGCAAGCTCTTTGGCGAGCACCTTCATGAACCCGACCAGACCCGCCTTAGCCGCTGAGTAATGCGCGGTATTCGCGTTCGCTTTCAGAGCGGCGAGTGAGCTCGTGATCACCACAGAGCCGCCCCGACCACCCGCGACAATATGCGGCACCGAAGCGACACAGGTCTTCCACACTCCGGTGAGATTGATATCGATCATCGTCGACCAGGTTTCCTCGGACATCTCCAGCGTCGAAGCAGGCACCGAGATACCGGCATTGGCGAGCACGATGTCGAGGCGGCCGAGCTCATCGACACCGGCGTCGACCACTGCTTTCAAGCCGTCGAGGTCCCGGACGTCGACTTCGCGGGCAACAATGCGACGACCGAGGGCTTTGACCGCACGCTCGGTTTCCGCGAGGTCGTCCGCCGTGGCGGTCGGATACGGCACTGTGTCGACCTGGCGACATACGTCTATCGCGATGATGTCGGCCCCTTCTTGCGCGAGCCGTAGCGCATGGCTGCGCCCCTGGCCCCGTGCAGCACCGGTGACGAATGCAACTTGACCCTCGAATTGCCCCATGACAGAAAACCTTTCGGCACATGTGGCACCGACCTTCAGCGGTGCCGCGTCGTACAACCGAGGTTATGTCAGTCGATGCCAAAACATGGCGTTTTGAGAAAACTCACCACCCGGGCGATACGGGTAACCCGCCCAAGCCCGAAGGCCGACGCCATGGCCGGGCGAACCTGGAACGATGGACGCGTGATGAGTACCGACAACCGAATCGACCGCGGCGGCAGGCCGGCGGCAACAACCGCGCACCACCTCGCCGCCGTCGCCCAGAGACTGTTCGTCGAACGCGGCTTCGACCGGACCAACGTCGAGGACATCGCGCACGAAGCGGGAATCAGCACTCGAACCTTCTTCCGATACTTCCCGACCAAGGCCGACGTCCTGTGGGTCGAATCGGACGCCGAGATCAGTCGGCTGCGACAAGCACTGGCCGACAGCACCACGACCGAACCGTACGAAGCCGTCTTGGTGCGCGCCGTAGTCACCGCCATGGCTTTCCCCGACGACCAGATCGAATGGGCCAGACACCGCGCCCAACTGGTCCTTACGGAACCCGCCGTGCAAGCGCAGGCATCGCAGCGCCACACGCGGTGGCGAGCCGCTGCCACCGAATTCGTCAGCGCTCGCACCCCCGACGATTTCTTCCCGATTGCGGTGGGACACGCAGTACTCGCCGCCACACAATCGGCCCACGAGTACTGGATCGCGCATCCAGAGACGCAACTCGCCGATCAGCTCGAACGTGCACTGCTCCTGCTCCTCCCACCCCTACCCACAGCGGTCTAGCTCGCATCGACCTTGGAATCGAGATCCAATGCTCGGCTTGAATTACCTCCGCTCGAGGTAAACCACCAGGACAGCGCAGCGAAAGAATTGTCCGTCCCGCTGGGCGCACCTCGAGATGCGGAGGTTCCGATGCCCGAGCTCGGCAACAACTCACCGCCCATGGGCGGAGGTGTAGAACCTGCTCACGGCGACGTAGTCGGGCAACCCCATACCTCCGCCGAGGGGCAACCGATCATCGCTGCAGAACAAGACGCTGCCCGAATCAGCTCACCCGCCCACCCGCTGGGTAAGCCCGGACCGAGCTTCGACCGCAAGTCTCCGTTCATGATCGGAATGGCCGCAGCCGCGGGAGTGGCCGTCACTTACGGCGGGATCGAGTTACTGATCGCAGCACACGGCGTACTCGTCCTCATTGTCATCGCCGCGTTCCTCGCAGCCGGCCTCGAACCCGTCGTGTCTTGGTTGGTGCAACACCGAATTCCCCGTTGGGCGGCTGTGACCGTGGTCTTTCTCGCGGCCTTCGGCATGCTCGCCGGTTTCCTCGCTGCCGCGATACCCCCGATCGTCACCCAAGGCAGCGCACTCGTGGACAACGCCCCTGGCTACCTGCACCACCTCCAAGAGCGCTACCCCGCCATCGACGAACTCAATTCTCGATTCCATCTTCAGGACAAGCTCCAGCAGACGATCGGTGGCGAAGGTGTCCCGGATGTCGTCGGCGGGATCCTCGGTGCCGGTAAGTTCGTGTTCAGTGCGATCAGCGGAACCGTCATCGTGGTTGTCCTCACCGCCTACTTCCTCGCCAACTTCCCCCGAATCCGCGCCTCGCTCTACCGCCTGGCACCCCACTCCCGCCGCCCGCGGACCATCCTGATCGGCGACGAGATCTTCGCCAAGGTCGGTGGATACGTCCTCGGAAACATCCTGATCTCGCTCATCACCGCCGTTCTCACCTTCATCTGGCTGATCACCTTCGGCGTTCCGTACCCACTATTGCTCGCCGTACTGGTCGCAGTACTCGACCTGATCCCGATAGTCGGATCGACGCTCGCCGGAATCGTCGTAGCACTGGTGGCTTTGACTGTGTCACTACCTATTTCGCTCGCCACCGTAGCCTTCTTCATCATGCTCCGACTCGTCGAGGACTACGTGCTCGTGCCGCGCATCATCGGCCGGACCGTCCAAGTACCACCCCTGCTTACGGTCGTTGCTGTCCTGCTCGGCGGGGCTCTGCTCGGAATCGTCGGCGCACTGCTCGCCATCCCGATCGCTGCCGCGATCTTGCTGCTGGCCCGCGAAACACTCCTCCCCCAGCTGGACCGTCGATAATCTGCCGGGGTTGTTTCGAACTCCTGTGTTCACGGAATAAGCATGGTCTTGATGGAGCGTCGCTCGTCCATCGCCGCATATGCCTCAGCGACCTGATCGAGCGGCAGAGTCAGATCGAAGACCTTGCCCGGCTGGATGTGCCCGTTCCAGACGCGGTCCAGAAGATGGTCGAGGTATGCCCGCACCGGTGCAGGTCCACCGCGCAAACCGACGTTCTTCCAAAACATGTGCCGCTGAGGAAGATCCGCGACATGGGGTACGCCGACCCAGCCAACCATGCCGCCGGGGCGCGCGGACCGCAGGGCCTGCTCGACGGAATCGTGAGTACCGACGCACTCGAGCACCGAATCTGCTCCGATTCCGGATGTGAGTTCCTTGACCCGCTCGACGCCGTCGTCGCCGCGTTCGGCAACGATCTCGGTGGCGCCGAATTCCAGTGCGAGACGCTGCCGATCCTCATGGCGGCTCATCGCGATGATCCTCTCCGCGCCCAGTTCCGCTGCTGCAAGTACACCGGAGAGGCCCACCGCGCCGTCACCCACAACCACGACCGTGCTTCCCGGCTTGACGCCTGCGCTGACCGCCGCATGCCAGCCGGTACACATGACATCGGAGAGCGCCAGGATGTTCGGGATCATCGCCTCGTCCGGCAGTTCGGGGGTGGCGATGAGTGTTCCGTCGGCATTCTGAACACGGATCAACTCTGCCTGGCAACCGTCGTATCCGGTGCCGTGGAGGCAATTCGCGTGTGCGCCGACTTTGCACAGCGCGCAGGTGTTGTCGCTGGTCAAGAATCCACCGACCACAAACTGTCCGGGCTTCACGGTGGTGACGTCGCTGCCAACCGCTTCGACGATGCCGACGTACTCGTGGCCGATGGGCGTCGGCTTGGTGACCTCCGCGATGCCACGATATCGCCACAGATCCGAACCGCACACGCACGCTGCCACTGTGCGGACTATCGCGTCGGTGGGCTCCACGATCACGGGATCGGGTCGGTCCTCGAAGCGGATGTCATTGGGACCGTAGATAATTGTGCCGCGCATGAATAACTCCTTCGCTGCCGTTTGCGCTTCAAGCGGGGAAAACCTCGAGGGTGGCCGAACGCGGTCCACTTTCGACAAGGTGATCGACAATGCTCGGGTACTGGCGGTACTTCTTCCGGTAAGCACTGTCCACAAGCGGGAGGTCTGCGTCACCGGCCTCGACGAACTTCACCTCGTACGCGCTGCCGCCGGAAATAATCTGCCCGGTTCCGGTCGCGATCGCGCCCTTGAACCAGGCTGCCGGACGGCCGTTGGTAGATCGGATGAAGAGCCGGTCACCGTCGCCGACGATCCAGATGATCGTGGGCCTTCTCAGCGAACCGTCGGCCCGCCTGGTCGCGACCTGCACTTCCTGAGGGTTCGCGATTGCCGCTACCTGCTCTTCGCTCCAGCCTGTCATTGCCCGTACCCCTTGCATCGACGACATGTTCCTTCAGCCAACCCCAGATCTGCCACGGGCGCGAGGGCCAGGGGTTACCGGTAATGGCAGTGCCTCCTTCGAGGGAGTTCGGCAACCTGACACCCTTTGTGCGCAGCGAGCACCCCTTGCTGCACGCCACAACCGTTGTTCACTGTGCACAAACCGTGCTCACTCAACAGCTCTTGATATGCAAGCTCCAGCTTGCCTATAGTGGTGCCGTGGTCACCATCTACCGTGCTCTCGACGACGACACGAGGCGCATCATCCTCGACGAACTCGCAGCACATGACGGCCAGACTCTGTTCGAGATCTGTTCACTGCTCACGATGCGACACGGTCTGGGCTTCACGCGTCAGGCGATCTCTCAGCACCTCGGTGTACTCGAGTCGGCTGGACTGGTCGTGACCGAGCGGCGCGGACGCTCCAAATTCCACTACTTCAATCCCGAGCCACTTGCCGAAATCACCCGGCGGTGGCCCATCGAGACAGGAACACCATGCAAATCAAACTGACAAGCATCTTCGTCGACGACCAGCGAGCAGCACTCGCCTTCTACACCGATGTCCTGGGTTTCACGAAGCACCACGACATCCCACTGGGCGAGGATGCATGGCTCACCGTCGTCTCGCCGGAGGTACCGGACGGCCCGCAACTCCTGCTCGAGCCCGCGAAGCACCCGGCTGTGAAGCCGTATCGCGATGCTCTTGCCGAGGAAGGCATTCCACTCGCTCAGTTTGCCGTCGAGGACGTGGAGGCCGAGCATGCCCGCCTGACGGAAAAGGGTGTGGTGTTCACGCAGGCTCCGACGGATATCGGCACCGCCGTCATCGCTGTCTTCGACGATACGTGCGGCAACCTGATCCAGATCATCGCGGAGAAGCCGGCTCAGTGAGACTCCTGCTGTGCACCTTTGTTAACCGACCGCGGTTAATAAAGGCGCACAGCAGAATTGACCGAATCCTCCGGCGGACTCGTAACCTTGGCATCACGACCGGACAGCATGTCGATTGCCGCTTTCGGCTTGGCGAGAATCCACTCTCGGGCAGCATTTTTGACTAATGTCGTTGTTGCGCAACCACAGTCACTGTTCACGCCGTCCGCATCGATTCCGGCGTCACGGCATAACGCGACGGCGCGGGGAACATGGTAGCCCTGGGTGACAATCAACGCCTTCGACACACCATACGTATGTATTGCCCTCGAGCAGGTGTCATACGTGTCCAGGCCGTACGGATCCCCGACGATACGACGCTCATCGATCCCCTGCTCTACCAGGTAATTTGTCATGGCCGCGATCTCGTCGCCCGAAGCTCCATTCGCGTCCCCGGACACCAGCACGGCGCTCGCTTTACCGTCCTCGACCAGTTGAACGGCCGCGTCGAGGCGCCCTTTCAGGAACGCCATCGGCTTGCCGTCCTTGATCTGAGCACCCAGAACGATTACCACCGGAGCCTCGGGCGCATCCGCGACGTCGAAGGTGTGCCCCTTCGCGGCAACGGAGATCCAGACGACGGACCCCACATAGGCAACGACGCCGAGTGCAACGAGACCCGCAATCCACCGCTTCACTAGCGGAAGAGATTCGCGACAAACGGAATCGTGTCGGCTTGCGATTCGATCAACGCGCCGCTGTGGTCGGTGTTGTACGCCTTGAACGTCACGGGTTCACCATTCGCAACCAGAGCCGCGACGAGCGAAAGTGCCGACGGGGCAGGCACATCCACGTCCAGCAAGCCTTGGCCGATGAAAATGGGGCGGTCGTAACCGCTGGTCGGCACACCCATGTAGTCGTTCAGGAGACGGTAGAAGTTCGGGATTTCGTTCAGCGGGCGAGACAGCACCTCGCCCAGAACGAGCTTCTTCGATGCATCTTCCAAGTCTGCGGCGCACAGTTTTTCGGCCAGATCGACCTGCTCGCGACCCAGCGGAGTCAGGTACGAGTTGACGTCGATTTCCGGGTGAGCTTCGCGCAGACCCGCCAGAATGTAGAGGGCGTACGAGGTCAAGCCTCCGCCGAGTGCAATGGGCGGAAATCCGGGACCGGCCGGCAGGAAGACCAGTTCGATGTTTGCCGGCACACCCGTCCCCACACCGCCCCGGTAGTCGAGAGAATCCCCGCCGTATTCGGTTGCGTATCGCGCGGTGGTGATTGCCGCGCCGCCGCCTTGCGATTGTCCGACCACTGCCCAACGATTCGAGATCGAGGAATCGAGGGCGCGAGCGGCCTTCACGGAATCAACGACGCTGTGCGCCTCCACTTTTCCGTCGAGGTATGGCATGAGGCCCGGAGTTCCCAGCCCGACGTAATCGGTTGCGACCACGGCGTAGCCTTCGGCGAGCCAGCGGCCCAGATACGGGTAGTCGCGTTCCGGGAGTCCTGGCCCGACCAAGGAAGGTGCGCAGGAGTCGTCGAGGCCGGTGGTTCCGTGCGCCCACGCGATGACGGGCCAGCCGCCTTCGGGGGCGGGGCCAGCTGGTACGTAGTACGCACCGCTACTGAGGGCAGGGCTGCCGTCGGAACCGATGGTCCAGTACGTGAATCGAGTAGCGTCGACGGTCCCCGGAATCCAGAGATCGCGCGGTAGCGGTTCGCTCGACACAACGGTTCCGGTCGCAACCGAAACCCCAGGTGCCTCCGCAGACGCCATTGGCGCCAAGACCACCGAACTAATTGCCGCAGCACACAGCGCCGCAATAATCGACTTCGACTGAAAATTCACGTCCCGACAACCCCTCACTCCGATGCACTGGAGTCATCGTAGGACGTGGTTCCGATCGGCGCGGCTGATTGTCACCGCTGCGACGACTACGCCGATCACCACTCCGATGAGGGTGTCCGCCACTCGCGCGAGCGCCGCGCTGGTCTCGATGGGTGCACTGAGACCGATGAGCACCAGGGCCATCGGCGTCACGGCAACCGACGTCAACGCGTAATTCTTGACGACAAACAGCTCTGCCGCGGTCTGCAGAATCACCACTGCAACAACAGCCTGCCAATAGCCGAGTGTCAGGGCGATCAGAGCGGCAGCGATGATCGCTCCGCCGACGTTGCCGACAAGCCGTTGGATTCCGCGTTGAACGGTCTGCTTGTAGTTCAGCCCCTGCATTGCTGCCATCGCACCCATCGACGCCCAGAGCGGATGCTCGAGTCCGGCGCCCGCGGCAACCCATCCGGCCAATGCCGACGCCATGACAATACGAACGGCATTCATCACCACGGCGCGCGAGTACAGATGCCGTAGACCGGCGACGACGTAGTTCTCCGGCGCGGGCAATTCTGATACAGGCTCGAGCGAGTGCTCGATCATGCTGGAGCGCTTCATCTTACGAAGCTCATCCTCGTGCACTGCAATATCGCGAAGCAGCGACGGGTCGCCATGCTCGCTCCACAATCGCACTGCGGCATCCGCTTCGCCGAGCACCGCCATCAGTTCACGACCATGACCCAGCGTCGACTTGATCCGACTGCTCGACGCGATAACCGTCCGCGCATGGGCAATCGACGCCCGCGCAGTCGGGACTGAACCACCGGCCTCTAGCTTCCCGACGTTCGCAAGCGCGCGAGCGACAGCCAGACGTGCGGGGCCCATCGGCAGCACAAGCGCGGGAAGCATCGCCGCGGCCCATCCGATCAGTACACCGATCGTTCCGGCGACAACCAGCCGAACCAGATCCGCAAAGCTCGTGGCGAAGCCTGCTGCACCCGTCGCGGCAAAGACAAGAATCACCGGCCCTGGACCAGTGATGCGGAAGCCAGAGATGAAGCAGTAGGCAGCGCCGGCCGCCAACGAGAGAACACCGATCTGCGCCCAGACCGGCACACCGAACATCCCCAGAGCCGCACCAAATGCAATGAACGCAACCAACGCTGCGCCCACTATCGCGAGTTTGCCGGCCAACCGGGGGTATGGCTCGTATCGTCCGAACGCCGCACTCAGCGCGCCCAGCGCTGCAAATCCCGCCAGCTCTTCGTGCCCGAGCACACCACCCAAGATCAGGACTACCGCTGTTGCCAGACCGACCCGTATCGCCGGGGCAATTCCAGCGTCGGCGGAACCGAGCCGGAAAGCCGCCCGCCACGTCTGCGCTGAGACCGAATGCGCAATTGCTCCGCTCGAATGGCGGAGTCGGCTCGATGTCGTGGTCGGAGTAGGCGTCACTAATCCAGCATACAGTTATTTCACTAGTAAATTACTTGTGAAGTACTGTGAAATCAGTCGCTAAGATGTGTGCCATGGATCAGGCCAACAGTCCCGAAGACGACTTCATCGACAAAGTCCGTCGTGAATGGAATCGTGCCTACCCTGACATCGACACCTCGCCGGTCGAGGTGATGGGACGGATCACCCGAATCAGTTCGCAGTCCCTCCACCAACTTGATCGCGCCCTGGCTCCCAGCGGCGTCTCTCGCGCCGAATTCGACGTGATGAGCGCACTGGCCCGCAGCGATCGCCCACTTCGCGCCAGCGAGGTCACCGCAGTCACCATGTTCAGCGGCGCCGCCACCACCAAGCATGCCGATCGACTGGCCAAGCTCGGACTGGTGGAGCGTCAACGGTTCGAACGTGACGGACGCGTCGTACTTCTCCAATTGACCGAAGCTGGAAGAGCTTTGGTAGAGGCAGAGTTTCCGCGCCGGGTCGAACGCGACCGCCGGCTGTTGTCGGGACTGAGCGAGAACGAGAAAGTGCAACTCACCGCACTCCTCAAGCGGATCTCGGTCAACATCGACGCCGGATTACCCGACTGAGCTACTTCGGCAGCGGAACGTTCTGCAAGCGAACCTGTCCACGCGCCACTTCTTTTCCCGTTTCCGGATCGGTGATGACAACCGACCACAACTGCTGAACGCGGCCCTGCTGAATCGGAAGTGCCACGACATCGACGCGTCCGCCGGTGCGGGCTCGCAAGAAGTCGGTTCCGTTGTGAACGCCAACGGCAAATTCTCCACGGTCCGCGACAGCGGTACTCGCACCGATACTTGCCGCCGATTCCACAGCCGTTGTGTAGACGCCGCCGTGCACCACACCCCACGGCGTGTGATGAGCGTCGGACAGATCGATATGTCCGACAACTTTGGTGCCGGACACCTCGTCGAGTTGTAATCCTGCGGCGCTCACAAAAGCGCTCGCCGCCTCGAGATCCACATCGGCCACGTCATGCTCCTTGTCTAGTCGGTTGGATTTCCCAACTCACAGTGCGGCATAGATTTGATGCCGTCAAGTGCTAAGTTGGATTTCGCAACCCACAGTCGATCGGAGTGAGCGTGACACCCAAAGGTCGTAACTGCTCCATCGCCAAGGCGTTGGACCTTGTGGGCGAGAAATGGTCGCTTCTGATCCTGCGTGAGATCGTCCTCGGGCAACGACGCTTCGACGCCATCGCGAGGGGCACCGGTGCCAGTCGGGATATTCTTGCCGCCCGGCTTCGGACGCTCGTCGACGCCGACGTGCTGACAAAACGCCTGTACGAGGATCATCCCCCACGCTACGAATACGTCGCCACCGAGTCAGGTAAAGCGTTGTATCCGATTCTGATGGCGATCATGGAATGGGGAGACACCTACGCGATCGACGGCCCGCCCCCGACCGTCGTCGAACATCGGTGCGGCGAGCAACTGCACGCGCAAGTGGTGTGTGCCCATTGCAACGAACCGCTCGAGGCGCGGGACGCCACCGTCCTGCACCTCTCGCCGACAGCTCCCTAACGCTCCGGCGGAAACCCACCTGTTGCGATCGGTCCCCACGAATCGACGGTGACGCGGATCAGGCTCTTGCCCTGCTTGTGCATCGCTCGCCGGTACTCGTCCCAGTCGGGATGATCGCCGGCGATCGAGCGGTAGTAGTCGACCAGGGGCTCGACGGATTCCGGCAGGTCGATGAGCTCGGCCGTCCCGTTCACCTGCACGTACGGTCCGTTCCACTCGTCGGAGTGGATACACAACGACACCGTGGGAGTACGACGCACATTCACCGCTTTAGCCCGCTCCGGGTAGGTGGAGATGACGATGCGGCCTTCGTCGTCGACACCACACGTGATCGGTGAAATCTGGAGTTCGCCGGACTTGCGGACGGTCACGAGAGTGGCACGGTGGCGTGGTCTGATGAATTCGAGTAACTCGGCGTGCGAAACCCGGTCTGCACTCGCAATTTTCGACATACAACCAGCCTAGGTGGGTTTACGCGCTCATGGCATCTCGATGGTCTGAGCGCGCGCGATCTCGCCGATCGCGGTGGTGATGTACGTCGTCAGCGGTTTCTTGACAACCGCGGACAAGCTTCCGATCACAAGCGCAGCTGAACGCAGGTATGCACCGTGGCCGATCCGGAACGAGTCGTCTTCGAGATCGGTAATGCCGAGGGCGCCGGTGTACACGGCGGCGAGAGCCTGCACGTCGAGGTCGGGAAGCCACACGATGGTGGCCTTGGCGCAGGCAGTGAGCGCGTCTTGCACATCTTCGCTCGAGAGTCCGTCCGGGTGGGTGTCCTCGAGGAGTTCACGAACGATAGCCGCGTGCACCGATGTGACCTGCTCGAACGACAGCGTGCGCAGTTCATCGACCGCCTCGGTCAACGCATCGCGGTTGGCCGCTCGCACCGCGGCCAGCGCGTCTGCCGTGGCAGCGGCGATGTCGCGGGCAACCTTCGGCCACTCGGTGGGCCAACTCTGCTGGGGGTTCACGTTCGGTTCTCCTTGTTCGCGCTCGCGTGTGAGCTTGCCAGGTGGCACCGACAGCACACATTCAGATGAAGCGGGCCAGGAATGCCATCGCGTTGTGGGGCGCAAAACCCTTCATGTCGTTGTCGAAGTACACAAACACGTCAAGCTCGTCGCTCATCCAGCCCTGAGCGCGTTCGGACCAGCTGTCCAGGGCTTTGTCGGTGTAACCGCTTGCGTACAGTTCCTTGTCGCCATGCATGCGCAGGTAGACAAAATCGCTGGTCGGCGTAGTGATCTGGGGGTACCTTCCCGCGGTATCGGCGACGACAAACCCGATGTCGTGCTCGCGCATCAGTTCCACCGCTTCCGGCACGGCAAAACTGGCATGCCGCGCCTCCACCGCATAGCGGATCGGGAGTTCGATCTCTGCGTGCGCCAATACCCTGTCTTCGGTCAGCTTGTCGTCATGGTGGGCGGCCAGTTCGGCAGCCTGCGTCGTCGTACGCGGAAGCAGTTCGAAGAAGCTCGCCAACCGTTCGGGCTCGAACTGCAAGGTGGGCGGCAACTGCCAGAAGATCGGCCCGAGTTTCGGACCCAGCGCAAGCACACCCGCCGCAAAGAAGTTCGCCAGCCCTGTCTGTGTGTCGAGCAGCCGCTTCATGTGCGTGATGTACCGACCGCCCTTGAGGGCAAACACAAAGTCGTCCGGTGTTTCACTGCGCCACTTCGCGAAACTCTCCGGTTTCTGAAGCGCGTAGAACGAGCCGTTGATTTCGATCGATGTCAATTTCTCTGCGGCATAGGATAATTCCTTGCGATGCGCAAGGCCACTCGGATAGAAGTCTCCACGCCAGGCGGGATACGTCCACCCTGAGATACCTACTCGGATATCTGCCACCAGATCAGACTAGACGCCCGATACCCCGGCACTGAGCGCAACGGACACCGGCACGACGGTCAGGCACACCACTGCTGCGACAAACAATCCGATGACGAGCCGACGATCCCACTTTCCGCGGGCGCCGCTTGCCGCAAGCATGAAGATCACAAAACCCACACAGACAGACACGATCGTCACGATCACCGGAGTACCAACCATGGGTTGATTGTCCCCTACCACTTTGTGGGTATACCCCTCGGAGGTGAATACCCCTGCCGAGCAAGGAGTCGAAATGCCGAAATACCTCTGGCAAGTGACGTACACACCAACCGGGGCCGCCGGCCTTCAGAAGGAAGGTGGCACCGCCCGCCGCGATGCAATAACCCACATGGTCGAAAGTGTCGGCGGCACAGTCGAATCCTGCCACTTTGCACTCGGCAGTCATGACATGTTTGTCATCGGCAGCCTTCCCGACGCCGTTGCCGCCGCGGCATTGAGCATTCGCACCACCGCCGAGGGAGCGGCTCGATCCGAATCCGTCACCCTGCTCACGCCCGAGGAAATCGACGAAGCAGTCAATCGCCCCGCCGACTACCGTGCGCCCGGCGCGGAATAGATCCGGGTCACACTCGGGTTACCACCACCATGACTGACGCGACGCAGACACCTGACCTGGGCACCTACGGAATCTGGCGAGGAGCCGCCGGATTGACACCGGATCTGGGTGCGGCAATCGAGAAACTCGGGTTCGGCACCATCTGGATCGGGGGTTCACCGCGAGCGGACCTTCTGGTGGCCGAGAAGCTACTCGACGCAACGGAACGCATCACCGTGGCGACCGGGATCGTCAACGTCTGGTCGTCTCCCGCTGCTGAAGTTGCCGAGTCGTACCACCGACTCGAAGCCAAGCACCCCGGACGGTTCCTCCTCGGAATCGGCATCGGACATCCCGAAGCCACCGGCGATTACTCGAAGCCGTACGCCACCTTGGTGTCCTACCTGGATGAACTCGACGCGGCTCAGGTTCCGGAATCTCGTCGCGTCCTCGCCGCTCTCGGCCCCAAGGTATTGAAGCTGTCGGCTGATCGCGCTGCCGGTGCGCATCCTTATCTGACAACTCCCGAACACACTGCCGAAGCACGCGAGATTCTCGGACCGTCGAAAATTCTTGCGCCGGAACACAAAGTTGTATTAGAGACCGATCCAGGCAAGGCGCGGGCAATCGGTCGTCCGGCCGTCGCCAATCCATATCTGCACCTACGTAACTACACGACCAATCTCGAACGACTCGGCTTTGCACCCGACGAAATTGCGAACGACGGAAACGATCGTGTCATCGACGCGCTGGTGGCCTACGGAACCGCCCGTTCCATCGCGGACAGGTTGCGTGAACATATTGCGGCCGGGGCCGACCACGTTGCGATCCAGGCGCTTCCGGCCGATGGTGATCCAATTGCGACGTACGAGGCATTGGCCGCAGAACTGTTCCGGTAACTCTTGACTTGGATAAGTCGTGTCCGAGTATACTTGGACACGGCTTATCCAAGTAAAAAGGAGACAGGCATGAAGATCGTCATTTTCGGGAGCGGGCTCATCGGAAGTCAGGTCGCGTCGAAGCTCGGCGACGCCGGGCACGACGTGAAGGCACTCGGCCGTGCGGACGGTATCGACACCACCACGGGCGAAGGCCTCTTCGAAGCCGTGACCGGTGCAGATGTGGTCGTTGATCTTACAAATTCCCCTTCGTGGTCGGACGACGACGTCATGGCCTTCTTCCGCGACGGAACTGGCCATATCCTCGCGGCGGAGGAGAAGGCGGGCGTCGGGCACCACGTCATCCTGTCCATCGTGGGTGCCGATCGACTGTCTGATTCCGGGTACATGCGAGCCAAGGTCGCCCAGGAAGACCTGGTCAAGGCCGGCCCGATCCCCTACTCGATCGTCCGCTCGACCCAGTTCTTCGAGTTCATCGCCGGAATTGCCGATGCCGGGACCGTGGACGGCACAGTCCATGCAACGCCGGCGCATCTTCAGCCGATCGCGTCGCGGGACGTCGCATCTCACGTCGCCGAGGTTGTGACCGGCCCGCCGTTGAACGGGACGGTCGAGATCGCCGGACCCGAACCGCTGGGTATCGACGAATTGGTACGGCGCCTGTTCTCCGTCACCGGGGACGACCGCTCGGTGACGCCCGATCCGGAGGCCGGCTACTTCGGCGCGAAACTCGACAGTGCCGCGCTCACACCGACTCCCGGCGCGAACGCCTGGATTGCGCCGACAACACTGGACGAGTGGTTGGCCTCGAAGGCCTGAAAAAAGACAACACCACCGATGTCCGCCCCAAACCGGTTTCCACGGCGTCGATAGAGTTCTGGCATGAAGCTTTCCGGAGGAGTGGAGTGGTCGCTCCATTGCTGTGTGGTCCTCAGCCAAGCGCAAGGCCCGGTCCCCACGGCCAGACTCGCCGAACTGCACGGGGTGTCGAAGACATACCTGGCAAAACATCTGCGCGCCCTGGCGCAGGCCGGTCTTGTCAATCCGACTGAGGGCCGCGACGGTGGATACGTCCTGACCCGGCCACCCGAAGACATCACAGTTCTCGACGTCGTTCAGGCCGTCGACGGTAAGGAACCTGCCTTCCGGTGCACGGAGATTCGGCAACAAGGGATCCTCGCCGCGCCACCGGAGCAGTGCCTCGCCCCGTGCGGTATCGCCAAGGTTATGGCCGACGCCGAAAAGGTATGGCGTGCTTCGCTGTCGGGAGTCACCATTGCAGATCTTGCGGCAACTCTCGATCTCCCCGCTCTCAAGAAAGTTCTGGCGGCACCGTCGAACTGAGTGCTCCTACAGGGAAGATTCCTTGTCGTTGGCGGGATCCAACTGATCCTGGGTAGCCGCCCAACTCGCCAAGACTTTGAGCGCATCTGCCGTCGGAGTACCCGGCGCCGCGGTGTAGACCAGCAGCGTCAGCCCGGGGTTGGACGGAAGTTCCATCGCCTCGAAGTTCAGCTCGAGGTCTCCGACAACGGGATGATGCACCTTCTTGAAACCTGTTCGATGAAAGCGCACATTGTGTTTCGCCCATCGCGTGCGGAATATCTCACTGCGCGTGGCTAATTCACCGATCAGTTCGGTCAGCGCCTTGTCGTGCGGGTTCTTCCCCGCCTCAGATCGGAGCATTGCCGCAATATCATCGGCGGCACGTTCCCAGTCGGTGAAAAATTCCTGCGAAGCCGGGTCGAGGTACACAAACCGTGCATTGTTCGCGGGACGACGTGGATCCGCCAATACCGGCGAATACAGCGCCCGGGCCATGCGATTGGCGGCTAACATATCGTGCCGGGCGTTGCGAACCCACGCCGGGGCGTCGGTGATGGCGTCGAGTATCTGCTGAATGGCCGGACTGACACCTTTGGGTGCTGATCGGCGCTTCGGCGGAGCCGACGCACTTGCGGTCTTCGCCAGATCGAACAGGTGATCCTGCTCGGCCTCGTCGAGTTGAAGTGCCCGGGAAAGACTTTCGAGTACCGAGTCCGATGCTCCGGCCAGATTGCCGCGTTCCATTCGCACGTAGTAGTCGATGCTGACACCCGCCAGCAAGGCAACTTCTTCGCGGCGCAATCCTTTGACCCGACGGTTTCCGCCGTACGCCGGTAGTCCCGCCTGCTCGGGAGTTATTCGCGCACGGCGGGAGCTGAGGAACTCGCGGATCTCGGCTCGGTTGTCCATGCCGATTACGTTACTCGAGTCGTCGAACCGCAGGGAGGTACTGCCGGTACCTGGAACGACAGGAACTCCCGCCAGGGTGATGCGGACGGTTCACTGGGTATCGACACCGCGAACCGAACAACCAAGAGGATTCATCATGCGCGCAACCATCATGTACAGCGCCGGAGACGTTCGCGTCGAGAACGTACCTGACCCCACACTGCAACAGCCGACCGACGCACTGGTACGCATCGTTCGAGCATGTGTCTGCGGATCCGACCTGCATCCGTACCACGACATGCCTGCCACACCAGGCGGCACTCCGATGGGCCACGAATTTGTCGGGGTCGTCGAAGAGGTCGGCGGCGACGTAGCCACGCTGAAGAAGGGTGACTTTGTCATCGCTCCGTTCGCCTGGTCCGACGGAACCTGCGAGTTCTGCCGCGAAGGGCTGCAGACGTCGTGCCGCCACGGCGGTTTCTGGGCCGGAAACGGCATCGGTGGCGCACAGGCCGAGGCCATCCGCGTGCCGTTCGCCGACGGCACCCTGGTCAAAGCACCCGTCAGCGAAGACTCGGAACTGCTCCCTTCACTTCTCACGCTGTCCGACGTCCTGGGCACCGGCTACCACGCTGCCGTCAAGGGTCGAGTGAACGAACGCACCTCGGTCACCGTCATCGGCGATGGCGCAGTCGGCCTCATGGCAGTTCTCTCCGCCAAACGACTTGGCGCCGAGCGGATCATCCTCATGGGCCGTCACAAGTCGCGCACCGATCTGGGCATCGAGTTCGGAGCAACCGATATCGTCGCCGAGCGCGGCGACGAGGGCATCGCCAAGGTCCGCGAACTGACCAGCGGTGACGGCACCCATGTTGTGCTCGAAGCAGTTGGCCACATGCCCGCCTACGAGCAAGCGATCGGTGTCGTCCGCCCCGGCGGTGTCATCAGCCGCGTCGGTGTACCTCAGTACGAGGTAGCGCCCGTCGGTTTCGGCAGCCTGTTCGGACCCAACGTCACACTCACCGGTGGCCCGGCTCCCGTGCGCGCGTACATCGAGGAGCTCATGCCAGACGTGCTCGACGGAAAGATCCAGCCGGGCAAGGTTTTCGACCGCACAGTCAACCTCGACGAGGTACCGGACGCCTACCGCGCGATGGACACTCGTGAGGCTCTCAAAGTTCTTGTTCGGCCCTAACGCATGACCACCGTCGATACTGCCCGGACCGGTCGCGTCAATTCCACCGCGATCCTGGCGATCATTCTGATCAGCTACTTCATGATCCTGCTCGACAACTCCATCATCTTCACCGGGCTGCCGAGCATCGCAGCCGAGATGGGGTATTCGGCGACCGGTTTGTCCTGGGTGCAGGACGCGTACACCCTCGTATTCGGCGGACTGCTCCTCCTCGGCGCGAGACTCGGCGACATCTTCGGGCGTCGCCGCATCTTTGTGGCCGGGTTGGCGATCTTCGCGGCCGCGTCGTTCCTGGTCGGGGTTGCTCCCAATGGTTGGTGGCTCATCGCGGCCCGCGCCTTCCAAGGCGTCGGCGCCGCGGTGGTCGCGCCGGCGTCACTGTCACTGCTGACGGCAAGCTTCCCTCCGGGGCGCGAACGGACACGCGCGGTTGCCTGGTACGGCGCAGCCGCCGGGATCGGCGCGAGCCTCGGCCTGGTGATCGGCGGCGCCCTTGCCGATTGGGTTTCCTGGCGCGCAGGATTTTTCATCAACGTCCCGATCGGCATCGCGATGATCGTTCTGGCACCGCGGTTCATTCCCGAAACGAAGCCGAGCACAGGACGTTTCGATGTAGCCGGAGCCGTCTACGCCACACTTGGAATGGCCGCATTGGTCTTCGGCATAGTCAACTCCGCCGAAGCCGGCGCGGCATCACCGACGACCTTCCTGCCGCTGACGCTCGGTGTGGTTCTCCTGGCTCTGCTGGTTCGAAATGAATCGCGCGCGGAGCAACCCATCATGCCGCTTCGACTCTTCCGCTCTCGCGAACGATCCGGCGCCTACGCCGCCCGCATGCTGTACCTCGGCGCCATGATCGGATTCTTCTACTTCACCACTCAACTTCTGCAAGGCGCAATGGGATTCAGCGCTTTCCAAGCCGGTGTGGCCTTCTTCCCGATGACTGTCGTCAATTTTGCAGTTGCACTGCTGATTCCGCGCTTGACCCCTCGATTCGGGAACGCTCCGTTGCTCGCCGCAGGAGCGGCACTCACCTTGGTGGGTATGACCTGGCTCAGCTTCGTGCATTCGGGCAGCACTTATCTGAGCGGCGTTGCATTACCGATGATCTTGATCGGCGCAGGCCAAGGTCTCGCGTTTGCGCCGCTCACCGCTGCCGGAATCGCGGGGGTGAAGGCCGACGACGCCGGAGCCGCGTCCGGACTGGTCAACACAGCACACCAACTGGGTAGCGCACTGGGACTCGGCATTCTCGTCGCGATCTCAGCCGGCGCCGGATCCGCTGCAGAATCCCCGAAAGAAGCACTCACCGAGCATATCTCGACTGCACTGACCGCAGGTGCCGGCCTCCTCGCCGGTTGCCTCGTCATAGTTCTTGTCTTCATCGTGCCGTCAGCGGGTAAACGAAGACAGGTAGACAGTCATCCGAAAATCGTTCAGCCATAACATCAGGAGTTCCCATGGAGATTCTGAAGCAACCGCAGACGAGCAAGGCTCCCGCAGACTGGTTCACCGGTGACGTCTGGTGGGACGTCATCTACGCAGGTCAAGAACCGTCACGCATGCGCGCCAACATGGTTCGCTTTGCGCCGTGCTCACGCACAGACTGGCACTCCCACGCGCTGGGGCAGACCTTGCACATCGTGTCCGGCACCGCCCTCATTCAGGCTCGCGGCGGCGAGATCATCGAGGCCCACCCCGGCGACACCGTCTACACACCACCCGGCGAAGAACATTGGCACGGCGCGGCGCCCGACCACTTCATGACCCACCTCGCATTGTGGGAAGGTCCCGGCGACGGCAGCACGGAAACCACGTGGGGGGACAAGGTCACCGACGAGGAATACAACGCCGCTCGTAGCAATCGCCGGTAAAGTCCGCGCGAATCGAGACCGGAACAGAATTATCAGTTCGTTTTCGGTCTGACTCATGGCACGCTGGCCCCATGGAGCCACTCGAACCGATGCGGCCGGTGAGCGTTCACGCCCCGATTCAGACGTCGACCCCGAGATGGAAATCTGCGGCGGCCATGCTGGGAACGATGTGCGTCTTTGCGTATGCCCTGCTCTCGACTAGAACCGGATCCGGCCCTGTTGTGATGGGAGTTGCCGTCAGCGTTGTCGGCATAGTCCTCTATGCCATGTCGATATCGCGCACTCTCATAGAGAACTCGGGCAAACGCATACCGATGTGGGGCGCCCCTCCGGTGTCTCCGCGCGAGATGGACCTGCTTGCCGGAGTCGGTATGCCGTTGTTTGCAGCCGGCACCTTGACTGCACTCCGGGCGTCGGGAATGAATTGGTCATTTCTCTTCCTCGGGCTGTGCGTGATGGTGTCAGTTCTCGCTTTGATACTTCCTGCCCTCATCCATAATTCACGCGTGAAACGGGCACCGGCAGCCTGAGAACTTCACCGCATTCCGGTATCCCGAAGCGTGATGTTCAACCGGCCGGACATCAATCCGCTGTCCGGATATGCGCTTCCTGCAATTACTTTCGGGACTCCGTGATAAGCAAAGCGTGAGGCACCGCCGAACACGAAAAGGTCGCCGGACTGAAGTTCGATGTCGGTGTACGGCTTATTGCGATTCTCAGTGTTCCCGAACCGAAAGACACAACTCTGGCCGATGCTCAGGGACACGACGGGCGCGTCGCAGCGCTCGTCCTTGTCCTGATGCATTCCCATCCGGGCGCCGTCGTCGTAGAAGTTGATCAGCGCCGTGTCGGGGGTGTAGATCTCACCTGAATCTCCGTATGCCACTCGCACAGCTTTGCGCCCCAACTCGATCAGCCACTCGGGTAGTGCGGCTACAGCCGCACCGTTCACGTCGTCGGCCGTGCGCGTGTATTTGTACGGCTGCCAATGCCAGCCGAGGCACACGGTTTGAACGGACATCTTGTGTCCACCGGGGACCACCGCCGAGCGCATCGGGACCGGGGCGGTTGCCCACCGTCGGCATTCGCTCACGAGCATGCGCTGTTGGTCTACGCCTAGCCAATCCGGAACGTGAACAGCTCCCGGGGCTACCACCATCCGCGGGCGCGGGATCAGGGCGTTCATGATTTCCAGGCTAGTAGGCGACGAGGCATTGACACTCTTCACCTCGACTCGTATCGTAATCAACAGATTGGTTGATAAAGGAGTTGGTTGATAAGTGATCGTGGACCCCGGGGCTGATGATCGTCTCGACAAAGCATTCATGGCACTTGCCGACCCGGTACGACGACGGATCATCGCCCGCCTGAGTACCGGACCCCAAACGGTTAACGAGCTGGCTGAGCCGTTCGAAATCACGAAACAAGCTGTCTCCAAACATATTCAGGTACTCGAGGCAGCGGGGTTGGTCACTCGCAGCCGTGACGCCCAGAGGCGCCCGGTGCACCTGAATGCCGCAGCACTCGAGGCTTTGACAGCCTGGATCGACCGCTATCGACTGGTCCACGAACAACAGTTCCGAAACCTTGATCACCTACTGCACACCACACAGAAGGAGACACAGCCATGAGCACCACCAATCCCGTCACGATCACGGCGCCCGAGGGCGTTCCGTTCATCGACATCACACGCGAATTCGACGCACCCGTGAGTGCCGTGTTCGCGGCTCACTCCGATCCCGAACTGGTCAAGCAATGGCTCGGCCCCAACGGTTACGAGATGGACATCGAGGAATACGACTTTGTCAGCGGTGGTCGATACAAGTACATCCACCGCGATCCAGAGGGTGGCGAGTACAAGTTCAACGGCGTTTTCCACGTTGTTCGTAAGAACGAATTTGCCATCCAGACCTTCGAATACGAGGGCTTTCCCGATGTGGTCAGCATCGAATCCATGACGTTCGAAGATCTGGGCAACGGGCGCACCCGCCTCTCCGGCCACTCCGTATATCCGAGCCTCGAGGCGCGCGACGGCATGATCGAGAGCAATATGGAACGCGGCGTCGTCGAAGGTTACGAGCGCCTGGACAAGATCGTCGCACAGTCCTGATCACCTGTTTGCCCGATCACTCACTGCGAAAGGCACTCTCATGGATTGGACGCTTGAAGTTGTCATAGTTCCGGTCAGCGATCTGGGGCGTTCCATTGCGTTCTATCGCGATCAGGTCGGATTCAATCTCGATCACCACACCGTGAACGAGCACATGACGGTCGCCCAGCTCACGCCACGTGGATCGGGTTGTTCTATCGTCATCGGCAACCTGCCGTCACAAACCGAGATGCCTCCCGGCTCGTTGAAGGGCCTGCAATTGGTTGTGTCCGACGCGGCAGCGGCCAGGCAGGAGCTCATCGACCGGGGCGTCGACGCCAGCGAGGTCACAGTTTTCGACGAGCGTGACGGCGGCACCTTCTTCGGGTTCTCCGATCCTGACGGCAACACCTGGGCGGTTCAGCAACTGAAGGTTCGCGGCGAAAAGCCACTCATTCCGAAGGAGTACCAGGACCGCTTCGGCCAGTAGAAGCAGCCTTCCACACTGCATAGTCCGCGGGCATGCAGACAGCGCAGGGTCGATAGCCGGCCGCAATCGCGGTCGGCTCGTCGGCGAAGAACACCCGACTGGCGACATACCCACCGCGCGCGATTGCCTGGGCCGCCCCGCGACAGTCGAGTCGACCGTAGATCTTCGTTTTCCGGTGTCCACCAAGCACTCCGGGTGCCTGACTCTCGTACGGCTTGTTGTCGGCATCACGGAGGATGTACGTCCTATTCGGCATCATGAAGCACCAATCCCAAGGTTCGACGCGCCCCTGACTTCACGACGCTGACACCGTGCCGCACAGGCGCTCTGGACCAACCGCGCGCTCTGGGAACCGGTCTGTCCCTGGTGGTGAATATCAGGGCATGTCCTTGCTCGAGCACTATGACGGTTCCCTTGGACTGGGCGCGCGGCCGCTGCTCCACGATCATGAATTCACCGCCCGTGTAATCGATGTGCGGCTTGTCCAGCCCGATCACCACTTGCATCGGAAATACCAACTCGCCGTACAGGTCCCGGTGCAGCGCATTCCAGTCACCAGGGCCGTAGGACAGCAGAATCGGCGTCGGACGCTGTTGGCCGCCGTCATGACACAACTCGATCCATTCGTCGAAGGTATCCGGCCAGGGCGCGTGATCCCCCAGGTTGAAAGCCCACTCACGCGCAACAGGCAGAAGCTGCCGGTAGAAGGCGGCTCGCATGACCGTGATCGGGTCCGGTACCGGATCACGAAAGTATCGGTACTCCCCTTGCCCGAATCGGTACCTGGCCATGTCGATCGTGCTCCGAAATCGGCCCACCTCCGCGTACCAGGACGCAATTTCCTTGCATTCCGACTCGTCGAGCAACGGTCCCGTCTGCGCACACCCGCTCGTGTTGATTCCCTCGATCAGCGCAGGCCAATCGAGGGAATCAACACGAGCGGGCAAATCGGTGAACTGGTCCATACGAAGTAGACGATGCTGCGCGCAGAAACGTGAGAACGGCCCCTGCTGTACGTAGGCTGAGGCATTGCCCGCATTCGACAAGTTAGTGTGACTCGGCATACTGACTAAAGTCGAACGTTGAACAAGGGAGAGCCGTGCCGGACCACACACGACGTCCAGTCGGTCCCTACTCTTCAGGGGTGCCCGTAGGCGCTCTCGACGTACGTATGCCTGACCTGGAACGATTCGGCCTCCCTCAGCTGTGGCGATCGGCAGTCATCGCGGTGGTGTTGTCCACGTCGATCATGCTTGCCCTGATCGTGTGGCCGTTCCGCAGACGCGGACGCACCATCGCTGACGCGGCTTCCGACGGCTTGGTGGACGGCTTCATCACCCTTGGCCCGACGTTCGTGAAGCTCGGTCAACTGGTTGCGTCGTCGTCGGGTATTTTCCCGGCACCACTGGCCAATGCGTGCCTTCGGTGCCTTGACGACGTGCCACCTTTCCCAGCGCAGCAGGCTCGCAGCGTCGTGGAAGCCGACCTCGGATACTCGATCTCCGAACTGTTCGCGACGTTCGACGATCAGCCGCTGGCGGCTGCATCGGTGGCGCAAGTGCATGCGTGCGTCCTGCACGACGGACGTGAAGCCGTCATCAAAATTCAGCGGCCGGGTATTTACGCCCGCATGCTCATCGATCTCCGGGCCGCATATCGAGGCGCGAGAATTCTGGAGAAGTTCGTCGAATTCCTACGGATAGCCAACGCCACGGCCATTATCCGCGACCTGCACACTGCCACGATGACGGAACTGAACAGTGCCGTCGAAGCCGATCGACAGACAACGTTCCGGAACAACATCGGCGCTTTCGGCGACAACACGGGCGTGACGACGCCCGAGGTGTACTGGGATTACTGCGGGCCTCGAGTGATCTGCATGGAGCGAATGCGGGGTGTCCCTCTCGATCGTTTTGTCGCGAGTCCGGACGGCGTCGACGAAGCCCGGATGCTGATTCGGCGAGGCGTGAAGGTTTGGCTCGAATCCGTCATTGTTCACGGGCCATTTCACGGTGATGTTCACGCTGGAAATCTCTGGGTCCTCGATGACGGTCGAATCGCGATGCTCGATTTCGGAATTGTCGGAATTCTCCCCGAAACGTGGCGAACAATTCTCACCGACATGTTTCGCGCGACATTGATCGACGGAGACTTCGCCCGTGTCGCGCGCGGTATCCGCGCCTTGGGATACGCCACCGACTACGAGGTGGACGACGACCAACTCGGTCTGCAGGTAGCCACGGCATTAGCGCCAATTCTGGGCCGAGACCTGGGAGAACTCAAGTTGAGTGAACTCATCATGACGCTGATCCAGCTAGGCAGACAATGGGGTGTGGCCAGCCCCGAGGAATTGGTTCTGTTCGGCAAGCAGCTCGGCTATTTCGAGCGTTATGCCACCGCGCTCGCACCGGGCTGGGTTATCGGTCAGGACCTTTACCTTTTCAAGAATATGTTTCCCGACGAAGTCACGGCCAAGGCGCACAATTTGGGAATCACCCTTCCGGAATAAATCTGCCTAACTTAACTACTACGACAATCCAGGCGCGGGGATTAATCTGAAGCAACCCCCTGCGCTAGGAGCACGCCGTGCAAGCAGCACCCGCCATCATTGCCGAGCAGAAGTCCGCAGACAACCGAATCAGCGGAACGACCCCTGCAACCACCATCGGCACGCTCATCACGTCCTTCGACAGTTCCATCATCGAGTTACTCGTCAGCCCAGGTGGGCTCGACGTCGAGATTCGATCAATGACACTCCTCGAAGACTCCGACATCGACGGCACGGAATCCCCGGGCGCACTGTCCGACGTGTATCTGCCGGTCGGAGTTCCGATTGATTCGGTGATCAAGTGGCTGGTCGCGTCGGAGCACAAGCCGAAGCTGATGCTCGTCAAGAATGCCGTCAACGAAAGCGCATTGCGGGCGGCTGCGGAAAAGTCGGGAATCGCGCTCGCGTCCGTTCACCCGCAGGCCAGCTCCGGTCATATCTACTCGCTGATACAGCAGTTGCTCATCAAGAACACCTACCGCCGTCGTGCAACCGCTCAGGGTTCTGGGCTTGACCCCACTGGCGATTCCGACTTGTTCGCGCTCTCCGAGACAGTCGCAGAACTGACCGGCGGTTTGGTCACGATCAACGACAATGCCCAGCACATCCTTGCCCATTCCACCGGACACGAGAATGAGGACGAATTACACCAACGGTCGGTGCTCGGCCGCGAATGGCCGAGTGGCTACAGCGAATGGCTGCAGAAGCGAGGCACATTCGAACATCTACGACGCTCGGACGAGGTCATCGACATCCCGGCCGCACCGGAGTTCGGCGCCGCACACCGGCTGGCCGTCAGCATTCGGCGCCGCGGCACAAGCGTCGCTACCTCCGGCGTGCACCAGCAGCATCTCGGAACCATCTGGGTCCAGACTGCGGGAACACCACTTCACGACGGTTCCGACGAGGTGCTTCGCGGCGCAGCAGAAGTGGCCTCACGCATCGTGATCCGGATACTCGACGCGTCCCGCCGGGAGAGCGCCCAGATCCAGCGACTGTTCGGCGCCCTTGGCGGCGGAGTCGATATCACTTCCTTGGCGGATTCACTCTCACTATCCCTCGACGGACCGGCCGCGGTGGTGGGATTTGCGACCACCGAGCAGACGCCGGCCGAGTTGCGGCGGATGACGAACTCACTGCGCCTGCACGCCAGCGCTTTCCGACGTGACGCCGTCACCACGGCGATAGTCGACCGGATATACGTGCTCTTCCCTCGCGCAGAAGACGAATCGCCGATCAGCGACTGGGCCTCCGACACAGTTCACTACCTGGAGAGTTCGACGGACATCGTCGCGCGGGCTGCGGTCGCAGTGATGATTCCCCGGCTGTCCGGGGTGCCAGAGGCCCGCAGAGAAGTCGACCGGGTACTCGACGCTCCCGGCGACACGCCCTCCCGCGTCACAACTCTGGCTGCCTCCCGCACCGCAGTGCTACTCGGCGAAATCCTCGACCTGATCGGGGACAACGACCGACTGCGCGATCCCCGGGTGGATCGCTTGTTGTCTTACGACGACAAGAACTCGTCGGACATGCAATTCACACTCACGAGCTACCTCGCTGCGTTCGGTGATGTGAAAAAAGCTGCGGCCCTGCTGAAAGTGCACCCCAACACGTTGCGGTACCGCGTCCGTCGCGCTGAGCAGATCATGGGAATCTCGCTCGACGAACCGGACACACGACTACTGACAGAGCTTCAACTAGCACTTGTCAGCCGGGAACCGTCCGAACCCGAACGGCTGACACCCACCCTCTGACGCCCCACCGCTCCGTCCGATCAACGAGACACGTCACGTACCGCGCACCACTTGCGCGGTACATAACACTCGTCAATGAATCGAACGTCTAACTCAGGAGCACCCTTGAGAACTCGCGGAGCCGTCATCCGTCAAGCGCCCGGCAAGTACGAAGTCGTCGACCTCGAACTCGATTCACCTCGCACCAATGAACTGACCGTCAAAATGGTTGCCTCCGGCCTGTGCCATTCCGACGACCACATCGCCAGCGGCGATCACGCAGTAGGCCGCTACCCCATCTGCGGTGGCCACGAAGGTGCAGGCGTTGTGGTCGAGGTCGGCCCGAACACCGAGGGATGGACAGAAGGCGACCACGTCATCTTCTCCTTCCTTGCCGCCTGTGGCCGATGCCGTTGGTGTGCAAGCGGAATTCAGAACCTGTGCGACAACGGCGCAGCAATCATGACGGGTGGTCGTCCCGGCGACGCCGAAAGCTACCGCATGTCGTTGGACGGCGAACCGGTTTCACAGACCTGCGGCCTCTCCACCTTCAGCGAATACACCACGGTCAGCACACTCTCCGCCGTCAAGGTGGACAAGCACCTTCCGCTCGAGACGCTGTGTCTGCTGGGCTGCGGCGTCGGCACCGGTTGGGGTGCAGCCGTCAACTCCGCCCAGGTGTACCCGGGCCAGACCGTGATCGTCATGGGCGTCGGCGGCATCGGAATCAATGCAGTTCAAGGCGCCGCGCACGCCGGCGCCGCGCACATCATTGCGGTGGACCCCGTCGATTTCAAACGCACGAGCTCCCTGAAATTCGGTGCCACACACGCAGTGTCGACGATGGAAGAAGCAACCGATATCGCTCGGTCCTTCACCAACGGCCAGGGTGCCGACTCCGCGATCGTCACGGTCGGCGTGACCACTGGAGACCATGTGGCACAGGCTTTCTCGTCGATTCGCAAGGCCGGAACCTGCGTGGTCACCGGACTGGGCAAGATGACGGACATCGGAATTCCGGTGAGCCTGATGGAACTCACGCTGTACCAGAAGAGAATTCAGGGATCGCTCTTCGGCGCCTCCAACCCGACTGCCGACATCCCGTGGATGATCGATCTCTACACGAGCGGAAAGCTCAACCTCGACGGGTTGATCACCAACCGCTACTCCCTCGATCAGATCAACGACGGCTTTGCCGACATGCATTCCGGCCGGAACCTCCGCGGCGTTATCAACTTCTAGCACACGCTGTCTGGACTCGACCTCAAGTCGAGTCCAGACAGAACTCGCAGCATGACCGGCTACTTGATCGAGGATCCGTGTTGCGTCAACGGCATGACTTCGATGCTCATGTACGGGAACAAGGGGAGATTCCAGAGAATCTCGTGCAGTTCGTCAGCCGACTCGACGTCGAAGATACTGATGTTGCTGAACTGACCCACGATTCGCCACAAATGCACCCACTTGCCCTGGCGCTGAAGGTCTTGCGAGTACGCCTTCTCCGTGGCTACGGTCTCCGCGCGCACCACCGGGTCCAGATCGCGTGGAATGTCGACGTCCATCCGTACGTGAAACAGTGCCATGTTCTTTAATCCTCTAGTTCCTGGTCCAGGTTTTGACGGCGTCCATGTTCAGTTCGACTCCCAGGCCAGGCCCGGAGGGAAGGTGCAACTGACCTTCGGAATACTTCAGGGGTTCCTGGAGCAATTCCTCACTGAAGAGCAACGGTCCGAAAAGCTCTGTTCCGAAGTTGATTCCGGGCTCGGCGCAGGCGAAGTGCAACGAAGCCGCCGTACCGATCGGCCCTTCGATGGACGTCGCACCGTGGCACGCGATACCCGCAGCCTTGGCAATCGCGACGACCTCGCGGCTACGCTGCAACCCACCGCATTTGGTGGTCTTGAGCGCGATGACGTCGGCAGCGCTGCGACGTGCGATTTCCAGAGCGTCGTGCGGCGTCTGCACGCTCTCGTCGGCCATGATCGGAATCGGTAACAGCCAACTGAGTTCTGCGAGAACCTCGATTTGGTCTGCCGGAGTGGGCTGTTCGATCAACTCGACGCCCCCCTCGGCGAGTTTCGGCAGGTACCGCAGCGCAGTGAAGCGATCCCACCGCGCGTTGACGTCGACGCGGACACCGGCATGACCGTCGAGCGCCTGCGCGATCTCGACGATGCGCGCAACATCGACGGCAGGATCAAGTGCGCCCATCTTGAGTTTGAAGCTGAAATTGAGTCGGGCTTCGAGCTTTTCGTGAGCTTCCTCGATGATCTCTGCCGCCGGCGCAGCACCCAGTGCCCATGTGACGTCGACGCTTTCACGGAAGGCCCCGCCGAGCAGCGTGTGCACCGGCACGCCCAGGCTGCGAGCCCAGGCATCGTGCAACGCCACGTCGACGGCAGCCTTCGCGAATCGCGTATTGGCAACAACCTTCTCGATGTCGGCCATGATCGCAGTGATCTGATCGACGCGCCTGCCGACAACTACGGGCGCGATGTACTTCTCGATGATGACCTGCATCGTCTCCACCGATTCGCCGCCCCACCACGGGCCGCCCGGAACGACACCTTCGCCGTAACCGATCACTCCGTCGGACGTGCGGATCGCGACCAGCAACAACGGCTGCGCCGTCATCGACGTGGTGGCGAACTTGTGGGGGCGAACCAGCGGGACGTCGAGGATGGACGTCTCGATGGAGACGATCGACAGGTCTGTCATCAAATCACTTTCTTTCGAACAGTTGTGGATCAGGCCGGGTCGAGCACGAAGTCGTACGTGACCCGGTTGATTCCATCGGCACCCGGCTTCGGATCGAGAATCAGTTCGGGCTTCGTGGCGGTTGCCACGTCGTTCTCGATCCACTCACCGTCCTTGAAATAGAGCTGCGTAGTGATCGTGCGCTTGCCGGGAGCCTTCACCATGAGGTGCAGGTGAGCCGGACGCCACGGGTGCCAGCCGGCCTTCTCGATGAACCATCCGGTGGGGCCGTCGGTCGGAATCTGGTACGGCGCAGGCTGAATCGTGGTGATCTCGAACCGTCCCTCCCCGTCGGTCACGATCGTTCCGCGGAGGTTCCCGTCGGGGATGTGCGGCGCGAAATGGGAGTAGTAGCCCTCGTCGTCCGCATGCCACAGCTCGACGGTGGCCCCGTCCAACCCGTTGCCGTCGAGGTCACGGACCTGCCCCTCGAAGACCAGCTTCGATCCAACCTCGTTGTCACGCATGGGAAGTTCGCACTTAGCCGCCAATGTCTTGGCGTCGGCCACGTAGTACGGTCCCTCGATGCTGCCCTTCGTACCGCTCTGGCCGCGGTACGCAACCTCTTCGACGTTGTGCTCGAGGAAGACGTCCAGCCACAGCGGCCATTCACCGAACTGGCCGATGTCAATCAGCCACTGCTTGAGAACCCGATACTCGGGGTAGGTGACACCATGCTTGTCGATGACGCCGGCAAGTGCTTCGAGGACGTCCTTGGCGATGGCCGAGACACGCTCGGGCGGGGTGTCCGCACTGACTCGTTCCTGGAGGAACTTGTCGGTGGCGGCGGTGCCCGAACCTACTGCGGTGGGGCTCTCGGAAGTGGTCATGTGGTCCTCCTCGGGGCCGTGTATGGCTGTTACCGGGTGGGCGCCGTACTGCTGGGCTGAGTCGGCTTCCCAAGTCTGGTTGTACGCTCTGCGTACATCTGTTACGCTGTGCGTACGCTTGTACTGTGCGCCCAATCACAGACCTTTGTCAACCTTCGGGCGTACTACGTCGACATAACCGCAGCTGAAGGGCTATCCCTTGACCGAGAACGATCGCGATTACATCCAGAGCATCGAGCGTGGATTTGCGGTACTGACGGCATTCGACGAGAAGAATCCCAATCCGTCGCTCGCCGATCTTGCCGCTGAAACAGGGCTCTCCCGCCCTGCCGTGCGGCGCATCCTCCTCACCCTTCAAAAGCTCGGGTACGTCACCGGCAACAACAGTCGGTGGTCGCTCACCCCTCGCGTTCTGAGCATCGGACAGCACTATTCGGCGTCACACGCCCTGACGGAGGCGGCACTCCCCCGCCTGCTGGAGATCGCAGAACACACTCACGAGTCGGCGTCACTGGGCGTGCTAGACGGCGTCGACGTGGTCTACGCCGCCCGTGTACCCGTCCGCCGGATCATGAGCATCAACGTCAGCGTCGGCACCCGAGTGCCTGCATATGCCACCTCCATGGGCCGCGCCCTGCTCGCATGGGCGCCAACCGACATCGTTGACAACGTCATCGCAAACTCCACGTTCGACGCCCTCACACCCACCACGATCACCGACGAAGGCGCATTCCACACCGCGCTTCGTGTTGTGCGCGAACAGGGCTACGCCCTCACCTCCGAGGAACTCGAAGACGGTTTGATCTCCCTCGCCGCCCCCGTCCGCGATGCCGGCGGAAGCGTCGTCGGCGTGACAGCGTGTTCAACCTCGGCGGGACGAACTACCCCGGAAGCCTTCCGCACCGACGTCGCACCTTTCCTCATGGAGAAGGCAAATCAACTCAGCGCAGACATGGGATACCGGAGCTAACTTCTCAATACTTCAGAAGGCAACAGACCGTACTTACGCCGGAATGACGACGCAAACCGTCCGGTGTGCGTAAAACCCCATCTCACAGCAACATCGGTGACCGTCGTCGAGTCGTCGGCATCGCGCAGATCTGCGTGGACCCGTTCGAGACGGATGTCGAGCAGGCATTCCGACGGGCTCCGGCCCACGTACTGCCGAAATCCTTCCTGCAATCTCCGTACGCTGACGCCCGCCACTTCGGCCATCTCCGCTGCGGTCCACACCCTGGCCGGGTCGTCGTGCATCTCGTCGAGTACGCGCTTGACGATGCGCGGCCTGGCGTGTCGCACCGCATCCTCACTTTCGGGCATCGCGGCAAGGACAAACGCCGAGATCACAGCGCCGGAGAGCTGGCCTGCCACCAGTTCGTTGTGCAGCACTCCAACCGGGCCGAGGATCTGATCCGACAGTGAGCGAACAAATTTCAGCCATCTAGCTCCGTCGTCTCCCCGAAGATCCACCTGATCAGGCAAGTGCATTCCGGGCCGGCCGAGTACCTTCTCCATCTCGCGGTCGAGGTATTCGCGGTCCATCCGGACTCCGACAATCTCGCAGTCCGCGCTCCACCGCGTGATTCTTGTGGTGATGTCGGGTGGACACACCGTCGCCACACCCTCCGTCGAGAGCACGTGCGATCCCGCGAACACCGACTCGAGCTCGCCTGAGAGCGGGATGTTCACCCCGTAGGCACCGGGATGATCGGATTCGACTGCGACGTCTGCGCCCCATCGAATATGAGCGATCCGCAGCGGACCCAACTCAGCGGTGCACACCCCGACTCCACTGGCCGCGTGCCGTGACAACGGCGTCAGCGTGTGCGGGAAGTAGGCATCCGACACCGCATGACATGCCTCGTCCCAGTCCCGCGGAGCTGTACCGATCATGGAATCGACCATCGTCCTTCACCTTCCCAACCCGTGACCAGCCACATTGCCGAGCATGGGCGCTGAACATCATTGAACACTGTGTCCCCGGTCACCTCCAAGGAAAAACGGGTACCGGTCGTGATCGGGTGCGCAATCCGGATAGACACCGCGCTGTACGGATCGACCGAAGGCCGCGCTCGCCGTACGTTCGTCTTCACTCCCGGCGCGAGTCGTCTGCTACTTCCGCCTCCCGCACTTCGCGGCACTCTCACTCACCAGCCATCCGACAAGGAGGTCCGGTCATGGAACAAAATCAGCTTCGAGGCATCTTCGGCCAATTCGCCAGCGGCGTCACCGTCATCACCTGCAGCAACGCCGACGGTCAGCCACACGGGGCCACGGTCACCGCATTCACGGCAATCTCCCTGGAACCACGCTTGTGCCAGATAACGATGACGCGAAAGTCCAAGGCGTGCGGCTACCTCGGCAACGCGCCGTTTGCCGTGAACATCCTTGCCTCCGACCAAGTAGACACGGCCATGCATTTTGCGGGCCGGCCACAGCGCACCGAGCCGCGATGGATCGACGGACCGACCGCTCCCCTGCTCGACGGCGCCGCAGCAACCATCTCGTGCATCCCGTGGAAGGAGTACGACGGCGGTGATCACATCATCTTCATCGGCGAGATCGTGGACGCACAGTCCAGCGGCAAGGATCCACTCCTCTTCTACCGAAGCACTTTTCACGATCTAGGCGCTACCTCGTCGACCACCGTCTGGAACGGCAGTCAGGACGACCCGCACAGCGGGTGGTTCGACGCCACCACTTCCTTCACTCCGATTCATCTTCAGCCCGCACCTCAAACGATCTGAAAGGCTTTGCCATGACGACCACCGAAATTCCTCCCACCGGCGTCGACCCCGCAGATTCCGGAGCGCCACAGGCCAATCCGGCCGCCGATTGCGAAGCCAACCGCACGAAGAACTTCGCCACCCGGCCGATGACCGGCGACGAGTACATCTCGAGCCTGCAGGACGGTCGCGAGATCTGGCTCCACGGAGATCGTGTCAAGGACGTCACGACGCATC
Source organism: Rhodococcus sp. IEGM 1366 (assembly GCF_033142425.1). Classification (NCBI taxonomy): domain Bacteria; kingdom Bacillati; phylum Actinomycetota; class Actinomycetes; order Mycobacteriales; family Nocardiaceae; genus Rhodococcus; species Rhodococcus sp. IEGM 1366. The sequence goes on from NZ_JAWLRZ010000001.1 coordinate 246,582, forward strand.
CCGCTTTCCGGAATCCGATCCGTATGACCGCAAGGCTGTACGACGCTCTGCACACCGGCGAGCACGTGGACGCCCTGACTGTTCCGACCGACACGGGCAACGGCGGTGTCACCATGCCGTTCTTCCGCACCCCGACGTCGTCGGCTGATCTGCTCAAAGAGCGCGACGCCATCGCGACGTGGGCTCGTATGACCTACGGCTGGATGGGCCGCTCCCCCGACTACAAGGCAAGTTTCCTGGGAACCCTCCACGCCAACAAGGAGTTGTACGCACCGTTCCAGGACAACGCCGAGCGCTGGTACCGCGAATCGCAGGAGAAGGTTCTGTACTGGAACCACGCGATCATCAATCCCCCTGTGGATCGCCAACTTCCACCGGACGAGGTCGGCGACGTCTTCATGAAGGTGGAGAAGGAAACCGACGCCGGTTTGATCGTCAGCGGCGCCAAGGTGGTCGCCACCGGGTCGGCGATCACCAACTACAACTTCATCGCTCACTACGGTCTGCCGATCAAGAAGAAGCAGTTCGCCCTGATCTGCACGGTACCGATGGACGCCCCGGGCGTGAAACTGATCTGCCGCACCTCGTACACCGAACATGCTGCGGTGATGGGCAGTCCGTTCGACTACCCGCTGTCGAGCCGCATGGATGAGAACGACACCATCTTCGTCTTCGACAAGGTGCTGGTGCCGTGGGAGAACGTCTTCATGTACGGCGACGTCGACCGGATCAACGCATTCTTCCCTCAGTCGGGGTTCCTGCCGCGCTTCACCTTTCAGGGCTGCACTCGGCTGGCCGTAAAGCTCGACTTCATCGCCGGCCTGTTGATGAAGGCACTCGAAGCCACCGGCGCCGGTGGCTTCCGCGGAGTCCAGACCCGTGTCGGCGAAGTGATCGGGTGGCGAAACCTCTTCTGGTCGTTGACCGAATCGATGGCACGCGATCCCGAACAGTGGGTCGGGGATTCGGTGATACCGAAGCTCGAGTACGGCCTCACCTATCGGATGTTCATGATCCAGGGATACCCCCGGATCAAGGAGATCATCGAACAGGACGTCGCGTCGGGCCTGATCTACCTGCCGTCGAGTTCACTCGACTTCAAGAGCCCGGACGTGCGCCCCTACCTCGACAAGTACGTTCGAGGTTCCGACGGGATCACCGCCGTCGACCGCGTCAAAGTCATGAAGGCTCTGTGGGATTCGATCGGTACCGAGTTCGGCGGCCGGCACGAGCTGTACGAGCGGAATTACTCGGGTAACCACGAGAACGTCAAGGCGGAACTCCTCTTCGCCGCGCAGAATCGTGGGCACGCCAGTTCCATGAAAGGCCTGGCGGAACAGTGCCTGAGTGAATACGACCTCGACGGCTGGACGGTTCCGGACTTGATCGGCAACGACGACGTCTCCTTCTTCAAGAACCGGTAACTCCCGCCACCGTCAGGGCGGACTCGCGGTGCCGAGTCCGCCCTGACGGCAGGACCACGTTCACGAACACCATGCCCTGGGTCAGGACTAGGCATATGCCTAGTGTGACCCGCAACACAGAATGTCAAGGTGAATCCAGTACCGGACACAGCCCCGTCCGGAAAGCAGGCCCCAAGCAGATACCGACAGCCCTCGGTAATCGCAGCTGGTCGCCTAGTCGAGCTGGAGGACCCCATGACAGATATGTTGGACGCTGCTCAGAGCACAGACAAATACGCGAAAATGCGCGCTGCCCTCGACGACGCTCTCGTCGAGGACCCGGAGACCGGCCGCTACCAGGTACGGCGCAGCGTCTTCACGGACGAGCAGCTGTTCGACCTCGAGATGACCCACATTTTCGAGGGCAATTGGATCTACCTCGCGCACGAGAGTCAGATCCCCAACGTCGGCGACTACTTCACCACCTACATGGGCCGTCAGCCCATCGTCATCACCCGAAACAAGGATGGCGAACTCGGCGCACTGATCAATGCCTGCAGCCACCGCGGCGCGATGCTCTGCCGCCGCAAGACAGATAACCGAACCACCTTCACCTGCCCGTTCCACGGATGGACGTTCAACAACAGTGGAAAGCTCCTCAAGGCCAAGGATGCTCGGACCGGCGGCTACCCGGAACAGTTCAACAAGGACGGCTCACACGACCTGACCAAGGTCGCACGATTCGAAAATTATCGAGGGTTCCTCTTCGGCAGCCTCAATCCCGACGTCCTGCCCCTCGAAGAACATCTCGGTGACACCACGAAGGTGATCGACATGATCGTCGACCAGTCACCCGACGGACTCGAAGTGCTGCGCGGCGCCTCCACCTACACGTACGACGGCAACTGGAAGTTGCAGACCGAGAACGGCGCTGACGGCTACCACGTGTCCTCGACGCACTGGAACTACGCCGCCACCACAGCCCGCCGCACGGCCGGAGAATCGGCCAACGAAACCAAGGCGATGGACGCCGGTACCTGGGGTAAGCAGGGCGGCGGATACTTCTCCTACGACTACGGACACCTCCTTCTGTGGATGTGGTGGGGCAATCCCGAAGACCGCCCACTGTTCGAGCGTAAAGCGGAGCTGGAGGCTCAGTTCGGTTCCAAGAAGGCCGAATTCATGGTTGGTGCGTCAAGGAACCTCTGCCTCTATCCGAACGTCTACCTCATGGATCAGTTCAGCAGTCAGATCCGGCACTTCCGCCCGATCTCTGTTGACCAGACCGAAGTCACGATCTACTGCATCGCGCCCAAGGGCGAAAGTGCCGCAGCCCGAAGCAACCGCATCCGTCAGTACGAGGACTTCTTCAATGCAAGCGGCATGGCCACCCCGGACGACCTCGAAGAGTTCCGGTCCTGCCAGAAGACCTATCAGGCCGCCGGTGCGCCGTGGAATGATCTGAGCCGTGGTGTGACACACCAAATTTCCGGACCCAATGACGTTGCCAAGGACCTAGGCATGGACCGCGTTCTCTCCAGCGGATCCAAGACCGAGGACGAAGGCCTGTACCCGATTCAGCACGGCTACTGGCGCGACGCCATGATCGCCGCGGTCGATGCCGAACAAGCCGCTTCTGCCCGGACCAACTGAGGATCTCGATCACCATGACACTAGCAACCGCCAATGCCGTCACCCTCGAATCCGTGCAGCAGTTCCTCTACCGCGAAGCCCGCTATCTCGACGATCGTGAATTCGAGAAGTGGATCGAGTGCTACCACCCCGATTCCGAGTACTGGATGCCCGCCTGGGCCGACGACGGTGAACTGACTACCGATCCGCAGGCGGAAATCTCATTGATCTACTACCCCAACCGGGGCGGCATCGAAGATCGCGTATTTCGCATCCGCACCGATCGTTCCAGCGCGACAAGTCTTCCCGAGCCCCGCACCGGCCACAACATCACCAACGTGGAAGTGGTCGAAGAGCGCGGCTCCGTGGTTGACGTCCGCTTCAACTGGTTCACGCTGTACTTCCGTTACAACACCGTCGACACCTACTTCGGCACCTCGCATTACACGATCGATTTCTCGGGCGAGCAGCCGTTGATCCTGAAGAAGAAGGTAGTCCTCAAGAACGACTACATCCATCATGTTGTCGACATCTATCACTTCTGACGTTTACGATCGAATCGAGCTGTTCCCCATGACCTTTCAAATAGCATTGAGTTTCGAGGATGGCATCACCCGCTTCGTCGAATGCAACACCGACGAAACTGTCGCCGACGCCTCCTACCGCGCCCGGATCAACATCCCCCTCGACTGCCGCGACGGAGCCTGCGGCACGTGCAAGTCACTGTGCGAGTCAGGCACTTTCGACGCCGGCGACTACATCGAGGAGGCACTCACGGACGGCGAGGCCGAGCAGGGATACTGCCTGCCGTGCCAGATGGTGCCGGAATCCGACCTCGTACTGCAGATCCCCACCACCTCCGCCGTGGCCAAGACTGCTGCCGGTTCGTACACGTCCACCATCACCGAGATCGTTCGCCACTCGGATTCGACTGTCGGCTTCACCGTCGCGGTCGACAATCGCGCAGATCTGGTCTTCCTTCCCGGTCAGTACGTGAACATCCTCGTTCCGGGAACCGAAGCAACACGCTCGTACTCGTTCAGCACCGGCCCCGACGTCGAGTCGGCGTCGTTTCTGGTCAAGATCACGCCGGGCGGGCTGATGTCCGACTATCTCAGTCTGCAAGCGCAGGTCGGTGACACACTGGAATTGACCGGCCCGATGGGCAGTTTCTTCCTGCGTAGCGGGCAGCGACGCGCACTCCTGCTCGCCGGGGGAACCGGTTTGGCGCCACTGCTCTCGATCCTGGAGAAAATGCAGACCGACGGTGTGACTCGACCCGTTCACTTGATTTACGGTGTGAACTCAGACCTCGATCTGGTCGAACTGGAGAAGCTGAGTGCGTACGCAGCATCGTTGCCGCAGTTCACCTTCGACTACTGCGTATCCGACCCCAACAGCACAGCACCCAACAAGGGGTACGTCACGAGCTTGATCGAACCGGGTCATCTCGACGGCGGAGACGTCGACGTCTACCTGTGCGGCCCGCCGCCGATGGTCGAAGCCGTTCGCCAGCACTTCAAGAACGTGTCGATCACACCCACGAACTTCTACTTCGAGAAGTTCAACAGCGCGGCGACCCCGGCTGATTCACCGGCAAGCTCGATCGAAGAAACGGCAGCCGACACGTACGAGATCGGTGAAGAACACCTGCCTGTCGCGGAATCGGACGCACAGTTCGACGCCCGGATGGCGCTCGAACTCGGCGCATTGGAACTCACGATCGGGCGCCTTACTCCGGCACAGTTGACGGAGTACCGCATTCTGGCGGAGAACTCGGCAACCTCCATCGACCGCGACCACTTCACGGACGCAGCGGCATTCACCGAAACCAACGCCCTCTTCCACGACTTCCTCTTCCGCTGCACCGGCAACGACATACTGCTGCAGGCCTACCAACGTCTCGAGGTCACGCAGCTGATGAACCGAGTACTCCGGACCGCGGACTGGGTGGACGAACATGTCGCAGAGGATCACTCACGCATTGTGCGCGCATTCGAGCAGAATGATCGCGCCGCGGCCCGTGAGCTGATCGTTCAGCACAGCAAACACGCGAAGTCGACGATGCGACGTGCCATCACCGACGCTCGGGTCAGTGTGGCGTCGTGAACGCACGTTACTTCTCCGGCCGGTTCGACGATCGGGTCGTTGTCGTCACCGGAGCGGCCCAGGGGATCGGGCGCAGCGTAGCCGAAAGAATCTCCGCCGAAGGCGGTTCCGTTGTTCTCGTGGACCGAGCAGAGCTGGTCCACGAGATTGCGGCACCGATGGATCGTTCCCATTCGGTGACCGCGGATCTCGAGACCTTCGAAGGTGCCCAGCACGCAATAGATTCCGCGCTGAGACACTTCGGACACATCGACGTACTGGTCAACAATGTCGGCGGCACAATCTGGGCAAAACCATACGAGCACTACACCCCGGAGCAGATCCACGCCGAAGTCACACGTTCGTTGTTCCCCACCCTGTGGACGAGCCGAGCATTGCTACCCCACTTGATCGAACGGGCGAGCGGAACCATCGTCAACGTCTCCTCAGTCGCTACCCGGGGCGTCAACCGTGTTCCATACGCTGCGGCCAAGGGCGGAGTCAGCGCCATCACCGCGGCACTGGCGATGGAAGTCGCGCAGTACGGAATACGAGTCGTGGCAACAGCTCCCGGTGGAACGGAAGCGCCACCTCGCGTCGTGGCCCGCGGCCCCGGTGCACAGACCGACGAAGAGAAACTCTGGTACCAACAGATCGTCGACCAGACCGTCGACTCGTCACTACTCAAGCGTTACGGCACCCTCGACGAACAAACTGCCGCCATAACCTTCCTTGCCTCCGATGAGGCGTCGTACGTCACCGGAACGGTCCTTCCCGTTGCCGGCGGCGACCTCGGCTGAGCGAGTCACCCCAATTCCTGATCTCTCGAACGGAGATTTGTCATGTCCTCGATCGAACGCGGTTCCTGGGCCAGCGCCCGCCATCGCTCTTCAGTGCTGTGGGTAGTCACCATCGCAGCCATCGCCATCTTGTTCGACGGATACGACCTCGTCGTATACGGCACGATTCTGCCCGTCCTGATGGACGATCCCGGCCACATCGGAGTGCTTTCTGCCTCTCAAGCTGGAGCATTGGGCTCGTACGCCCTTGTCGGAGTCATGGTGGGTGCGTTGACGTGCGGCGCAATCGGTGACTACTTCGGACGCCGAAAGATGATGCTGATCAACATCGTCTGGTTCTCGGTCGGCATGGCGCTGGCGGCGTTTGCGACCAGCATCACCACCTTCGGGCTCCTGCGATTCTTCACCGGCATCGGCGTCGGCGGACTGGTTGCCACTGCCGGAGCAATGATCGCCGAGTTCGCCCCGCCAGGGCGTCGAAATCTGTTCAACGCCATCGTGTACAGCGGCGTCCCGGCCGGCGGCGTCATGGCGTCGATCCTGGCAATCATTCTTCGTGATTCCATTGGATGGCGGGGACTCTTTCTCATCGGCGCACTTCCGTTGATCATCCTGTTTCCGCTTGCGTGGTTCAAACTTCCCGAATCTCCCGCGTGGCTCGTCGCCCGCGGTCGGAGTGACGAAGCTCGGGCAATTTCCTCGAAAACCGGAATTCCCCTGCCCGTTATCGCCACTAGCCCCGCCGATTCGCCCGCAGAGCGAGTCGGCTTCCGAGCCTTGGCCAGCAAGCAATATGTTTGGGGCACAGCACTACTGGGCCTCATGAGTTTTGCCGGTCTTCTTCTGACCTACGGACTGAACACCTGGCTGCCCAAAATCATGGAGAACGCCGGATACAACGCCAAGGGTTCACTCTCGTTCCTGCTGGTCCTCAACGGCGGCGCGATCATCGGCGGACTACTGGCGTCGCGGATCGCCGACATCACCGGGCCCCAGCGGGTTGTCGCAACCACTTTCGGTTTGGCCGCATTAGCACTCCTGCTGTTCACGTTCGGCTTCCCGCTACCCGTCCTTCTCGCATCTGTTGCGATCGCCGGGGTCGGCACAATCGGAACTCAGGTGCTCATCTACGGATTTGTCTCCAACTACTATTCGACGGCGGCCCGAGCGGCCGGCGTCGCGTGGTGCGCAGGCTTCGGCCGTCTCGGCGGCATCTTCGGCCCGCTGATCGGTGGAAGCTTGATCAGTGCCGGTATCAGTTCCGAGTCCGCGTTCTACGTGTTTGCCGGTATCGCCGTGCTTGGCTCCATCGTGACCTTCTTCGTACCTAAGCAGGCCCCAGATCTCGATACTGCCGCAACTCCTGCCGCAGAGGTCCGATCGGAAAACGAATCTCGCGGTGAGCCCGGCGTTACGGTAGTCAGGTGACACTTCGGGACGTGCTGGTGGGCCGAGAACGCGAACTGAGCGTTCTCGGCCAGGCATTGGCTGCGGCGAAGGCAGGCACTCCGTCCCTCGTTCTCGTAGAGGGCGATGCGGGCAGTGGCAAGTCCACTCTGGTCAGCCGGTTCTCCGAAATATCGGCGCAGCACACTCTTCGATCCGCTCGCGGATTGGAGTGGGAGTCTCAGACGCCGTTCGGGGTCGTCACACAACTACTCGACCATCCGGTGTCGGTCCACGATCCCGTCGTCATTGCCCAAGAGATTCTCGACAGCACTGACCAGTTGACCATGGTTGTCGTCGACGACGCCCACCACAGCGATGTCGGCTCACTTCAGGCGATTACTTCAGCGCTCCATCGAGGTCGGGGCGCGCAACTCTTGGTTGTGCTCGTCGTCGAGGATTCACCGCACATCAACGCCGAGGTCCGGCGCATTCTCGAACTTCACTGGTCGCAGCGACTGCACATCAGCGCCCTCGACGCCGCTGCCGTCATCGACATCGCCCGGGTTCGCAACGGAATTGATCTCAGTTCCGGCGTCGCGCTCCAACTTCAGGAGTTCACAGCGGGCAACACACTCGACGTCGTCTCGCTACTCGACGAATTGCCGCCGACGTATTGGACTCAGTGGCACCGCACCTTGCCTGTTCCCCGCTATCGCGCAGCGTCGATCGCAGGCACACTTGCGCTGTGCTCCGAGGGTGCACGCACTTTGGTCGAAGCCGCCGCGATCCTCGGGCGCAGCACGACGTTGTCGCACCTCGCTCAACTAGCCGAAGTCGACGACATCGTCAGCGCGCTGGACAACGCCTTTGGCTGCGGTCTTCTCACCGTGCACGAGCAGCGCGGCAGCACCGAAGTATCCGTTCGAGGAAAGATGGTTGCGGCTGCCGTGAGCGCCACCTTAGGACCTACCCGACTGCACCAACTGCATTGTCGCGCAGCCGAGATCGCCTGGGGAGACGGCGAGCGGTTGTTCCATCTGGCTGCCGCCGCTACGACGCACGACGAAGCACTGGCCTCAGAACTGGTGACCTACGCTGAACTCCGGGCAGCCGACGGCGCGTGGTCCGAGGTGGCCGACGCAATGGTCACCGCCAGCCGTCTCACCACCAGCAGAAGCGACCACGAGACTCGACTACTGAGGGGAATTGACGCGCTGACCGGTGCTGGCGACATTCCACACGCCATGGACTTCGTTCCCGAAATCGAGAGTATTACGCGCGGACCGCTGCGCGACGCCGTCCTCGGATACCTCGCGATTCACCGGGGACGCCCAACCGAAGCTGCTGACCTACTGACTCGCGCTTGGAGCAGTTGCCCTGCGGATCTCGATCCCGCAGTCGCGGCAATGATCGCCCAGCGAATGGTCCTGCATTCTCTGGCCAGACTCGACGGCGCCGCTTTGGTCCAGTGGGTCGACCGCGCAGTCGAATTGGTCGGTCCGTCAGATCCTGCCGCAGTGGAGTCCGAAGCGATAAAGGGCCTCGGACTGGGTGCCACCGGACACACCGAACAGGCGCTCGCGGCCTACGAAGAACTGTCGGACCGCATCCGGCCCGGCGCTCAAGCTCAGCGATTCCAGATGGGCCGCGGTTGGCTCGAGCTGGCAGTGGATCATCCCGAGGCGGCCCGTCGCGATCTCGAAAGCGCAGTGTCCACTGAATTTTCCAGCGGCTCGGCGCGTATCTCGCTGTGGGCGCAGGCCTGGCTTGCCCGCACACAGTTCGCCTTGGGGGCGTGGGACGACGCATTGTCGACGATCGACAGTGCCGCCGCGCAAGTCGATCGTTTCGAAATCGACATCGTCCGACCGTTGGTGCATTGGTCCGGGGCACAGATTCACGCGCTTCGCGGAAACTGGGACCTGGCCCGCAATCACGTGCGCCGCGCGCATGTTGGTGCACATTCCTACGAAATCATGTACGTGCCTTCGCTTCTCGCCCGGGCACAATTCTCCGAAGCTGCGGCCGACTACGCCGATGTACTGGCAGCGCTGACGCCCCTGACCTCGAGCACGTCACAACAGTGGCTCGACGAACCCGGGTTCTGGCCGTGGGTCGATCTCTATGCGAATGCTCTCGTGATGGTCGGTCGGGTCGACGACGCCGATGCCTTCCTCCAACCACACGAGAAGACAGCACGCATTCGCGGGCACCGTTCTGCCACAGCACGTCTTGGATATGTTCGTGGCAGAATCCATGGAGCCCGAAGCGAACTCGACGCCGCCAGAAACTGTTTCGACGACGCGCTTCTCAGCCTCGAGGACCTGCCACTCCCCTACGACCGTGCCCGAATCAATTTTGCCTACGGCCAAACTCTCCGGAGAGCCGGCAAACGCGCAGAGGCAGACGTCGTACTGAGGGACGCACGCGAGCTCTACTACGCGCTGGGCGCAGCGACATACGTCGAGCGTTGTGAGCGTGAGCTGCGCGCCGGCGGGTTGAACCTTTCACGTATGGACAAGGGAATCACCGATCTGACCCCACAAGAGCGAGCCGTTGCGGATCTTGTCGCTGCCGGCAAGTCCAACAAGGAAGCTGCGGGCGAATTGTTTCTCTCTGTCAAGACAATCCAGTATCACCTCACTCGTGCGTACGCAAAGCTCGGACTGCGCTCTCGTAGCGAACTTGCGGCGCTCTTTCGTGAACGCGAACTTGGCGATCCACACCAGGAGACCTGAAACATGTCGAATACCTCGACAATTGCACCCACTCGTGTCATCACCGAGCCGCTACCCCAACCTCTCTACAGTCCTCGGCGCGTTTTGCGAGACTTCGGCGGAACATACGGCGCAAACGCAGTTATCGGGATTGTCTTCTCTGCCACCGGCCCAGTAGCGGTCATCCTTGCTGCCGGCTTGGCCGGCGGGCTGAGCCAATCACAATTGGCCTCTTGGATTTTCGGCGCCTTCTTCGTCAACGGAATCTTGACGATCACCGCGTCCTGGCTGTACCGGCAACCACTGGCGTTTTTCTGGACGATTCCCGGAACCGTCGTCGTCGGCGCGTCCCTGCATCATCTTCCGTGGGAGCAGGCGATCGGAGCATTCTTTGCAACGGGCGTTCTGATCTTGCTGCTGGGATTGACGGGGTGGATCACACCGATCATGAATGCACTCCCCATGCCCATCGTCATGGCAATGGTGGCAGGCGTTTTCCTTCACTTCGGTACCGACCTGGTAGAGGCGCCCGCCCACGACGCCGCCATTGCACTGCCGATGATCGTCACCTTTGTTGCACTCAGCGCCTTCGCGAAACTGGGAAGGTATATCCCTCCCGTTCTCGGTGCCTTGATTGTCGGGGTGGTGGTCGTTCTCGCGACCGGACGGTTCGCACCTACCGGCGGCGATCACGAATGGTTTGCGCACCCAGTGCTGTCCACACCGGCATGGTCGTGGCAGGCAATGATCGAACTTGTTGTGCCGCTGGCGATCACCGTGGTCGTTGTGCAGAACGGCCAAGGGATCGCCGTCCTCCGAGCGGCCGGCCATCAACCGCCGATCGGCAGCGCAACGATTGCGTGTGGCGTGTTCTCACTCGTCAACGCGGCGGTGGGATGCGTATCAACCTGCCTGACCGGGCCCACCAACGCTCTCTTGTCAGCGTCCGGCGAACGAACAAGGCAGTACACCGCCGGCATTTTCTGCGGCGTGCTCGCGGTTGTCTTCGGCCTTTTTGCCCCGACCTTCGTGTCGATGATGCTGGGCACGCCCGCTGCGTTCATCGTGACACTGGGCGGATTGGCAATGCTGAAGGCACTGCAAGGCGCCTTCGTCACTGCATTCGGTTCGCGATTCACCTTCGGCGCGTTGATCGCGTTCCTCGTGACTATCTCCGACGTCGAACTGTTCAATATCGGTGGCGCATTCTGGGGACTAGTACTGGGAGTGATCGCCTCACGCATCCTCGAGCGCTCTGACTACTCGTGAAGACTGCCCTGACATGCGAATATTCGCATACGCGACTTTGACAATCATTTACATTAAGCAGTAGATCTATACCCATGCACCTCAACACCCGCGTATCGCGGCGCCTCACTCTTGCCACATCAGTGGGCCTCTCACTCGCCCTCGTCACAGGATGTTCCTCTGACACCACGGACGCGGCGGAGGCAACAACCACCGCCGCGTCGTCGGCACCGAACGAACAGGCTTCGGCAACACCACGTCTCGCCATCTCCTACGACGGCGGCGTCCTGGTACTGGATGCAACCTCCCTCGACGTCGTCGGCGAAACCGATATCGACGGCTTCACACGACTCAACCCGGCCGGCGACGGTCGGCACGTCATGATCTCCGCCGGCGAAGCGTTCAAGGTTCTCGACACCGGTACATGGTCCTCGGCCCACGGTGACCATTCCCATTACTACACAGCCGATCCCGCGATGTCAGATGTCGAGTTCGCGGCCAACGAGCCCGGACACGTTGTGCGACATGCCGGAAAAACTGTCCTCTTCAACGACGGATCCGGCCTGGTCGAAATATTCGATCCAGTTCAGCTGGCCAAGCGGCAGCCGCGCGTCGAGACGTACACAACCCCGCAGGCGCATCACGGGGTGGCTGTCGCACTCGCCGATGGAAGCCTGTTGACCACCATCGGAAACTCCGAGTCTCGCAACGGAATTGCAGTACTCGACGCCGATCGCAAAGAGGTAATGCGCAACGAGCAGTGCCCGGGCGTTCACGGCGAGGCAGTCGCAGCAGATGAAACGATCGTGCTGGGCTGCCAGGACGGCCTGCTCGTGTACAAGAACGGCGCGATCACCAAGGTCCAGAGCCCGGATCCATACGGACGCATCGGAAACCAGGCCGGCTCCGAAGACTCCGAGATCGTACTCGGTGACTACAAAACAGATCCGGACGCCGAACTCGAACGGCCACAGCGAATCTCACTCACCAATACCAGTACATCGGAACTGAAGCTCGTTGATCTCGGGACCAGTTACACCTTCCGATCACTCGGTCGCGGACCGCACGGCGAGGCACTTGTTCTCGGGACCGACGGCGCTATCCACGTCATCGACCCGAACACCGGCGCAGTGACCAAGAAGATTGCCGTCATCGGCGAGTGGACCGAACCCACCGAATGGCAGGAGCCCAGGCCCACCCTCTTCACACTGGACCACACGGCCTACGTCACCGACCCCGCGTCGAAGAAGCTGATCGCCGTCGATCTCGAAGACGGCAGCATCCTGACCGAAACCACACTCGATCACACCCCGAACGAATTGACCGGTGTCACTGGCTGATTCGGATTTCGCTTGTGCCCCCGTCTCGCACCGAGGTGGGGGCCGAAGCCGTCTTACGAGTACGGATTCCGAACGGCATGTCGACCACCAGCCACATTTACACCGAAGCCACCGGCGAATGCAGCGGTCGGCAGGTTATTCAGATTTCAGCAACCGAAGATGAACAGTCCAGATCCATTTGATTCCTCTTCTTCAGAAAGTTACCGACGACAGGACCGCAGGGGAAGCCTCGAATCGCGACGGGATTGTTAGTGTCGAGGACGTGCTCACACATGGATTGACGGTGGACGGCCCACCAACGCTCGAACACATTGATTTCGCCGTTTTGGATTCCTTTCGTTTCCCGGATGGGGACGGCTTCCCCGCTTCACATCGTGCATTTATCCGGCATGCAGGTTGGGCGCGGTCCTTCGGACTCTGGCTCATCTACCCGCCCGTGCATCCCGGATTTGCCGATGGCTGGCAAGGGCGCGCAGGGTATCTCACCGCGCACCTCCATTCCGTCTACCGAGAGGGCCACAGCGAGGAGTTCGATTGGATGGTCGAACCCGACGGCGATTGGTCGCTCCCCGCCTCGCTGCACGTATTCGGATTGAGCGAGAACGGCGACGCTCTGCTGTGGGATACAACATCGCGCGGCACCGACGGGGAGTTCCCAGTCTGGGAATCACGCTCACTCAACTCTCTCCACCGACTCGGCGACAGTCTCTCAGAAGCACTTCCGTCCATCCGCGATCGAGCTTTGAGCTTGTTCGGACCGCGCACTTACGACATCGAACCACTCCCTCCGATCCCACTCTGAAGCACGAGGAGTGACTACGCCGGGCTTTCCGCGGCGGAGACGTCGAGGATCCAGGTCACCCCGAAAGCATCGGTGAGCATGCCGAAACCGGGGCTCCACGCTGCCGCGGCGAGGCCCTCGACGATGGATGCGCCGGCCGAGAGCTTGGCCCAGTAATTCTGCACCTCTTCGAGGGTCTCCCCGCGAACGGAGACGAAGAACGGCTGTTCGGTGATCGTGGTGCCGTTCTCGCGGTGCGTCGAGCCGGCATTTCCCACCGAACCGCCCGACTGCCCGGGGATGTCGTACGCCATCACGCAAAATCCGTCTGTGGTTTCGACCTGGCCGAAGACGACGTTCTCCGCGCCAGGTACATCCTTGGGCATCCCGAAGTCTCCGTAGGTTGCAATCGTGACCTGTCCACCGAAGACGGACTGATAAAACTCCAGGGCCGCGCGGGCATCGCCGCGGAAGTTGAGGTGGGTCGTTGTCTTGATGCTCATGGCTGCTCCTAGTAAGAACGTCGCCCGGGTTTCTCCTGGACAACACCAACTCTCACAGGCATATAGGACTGCTTTTGTCCTAGACTCCAACTAATCTCCAGAGATGGCGACCACCTCCCGGCTGTTGAATCTCCTGTCTCTCTTGCAGACCAGGCGCGACTGGCCGGGCGTCCTTCTCGCCGAGCGACTCGACGTCAGTCACCGCACGGTCCGCCGCGACATCGACCGGCTGCGGGAAATGGGCTACAACATTGCGGCAACCATGGGCCCGGACGGCGGATACCGACTCGATGCGGGTAGTGAGCTGCCTCCCCTCCTGTTCGACGACGATCAAGTCATCGCGTTGGCTGTTGCCCTGCAGACGGCGACCATGACCGGCGTCGGAATCGAAGAGGGTGCAGTTCGTGCTCTGACCACCGTGCGGCAAGTGATGCCGTCGCGTCTGCGCCATCGACTCGACGCTCTCGCATTCACTGCGATTTCGGCCGGCCCCGGTGACACGGCGTCCGACTCCGTGTCACCGGAGGTACTCGTTGCGATGTCCACAGCGATCCGCGCTCTCGAAGTGCTCCGTTTCGATTATGCGAGCGACCGCCCGGCCGACAGTTCAACCGATAACGGCGAACCAGCGCCCCCACGCCGGGTGGAGCCGCATCATCTCGTGACCTCCAATCGTCGCTGGTACCTCGTCGCGTGGGATCTCGAGAGAGACGAATGGCGAATCTTCCGCGCCGATCGAATCGCCCCGCGCACCCCGAACGGCCCCCGTTTCACGCCGAGGGAGATCCCCGGCGGCGACGTAACCGAATACGTGTCCGGGCGCTTCAAAGGCTCGGAAAAAACCAACAAGTGGCCTTGCCATGGCAAGGTCATTCTCCATCGGCCGGCCAGTTACGTTCTCCCCTTTGCCGGGGACGGCATCGTCGAAGATCTTGGCCCCGACCGGTGCAGTCTCGAAGCCGGATCATGGTCCTGGGTGGCTCTCGCAGCATCTCTCAACCGATTCGACACCGACATCGATGTCGTCGGACCAGCAGAACTGACCGGCGCCTTTGCGCAACTCGCCGCCCGCAACGCCGCGACCGCTGCGAATTAGATGCTCTCCCCGGCGACAGGTCCCGCTAGCGAACAAGCCAATGTGGCGGGGCTGCAACACCGGCGGGCAAACATGTGTCACCGTTACCTCTGGCTGCGTTCACCTGGGGCTGTGTGACGAACAACGCGGCCGAGAGATCCGCGCCATCCAACCTGGCATCACGCAGATCCGCCCCGAGCAGATCTACCGCTGTGAGGTCACTTCCCCTCAGATCCGCGGCGATCAAGCAAGCTCCGCGCAGATCGGCCCCACACAATCTGTGTGCGCGCAGGTCCGATCCAGCAAGGTCCGCTTCGGCGGCGATGCTCGAGTCCAACTGATCAACTTCGGCAAAGTAGGAAGCCCGAACTTCCGCACTGATCTCCATCAGCACTGCCCTGACCACAGAATGTAATGCGCCGATGTCAGTCGAGAACAGTTCGGCCTGTCCGCCGCGGATCAGTGCGGCAATGGTGGATGCGAGTTCGCGAGCTTCGTGCGCAGCGTCCGGGTCATAGGTGCGTTCCTGCGCCTCGAACAGGTACCACAGCATCTCGTGCAACTGTTTGACGATCTTGAAGGCGGAGAACATGTGTTGCTGCGCATCAGGACGCTCGCGCCAGCTGACGCCGGAGAACAACTGCTGCGACACAACCTGTCCCGCGCCGAAGCAGTCGAAGACCGTGCAGCCGCGGAACCCCCGGGATCGAAGTCCTTCATGGACAGTGCAGGAGAAATTCGAGCCGAGGTGCCGGCACGGAGAACCCGCGGGCTTGTCCTCGGCAAAATCTACCGATCGCGAGAACCCGAAGGCCGTGCAGCACAAGGAAAAACAGTTACTGCAGTCGGCGCGCAGATCCTCGCGCCGAACAGATGAGTGTGTCGATGACATGATGAATGAGCTCCAAAGTGGGGATTCCAATGCAGGACAGGAGGCGGGAACCCGAGGTCGGGTTCCCTCTCGGGACACACGGAATCACCACCGCGCGCAGGCGCGGCACACAATCATCGCGACGGGTCTGGATCACAGACAAGTTTTGTTTATCACTGCAAACAAAGTACCAGTTCGGGCACGACGAGTCCGCGACAGGTCGAGCAACCGAACGACAACGTACCACTGCTAACCATATTCTGTTATCGTTGATTTCATGAGCTCGAGAGCGAAGATACTGGCAGCGGCAACCGAGTTACTCAACTCCTCTCCGGACGGCGACATCTCCACCCGCGCCGTCTGCGAGAGAGCCGGCGTCGGCGCGCCCGCGCTCTACCGCCAGTTCGGCGACAAAGACGGCCTGCTCGCAGCCGTCGTCGAAGCCGGGTTCTCCGAGTACCTCGCAGGCAAACGCGCTGCGATCCCCTCCGCAGATCCGGTAGCCGATCTACGTGCAGGCTGGGACGCGCACACGGCGTTCGCGCTCGCGCATCCTGCGCACTACCGGTTGTTGCATTCACCATCCACACAGAGCGCTGACACCGCCATGCAAGCCCAGGCGCTACTTCGATCCGTTCTCGAACGCTGCGCTGCCGCAGGTCTTCTGACCGTATCCGTCGACGTGGCAACACAGATGGTGATGTCCGCCAATGCGGGCGTCGCACTGATGCTCGTCGTGAGACCGCAGCAGTATCCCGACCCGACACTGTCGGGGCGTGTTCGCGACGGAATCCTCGCATCCATCATCGACGAATCCGGCACCCCGCAGGACGCCTCGCTCAACACCGTCGCATCCACCCTGGAGACCCAACTCGCTACGGCAGATTCAACTTCCCTCTCCACCAACGAGGTTGGACTGCTGCGCGAGTGGCTCCGCAAGCTGTCCGACGCCCCCGAACCCACTTCAGGAGTTACATCATGACTGACACCACCACCCGCGTCGCCATCGTCACCGGAGCGTCCGGCGGCATCGGCCGAGCGACTGCAGAGAAGCTCGCGGCCGATGGAATGGCTGTCGCCGTTCACTATTCGGGAAATCTTCAACGCGCCCAGGAAACAGTCGACACCATCGTCGCAGCGGGCGGGCACGCCATCGCGGTGCACGCCGATGTCGCAGACGAAGGTGAAGTAGCCGCACTGTTCGACACGGTCGAGCAGGAGTTCGGAGGCATCGACGTTGTTGTCCACGCAGCCGGAATCATGATTCTCTCGACCGTCGCCGAATTGAACTTCGACGACTTCGACCGGATGCACCGCACCAATGTTCGGGGCACGTTTGTTGTCGATCAACAAGCCGCGAGGCGGGTGCGCAGCGGCGGTGCCATCATCAACTTCTCCACCTCCGTGAAGAAGCTGGCCTTCCCGACCTACGCTGCGTACGCGGCCACCAAAGGCGCAGTGGACGCGATCACGCTAGTTCTTGCGAAAGAGCTACGGGGACGCGACATCACAGTCAACGCCGTGGCTCCAGGCCCCACCGCCACCGACCTGTTTCTGGACGGGAAAGACGAAGCGACAGTGGAGAACCTGTCGAAGATGGCGCCCCTCGAACGGCTCGGAACTCCGCTCGACATCGCGGAGGCAGTCTCGTTTCTCGCCGGCCCGGCGCGGTGGGTCAACGGTCAGGTGATCTACGTCAACGGCGGCGTCGTCTAGCGCATCTCCCCCGCTCCCACGTATGGATTAAGGCTGACGAGAGGCTTTCCCTCGGCAAATCTGCTGAATCGGAAATCGTTGCCGTCCACGGCCGAATCACTACTGATGCCGTCGAGAATCAGATCGGCAACCAGCCGTCCGACAGCCGGGGAAATCTTGTATCCGTGTCCGCTGAAACCGACTGCGAGGAAAAGTCCGTCGACAGGTGACGGGCCGATGATCGGGTTGTAGTCCGGAGTGATGTCGTAACAACCCGCATACGACGACGCCAAACGTGGATCCGGCATCGACGGCAGCAGACGCTCGAGCTTGCCGATCGCGGTCTCCACAAATGCATCCCCTGCCCGGTTCAGGTAGCTGTCCGGGTCGGCAAACTCAGGCGCAGAGTGATCACTGTTGCCTACCAACAGGTCTGCGTTGGGTTCGCGCCGGATGTACTGCAGGTTCACCAGATCCGAGAAGGTGGGCACGAGCGGGGTAGGTTCCCCCTGATCAACGAGCAGCAATTGCTCCCACTGCACCTTGATCGGGATGTCGACTCCGACCGTCGCGGCCAACGCGGGTGACCATACGCCGGTAGCAAGAACAACAGTATCCGCATGGATCTCGGCGCCGTCGGCAAGTGTGACGCCGTAGACGGATCCATCCTCTCGCGTCAGAAGTGTTGTCACTTCGGTCGATTGACGAACTGTCACGCCGAGTTCGCGCGCTTTCGTGCCGTATGCCATCCCCGTCATGTACGCATCGCCGTGCCCACCCAAAGGTTCGTAGGCAAAGGCCGCGAAGTCGTCCAGGTTGATGCCCGGCCAGAATGCTCGAACGGCGTCGGCGTCGATGAGGTCGACGGGCACACCCAGAGCACGATGCATCTCGACATTTGCCAACAAGGGTTCTGTGTTGTTGCCGCCAACCCCGACTATGTAACCGGTCTGACGGAAGCCGATATCGGTGCCGAGTACCTGTTCTGCATCCGAAAAGACCTGGACCCCATGCCAGGCCATCGCCGCCAGCGACGGGACCCCGTAGTGGCAGCGAACAATTCCACTCGATTTGCCCGTCATCCCCGAGCACATCGTATTACGCTCGAGCACAACTACATCCGACTCGCCCCGCAGCGCAAGCGACCACGCAATCGCAAGGCCCTCGAGGCCACCTCCCACGATCACTATCCGCGCATGCTCCGCCATCACTTACTCCTGTCTCGAGTTTCTCAACAAGAGACAGTGTTTCATAAAATGAAACCAAGAGTGTGACGGCGAAGTAAAACTTCGCAGACTCACTCGTTCTTCGGTTGTGGCTTCTCCGGGTTCGGCGTGGCCGGATCGATGGTGTCCGCCTGATCCCGCTTCTCGTTCAACTCATCCTTCGAGCTTGCTACGTCCCGCCGATGCTGCGCCGCATGCTGTTGCAGGGCAGATGCTTCCGCAGCTTTGGCATCGGCCTCGGCTTGCACCATGCGAGCCTTCGCCTCACTTTCCTTGGCCCTGGCCTCACGCTGGCCTACTTCGAACGACGACTCCGCCACGTCCTTGCGAATCGCCTCGGCCTCGAGGTGGCGCCGCTCGTTACGTTTGTTGCGAGCCGTCCACACCAGAAGCGCAACGACCACAATCACAACGACCACAACTACAATTGTCCAGATAACACTGCTGGTACTCATACTGAAAGCAGTACCCACCAGCAGATTTCTCACACGCCCATGTCCCCCAGACTTACGTTGGCGCCACACAGAACGACACACAGCTCACCGTCTCGCGGCGGTGAAACCGTGCCGTCCAACACCGGAACCAGCGCTGCGGCGGTACCCAACTCCACGAGTATCCGAAACTCGCGCCACAGAAAAGATCTAGCCCGAACGATCGAATCATCATCTACGACAACACTGTCTACCGCGTTGTCGGTGACGGTCGCCCAGGCTATTGCGCCTACGCGGGACGCTCCGAGAGAATCGGATGCAATGCTGTCCAACTCGATATCAACAGGGTGTCCGGCTTCCAGCGCAGCATGCAACGTGGCGGCACCGATCGGCTCTACCGCAACAACTCGATCCTCTGGCCGCGCTGCGGCGGCGATCCCCGAGACCAGTCCACCGCCGCCCACAGCGATGCAGTACGTTATCGGCCCGCTCGCTTCCTCCGCGACCTCGAGCGCGATGGTTCCGGCACCAGCCACAATGTCGGGAAGATCGTAGGCGTGTAGCTCCAAAGCTCCGCTCGACAAGGCAATCTCGGACGCTGCTGCTGCCGCGAGAACATACCGATCGCCCACCTTTTCGACCGTTGCCCCCAACGCGCCGAGCGCCGCAACTTTTGCATCGGGCGCAGTTTCCGGCACGACCACGGTGCACCCCAACCCCCGGCGACGCGACGCCCATGCAGCTCCGATAGCCGCGTTTCCACCCGACGCGATCACCACCCCCGCACTGGGCATCGTGCCGTCAGCAGCTGCCCGCTCGATCGCGTTGAAACTGCCGCGCACCTTGAACGACCCACCGTATTGGAGGTACTCGAGCTTGAACAGGACCGCAACGTCTCCGTGCGGTGTCGGGACCGTGGTGCGAAAGATCGGAGTCCGTCGAGCCAACCCGTCGATCCGCTCGCGGGCGGCCTCGACGTCAGCGCTCGTCAGGGCTACTGGTCCCGTGATGTTCTCGGTGCGAGGAGTCATAAGGCAACCTTACGGATCGGCACCCGCTTTACCGACCACCTGCCACATGGACCACGCTGGGCCACACACGTCACTGGAGTAGCCGACCTCACGTGTCTGGCACTCGACTACTTCGAGTGCTAATCTTGCTGGTGCACAGTGATTTCGGTTGCTGTCACAGGGACTGCGACCATGGGAAACATGGGAGGTGAGTTGCTGTGCTTCGCTTCGATCCGTTCAGTGATATCGATTCGATCGCGAAGTCGCTGCTCGGCGCAGACGTAGGCGCCGGCCGAGTTCCTCGTTTCATGCCGATGGACCTCTACCGGGTCAACGATCACTACGTACTCAACGCCGATCTTCCCGGAGTAGATCCAGGAACCGTCGACGTGAGTGTCGATCACGGAATGCTGACGCTCTCTGCCACGCGTACTGCATCGTCGGACGAAAACATGCAGTGGCTCGCTTCGGAGAGGTTCGCCGGGAGCTACCGGCGGCAACTGGCACTCGGAGAGAACATCGATGCCGACCGAATTTCCGCGACGTACAACAACGGCGTTCTGTCCGTCACGATTCCGATTGCCGAGCAGGCAAAGCCTCGACGCATCGAAATCAGCCGAGCAGGAGATTCCGAACAGACGATGATCAACCCAACGCGTGAGCACGACTCCAATCGTTGATCAACTACCCGCACGTCGTACACGGTAGAAGGAGGCGAGGTCCAGGGTCCGAATACGATGTCTTTGATGGTGATCGCCATTCGGTGGTCACCATCTCTTTGTGCAGCACCGATACCGATGCCCCTTCGCACCGGCATTTACACAGTGTTCACCTGCCCCACTTGCAGGCCTTACACAACCAGTCCACTCTCGGGTGACGGTGATTCACCGCATAAGACACATCGCCGAACACACGTCGCATTCGAACGGCGATCACTCCGGACTCAACAAGGTGGACACATATGGATCAGGCAATCATTGCCGCAGATACCGCGTGGATCTTGGCTGCATTCACTGCCGTATCTCTCATGGTTCCCGGACTGGCTCTGTTCTACGGCGGAATGGTCAGTGTCCGAAGCACTCTCAATATGGTCATGATGACCTTCGGCGGCTTTGCCGTTGTCGGCGTTCTCTGGATCATTTTCGGATACTCCGCAGTCCTCGGCAATTCACTGGGCGGACTCGGATTACTCGGCGACCCACTCGAATACATCGGTTTGGGGCAGCTTCTCGAAGCACCCGCCGAACCCGCACTGCCGCCCGCATTGGTGGCAGGATTCCAGCTTCTGTTCGCCGGCATCACCGTCGCACTGATCTCAGGAGCGTTTGCCGACCGCCTCAAGTTCGGCGCCTGGATGATCTTTGCCGGGATCTGGGCCACTCTCGTGTACTTCCCGGTTGCGCATTGGGTATTTGCCTTCGACTCCGCCGACGGCAGCGTCGTCGGCGGCTGGATCGCCAATAAACTTGCCGCAGTGGACTTCGCGGGTGGAACCGCTGTGCACATCAATGCCGGTATCGCCGCACTCGCGGTGATCCTGGTACTCGGTAAGCGTCGTACATTCCCGAACGCGCCACGGCCGCACAGCGTTCCACTGACCATCCTCGGCGCCGGCATCCTGTTCTTCGGCTGGTTCGGGTTCAACGGCGGTTCTGCACTGGCTGCCAACAACAATGCGTCGGTAGTCATCTTGAATACCGTCGCCGCCGCGTGTGCCGGCATCTGTGCCTGGCTCGTCGTCGAAAAGTTCCGCGAGGGTCATGCTACGACGCTCGGCGCTGCTTCCGGGCTGATCGCGGCTCTGGTCGCCATCACCCCTGCGTGTGGTGCAGTCTCACCGATGGGTGCGTTGATCGTCGGTGCAGCAGCAGGCGCGTTGTGCTGCTTCGCCATTTCGTTCAAGTTCAAGCTCGGCTACGACGACGCACTCGACGTGGTCGGGATCCACCTCGTCGGTGGCATCCTCGGCACTCTGCTTGTCGGTTTGCTCGCCGTACCCGAGGCGCCCAGCGGCGCTCAGGGACTGTTCTACGGGGGTGGCCTCGAGCTACTGGGCAAGCAGAGCGTGGCAGTGGCCGCTGTGGTCGCCTACTCGTTTATCGTCACGTTCATCATCGCAAAGGGCATCGACCTCGCGATGGGCCTACGTGTCAACCCGGAAACCGAGTACGAGGGCCTCGACGTGGCTGTTCACGGCGAAACCGCGTACGTCATGGATTCCGTCTCGATGACCAGTTCCACGAAGCACCAACCCGACGCGGTATCTGTTGCCGCCGAATCCATGACCACCAAAGCTGCAACCGCAGTAGAAAGCAGTTCGTAGTCTCGCAGACGTCCCGAAGTGTGCCCCTGCTCTCGACATCGAGCGCAGGGGCACACTGCTGTT
Source organism: Rhodococcus sp. IEGM 1366 (assembly GCF_033142425.1). Taxonomy (NCBI): domain Bacteria; kingdom Bacillati; phylum Actinomycetota; class Actinomycetes; order Mycobacteriales; family Nocardiaceae; genus Rhodococcus; species Rhodococcus sp. IEGM 1366. The sequence continues at coordinate 269,177 of NZ_JAWLRZ010000001.1, forward strand.
CAGCCTTGGTGATTGTCAGGGTAGGCAGTCACTGCCAGGAAGCGAATAGGCAACTGCACCAACTCGTTCGGTCCGTGCAGCCCCTCACCGTCGAGCAGGAGCGAGTCTCCTGGACGCAAGTGATACTCCGAGTCGCCATGGCCGTAGATCATTTCACCTTCGAGCATGTACAGCAGTTCGGTACCGGGATGCTGAAAGAGCGGAAACACTTCACTGGCGTCGGTCAACGTGACAAGAACGGGTTCGAGTCGTTTGTTCTGCCCGCGCAACGCACCGAGCAGTTCGTAATGGTGCCCGACCCGGGTGCCGCGGCCGACGATCTCCGCACCGTGGCCGGCTTCGACGAAGACCGCGTCCCGCTTGGCATCGGCTCCGCGGAAGAGAGAGGTGACCGGCACGTCGAGACCGGCCGCGAGGCGGGCCAGGGTGGAGAGGCTGCAAGACGTCTGGGCATTCTCGATCTTGGACAGCATCGCCTTCGAGATCCCGACTCTCGTAGCCATGTCCCCGACCGACAGACCACTGGCCAACCGGAGCTTGCGCACCTGGGCTGCGATCACCTTCTCGAGGTCGAGGCCGGTCGGAGTGTCCGCAGGAACTTCGCGCTGCTCCGGTGCCGGGTCTCCCGTGTCTCGGTGGACACTGCGCTTCGACGTCGTCATAGGCACAAGCCTAACGGCGCGTCTACTGGGAGTAGACGCGCCGTCACTGATTGTGTGGCTTACATTCGTGTTACATCGCCCCGGGGATCCAGGTGGTGCCGGCTAGCGGCACCCGAGCCATTGCCGAGGCCTCCACTGTCAACGCAACCAGATCCTGCGGTTCGAGATTGCGGAGGTGCGATTTGCCGCAGGCCCGCGCCAGGGTCTGTGCTTCCATCGTCAGAACCCGCAAGTAGTTCGCGAGGCGTCGACCGGCGTCAACCGGATCGAGGTTCTTTGCCAACTCTGGATCCTGAGTGGTGATTCCGGCCGGATCACGCCCCGCCTGAAAATCATCGTAGAACCCGGGAGCAGATCCGATCTCCGCGTACTGCTCCGCAAACCGGGGGTGGTTGTCGCCCAGCGCAATGAGTGCCGCTGTCCCGATGGCAACAGCGTCTGCGCCCAACGCCATCGCCTTGGCAACATCTGCGCCGCTTCGGATTCCGCCGGAGACGATCAACTGCACCGAACCTTCACCGCTCCCACGATGAACGCCCATCTCCTGCAACGCCTGTACTGCTTGTGGAATCGCGGCCAGCGTGGGAATTCCGACGTGTTCGATGAACACGTCCTGAGTGGCAGCCGTCCCACCCTGCATACCGTCCACCACCACGACATCGGCGCCGGCTTTCACGGCAAGTTTCACGTCGTAGTAGGTGCGTGTTGCGCCCACCTTGACGTAGATCGGCTTCTCCCAACCCGTGATCTCACGCAATTCGATGATCTTGATCGCCAAGTCGTCAGGGCCAGTCCAGTCCGGATGGCGGCAGGCGCTTCGCTGGTCCACCCCCATCGGCAGCGTTCGCATTCCGGCAACACGCTCGGTGATCTTCTGTCCCAACAGCATTCCGCCGCCGCCAGGCTTGGCGCCCTGACCGAGCACGATCTCGATGGCATCCGCCTTCCGAAGATCGTCCGGGTTCATGCCGTAACGCGACGGTAGGTACTGGTACACCAGATTCTTGGACTGCCCCCTCTCCTCCGGCGTCATTCCGCCGTCGCCGGTAGTTGTGGATGTGCCCACTTCACTGGCCCCGCGCCCCAGAGCTTCCTTGGCCTGGCCGGACAATGCGCCGAAGCTCATCCCCGCAATCGTGATCGGAATATCCAGGTGCAGCGGAAACTTCGCATGACGGCCGCCGAGCACCACATCGGTGTCACACTTCTCGCGATACCCTTCCAACGGGTACCGCGACATCGACGCGCCGAGGAACAGCAGATCGTCGAAATGCGGCAGCTTTCGCTTTGCGCCCCAGCCGCGGATGTCGTAGATCCCGGTATCTGCTGCCCTCTGGATCTCGTGGATGACCCCGCGGTCGAAGGTCGCGGATTCACGAAGCCATGGTGTGGTTGTGCTCGGAGTGGTCATGGAAGGCTCCTTCGGAGAAAAAGATTCAGTACGCCGAAGCGTTGTCGACGTGGAAGTTGTACAGCGACCGGGCGGAGCCGTAGCGGGTGAACTCACGTGGATCTGCGTCGAATCCGGCTGCGCCCAGCAGTTCCTGAAGCTCGACGAGATGCTCGGGGCGCATCTCCTTCTTGATGCAGTCGGCGCCGAGAGACGCCACGGTTCCGCGAACGTAGATCCGAGCTTCGTACAGCGAATCTCCCAACGCTTCACCGGCATCTCCGAGAACAACCAGCCGACCGGCCTGCCCCATGAACGCGCTCATGTGTCCGATGTTTCCACCGACCACGATGTCGACACCCTTCATCGAAATACCGCAGCGCGCAGCAGCATTGCCTTCCACCACCAACAGTCCGCCGTGGGCCGTCGCACCCGCGGACTGCGACGCGTCGCCGCGTATCCGCACTGTCCCCGACATCATGTTCTCGGCAACTCCGACACCGGCGTTTCCGTTGACGGTCACCGAGGCCTGCTGATTCATCCCGGCGCAGTAGTAGCCGACGTGCCCGTCGATTGTGACGTCTATCGGCTGATTCAATCCGCACGCGAGTGCATGCTTACCGGCCGGACGACTCACGCTCACGCTGCTCGGAGCCTCGGTGGACTGAAGTGCGGCGTTGAAATCTCGGGTTTCGGTGATGTCGAGATCAAAAGATTTGGTAGAGAGCGTGACCGGTGCGGAATCTACCGGAACTGCTGTCATCGGTGCCATACGTAAACCTCTTCCGGCTCTGGTTCGAAAATGTGTGCCTGGTCGATTCCGGGCAATCCCGCGAGTGCGCGGTATTCGGAGGCCATCGCGACGTACTGATCCGTCTCGGCGACGATCGCAGGCTTGCAGGCAATCGGATCACGCACTACTGCAAAGGAATCACTGGTCGAGACCAGCAGGGTGTAAAACCCGTCGAATCGCTCACCCAACAGTCGGAGCGCCTTCTCGAGGTCGACACCTTCGGAGAGTTGCTTGGCTACGAACCTCGCACCTACCTCCGTGTCGTTCTCACTGTCGAAGACCACACCTTCCGATTCGAGTTCACGTTTCATCGTCAGGTGATTGGAGAACGACCCGTTATGTACGAGGCATTGGTCCGGGCCGACGGCGAAGGGATGTGAACCTGCCGCCGTCACAGCCGATTCCGTTGCCATACGGGTATGCGCAACACCTTGCCACCCCGACGCCGACGGCAAGCCGAATCCACGCGCCAACTCGAGCGGGTTGCCCATTCCCTTCAGAACGGTGACATCCTCACCGAATCCGATGATCACCGCTGCGGGGAGCGTCTCACGGACTGCCGCCAGAAGAACGTCAGTCGGAACGGCGGCGTGGATGACGGTGGTGGGATCCGCCTCGAGTACGGTCACCGCAGCACCCACCGACTCGGTGAGACTGTCCGCCAAGAACACAGCGTCTGATCCCGCACCGAGTACCGACACCGAACTGTGCCCGGCCGGTGACCACGTCGGGTCTCCGTAGATCGCCATACCGGCAGAATCCGGTCCACGATCCACCATTTCGCCCAGCATTCCGGTGAGCAGTTCACCGAGGCGGGGATACAGCGAGGGCTCTCTCAGATGAAGCCCGACAATGCCACACATGGGCAGTCTCCTTGTCTCTTGCGAAGGAATACGAGAATCAGAACGCGGTGAGGTAGTTGTCCACTTCCCAGGGAGTTACCGTGTTGTGCCACTGGAAGAACTCTTCACGCTTGAGGGTCGTGAAGTACCCAGCCACGTCGGCGCCCGCAGAATTCAGCGCCCCGGTCACCACGGGGTCTGCGGCCAAGGCATCCATGGCGTGCAGCAACGTCATCGGCAGCGAATCCGACGTCGATGCGCCTCCCGGTTCGCCTGGGTCCAGTTCGCGCCGAATACCGTCCAGACCGGCTGCGATCGTCGCGGCGGCGGCAAGGTACGGGTTGGCAGAGCCGTCACCACCACGCAGTTCGACGCGGTTGCGATCGGGAACCCGGAGATAGTGTGTGCGATCGTTGCCGCCGTACGTCGCATGCCGCGGTGACCACGTTGCGCCACTGGTCGTTGCGGTGGCCCCGGTTCTCTTGTACGAGTTGACCGTCGGGGCAATCACTCCTTGGAGTGCACACGCATGGTCGAGAATTCCGGCGATGAAGGAGTATGCGGTCGACGACAATCCGAGGCCTCGCTCGTCCGTCGAATCCGGGAATGCCGATTCTCCGTCTCGCCAGAGCGAGAGATGCATATGCATGCCGCTCCCCGTACGGTCGGCGAAGGGCTTCGGCATGAATGTTGCAGTCATACCGCGTTCTTCGGCAAGGACGGAGATCAGGTAGCGCAACGTGATCACTCGGTCGGCGGTGGTCATCGCATCCGAGTAGTTGAAATTCTGTTCGAACTGCCCGTTTCCGTCCTCGTGGTCGTTGGCGTAGTTTCCCCACCCCAGCTTGTTCATGGCAGTAGAAATCGACGTCAGGTGCTCGTACATGCGGGTGACATCGCGGGCGTCGTAGCACGGTTGGCGTGAGGTATCGAGAGTGTCTGCGGTGCGCAGGGCTCCGCTCTCGTCCTTGTCCACGAGGAAGTACTCGATCTCCGCTCCTACGTTCACGTCCAAGCCCATCTCCGCGGCCTCCGCGAGCACGGATCGCAGCATCACTCTCGGTGCGTAAGGCCAAGGCTTACCCTCGACATGCGGATCGCAGTGCACCAGCGCAAGGCCGGGCCGGATAAATGGAATAGGTGTGTAAGAGGTTGGGTCGGGGATCGCCACGAGATCGGGATCCTTCGGCTCCTGCCCCATCGCGCCGGCTGCGTAACCCGCAAATCCGACGCCCTCTGTCTGCAGTTCTTCCACCGATTCGATCGGCACCAACTTCGCGCACGGTTTACCGGCGAGATTGACGAATACCGCGAGGATGAATCGTGTTCCGTCGGCCCGCGCTCGCGTTGCCAGGTCCATCGGGCGCTCACCTGTCACTGCATCCGGGATTGCCTGGGGCACTGCATGCAACTCTGCCGCTGTTTCATTCAGTTCGGCGGTGTCGATCGCCATCGAGACTCCTAGTTTCACGCAGGGCCCTAGTTCCACCCAACGTGGTCGGCTATTCCGGTTTCACTGGGTGAATCACTGTCATCTAACAGGAAACAAGGTTGATATGTCCATCTCGTTACGCCCAAGTGAGGTTGTGATGACGGCACCGTCGGCACTGGTGAATTTCTAATCAAGTTGCAGCAAAACAGATTACGGAGATTTTGTTTACCGCCACGTAACCGAAAATCAGTTTCCTCTCATTACAGTAAGTTTCACGTCAGCGATCACATCCCTGCGATCGGACGCTCTTTCAACCATCCCATTCCCTCAGGAGCACCGATGAGCATTTCTACGACGTCCACCACACCGGCAGAGTTCCGCGTCACCGCAGACTTCTGGGCAGACCTCCCCCAGATGCCCGAATCCGAGTACCCCGGCACCAAGGGATTCATCGACGACGTCTACTCCAATCCAGACGGTTCAGCGATGTCCGCGGGCTACTTCGAATTGATCCAGACCGACGCTCCACTCGACTACCTCTACGAATACGACGAAATGAAGGTGGTCCTCGAAGGCGAGTTCGTTCTCGAAAACCTTGATACCGGCCAAGTGAGTGTCGCGAAGGCCAAAGATGCGATCTTCTTCCCCAAGGGTTCGCGCATCAGGTTCACCACCCCCGATCGCGCGCTGGCCTACTACGTCGGCCACCGCTCGTTCGCACCGTAAGCCAACCGTCGTGAGTGTCTGTGCCCGGTCGACCAGCGTTCCGCGCTGGGACGCCGAACGGCTTCTCAGCGATCCGGACGGACGCTACTTCACCGTCGTCTCCTTCGGCGACCGCGCGCACACCGATGCTGCTCAGGTGGTCGGAGAACACTCCGGCCACCGGGTCAGCTGGCTGAAACTCGGGCCGCAGTGGAGCGCCGCGACATCGGCGGTGTTGCAGCGGGAGTTCGCTGCCGCGAGAGTGGGTTGGCGATTGATCGTGATCGGCGCCGAAATCGAAGTACTACAGGCACGTTCGGTGGCAATCGCCGCCGGCGCCATACCCGCAGAGATCCTGACGTACGTCACAGGCGACGCGCAACGTCGCGTCTACTGCGTGCATTGCCGGCACGTTCACCAAACAGATACACCTGTCGGAGCGCTCAGCCCCTGTCCGCGATGCCGTACCGACTTGTTTGTCTACCACCATGTATCCCGTAGGTACGGAGCCTATCTCGGGTTCATGGCCGATGCCGAGGAGCAATGATGACCGCAACAACGGACGCACCTGGCGTCACAGACACCAAGTCGTTGACCTTGGTGCTGACAGAGGCCACCATGCTCTGCGACGGTGTCCGATCTCTCCGCCTCGAAAGCGCCGACGGCTCAACACTTCCGTCCTTCACGCCCGGGAGTCACCTTGTTCTCGACTGCGGTACAACACCCCAGGGAATGCCGCGGCGCAATTCGTATTCGATGACCGGGCCGGAACTCGAACCGGATCACTATTGCGTTTCGGTCCAGCTGGATCGAGGCGGTAGAGGTGGATCACGCTGGATTCACGACTTGGAGATCGGCACGAGTATCCGCACGTCGCGCCCGCGCAGTGTGTTCGCTCCGGTACTCACGGCACGGCATCACTTGCTGGTTGCCGGCGGAATCGGTGTGACGCCGATACTGTCGCACGCGCGGGCCGCCGCACAATGGGGTCGATCCTTCACCGTCCTGTACGTGTGGCGGGGAACCGACGCAGCGCACCTGGCCGAACTGCGCGAACTGTGCGGATCACGTCTGCACGTCTTCTCCTCACGCCAGGAGTTGTGGGCCCACCTGGGGCCGGCTCTGCTGAAACAACCACTGGGCACCCACCTGTACACGTGCGGCCCCAGCGCGATGATCGACGCCGTCGAGGGTGCCGCCAAAGCAGCGGGATGGCCGAGTGCCCGCATTCACTACGAACGTTTCGGCGGCGTGGAGCTGGACCCCGGACAACCGTTTACCGTCGCATTGCGCGGCAGCGGACAAGAGTTCGACGTACCTTCCGGAACAAGTGTCCTCGAGACCCTCGAACAACACGGCATCACCATCCCCAATCTCTGCCGTCAAGGAGTATGCGGAGAGTGCCGAATACCGGTGGCAGACGGGAGCATTGCACATCGCGATTTATATCTGACCGACGAGGAGAAATCCCGTGGCAGATCGATGATGGCCTGTGTATCGCGGGCCGAGGGATCACGATTGGAGTTGAACTTGTGAACGCATCGGCAGAACTACTCGACGTGCCCACTCGAATTGCGAATTTCCCGTTCCCTTTTGCCAAGGACTCGTACCGCTACAGCACCAACGTCGAACCTGCCGGGACACCTGCAAGAACGGCCGCCGGCGAGTGGGGCAAACACACGATCGAGATCGACGAGAACTACCATCACGAATTGGCCGAGCGAACAAGGATATTGACTTCGGATGCCAGTCGATATCAGAGTCTGCCCCACATGATGCCGGCGCAGTGGGACGCCATGATCTCGATCATGCGCATGCTCGCCGAGAGCTATCCGGACTCCATGAGTCTCGAACGCGACGGCGCGGCTTGGATCTGGCGAAACGGATTGCTCGATACCGAGCAACGGTTTGTCGTCGGCGATCTCGGTACGCTTCCGATCGACCCACTTCGGTTTGCCACCAACCAGATTCAGGAAGATGTCGTCCTCCTCGATCAGCGAGAAGGACAACTCTGGGGTGACGCCGGTGTAGTTACCTTCGCAGCTGATTGGTCATTGCGATTCGACGTCGGTATGAGCTTTCTGCAGATCCACGGCCCGGTACCTCGCGTGCATGCTGAGGGTGTTGTCTCCCGCGCCCAGAGTTTTCTCATGCGCCTCGAACCCGGTGAGCGATACCGCCGAACCAACTGGACCTTGACCGTCGACGGCAAACTCGACACCTCCACCGAGACGTATCCGCAGTGGGGACCCGACCGAACCAGCCTGGCACAGGGACCACTCGAGGATGTCGGCGACCGACTGTTCCTCCGCGTCGAGGTACAGCACCTGATTCGCTTGGCAACCTCCGGATCGATCATGTTTCTCATCCGGAGTTACCTTCTGCCACTGCGAGATATCGCATCGGTTCCCGTCTGGGCTCGGCGTCTACACGCAGTGCTCGACGACCTGCCGGAAGACATGGCCGACTACAAAGGGATTACCAAAACCCGCGGACCGGCAATGGACTGGCTGCGCGCGCATGCAGGAGTGGGCTCGTGACCGCAATCCCGGAACTGGACAGTGCCGGGCGTGAGTTTCTCCTCATCTCACTCGGCGGGTGTCCCGACGGTCGAAACACCGTGATCGACTGGGCAACCGAGGCAATCGCCGCCGGGCGATCGGTGACTGTTCACGTTCAGAATCAACTCGATCTCTCGCGCATCGAGCAGTCGGTGGCAGGTTGCCACACCGGTGCCCGCATTGCCGTTGCCGGTCCAGAGTACGACGTGATGCAGGCACTGGCCGCCATACGTGCCTGCGGCGCACTGCCATGCGAAGTGCGATCCAGCGTCACGAGCACGGGAACAATTTCGCTCTTCTGCCCACATTGCGCACACACCCATCGGGTCGAGACCCGTCCCGGCTCGGCACACGAATGCCCTTCGTGCCGACTACTACTCGATATCCGGGTACACAGAAATTCACATCACGGGAGCTACCTCGGCTCCGTCGCCGCGTAACACCGCCTTTCCACTCGAGGAGTGCAGTTGTGAGTGATCTGAAAACCTTGCCGTGGCCGTTCCCCGACGAAGACCGAACCTTTCGCTACGGCGTCAACGTTCAACCGGCACCGCGGTTGACGACAACCCTGGCGGGCGAGTGGGGTGAACACGTCGTTGATCTCGGCGACGACTACCGCTACATGATGCAGCTACGACGCGACATCCTCGATCGGGATCCGGGCCGGGCACAGATGCTGCCGCACATGATGCCGGCGTGCTGGGATGTCATGCTGTTTCTCATGCGTCAACTCGCCGCGTCCTATCCGGTTTCGATGTCGTTGGAAGGCAGAGGCAATCGCTATCGCTGGACCAATCGGCTACTGGGGATCGAACAGACCTTCAGACTCGGCGACCTGTCCACCCTTCCCGAAGACCCACTGACATTCATCGGTTGCCAGGTACCCGACGATATTCTGCTGCTCACCGAACGCGACGACCAATTGTGGTTCGACGCCGCACTGGTCACCTCGTCTGCCGACTGGTCCGTGAAATTCGATATCGGAATGAGTTTCGACGAGATTCACGTACCGGTTCCTGGGTTGACCGCAGGTGGCGTAACCGGCAGAGCCCAGAGTTTCATGCGGATGCTGACAACAGAGCAGATCTATCGCCGGGTGAACTGGACGTTCTCCGCCGTCGGTTCCCGGTTGCGTGACACCAGCCTCGAAACGATGCCACAGTGGATGCACGACATGCCGGAGTTGATCTCCCAGAAAGACTGGGGCCGAATCCAACTCCGCATCGAACTCGAACACCTGATCCGACTTCCCTTGACCGGAGCACTGGTCTTCAATATCCGCACGTACCTGGCCCCGCTGTCGGACATCGCCGCAATCCCACAATGGGCGGAGCAATTGGCGGCCATAGTGACCGAACTACCTCAGGAAATAGCCGAATACAAAGGTATCGACGGTTACCGCATGGAAGCAATGGCGTGGCTACGTGCACAATCCGAGTTGCTCGCTGCGACGGGCTGAGCGTTCGCTTACAGTCGGAGAATGGACATCCTCTCGAGCACGGTGAACGACGTACCGCTGAGCATCGCCCGACCCGAATCGCCTGCCACGCAGAAACCTGCGGTGATCGTGCTGCAGGAGGCCTGGGGCGTCAACGCTCATATCGAGAGCATCCTGTTACGCCTCGCCGACGCCGGATACCTTGCGGTCGCTCCGCACCTCTACCACCGTGGATCACAGTCGTTCTTCACCGATTTTCCATCGGCCAAGAATTCTCTCATGGCGCTGAACAGCGAGGGGATCGGTCACGACGTACGTGCCGCCGTCGCGTACTGCAAGTCCGAGGGAGCCGGCAAGGTCGGCTCCCTCGGATTCTGCATGGGTGGCACCGCGTCACTGTGGTGCGCCACTGTTCCTCTTGTCGATGCCGCGGTCACCTACTACGGCGGCGCGGTTGCCGAAGCACGATGGTCAGGAATCGCTGCCGGGACCGAACTTGCTGCCCAACTGAAGGTTCCGTGGCTCGGCCATTACGGCGACCTCGACACCGGTATCCCGCCGGAGAGCGTCGAACAATTACGCGAGGCCGCCTCCGAACTCGCCCGGGTGTACCGGTATGCCGACGCAGGCCACGCGTTCAACAACGACACCGCCGGCGACCACTACAACCCCGACGCTGCAACACTCGCCTGGTCACGCACTATGGAGTTTTTCGCCGAGACTCTGTGACGCTGAGTTTCGGTCAGGGAACGCGCCCTGAAGGTCGGTGCGAACACACGTCGTGCTCGCACCGACCGTTTCTGCCGCAGTCAGGATCCGGCGCGGATCCATTCCTCGAGGTGCGGCGCCTCGGTACCGATTGTGGTGCCGTCACCGTGACCGGTGTGAACCGTGGTCTCGGCAGGTAGGGCAAACAGCTTGTCGCGGATCGATCCGATGATGGTCGGGAAATCGGAGTACGAGCGCCCCGTTGCACCGGGTCCACCGGAGAACAAGGTGTCGCCGCTGAACAGTTCCCCCGCCTCGGGCAGGTAGAGGCAGGTCGATCCCGGCGAATGGCCCGGCGTGTGCATGGCCAGAATATCGGTGCCTGCCACCGAGATTCGCTGCCCGTCTTCCAAACTCAGGTGCTTGACGCCTGGATGTGTCATCTCCCAGAGGACGTCGTCAGCCGGATTCAGGTAGATCGGAGCGTCGAGCTTCTCGGACAGTTCCGGCGCAACGGTGACGTGATCGTTGTGTCCGTGCGTACACACGATTCCGACAACCTTGCGGCCGGCAACGGCGTCGATGATGGGCTGCGCGGTGTGCGCGGCGTCCACGACAACCACCTCGTTGTCGTCACCGATCAGCCAGATGTTGTTGTCCACGTCCCACGTTCCGCCGTCGAGGCTGAACGAACCTGATGTGACGACGCGATCGACTCGCAAGGTCACAGGACCACCACCGAGCGCAGGACCTCGCCACGGTGCATCGTCTCGAAGGCCTTCTCGACCTCGTCGAGCTTGATGCGCTCGCTGACGAACTTCTCGAGCGGCAGACGCCCCTGCTGGTACAGATCGACCAGGACCGGGAAGTCACGCTCGGGCAGGCAGTCTCCGTACCACGACGACTTGAGTGCGCCACCGCGAGAGAAGAAGTCGACAAGCGGCATCTCGAGGGTCATGTCCGGCGTCGGAACACCCACCAGCACTACAGTTCCCGCGAGGTCACGCGCGTAGAAGGCCTGCTTCCACGTCTCCGGGCGTCCAACTGCGTCAACGACGACATCTGCGCCGAAACCACCGGTCAGCTCCTGAACAGCTTCGACAACGTCGTCGACCTCGGTGGCGTTGATCGTGTGGGTTGCACCAAGTTCTGTGGCCCACTCCAGCTTTCGCGGATCACGGTCGATGGCGATGATGGTGTTGGCGCCGGCCAGACGCGAACCCATGATGGCGGCGTCGCCGACACCACCGCAGCCGATGACAGCCACCGAGTCGCCGCGGCCGACGTTGCCGGTGTTCATGGCGGCACCCATACCGGCCATGACACCGCAACCGAGCAGACCGACAACAGCTGGATCAGCCGACGCATCGACCTTGGTGCACTGGCCTTCGTGGACAAGGGTCTTGTCGGCAAACGCGCCAATCCCGAGGGCCGGCGTCAGTTCGGTTCCGTCTTCGAGGGTCATCTTCTGCTCGGCGTTGAAGGTGTCGAAGCAGTACTGGGGGCGTCCGCGCTTACATGCACGGCACTGCCCGCAGACGGCGCGCCAGTTCAGAACGACGAAGTCGCCGACCTCGACGTGCGTGACTCCCGCGCCGACGCTCTCGACGATGCCCGACGCCTCGTGCCCGAGAAGGAACGGGTATTCGTCGTTGATGCCGCCGTCGCGGTAGGTGAGGTCGGTGTGGCACACGCCGCACGCTGCGATGGCAACAACCACCTCGTTGGCACCGGGATCGGGAATCGTGATGGGAACGATTTCGACGGGGGCACCCTTGGATCGGGCGATAACGCCGCGTACCTGCTGTGGCATGGCTCTGCTCCTGGCTTGTGCGTTTTCGGACATGTCGTCACATAGCAATATATGAACGCACTACGAGGTTAACCCGAATACCCGAGCTGGAACCCTAGCCGAAATAACTGACCGACCTATCCGAAGAGCTAGGGAGCTGGTTTGACGCCGGCTTCCGCGCCTACAGCCGCGGCAGCACCGCGGCTGTCGACGCCCAGTTTCTTGAGAACTCCCGCGACGTGAAATTTCACGGTGCTCTCACTGACACCGAGACGCTCGGAGATCGCCTTGTTCCGACGACCCGCGACCAGGTGCTCGAGCACCTCGATTTCTCGCGGACCCAGATCGGACAGCGTGTGGTCGACGGGCGTCGCGGCAACCACGTCGAGCGGAATGGTGGCACTGATCCGGCTGCCCCAACCTGTAGTCGACTCCGAATCTATTGTTCCGCCCAACGTCTCTACCCGCGAACGCAATTGGCGTTCCAGATCGGCAACGTCGGCTTCGCCTCGCCCGTCGTCGCGGATGTCGATCAACAGAGCGGAACCGTCGAGGCTCCACTCGACCCGAATCCGCGACAGCGTGTGTTGATCCGCAAGAGCAAGCACCGCACCTCGCACCACCGCCCGCGCGCCGTGCGCAACTTCACCGGGAAGTCCACGCCCCTCGACCGGCGGTTCCACCAGTTCCAACTCGACGTTGCGGTGTTTGAGCAGTGATCGCAACTCCCCGCGCATCCGCGCAAAAGCCGTGGTGATTGCCTCTTCCGCCAGTTCCCGATGGACGTCGACAGCGGACCGCAACCGGATCAACGCCGACGACGTGGTCTCCCTGGCAGCTGTTCGCGCCCGAGTATCGTCGAGATCATCCGAACGCAACGTTGCCAGGACGGTCTCCAGCGTCGCCGCGTGAACCTCGGTCATCTCGGCAACCGTGCGCGCGCGTTCCGACGACGCGGCCCGCGACTCCGCCAAATAAGCCGGGCTGGCATTGCGGACCTGCAGTTGAATGCCGGTCGCGACCACCCCGAACAGTGCTGCCGTCAACTCGAGCGCCGTTGCCCAAGTTGCCGTCGAGCGCGGCATCAAGACCAGTACCGTGTCTGTCCGATCGAGAACAGCAACCACTTCACGCTCCCGGCCGGCAACCGCCAGTTGCCCCCGAAAGATCTGTCCCACAGCAAGATCGGTACGGATACGATCAAGTTCGGCGATGGTGACTCGATCGACGACTGCCGGATCTCCAGCCACCTTGCGTGGCCGGCCGGTGCATTCACGTGTGAAGATCACGAGCGCGGTGTGCGGCACCAGATCAGTGAGCAACGCCGAGAATCGGCGGCCGATCTCGGGCAGCGGACCCACCAGTACGTCGCGCAGGTCGGAGATGAGGGTGGGGAATTGTTCGGCGGTGCTCACCGTTCAACGATAGCCACTCGCTTTTACAGCGTCGTTTTCATCAACATCACGTTGTAGTCCGACCACGTCGTAGCAAGGAAGTACAAATCCTGCCCCTGAGACCACGGATGCATATACGCGCCGTAGAGGCCAGGGACGGCGCCCGGTTCGATCACGATGTCGGGGGCACTCCACGGGCCGGTCAGTTGGTCGGCGGTGCGCAACACCAGAGCACCCCATTCGTTCGAGTACATCGCAACGAACTTTCCGAGATAGTTGTTGTACTGCACCGACAGTTCGCTGACGTCGCCGTCGAGAACCGGCGTCGCTACATCGGGTTTGTTTGGCACCCAAGCCTTTCCGTCCCAGTATTCGTACGCCGCGACGTCTATGATCGACTCTTCCTTCACGCGCGAAAGTCGCGCTTCGCCGAACCTGCCCGACGGTGTCCCGAAGTTGTAGACATACCCACCGTCCTTGACGAAGGACCCCATCTGGAAGTTGGCGTTACCGGTCAACGGCAGGTTCGGACGCGCCGACGCCGGTTCCACCTGCCACGTTTCGCCGTTGTCCCGGGAGGACGCGATCTGCGAGAAATTTGTCACCCATTCTCCTGATCCTCCCCACGACCGCACCGACATGTAGTTGACGTACTGCACGCCACCCACCGCGATACCCGTCGTAGGAATGCTGCTGGTTTCGACTCCGGTGACTTTGAGGCTGTCAATGATTTCGCGGGAGCGATTGGGGCGATCGACCGGTGAGGAGTCGATATTCATGCCGTCACTGAGAATGCCGTCGGCGCTGCGAAAGAGGACGTTGCTTCGCCAGTCACCCACAACGCCGCCGCACGTCGGGTCCGAATTCAATCCGACCGTATCGCCGAAGACCGTCAGAACCTGGCCTGCGCCGTTGTCCCACATGATCCCGAGATCGGTGCCGAGCACATTGAACCGTTCGACCGTCTGATTGGGGCTGAGCGCTCCGGTGATGTATTCGACCGCAGACGTGCGGCCTTGCATGTCGGGGAGATTCCCGTCGGTTCCGTTGAGCCACGGAATCGGGTTGGTCGGCCCACCTGACTTGTCGAAGATCGCCGAGATATTGCAACCCCACGGCGAGGCCTGGGCTGTTGTTGTGACAACGCCGGCGGGCACAAAGGCACAGGCCAATGCGACTACCGGCAATTTCCATGACTGTCTCATCGCTCCCCTTTCGCGGGGAGGATGCCCCGAAGAGAGGCGAACGTAACTTCGCTTCTATTCCGCGGCCTCTACTCGGGCACCGACGGCGTGAAGTATCACGATGTGCGGACCCCAGGGCACCAACGCGTCGACCGCACGCTCGAGGTCGTCGACAGGCGGCAGATCCTGCGGTCCCAGTACTTCGATCACCGCGGTGTGCGCCTGCCACGTGACGGACCCGACTTGAACGCCCGGAACTCCGGCCAGCCACTCTTCGGCGGCATCATGGATCTGGCTCGCCCACAACGAAGCCAGAGAATTCACCACCATCGGGATGGCAACAACAACCAAGGCCGACGCCAACACCAGGTAGACCCGTCGATGTCCCGCGGCAGCTGCCCCTGATTCGCGCGCATAACCGGCGATCACCAGCACCACCGTCGCCGTGATCACCATGGCAACGACATTCGACGCAAACAGGATCAGCGCACCCAACGCAAGCGACGGTGCACCCGAACCGAGACACACACCCACAACGGCAAGGGGCGGAACCAGTGAAATCGCGATCGCCACGCCGGGGAGCACGTCACCGACATCGCGCCGGGTAATCGCGATCGACCCGGCAAACCCTGTGGCGATGGCCGCCGCGAGATCCGTCAACGTCGGGGTGGTTCGTCCGGTCACCTGAGAGTTGGACAGCACACTCGTCGGGTTGAGCAGAACAAGGGAAAACAGAAAACCGAGAGCAACGACAACAACGAGCCCACCCGCGACGTACACAACACTGCGGGCAATGAGCGCGCCCCGACCGGTAACGATGCCGAGGCCGATCCCCAGAATCGGCGTGGACAACGGAGCGACGATCATCGCCCCGATCACAGTGGCCGTCGAGTCACCCACAACCCCGGCGCTCGCGATCATCCCGGAGAGAACGAGCATTATCCAGAACGCGGAACGTTTGGCCGCCTTGTCTCCGGTGGAGAGATCCAGCCGATCATCGAGTTCTTCGAGGCTGCGACGCTGGCTGTCCGGAATCAGAAATGAGCGCATAGCCGATCCTTTCGGACAAGAACCCGGACATTCTCCACACCGTAAGCCTTGCGCGGCTGCTCCGGGCCTACCTGGCCGAAATCGACTTCAGCCACCTGTCCATGACCGTCGCGGCAAACTCGAGTCCTTCGGTTTCCGCGGATGCCAACTGCTCGATGAAGATCCGAGGTCCGTCGGCGCCCAGCGAAGTCAGCAGCGACTCGCGATACTCGTCCAACTCCATCCAATCGCGTGCCACCTCACACGACGCTTCGAGGTGAAACTGCACGCCGTAACTCTCCTTGTATCGGAAGAGCTGGTTCGGGTACTTGGAAGAACCTGCAAGATGCACGCCACCCTCCGGGATCTCGAAAGTATCCGAATGCCATTGCATGGCAGGAAAAGTGACGGGCAGACTCCCCCAGATAGGATCCAGTGTGCCGGCCTCGGTCAACGTGATGTCCTCGACGCCCACCTCCGGGACTGCCCCCGTGTACACGCGAGCACCAAGCGCTGCCGCCAACAATTGCGAACCGAGGCACACTCCCCAAACCGGAACATCTGCGTCGACGAGCGCACGAATGTACGCGATCTCGGAAGCCAACCACTCGATGTCGTCTTGATCGCCGACGCCCATCGGACCACCCATGACGATCACCGCGTCGAACTCGACATGTGTGGGAAGCGGGTCGGTTCCCAACAGGACGGTCTGCACATCGCCATACGTGTCCAAGACCGGAGAGTACGCAGCCGGGGGCTCGCATTGTGCGTGTCGAAGTTCCAAGAATCGCATGTCGCTGATTATTCCTCGCATTCCTCCCGGATGAGTTCCAGCGCCGATTTGTCGGCTGCGCACCAATTATGCGGAAAACCTCACGCCGAACTCGATTGCTTTGTAGTGTGACCGAGCTGGACGTATGTCCAGCGCATTCGGAGTGCCCCGCCGTCCACTCCGGTTCACGAGAAACGAGCCGTTCATGGTGTCCACATCCGCTCACGACGCTTCGCCCCGGCGTGCACACGTCATTCGCACGATCCTCGCGGTACTGGTGATCGCGCCACTCTCGATTGCCGCCTTCTACATGTGGGCTTTGTGGGACCCGGGCGACACTGTGAACCGTCTGCCCGTGGCCATCGTCAACGCCGACAAGGGCACCGATCTCGACGGCACCCACATCGTTGCGGGAGACGACGTGGTGGCCGCACTGGTCGACAGTGGCGACGTCGCCTGGAAGGTCGTCACGGCTCAGGAAGCGCAGACGGGCGTCGACGACGGCACGTACTACTTCTCCGTCGTCATACCCGAGTCGTTCAGCGCCGATGTGGCAAGTGCGGCTTCCGGTTCAGGACGGAAAGCCCAATTGCAGGTGGTCTACAACGACTACAACAGCCTCGTCGCAGGACCCGTGGGTGAGAGCATCATCGCGCAGGTACGTTCGGCCGTCTCCGAATCCATCGGCGAGCAGTCCATCGACCAGGTTCTGGTGGGACTCGGCGAACTCGGAACCGGCTTCGGAGACGCAGCCGCTGGTGCACAACAGCTTTCCGACGGCTCCGCCGCCGCACTGGCCGGCACCAACCAGCTCTACGCCGGCAGTACGGAACTCGCGGCCGGTCTCGGCGAGGCGAACCAGGGCGGACAGGAACTTGCGACGGGAGCGGACGAACTCGCCGCGGGCACAGACGAAGCCGCAGCCGGGTCTAGAGAACTCGCGACTGGAATGCAGCAATTGGTCGGCGGCGCTGACGAACTGGGCGCCGGGGCACGCCAGATCAGTGAAGTGGTCGACATGGTGACCACGCCCATCCTTGATGTCGCCGACTCGGCAAGTGCTGTGGTCGGTCAGATCGACACGTTGACGAATTCGCTTCGGCTCGCAGGGGATCCCGTGTCCGCAGGACTTGTCGACGCGCTCTCCACGTTACGAGCCTCCCTCACCGCACAACCTGCAGATGACGATGTGATGGGCCAACTCAGCCAACTACGAGACGGCGCCCGGGAAATCACACGCCAACTCACGGATCCGGCTAGTGACTATCGCGGCGGATTGAACGCCGCTGCCGCCGGTGCCGGCGAATTGAGCACCGGCCTCGGGCAACTGTCCGATGGTGCGCACCAACTTGATGCGGGAGCAAACGAACTGTCGTCCGGCCTCGGCCAACTGGCAGCAGGCAGTGTCGAACTCCGCGACGGTCTTGGCGAGTTGAATGTCGGCATGGGTGAACTGAATGCAGGCTCGGGCGAGCTGGCCCAGGGACTCACCGACGGCGCCGCTCAGGTACCACAGTTCACCGACGAGGAACGCGCCACCACCGCCAACCTGTTGTCGGCACCGGTCGCAGTTGACGCTCGAAACAACTACCCGGCGGCCGGATTCGGACCTGGCGCTGTGCCGGCAGTGATGTCGGTGGCCCTGTTCCTCTGCGGAATTCTCACCTGGTTCGTAGTTCGCCCACGTCGCGGACGCTCACAGCAAGTGCATGGCTCGATGCTGCGTGAAGGTCTGCGCCGCTACCGCATTCCGGCACTCGTCACCCTCGTCACGGCTTTGATACTGTCCGTGATTGCGCTGACCGTCGCGGATGTGGACCCACCCAGCGTGGTGGCGATGGTCTCCGTGATGATCCTTGTCGGTGCAGCTGCAGTTGCCTGCGGACGCCTGTTCACCGTTGTATTCGGCGCCGTCAACGGAACGTTCATCGCACTGAGCGCCTTGATGATTCAGATCTTTGCATTCGGCGCGGTGTATCCCATCGAACAGATGCCTGCCCCGCTGCGGTGGTTGCACGCCCTGATGCCACTGACCTGGGCGCGCAACGCGATGCGCATGGTCCTGGTCGGCTACTACGGGCCGAGGTTCTGGCTGGCCGTCGCTGCCTTGGCAGCTCTGGTGATCGGAGCCGTCGTGTTCACCATCTGGTGGCGGCGTCGACAAGAGCCGCCGTTTGACGACGCGCCGATCACAGAGGAGATCGTCTATCTGCAACCGGCGCAGACCTAACCGGCGTCAGCGAACGAGTGTCGTGCGCATCAGCATCACGTTGTAGTCGGCCCAGGTGGTGGCAAGGAAATACAGATCCGAGCCGTTGGACCACGGGTGGATGTATGCGGCGTAGATACCGGGAACCTCGACCAGATTGACCAGCGTCTCCGGTGCGGTCCACGGTCCAGCGGGACTGGACGCGGTTCGCATCACGATCGAACTGAACACGTCGGTGTACATCGCCACGAACTTGCCGAGGAACTCGTTGTACTGAACGGAGATCTCGCCGATACGGCCATCCATGACGGGGACGGCCGCAGCGGGATCGGCGCGGATCCATCCATTTCCGTTCCAGTATTCGTACGAGGCGAGGTCGAGTATCGATCCCTCGGAAACCCGAGACAGTCGAACCTCGCCGGCCCGTCCGGCAGGCGTGCCGTAGTTGTAGACGAACCCACCGTCTTTCACCATCGAGTTCATCTGAAAGTTCTCATTGCCCGCGGCGGGGCCAACCCCGACGGGGAGAACACCACCGATATTGGGGCGCAGCGTTTCCGGGCGCGTAGCCCACGTCTCGCCGTTGTCGGACGACGTTGCGATCTGTGAGTAGTTAGTACTCCATTGGCCGGCGTCGCCCCAATTCCGCACCGACATGTAGCTCAGATATTGCACACCGTTCACCGCAATGCCGCCGGTGGGGATACTGGACGCTTCGACGCCTGGAATCTTCATCGCAGCAATGATCTCGCGTGCTTGACCTGAACCGTCCATCGGCCCGCTGTCGAAACGCATTCCGTCCGCGAGCACGCGGTCGGCGCTACGGAAAAGGACATTGCTTCGCCACTCACCGACAAGACCGTCACAAATAGGATTGCGACTGTGCCCGGTGGTATCGCCGAAAGCCGTCAGAATCTGACCGGCGCCGTTGTCCCACATTATGCCCAGATCAGTCCCCAGAACGTTGAAGCGTTCAACGGTGTTGTTGGGACTGTATGTCCCCGTCACCTTTTCGATCGCGGCGGTTCGCCCGGAGAGACCAGGTAATCCTCCCGTATTGCCGTTGAGCCACGGCACAGCATTGCCTGGTCCCCCAGTACTGCCGACACCACTGACCCCGGCACATCCCGGCGCCGCGACTGCCGTCGGCGCCACCATGGTCACGGCCGCACTTGCAACGGCAGCACCTGCCGTGAACACTCCCAACGATCTTCCCGTGCGAAACATGACTCCCCCACGCCGGGGATTGTTGGTGTTGTCATCGATCCCCCCGAACCCCCGACAATCTAGCAATTGAAGTAACAGATAATACAATCGGACAAAACGCGAGTTTGCCTGAAAGTCTTAGTATTTCAGACTTTCAGGCCAACCCGGACAGTTCGGTATCGTCTACCGATCAGCGCGCTCCGCTGGTTCCACCATCGAGGGGAATTACCGTCCCCGTCAAGTAGGCGCCGCCGCGTGAGGACAAGAAGATTGCAAGACCCGCCGCATCCTGTGGCGTTCCGATCCGGCCCAGCGGAACCGAATCCGCCACCGCCTGCGCGCTCTCCTCGTTCTCGAGCAAGAAGGCCATCATCTTCGACGGAAAGGGTCCAGGCGCAATGGCATTGACCGTGATCCGTTCGCCGGCAAGCGTCGCCGCCAACTTGCGGGTCAACATGTGCACTGCGGCCTTACTCGCTCCGTAGGAGAAGTTTTCCGAGCCTGACACCACAAGACCGTCGATCGATCCGATGTTGATCACTCGGGCGGGATCGTCTGCCGTCGCCGCAGAACGCAACTGTGGCAACAACTTCTGCGTCAACAGGAAGATCGCCTTGACGTTGATGTCGAAGATCTTGTCGAAGCCGGCCGCCGGGAAATCGTCGACGGGGGCGCCCCACGTTGCGCCGGCATTGTTCACCAGCACGTCGAGTGTCGGCGAAATCTCGGCGACCTTCGCAGCGAGGCTCTCGATTCCCTCGTCCGTGGACAAGTCCGCCGGGTGCGAGATGCAGGTGCCGAACTCGGAAAGCTCTCGCGCTGCTTCATCGCACGCTTCCGCTTTACGGGCCGAGATGACTACCGTCGCACCGCCTTCGACAAATCCTCGAGCGATCATGTAGCCGATTCCGCGCGAACCACCCGTCACGACGACAGTCTTGCCACTGACGTCGAACAATCCCTCCAGCAAGCTCATGCGACCTCGAAAAGCCCGGCAGCACCCATGCCGCCGCCGATGCACATGGTGACAACAACCAGCTTGGCGCCGCGGCGCTTCCCTTCCAGGAGAGCATGGCCGACCAACCGCGCACCCGTCATCCCGTACGGATGTCCGACGGAAATTCCGCCACCGTCGACGTTGTACTTGTCGGGGTCGATGCCGAGCTTGTCGCGGCAGTACAGCGCCTGAGAAGCAAATGCCTCGTTCAATTCCCACAGATCGATGTCGTCGATCTTCAGTCCGTGCAGGTCGAGCAGACGCGGAATCGCGAATACCGGACCGATTCCCATCTCGTCCGGTGCGCAACCGGCAACAGTCATTCCGCGGTAGATGCCAAGAGGAGCCAGGCCGCGACGTTCCGCCTCACCAGCCTCCATCAACACCGATGCCGACGCGCCGTCGGACAGTTGTGACGAATTTCCGGCGGTGATGGACGAATGCGCGCTGACGGTACCGTCGGCCAGCACCGGACGCAGGCTCGCGAGGCCCTCCAACGTGGTGGACGCACGATTACCTTCGTCGCGAGTGAGTGTGACCGACTCGGTGCCGATCTCGCCGGTCTCCTTGTTCTGAACCTGCTTGACCGACGTCAGCGGCACGATCTCGAGATCGAAACGGCCTGCTTCCTGAGCTGCTGCAGTGCGCTGCTGAGACACCAGTGCAAACTCGTCCTGCTGCTCACGCGTGACGCCGTAGCGTTCGGCCACGATCTCGGCCGTATGCAGCATCGGCATGTAGATCGACGGCTTGTTCTCCTTCAGCCACGGATCTGCCGCACGGAAGTTGTTCATGTGATCGTTCTGGACCAACGAGATCGATTCGACGCCACCACCGATCGCGATCTGCATACCGTCGTCGACGATCTGCTTTGCCGCCGTCGCAATGGCCATCAGTCCGGACGAGCACTGACGGTCGATCGTCATTCCGGACACCGAGTCCGGAAGCCCGGCCCGCAGCACCGCTTGCCGTGCGACGTTTCCACCCGTCGATCCCTGCTGCAACGCTGCGCCGAGGATGACATCCTCAACTTCGCCGCCCTCGAGCCCGGCGCGCGCAACGGCATTCGAAATAGCATGTGCAGCAAGCTCTTGAGCCTGTGTGTTGTTGAACGCGCCGCGGTACGCCTTGCCGATCGGAGTGCGGGCGGTGGACACGATGACAGCTTGTCTCATGAGGACCTTTCCAGTGTTGTGCGATTCAGGGTTGGAACACGACTCGGCCGACCGTGGTGCCGTCGCCGAGGCGACCGATACCGTCGGCAACGTCCGTCAACGACAACCGCTCACTGATCAGGGGTTTGACCAAGCCTGCGTCGGCGAGCCTGGTGAGCTCGACGTGGCAATCGTCGATGGCCTGCTGGTTGTACGCCTTGTAGAGGCCCCAGTGCAGACCGATGATCGAATAGTTCTTGATGAGAGCATGATTGAGAGCCGGTTGCGGAATCGTGCCACCGGCAAATCCGATGATGACGATCCGACCTTCGAACGCGATGCACTTGGTCGACTTTGCGTACGCATCGCCGCCAACCGGGTCGAAGACCACGTCGGCGCCCTTGCCGCCGGTGAACTCCTTCACCGCGGCAACAAAGTCCTCACTGTGACGGTCCACTACGAGGTCCGCCCCGAGTTTGCGCGCGTACTCGGCCTTCTCCGGTCCGCCGACAACACCGATCACCTTGGCACCGGCAGCTTTGCCGAGTTGCACTGCGGCACTGCCCACGCCACCTGCGGCGGCATGAACCAGCAGGGTCTCACCTTCGAGCAGTTGTGTGCGACGGTGCAGCGCGAACCACGCCGTCTGATAGCCGATGCTCAGCGCGGAGGCTTCGGCGTCGTCCAGGGCCGATGGCGCCGGAAAGGTGTTGTTCTGGTCCAGCACCGAGAGTTCGGCAAAGCCACCCGACGGCAAGCTCGGATTGCCGATCACGCGATCACCTACCGCAAACTTCGTGACCGAATCACCCACGGAGACAACCTCACCACACAATTCCACACCGGGAGTGAAGGGCAGCGGCGGCTTGATCTGGTACTCACCACGGCACATGAGTACGTCGGGGAAGTTCGCCGGTGCTGCGAGCACCTTCACCAGCATTTCCGTGGCACCAGCTGTGGGCTCCGGCACCTCCTCCAACGAGAGGACATCGCGGGGTTCACCGAGTTGATTGACGCGCCAAGCCTTCACAGTGTTTTCTCCAGTTTCGGTAGTGAGGGTGGTTCAGGACGAGATGGGGAGGTCGACGAGCTCGGCAAGCCGCGCCCGGTGCTGATATGCAGTTCCCAGCGTCAATTGGTCACTCTTGGCTCTCTTGAGATACAGGTGCGCCGGATACTCCCACGTCATACCGATCCCGCCGTGAAGCTGTACACATTCCTCCGCCGCATGAACCGCGACTCCGCTGCAGTACGCCTGAGCGAGCGTCGCAGCAACTGCCGCGTCGGAGTCACCGCGTGCATAGGTATCAGCCGCATAACGCGCGGCCGCACCCGCAGAGCTGACTTCGAGCCACAGGTCCGCCAGACGATGCTTGATCGCCTGATACGAACCGATTGCGCGGCCGAACTGCTTGCGTTCCTTCACATAAGCCAGCGTGGTCTCGAGGCACCACTGCGCCACGGCGAACTGCTCCGAGGCCAGAAGTGCACTTCCGCAGAGCAATGCCTCCTCGACAGCCTCAGCGGCATTGCCACTGTCGACGCGGATCGATGGCGCCTCCGTGAACTCGACGTCCGCCAATCGGCGCGTCATGTCCAGGGACAGGATCGGTGTCACAGTAGCGTCAGCGATCCGCACGATGTGCAGCTCCACACCACTCTCACCGGCAACCGGAACAACAAGAACATCGGACTCGACGACGCCGGCAACCGTGGTGACGCTGCCGACGAGTCCGCTTACCGTCGCTCTGACCGTGGGCGCGAAAGTACCTGGTGCAGTGGATAACGGGACGATCAGAGCAGCCGTCGAATCCCCGGCTGCCAATCGACCGAGCACCTCGGTTTCGCCGGCTTTCAACAGCGCCGTCGTCGCCAGCACCGCACTCGTGAAGAACGGAACGGGAGCGACCGCGCGGCCGATCTCCTCCATCACGACCGCCGCCTCACGCGTCGACGCGCCGGCCCCGCCCAGCTCCTCAGGTACCAGCAGTCCCGCCAAACCGAGTTCCGACGCCAGGGACTTCCACAGCCCGGTGAAGTCGGCGGACACGTCGTCGTAGGCAGTGACCACGGTGTCGGCACCTGAGCGCGCACTCAGCAAACGTCGGACACTGGCACGCAGGTCTTGTTCGGTCTCGGAGTACAGCAGATCGGCGCTCATCGGGGCAGGTCCTTCCAGGCGATGTCCTTGTCGACGCGATGCTCGGGCGGCAACCCGAGTACACGTTCTGCGATGACGTTGCGCAGGATCTCGGACGTTCCGCCCTCGATCGAATTGCCCTTGGCTCGCAGATACCGGTAGCCGGGTTCACGCCCGGTGAAGTCGACAAAATCCGGACGACGCAGCGTCCAGTCGTCGTACCGCAGCCCGTCTTCGCCGTGCATTTCCAGCTCGAAACCTGAAATCTGCTGGGCCAAACCGGCAAACGCGAGCTTCATACCCGAGCCTTCGGGGCCTGGTTGTCCGGCAGCCAGCTGTTGGCGCAGTCGCTCACCGGTCAGACGCGCAACTTCGGATTCGGTCCAGAGCCGCATCAACTCGTCGTGCATCGCCGGGTTACGCAGCTCAGGCTCGTCGCGCCAGGCCTGCGCGACCTTTCCGATCATGCCGCCCTCACGAGGGGCACCGGAACCGATGGCCACCCGTTCGTTGTTCAGGGTGGTGGTTGCAACCTTCCATCCCTGGCCTTCGCCGCCCAGCCGGTTGGCATCCGGAATCCTGACGTCCGTGAGGAATACCTCGTTGAACTCAGCCTCACCGGTGATCTGGCGGAGCGGCCTGACATCAACTCCGGGATCGGTCATGTCGCAGACGAAGTAGCTCAATCCTGCGTGTTTGGACCGCTCCGGATCAGTCCGGGCAACAAGAATCGCCAACTGAGCGTTCTGAGCCCCCGACGTCCAGACCTTCTGCCCGTTCACTATCCAGTCGTCGCCGTCGCGGACAGCCCGGGTGGCGACGGCAGCCAGGTCCGATCCTGCGCCCGGCTCACTGAAGAGCTGGCAGTACACTGTTTCGGATGTCCACAACGGCCGCAGGAATTTTCGTTTCTGCTCTTCGGTGCCGAACGCTGCGATGGTGGGCGCAGCCATGCCGAGGCCGATACCGTTCTTGCCGGTGTCCGGCCCGGGGGCTCCCGCTGCCGCCAATTGCGCGTTGATCTGTCGCTGAAAGCTCTGTGGCAGATCAAGACCGCCGTGGCCTTCGGGAAAGTGAACCCACGCCAGTCCGGCGTCGAATCGTGCGCCGAGGAAATCCGATACCGATACAGCATTCGGATCATTTTCCGCGAGAAGCGTGTTCACCTTTTCGGTGAGGTCACGCGATACTGCCTCTTCGTCGAAAGCCATGCCCATTCCTTCGGTTCGAGCGGTGAGCGGACAGTCAGTCCTTGGGTCCACCGGCGACGTAGACGACCTGACCGGAAACGAAGCCTGCGCCTTCGCTGACGAAGAACGACGCGGTGTGCGCGATGTCCTCGGGCTGTCCGACGCGGTTGACCGGAATCTGCGAAGCGGCAGCGGTCTTGAAGTCCTCGAAGCCGACTCCCATGCGCTCGGCCGTTGCGGCGGTCATTTCGGTTTCGATGAATCCGGGGGCAATGGCGTTGGCGGTGACACCGAACTTGCCCAGTTCGAAGGCCAGTGTCTTGGTGAATCCCTGCATTCCGGCCTTCGCTGCGGAGTAGTTGACCTGTCCGCGGTTGCCGAGGGCCGACGTGCTCGAGAGGTTGACGATACGGCCGAACTTCGCTTCCACCATGTACTTCTGCACCGCGCGCGACATGAGGAACGCTCCGCGAAGGTGGACGTTCATCACCGAGTCCCACTCGGCAACGCTCATCTTGAACAGAAGGTTGTCGCGGGTGATGCCTGCATTGTTGATCAGTACGGTCGGCGAACCGAGTTCTGCTGCCACCCGCTCCACTGCTGCGGCGACCGACTCTTCGTCGGAAACGTCAGCGCCGACGGCCAGGGCTTGCCCGCCTGCGGCCTTGATCGCGTCGACGGTTCCGGCACACGCTGCTTCGTCGAGGTCGAGCACGGCAACGGCAAAGCCGTCTTCCGACAGTCGCTTGGCCACTGCCGCACCGATTCCGCGTGCTGCACCCGTGACAATTGCGGTTCTACGTTCCTGGCTCACTGGCCCTCCATAATTTTCGTGATTCGACGGACACCGGACGATCTCGTCAGATCCCGGCTTGATCTGCAATTTCCCTGGCCTTGGCCACCAAGGCGTCAATACGTTCCACGGTGGGAGTTCCGCTCTCGGCGGCATTCTGCGGTTCGTCGCGGGCACGACGCATCACGCCTTCGGCGATCACCGCAATCTTCCACAGGCCCAAGGTATGCCAGAACTTCAGCGCAGCAGGATCTCTCCCGGTAGCGTCGAGGTAGATTTGAGAGATCTCGTCTCGCGACGGGAATCCGGGGAGCGCCGACGCCGGGAAGTCACCGCCCGTGTTCTCCCCCGCCGCCGGCCAGTACGCCAACAAGCTTCCGACGTCTGCCAATGGATCGCCGAGTGTGCAGAGTTCCCAGTCGAGGGCCGCGACCACTTCGCCGTTGCTCGCCGAGGTGATCACATTGCGTAGGTGAAAGTCGCCGTGCACCAACGTGGTTTCGGTGTGAGCCGGCTGAGCTGCAATCAGACGTTGCGTAAGATCGTCCAGATCAGGGCATTCTCGTGTCTTCGACTGTTCCCACTGTCCACCCCAACGCTTCAGTTGTCTTGCAGCGTAGGGCTTGTGGCTTGCCAGATCATCGAGCCCGGCCTGCTTCAGGTCGACGGCATGTATCTTCGCCAGCGTCCGAGCGAGCGAGATGCCGATTGCCCGGCGACGATCCTCCGACAACGCCTCGGCAAGTGGCATCCGGTCGACAACTTCGCCGTCCACGAACTCCATGAGCAGCAACGGAACTTCGGTGACAGCCGGGTCCTCGGTCAACCCGAACACGCGCGGCGACGGTACATCCGTGGATTCGAGAGCTCTCAGGATTCGAGCTTCGCGCGCTACGTCGTGAGCCGAAGCCAGCAGGTAACCGAGAGGTGGGCGTCGTAGCACCCAGCGGTTGCCGTCCTGATCGCGTACCAGGTACGTGAGGTTGGACTGCCCCAGGCCGATTCGATCGAAGGACAGCGGCCCGGTGGAGTCGATCCCCAGGCCTGCTATCCAGCCGGTGACCGCTTCGGTATCGAGTCCCACGACGTCGACGCTAGCCACCGAAGGACGCTCCTTGCCTGAACGACGTGACGTCGCCGAGCAGCTGGCCTCCGTCGATTGTCATAATCTCACCGGTAATCCACTGGGCTGCATCCGAAACCAGGAAGGCGATGGCAGCAGCGATGTCTTC
This sequence comes from Rhodococcus sp. IEGM 1366, assembly GCF_033142425.1. Lineage (NCBI taxonomy): Bacteria > Bacillati > Actinomycetota > Actinomycetes > Mycobacteriales > Nocardiaceae > Rhodococcus > Rhodococcus sp. IEGM 1366. The sequence goes on from NZ_JAWLRZ010000001.1 coordinate 296,800, forward strand.
CGGTTCACCGATGCGTCCGAGTGCAGTCGACGCGGATACCGCTTCTTCATGCTCTTTCCACAGCGCTTCGGCGAGTTTGGTTCTCACTACTCCCGGCGCCACTGCGTTGACACGAATCTTCGGTGACAGTTCGAGCGCAAGCTGTTTGGTGATGTGTATCAGCGCGGCCTTCGACGCGTTGTACGTGCCGATTCCGGCCTCGAACGCCATGCCGCCGATCGAGGCGGTGTTGACCACGGATCCACCGTGCTCGCCCATCCAAGCCCTCGCTGCCAGGCCGGTCCACAGGACTGGAGCCCACACGTTGACGTCGAAGGTCTTGGCGAAGCGCGAGTGATCCTGACTGATGATCGGCCCGAACGACGGGTTGGTGCCCGCGTTGTTCACCAAGATGTCGAGACTGCCGAAACGCTCGATTGTCTGCTCGACGCACTTGCGGGCAGCATCCTCGTCCGTCGCGTGAGCGCCGACGCCGATCGCGTTGCCGTTCACCTGTGCGGCAGCGGCATCTGCGGATTCCTGTGAGCGCGAGGTCAGTACGACGTTTCCGCCCGACGCCGCAATCGCCTGCGCGGTCGCGAGGCCGATGCCACGCGATGCGCCGGTGACGATCGCAGTCTTGCCTGTGAGGTCCAGCCCTGCCATGTCAGTTCGCCTTGACTTCGCGGTACTTGCTCAGCTCCTGCTTGGCGATGGCGCGCTTGTGTACCTCGTCCGGGCCGTCGGCGAGCCGAAGGGTGCGCATGTGGGCGTATGCCATTGCGAGCGGGAAGTCGTCCGTCACGCCGCCGCCGCCGTGAACCTGGATGGCGCGGTCGATGATCTTGAGCGCGATGTTCGGGGCCGCAACCTTGATGGCCGCGATCTCGGTACGTGCTTCCTTGTTGCCCACCGTGTCCATCATGTGTGCGGCCTTGAGCGTGAGTAGTCGAACCATTTCGATGTCGATGCGCGCCTCGGCGATCCAGTCCTGGATGTTGGCGTTGTCGCTGACGGGCTTTCCGAAGGTGATGCGGGTAGATGCGCGCTTGCACATCAGTTCCAGTGCGCGCTCGGCCATTCCGATGGCACGCATGCAGTGGTGGATGCGGCCGGGGCCGAGGCGGGCCTGGCTGATCGCGAAACCTTCACCCTCGCCGGCGAGGATGTCCTTGGCCGGGACGCGTACGTCCTCGAAGGTGATCTCGCCGTGTCCCTCGCGGTCCTGGTAACCGAAGACGGGCAGGTTACGCACGATGGTGACGCCGGGAGCGTCGATCGGCACGACCATCATCGACTGCTGGCGGTGCGTCGCGGCATTGAAGTCCGTCTTGCCCATGACGATCAGAACCTTGCAGTTCTGGTGCAAAGCGTTGGAAGCGAACCACTTACGGCCGTTCAGTACGTACTCGTCGCCATCTCGATCCATGCGGAGCTGGATGTTGGTGGCGTCGGAGCTGGCAACTTCGGGTTCGGTCATGGCAAAGGCAGACCGGATTTCACCATTGAGCAGCGGCTTGAGGTACTTCTCCTTGTGCTCGTCGGTGCCGAAGAGCGTGAGCACCTCCATGTTTCCCGTATCCGGAGCGGCGCAGTTGGTGGCTTCGGAAGCCAGGTGACTGCGGCCCATGATCTCCGCGAGCGGTGCGTATTCCAGGTTGGTCAGGCCAGGGCCCCATTCGGGGTGCGGGTGAAAGAGGTTCCACAGCCCACGCGCCTTGGCTTCCTTCTTCAAGTCGTCGATGATCGGCGGCTGGAAGTGCGGGTTACCGGACTCACGCATCTGCGCTTCGTAGACCGCTTCGGCCGGATAGACGTGCTTGTCCATGAAGTCGAGCAGTTCGGCCTGGTACTTCTTCGTGCGATCCGAGAACTCAAAGACTGACATGTGAACTCCTGACAGAGAGGGAAGGAAAATTAGGTGGCCGACGCTCCAGATGACTCGCGACACCTTCGACAACGTCCGGTCCGCGAAATGCGTTGACCATGAGCGTTTCCGCGCGCTGCGTGGATTCGTCGAACGTGCCGGTCTCGTCGGCGCTCAGCTGGGATTTCATGACGGACAACGAGGTCGGCGAGCAGTTGGCCGCGATTTCTGCGGCGTAGGCAACCGCTGCTTCTACGACATCACCGTCGACCAGGTGGTCGATCAGTCCGATGCGGTAGGCCTCGTCGGCTCCGACCATTCGACTCGACAGCAGTAAATCGGTGGCCCGACTCCGGCCGACAAGTCTAGGCAACATCCATGAGATGCCGTACTCGGCGATCAGCCCGCGCTTGGCAAATGCGGTGGTGAATCGTGTTGCAGACGAACCGAATCGAACGTCGCAGTACAGCGCTTCCACGAAACCAAGTCCGGCCGCTACTCCGTTGATGGCGCCGATCAACGGCTTACGTAGCGACGTGGGAAACTCGCGAGGCCGAGGCCTCACCAGATCCTCGTCGGAAACGTCGCCGACGTTCTTCAGGTTGCTCAGATCTGCACCCGAGCAGAATCCGCGACCCGCACCCGTGATCACGATTGCCCGGACGTCGGGATCGTCGTCCGCGGCGGCCAGTAGATCGAAGTACACGTCCTCGAGTTCGTTTGTCCAGGCGTTCAGGACATCCGGACGATTGAAGGTCAGCAGTAGGACGGGCCCACGCTGCTGCGAAAGTACAAGTTCCGGAATCATCGCGTTCCGGCGAGCAACGACGCCTGGTAACGGCGCATTCCGCTGAGCCAGCGATCGTAGTCAGCGCCCTTCTGCCGGTACATGTCCAGTACCTTCGGGTGCGGGAGGATGAGGAAGTGCTCGGCGTCCATTGCAGCCAAGACGATTTCGGCGCACTGGTCGGGCTCGATCACCTCGCCGGCCGCAAGGACAGCTCCCGTCGCAGCGACTCCGAGAGGATCACCGGTCTCTTTCCCTTCGTAGAGGAGCTTGGTGTTGACACCCATCGGACACAGACAGCTGACTCGGACGCCCTTGTCTCCGTATGTCATCGACAGCCACTCGGCAAAACCCACTGCCGCATGCTTGGTGACCGCGTACACCGCCGAACCGACCTGCGTGAGCAGGCCGGCAGCCGAAGCGGTGCTGACGAAGTACCCTTCGCCGCGCTCGACCCATCCGGGAACCAACAAACGAGCAGCGCGAATGTGGGCCCGCACATTGATGTCGAAGGCTACGTCCCAGCCGTCCTCGTCGACGTCGAGACCGAGGCCGCCGGTGATACCGGCATTCGCGAAGTAGAGATCAACGGGACCGAAAGCCTCCTCGGCCTGCGCGATCAACCCCTCGATCACACCGGCGTCGGACACGTCGCCACCGGCGGAGACCGCCGATCCTGGGTGCCCTGCGTTGACCGCGTCGGCCACAGCGGCAGCTGCATCGGCATTGAGATCGGCCACAACTACGCGGGCGCCCTCCGCCGCCAACTTCCTGGCGAGCGCTCCCCCGATACCGCCGCCACCTCCGGTGACAATTGCAACCTTCTGGGCGACCTTCATTGGCGATTCCTCTCGCTTGCATTCACCGAAAGCTTTTACCGTGATCCACGTCTCTTGTCATGTATAGTTGAATCCGGCGTCAACTTCAACCGTCGCCAGTGGAATCTATTTTCCAACCTCCTGAACTGCGAGTAAAGGACCACGATGACTGAAGAGCAATTGCCCGTCCGCCCGTCCACGTTTGCCGAGCTCGAGAAGTTGATCGGCCAGGAACTGGGCCCCACCGAGTGGTACGAGATCACGCAGGATCGCATCGACGCTTTTGCCGCGGTCACCAACGATCACCAGTGGATTCACGTCGACCCAGAGCGTGCGGCGGCGAGCGCATTCGGCACCACCATCGCGCACGGACTTTTCAGTCTCTCACTGGGTCCACAGTTCTCCTCCCAACTCCTGGCCTTCGACGGCTTTGCGCACAGCCTCAACTACGGATACGACAAAGTGCGCTTCCCCGCACCGGTCCCCGTGGGCTCGCGACTGCGGATGCGCTCAACCGTGGTGTCCGCCGAGCAGTTGCCTGGCGGTATCCAGGTAAAGACGCGCCAGGTGCTCGAGCGCGAAGGTTCCGACAAGCCTGTGGCCGTCGCGGAAGCGGTAGCTCGCGTCGTCGAGAAGAGCTGAGACGATTCTCGAGGCGCGCCCTGAGCACTCTCGACCAGGGCGCGCTTCGTCAGCTCCGCCTCGGGAACTTCAGCGCATTGGCCCACAGATCCGTCACGGTGCCGACAATCTCGTCGAATTCGACCGGCCTTCCATCCACTCGCCCGTCACTCAACGTGAATACACTGTGGGCAAATCGACTCACCATGCCGGACAATGCCATTGACGTAAGCAGCGGATTCAAGCCGGGATCAACGACACCACGTTCTTGCAGTTCGGCGATACCTCGCGCGTTGCGCAGAATAAATGCGTCTGCCCGCTCGTTGCGAATCCTGCGGAACTCCGGGTCGATACTGGCAACTTGCTCCATCAATCCCATCAACTTTGCATTCCGTTGATATGCCGCAAGATACGCCCGATTACTTGCCTCCAGAACGGCATATGGATCGTCAGTGTCCGCAACCCTACCGATGCCCGGATGCATCATTTCTTCACGAGCTACCTCGAGGACGGCCGCAAAAACTTCTTCCTTGTTGGCAAAATAGGTGTAGAAGGAACCGGTAGCACACCCAGCTTCCTTCGCTATATCTATCAATCGCGCATCCAAATAGCCGGCCCGCTCGAAAACCACACGTGCAGAGGCGATCAGAGCAGCCCTGGTGCGAGCACCCCGTTCGGTGCTCGGCGGATCACGATGCCCCGCCGGCGGGGCAAGAGGCAGTTCGGATATCCGCGAGTCGTCATCCACCACGCTACTCACCTTTCCGAAGTTCACTGCTACTGAGGGATATTCGCGACAAACTCAATGTTGACACCGAGTTCAAGTGTACGCTCGGCAAGGACATCAGGACACACAATCGGTCGATTCTCCTGAAAGGCATATCCATGGTCAGCGTTCTCGATCCGGTAACCCGTTACGCCGCAGCCACACCGGACAACATCGCGATTCGCGGTTCCGGCCGGGACTGGACATACCGACAACTCCACGACGCCTCCCTCTCGTTTGGCGGCCGAATCCGTGCTGCCGGATTGAGCGAAGGAGATCGGGTGTTGCTCGCCGCTCCGTCGGTTGCGGAATTCATCGTGGCGTACATGGGAATTCAGGCTGCCGGTTGCGTTGTCGTCCCGGTCAATACAATGTCGGCACAGCCCGAGATCGAGTACGTGCTCGACGACGCCGATATCTCACTCGCCATCGCATGGCATCAACTCGGGCCGGCGACCCATGACGCCGGCGCCGCCCGCGGCGTTCCGGTCTGGACCCTCACCGAAGAATCGGCGAGAACCGACCAGGAACCGACAGCCATTGCCGACCGAGATGTACACGACACCACTGCGATTCTCTACACCTCCGGCACCACCGGGCGCCCGAAGGGTGCTCAGCTAACCGTGGGAAACCTGTTGTCGGCCGGCGAAATCGGAGCCGAGAGTAGCCGCGGAAACTCTTCGGACCGAACGGGAACGGGTCTACCGCTGTTCCACATCTTCGGGCAGGGCTCCGTGATGATGGCAACCTTCACCGGCGGTGGATCGCTCTCCCTGCTTCCGCGTTTCGATCCGACCGCCATGCTCGATCTGGTCCGCAAGGACAAACTCACCATAATGGCCGGTGTTCCGACAATGTGGAATGCCATGCTCCACGCAGCAGCCGACGTGGACAGCTCCGACTTCGAGCAACTCAGAATCGCAATCTCCGGCGGAGCCTCCCTTCCAGGTGAGGTAGCCCGCGCCTTCGAAACTCGGTTCGCCTGCACGATCCTCGAAGGGTACGGCCTCACCGAGACAAGCGCGTTCGGAACGTTCAACAGCATCGACCGTCCGCCGAAAATCGGCTACACCGGCCGGGCCGTCCCGAGAACCGAAGTCGAGGTTCGCGATCACGACGGAAATCCTTGCTCCGCAGGCACAGTCGGAGAGGTCTTCATCAAGGGCCCCACTGTCATGAAGGGCTATTGGAAACGCCCGGACGATACCTCGGCGGTACTCTCCCCAGACGGGTGGTTCCGCACCGGCGACCTCGGTGAAACCGATGCGGACGGCGACCTTCGCATAGTCGATCGGGTCAAGGATCTGATCATCCGCGGCGGTTACAACGTGTACCCCGGCGAAGTAGAGGAGGTGCTGTATCAGCACCCCGACATCATCGAAGCTGCAGTGATAGGTATCCCGGACGACTACTACGGCGAGGAAGTCGCGGCAGTCGTAGCGGTGCGATCGGGTAGCGTCGTCGATGCTGCCGGCGTGACTGCATGGGCACGGGAGCGCCTGTCGGCGTACAAAATTCCTCGGGTTGTGCAGTTCATCGACGCACTGCCCAAGGGTTCCACCGGCAAGATCCTCAAACGCTCGATCGACCGCACCGGACTGGTCACTCTGAAACAGAGCTGAGTTCGCAGGAGAGCCCCGGCAGAATTGTCTGCCGGGGCTTACCTGTCTAGCTACGACGCATACAGATGCGCACCGGGGATCGCCTCCGGATCGTCGCGGACTTCCTTCGGATTGGTCTCGGCAAGCGCCCACGCACTGAAGAAGGTCACCAATCCCATGAGTGCGACGAACACGGCAACCAGGGTCGTGGTTCCCGTCTTCGCGATCAGCGCCGTCATGATGAACGGTGTGCCACCGCTGACAGTGATCGCTGCCAGTTGATAGGCAAGAGACGCGGCGGAGTAGCGGACATTCGGGGCGAACAACTCGCCCATGTATGCCGCGATGGGCCCGTATGTCATCGACTGGAAAACGCTGCCGACGGTGACAGCAACAAAGAAGAGCGGTAGCGACTTGGTGTTGATCAGCCAGAAGTACGGAAAGGCCCAGACAACGATCGCGGCCGCACCGATCAAGATCATCGGACGACGCCCGATCCTGTCCGACATCTTTCCCGACCACAGCACCACTCCGACGGTCAGGAGCGCGCTGAGGAGAGAGATGATCAGAAGAGAATTCCTCTTTAGGCCGAGTTCCGTTGTGCCGTAGCTCAAAACACCGGCAATGCTGATATAGAAGAGCGAGTTGGTAGCAGCCAGAAGACCACAGCCGAGAAGAATCTTGCGCCAATGAGTTTTGATCGCTTTTGTCAGCGGCGCCTGCACCACTGCATCCTTCTTGTTGCGAGCCGCTTCTTTCTGCAACTCCAGAAATTCCGGAGTGTCTTCAACCTTGGTCTGGATGTACAGGACGACTGGGAAGAGTAATGCGCTGGCGAAGAAGGGAATTCGCCATCCCCAGCTCAGGAATGCTTCGTTCGAGATCGTCGCGGTGGCGATCAGAAATACGACGTTGCCGAGAACCACGCCGAACGAAACACCCATCTGTCCAAAGGTTCCGGAGAATCCCCGCTTCTTCGGACTAGCCGACTCCGTGAGAAGCAAGACTATGCCGCCCCACTGCCCGCCGCAGGCGAGACCTTGAATGAATCGCAAGGTGACCAACAGAATTGGAGCAGCGACGCCGATTGCCGATGCACTCGGAATCGCGCCGATCAGGAACGTCGCCAATGCCATCAGGAGCAGGCAGGTAACCACGGCAGGCTTACGTCCGTACTTGTCCCCGAAATGGCCGGCAACGATCCCACCGATCGGCCGAGCTACGAATCCCGCCCAGAACGTACTGAACGAGAGCAACGTACCCATGAGGGCGGACGAGTTCGGAAAGAATACATGCGGAAAGACAAGCGCTGCAGCCGTTCCATAGAGAAAGAAGTCGTACCATTCGATCGAGCTGCCCAGAAGTCCGGCGCCGAGAAGCTTGCGATGTGCACGCTTCCTGGTGCGCTCTTGATCGGATACGCGCCCTGCGGGCCCTCCCGAATTCACTACCGATCTAGTCATGCCTACTCCTCGATGGGTCGTAGCGATTGCACCCGAACGAAGCGCCGCCCCGACAGTAGAAACTGACGCCAACTTCAAGTTCGGATGATGTGACCAGTGTGCGGCACCCACGGAGTGATGTCAATCACTGAATAGCATTGTTGCGCACAATATTTGATGCAGTTCAGTCAAACACGACAACTGCCGGCCCATCACGATTCGATGAGCCGGCAGTCATTGGAGTGTGGAATTAGCGCGGAACCCTCAATTCACGGCGAAGAATCTTGCCGCTCACGGTCTTCGGAAGGTCACTCATGACCTCGATGATGCGCGGGTACTTGTACGCGGCCAGACGGACCTTGCAGAATTCCACCAGTTCATCCGGCGTCGCCTCCAGCCCCTCCTTGAGTGAAACGAAGGCTTTCACGGTCTCTCCGCGATAGGGGTCCATGACACCCACTACTGCAGCCTCACGAACGGAAGGATGTTCGTAGAGAACATCTTCCACTTCGCGCGGCCATACCTTGAATCCCGAGGCATTGATCTGATCCTTCATCCGATCGACCACGTAGAACCATCCGTCGGCGTCCATGAAACCTACATCGCCGGTGTGAAAACGGCCGTTGGGCATGGCGTGGGTGGTCTCTTCCGGCTTGTTCCAGTATCCGAGCGCGACCTGCGGGCCGCTGACAACTATCTCCCCGTACTCCCCGACCGGTACCGGATTGTCGTTTTCGTCCACCACCTCGGCATGCGTACTCGAGACAGGCACGCCAACCGCTACCGCACCCGACGCAGGGTCGACCGGCGCTTCTCGTGAATGCGGCACAACGATTGCAGGACTGTTGGTTTCGGTCAAACCGTAGCCGTTGTGGATGTAGTGACCGAACTTCGCCCGAAACGACTCGAGCGCTGCATGCGGAATGGGCGCGCCACCCGAGTAGACCGATTCGAGACTACTGAGCAACTCTTTCGATACCGCCGCATTATCCGTCCAGGCGATGAAAACGGTAATTGCACCGATGATCGCTGTGGCGCGATGCTCCGAAATAGACTCCGCCGCAACAACGGGGTGGAATCTACACGTGAGAATTGTAGCGGCCCCCGATAGCAGTGGCGCCGCGACGTGTCCGATCAAACCAGTGATGTGAAACAACGGGGCTACGGCAAACATCGCGCCACCCGGGCGCAGGCCCACCCAGTCCCGATAGATCTGCGCTGCGAACACCACACTGGAGTGCGTGTTCATAGACCCCTTGGGCGGACCCGTCGTACCGGACGTGTACGGCAGATACGCAAGATCGCCCGGCTCGAGGTCAACGGGATCGGGTGCGGCGCCGCGGTTCTCCTCGATCAACTCCAGCAGGTCGTGGCAACCCTCGTACCTCATTCGGCTGACAGACCCGAAAATCCTTTGATCACTTCGTGATTGAAAATCGAGTTCCGACGTAGTGATAACACATCCAACATCCGTACCCACAGACGCCGTCACCACCGTCTCGGCCGAGGACTCGAGGCAGATCGCCGCAACGGCACCGCTGTCGAGCAGGACCGTCGCCAACTCACGGTCGCGGTACATCGGATTGACCGGAACCACAACGGCTCCCAACTTCCAGACAGCCAGAGTCGCGACAAAGAACTGAGGCACATTCTGCAGGACAAATGCCACCCGATCGCCGAAGCCGATACCGTCGCCGGCGAGAGCCACTGCCAAAGCGTCCGACATCGTGTCGAGCTCGCCGAACGTGAGAGTCGCGTCGAAGTATCTGATTGCGGGAGCATCAGCGTCGCGGGCCACCGACGCACGGAACATCTCCAGGGCATTGGTGTATTCGATGTCAACGGTTGGCGCAGTACCACTGTCGTAGCGCGCAAGCCAAGGACGTGGCACCGACAGCTTGCCCGCATACCCGTCGTCCATGATCAGCTCTCGAAATATCGACGCGGATTGTCGACCAGCATCGTCGTGATCTGGTCTTCGGTGACGCCTCGCTCCAACAAGGTCGGGATGACGTGATCGCTGATGTGCGTGTAGTTCCAGTTCGGCACAGCGGCAGCCTTCGCCTCGCTGGAGAACCAGTCGATGAAGCACGACGCGTCGTGGGCGAGAACCATTTTCTCCGCGTAGCCGCGACGAGCCATCTCCACCACGGTGTTCACGCGCTCCTCGAACGGCAAGAGCACATCCAGACCGAAGCGGTCCATGCCCAGTAGGGAGCCGGCGTCTGCGAGCGCACACAGATAGTCGAGATCCGTCGAGTCACCCGAATGACCGATCACGACCTTGGTCAGATCTGCGCCCTCGTCGGCCAGGACTTTCTGTGCAACGAGCCCGGATTCGGTGTGCGGGTCGGTGTGGACGGTTATGGGAACACCGGTTTCGACCTGCGCAGCTCCAACTGCGCGCATCACTCGCTCGACTCCGGGAGTCAGCCCCGGCTCTTCGATGGCGCACTTGAGGAATGCCGCGCGAATACCAGTGCCGGCGATGCCTTCTCGAATGTCTTTGACAAACAGATCGACCATCGGCTCTCGCACATCGAAGAGTAATCCCGGTCCTGTGTGATGGAATTGGAACGGAATGTCGTTGTAGGTGTAGATGCCCGTGGCGACGATGATGTTGAGATCGACCTGCTCGTTGATTCGCGCGATGCGCGGAATGTATCGGCCGAGTCCGATCACGGTGGGATCGACGATTGTGTTGATCCCGCGGGACTTCAGTTCGGTCAGCTTGGCAACTGCGTCCGCCACCCGCGCCTCTTCGTCCCAAGGCTCCGGGTAGTCGGGATAGTTCTGGCGCATCTCCTCTCCGAGAACAAAGACGTGCTCGTGCATCAACACCTTCCCCAGATCGGCGCTGTCCACCGACCCGCGAACGGTCTGTACTGAACTCATCGACAAAACCCCTGACTGTGATCGGCATCACTTAGCTGAGACAATGAGCTAGTGTGTCTCACCTAGGCGGGTTCGTCAATAGATAGCCAGAGCCGTACACAGACCCGAAAATCGACACACCGGCCCACCGGAGAGAATGCCTGTATGCCATCCGACCGCGACCGCCGGCGCGCCATCGACACCGCCGCGAGCATGTATCTCGCCGAAGAGGCGCTCGACATGTCACTACTTGCCGAGCGCCTCGGAGTAGGCCGCGCGACGCTCTACCGATGGGTCGGAAACCGCGACGAACTACTGGGGACGGTGTTGGCGGAAGCCACCGAGCGCACGTACCGCAAGGCGATGTCGCAAGCTTCAGGCAAGGGCCCGGAATACGTCATCGACGTATTCGATCGAGTTATGCGCTCGGTAGAGGCGTCGACAGAACTTCGCGCGCTCACCAAGAGGGAACCGATGGTGTTCATCAAGCTCGCGTTGATGCCCGGTGCCATTGAGTCAATCTCCGCATCCATTGCCGCCGAAATCCTGCAGTCACAGGTCGATGCCGGCCAGTTGACCCTCAGCTTGTCGCCACAAGTGCTGGGCCAGGCACTTGTTCGTATCTGCGACATCCACCTTTACGCACCTCTACTAGGTCGAGAGAAGGCAGAGATCGAGACAGCTCTCGATTTGATCGCACTTCTGCTCGGGGTCCCGCGCGTGTGAGTGCCCATCGAACACACCCGCTAAGGGTTAGTCCTCAGACGTCTGATGACTTGTTACGCTAGGCGAATTCGATTCGAAAGGTAGCAATGACCGACGACCACGGTGGTTTCGTTCTGCGCAGCGGTCCCCTGGTGCCGCAGATCGAACAGATCTTCCGGTCGAAGATCCGCCAATCGGTATGGCTGCCGAAGCAGCGGATCCCGAGCGAAGCCGCACTCGCCGTAGAACTGGGAGTCGGGCGTTCGTCCATCCGCGAAGCGATCCGGCTTCTAAATCATGCCGGGTTGCTGGAGGTACGGCACGGGGTCGGAACGTTTGTTGTCGCGGCGGAGGATCTGGAACACGCTGACGAATTCACCCGGCTACTACGACGCTCACAGATGCTCGAGGTTTTCGAGGTGCGCCGGGCGTTGGAGGTCGAGGCCGCCAGACTTGCGGCGGAGCGCGCACAACCGGAAGATCTCGAGCGTCTCCGACGGCGACTTACGCTCCGCCACAGCCACTTCGAAAGGGATGTCGAGAAGTTTGTCGACACCGACCTCGATTTCCATACAGAAGTCGTTCGGCTCTCGGGAAACGCTGTCCTGCTGTCACTGTTCGAATCGGTGCGTCCGCTTCTCCGCAAGACTCTCATCGACATGGTGGACATCGAAGAGGGAGTTCCCGATACTTCACAGGCCCACGACAGACTGCTCGACGCGCTATGGGATTCGGATCCCGACGCCGCAGTAGCTGCAACACGCGAAAACATCGACACCGTCCTCCGTCAGCTACGCATTCTCGATTCATAGAGAGGCTTCATCCGTGGAACACTCCAGCGGCACAGTGCTGTCGACCGAACATGTCGACTTGGTCCGAGACGGCCGGTACTTGTTGCAGGACATCAACATTTCGATCGAGCCCGGCCAGCATTGGGTATTGCTGGGGGCTAACGGTGCGGGAAAGAGCACTCTGCTGAGCCTGTTCGGGGCAACCGCACACCCCACCCGCGGCTCCGTCTTCGTTCTGGGCCACAAGTTGGGCCGTGTCGACATGCGTGAGTTGCGGATGGACATCGGGCATGTCAATCCGCGTCATACGATCGGTATTCCGATCACCGTCCGGAACGTCGTGATCACCGGACTCACCAACACCACTGAGTTGATGCCTCGCTGGTCACCCACTCCGGAGCAGGAAGCACACGCCGACGCCTTGATCGACCTGCTTGGCATGAGCCAACGATCGAATGCACTGTGGCCCAATTTGTCTCAGGGAGAGCGCGGGCGCGCACTGATCGCCAGAGCGCTCATGGTCGAGCCACGATTGCTTCTTCTCGACGAGCCCGCCACCGGTCTCGACTTGGCAGCCCGCGAACAGCTGTTGAGCGCGCTGGATGACCTACGTAGTCAAAACCCTTCCCTGGCAAGCATTCTTGTCACCCATCACATCGAAGAAATTCCGACTACTACAACACATGCGCTACTGATCAAGGACGGCGTTGTCACGGCAACCGGACTTGCCGACGATGTGATCACGTCGGAGAACATCAGCGACTGCTTCTCACATCCCATCGAGATCGAACGACGCAATGGACGTTGGAATGCCAGGTCCCACCCTCGCCAACGGAACCAACTGAGCCAACTGATCTGACAGTTCGTCAGATCCGGCGAGCGCCCTGCCCGCCCAGACCGAGTTCGTCTCCCGGATTGAGCAGGTTGCAGGTTTGCAGTGACAAGCACCCGCACCCGATACACCCGGTCAACTCCTCCTGGAGGCGCGCGATCGCCTGTTTACGATCCTCTAGCCGCTGATTCCAGGCTGTCGAGATCTTTGCCCAGTCCTTCTTGTTGGGTGTGCGGCCCTCTGGCAGGGAGGCGAACACTTCCCCGACCTCCGACAACGGAATGCCGAAGCGGACGGCCAACTGGATCAACGTCACTCGCCGTATGGCATGCCGCGGAAACTTTCGCATATTGCCGGCAGTGCGAACGGCAGGAACCAGACCCAGGGTTTCGTAGTACCGCACGGCCGACACCGCAACGCCTGTGCGGGCCGACACCTCGCCGATAGAGAGGAGTTCGTCGCTCTTGCGAATCATCCTCGCCTCCCGTCTGGCACCCGAAGTTGACCTCAAGCGCACTTGAGACTCTACCTTCATCGACATGCATTCCCCTACTGATGTCTCCGCCGGCACGTGGCGCCAGTTACTGAGCGGGCGGCATCTCGGGACCGCTACCGTCCTGGCGGGAGGAGTGGCGCTGTATGCCACGAACGTCTATCTCACGACCAGCTTGCTTCCGACGGCAATCGACGACATCGGCGGGCAACGGTATTACGCCTGGACTGCAACAGTTTTCCTCATTGCCTCAGTCATCTCCTCGATGCTGGTCACCCGGATCCTCGGCGCGAAAGGGCCTAGAGGCGCGTATCTGATTGCGCTTGCGATCTTCGCGATCGGCACGATCGTCTGTGCGCTCAGTCCTACGATGGAAATGCTTCTGGTCGGCCGTGCTGTTCAAGGAGCAGGCGGCGGACTGCTGGCGGGTCTCGGTTATGCCGTGATCAACGCCGCCCTACCCAAGCAGTTGTGGACGCGCGCATCGGCACTCGTATCAGCAATGTGGGGTGTCGGCACGTTCGCCGGGCCGGCCATCGGTGGAGTGTTCGCTCAATTCGGCGCTTGGCGCTGGGCATTCGGTGTCTTGGTGGTCGCGACAATCGCGGTTGCCGCGCTCGTCCCCAGCGCGCTGCCGGCACATACTGCAGGCAGCACCACCAGCAGTCCGGTTCCGATTCTCTCGCTGGCCCTGCTGACCGCAGCAGCGCTGTTGGTCAGCGTCGCGGGAATTCTGTCCAACCTTGCGGTGACCGCCACACTGGTTCTTGCGGCAGTGATACTACTGATTGCTTTTGTCGCAGCAGACCGTCGCGCGAGCCATGGAGTACTCCCGCCGTCGACCTTCACCGCGTCGTCCCTCAAATGGGTGTACCTGACCATCGTCGCCTTGGCCCTGAGCTCGACGGTCGAAACGTTCATTCCGCTGTTCGGTCAGCTCCTTGCCGGTATGACACCGTTGGCCGCCGGTTTCCTCGGCGCCGCCCTCGCCCTCGGCTGGACCCTCGGCGAAATTCCGAGTGCCTCGGCAACGTCACCTCGCGCTGTCCGCACAATCGTTGTCGGCGGACCTGTTCTGGTCGCATTCGGGCTTGCTCTGACGGCCGCGTTCCTCACCGATCAGGCCGGCGCCGGCGCAATCGCAGCGTGGATCGTCGGACTGGTCATTGCCGGGGCGGGTATCGGCATCGCCTGGCCACACCTGGCTGTCGGTGCGATGAACTCGGTCTCGGAACCAGGCGAAGGAGCAAAAGCCGCCGCGGCGATCAATACCGTGCAATTGATCGCCAACGCGTTCGGCGCCGCTCTCGCCGGAGTTCTGGTGAATCTCGGCGCACCCTCGACTTTGCGTTCCGCACAATTACTCCTGATCACATTTGCCGTCGTAGCCTGTATCGGTGTGGCGATCGCAGCGCGCGCCTTCCCGTCGTCTCGAGGAGATCAACCGTGACCGAATCTCAGTCAGCACAGCCCGGCGACGGTTTCCCGAAAACCAGCGCGCCTGCAACGCGGGCTCTCCTTGCCGCCGGTTACACCGAGTTGTCGCAGCTCGCATCGGTATCTGAATCGGAATTGGCAAAGCTTCACGGAATGGGCCCAAAAGCCCTTCGCATTCTGGGTGAGGCACTCGCCGAACGAGGGTTGTCGTTCGGCGACTGAAGAAGCCTTCACACGATGCTGGCACGCACCTGATTTCCACCCTCACGTTTGGCTTGATACATAGCCGAATCGGCCACCCTGAACAGTGCGGAAACAATCTCGTCCACGGTTTCGTCCACTTCTCGGGGCGCCGTACGAATCGCGATTCCGATACTCGAACTGATTGCCGGTACGTCATTGTCACCACTCATGAATGTGGTGATCCGCGTCGACAGTTTTGCCACCGAATTGAAGGGCGCCCGCTCGAGCACTACAAATTCGTCACCGCCGACTCGAGCGATCAGAGCCGACTGCGACGTCCAGAGCCTGATGCGCAAACCGGTCCTGATAATTGTGTTGTCGCCGATATCGTGTCCGTGGAGATCATTGATCTCTTTGAATCGGTCGAGATCGATCACCACAACCAGAAGCGCATTGTGTTCGTCTATCTGCTCGCCCACGATGTCCGTCGCCCGACGTGAAAGCCCCCGTCGATTGAGAAGCCCGGTCAGCGGATCGAATTCCGATGTGGTTGCATCGGAACTAAGCATCGCCAACATGATCTGTGAGACGACGGGAATCACATAGACGGTCGCGAGAGTGACACCTATTTTGGCAATTCCCAATCCTGGATCCGTGTTGTCACCAAACAGCAGCGGCCACCCCGCCATAATCGTGACCAGGGTGGCGAATACCAGGTGCCCGAGCTGCAACGTGGGGTTGTGGAAAAACGCGATGTAGCCACCGATCGAGGCAAAAACCACACAGCACAACAATCGTGCCAGCGGATCGACGTCCGAGAACGACGCCGCCGCGATAGCAATATCGGAGCCGACAACAAAGGTGTAGGACCACAGCCGGGTTGGCGGAAACAGCCACCAAATGAGGGCAGCGATCAGGCAGGCTGCGACCACAATCAGGTTGACGGATCGCCAGAACGAACCTTGCGGTCCCACAGCACTCCACCTCATGAGGACGAGGATCACCCCCATCCCGAACGCAGTTCCGCCGACCAGGATTCGGCAAGCCGACACAAGACCACGGTCTTCGAGGTAACGCATGAAACTCTGATACTGATCGGGCAGACGCCACCACTGCGCGATCAGGTCGATCAACGCTTTCACGACGGAGCCTCGATCATTCGAGGGCAAATCTCTCGCTTCCCCCAGGGTGGCCCACACTTGCCTGATTTCCCCGAAAATTCGGCCATAGCGTGCAGCATAGCCAAAACGGACGGTCCGACCAACACGTTGCGCTTGCAATATCGCCTGGTCAGGCAACTATCCAGCTACGGACCGTCCCGAATCAGACAATAGATCAGTCACCGCATCAAACCGTTAGGAGATTCTCAGGGCAATGACTAATTTGCATTCGGGTGACAATGAATCCGGAACTCGCATCCCGCGCCCCTTCTGGTTGGATGAACACCGGAAGTCGACGCACCTAAGGGGTAGCAACAGTGGTTTCAGATCCCATCTCGGGCCTGCAGATGGAACTCGCCGATATGTGGCAGCGCGGGCGCGCTCGCGCCCGTAAGTACGCGCGGGCCATCCACCCCAAACTCGATCCGGCGCTCTACTCCGTCCTGGTTCTACTGAACCGTTCGAATGCGGTTCCGATGTCGGATCTCATTGCTGCGCTCGATATCGAGAAGTCGACATTGACCAGACAAATCGATTCGGCCGAGCGCCTCGGACTGGTACAGCGGATCCCCGATCCCGATGACGCCCGGGCAAAGTTGGTTGCCCTGACACCCGAGGCCCGGGAACGTGTGACCACCGTCCAGAATCGTCAGGCCGACGAGTGGCGTGCACGATTGGCGACGTGGGATCCCGAGGACGTCATCGCGCTGACGTCGCTTCTGCATCGACTGGGCAGCATGGAAAACTAATCGCAAAACCGTTGCGTTCTACAACCAACTTAGCCTAATGTTGCATGTGTCAACTAACTAAGTGGGGTCGCCGTGGTCACGCATGAAGAAGTCGGATCGATCCGCCTGCAGGAGGCCCCCGCCGCTCCGATGTCGCACCGGCAGAAGATCGAGGCGCTTGTCGGACTTCTCCTCGGAATGTTCGTGGCCTTCCTATCCTCGACCATTGTCTCGAATGCCCTGCCGACCATCATCACCGAACTACACGGAACCCAAGATCAGTACACCTGGGTCGTGACGGCAACTCTTCTGGCTTCCACAGCCACAACGCCCATCTGGGGCAAGTTCTCGGATCTCGTGAGCAAAAAACTGCTGGTTCAACTCTCCATCCTGATCTTCACCATCGGATCCATCCTGGCCGGACTCGCACAATCCGTCGGCATATTGATCGCCTTCCGAGTAGTGCAGGGCCTGGGACTCGGTGGCTTGCAGGCACTGGTCATCATCGTGATCGCAGCCATGTTCAGTCCTCGCGAACGTGGCCGATACCAAGGTCCGATCGCAGCCGTCATGTCGATTGCCACCATCGCCGGTCCACTCATCGGCGGCGTCATCGTAGATACCAGTTGGCTAGGGTGGCGCTGGACCTTCTTCGTCTGCGTCCCGTTGGCAGTGATCGCACTGATAGTCGTACAGCGCACCCTCAATCTTCCCGTAGTACGCAGAAAGGTCAAGATCGACTACGCCGGTGCGACTCTCATCGCCGGCGGCGTAAGCACCCTCCTCATCTGGGTGACTTTGGCGGGCAAGAACTTCGAGTGGTCCTCCGGTATGTCGTTCTTCCTGTGCGGTCTCGGAATCGTGCTTATCGCCGCGGCAGTCTGGGTCGAGAGCGTGGTGGAGGAACCCATCATTCCCCTGCGGCTTTTCCGTGACCGCACCACCTCGCTCGCGACCTTCGCCAGCATCACCGTCGGTGTTGCCATCTTCGGCGGCGCGGTATTCCTCGGACAGTACTTTCAGATCGCACGCGGTTACTCACCCACTGTCGCAGGGCTTCTGACACTTCCGATGGTGATCGGATCCACCCTGTCGTCCGGCATCTCCGGCTCACTCATCACCAAGTTCGGTCGATGGAAGATCTTCCTCGTTGCCGGCGCGAGCACGATGACACTCGGATTCTTCCTGCTCGCCACCATCGACCACGCCACCTCAGTCGTCTGGATCGGCGTGTTTTTGTTCATCGCAGGCACCGGCATGGGCATGGTGATGCAAAATCTTGTTCTCGCAGTGCAGAATACGGTCGATGCGAGCGATCTCGGAGCGGCCAGTTCAACCATCACATTCTTCCGCTCGCTCGGCGGGGCAGCCGGAGTCTCGATCCTCGGCGCCGTTCTGTCGACACACGTGGCACATCTGACTGCTCAGGGCTTGAGCGCAATCGGCGTCGACGCAACGGGAGGCGCCGGGCTGTCCAATCTCAATGAACTGCCCGACGCCCTTGCCGACGTCGTCCGCATCGCGTACGGCGACGCCACCGCACGCCTGTTTCTGATTGCCGGAATTCTGGGACTGCTCAGCCTTGTTGCCGTCGCCTTCATCAAGGAACGTGCTCTGCGCACCCAGAGCGGTGACGAGCAACTGCTGGCCGAAGCAGAGTTGATCAAGTCGCAGCAATAACGCCGGCGACAAGCATTCTGCCTGCCACCGCAACCCTGAAGTCGATCATCGCCCGCTCGACATGGTTGGCGCTCGACACCACGACAACGCCGGTTGCTCCGCGGTCGGCCAAGATCTGCGAGGTGAACTGCGCGTTCTGCACTGTCGAACCCGATCGGCCTTCCTCGGTTATGCGGCCCGGGTGAACGCCATTGGCCACCAGCCAATCCCGCATAGCCCTGGCTTCGGTGACACCCGACTTGGGCGCACCGCCGCTGGTGATGATCGGTGCGGCTGGATACCTCTGCGCGAGGTACAAGGCAGCTTGCAGACGGTCGATCAACATATCTCGCATGGTCCCGTCGTCGAATAGCCCGGCGCCGAGCACAACGATGTTGGTTCCGACCGGATTCAGATCGAGGAGAAGCGGCGACCGCCTGGTCAACGTCTCTGCGCCCGTGCAGAACACGATCAATTCACGAATGGTGGTTTGACACCCACCAACTGTGGACAGAACGCCGTTGACCAAAGTAACGGGCGTGACATCAGCGCTGGCTGTTGCCGGCGAGAGTCCTACTCCTGCTACCGCAACCAACGAGGCTGCCACAATTCCCTTCAACACCGATTTACGCACAGTGACCATCAAATTGGACCCCCTGAAATGTCGGATGTCCGGTCACGTTAACGAGAATTTTGTCTTATTTACCCGTTTTGGCAGGATTGTTATTCAGGAAAGATCCTGGATCAGCTGTCAGTTCCAGTCGATCTTGACCGCCGAGAGCATCGAACGCAGCAGCTCCGGCAACTGCGCGATCATGCCCTGACCCGCAATCCGTTGAGATACCGGGGCACTCAACGTCTCGCGCCACAGGACCGGTTGATCGTTCATGAGATCGCGGTAGACGGGAAGCAATTGGTTGGTGATGTATATCCAGCGCCCGTCTCGATCCGCCCAGTTGAAGTCCGGCAACGGAGTCGCGATTCTTGCTGCGCCAACCTGGAACTCGAGCGAATCGGACTCACGCGGTGGGATTACACCCGGCATCGACGGCGACGCGGCAAACGTGGTCAAGTACGTCAGAGCCCGACCGACGCTTCCGCGATAGTTCTTTGCCTCGTCCCATTGATCGCCGACGGATTGGTACTGCTCACGTCGAAGCAGTCGCACATTACCGTCAAACACGGCTTCCGGATTACCGGATGCAATGTTGCGCCAGGCAATTCGCGCATTTTCGTCGAGCAGTCCGGCCCGGTCCAGTTCGCCTATCCCGTCCGCCCCGTTGTGTATCCACGCCATATGCATGGGGATCAGGTCCGAGAAGATGTGCTTGCTCATGGCAATAACCTTGCCCTGGAACCACATCACATCCTCAGGTCGAATTTCGTGCCCCACCTGGAGCAACGCCTGGAGGTCTTCGGGCGCTGCAATCGACTGCGCGATGGGTGTGCCGACACGATCGAGTTCGCGCCACACCACGGCCATAGCGTCGCTGATCGCTCGGATGTTCAGAACAACCCGCCCGAAATCCACGTCGAGTAGTCCCGCTGCAAAAGCCGGACCAACCATCCCACCCATTCCAGCCCACTGTAATTCACTGTGTTCGAGTTGGAGGCGCTCGTAGAACGCAAAGGTATCGGTCAGGTTGCCGAGATTTGCGTGAACACCGTCGAATGGAGTCCAGGAGGCAAGGTCGATTCCCGCGGATTCCGTTCCGACTGCAAGCCAATACTGCTTCAGCAATACCTGATACCGCCGCGGATCCACCCCCACCGATCTGGCCTCGTCGAGCAGGACACGAAGTTTCGCGGAATCTGAGGGCAGAGTCGGATGAAGCCCACCTGCGGCTTCGGCATCGGCGTTGACCGCGGCGAGATCGAGGTACCGATCCACCTCGCGCGCCGAAGCAGTTGTTCCTACCGCCATCGCGCTGCCAAGTGCAACCGAGCCCACCATAACGGTGCGGGCAAAATCTCTACGTGTCAAAGGCTTTCGGATCATCTACTTACTCTCCGCTTCATCGAACGCCGCATCCAACCAGGCGACGTCCTGCATCCCGAGCTGATCGGTAACCGTCTTGTACAGGTTGGTGACATAGTCGAGAGGCCCACACTGCGAAGGAATCAAATCGACGTCACCACCGTCGGCGCGATACGTATCCGCCAATTCCTGTGCCTCACTGAAGGGCACGAGAAAATCGTCTTCACAGGACGAGATAAGCAACTTCGACTTCGGTGCCTGCTTGCCCAAGGTGTTGTCCTCGTAGGCGGCCGCCAGCGCCGGAATGGTTCGGGGCGCTGGGTTGGTCAACAGAACATCGAACGGAACGAACGGAAGCGCCAAATACAGTGCTTGACAAGATGTCCGAAAAGCCGCAGCAACGTCGCGGCCAACCGGAGTGAAGTGATCGTCTAGCTTGATCTCCGGATACCCGGCATCAAAACCGAGGACGGACGAGAAGACAAACCCGGAACCGATGCCGCCGGCTGCAGTTGCCTCGAACGTTGCCGGATCGATCATCATCGCCTGGATCGCACTGGCCGTCACGTTCAGCTCTGGCGCGTAGGTATGGGCCTGCTCCGCCGCAAAGCCCGCCGCGACACCGCCACCGGCAACTCCGTAGATGCCAACCGGTGTATCGGATGCCAATCCGGCCTCGGGAAGCGCCAGCGCCGCTCGTACACCGTCGAGGGTGGCCTTGCCCGAGAACTGACCGACGGAGAACGGGTGCGGCGAGGTATCCCCGTCGTTTCCGACATCGCTCATCATGACGGCCCAACCGCGTCCGAACATCTCCGCAACGGGTCCGAGTGCCGAGAACATGGCCGGGTCGCTCTGATTTCCACCGGTCCACTGGTGACTGGGAGCGCAGTTGGCCCCGAGGCTGTCGTTCGCCTCGGCATAACCGATGATCTTGCGGTCAGCGGGAGCGGTGCCATCCTCGGGAATCATCAGGATTCCGGTGCTGATCACCCGACGTCCGAAATGATCGGTTGTCGTGTACATGAGCTGGTAGGCGCTGACCGCGTCCGGTCGCACCTGATAGACCTGCACGCTCACTGGGCGGGCTTTGAGTAGGATTCCCGGCGCTGTGTCGCCGCTGAGTTCTGGTTCGTCGAACCACGGATCATCCGACGAGAGTCCCAGTGGAGTGAACTCCCCCGAGATCTCACCACCCTGGAGAGCTCGCACAACCAGCGGATTGAACACCTCGGACAGGTCGACGGCTTCCTGCGCCCCGGCCGGTGACCCCGCCGCGATCAGGGCAGCTGCCAGGACAGATGCAGCGCCGACGCACACTGCTCGTCGTCGTGACGTCGAGTTCACCATCGCCTACGTCTTCCTTACTTCCGAGTAATATTGTCCGTTACATAACCATTGACCGGCACGAACCGACAAGTCGCACTGCGTTCCCCTGCTCAATTACACAATCACGCCTAGGCTGACGACACCTATCCGGCACGTCTGGCTTGGGAGGTTTTACGAGTGAGTGTTCCGACCCGCGTACCGCACGCCGGTGCCGATTCAACACGGTCACGCCTACGCCCGTCGAACGTCACGTGCAAGATTCTGATGGCAGTGACGGGGCTGATCTTTGCGGCGTTCGTGGTCGTCCACATGATCGGCAATCTGAAGGTGTACACCGGCGCCGAACACTTCGACGACTATGCACACTGGCTACGAACCGTCTTCGAACCGTTCCTTCCCTACGAAGGATTGCTCTGGATTCTCCGCATCGTTCTACTGGTCTCGCTGATAGCCCATGTGTGGTGCGCGTGGCTTCTCACCCTCCGCGCGCGCAGAGCCCGAGGACCGTTCCGCCGCAAGGGGTTAGGACTTTCGTCGTTCACCGCCCGGACAATGCCGGTGACCGGAGCAGTTCTCCTGCTGTTCATCGTCTTTCACATCCTCGACCTCACAACCGGCACCCGCCCGATCGGCAGCACCGAATACGAAGCGGCCACCCGATCGCAGAGTTACGCCTACGACAATCTCGTTGCCAGCTTCGAACGCCCCGCTGTCGCTGCCTTCTACATACTCGCGATGGCCCTGCTCGCCATGCATCTGGCCCACGGATTATGGAGTGCCGTCAATGATCTCGGTGTGACCGGTCAGCGGTTCCGCCAAGTTGCGGTCGCACTCGCCGGCATCATCGCACTGGTTGTCATGGTGGGAAACATGTCGATCCCCATCGCCGTTCTCACCGGACTCGTCTCGAAAACAGGAGCGTGATCAGATGAGCAGCTTCGACGCCGACGACCTGCGAACCATCGGTACCCCGATTGACGGTAATGTACCGCCGGGAGATCCGTCGAGGGCCTGGCCGAACCGCAAACTCGACTACAAACTCGTCAGCCCACTCAATCGCCGCAAGTTCACGGTCATCGTTGTCGGTACCGGACTCGCCGGCGCGGCCTGTGCCGCATCGCTCGGCGAATTGGGTTACCACGTCGAGTCGTTCACGTTCCACGATGCACCGAGACGCGCACATAGCGTCGCCGCTCAAGGCGGCATCAACGCAGCCCGCGCCCGCAAGGTCGACAACGACAGCCTCGATCGATTTGTCAAGGACACCGTGAAGGGCGGCGACTTCCGTGGACGCGAGGCGGACTGCTTCCGGCTAGCCGAGGAATCCGTGCGGGTGATCGACCATATGAATGCCATCGGCGCTCCGTTTGCACGCGAATACGGCGGCACGTTGGCCACCCGATCGTTTGGTGGCGTCCAGGTTTCGCGCACGTACTACACGCGTGGGCAGACGGGCCAGCAGTTGCAGATAGCGTCGTCGCAGGCACTGCAACGACAAATCGCTGCCGGCACCGTGAACCTGCATACCCGCACCGAGATGCTCGATCTCATCGTCGCAGACGGACGCGCCCAGGGAATTGTGACGCGCGACCTCGTGACCGGCGAAATCAGGTCCACCACAGGACATGCGGTTGTCCTCGCGTCGGGTGGTTACGGCACGGTCTTCCACAAATCGACTCTTGCCAAGAACTCCAACGCCACTGCCGCGTGGCGAGCGCACCGGCGCGGCGCATTGATGGCGTCTCCGTCCTTCATTCAGTTCCATCCCACCGCACTTCCCGTCAATTCCGAGTGGCAGTCCAAGACCATCCTGATGAGCGAGTCGCTCCGCAACGACGGCCGCATCTGGGTACCAGCACAACCGGGAGACAGTCGCGAGCCCGGAGACATCCCCGATAGCGAGCGCGACTACTACCTCGAACGCAAGTACCCCGCCTTCGGCAATCTCTCACCCCGCGATGTTTCCTCGCGCGCCGCCCGTGAGCAGATCGATACCGGTCATGGCGTCGGCCCACTGAAAAACAGTGTGTACCTGGATTTTCGAGATGCGCTCGCGCGATTGGGTCGAAAGACCATCGAAGAGCGGTACGGAAACCTCTTCTCGATGTATCGCGATGCCACCAGTGAGGATCCCTATACAGTGCCGATGCGTATTGCACCGGGCGCGCATTTCACCATGGGTGGCCTCTGGAACGACTACGACCAGATGACGTCGATCCCAGGCCTGTTCGTCGGCGGCGAAGCCGGCTGGGGGTACCACGGAGCAAACAGGCTCGGCGCCAATTCCCTGCTCTCCGCCTGCGTCGACGGGTGGTTCACCCTTCCCTATGCAATTCCGAACTACCTTGCACCCCTGCTCGGTACTCCCGAACTCAGCCTCGACGACGAGGCGGTGGTGTCGACGCTCAACGACGTACGAGGACGAGTCGAACTCCTGTTGTCTGTAGGTGGCAAGCACGGCCCCGACAGATTCCATCGCCGACTCGGCGAGATCCTGTATGCGGGTTGCGGAGTCACCCGTTCGGCAGAAGGGTTGACAAAGGCCATTACGGAGATCCGGGAACTGCGCGGCGAATTCTGGTCGGACCTGCGGGTTGTGGGAACCGGAAACCAGTTCAACCAGGAACTCGAACGGGCTGGGCGGGTTTCTGATTTTCTCGAACTCGCCGAATTGATGTGCGTCGACGCGCTCGACCGGGACGAATCATGCGGAGCGCATTTTCGTGCCGAGCACCAGACGTCGGATGGTGAAGCACTACGCGACGACGATCGCTGGTGCTTTGTCTCGGCCTGGGAAACCGCCAAGGACGGTCGGCACATCCGTCACGACGAACCGTTGTCCTTCACCGCTGTTCCGCTGCAAACGAGGAACTACGCATGAAAATCACTGTGGATGTGTGGCGCCAGAACGGACCTGAATCTTCCGGCGCCTTCGATACTTATCAGGTTGACGACGCGAGCGTCGAGATGTCGCTGCTCGAACTTCTCGATCGACTCAATGATCAACTCGTCGAAGAGGGCAAGAGCCCCATCGCGTTCGATTCCGATTGCCGCGAGGGTATTTGCGGTTCGTGCGGTATCACCGTCAACAACACCCCGCACGGGCCGGTGGCCAACACGCCGACGTGCCGCCAGCATCTTCGTAGGTTCTCGGACGGTGATCGAATTGTTTTGGAGCCGTTCCGTTCTGCGGCGTTTCCGGTGGTACGGGATCTGGTGGTCGACCGGTCGGCTATGGATCGCGTTCTCGAGGCCGGTGGCTATGTTTCCGTCAACGCCGGCACGGCACCTGACGCCGACAGTCAACCGCTCTCCCATCAGAATGCCGAAGCCGCGCTGGACTTTGCGGCCTGCATCGGATGCGGCGCCTGTGTTGCCGCGTGCCCCAACGGAGCGGCCCATCTGTTCACGGGTTCCAAACTCACCCATCTGTCGCTGGTAACGCAGGGTCGCAACGAAAGAGGCAAGCGCGCCCGCGCGATGTCCGATCAGATGGAAGCCGACTTCGGGCCGTGCTCGACCTACGGCGAATGCGCAAAGGTGTGTCCAGCCGAGATCCCGTTGACGGCAATCGCCGCCGTCAACAAGGAATCCATGCGGTTCAGCTTGCGCCGCAAGGACAACTGATCACCAGGCACCGATCACTTTCATCCACGCGCCACCGATGATCGTCCAGATGAGGATGAGCACAACGCTCATGACAAACCCGATTCGGAACCACTCGGAGGTCTTGATGTACCCGGAGCCGTAGACAACTCCGGCGGGTCCGGACGCGTAGTGCGAGATACCGCCGAACAGGCTGCCGATGAATCCGAACACCAAGGCCGAGAACAGTGGTGGAGCGCCCGTGGCAACCGCTGCGCCGAGGAACACGGCGTACATCGCGACGATCTGCGCCGTGTTGGAAGCAAACAGGTAGTGCGCGTAGAAGTAGACCAGTGTGAGAATCGCGAATGCCCAGATCCACGGCAGCCCGTCGACACTGGACGAGACCTGGCCGCCGATCCACGCGATCACGCCCAACTCTTCGAGATGACCTGCCATACCCACCAATACAGCGAAGAAGACCAGCGTCTGCCATGCGCCTTTATCCGTCACCAGGTTGTTCCAGCTGAGCACCTTCGTGACAAGGAGGATCGCGATGCCGACAAACGCCGTGGTGGTGGCGTTGACGTTGAGTTGTGTACCCAGGCACCAGAGCACAAGCAGCAGAATGAACGTTGCGGCCATGATCTTCTCGTCGCGGCTCACGGGACCGGCCTTGCGTAGCTCGTCCCTGGCCTGCTCCGGAGCTTGGGGGGTTTTCAGCATGGTCGGCGGGAAGATCTTGGACATCACCCACGGGATCGCGATCAAGCTGGCAATTCCCGGCACCGAAGCCGCCAATGCCCATTTACCCCAAGATATCTCGATACCTAGCTTGGCGGCCGCGTCGACGGCTACCGGATTACCGGCCATGGCGGTGATGAACATGGCCGAGGTGACCACGTTGACCTGAAGTGAGGTGAGCAGCAGATACGCGCCGAGCTTCTTCCGGGATTCCTCCGGTTCCGGATTGGAATCCTCGAGTTTGCTCAGCGAGACGATGATCGGATACACCACGCCGCCCGCTCTCGCGGTATTCGACGGTGTTGCCGGCGCAAGAATCAGATCGGTCAGCGCCATCCCGTAAGACAGTCCAAGACTTGACTTTCCGAGTTTCGTGACGAACATCAACGCGATCCGTTTGCCCAGACCGGTGACCAGAAAACCTTCGGCAATGAAGAACGAGGCCACAATCAGCCAGATCGTGGTGTTACTGAAGCCGGCCAGCGCCTCCGAAGGCGTCTCCGTCTGTGTGATCATCGCAATCGACAAGCCGACGAGGGCAACTGATCCGGTGGGCAGCGGTTGCAGGATCAACGCGACGATCGTGCCGACGAAGATGCCGAGCATCTGCATACCTTTGGGATCGACACCATCCGGCACAGGCAGGAAGAAGATGATCAAACCGAGGATCACGGGCACCGCAGCGGGGTAGTACCGCTTCATCATCGACGGCTCGGGTTCAACTACAACATCGGTGTGCTCGGATTTGGCCTCGGACATTTGCATCTCCTCGACTTGTCGCCTGACGGTGATTGTCCCCCACTTGCCCAAATTTCGTGCGGTCAATCGCCACAACACCTCTCGACATGTCCCGGCGCGCAGGCAATTATCGAAGTTACCTATTGTCGACGACCGGGAGACCGCATGCGCTCACAACGAATCACGACCAACCTCAAAGTTCCCGATGTAGAGACCGCAAAGAGTTTCTACGCCGACTTCCTCGGCCTGAGCACCGAGGAGTTCAACATGGGTTGGGTGGCACGCTTCGCGTCTCCCGACTCCGATGCGCATGTACAACTCGTCACGCATGATGCGACCTCCCCTGAGGACTCGGTCATCTCCGTCCACACCGACGACGTCGACGGCGCGTACGACGAAGCCCGGAAACTCGGATACGAGATCGTGCACCCACTGACAACCGAAGTGTGGGGTGTGCGCCGGTTCCTGGTCCGGGCCCCGGACGGCAACGTGGTCAACATCGTGGCTCATCGGGACTGACACCGGGACCGTTCGACGTTTTAGGTCATTTGACCTAGAGTTGGCTGCATGACCGACACACTGCGCCACGACCCAGACGGCGCCATCCTCGTAGCTGGTGGATACGGAACCGTCGGCAGCGCGCTGACCGCCCTGCTTGCACCTGACTTTTTGCTACTCCTGACCGGACGTACCCCCGAGAAGGGCGCCGAGTTGGCCCGCCGGCACGGAGCTTCGGTCCGCCGCTGGGACCTCACCGATCCGACGCCTTTCGACGCCTCGGCACGTGCGGTCGTGTCGACCGTCAACGATCCACACGATCGTGTGTTGACTGCCGCGGTCCAAGCGGGAATACCGTACGTGGACATCACCCGCTGGACTACGAGGGTAGCCCGCGCAGCCACGTTGGCAAGCCAGATGTCGCCCACCGCACCGGTTTACCTGTCGTCCGGCTGGATGGGCGGTGTCACCAACATCGTTGCCGCCGCGCTCGCGGAAGAGCTCGGCGGCGCCGAGCTGATCGACGTCTCGATTCGCTACGACGTCAACGACATTGCCGGCCTCGACTCCGTCGAGTTCATGGACCGTCTCGGTCAGGACTTCGAGGTTATGCAGAACGGAAACCCGATCACCGTCAGCCCCTTGACGGATACCCGCTGGGTGGATTTCCCGGGATCGCGCACCAAAGTCGGAAGGATCGACACTCCCGAGCAATTCACGTTTCCCATGACCCTGAACGTCGACACTGCAAGCACTCGAATCGGTTTCAGCTCGAATGCTTCCACGACAGCACTGCTTGCCGCCAAGAAGGTCGGTCTGTTTCGGTGGGGACGCGGAGAACGCTTCACCTCGCTACGACGCGGCTTGCTGTACTCACCCGGCACAGGCGGTAGCGCTCAAGTACGAGTCGACGTCACCGGTGCCAACGGTGCTACAAGCGCAACAATTGTCGATCCGCAAGGCCAGGCGCATCTCACAGCAGTAGGCGGTGCACTCGCAGTGCGGCACGTCCTGAGCGACGACGCACGTCCCGGAGTTGCTTTCCCCGAATCAGTTCCGAATCCGGGCCACGCTATCTCCGAGCTGGAGAATCTCGGCGTGGCAGTATTGCGGACATGACCCCGACCAAGGGCGCCATCCGCGCGGCAGCACTCCTCGACGCTGCAGAACAGGTACTGACGACGCAGGGCAACGCAAACGCGGCCATGCGAGATTTTGCCGCCGCGGCCGGTGTGCGGGTGGGGCACCTGCAGCACTACTACCCCACTCGCGCCGACCTGATCCGCGCAGTCATGGCGCGCGCGTTGACCCGTTCGCTCGACCGGCTGGCCGCCGTGACGGACACACAGCAAACAGTGTCCCGCGAGGAATCCGAGCAGTTCGTCAGAATCCTGCTCGGCGAACAGGACGATCCTGCCACTGTTCGGCTGTACGTCGAGGTGTGGGCGCTATCCGCCGCCGACGAAGAAGTCTCCGTTGTGGTCCGAGATTTCTACGCGCAGTACATCGCGCACGTGGAACAGGTTGTCGCGCGCACACAACCAGATCTTGATGCGGCGGGGCGAACAGCAACGGCGCAGACGATTGTCAGTCTGCTCGAAGGTTCTGCGGTTCTCCGCTCGGGAATCGCGGGCCGCAAGTCCGAGGATTCGGACCGGGCACTGGTGAGCACGCTGCAGTACCTGATTCACGGGTCCTGACGCGGACGTATCGTAAAGCCCATGAGCGTTGCAGACGAATGGGGTCGAATCACCACCTGGTGCCGCACACACGCACCGGTGACGGCTGCCGCGTTTCAACCAGGACTCAGCGACAGCATCATCGACGAGTTCGAGGCGTCGACCGGTGTTTCGTGGCCCCAGGATCTGCGTGACCTCTATCGAGTCCAGAACGGCAGCCTGACTCACGACGACAGGACCGGACTCTTTCTCGGAAGCGTTCTTCCCGACAAGTTCTTGTACCCCATCGACGTCGCGACGGAGGTTCGTCTCACGCTGCTCGAAACGTGGGACGAGACGATCTACGAGAATCCCGACCTCTATCCCGCAGACGAGATGGATCGACGCGATCGGGACGATGCGGGTACTGCTGCAAACATGTTCATTCCGACGTTCATTCCCTTTGCCGGACTGGACGAGTACCACTTTTTTGTGGACACCCGAGGCGGAGCCCTGCACCATTGTGTCACCGAATACGCGTCGGACGGGACCGACAACGGCGGACCGATCTGGGCGTCTGTCTCGGTCATGTTGGCGGCCCACGCCACCGCACTCGAGACGGGCGACACCATCGGAGTGTGGAAACCCGTTGTGAGCAAGGGTGTTCTGGAATGGGAAGTTGACACATGACGCCAGCGCCCGGTCCGACGCGTCGTACGCTGGCCGACGGTCGGCACATCTTCTACTTCGACGACGCGGGCACCACCCACACGCGGACCGCCCGCGATCTACGCGAACTGCCTTCCGCCACAATCGAGTCGCAGATGCGCTACGACGTACTGACCGGCGAGTGGATCACGATGGCGTCGCATCGTATGACGCGAACGCACCTGCCCATCACAGCCGAATGCCCGCTCTGCCCCACCACTCTAGCCGGCGCGCCCACCGAGATACCCGAGGCGAACTACGACGTCGCAGTGTTCGAGAACCGGTTTCCCAGTTTTGCGCCCGCGCAAGACGAATTATTGTCCGCCAACCGCTTCGGGCCCGATGATCGGCGCGCGGTCGGCCATTGCGAGGTGATGTGCTTCTCGAGCGATCACACCGCGTCGGTGGGCGAACTACCTGCCGAACGCCTGCGCACTATCGTCGGCGCGTGGATCTCGCGGACCGAGGAGTTGTCGGCGGATCCGTCGGTGGAGCAGGTGTTCTGCTTCGAGAACCGCGGAGAAGAGATCGGTGTGACTCTCACTCATCCCCACGGCCAAATCTACGCCTACCCCTACGTCACACCGCGAACCCAGGCAATACTGGCTCAGGCGGACAAGCACTTTCAGAGCACCGGACGCTCACTCCTCGCGGACGTCCTGGCCTTCGAACGACAAGACGGCGCCCGGGTGGTGTACTCCGGGAAGCATTGGAGTGCCTACGTCCCGGCCGCCGCGCGCTGGCCCATCGAGATTCATCTGGCACCGCACCGCGATGTTCCCGACCTCCCGTCACTGAATACCGAAGAGCGCGAAGAGCTTGCGTATGTGTATCAAGACCTACTCCAGCGCGTCGACAGCTTCTACCCGGGAATCGACCGCGTGCCGTACATAGCGGCGTGGCATCAGGCCCCGATCCGCATCGACCGGCACCTCGGGCGGTTGCACCTGCAGTTGTTCTCGATCCTGCGTGCACCCGGCAAGCTCAAGTATCTCGCCGGGTCCGAATCGGCGATGGGCGCCTGGATCAGCGACACGGTGCCGGAGGCAGTTGCGACCCGCCTACGTGAGCTCGCCTGATGAGTTCCGTATCGAAAGATTCTGTACTCCATCAGTTCCACAACGCGTACGGATATCAGGCAACCGGCGTGTGGTCGGCGCCGGGCCGCGTCAATCTGATCGGCGAGCACACCGATTACAACAGCGGGTTATGTCTGCCCGTCGCTCTCGAGCAGCGGACGCTGGTAGCAGTTGCCCTGCGCGACGACCAGACCGTTCGCATACACAGCAGGCAGTCCGACGAGACGTATGTGGGAGCCGTCGGCGAGATCGGAGCAGGCTGGGCGGCTTATCCCACGGCAGTCCTGTGGTCACTCGCCCGCGAAGGCATGACTGTTGGTGGCCTCGATCTGGTCATCGACTCGTCGGTTCCGGTAGGGGCAGGTCTGTCCAGTTCAGCGGCCCTGACCTGTTCGGTTGCACTGGCGGTCAATGATCTTCAGGGCGCAAGCCTTACCAGGGATCAGCTGGTGCAGGTGTGTATTCGAGCGGAGAACGACGGCGTCGGCGCACCGACCGGCGGCATGGATCAAACCATCGCGATGTTCGCCAAGCCGTCGACCGCCCTGTTGCTCGACTGCCAGGACGGATCTATCGAACACATTCCCTTCGACCTCCGCGATGCCGGATTCGAACTCTTGGTCATCGACACGCGCGTGAAACACTCACTCGCGGACGGACAGTACGGGCTGCGCCGCACCCAATGCACAGATGCAGCAGCGCTTCTCGGCATCACCAGTCTACGAGAAGCCACCGCGGAGCAGGCTGAATCCCTGAGCGATCCGATACTCCGGGCGCGGGCACGGCATGTGGTTACAGAAATCAACCGAACGTTGTCGGCCGCAGAACTTCTGCGCATCAGAAGATTCGGCGACATCGGTTCACTGCTGAACAGCTCCCACGCTTCGCTGCGCGATGACTTCGAAGTCTCGTGCAATGAACTCGACGTCGCGGTCACCGCCGCCCGACTCGGCGGCGCTGTGGCTGCCCGGATGACCGGCGGCGGATTCGGCGGATCAGCCATCGCACTGATGCGGGCGGGGAAGTCCGCCGCTGTCACCGCGTCCATCTGCGAGGCCTTTACAGCGCGAACCTGGCAACCGCCCCGTTTTCTTCACGTCGCCCCGGGTGGTTCGGCCACCCGCCTTTGAGCGAACGTACCTCTCATCGCCTCAGATGCGCCGAGAGGTACGTTCGCTCCCTCGAGATCCCCCTCACATAAATAGTCATCTCAGATGCGAATTATGTAGATTCAGGTCATGCAACTGACGCAGTTCACCGACCTGGGATTGCGCGTCGTCATGCGGCTTGCCGTACTCGACGCCGACGCCTCCCCCAGTACGCGGGTAATTGCCGAGCAGCTCAACGTGTCGTACGCCCACGCAACCAAAGTGGTCACACGACTGGGTGAACTGGGCATAGTCAACACCAAACGCGGGCGCGGCGGCGGGCTCTCCATCACCGAGCTGGGTCGGACCGCCACCATCGGCTGGCTCGCCAGACGCCTCGAAGGGCCTGGAGAGGTTGTCGACTGCGAAGGGGATAAACCGTGCCCTCTGCGCGGCGGATGCCTCCTGCGGAGTGCACTCCACGACGCGCAAGAGGCATTTTTTGCCTCACTCGACGGAGTCACGATCGAAGACGTGACGCGCCAACCGTCCAAAAATGTTCTGCTTCGCCTCACCACTCGGAGCGACGAAGCAGGCTGAACAACCGAATTTCGACCGAACGGAGCATCTCATGCTTTCCAATGCGTCAACCGAGGTCATTCGCGCCACCCTCCCCGTGGTCGGCGCCGCCATCGGAGAAATCACAACGCTGTTCTACCGCAAGATGTTCGAGGCCCAGCCCGAACTCGAACGTGATTTGTTCAACCGTGGTAATCAAAAGCAAGGCGAACAGCAGAAAGCCCTCGCCGGAGCGATCGCCGCCTTCGCGACACTCCAGCTCGAACCCGACAGCGCCAAGGTCGATCTGATCCTTTCGCGTATCGCTCACAAGCACGCGTCGCTGGGAATCACCCCGGACCAGTACGCAATTGTGCACGAGCACCTGTTTGCCGCAATCGTCGAAATACTCGGTGATGCAGTCACTCCCGATGTCGCGAAGGCGTGGGACGAGGTCTACTGGCTGATGGCGGAAACGTTGATCACCATGGAACGTGGGCTCTATCAACTCGCCGGCGTCGAACCCGGAGACGTCTGGCGGACGGTGCGAATCACCGAACGCGTATTGCAGTCTGCCGATACCGCGTCACTGACACTCACGTCACTCGACGGCAGCATTCTCCCCACATTCGCTCCCGGACAGTATCTTTCAGTCGGGGTAGTCCTGCCCGACGGCGCTCGGCAAATCCGGCAATACAGCCTCTGTTCCGTGCCGAGTAGTGCCGACTGGCGCATCAGCGTGAAGAGGATCTCGGGCACGCCCGACGGCGAAGTATCGAACTTCCTCTACAACAACGCTTTCGAAGGTTCCGAACTGTCGGTAACCACACCGTTTGGCGATCTGATGATGCCGGAGGACGATTCGCCGCTCCTGCTCGCGTCTGCCGGAATCGGATGCACGCCGATGATCGGCATGCTCAATCACCTCGTGGATACCGGCGCTCAGCGCTCGGTGTCGGTGATTCACGCGGATCGCTCCATCGCTGATCACGCTCACCGAGCTGAACTCAGCGAGCTGGTAGGCAAGATCCCGGCCGCAACACTGCACCGCTGGTACGAAGACCTCGGTTCGTTAGCACCCCTCGGCGCTGTTCACGAAGGACGTGCCGATCTGCGTGAGATCGAACTCGAGCCGAACACACAGGCATTCCTCTGCGGTCCGATGCCGTTCATGCTGTCCATGCGTGAATCGTTGATAGCACGCGATGTTCCGGCGCAGAATATCCACTACGAGGTCTTCGGGCCGGACAGCTGGGCAAATATCTGAAGTGACGGCGAGCTAGCCCACCACCGGGAGCTGCAGCGGACCTGAGGCGTCGGCAAAGATCGTCACCGGCATCCCGGCCAGACCGCCCCGGAAGCTGATGTCTCCCCCTGTGATCGCCAGTCGCACAGCATGACCGGGTTCGAAACGATGGACAATCGCGGGCATGGTCACCGGCACCGGTTGCGACGGATCGCTGATCCTGATCGGCGCGATCAAACCGTTGATCAACGTCGAGCTTCCGTCGGGCGCCACGTCGTACACCTTGGCGAACACCACCGGTTGTCCAGGCGCCGCGACCCGCAACGTGACAGTCGGCGAACCGACAACGTCCATTGTGTCGGCCAACGGAGCCGAGGTCCACAAGGCCTCGGTTCCGGGGATCTGCACATTCGGAATATTGCCTGCCGGAGAGATATTGAGCGGTTCGATGCCAGTCGGAAGACCCGCTGGAGCGGTGACTACGGTGTTCGCTCCGGGTACCGGCGGTACACCGCCTGGCAGCAGTGCGCCATCCGCGGAGAGATGGAAGTCCCGGTTGCTGCCGACATTCACGGTATTCGACGTCGCATAGGCCGGCGCAGCATTTCCCTCGTAGTCGATCCAATTACGGAAGTAAGCAAATTCCGGCCCGGTTTCGGTGTTCTCGTCCCGAAGATAGTGGTCGAACCAGTCGAGGAATCGGCCTGTTTCGTACTGAGTTTCGGCGTCCGGAGCACTGAAGCTGAATTCGCCTGGCGCAGCAGCCAAGTGACTGTGCCCCCACGAATGCCAGATCATCTTCACATCCACACCACGGCTTTTCAGCGCTTCATAGGTGGCCGTCGCCTCGTTCAAATCGAACAGAGTGTCCTGCTGCCCCTGCGCGAGCAACACCGGGATCTTGATCTGATCAATGTAGGACGCGACCGACGACGCCCGCAGATCCGCGACTATCTTCGGACCCACTTCACCTGTAACCACTGCCTGCGCAATGGCATTGCACATGTACGACACGTAGTTCGGGCAACCCTCGAGCCGCGCGGGATCGGCGACATACCCGTCGACACCAGGATTCGTGACTCCCAATCCGAACAGCAACGACGCGAACAGCACCTTGGACGCACCGGGTTCCACCGTCGAGACGCCGGTGACGATGCCAGTACTGTTGGGCGCCAACGAATACGACAGATCGTTCCACGTGATCATCGGGATGATCGTGTCGATGCGCGGATCGACACTGGCAGCGGCAAATTGAATACCGCCACCGTACGATCCGCCCGACATACCGACGCGAGGATCGTTGATCGACGGCGCTCCGTTGTGGTCCACCGAGTCTCGAACCACCACGTCTAGAGCCGGAAATGGTTGCGTCAGACCAGGATCAGTGAAAGCAATTCCTTCGCTGCCGCCAAGGAAGCTGACCAACTGTGACGCGGCGATGCCGTCGTATGCGGGAGCATCGAGGGTGATCTTGCAGGTGGTTCCGCCGAAGCCGAGGCCTGAATACGTAAGACCCACGTACCCGTTCTCGGCAAGAAATTGCACCATCGGTATCTGGTCTTTGTACGATCCGCCAAAACCATTGGTGGTCAGGATCGCCGGTGCCCGATTTCCGGCACTGACGCCGTCAGGGATGGTCAGCTCGCCGACAACCGTGCACTGCGTTGCCCGATCGGGGCCGACCTGAACCGAAAAGTACAGAAGCTGCGACGAATACGTACTGTCTGCGAGCGCGGGCGGCGCGAAGCCGAAGGCGCAAACCACTAACGTGACGATACTGATTACCAGTCTCCGGCGCACCCGCATACCGTACACCCGGAACTGTTTCCGGGCCGGTTATTTACGGCAAAACGCATCTCCCCGACTGAGCGAAAGTACCTTTCGGCGCATTGAAGGCGACCAAGATACCTTTCGCTCGGAAGGGGGGCTCATCACTTCCTCTCAATCCTCCACGGTCAAGGTCCCGTGCATGTCCGAGAAATAGGTGCAGTGGAACGCGTAGGACCCTGGTTCCTCGGGCGCGGTCAGACGTGCGACTTCGTTCTCGTTGACAATGACGTCGAACAACCCTGGTGTATCAGACGTAACGGAATGCTCGTCATCAGTGTTGTTGCGGACCGTGACAGTTTGACCCGGCATCACGGGGGCCGGTGTGGAGTATTCGAAGCCGTTGATCACAATTTCCGCTGCCTGTGCGTTTGCAGCTGTCACTCCCATCTCGGCAGAGTGATTGCCGTGGGAATCGGTGCTGGTGTCACCACACCCGATCAAGGCAAATGTCGACAGGAACAGCGCCGCGATTGCGGCGACGATCCTTCTCATGGGTACCGCCTCCTGGTCGAATCCCCCCGTCATCCCCCAATGCGATGATTACCCCTGGGCACAGGCACCAAACGGCGAGGAGATCATTGGTGACATTCGACGTACTCGCATTGGTTGCTTTCGCCGGGCTACTCGGGCCGCTGCTGGCGGCACGCGAAGGCTGGCATATCCCGGTAGTCGTAGGCGAGTTGGCGGCAGGTGTCATTCTCGGGGTCACCGGATTCGGATTGCTCGATGCGACTGACCACACTTTCACGTTCATGGCCGATATCGGTTTTGCGTTGACGATGTTGGTGGCAGGCTCGCACGTCCCCGTTCGCGATCCTGCGGTTCGGTCGGCGATGGGTAAAGGCGCGGTCCGCGCAGTGATGGTCGGGGTTCTGGCCGCTGTCGCCGGGTACGCGGTGGCATCGGTTTTCGATACCGGTCACGCCGCTCTGTACGCCGTGCTCATCGCGTCTTCGTCTGCAGCACTTATTCTTCCGATCGTAGATTCACTCGAGCTCGGCGGAACGTCCGTTCTGCAGATGACGGCACAGATAGCCATCGCCGACACGGCATGCATCGTGGCGGTGCCGCTCGTAATCGATCCCGGGAACGCGGTGCGTGCGGGATTCGGTGCATTCGCCGTCATCGCCGCTGCGGTCGTGCTCTATTTCGGGCTCCGGTCATTCCACCGCTCCGGAGCGTGGCGGCGGCTCCACAAGTTCTCGGAAAAGCGAAAGTTCGCTCTCGAACTGCGGATCAATCTGGTGATCCTGTTCTCTCTGGCGGCGCTGGCAACCAGTACTCATGTATCCGTCATGCTCGCGGGCTTTGCTTTCGGTTTGGTCCTTGCGGCGATCGGTGAGCCCCGGCGCCTGGCGAAACAGCTCTTCGCCGTCACGGATGGCTTTTTTGCGCCGCTGTTCTTCGTGTGGCTCGGCGCTTCCATCAATCTTCGGGACCTCGTCAGCAATCCGTCGTCCATCTGGCTCGGTGTGTCTTTAGGCATGGCAACGCTCGTAGTGCATGCCGTGGTTCGGGTAATGGGTTTACCTCTTCCGCTCGGCATATTGTCTGCTGCGCAGCTCGGTGTTCCCGTTGCCGCGGTAACGGTTGGCTCGCAGCTCGGCGTGCTCGGCGACGGTGAGCCTGCAGCAATTCTGCTGGGCGCGATGATCACCGTCGGTGCCGCGACATTGGCCGGTGCACGTGCGGCACGGTCGGGTCGATTACTGGCAGGGAAACGGTAAAACCTTCATCGCCGCAACCTATTTTCGGTTCTCATGAAAACGCGCACAAAGTCAGTTATCCAAAGTATTAAGGTACTTGTCCCCCGCGACTCTCCGAACAAATCAACCTGGTGATTGTTAGTTTTTCTTCGCTGGAATTCAATGCCAAAATAGGTGTCATGCGCACCCCTGTCCATCTACCAACAGGGGGTAACTCATGGAATTTGCTCAATGAGTGGTACCACGAGGAGCACGACTACGAATGGATGAAACGCCACCGCTCCAGCCGCGCGATTCAGCCTCTCTGTCGCGCCTTGCTCGGCATCATGTCGATGATCTTCGGCCTTACCGCGCTCGTTAAACTCGTCGGGCCCGACGCGCCGCCGACAACACTCGGGAAATACCTGGGGGCGATCGTTGTCGCCAGTTGTTTTGTCATCGCGGGGCTTTGGTTCACTCGCCCCTTTCCCGGACAGCGTGGGCTTATCGCCTTCGCAATTTTTGCCGACATCGGTCTTGCTGGGGCGGTTCTCATGGTGACTGATCGCGATTCAGCGACTTTCGGCTGTATCGCCTTTGCCGTGAGTGGCACTTACGCGACATTGTTCGTCAGCGCTAAATGGCTTCTGGGCCACGTGGCCTGGGCTACCGGCGTCAGCATCATCGTTTTTGTTCTCGCTTTCGGCGCGGGAACAGTCGACCACAGCACACTCCTTGCCCGCGCATTGGTCCTCTTTGCCGCAGTAACACTTCTCCCGATCTTCTCGCATCTGACGTGGCGCATGATGTATCGAGATGCCCGCGAATCGGACCACGACCCCCTGACCGGTCTATTCAACCGTCGTGGACTCGACGCGGCAGTTACGGTTCTGTTCGATCAGGCCCGCGATGATGCGTGGTGTCTTGCATTCATCGTGGTCGATATCGACAAGTTCAAGTTGGTCAACGATGTACACGGGCACCCCGCAGGCGATCGGGTAATCCAGAGAACAGCCAACCGACTCAGCGCTCACCTCGGTCAGCGGGCCGTAGTCGGTCGAGTCGGCGGTGAAGAGTACCTCGCAGTCATATCGGGGCCACCCGAGATGATCATTACGTTGACCGAAGGTATTGTTCCGGCACTCTCCGATTACCCGGACCCGATACGCACAACGGTGAGCGTCGGAGTGGCGATCATGCCAACCGAGTCGAAGGCATGGACGGGTGGATCGTCAGCAATCTCGGTTGCGTCGAACGTCGCCGATTCGATGATGTACCAAGCGAAGGCTGCCGGAGGAAACGGCGTCCGAACCACCAGTATCTGAGCTGAAACTGCACTGAGGGACTGATTGCCATGCCTTCCCGATCTTGAATGCGAGAATGAACCACATGTCCAGTTCGGAAAGCGTGCGTTCGAGGAACACCTCGTGGCGCACGCTCAAGGAATGGTTCGACGAACCACACGATTACGAGTGGATAAGTAACCAACGATCAAGTCGCGCTATCGCGCCGATCTTCCGTGGCCTGCTTGGCGTAATGACTGCCATCCTCGGATCGGGCGCATTCTTCAAATTGATCGGACCCGATGC
Source organism: Rhodococcus sp. IEGM 1366 (assembly GCF_033142425.1). Lineage (NCBI taxonomy): Bacteria > Bacillati > Actinomycetota > Actinomycetes > Mycobacteriales > Nocardiaceae > Rhodococcus > Rhodococcus sp. IEGM 1366. The sequence continues at coordinate 335,856 of NZ_JAWLRZ010000001.1, forward strand.
ACCGACAGCCAGTGCCGGAAAATTCCTGTCGGTCTGCATGGTCATCGGATCGCTTATCGTCATGACCTGTTGGTTCACGCTGCCATTTCCCGGTAGACGCGGACTGCTCGCATTCGGCATATTCGCCGACCTCGGAATCGCGTCGGCAATTCTTCTTGTCCCCGACCGCGACTCGGCATTGTTCGGGTGCATCATCTTTGCGATAAGCGGTACCTTCGCAACGCTGTTCGTCAGTGCGAGATGGCTTATGGCGCACGTAATCTTTGCAACGTCGATCACCACCCTCATCCTCGTGCTCGCCTATCAACAAGGAACCGTCGACCCCACGACCATCGCGGCACGCGCCACCGTTCTACTTGGAGCCGTAACCGTCGTGCCGATTTTCTCGCATTTGACGTGGCGAACCCTCTACCGCGATGCCCGCGATTCCGATCGTGATCCTTTGACCGGACTGTTCAACCGCCGCGGCCTCGACGCTGCGGTTATCGATTTGTTCGATTCGGCCCGGGTACAGGAAAAATGCCTGGCATTCATAGTCGTCGACATCGACAAATTCAAAATGGTCAACGATCTTCACGGGCATTCCGAGGGCGACCAAGTAATTATTCGCACTGCCAACCGCTTGAAGACGCATATAGGAGATCAGGGCGTCGTAGGGCGGGTGGGCGGCGAAGAGTACCTGGCTGTCATTTCAGGATGTCACGAAGAAATTGGCACGTTGATCGACGGCATCACTTCTGCAATTTCGGATCATTCCGATCTCGTCCCGACCACCGTGAGCGTCGGGGCAGTGATAATGCCGGCGGGGTCGAAGGCCTGGACCGGTGGATCGTCCGCAATATCTGTGGCATCGAATGTCGCGGACTCGATGATGTATCAAGCGAAGGCCGCCGGAGGAAACAGTTTGCGGGCTACGGAAATCTGACGAATGAATGAATATGGCTGCCTGATTCAGTCTTCGTTGCGGCAAAATATTCTTCCAAATTCGCCGCATCCAGGGGCTTGCTGATGTAAAAGCCCTGAACAAGTTGGCACCGCGCGGCTTGAACACGTCGCAATTGCACTGCCGTTTCGACGCCTTCAGCCAACGACTTCATCCCTAGTGTTCCGGCAAGTTCGACCACCGATTGCACCACCGCCATCGGCTGGTCGGCACAGTCGACGATAAACACGCGGTCGATCTTGAGGACGTCGATGGGCAGCCTCTGCAAAGTCGCGAAAGACGAGTATCCGGTACCGAAATCATCCAGAGCTACGGTGACCCCCAGCTCGCGCAATCGGTGCAGATCTGCGACAGCCCGATCGTCGACGACCCCGGTCTCGGTAATTTCGACCTGCAACAAATGCGGTTCGAGTCCGGTGGTTCTCAATACATCGACAACGGTGGCAAGAAAGCCCGTGGACACCAGCTGAACGGATGAGACGTTGACGGTGACCGCGATGCCGTCTGGCCAATTCGCGGCAGCCGTACAGGCAAGCGCCAAGGCCCGAGCCCCGAGCGGAATGATCATCCCGGTTTCTTCAGCCACTCCGATGAACTGGCGTGGTCCGAGCTGACCTCGCACAGGATGGTTCCACCGAATCAATGCCTCGAACGCCACCACCTGACCGGTCACCGCGTCTACCTGGGGCTGATAGTGAAGTTCGAATTGGTCGGCCGCGATTCCACGGGCGAGCTCCTGTTGAGCGGTGGCACGCTCCGATGCCCGCGCCCGCAGCGCCGGGGAGAATCGGCCCACCCGGTTCCGTCCTGTCGACTTGGCCTCGTACAGGGCAAGATCAGCGAGCATGACCAATTCGTCGACGTCGGCGGAGTCATTCGGGTTGGTCGCGAAGCCGATGGTCGCGCGTACCTCGATCCGGTTGCCGTCGACGAAGAACGGATCGTGCAGGACGTCGAGATATCGTTCGAATGCGCCTCGCTCGCTCTGGCCTGCGGGCATCCGGGCGATGAATCCGAACTCGTCACCACCCATGCGCGCGCACACATCCGAATCCGCTACGGCACACAGTCGCTCGGTGACCGCGAGCAGCAACCCGTCTCCCACCGGATGTCCGAGCGTGTCGTTGACGGATTTGAAGTTGTCGAGGTCGAGGATCGCGACGTGCACCTGACCTTCCGCACGGTCCGCGATTGCCTGCTCCAGCGCTTGTCCGAATGCTCGCCGGTTTGGCAGTCCCGTCAGGGCGTCGGTCTCCGCCTGCCGCAAAATATCCTGTTCGCGGACATACCACTCGGTGATGTCGGAACCGACGCCGCGCCAGCCGAGCATTTCACCGTCCTCGCGGATTCGTGGCTTTGCGGAGAGCGACCACCAACGGCAAACGCCGTCGACGCGGACTGACACCACCAGATCACCGAAGGGCACCTGGCGTTCGAACTTGTCGACCAACAGATCAACTGCCTTCCGGCCCTCCGCGCTGGAGGTGATGGCAAGTTGGTCGAGCATCTGATCGAAAGTCCTGTCCTGTAGCTCGCCAACCGCTAACCCCGTTACCTCGGCGAACCGGGGCGACGTGTGGGTGAAGCGTCCCGCAGCGTCGACTTCCCACAGCCAGTCGCGTGATCCACCTTCGAATCCGTCGAGCAACAAGGCCACTGTCTGACGTTCCGATTCGGCTTGCATCTCGGCGAGCCACCTCCGCTTGAACGACGCGGACAGATACAGCGCACCGATTGTGAGTGCAAACGTGTAGATCACCAGTTGAAGCATCAAGACCGAGAGATACGGCTTCGTGTGGGACAGGAAGATGATGAACAACCCAGCACCGTGGATATATATCCAGGTCAGACTGGCTGAACGAAGCGTATAGAAATTGATGGTTCCGGCGCCCATGAGACCGGCCATTGTCGCGATCAGGATCACGTCATCGGTTGCCGTCTCGGAAAACAGCAGCGCGAACAGAACGACGTCGAGGACTCCGAGAACTACAACCTCGAACATCAGACCGATGTAGTCCCGGCGAACAGATCGTTGCGCTCGCTTCTGGCGCAACGAGACCCACGTGTAAGTCGAGTTCAGGAAGACAAGAAGAATCGCCACCGCGCCGACCCAGCGAATCAGGTGCTGCTCCGGAGGAATGACAAACACGAGCACCGAACTGATGCCGGCCATGATGGCAAAGTTCGCCAACGGTGCGACGGTGACGGCCTCGTCTACCTGGCGGCGGAAGAAGTCGCTGCGCTCGGATTCCGGCAATGCGGCCCGGCGACTTGTTTGTCGGACAGAACTCAACATTCAGGCGGCCTGAGACCGTGGCGGATCGCAGCCGGACGCTGGTGTCCGGGCATCGGTTCCTCCTTTGTCGCCATACCGATCGGATTGCCGGTTGAATGGAGCTTTCCAGACTTTTTGGCTGTTTCTTCGCTCGACGTTAGCCGACTGCGAGTTTCCAGTTCCCGAAGATCGCCATTTCTCGACGTGAACGACGCAAAGCAGTTGTCAGTCGGAGGCAGGAATTCCGCTCGTTCGATCGTCGGACCCGACCGGTATCCGCGGAATCCGGCCGGTCGCGAACAGCGCCGCGACGGCAAGGAACGCTGCGACGGCAAAAGCAACACGCAGAGCTTCGAGTCTGGCCTCGGAATTGACGTCGACGATCGCCGCAGAAGTCTGCTCGTTCACGCCGGCCTGCGCCAAGGAGTCTTGAAGTTGGGTGGTCGAGAGGAATGGAACACCGGACACCATATTCGTCGTGGCTTGTTGCTGTACCGCTGCTGGAACAGCCGGATTGTCCTCGATCCCGGCAATTGCCGACGTTGTCAGTGTTGCGATCAGCACCGATCCGATCAACGCCGTTCCCAGCGACGCACCGAGGTTGGTTGCAGTGTTCTGTAATCCACCTACTTCTGCGCTCTTGTCGTCCGGCAGCGCCGACACCGTGACGGCTCCGAGTTGTGACGACAGCGCCCCCAAACCGAACCCGAGGAACAACATCGGAACCATCACGATCGCGGCATTTGCGCCCGGATCCATCCCGGCAACCAACAACAGGATGCCGACAATCATCGACAACAACCCGATGCGGACGACGCGACGGGGATTCGCCGTCGGCCGGAGCTTCGGAATTCCGATCGCGGCCAGTACCAGGGCTGCCGACAACGGCAGGATTCGCACCCCGGTCTCGAGTGCGCTCAGTTCGAGAACCACGGACAGGAAAAGCGGCACCGCAAAAAACACGCCCGCTTGAACGAGGAATTGGGCAAAGAACATCGAAAGCCCACCAGTCAGTTGCCGATTCCTCAGCATGTCCGGATCGACAAGTGGTTCCTTGCCTACACTGACCAACCACGCTTCCCAGCGGAGGAAGCCGTAGACAACCAACATCCCACCGAGCAACAACCACACGACCGGCGACATCCCCAGCATCTCCGGCCCTTGAGGTTTGGCCTGCAACCAACCCCATTCACTCGAACGCAGAACACCGAAAACGATCATGCCGAGGCCTGCCACTGACAATAGGGAACCCACACCGTCGAGGTGGCCCTTGGTGGGGGCAACATCGGCAACCTTTCGCAACACCAACAAGATCGCAACTACAAGGACGACCTCGCCGAGGAAGACATACCGCCACGACGCGAAAGTTGTGACAGCGCCCCCGATCAGTGGTCCGACGGCAACTGCCATCGCTCCGGCGGCCGCTACCAATCCGTATGCTGCCGGACGCTTTTCCGCCGAGAAATTTGATGCCACCAGCGCCACGATCGCCGGCATGATCAATGCCGCACCGATCCCCTCGAGGAGCGACCATCCGATCAGCAACACGGCAAGATTGGGCGCGATCGCCGTCGTGAACGACCCGACCCCGTAGATGACCAGCCCCAACCCGAAGGCCCGCCGCCGGCCGATCATCGAACCGACCTTGCTGCCCGTGATCATCAGGGTCGCCATCACCAGGGTGTACAGCGTGATAGCGGTTTGGATACCGGTAATTGTGGTCCCGACATCGGCGGCCACGGTCGCCATCGAGACGTTCATGACCGAACTGTCGAGAGTCATCAAGAATTGGCCGCATGCCAACACTGCGAGGACCAAACCAGAACCTGCTTGTGTTGCCGATGTCTGCGCACGGGTCATCGCGAGGGAATACCCGAACATGTGTTCTTTCAAGCAGGGCGATTTTTGTCTGCCCACGCACCTACGTCGCCGCGTTCCAACGCCACCGCGAGTAACTCCGGGAACTTGTCCGGCGTACACGCAAAAGCAGGAATGCCCAGCCCGCCCAAAGCGGCGGCGTTGTCGTGATCGAACGAGGGTGCACCGTCGTCGGAGAGCGCCAGCAACACCACCACCTGCACTCCTGCTGCTTTCATCGCGGCCATTCGTCGAAGCATCTCGTTGCGAATTCCGCCCTCGTACAGATCGGAGATGAGCACGAACATCGACTCGGACGGCCGTGAGATCAACGACTGGCTGTAGGCGATCGCTCGGTTGATGTCGGTGCCGCCGCCCAACTGAGTTCCGAACAGCACGTCCACCGGATCCGCTAATTTCTCCGTCAGGTCAACCACCGCGGTATCGAAGACCACCAGCGACGTCTTCAGTGCGCGCATCGACGCCAGGACTGCGCCGAAGACGGAGGCGTAGACAACACTGGACGCCATCGAACCCGATTGGTCGATGGCCAGTACCACGTCACGTTGTACGGCCGTGGATTTCCGTCCGTAGCCGATCAGTCGTTCCGGCACCACAGTGCGATACTCGGGCAGGTAATTCTTCAAGTTCGCCGCGATGGTGCGGTTCCAATCGATGTCTCGCAGCTTCGGATTGGACGTCCGGGCAGCACGATTGAGCGCTCCGGTCACCGCTGCTCTGGTCTTCTGAGCAATGCGCTCCTCCACTTCGCGCACCACCTTGCCCACCACCATCCGGGCGGTGGCCTTGCTGGCTTCCGGCATCACCTGATTGAGGCTGAGCAGGGTGCCCACCAAGTGCACATCAGGTTCGACGGCGTCGAGCAGTTCCGGTTCCAGCAGCAGGTGCGTCAGTCCGAGTCGTTCTATCGCGTCCTTCTGCATCACCTGAACCACGGTGCTGGGAAAGTAGGTACGGATATCGCCGAGCCACCGTGCAACTTTTGGCGCCGACGCACCCAACCCCGCTGAGCGCCGAGTTCCCTTCGTTGGCTTCGAACTGTCGTAGAGAGCGGCCAGAGCGGCATCCATCTGCGAGTCTCCCGGCAAGCCGAGTCCGCCCGTCGACTCCTCTGCGGATTCACCCAGCATCAAGCGCCATCGCCGCAGCCGCTGCTCGTCTTCGCTCATGCGTTGACCCCCAAGATATCCGAAACGACAGCCATCGCTGCCCGGCCACGTCGTGCATCGGTCTCGGCTGAGGTCTCGGTGACACGGCCACCGCGCACGGCCTGTCCGATCGCGCGCCGCTCCCCCGCCTCGAATGCACCGAACGTCCGGCGCAGCAACGGGAGGGTGTCGATGAAATCCTGCTCACGCAGCTGCCCAACCCAACTGTCGATCAAGTCCAGTAGCGCTCGATCGTGCACCAGGACCAGCCCACCGCCGCCGAGGAAACCGTCGACCCACCCTGCCTTGTCCACTGGCGCGCTACCGATGGACAGCGCCCGTGACAACCGCTGCGCCGCATCGACCTCCGAAATCGATCCGGCATCACGGAGCAATCGGACCATCCGACCCGTCAGAATCCCGTTGACGTCGTCACGGTCGATGAGACCTGAGACCACCTTCAGCCATCGCACGATGGACTCCGGATGGTCGCGCATCAACACGGCCGCGTGCACCTTGTCGAGATGATCACGGAACTCTTCGGCGCTCGCGTCGTCAAGTCCGGTAACCGCCACCGGCAGGCCGGTGCAGATTCGAACCAACAGTCCGTCGGCAACTTCCGTCAGAGCAGATACGTCGGTACCGCGCACGTCACCGTAGCGCAGGGTGCGTGTGAGTATCGGCAGCGCTGCCATCAGGTGTGTTACGTCATGATCAAGAGCTGCAACAGTTTTGACACTCGTCAGCACCCGGGTCAGCGCGTCCGGAAGATCAGCGAGGAGGCACTGTTCCAAGAGTTCGATCAGCGCAGCGAGCGCAATATCGGGTGCCTGAACTCGTGCCTCGATTTTGGCCGCAGCTCCGACCGATACCGTTGTTCCCCACAGCGATGCCTCGATCACCGACACCGCAAATTCCGGCTTCCATTGCAATGCCCACGTTTCCCGGAAGGTACCCGTAGAACGCACTTCGTCCTCTGCCGGCACACCCCAGTCGATATCGAGGAGAGCCAACCTGTGCAGGAATCGTGAACGCTCGACGTCGATGTCGCGGCGCAAGTCCAGATCAAGGTTCTTCGCGCCCGCCTGTTGCTTGAGACGCAGCGTTTTTGCCCTGGCCCGCAAGTCTGCTTCCAGCGGAACCGTCGGAGTTTCTTCAGGCACTTCACCCAAAGACTCGCCGACCACCAATTTTCGGGTGATCAGATCGAGCAGCACGTCGTTACCGTCGCACATCACCGACCTTGTCGCCTCTGTCACTTCCGACAAGCCGGCCAGAGGCCGAGAGCGTATGACTGCCAATGCTTCTGCCAGTCTCACCGCTTCGATGACGTGTGCACTCGAGATCGGCAGATCTTCGGCGCGAAGCACCCGGGCAACCTTGGTCAGCCAGCGGGCAACAGTCTTGTCCTGCGCTGTGAACAGGTGGTGATACCAACCCGGCGAGGTGATCCCCGCGCCGTACCCCGATACGGACGCCAGTCGCGAATGCGTCCAGGGAACCCACGTCAACGACGTCTTGATCTTGGTCATTCCCTTGAGGATTCGAGCATCCACCGAAGCGGGACCGAGCGGGCCCACCAACGCGGGCGCATGCCACGCACCGCACACGACGGCCACTCGCTGCGCGCCGTCCTTGAGTGTTTTTCGCAGCACCTGACGCATGTACGCCTCACGGTGCGCCGTCTCCTCGTCAATCGGCACGGTCTCCCGAAGTGCCGCCATCGCATCGGTGATCGCATTGAAGACATCCGAGCTGCCTGTACCCGAGTTGGATTCGATGACGGAATCCCACCAACGCTCGGTGTCGTCGTAACCTGCAGCCGCAGCCAACTCGGCTAGTGGGTCTCCTTCACGCGTGCTCAGTTCAGGCCGATCTGCCAACATGTTGTACGCGGGTAGGTCGCAGAAACGTGCCTGCACACCGTTTTTCGCAGACCAGTCAAGGGCCTGCCATTCCGGCGAAAACACCGCAAACGGCCAAAACGCGGCCTTCGACGGTTCGCCCGTCGCATACGCCAACAGAGCAACCGGTGGCGACATGGTTTCCGATGCCGCCAGCATTACCAGTGGATCTGCATCCGATGGACCTTCGATCAGGACAACTTCCGGAGCAAACTCCTCCAACCCGCGCCGAACGGCACGCGCCGAGCCCGGCCCGTGATGACGGATCCCGAAAACTCGGACCCTGCTGTCCTGCATGGCAAATGTCACCCGGTGACCTCGCGGCAGGCCCGGTAGAAGTCGGACCAGTCGCCTCGTTCACGCACCACGGCCTCTAGGTATTCGTTCCACACCACGCTGTCCGCTACCGGGTCCTTGATCACCGTGCCGAGAATCCCGGCCGCGACGTCTGATGCGCGCAGGACACCGTCACCGAAGTGCGCGGACAACGCCAAGCCGTTGGTGACTACCGAAATCGCCTCTGCTGTTGACAGCGTCCCGGATGGGGACTTCAGCTTTGTCCGACCATCTGCCGTGGTGCCGGAACGCAATTCGCGAAATACGGTGACGACTCGACGAATTTCCTCAGCCGCTGCCGGAACAAGAGGCAACTCCAGCGCCGCACCCAATTGTTCGACCCGCCGGGCCACAATGGCCACCTCGTCTTCCTCGCTGGCAGGCAGAGGCAGAACGACGGTATTGAATCGTCGACGCAATGCGGAGGACAGATCGTTGACACCACGGTCGCGGTCGTTGGCAGTGGCGATGAGGTTGAAGCCCTTGGCCGCCTGCACTTCCATACCCAATTCGGGCACGGGAAGCGTCTTCTCGGACAGGATCGTGATGAGAGCGTCCTGCACGTCGGCCGGGATGCGCGTCAACTCCTCGACTCGAGCGATCTTCCCGGTTTCCATCGCGTTCATCACCGGCGAGGGCACCAACGCGCCGGCGGTAGGGCCTTCGGCGAGCAGACGCGCGTAGTTCCAGCCGTACCGGATGGCTTCTTCGGGTGTGCCGGACGTGCCCTGAACCAAGAGCGTCGACGCCCCCGATATCGCAGCCGAAAGGTGCTCGGACACCCAGGTTTTAGCGGTTCCCGGCACTCCGAGCAAGAGCAGTGCGCGGTCGGTCGCGAGCGTCGCGACGGCGACTTCCATCAGCCGACGCGGGCCCACGTACTTGGGAGAAATGACGGTACCGTCCTCGAGAGTGCCGCCCAGCAGGTACGTGACGACCGCCCAGGGTGAGAGGTTCCACGACGGTGGCCGCGGACGCGTGTCGGCCGCCGCCAGTGCGGCTAACTCATGTGCGTATTCCTGCTCGGCGTGCGGACGCATCAGTGAGGTCGGATCAACAGTGGCACTCATGTGAGCTCCTCGAGCAGTGTCTTGCGGTGGACAATGGCGTTGGCGGTCTTGACAAAAGCTTGCTGCCAGTCGAGATCACGGGCACGTTCCGCAGCTCGGCCGAGCACGGTTACTGCGCTGTACGGGAAACTGGCCTGCGCAAGACGCAGCGACTCGGAGTACTTGTAGCGGGAGAACTCGGCAGATCTGGCCCCGCCATCTGCACGCCTGGCCGCGGCGCGTTCCCACTGCGCCACCACGGAGGCTGTGATGTCGTCCGGCCACGGGCGAGGCAGCGTCTGGAAGATCGCCGCCCGGTCCGGATGCAGGATGTTCGCGTCACCAGTTCCAGACAAGAGGAGATCGGCCAGATCGCGCGGCGGAATCATCGGGAGCAGGCGCCTGTCGGTGGACAGACCACGCGTGCGGAAAATCGCCTGAGCCCATTCCGAGTTATGTTGGAGTACAGCGGCCGTGGACCAGGCGTCGTGAAGGATCGGTTCCCAGGTTCGGTCGAGACTCAGGTTCAGAACTGCCGACGGTTGACCGATCATGTTGTTCCACAAAGATAGTGGAGCTGCACTGATCGCCTGCCGTACGTACTCGGCGCGGTAATCGGTGTGTGGGTTGGGCCGATCCTCGATCCCGTCGCGCTTCGCAGCCGCATCGATTTCTTCGGGGGCCTCGACCACAAGTCGCACACCGGACTGTGTTCGTTCGATCCGCACCCATTCCTGGACGCGCCGAGCCATACGTTCACCGAAAAGCGACTGCGGCAGTCGGGCGAGAACCGTCGCTGCTTCACGCCGGACATCCTTGCGCCTGTCGTCGAGGGCGCGTTCGAGCAAGGGCACGTCATCGGCACTCAATCCGGTGACGAGAGCTGCGACAAACGCTGCTTTGTGTTCTCCCCGTTCCGTTTCCCAGGATTGTGTCAGCTCTTCCGACGCCTGCGCCGGCTCGCTCCGGCGGGTATCGGCCAACCACCGGAGGCGTTCTGCCGGCGTTCCGTGCCGCCACCCGTCGACGCCGCCGCCGCGGTTACGAATCAGCATGGACCACTCGGGATTTCGGGCAGTTAGCCACTGCCCGCGCTCGCCGACGATTCGCAGGATTCTCTCACGGTAGACCTCACTGGCTCGTGCATAGGCCAGTAATTCTGCGACCAGATGATCCGGTGCCCGGAAGTTTCGCTCGAGCGCCAGCGCAAACCACTCGTCGAGTAGCGTCGCCTTGGCGGCCAGCATGGAAAGCAGATGCACAGAAGACGATTCGGGGAGTACCAGCCGCGGGTCGTCCTCCGCGGGCGCAGGCAGGTCGGCAGTGACGGAACCTGCTCCCCCGGCGCGGTAGGCCCTGGCCAGTGCCGCCGCCTCCAGCAGCACTACTGCCGGATCGCCGCCAAGTAGCGTGGAAGCCGAACGGACATCGACCGGGAGATCATCGAAACTCGGTGCTGTACGCGATGTTCCGAGCAGAGCCGCCGACATGAGAGTGCTCACAGTGCCGTCACCTGACCGCTCACGAATACCGAGAATGCCTCGATGTATCGTGCATTCCACGTTCCGCAGACACTCACCGGATACCCGCCGGAGATTCCGAGGAGTGTCCACATCATGCGTGAATCACCTTCTGCCGGAAGCGCTGAACCGGACTTGTCCACCAGAAACCACGATCCGTCGACATACGACGGCGTCACATCGGTGACCACAACCGGCCACGACCGCAACCACGGATCAGCGCTGACTGCGTCGGTGTAGTGCTCCAGCGCCGCCGCAATGTTCCCCGGCGGCAGAGTCGTGAACGGCTCCGCGTCACCATGCGTTGCTCCGAGTCGTGCCCGCAGCGCCGCCGCACCGGGATAGAAGTGCAGGTCTGCGTCGACAACATGTCCGACAGGCGGCACGACACCCGAGAAGTTGGGGGAACCGTGGGAGAAGTCGAGCAAAATCGCCCAGCGTCCCGTAGCTCGCCCCAGGAGCCACGTGGTGCGGGTGAAGAGCCGCTTCTCCTCCGTGATGCGTGAACCCATCACCATCCAGAGTTCGCGAACAGCAGGCAGTTCCATCACACTCTCGGTGGACACCGGGTATCCGACGTGCGCTCGCACCGAATCCCGAAGTGGACCGGGAAGTTGGTCCATTCTCTGATGCGCAACAACAAGGAGATGCAGGCGTACGAGTTCACCCAACACCAGTTCGGGCCAGTTCTCCGCCCCGGCCACCGCCCCGGCCAGCGACCGGAGCGCTCCGGCAACCCCCGGCGCCTGCGCGTCGACCATGCGTGCGGCCACTCCGTCGAGCGCTTCCCAGGAGATATCCATCGATGCCAGGCCACCACGTATCTGGTCGGTGATCCACAGGTCCAATTCGACCAATCCGCTTGCCACTCGTTCGGCGCGTTTCTGGGCTGTGGCCGGATCGGCAACTGCCTTGGCGGCAGGTACCGGTTGCTGTGCGGCCTTCCCCTCCCGTTGTGCCAACCACTCCGCAGCGAAGTCGAGCGGTTCCGATGCCACCGGGACGCGTCCGGTCGACCATTCGAGGAGAAGGCCGAGCGCGTGCTTGCACGGGAACTTGCGGCTGGGGCACGAACACTTGTAGGCGGGACCGCTCAGGTCGACTATCGCCTGGTAAGGCTTCGATCCGCTGCCCTGGCACAGTCCCCAGAGGCCGTTCTCGACCTGCCCGGTCTGCGACCACGAACCGGCCAGTTTTTGCGCAGCTGCCAACGAGGAGGCGTCGGGAGCTACCGATGCCACCTGCCCGGCAGTCCACGGCGAAGTCACTCGAACACCGTAGGTCACGCTGCCGACACCACCGCTTCCAGACGCTTCACCAGCACATACACAAAGCTCGAAAAAACTTGTCGGCATGATGTCGAGAATCCGTGGCTTGCTACGTCCCTGTAGTGAAGTGCGACCAGAATGGGTGGCACCAACCCGAGGAGAAACACGATGGCCAAGTACCTGCTTCTCAAGCATTACCGCGGCGCTCCGGCTTCGGTCAACGACGTTCCCATGGATCAGTGGACACCGGAAGAGATCACGGCCCACATGCAGTACATGCAGGACTTCGCGGATCGGCTCGAGGGGACGGGCGAGTTCGTCGACGGTCAGGCTCTTGCCCCTTCAGGAACATTTGTCCGGTACGACGGCGAGGGTCGACCGCCCGTCACCGACGGCCCGTTCGCGGAGACCAAGGACCTCATCGCCGGCTGGATGGTGATCGACGTCGACAGCTACGACCGTGCCGTCGAACTGGCGGGTGAGTTGTCGGCAGCACCCGGAGCCGGCGGAAAGCCGATCCACGAGTGGCTCGAAGTGCGCCCCTTCTTGACCGCGCCACCCACGATTACCGACTGACTTCGACAGATGAACGACGTCTTGCTTCGGAGCCTCACTCCGAGCGTGCTCGGAATCCTCGTCCGCCGCGGAGCAGATTTCGCGGCGGCCGAGGACGCCGTGCAGGATGCGCTGCTCGAGGCAGTTCGGGTCTGGCCCGACAACCCGCCGCGAGATCCGAAGGGCTGGTTGGTCACCGTCGCCTGGCGGCGATTCCTCGACGCGACCCGAGCGGAGGCTGCTCGCACCAGGCGTGAGCAGCTGCTCGAGGAAGAAGCCGTGCGGGAGTCCGCACCCGCAGTGGACGACACACTCCAGCTCTACTTTCTGTGTGCGCACCCGTCGCTGACGTCGTCATCCGCGGTCGCACTCACGCTGCGGGCTGTCGGCGGGCTGACCACCCGCCAGATCGCGCAGGCTTACCTGGTCCCCGAATCGACGATGGCGCAGCGCATCAGCCGGGCCAAGCGCACCGTATCCGGCGTGCGGTTCGATCAGCCGGGCGATGTCGCCACGGTCCTGCGAGTCCTCTACCTGGTCTTCAACGAGGGGTACTCCGGCGATGTCGACCTCGCTGCCGAGGCCATCCGGCTCACCCGGCAGCTCGCGGCCGCAATCGACCACCCCGAAGTGGCGGGCTTGCTCGCCCTCATGTTGCTCCACCACGCTCGGCGGGCTGCCCGAATCTCGCCCGACGGCAATCTTGTGCCCCTCGCGGAGCAAGATCGCAGCCGGTGGGACACCGCGGCGATCAGCGAGGGCATCACAACCTTGTACGCCGCGCTCGCCCGCGACCGGCTCGGTGAGTACCAGGCTCAGGCCGCTATAGCGGCACTCCACGCTGACGCGCTCACCGCCGAGGAAACCGACTGGGTTCAGATCGTCGAGTGGTACGACGAACTCGAGCAACTCACCGACAGCCCGGTTGTCCGCCTCAACCGAGCGGTCGCCGTGGGAGAGGCTGACGGAGCACGCGCCGGTCTGGCGGCACTGGCAAGGCTGGACAACTCACTGCCCCGCTACACGGCGGTGGCGGCGTATCTTCACGAGCGCGACGGAGACCTCACGACGGCGGCGCACCTGTACGGCGAGGCGGCGCACAAGGCAACCAACCTCGCCGAACGCGACCACCTCACACGCCAGGCTTCCCGGCTCAACTCCCGCCGGAGTGCAGACTGAATTCCTGTCTCAACCGAGAGGGCGTAACACCGATCTACCGAGCAATTCGCACACCTGCAACGCCAGAGCCAGATCCAGCTTGTCACGCCCGACGATGACTGGATCGCCGAGCGCTTTGTTGATGCGGTATTTCACGGTATTGCGGTGCAGATTCATCTGATTGGCGGTATGGAGGTGACTTTCGCCGTTCGCAAAGTACACACTCAATGTTGTGCGCAGGGACGCCGCACCCGGGGTGTCGGCAGCCAGCGGCCCCAACACTTCCCACACCCAGGACTTGGTCGCATCCAGATTGTCCGACAGGAGAGACACCACCGCGATGCCTCGGTCACCAAAACTCACGAGAGGCCGTCCCGGCGTATCCGGCACGGTTGCAACAGAATAGGCGGCGCGCGCTTGCTCATGCGAACGCTTGAACCCGGACATCCCATTCCCGGGAAGACCGATGGCGACGCGGGTGCCACCGTCGAGTGGCACGGATGCCGACAGCACCTGCAGATCCGGTGCCGGAACGCGGCGTCCGAAGGGCAACCACGCCCACACTGTTCGACGGTCGATCGCGGTAACGATCACTGATTTGTCAGCGCCGGCCGCCGCGCCGAGATCACGCACCAGCCGATCCAGGGCATTGAAGCCCAACGCATCGGCATCCCACGTCGACCAGGCAACCACGGCAATGTGGTTCTGGTCCAGCCGATATCCGGTTTCAGACTCGAAACTTCCTGTGTCTGAACCAGTTCCGGACAACAGTGCGTGGATCGCAGCCGAATGCAAGTTGCCCTGTGCGTTGATCCACCGACTTCGCTCCTGTTCGTACGCATCGAAGACGTACAACGTAATCCAGTCGATGTAGCTGTACACCACATCCGAAGTATGTTTCAGGACAGCCAAAGTCAGCCGGGCCGGAATGTCGAGGGCGCTGACCTCGTCATGACAAATCCTCATCAGATCGCCCTGGCCCATGTGATATGCCCGTACCAACGAGTTGGACGGGACATCTCGTTGGGCGAGCCTGAGCGCGTATTCCACTGCCGCAGTCGTGGGCTGGAGATGATCGATGGGGATGTCGTTTGCCAGTACGTGGATGATCGTCGTGACATTTCCCTGCACGCTGGCTTCGAGCATCTCGATCAAATTGGCATCGTTGTCCAACTGGTCGATCTCGTGAGCCATCATCACGCTCATTTCGCGCGCTATTTCAGTGCTACGCGCATCGAGGCGTCGCGCCAATTCTGCAACCACGGCAAGAACTTCCGGTTCGGCGGCAGCCGGCACCCGGGCGAGGCGCCGCCTCGCGACGGCGTCTCGATCCTTGTGCGATGGACCCGTCACAAAACCTCCGCACCCTTCCGCCTGAGATACTTCAGTGCAGATTCGGCCGCGTTGTATCCGCACATTCCGTGCGCCCCGGCCCCTGGCGGCGTCGACGCCGAGCAAAGGTAGGTGCCCTCGATCCCGGTACTGTACGGATCTACAGCGATGCGCGGACGCAAAACCACTTGCAGTTCGGAGTTTGCTCCTCCGATGATGTCGCCGCCCACCTGATTCGGATTGTCCTGTGCCAGATCAGCGGTACTGCGACTCGATGTGGCCACGATCTGATCCCGGAACCCCGGTGCAAACCTTTCGATCTGGCGGATGATCGCCTCCGTAGCGTCGCCGGTATATCCGTGTGGCACATGGGCATAGGCGTACAGCGGATGGATATTCCCGGCAGAGCGGGTGGGATCAGCGAGGTATTGCTGCCCTAAGAGCACAAATGGTCGCTGCGGCATGCGCCCCGCATTCGTCTCACGCTCATTTGCCACAATTTCGTCGAAACCACCTGCCAGATGGACTGTTCCGGCCCGCGCACAATCCGGGTTAGTCCACGGCACATGACCTTCGATCGCAAAATCAACCTTGAAAGCGCCGGGTGCCAACTTGAACTTCCGGTAGGCCTTTGCCACTCGGGCGGGGAGACGATCCCCCAGGATTTCGAGAGCACCAACTGGATTGACATCCATCAGAACAACATCGGCGTCCGGAATCTCGACAGCTGTGCGCACCCGGATACCGGTGTCGATCTTGCCACCATGATCGAGGAGCATCGCCGCTAACGCATCGGTGATGGAGCGTGAACCGCCCTCGGCAACTGGCCATCCGTAGCGGTGACCAGCCGCGGTGATCATCAACCCCACGGCCGATGTGGCCGGACGGTGAAGTGGATAGAAGGCGTGCGCGGCGACCCCACCGAACAAAGCCTTGCCCTTGTCCGTCTTCCACAATTTTGCGGTCACGGTTGCCGGAAGCAGTGCTCGCGGACCGAAAGCCGCAAGCCTGAGCGGATGACGCGGAACGTTCACGATGGGGCGCATCAGGTCGGACGCGAGAGCGTCGAAACCCGTCGACAGGTCGCTGAACATGCGTTGCCATCGCTGCCCGTCCGCGCCGAGCCCCGCCGCGGTCTGCTCCAGCGAGCGATACAGAACACCGGCATCTCCGTTGTCGAGGGGGTGCGCACAGTCCGCCTCGGCCCACCGCCAAATCAACCCGTACCGCTCGAGGTCGAGCTTGGACAGGTACGGCGAACCGATACCCATCGGGTGAAACGCCGAGCAGTGATCGTGGATCAACCCGGGCACGTCGATCGGACCGGAGCGTGTTCCTCCGCCGATCTGGTCGGCGGCCTCGAGTACCTGCACGTCCACACCGCTCCTGGCAAGGTGTACCGCGGCAGCGAGCCCGTTCGGCCCGCTGCCGACAACCACGGCCTTTGTCACTTACCCACCTCTTGCTCGATACTGCTGGTCTTCGTTCGCATCCTCGGCTCGGAGACGACCTGCGGGTCTGTCGCCGCGCGGTCAGCTCGTACGTCCAGTGTCCACTGAACATCGAACGGAATGGGGCCATTCGGCAACCACGGTTGTTCGGCTACCGCGTCGGCCACCTTGAAGGTGCCCCGTTCGATGACGCCCAACGCCGCGTCGATCACCTTGTACTCCTGTGTGCCCTTGTGGATGGGCTGGGATTCGATCCACGTCACCAGGAACTCGCCCGGCGCGAAGTTGCAACGACGCTGAATCGCCGCGATCATCTTCTCGTCGTGCAGATGGCCGTCGCCGAAGTTGAAGGCGACGATGGAGTTGCACATGAATTCGGCCTCCCGCAAGGAGTACGTGTTGATGTCCTCACCGAGGTGCCGGAGCATCAGCGAGAACAGCGCGCGCCCCTGGCTGTGCATCGAACGCCACCCCAACAGCTGATGCAGAACGACGTCGGACACGTCTTCGGGGTACATCGTCATCAACTGATTACGGGTATCGGGCGACGGACGCTTGATGCACTGGTCGATCTTGGCTTCTGCACCCGGCGCGAATGCCCACGTCGCAGACGCCCAGTTGCCGGCGTACTGACGCATGGAGGGCAGGAAGGACACGAGATCGGGTCGAAGATTGCCGAGAATCGGGAAGAAAGCAAGTGCTGCAACAATTCCCACGGTAATCCACGGCGAGGACATGGCACCGAGGCCGTAGCCGTCCCACGCCGGGAAGCCGAGGAACAGGAACGCCGCCGCGTAGGCAAACAGCAGGTTCCATTCCAGTGGAACAGCCAACGGGAAGGTCGACGCGATGAACAGGTGGAATCCGACCATGAGAATTACGGCAAGAATGGTCAGGGTCTTGTTGGTGGAGAACAGCAGGATCAACGGTGTGACGATCTCGACCATCGTTCCCGCCACGTGTGCAACGCCGCCACCGAGGTGTGAGGGCCGCAGGTCTTCGGGGAAATTACGGTAGTGCGCGCGCTTGATCTTCTTCGAGGGAATCCACGGTGTATTACTCAACATCGGCGGAACCACCAGTGAGAAGTGGCGACCGAACTTCGAGATACCGGCTCCGATCCACACCATGACGATCAGCAACTTGAGCGCCAGGATCATGTCGACGAACGGCAGGAACGTGAAGAAGAAAATAGCCGGCAGGTACTGCTCGCTGCGCGCGGCGATGAACGGGACCTTGTCGCGCAGACCAAGAATCGCCATGAGGACCAGGAACGAGTACAGGGCGGTCGGGCGTACCAGTCCGGCGTTATCGGCGATCGCCGCGTCGATTCCCGTGGTGTGCACTCCTGGAAGCACTGTGGCAACAAGAAGATTGGCAACAGCGGCGACGTAGATGAGCACGTCGAACACCGTCCGGGTGTCGCCGGAAGTGAGTGGAACCTTGCCCGGCCACGGTGGCAGGCGAATCGTTCCCGGCCGAATCCAGTAGAGGACGCCACCGGTCATCGGCTTGAAGTGACCGGCCAGCGGGCCCCACGAACCTGCCAGGCCCAGCATCTCGAGCATCATCGTCCACAGGATCAGCTTTTGGTAGACGATGGGCTGATTCCACCAAGATCCTGGATCAACCCAGGAAAGACCGGAAGTCAATGTCGCAACTGCCGTTCCGGCCAATAGGTAGAGGAACAGCAACTTCATGATGTAGACGGTGTGGACCATCTTCGGTGTCCCGAAGCCGTAATCCACCCAGTGCGTGGACATGTCGCCAAGGCGCTCGAGGAAGGGCTTGTCCATGAACGTGGCCGGGTCGACGGGAGGGAAGTTTCCTTCTTTGAATCCCATGGTGTGCTCCTGATGTGCAATATGTGGGCATGACGGATCAACTCGACGCACGTCATCGAGTTATTCGGGTATTACGGGGATGTGGCTAGCGAGCGGGTTCGACGCTCAATGCTCGCCGCATTCCAGGTTTGTCGATCTTGCCCACCGGGTTTCGGGGTAGCGCGTCGACGACGTAGATCGCCACTGGCAGCTTCACGCGAGTGAGGAGCGCCGTGACATGTTCGAGCAGTTCGTTTTCCGTGACAGGCGAATCCGGATACGCAACAACATAGGCAACAGGTACCTCTCCGTAGACGTGGTGCGGAGCCCCGATCACAGCGGCCTCCAACACGGAAGGGTGCGTGGCAAGCGAGTTTTCGATTTCCTTGGGGTAGATGTTTTCTCCTCCCCGGATGATCATGTCTTTGATGCGGTCGACCAGAGTCAGGTAGCCATCCTCGTCCAGAAACCCGACGTCGCCGGTGTGCAACCAACCGTCCACAACAGTTGTGGCTGTCTCTTCCGGTCTGTTCAGGTAGCCACGCATCACGTTGGCACCCTTGATGATTACCTCGCCCGCGACACCACGCCGAGCAAGAGTCCCGTCGTCGGCGAGGATCGCAATCTCTTGCCCGGGCAACGCAGGGCCGACTGTGCCGAGTTTGCGAATGCCGCCATAGGGATTACACGCAGACGCACATGTTCCCTCGGTCAGTCCGTAGCCTTCCACGATGACAAAACCGAACCGTTCCTCGGCGCGTTCGAGGAGTTCCTTACTGATCGGTGCGGCGCCGCAGACACCTAGTCGCAACGACGCCGTGTCGAGCGTTGCACCTTCGGACTGCGAGGTCAGCATCGCGTAGATGGCGGGAACGGCGGAAAAGTAGGTGGGCCGCAAGCGTGCCACGTCGTCGAAGAACCTTGATACCGAGAACTTTCCGGTGATACTGACCTGACCGCCGACGATCAGCGGGGCGAGAACGCTCACGCAAATAGCATTGACGTGAAACAAGGGCAGTACCAGAAGACAATGGTCGGCTCCCGTGATGCCGATGCTGCGCCCCATCGACGACGCCATGAACTGCAGGTTGGCATGGGTCAGAATGACGCCCTTGGGGGTACCCGTAGATCCGCTGGTGTAGATCAAGAGCGCAAGGTCTTCCTCCGCGACGGCGACGTCCGGCAACGGTACGGATGGTGGCGCAACGGCCAGATCATCGACGCACAGCACTGCGCGTCCACCGTTCGGTGCACCCAGTCCAGACGTAACAACCAGTTGCGCACCGGAATCCATGATCTGATAGTCGGCCTCATTGGCCGTGAACATCGGATTGATCGGTGTCGCAGCGGCGCCGACGCGCCAGGCCGCCATGATCGCCGTCACCAACTCGACTCGGTTGGGAAGCATGATCGCAATGACGTCACCACGCCCGATACCCCGGCTTGCGAGTTGCGCCGCAACAGCTTCTACGCGATCGGCGAGCTCCGCATAGGTCAGTTCGCTTCTATCGTCACGAAGGCACGGAGCGGATCCGTACTTCTTTGCCAGATCGGGGGCCAGATATCCGATGTCCACCACGTGAGTCAGCACCTTTCATTGCATGTGACTCAGAACACTATCGGCGATCTGGGGCCGAAGAAACGGTCGCGGAGGCTCAACTTGCCCAATTTCTTTGTCTCCGGAGCACAATCGGTCAGGCACTCGATTGAGGCAAGATTTCCTGGGCACGAGCAGCAACGGCGTCGGCGATTCGTACCAAGATGGGCGGCGACAACTTCCACTGCTGCCAGAACAGCGGCACGTCGTAGACAAAATCCGGATCGAACCCGATCAGCGCATACGCCGATTCGTGACTTTGCAGATCAGGCAACAGACCCCAGCCGTAGCCCAGTCGCACCGCATCCGAAAAACCCGCAGACGAGGGCACCTGGTGGCGAGGAGGGTCAACGGGGTAGCCGACCTTCCTGCGCAAGTACCTGTCCTGCAGCAAATCCTTGCGGTTGAACACCACCACCGGTGCGGCTGAAAGTGCTTCTGTCGTAACACCGTCCGAAAACCATCTGTCACAGAATTCGACGCTTGCCATCGGCCGGTAGCGCATGATGCCGAGCCGGCTCGACGTGCACCCTTGAATTGGCGTCGCCGCCGAGGTTACTGCCGCCATCACCGACCCGTCACGGAGGAGATCGGTTGTATGGTCCTGATCGTCGAGATGAAAGTCGAAACTCGCTTCGGCCGTGAAATCTGCAAGCACCTGAAGTACCCACGTGGACAACGAGTCTGCGTTGACCGCAACCGAGATACGAGCCAGAGAGCCCTGTTCGTTGTCAAGACCCAACTCGCGCATGGTATCCCGCGAGAGAGCATCTATCTGACGGGCCAATCGCAGTACCTCGCGCCCCGAGTCGGTGACCTGAACCGGCTTGGTGCGTTGCAGCAGAATCCGGCCCACCGCATGTTCGAGTGCTTTGATCCGCTGACTGACTGCAGATGGCGTGATGTGCAGTTTCCGAGCAGCCGCGTCGAATGTCCCCTCGTCTACCGCGGCGTGGAGCGCTTTCAACTGCTCAATGTCCAGCATAATCTGAAGCTACTCTTATGTGGCTTAAGAATCATTAGCTGGACTGCCGATTATTCGACGGCCAGGCTGGTGACATGCTCAGCAATAGTGACCCGACGTCCGCCGTCGTCGGTTTTGGTGTCGGACTCTCGTTGATCGTTGCGATCGGTGCCCAGAATGCGTTTGTACTTCGCCAAGGCCTCACGCGCTCGCACGTACTCCCGATCGTGACAGTCTGCGCCGTTTCGGACGCAATTCTGATTCTCGCCGGCATCAGTGGAATTGGAGCCATTCTCGAACACGCACCGTCACTGATCACTTTCGTTCGCGTTGCCGGTGCGATTTTCCTACTCAGCTATGCAGTGTTCGCAGCCAAACGTGCCGTCCGGCCGCAGACGTTGGCGCCCGATCAACACGGCAACGGATCAAGGCTTGCCGCCATCACTATGGCATTGGCGCTAACCTGGCTGAACCCACATGTCTACCTCGACACCGTGGTACTGGTGGGTTCGATTGCCAACGGCCGCGGCGAGATCGGACGGTGGTGGTTTGCTGCCGGCGCCATCACCGCCAGCGCACTCTGGTTTGCCGCTCTCGGTTACGGCGCACGTCTGCTGACGCCACTTTTTGCCAAACCCAATGCCTGGCGAGTTCTCGACGCCATTATCGCCGTGATGATGACGACCCTCGGGGTCAGCTTGCTCCTGGAACTCTGAACACGGGCGGGCTGAATTTTGTATCCCGTTCACTGGAACATCGACAACCGCACGCGGGTGAGGCCGTGCTTAAAATCACCTTACGTCGACGTCGAGGACATCACTGACGACATGGTTTCCCGCTTCGCATCTGCACAACCAGTAGCTTTCCGTGCGCGGAAGAACCCACCTGGAAAACCGGCGTAGCCGGGAAAGGCTGAATGATGATGAACTGGAACGAAGAATATGACGTACTGGTGGTCGGTTCCGGCGGCGGCGGCGTCACCGGCGCCTACACGGCGGCTCGCGAGGGACTGACCGTCAATCTCATCGAGGCGACCGACAAATTCGGCGGCACCACCGCATATTCCGGCGGCGGCGGCGTCTGGTTTCCGTGCAACCCGGCGCTGCAACGCGCGGGTACCGACGACACCATCGAGGACGCGCTCGAGTACTACCACGCCGTAGTCGGCGACCGCACTCCGCGCGAGTTGCAGGACACGTACGTCCGCGGCGGCGGCCCCCTGATCGAGTACCTCGAACAGGACGAAATCTTGAAGTTCGAAATGCTCCCCTGGCCCGACTATTTCGGCAAGGCGCCCAAAGCCCGCCTTGATGGACAACGGCACACCATGCCCACCCCGCTCCCTGTCTCGCAGGCGCCGGAACTGCGGGAGGTTGTGCGCGGCCCCCTCGACTTCGACCGTCTCGGGATCCCGCAACCCGACGACTTTTTCATCGGCGGACGAGCACTGATAGCCCGCTTCCTCAAAGCCATCGAAAAGTATCCGAATGCGAAGTTGACCTTGAACAGCCCGCTTGTCGAGCTTGTGGTCGAAGAAGGAGCCGTCGTCGGCGCCATCGTCGAACGCGATGGACAGCGCGTAGCCATCCGTGCCCGCAGCGGCGTGATCCTGGCAGCCGGAGGTTTCGAGGCGAATGACGAACTGCGACAGAAGTTCGGGGTTCCCGGCCACGCCCGCGACACCATGGGGCCCGGAGCGAACCTCGGCAAAGCGCATCAGGCTGCCATCGCAGTCGGCGCTGACACCGACCTCATGGATCAGGCATGGTGGTCACCCGGACTGACCCATCCCGACGGGCGTTCTGCGTTCGCACTGTGGTTCACCGGCGGCATCTTCGTCAACCAGGACGGTGCACGCTTCGTCAACGAGTCGGCTCCGTACGACCGACTCGGGCGCGATGTGATCGCTCAGATGGAACAGGGCACGCTTACCCTGCCGTACTGGATGATCTACGACGACAAGGAGGGCGAGCGCCCGCCGGTGCAGGCACCGAACGTGTCGATGACAGCGACTGAAAAGTACGTCGACGCAGGCCTGTGGCACACCGCCGACACCCTTGAAGCCCTCGCCGAAAAGATCCGAGTGCCGTCCGAAATACTGGTGGAGACAGTCGCTCGATTCAACAAGATGGTCGAAAACGGCGTCGACGAGGACTTCGGCCGTGGTGACGAAGCCTATGATCGTGCGTTCTCGGGCGGCGAACCACCGCTGGTGGCGATCGAGCAGGGCCCGTTCCATGCGGCGGCGTTCGGAATCTCCGACCTCGGCACCAAGGGCGGGCTGCGCACCGACACGGCAGCTCGAGTTCTCGATACGTCGCACAACCCGATTCCCGGCCTCTACGCGGCGGGTAACACCATGGCTGCGCCAAGTGGAACGGTCTATCCCGGCGGCGGAAATCCCATCGGCACCAGCATGCTCTTCAGCCACCTCGCCGTGCAGAACATTCTCTCCGAGCGCGAGTAACGCACAGGCTGCCAGCGCACATGCGTTACCGTTCACACGACGCATGTTCCACGCAATTCACGTTTCGAGAGTTGTGACCGTCAGGTAGGACTGACCACGATGACCGCGGACGATATCGGCGACGAACCGCGTGAAGCCAGCCGCGGGTTGGTGCTGCTATGCCTTCTCGCGATCGTCGCCGGAGCTTGTGTCGGCTTCATCGGTGGAGCGTTCCGGTGGTGCCTGCACAGGGCGGACAGTCTTCGCGAGGCGATTCTGGAATGGTCACATGGGATTCCCTATGTCGGCTGGCTTGTCCCTGTTGCACTGGTGGCGTTGTGTACAGCGCTTGCCGTCATGATCGTGCAACGCGTGCCGCTGGCAGCGGGAAGCGGTATCCAGCATGTGGAAGCCGTCTTCCGCGGCGAGGCACAACCTCCACGTCTTGTCCTCGTGCCCGCAAGATTTGTGGGCGGCCTACTGGCGATCGGCTCGGGACTCGTGCTCGGTCGCGAAGGACCCACCGTGCATATGGGCGCGGCGATCGGAGCAGAAGCAGGTCGGCGAGCCCGGCTTTCGGTACCGGATGTGCGGCTGCTTCAAACATCCACTGCCGGAGCCGGACTTGCCGTGGCATTCAACGCGCCCATCGGGGGCGCTTTGTTCGTCTGCGAGGAAGTCACCAAATCGTTCCGGCTCCGCACAGTCCTTCCCACCCTGTTCGGCGTAGCGGTGGCAGTGGCATGCTCACGGCTGGTGATAGGTGATCGGCCTGACTTCGCGGCCGGCACCGTCCCAAGCCCACAGATTGCGCTCCTACCGCTGTTTGTCGTCTTCGGACTGCTCACCGGGATACTGGGGATTTTCTACAACCGCCTGATTCTGGGCATGCTCGATCTTGTTGCGCGCCATCGTCGTATTCCGCCGACCGCCATCGGCGCGATGATCGGTGCCGTCATCGGCGTCGTTCTGTTTCTCAACCCGCTGGTTGCCGGCGGCGGCGATACAGTCTCGCAGATACTTGTCGGTGGGCGCACCTTCGTCATGCCGATTCTGCTGCTGTACTTGGTTGTTCGATTCTTCACCGGCCCGCTGTCCTACGCCGCAGGAACTCCCGGAGGCCTTTTTGCTCCGCTACTCGCCCTCGGCGCGCTCTGGGGTTCGTTATTTGCCGGGCTGGCAAGCTTCATCCCCGGCGTCGACGCCGGAGTTACCGTCGCGATGGCGATGGTCGGTATGGCCGCGTTCTTCGGCGCCGTGGTGCGGGCGCCGTTCACCGGCATTGTGATCGTCGTGGAAATGACAGCCGTCACTTCGGTGCTGGTTCCGATGCTCGCCGCCACCGCTGCCGCAGTCGTCGTCGCGACATTGGCCGGGTCAGCACCTATCTACGACAGTTTGCGCGAACGGATGCTGCAATGCCAACGCCCACCTCGCGCGTAGCGAAGTGGGCGTTGGAAGAACCTGCGTTACCGGGCAGTCGCGAGAATCAGGCGGAGTGCGCCAACTCGGGTTCCTTTTCGAGCACCGGTGGAGCAGCCTCGATTTTCACCGGTTCCTGCGTGTAGTGGAAGTGCGGGCGACGGTGGCCGATGAAGGACCCGAACCAGGACATCACTGCGACATAACGGTTTCGGAAGCCCACCATGTACATGACGTGCACGGCCAACCACATGAACCATGCGATGGTGCCCTTGAATTCGATCTTCTTGCCTACCCGGACCACAGCGCTGAATCGACTGATGATCGACATGCTGCCCTTGTCCATGTACTTGAAAGGCGTTCCGGCCTTGCGCTTTCCATTGACAATCTTGGCAGCGTGACGGCCACCCTGCATCGCGACGGGCGACTGACCCGGCAAACCGTTGAGCGAGGTCATGTCGCCGACGGCATACACGTTGGCGAAGCCGCCCACCGTGAGGTCGGGATTGATGAGGAGTCGGCCGGCACGGTCACTCTCACAACCGGTTGCGGCTCCGAGAACTGCGGCAAAGTCGTTGGCGCGCACGCCGGCCGACCAAATTACGGTCTCGGCGTCGATACGCTTCTCTTCCTTGGTCGGGATCGACGACACCGTGACGCCATGCTCGTCGATGGCGGTGACCATCGTGTTGAGAACTACCTCGACACCGGACTTCTCGAGCGATTTCTGCGTGTATTCACTGAGCTTGCCACCGAAGGCGGGCAGTGCAACGCCGGCGCCTTCGACCATGGTGACAGTGACTTCTTCTGCACTGATGTTGTTGATAGCCATCGCGAAATAGCGTCGCGCCAATTCCTTGATCTGACCGGCCAACTCGACACCCGTTGCACCGGCACCGACAACAACGAAGCTCAGCAGGTTCTTGCGAGTGAGTGCGTCGGTGGTGGTGTGCGCCTCTTCGAAGCAGCGCAGGATTTGCTTACGCAGCAATTCCGCGTCTTCGACGGTCTTGAGCTTGTACGTGACCTCGGCAAACTCGTCGCGGCCGAAGTACGCCTGCGTTGCTCCTGTTGCTGCGATCAATGAGCGATATCCGAGCGTGTGCCGTTGGCCTGACGCCTCGTACACGATTGTGTTGTCTTCGGCATTGACCTCGACGACGCGTCCGAGACGAACATCCGCGTCGGGGAACTTCTGCAGGATGTTGCGGATCGGCGGAGCAATTTCGCCGGCCGAGAGCACGCCGGTCGCAACCTGGTAGAGCAGCGGTTGAAAGAGGTGCTCAGTGGTCTCGGAGATGAGGACAAACGGCGTCTTGGACTTCGTGAGCGTCTTCGCGGCAGCAAGTGCCCCGAACCCGGATCCGACGATGACGACCTGAGTCTTCTCGTGTCCCGTTGCATCCACATCTGCGCGACCCGCAGCAGTTCTGTCCACCACAAACTCCTAAACCAAATTGAAAGTATGACTATTACCGTATGGAACGGTCATAGGCTCAGTCCAGCTAGCTGCAGCATTCGCAAGACTGTTATCTGTTTTGCTCATAAGTAGGATGTCGGTATGGACTTTCGCCAACTCAAGTATTTCCTCGTTGTCAGCGAGGAGCTGAGCTTCAGCCGTGCTGCCGAACGGTGCTTCATCTCCCAATCCGCCATCAGCCATCAGGTCGCGCGACTGGAAAAGGAACTCGGCGCGACGCTCTTCGAGCGGTCCACCCGGGCGGTGCACCTGTCACCGGCAGGCTCGCGGTTGGTGCCGATCGCCCAGCAGGTTCTCAGTCTCGAAACCATGGCGTACTCGGTGGCACGCGATCCCAGCGCACGCATCCGCATCACGGGAAACATGAGTTTTGCCGGTCAGACACTCGATGCAATTGCCCATGTGCGCGAACGACATCCGGACCTCGACGTGGAGTTCGTGATCAAGAGCTTTGCGCACCGAATGGACGCAGTGGCGTCGGGCGATGCAGACATTGCGCTTATTCGCGGCAGCGTCGACCGCCCCGGGCTCGAGCCTATCGACCTCGGCGTCGAAGATCTGCTGATCGTCATGTCGAGTCGCCACCCATTGGCCGGCCAGCAGAGCGTCGATCTGAATGATCTCGCCGCCTATCCGCTACTGCTGCCACCTCGCCAAAGCCAGGTTTTGATTCACCAGGTCGTGGAAGACGCGTTCCGGGAAATCGGGCGTCGAGTGCAGTTGGGTCCGGCAATTCCGAGCGATCACACTGCCACGCTCGACGTCATCACGAACCCAAAGGCCTGGACCCTCCTGTACTCGATCACCGCCGGCGAATCCCCGCGCGCCGGAATCAGCTTCATGCGAGAAGCTCACGGGCGCTTGCGAATCCCTGTTTCCGGCGTGACCCGCAGCGGCGCCACACATGTGCCGGAATTCAACGATCTGATTCAGGCACTCAAAGATTCCATGAACCCGTCTTTCACTGAGTGAAAGTTGGGTGGTCATCAGTTCCTCGGCAGAGCAGCGTGGTGAGTAACCATGTGATGCGGCCGAGCGGCGCATCCCCTTTTTCAAGGAGCGACCATGACGAGTTTGATGACCGAACCGGTCTGGGAATCGAAGATCTTTGCCGGAGAATGGATCGCCGGCGGGGCCGCAGATCGCATAGTTGTCGAACCCGCAACAGGTAATCAGCTCAGCACCGTCGGCATGGCCACGCCTGACGACGTCGCTGCCGCAGCCTCGAGGGCCGCCGCGGCCCAGAAAGACTGGGCAGCACGGCCGTACACCGAGCGAGCAGCCGTTTTGCGCCGCGCGGGTCACCTGTTCGAGCAGTACACCGACGAAATCGGTGAGTGGGTAATCCGTGAGGCCGGCAGCATTCCGGCCAAGGCCGGGCTGGAAACCCACACCGCCGCTGAGGAGTGCTACAACGCAGCTGCCCTGGCCGCCCACCCCGTCGGGGAGGTTCTGTGTTCGGAACAGCCTCGCCTCAGCTTCTCGCGGCGCGTCCCCGTCGGAACTGTCGGCGTCATCGCGCCTTTCAACTTTCCGATCATCCTGGCCATCCGCGCGGTTGCACCCGCCCTCGCACTGGGCAATGCGGTGATCCTCAAGCCAGATCCGCGCACCGCAATCTGTGGCGGCGTGGTCCTCGCCCGCATCTTCGAAGAAGCCGGCTTGCCCGCCGGCGTGTTCAGCATGCTGCCTGGTGGCGCCGACGCGGGTGAGGCCATCGTGGTTCATCCGAGCATCCGCGTCATCGCCTTCACCGGATCGACTCGCGCCGGCCGGGCAGTCGGCGAACTGGCGGGACGTCATCTCAAGCGCGCCCATCTCGAACTAGGCGGCAACAACGCCCTGATCGTGATGGACGATGTCGACCTCGAAAAGGCAGTGTCGGTAGGCGCTTTCGGCTCATTCATGCACCAGGGACAGATCTGCATGACGACCGGCCGCCAATTGGTGCACGAGAGCATCGTCGGCGATTACACCGCTCTCCTCGCCGAGCACGCCGAGAAACTTCCCGTCGGCGACCCCTTCACCGGCCAGGTAGCGCTCGGCCCCATCATCGACGCCAAACAGCGCGACCACATCCACTCGCTCGTCACCGAAAGCATTGCCGCCGGAGCAAAACTGGCCGCAGGCGGAACCTACGAAGACCTCTTCTACCGACCGACAGTCCTGGCCGATACGCCACTCACAGCCCCCGCCTTTGCCGACGAGGTGTTCGGGCCCGTCGCCCCGGTGACGTCCTTCGCGAGCGTCGACCAGGCGATCGCCATCGCCAACAACTCCGAGTACGGCCTGTCCCTGGGCATTCTGACCGCCGACGCCATGCGTGGGCTCGAAATCGCCCAGCAGATCCCGACAGGCCTCGTGCACATCAACGATCAGACTGTCGGCGACGAGGCTGTCATTCCCTTCGGCGGCATGGCGTCCTCCGGCAACGGGGGTCGCGTCGGTGGCATCGGCGCCAACCTCGATGCGTTCACCGAAACACAGTGGGTAACGGCGCAGAGCACATTGCCCGTCTACCCCTTCTGATCCGAATTTCTCAGGAGCACAACATGTCCCAAACAGCGCGCGCCGCGGTCGTCGACAAGATCGGCGACCCGTTCACCCTCGGCGACGTCACACTGGACACGCCACGGGCGGACGAGGTTCTGGTCCGCATCGTGGCCGCGGGTGTGTGCGGCACCGACCTCGGCGTTCAAGCCGGCCACATTCCCTTCCCGTTACCCGGCGTTCTGGGCCACGAGGGAGCGGGCATCGTCGAAGAAGTGGGCAACGCCGTCACCTCGGTCAAGCCCGGCGACAAGGTCCTGCTGTCCTTCACCAGTTGTGGAACGTGCCGAAACTGCCGCACAGCACACCCCGCGTATTGCCAGGAGTTCTTGCCGCGCAACCTTATCGGCGGTAGTCGAGCCGACGGCACTGCCACGATCTCGCGAGGCGGCGAAGACGTGAATGGCCACTTCTTTGCTCAATCGTCGTTCTCCACATATGCCCTTGCCGACGAGCGCGGCGTCACGAAGGTCTCCGACACCGCGGATCTCGGTCTACTCGCTCCGCTCGGATGCGGCATCCAGACCGGTGCAGGAGCGGTACTCAACATCCTGAAGCCGGAATCCGGCTCGACCATCGCAATCTTCGGTGTCGGAGCAGTGGGTATGGCGGCAGTCATGGCTGCGAAGCTGACGGGTGCGGAGCGCATTTTCGCGATCGACATCGTGCCGTCTCGCCTCGACCTGGCACGCGAACTCGGCGCCACCGATGTGATCAATTCGAAGGACGTCGATGCCGCAGCGGAACTGGACCGGATCAGCGGCGGTCTAGGCATCGACTACGCCATCGACGCCACCGGCAACGTCGCGGTACTTGCGACTGCGATCGAATGCCTCGCTCCGCTGGGTACCGTCGCTGCCATCGGCGCTCCCGCAGCCGGAACCACTGTGGCGGTGGACGTAAATTACCTGCTCAACGGCCGCAAGTTTATCGGTGTCACGGAGGGCGACGCGGTGCCGCAGGTATTTCTGCCGTCGCTGGTGTCGCTGATCGAGCAGGGGCGTTTCCCCTTGGAAAAGCTGGTGAAGCACTACCGGTTCGATCAGATCAACGAAGCCGCTGAGGGCATCAAGAACGGCAGTGTGCTCAAGCCGGTGTTGCTGTTCGACTGATTCCCAGTGAGCTTCGGTGAACACAACCGTTGACGGGATCAATTCCCCGGACCTACCATCCAGAGAAATTTACTTCGCCACATTAAATACATTTCTCTTGTAGTTCCCGAGAAGGACCCATTGACGAATACCGCTACGACGAACACTGCTGCCGCGAACTTCGCAGTCGAATCCATCGCACCCTCTCCGCGCCGAGAAGCGGTGATCATCGCGGCCCTGAGCTTGGCCGCGATGATCGTCTCGATGATGCAGACGTTGCCGGTTCCGATTCTCGGGCGGATCCAATCCGACCTGGGAGTCTCGACCGCCGGCGTCAGTTGGGTGACAACGGCGACGCTGCTGTCTGCGGCGGTTTTCACCCCGCTGCTAGGCCGCTACGGGGATCAGCATGGCAAGAAACGCACACTGGTCGGCGTTCTTGTCGTCATGGTGATCGGTTCGATCGTCGCCGCGCTGGCACACAATCTGCCGCTGCTCATTCTCGGTCGGGTTCTTCAGGGAACTGCAACCGCGATATTCCCGCTCGCGCTCTCGGTCTTGCGCGAAGAGCTACGGCCGCACAGGCTTCCCGGTGCGATGGCCTTGGTCAGCGGAACTCTCGCGTTCGGCAGTGGGCTCGCGTTGGTCGCTACCGGCCTTCTCACGTCCGGCCCGGACGCCGACTACCGCAACGCCTTCTGGATGGCCACGGGATTCGCGGTGCTGGCCTTGATTGCCGTCATCACCCTGGTCCCGCCCACCACACACAAAAGCGGTGGTCGTGTAGACCTCATCGGTGCGCTGAGTCTGGGAGCGGCACTACTTCTGCTTCTGCTGTCGATTTCTCAAGGCCACCAATGGGGTTGGCGCTCACCCTTGACGATCGGCGTTTTCTTGGCCTCGACCGTGATGTTCGCAGTCTGGGTGTGGATCGAGAAGATCGTCGACGAACCGCTGGTCGACATGCGGATGTTCGTCCACCGCCCGGTGATGATGGCAAATCTTGCCGGCGTCGTGGTGGGCTTCGGCATGTTCGCAAACTTCCTCGGGGTCTCGTATCTCGCCCAACTTCCCCGCGATCTCACCGGCTACGGGTTCGACGCGAGCATTCTGCGTGCTTCGGTCGAATTCTTGCTGCCAGGCGCGATAGTTTCGCTGATCGCCGCCCCGATCGGCGGTCGACTCATCAGGCTGCGTGGGCCACGCTTCGTCCTGGGGCTCACCGCGGTCCTGGGGGCATTGCCGTTCGCGTGGCTGGCGTTCGACCACACGCACACCGCATCGGTTATCGGTGCAGGCATGGTGATCGGCGCCGCCCTCAGCCTCGGTTATGCAGCCATGCCCGCCATCATCATGTCCAACGTGCCACATCATCAGAGCGGCATCGCCAACGGCATCAACTCGATCTCACGTTCCACCGGCAGTGCCATCGGCAGCGCAGTGGTGACGACGATTCTGGCGTCGATGACAATCGCGAATCTCCCCGAAGGAGTACCTGCGATGCCCAGTGAATCCGCTTTCACTGTCACGTTTTCGACCGCCGCCGTCGCCTTCGTACTGGTGGGCCTGGTGGGGTGGCTGGGTCTGCGCCCGCCGCGTTCCCTTGCGGCTTCGGAGCAACGTGCCACCCCGGAGCAACCTCCCGCTAGGTGAGATCGAAAGTACCGCAGAGGATTAGGTACACCGTAGCCTGCGGGCATGGCAGGCGAGACGCTCTACGTGGTCGACCGGATCGTCACGAATCGCGGATGTGGGAAGAAGTTTGTCGACGAATTCCGTGCCGGCTACCTGCCTGGTGCCAGTCGTCGCGGCCTGACGCTCGACAACATACTGGTCAGTCCGCCGTTGTGGTCCGACAGCGAACCCAACGTCGTGACGATCACCTGGACCGTCGACGGAACCACCGGTTGGTGGGCAATGACTCGCCTGAGCCGCGGTGACTCCAGCCTGAAGCAATGGTGGGATGCAATGGATCCACTCATCTCCGAGCGTAGTCGCACCATGGCCGCTGCAGCCGACGACGTCGCGCCACTGGCCGATGTATAACGTCACGAGAGTCGTGCATCTTCAATTCGATGACAAATCGGAATAGCAGTCAGACGGAACGCGTCGCGCTCAGATCTCCTTCCACCTGCCGCCGCGTACGGGGCGGGGCAAGCCGAAAGCATCGATGTCTCCTTGCGCAATTCGAGCTGCGGCCTCATCGATATCATCGAGCAATTGGGAGGCGAGGTCGATCTCCGCCTGAAAATGGCGGCCTACCCATCGCAAACTCATCTGGGTAAATGCCCAGCCTGGTTCGTTCTCGGAATGATCGGCATGTTCTATTGCCTCGAGCTTCTTCGCCTGAAGATTACAAATGTGATCCAGCACTATCGCTTTGAGTTGATCGGGGTCATTCAGGTGACCCACCCACAGTCTCAACATCACGCCATGTTTGAGGACAGGTGTTTCGATCGGCGATTCGCGTGACCATAATCTGACGACCTCGATACCGGATTCGGTTATCTCGAAGACTCGTCGGTTCCGCTGCCCCGATTCGGAAATCTCCCGCGAACGAACAAATCCCAGTGCTTCCAGCTTCTTCAACTCGGCGTAAATTTGGCTTACCGAAGGACTCCAGTAATAGAATCCAATGCTCCAATCAGCCCACTTCTTCAGGTCGCTACCACTGAGTTCTTCACCGAATGTGAGCATTCCCAGCACTGCCCAACTTGTCGCGGGCAATGCTGGATAACACGTGGTCGCGGGATCAGGCACCGGGCCAGACTAACAAGATGTCAATCACCTGACGCCGACTTCCTCACCGAATGGACTGATTTCTCTATTGTGCTAACAGCTAAAGCCGCAATCGCAGTTCGGATACACCACGGATAAATGCTGTTCCGCCTCAGGTCACTCCACAAACAAATTCCCTGGACCCTGAGGTCGGGCAGAGAAAGGGAGACCGCAGACAGTGCGGTCTCCCTTTCATTCTCGGTCAGTCGGTATCAGCTCCTACTACGGGCATCCACCTTGTCGTCATCGTCGTCCCGCTCGCCGGCTGCGAGCTCGATGCCGGAATCCCGGGCGCCGGCATCACCGCTCGCCTTCTCGAGCTCGACCGGTGTGTCACCTGACACGACCTCTTCTGCATCAGGCTTTTCCGGCAACGGCTTCTTGAGGCTCAAGATGATCGAGCCTGCCAGCACCACGATGATCACGGCGAGGCTTACCAGTGACGGAATCTCGGGGATGGATGTGCTGATCACCTTGTGACCGGCCTGCATGATCAGCTTCACGCCGATGAAGGCGAGGATGATCGACAGTCCCTTGGACAGGTAGTGGAACTTCTCGAGTAGTCCCGAGAGCAGGAAGTACAGGGCACGCAGACCCAGGATCGCAAAAGCGTTGCTGGAGTACACGATGAACGGGTCGTCGCTCACTGCCAGAACTGCCGGGACACTGTCGACGGCAAACACGAGGTCGGCCGCTTCGATGGCTACGACAACCGCGAACAGCGGTGTTGCGATGCGCTTTCCGGCTTCCTTCACGAAGAACTTGGTGCCGGCGTACTCGTCCTGAACCGGCATGATCTTGCGCAACATGCGAACCGCGAACGACGTACCGGGGTCGAAGCTTTCGTCCTCGTCCTTGAGGAGTTTGTAAGCGCTGTAGAGCAGGATCGCGGCAAACACGAACAGCACCGCCGTGAACTTACTGACGATCGCGACACCAGCGGCGAGGAAGATACCGCGGAAGATCAGGGCGCCGATGACACCGAAGAACAGCACGCGGTGCTGGTACTCACGCGGCACCTTGAAGTAACCGAAGATCAGGGCGAAAACAAACAGGTTGTCAACGGAGAGGCTCTTCTCCAGCAGCCAGGCCGTGGTGAATTCGACACCTGAGTCCACCCCCAAGGTCACGGTGACAACCACCGCGAACACCAGCGACAAACCGACCCAGAGTGCACTCCACCTGGCGGCTTCCTTGAATCCGATGACGTGCGCGCCGCGGTGGGCAAGCAGGTCGATCAGCAGCATGATGACGATAACGGCGGCAAACGCGGCCCATGCCCACACGGGAACCGTCATCGCCGATCACCTACCCGACTGCCACGGTTAACTTCAGTCACGGGATTCTCCTTTGCCTGGAAGACGATTACTTCGATCACGACGGCCGTTTCACCGTCTTCACCAGTTTTCCTTGCCGACTTCAAACCATCACGGTCTATTTGTCGACGACTTTTCCTGCTGAAATTGCCGGATTACGGCAATCTTGGGGCGATTATGCATGTCGGCAATCTGTCCGAGTGTTCTAGCCTGGCAAGCATGAGCACCTCGTTGTACTACTCCGCCGTTCGCCCTGAACCGTTGTCGGCCGACGAGAGGACGGAAATCGACCGTCTGATCGCCGTGCACAACGACGAGTTCCCCTTCGACGCCGAAGTCCTCGACTTGTACGACTCGGATATCCCGAACACGGTCCTGAACGGGTCCACCAAGATCTCGAACGACGAAACGGAAATCATCCCGTCCCTCGTGTACTGGTTCAACGCACTGACTGAACTCAGGCGCGCCTTGCCGAACGCGCAGTGGGATGTCTCGCTCGACGACACGCCCGTCGACTGGGACGACGAATCAGGCTATTCGCTCCCCGGGTTGCCCGACATCAGCTGAGAGCAGTCAGGCGAGTGGAGTTCGGGGCCAATCGAGAAGCTTGGCCCCGAGCACCGCCGCGTGCAGAGCAAAAGCGTCGCCGGGATCATTCACGTTCTGGCCGGTGAGCTCGCGAATGCGATCCAACCGGTAGGTCACCGCCCGTACCGACAGGTGCAGATCCCGGGCCGTCTTTGCCGTGTTCCCTCCCGCGGCGAAGTAGGCGAGCAGCGTATCCACCATCGGCTCTGCTCCCCCACGTGCTTCGAGCAGCGGCGTGAGGAGAGTCTGAATCAGGTCGGTGACCGCCGGCCTGTCGTTGACCAGCACGCGATAGACCAACAGATCCCGCGCGTCGATTACCGGCGACTCGAGCGACAACCGCTGTGCGAGATCGAGTGCGTCGAGCGCTTCGCGGTACGACGCCACCACACCGGCGGCCGTGGTACGCGGTCGTCCGACCGCAATCTGCCAGGCCACGTCCATGGCGCGTCGTTGCAACTGAACGCGTCCGGCGCCGTCGGTCCCAGATTCGAGAGCCAACCGAATTCCGCGAAGCACATGGTCGATTGCATCTCGATCCGGCGCCGCAAACACGATGACGAGTTTGCCGCTCTTGCTGGCGACCAGCGCGTCGGCATCACCTTTACTACCGAGCACTGCACGCTCGACAGCGCCGACCAGAGGATTGTCGTCGGTGAATTCACGCGCAGCGGTCACGACTGCCACCGAATGCGGTCCGGACAAATGCAACCCGAAACTCGAAGCGCGAGCGAGCAATCCGACAACATCGGCGCCACCGGTCAACAAATCGTCCACGAATTCGCGGCGCGCGGATACTTGCGAACGCACGAGCGAGCGCTGCGCCAGCTGAAACCCCTCCGTCAGTTCCGCGACGGCGTCGTCGACAGCCCGGAGCATCACCTCACCGGCTGCCACTACCGCGTTCGGATCCGATTGCGCTGCAATGACAGCGGGAAGCTCACGCCACAGGCGCCAGGCAGACGAGAGGTACAGATCAAGCAACGCACGTAACGCAACACCTTGCTCGGCCGCGTCCTCACCACGGCCCCGGAATCGGTGAAGTTGCCTCCGCTGCAGCGGTTTACCGTCACAGACGGCTGAACTGATCACATCGAGGAAATCGCCGAGAAGTTCGATCGGCAATCCACCGGCGTCGTCTGCTCCCCCTACTGCAACCCGTCGAAGCACATCTGCGGGTACACCGGTTCCGTTCACTCCCGCATTCTCTCACTGCGCGGGTGTCAGGACAGATGCATCGAGCCCGTATCGATGTAGCGCTGATGGAACGAGAAAGCCTCGCCCAGGATGTGCGGAGTCTGACCCGCGCCCGGCTGTGCGTCGGCGCGGGCGACATAGTCATGCAGCAGCGGACGGAATTCGGGGTGCGCACACTTGTCGATGACCAGGCGGGCACGACGTCGCGGCGACAGCCCACGCAGATCAGCCAGGCCTTGCTCCGTGACAAGCACCTGGGTGTCGTGTTCGGTGTGGTCGACGTGCGGCACCATCGGGACGATCGCAGAAATCGCGCCACCCCGAGCTGTCGACGGGCTCAGGAACATCGAGACGTAGCCGTTGCGCGTGAAGTCGCCGGAACCGCCGATTCCGTTCATGATCTTCGTGCCCATG
Organism: Rhodococcus sp. IEGM 1366; assembly: GCF_033142425.1. Taxonomy (NCBI): domain Bacteria; kingdom Bacillati; phylum Actinomycetota; class Actinomycetes; order Mycobacteriales; family Nocardiaceae; genus Rhodococcus; species Rhodococcus sp. IEGM 1366. The sequence continues at coordinate 372,339 of NZ_JAWLRZ010000001.1, forward strand.
ACGTGGGTCGAGTTCACGTTGCCGTAGATATCGGCCTCGAGCATGCCGTTCATCGCGATGACGCCGAGCCGGCGGATCACCTCGGGATGGTTGCTGATCTCCTGCGGACGCAACGTGATGTGTTCGCGATAGAAATCGACGTTCGCGGTCAGTTCTTCGATGCCTTCTTCGGTGAGCGCCAAAGCCGTCGACGACGCATGCGCGACGGTTCCGTCCTTGATCAGCTTGAGCATCCCGTCCTGGATGACCTCGGAGTAGCAGGTCAGGCCTTTGTACGATCCGCGGTCGAGGCCGCCGAGCACCGCGTTGGCGACGTTGCCGATGCCGGCTTGCAGTGGCAGCAGCGTATCGGCGGGCATGCGACCGGCACGCACCTCGAAATCGAAGAACTCCAGGACGTGACCGGCGATCGCCTCGCTGACGGCGTCGGGTGCAGACAGGGGGCTCGCACTGTCGCGGCAGTTGGTCTCGACGACGGCAACTACCTTGGCGGGGTCGACCCGGAACGTCGTCTGACCGATCCGGTCCTCGACACGAATGATCTCGAGCGGCTTGCGGTGAGGAGGGAGGGCAGTGCCGTAGTACACGTCATGCATGCCTTCCATAGCCTCGGGCACCCACGAATTGACCTCGAGAATGACTCTGTCGGCAACATCGAGCCACGTTTTGTTGTTGCCGATCGACGCGGCGGGGATCAGCTCACCCGACGCGGTGATTCCGGCGACCTCGACAACTGCCACGTCGACCTTGCCGTAGTAGCCCTCCCAGACCTGCTGGGCAACGTGCGACAGGTGGATGTCCACGTAGTCCATCCGGCCGTCGTTGATCCGCTTACGGGCTGTCGCCTCGGACTGATACGGCATGCGCAACGCGATGCCGTCGACCTCGGCGAGTAGGCGCTCGGTCTCGGTGGAGACCGAGGCGCCGGTCAGGAGGTTGATCGTGAAGTTCGACCCCTCCCCGCGGGTGTGGTGAATCCGCTCCGCCAGGGCAGGAACGATGACCTTGGGTGTGCCGGCGCTGGCAAAACCGCTGATCGCGACGGTATCGCCGGGGTGAATGAACTTCACCGCTTCCGCTGCGGACATCACTTTGGAAGCAAAAGCTGTGCTGCGAATACGTCCGGGGGCCGTTGTGTGCCCGGGCTCACCCAATGAGGAAGTCACGCCAACAGGATAAACACAGCCTGCCAAGGTCAAATATTCGGATTACCGAGACAGATTTGTTTCAACGTGATATGGCCGCGATCGATAGTCGACGCGGCCCGTACCCACAGTCCGCGAAACCACATTGCCCTCCGACCCCACGAAAGAGTTGACGGACAACGTCGTTGAGCATGTGCGTACCGATCGAGTGCGTTCGGCCGGGAAGGTCAGCTACCGAAGATCGAGCCGAGGGATCCGGTGACGGGTGGGTCGACGACCGGTGTCGTAGTGACGGTGAAGGTACCTGTACCTGTTGTCAGGACGTCGCCGCTCACGCTGGTGACGGTGCAGGTGACGGAGGTGGCCCCGACCGGAAACACGGTTCCGGAGGCGGGAGTGCAGGTGCCGAAAGTCAGCCCGGTGGGCATCGCGGGAACCGCCCAAGTTGCGGGGGCGCCGTCATTGGATGTGGCGGGGACGGTGATGTCGGACGGTAGTGCCGATGTACCGGTCAGGTTCGCACCTGTCAGGGTCACCCCGGTGAGGTTCGCGCCGGTGAGGTCTGCGCCGGTCAGATCCGCGTGGTAGAGGTCCGCGCCGGTCAGGTTCGTGCCCGCGAGATCCGTTCCGGTCAGGTTTGCGCCGGTCAGGTTGACGCCGGCGAGGTCCGTTCCGGCGAGGTTTTTTCCGGAGCAGTCGGTGGAGTTGCCGGCGGTGGGGTTGGCGACGTAGTTCCCGCACGCGCCGGCGATGATCTGGGCCGGGGTTTGCGTTGCGGCGGTGATGGTTCCGTTGACCTGCAACGTGGCCGGAGTTCCGACGCCGTTGTCGGCGGTGATGGTGAAGTTGATCGGTCCGGGGGCGGTAGGTGCTCCGGTCAGGACACCGGCGGAGGTCAGGGTGAGGCCGTCGGGAAGGGCCCCGACGGTGACGGTGATCTGCGGGGCGGGTGTTCCGGTGGCGGTGAAGGTATGTGGGAGTTCGGTGCCCACAGTCCCCGACAACGTGACGGGCGCGGAGGCGGCGAACCCGGGAGCTGCGGTATACGGGTTGACGGTGACCGTAACGGTCCCCGAACCGGACGCAAGGGTGTTTCCGGCGGTGCACGTGACGGTTGTAGTTCCGACGGGGAAGGTGGTCGGGGTGCCGATCGAGACCGCAATATCGGTCGGTCGGGTGCATTCGCCGAGCCCCACTCCCCGAACGCCCAGGGGTGAGGGAATTGTGACGGCAGCATCGGCAGGTGACGAGGCGGTCACCTGAACATCCGAGGGTATTGCTCTCGTTCCGGTCAGGTTCGCGCCGTACAGATACGAAAAGCTCAGGTCTGCGTCGGTCAGGTCCGCGTCAGTCAGGTTCGCGAGGACCATCGTGGCGGAGTACAGATACACCTCGGTCAGGTTCGCTCTGGTCAGATCGGCCTCCCACACATTTGCGCCGTACATGTTCGCGCCGGTCAGGTTCGCGTCGGTCAGGGTTCCGTAGCTCATGAAAGTGTTGCTCAAGGATGCGTCGATCAGGATCGCGCGGGTCAGGTTCACACCCGTCATTTGCGCGTCGCTCACGTCCGCGCCGGTCAGATCCGCGTCGGTCAGGTTGGCCTGCTCCAGTGTCGCGTAGCTCAAGTCCGCGGCGGTCAGGATTGCGTTTGTCAGTGTCGCACCGGCCAGGTCCGCACCGATCAGGTTCGCGCCGGCCAGGTTCGCCTTCTGTAGGTTCGCGCCGGCGCAGTCGGACACTATGCCTTCAACAGGATCGGGGTTCGGGACATAGCGGACGCATGCACGGTTGAGGGTTTCAGCGACTGTTTCGGCGGCAGCGAAGCCGGCACCAGCAGTCACGAGCGAGGCCGTTGCGAGAACAACACCACCGAACGCAGCGACAATGCGACCGCAACGAGGACGAGTCCGCCCAGAGCGAGAATTGAGAATCGTCATCTATCGGCCTTCACACTCTGGGTCCCCGCACCGTGCGGCATGGCACCACAGCAGTAACCACCTGGAAAACGTAACGGATATCAGGGCATGAAACACCCAAAAAGAGTGGCCACTTTAGGCCTCGGGTACTAAGTGGCCGGAAACGCCCAACCGAGGGGCGAGTTCAGATAACCAGTCGAAGATCATCCGCCGTTGGACAATGGGCCGAAGCGCAATCAAAGGCATCGTGCAGCCGTCTTCTGAAACCGACATCCCGACCGAATGGAGCAACACGTGAGGACCTCACCGCCGACCGTCTCGCTGACGCTCGACCAGCTTGCCTCACGCGCTGCTTCACTGATTGCCGACAACCGTCGGTACGTCCTCGGCATCACGGGAGCACCTGGAGCCGGAAAATCGACGGCATCCCAGACCATCGCGCGAAAGCTGGGTTCTCGATGCGCCATCGTCGAGATGGACGGCTTCCATCTCGCCAATCGGGAACTCGACAGGCTAGGCAGGCGCGATCGCAAGGGCGCCCCCGACACGTTCGACGCCGACGGGTACGCGGCACTACTACGTCGACTTCGAATGCAGGACAGCACGATCTACGGGCCGATCTTCGATCGCGAGATCGACGAATCCATCGGCAGCGCGGTGCCTGTCGCCCCGGAGACTCCGCTGATTGTCACGGAAGGCAACTACCTTCTCTTCGAGACCGGAGCCTGGCCCGACGTCCGCGCGTCACTCGACGCCGTGTGGTATCTCGACGTTCCGGAAGAAACTCGCACGGAAAGACTGGTGACACGACACAGCCGCTTCGGAAGGAGTTCCGAAGCGGCTGCGGCATGGGTACACACGGTGGATCAACCGAATGCCGTTGCTATCGAGGCAGTTCGGGTGCGGGCGGACCTGATTGTCAGGATCGAGCCGTCAGAGTGCCCGTGATGGGAGTTTGCGGACCTATGATCCTCCTCCAGTGCCGAAAAACGCTGCAAGTCCGGCAGCACCGGCGATACCCGCAAAGATCGCGGCGATTCCGCCGGCAACTGTGACAACGCTGTCGATGATGTTGAGATCGGTCTCGGATGAACCCATGGTGCCCGGATCTGGTCTCGACCACCGAGACGCTGTTGAACCACCTCACAGAACAGGGCGCAACTAATATCCTCGTCCTGGGGCCCGGCCCCGATTCCGAATGGCCCCGTGCGACGACAAACGCCTATGTCGAGTGGAGCCATGTCCGGGGCATGCGGTCTCGGCTGCGCTCCGGCGGCCGCCCGAGCCGCACTCGACCTGGGCCTGTCGATTCCCCGGGACATTCTCATTGCACAGGACAGCGAGGAGCCGGCCCATCACGATTTCGGATCCGCCGATAGCGGCGGTGGATTTTTTCCCGACGAACAGGCAGAAGTCGCGGTCAAGGCGCTGCTCGCCCTGATCAACGGCGACGAACCCAGCCCTCATGGTCACACCCGGAGCGAACTCCGCATCAGAGCCAGCACGGACCGAGCCGTAGGCACCTGAAATTCACTTGTCGTAGATAGACTCCCATTTACGACAATCGCCCCAGCGTGACGAGAGGAATCCGGCCATCGCGCACCGCTCCGCCAACCGGCTGCTTCGGTATGTCGCGGTTGCATTGGTCTGCCTGTCCACTCTAGTTATTTCCGTTTCCAGCGCGGCGGGCACCGACCGATCCGTAGCCCCTGTCCGCATTTCCTATGCCGCCGACACGGACACGTTCGGGGATTTGTATCTACCTCCGGGCGACGGCGATTCACTACCCGTGGTGGTCCTCATTCACGGTGGCGGATGGGCTCAGAAAAGCAACCTCGACTACGCGGGCGCGTGGGCACGATCGTTGACGCCCTACGGAATTGCCGTGTGGAACATCGAGTATCGGCGCGTGGGCGGGCACGGCGGATGGCCGACCACTCTCTCGGACACAGTCACGGCAACAAACGCCTTGGCCGACGCTGTGCAGGAAAAGGCTTCCGGAAGACTGGATCTGGGCCGCGTGCACGTAGTCGGCTACTCAGCCGGCGGCCAACTCGCAGCCTGGGCAGCATCCCGACCTAGCCAAGGTATCGACGCGCCCGAACCTGCTCTCACAGTGTCCATTCGATCAGCCACCGTTATGGCCGGTGTCTTCGACATGGAACTCGCGGCCACAGCCGGCAAGGATCGATTTGTTCGAAATCTTCTGGGCGGCATGCCGTCCGACTACCCGGATCGATACCGTGTTGCCTCGCCGATCGAACATCTTCCCATCGGCATCCCGGTCACTGCACTGCACGGGCAAGCTGACCGGGTGGTCTCGATCGAGCAGAGCCGACGCTATGCCGACGCCGCCCGCGCGGCCGGTGATCGCGTCGACCTGATCGAACTTCCCGGCGTCGGCCACGGCGAATTCACCAACACCGAATCCGCAGCCTGGGCTACCACCAAGCAAGCAATAATCGATCACGTAAATACCCCTTGAGCAGGTGAAACCACCTACTGTGAGCATGATCGCCCGGAAAAGGATTAGCTGAAACCGACACCATGACGTACGGTGGGGTTATCAGAGGGCAGCCGTCAGTCAGGCAGCCGGTCGCTTCGCCCGGAACGACAGTTCCAAAACTCGTTCCAGGGGCAAGACTTCCAGTTCGGTGCAAATCCGCGCCTTTGATCACTACGCACTTTCATCAGTCCCGCAGATTGTTGACCAGGCCGAAGGCTCCGACGGAGCCCGCCGCCAATCGCGTACCGACTGCACCAGTATCAACATGCGCTACATACCGCCCGGGTCCAAAACTCGTGCGGTTCAAAGGAATACCTTGTACAACACCATGATTCATCCCGACAACACGACCGACAGTGTCACGACAAACGGACTCCGCGTCCCGACTACTTCGGGCCGTCTCCGTGCACGTGCACTAGAAATCGTCTGCACGCTCTACCGCTGCACCACCGACGAGGCCGCCGACCTGCTGGTCCGACATTCTCAGACCAATAACCTCAAGGTGACCAGCCTGATCAAGGCGCTTGTCGCCTTGATCGACGAAGACACGTCCGGCACAGGCTACGGCAGCAATAATGCGCTGGCGTCTCACTTCTGGCTTCGCGAGATCAGGAATCTCAGCCAGGCCCATCGACGGAGCGATCACTTTCATCGCCATCTCGTCGGCGCCTGAGAGACAACTGACCTGAAACGACAGCTGGGGCAGTACACGGAAATCGTGTACTGCCCCAGCTTCGTGTTTAACTCCGATACCGCGCTCCTCGTACGCGCGAGTAACCCTCTTTGCCGGATACGGTCTCTTCACCGTCCACCGACCCCAAGAGGCCCACTCGATGTCTGAATCGAACTCCCTGTCTGCATTGAAGCAAGCATCGCACCACGCGGCAAAACAAACCCTGTCCATGACCGTCCTCATGACGCCGGACATGTCCAACTTCTCGGGCAACGTGCACGGCGGAACGATTCTGAAGTTCCTCGACCAGGTTGCATACGCGTGCGCGAGTCGATACGCCCAGACGTACGTCGTGACCCTGTCTGTGGATCGTGTCGTGTTCCGCGAACCGGTGCATGTCGGAGAACTCGTCACCTTCACCGCTTCCGTCAATTACACCGGGCGCACCTCGATGGAAATCGGAATACGGGTCGAAACCGAAGACATTCTTCTCGGAAAATCTCGACATACCAACAGTTGCTACTTCACGATGGTGGCAATGGGCAGCGACGGAAAACCAGCTGAGGTACCCCAACTCCGACCAACCGGAACAATTGCGAGGCAACGATTCGAGGCGGGGCGTAGGCGCCGTGAGCTTCGCAGAGAGAACGAGCTTCGTGAACAGTCCATACGAGCCGCAGTTCGGGACCTAACGCCCGAACATGACGACTGAGCTTCTCGCCAACCGTCACCGACCCCGTAGGTAACGGGTTCGCACTCATCGGCGACGCTGGTGAAGACGACAACACACGGCCCCGATTCACATCGGAACGTAACCGCTACTTTGACTCAATACCGCAGTGCCAGAGCGGGTATGACGAGCCAAATCGACTACATGGGCGGGTACGCGGGCGGCCGAAAGTTCACCGTCTACTCATTTCCGCGGCCACCCACGACAACGGCGAAGCCCAAAAAACATCTCGGGCATCGCCTGCGTCGTAAATCTGTGGCCGGGACGTAATCTGCACGGCGTTTCTTCAGCGGCACCAAGGGGGAACTCTCCGATCACCACCGAGCCGGAGGAGCGAGCATGCGTGCACACACCGCCATTCCGAGCGAATCCACTTGTCATAGGTACGTAATCGCGGTCGCCACCTCCGCCTTTGCCGAATCGGTCATCTGGTTCGACGGGCCGGCGTTCGACGCGGTGCTTGTGCTTGGCAACGAGATTCCGCAGCACAGCGGCCACCGAGCCGTACTCGCCTGGAACCACTACTTCGGGTGGGCGCTCGGTGTGGAAGACACGCCGGATGCGTCGTTCACTGTCGTCGAATGCCTCGGCATCGGGAGAATGCCAGATCCGGAACTGTGCGCCGACCGCGTCGTCGAGTTGATTGCCCAGGCGAGTAGTTAAGGAACTCGTCGCGCGGCGCTCAGTCCAGCGGGCATAAGATCGAGCGCGAGTTTCGCACGCCCGACGAAAGAGAGCCCGACATGGACCCGCTGAGCAGGCCTGCCGGTCAGTTGGCTCTCGAGAACGAACCGGACGCCAGGGCGACCCTGCGCGCGCGTCAAACCCCTCGCAGTGAGCGGCGCAAGATCGGAAAGAGTCTACGTAAACGAGTGGCACGGTCGTCACTCGGCGATTGGACGCCACCACCGAACCGACGTGACCCGGTCGATCAGGTCAACACTGCCCACGAGGGAAGACTCGACTGGTTGGTGCCGATTCGTGTGGGGCGCATGGTCGCTTCACCGTACGGATTCCTCCGCGGCACTGCCGGACTGATGGCCGAGGACATGGCGGCGCTCCCGGCCACCGGCATCACACCGGTCATCTGCGGTGACGCCCACGTCGGAAACTTCGGGTTCTACGGATCCCCGGAACGCGAACTTGTCATAGACCTCAACGATTTCGACGAAGCACATCCCGGCCCCTGGGAATGGGACCTGCGTAGGTTGGCTGCGAGCATCTGGGTGGCCGGTCGACAGAACGGCCTCACCGAATCTCAATGCGAGACAGCGACAACCTCGTGTGTGTCCGCGTATCGCCTCCACCTGGCAAAGCTGTCCGAGCGTCCACTGTTCGATCGTTCCTTCGACCGAGTCGATCTCGACGGGCTGACCGACCACGTCACCGATCCAGGCTTGCTCGCCGAGATCCAACGCGCAGCGGAACGCGCCCGCCGACGTACCAGCGATCACGCGGTTCCCCGATTCACCGTCGAAGATCACGGACGACGACAACTACTCGAGAACCCGCCGCTCACAACACGACTCACCCCACAGGACACCAACTTCCTCTTGGAAGGCCTCGACGAATATCTCGAAACCCTTGCACCGCACTGGCGTCGAGTGGTCTCGGGATACAACGTCATCGACGTGGCGCACCGGGTCGTCGGAGTTGGAAGCGTCGCACTGCGAGCCTACGTCGCACTGTGCGAAGGGAGCATCCCTGACGACGTCATATTTCTGCAGCTCAAACAGGCTCGCCGATCCGTTGTTGCGCCGTTCGTGCACGGCGACTCGGCCTGGCACGATCACCAAGGACGACGTGTCGCGGAATACCAGCAGGCTCTCCAGACGGTCAGCGATCCACTGCTCGGTTGGTGCACCGTCGACGACCGTCAGTACTACGTCCGTCAGTTCCGGAACATGAAAGGTTCGGTGGATCTGAACAATATCGATGCTGCGGCGCTGACCGATTACGTCGCGATCTGCGGCCGACTGCTCGCGAAGGGTCACGCGCGCACCAGTGGCGCGTCATTGATTTCCGGTTATCTGGGAACTTCGGACGTGGTGGACACCGCCCTCACTCGGTTCGCTCGGCTCTACGCAGATCAAACCGAACGCGACCACGACGCCCTGTGCCGAGCAGTATCCGCCGGCACGATCGCCGCGGAGCCGGGAATCTGATCCCTCACGTCCGACTCTGCAGTTTGACGCCGGATCACGCGACTTGATCGAATGAGTCATGACTTCGTCGTACATCGACCTACGCTCGGATACCGTCACCAAGCCTGATGCGGAGATGCGGAAGGCGATGGCTGACGCCGAGGTCGGTGACGACGTCCTCGATCACGACCCGACCATGGCGGCGCTCGAGGAAGAGGTCGCACATACTCTGGGCTTTCCGGCCGCCTTGTGGGTGCCGAGCGGATCTATGGGCAACCTGATTGCGCTGATGCTGCACCTCCGCCGTGGTGATCAGTTCCTGGCGCCGGAGCACTCCCACGTCCTGGGGTCCGAGTTGGGCACCGCTGCCTGGCTCGCCCAGGGCATGCCGGTGGCGCTGCCGCACGACGGAGGGCCCGGACGACCCAGCCCCGAGACGGTTCTGAAGGCCGCAGGCTCCCCCGGTCCGTATTTCACGTTGAACACCACGTTGCTCTGTCTAGAGAACACCCACAATTTCGCGGGTGGCGCCGTCATGAATCCGGCCGAATGGGCGGCGCTGGTCGAGGCAGCCCGTTCGCGCGGTCTGAATGTTCACCTCGACGGCGCCCGACTCTGGAATGCCGCTGCCGCACTGGATATTTCACTGACCCAACTGACCTCCGGCGCCGATACCGTCCAGGTGTGCCTGAGCAAGGGACTCGGTGCGCCGGTCGGCTCGATTCTGGCCGCATCACCCGAATTGATCACCGAAGCCCGAAGGATCCGCAAGATGCTCGGCGGCGGCGTTCGTCAGGGCGGGGTGCTTGCCGCGGCCGGCATCGTGGCCTTGCGCTCGCAGGCCCGACTGTCCGACGATCACGACAATGCGCAGCGCCTCGCGTCAGGCCTTCGTGAACGCGGTTGGGCTGTCGACGAACCCGCCACCAACATCGTTCTCGCCGCCACAGCCGATCCATCGGCCACCGTTGCTCAGCTGGCCGCTGCCGACGTCGGTGCCGTCACCGTCGCCGGGAAGGTTCGGTTCGTGACACATCGAGACGTGAGCACTGCCGACATCGACGAGGTTCTGTCCCGACTAACCGCCTGAGCTACACCATCAGCGGTTGAACCTCCTGCGCGACAAGGCGAATGAACTCACGGACGTCCGGCTCGTCAACGGTCGGTTGGAGTACCACGGTGGTTGCGCCCGCGTCTGCCCACCGTTGCGCAGCCTCCGCGACCTCCGCCGTTGTACCCACGGCAATCGCATCCGCCGGCGACTCGCACCCTGACGCTGCGGCCTCGGCAAGGGCGCGCTCACGACCGCTGGAACCAAATGCACAGATGACGTAAACGACCACCTCGAGATCCTGCGCTCCGATATGAGCGATCGCCCGGCGGACGCCTTCCGGGGTCGTCCCACCCGAGAGCACGGTGCCCTGCGCCAACTCACCACTGAGCGCCAAGGTCTTTGGCCCCGTGGCGCCGACGAGCAACTGTGGCACCTTCTCCGGCGGCCACGCCAGCGTGACGTCCGTGAGATTCACGTATCGACCGGATACCGTCACCGAATCACCGCGTAGTAACCGCTCGAGTGCTCCGAACTGCTCTCGGAGGAGGGTCAACGGCGATTCGACCTTGGCGCCGATCTGCCGCATCCAACTCTGAACACCGTGGCCGAAGCCAACCCGTAGTCGATTCGGATGAATTCTGGCCAGCGCCGAAATCTCCATAGCCGTGATCGCGGTGTTGCGCATGGGCGTGGGCAGCACACCGATGGCCACTCCCATCCGCGTGGTTACAACCAATACAGTTGCAGCAGTAGCTATTCCTCCACCGCAGAAGCAGTCCTCCCACAACCAGATTTCGTCGATACCGACTTCGTCGGCATATTTGGCAAGCTGGATCAGATCCTCCGGCGACTGCTCCGGACGCAGGACCACGGCAATCCGTGCGGCGCTCATGCCGTCACCAGGAACGCAGCGATCTCGTCAGCAGTTCGGCGGCCCTGTTCGCGGCCGAGTTCAGCTGCCGGGCGCCTGGTTGCCGGCGAGAGGGAGTTCGTTCCGATCGCCTCGACGACCGCGTCGTCCGCGAAGATCGGCAGCACGCGCGACTGTGTCATTGCGTCGATTTCCTCTCGCAGACTCCCGCCCAGCAGATTCGGGGCAGGGTCGGCGGCGGGTGAAAGAACAACGACCACACCGCAGTCGGCGGCCAGATGAACGTTCGATCCGCTCGCCATTCCGCCATCCATGTATCGGCGCCCGTCGATCGTGACCGTCGGCCACACACCGGGGACGGCGCAACTCGCCCCGACTGCATCGATCAGATCCACACCGGCTGCTTTGCCGAACACCGTCAACTCACCGGTCTCTGCATTGATTGCCGGGATGCGCAACTCTCGGTCGGGCCACGCCCGATTGCGCAGCCTCGCCTCGATGACCGCACGACGCAAGGATGGCTCTACGGTGTCCGCGCTCATCGCGGCCTCACCGAGAAGCCGGAGTTGTTCGGGCCGATCCGCGGAACCTGCGATCGCGTCGACGAACATCTGACCGAGCACTTCGACATCGACCTTCGGATCGATCTCCCCCGTCGGCTCCGCTGTTTGTGCATCGAAAAGTTCCTGCAGTGTCGCGCCGCCCGCGATCTGAGCGGTCACGGTGGAACCTGCAGAAGTGCCGATCAACACGTCAGCTGCCAGCAGCGCTGCGGCGGCGTCCGCCGAATTGTCCTGAACGCCCAGTAGAAAGCCTGTTTCCCAGGCGATTCCCGCAACGCCGCCACCGGCCAGTACCAATCCCAATTTCACGCCGTCCACCTCTCGTCGATCACGACCCGTGCCCGAACTCGACGTTAGACCTACTCTGAAGTGATGTTCATGCGCAGCGCAAAGACATTTGTTCCCGACGCACTTCGCGGGTTGACCGCATCCACTGACGACATCGCGTGGAATCCCGACCCCGGATACCTCACACGGGCACAACCGCTGCCCAAAGGACAAGTCGCCATCGTCTCCGGCGGCGGATCCGGACACGAACCGATGCACGCCGGGTTCCTCGGCGCAGGCATGCTGACCGCAGTCTGCCCCGGCTTGGTCTTCACTTCACCCAACGCTCTGCAAATTCACGAGGCCTCCAAAGCCGTCGACGCCGGCGGCGGTGTCCTCCACATCGTGAAGAACTACACCGGCGACGTCATGAACTTCGGTATCGCACGAGAGTTGCTGCGGGAAGACAACATCGATACCGATGTGGTCCTCGTCGAGGACGATGTGGCAACCGAACGAGCTGACGGCGACGGACCAGGACGCCGAGGTACGGCAGCCACCGTCGTCGTGGAAAAGGTTTGCGGTGCCGCAGCCGAGCGCGGCGAGTCTTTGGCAGAGGTTGTCCGGATCGGTCGCCTTGTCGCACAATCGGCACGCAGCATGGCCGTCGCGCTTGCGCCGTGCACGCTCCCCGGCGCAACGGAACCTTCGTTCGATCTACCTGCGGGCCAGATGGAACTGGGCATCGGCATCCACGGCGAGCGAGGACGCGAACGGATCGACGCGTTGCCTGCTCCCGAACTGGTGCGCCGACTGACCGATCCGATCATCGACTCACTCGAACTGGCAGAGGGAGATCGTGTTATCGCGCTGGTCAACGGATTAGGTGCAACACATCCCCTGGAACTGCAGTTGCTGTTCGCGGAACTCGGAGAATATCTAGGCGAGAAGGGAATTCACATCGAACGCCCCCTCGTCGGAACATTTGTGACGGCGATGAACATGGCAGGCGCATCCATCACCTTGGTACGCGTCGACGATCAGATCCTCGAACTGTGGGACGCCCCAAGCGCCGCGCCGGCCTGGCCGAATTCGCCGGCACGAAGTTACTCGGCTGTGGGTCCGCGGGAATCGTTCGGCCCTTCGTACACTGCACCGACAACCCCGACTTCCGACGGAAACATCGGGGCATGGGTAGCCGATTGGGCACAGAAGGTACTCGACGAGGAACCCGCCCTCACCGATCTCGATCGACGTGCGGGCGACGGCGATTTCGGTACCAACATGGTGGCCGCACTGGAACAATTGGATTTGACCGAGATGCGCAATACCTATTCCGCATCAACAACATTCGATGCCATCTCGCAAGCCTATCTCGGCCATGCGGGTGGAACGTCCGGAGCACTGTTCGGCATCTGGTTCCGTCATTTCTTCCGAGTAGCCCGAGAGGGCACACTGGATCTCGCGACCATTGCCGCTGCGGCACGCGCAGGTCTGGACAACATCACCGCACTAGGGGGAGCACGCCCCGGAGACAAGACCATGGTGGATGCGATTGCCCCCGCAGTGGACGCTCTCGAGGAAGGAGTTCGACTCGACGGCGTACGCGCGGACGTGTTGCAACGAACGTCGGAAGCCGCCCGCGCCGGAGCCGAGTCGACGGAAGTCATGGTCGCCAGCCGGGGCCGCGCAAGCTATGTCGGCGAGGCGGCTCGAGGCGTCGTCGACCCGGGCGCACTCGTTATCGCATGGTTCTTCGAGTGTGCAGTGGGTCACTAACACGGTGCCCCGGCGATATGACTAGCCTGGCATCACACAACCTCGATTGCGGCCGGTCTGGAAAGCACAGGATCGCATGACACCCAGGAGTAGCCCATGCTGAGCACGATGCAATACGCCCCACTCTCCATTGCTCAAATCCTGCGGCACGGAGCCTCCGTCCACGGCGACGCCGAGGTTGTGACCTGGACCGAAAGTGGTCCGCGCCGTACGTCGTATGCCGAGGTGGGACGTCGCTGCGCTCAGCTGGCACACGCACTGCGCGGACTGGGCGTCGACGGGGATCAGCGAGTGGCCACGTTCATGTGGAACAACTCGGAGCACCTCGAGGCGTACCTCGGCATTCCTGCGATGGGCGCTGTCCTGCACACCCTCAACATCCGATTGTTCCCCGAGCAGCTGATCCACGTTGCCAATCACGCCGAGGATCACGTGATCATCGTGGATCCGTCGCTGATCCCGTTGCTCGCACCCCAACTGCCTTCACTCACAACGGTCAAGCACATCATCGTGACGGGCTCTTCCGCCGCCGGCCTCGAAGCGCCCGCCGGTGTTGAGGTACACACGTACGAAGGTCTGATCGCGGAGCAGCCGACAGAGTTCGACTGGCCCGAGCTGGACGAGCGCAGCGCTGCCGCGATGTGTTACACCTCCGGCACCACAGGCGACCCCAAAGGTGTTGTGTATTCCCATCGTTCGATCTACCTGCACTCGATGCAGGTCTGCATGAGCGACGGACCCAACCTCAAGCAGGGCGACCGCGCGCTTGCGGTCGTTCCGCAGTTCCATGCGATGTCGTGGGGACTTCCCTACGCCGCGTTCATGATCGGCGCTTCGCTGATCATGCCCGATCGCTTCCTTCAGCCGGCTCCGCTGGCCGCGATCATCGCCAGCGAGAAGCCGACGTTCGCCGCCGCGGTCCCCACGATCTGGCAGGGTCTGCACCTCTACCTCGAACAGAATCCTCAGGACATCTCGTCTATGCGTGAGGTTCTGATCGGCGGCTCGGCAGTTCCGCCGGCCCTGATGCACGCGTTCGAAAACGATCACAACGTCAGCGTCCTGCATGCGTGGGGCATGACCGAAACCTCGCCGCTCGGCTCCGTGGCTCGCCCGCCGCTCGGTATCACGGGTGACGAGATGTGGAAGTACCGATACTCGCAGGGCCGCTTCCCCGCATCCGTCGAAGCACGCCTCATCGACGATGACGGCAAAACTGTTGCCCACGACGGCGTTTCCGTTGGCGAGCTCGAAGTGCGCGGCCCCTGGATTACGGCGTCGTATTACGGTGTCGAGGCAGCAGACAAGTTCAACGACGGCTGGCTCAAGACCGGCGACGTCGGATCCATCACTGCCGACGGCTTCCTCAGCCTCTCGGACCGTTCCAAGGACATCATCAAGTCGGGCGGCGAGTGGATTTCGTCGGTCGACCTCGAGAACGCAGTCATGGGTCATCCCGATGTCACGGAAGCAGCTGTAATCGGCATTCCCGACGAGAAGTGGGATGAGCGACCGCTGGTGGCGGTAGTCCTGCGCGCGGATTCGGCAACAACGATGGCCGAACTGCAAGAGTTCCTCTCGGACAAGATCGCAAAGTGGCAGCTTCCCGAGAACTGGGCTGTGGTGCAGGAAGTTCCGAAGACGAGTGTCGGCAAGTTCGACAAGAAGCGTCTGCGGGCCGACTACCACGACGGCGGACTCGACGTCACGCGACTCTGACACAGGGTAAACACCACAAGGCGGGCAACAGGTCTTAAACCTGTTGCCCGCCTTCGTTTACGGTCGATACCCGACTGTATGAAACGCGATGTCGACGTACTTCTCTGCCAATTGGGACGGCGACATCGGACCACCGGTCTGGAACCAACGTGGTAAAGATTGAGCCATTCCGAGTATGGCCCGGACGGTTTCCTCGGTGTCGGTGACCGAGAAATCTCCTGATGCCACACCGTCATCGACAATCCTGCGCATCAGCAATTCGAGCCGCTTGCGACTGGCCGCGTATCGGCTTCGGCTTTCCGGCGAGACATGCCGGATCTCGGTGTCCAGCGCAGCGTGATGCGCCCGATGAGTCATGTACAGAACGATCGCCTCGACCACCAGCGCAAAGCGCTCCACCGGTTTTTCTCCGG
This sequence comes from Rhodococcus sp. IEGM 1366, assembly GCF_033142425.1. Classification (NCBI taxonomy): domain Bacteria; kingdom Bacillati; phylum Actinomycetota; class Actinomycetes; order Mycobacteriales; family Nocardiaceae; genus Rhodococcus; species Rhodococcus sp. IEGM 1366. The sequence continues at coordinate 388,119 of NZ_JAWLRZ010000001.1, forward strand.
CTTCTGCTTCTGCCGCTTCGGTTCTGGTATTCAGTTCGCTCATCGATACGTCGAACAGTGCGACCAGAACGGCCTCTTTGTTCGCGTGGTGATAGTAGAGCGCGGGAACGGTTACCCCGACACGGTTGGCAATCTGCCGCACAGTTGTGCCGTGGTAACCGTTCTCGTCGAACAGTTCCAGCGAAGCCGTCAGGATGTCACTCATCAACAGCGGCGGAAAAGACCTCCAGTCCACTGCTACCGAATCCACACTCATCGCTTCGCCAGTCATCTTGCCTCCGAAATTACCGCGGTGCCATACGGATTGCGCCGTCGAGGCGGATCGTCTCACCGTTGAGCATCGGGTTGGAGACGATGTGCGCTGCGAGTGCACCGTACTCGCTGGGGTCACCCAAGCGGGAGGGGTGCGGCACCTGAGTACCGAGCGACGCCTGAGCCTCTTCCGGCAGGCTGGCGAGCAACGGCGTCTTGAACAGGCCAGGAGCAATTGTGTTGACGCGGATCAGCAACGACGCGAGGTCGCGGGCGATGGGGAGCGTCATACCGACAACGCCGCCCTTGGATGCGGAGTAAGCAGCCTGGCCGATCTGTCCGTCGTATGCTGCGACCGAGGCGGTGTTGATGATGACACCCCGCTCGCCGTCGATGGGCTCGGTCTTCGAAATACGCTCTGCGGCAAGGCGAAGCACGTTGAACGTGCCGATCAGGTTGACGTCCACGACCTTCTTGAACGCATCGAGGGGGAATGCGCCCTTCTTGCTGACGGTCTTGATGGCGTTGCCGATTCCGGCGCAGTTGACCGTGACGCGGATCGGTCCGAGCGTCTCCGCGAGATCGAGAGCGGCCGACACAGCTGCCTCGTCCGTGACGTCGGCCGCAGCGAAGCGAACGCGGTCGCCGAGTTCCTTGGCGATGGCCTCACCGTTGGAGGACGGCAGGTCGATGATGACGACGCTGGCGCCGTCGGCGAGAAGGGCTTTGGCGGTGGCCAGGCCGAGCCCGGAGGCTCCACCGGTGACGACGGCTACGCTGTCGTTGACGATCATGAAAAGATTCCTTTCGAGAGTTCTTGTGTGTCAGATACGTTCGATGATGGTGGCGTTTGCCATGCCGGCGCCTTCACACATGGTCTGCAGGCCGTAGCGTCCGCCGGTGGCCTCGAGGTGGTTGACCATCGTGGTCAGCAGACGCGTACCGGAGGATCCGAGTGCGTGCCCGAGCGAGATGGCGCCGCCCCGCGGGTTGAGCTTGGCCGGGTCGGCACCGAATTCGTGAGCCCACGCGAGCGGAACGGGAGCGAAGGCTTCGTTGACCTCGTAGGTGTCGATGTCGTCGATGCTCAGACCGGCGCGAGCGAGCACCTTGTGGGTGGCCGGGATCGGCGCGGTGAGCATGAAGATCGGGTCGTCGCCCATCACGGAGAACGAGTGGAAACGGGCGCGAGGTGTCAGACCCAGCTTGGAGGCCATCTCTTCGCTCATGATCAGAGCGGCCGAAGCGCCGTCGGTCAGCGGCGACGAGTTTCCCGGCGTGATGGTCCACTGCGCCTCGGGGAATCGCTCCGCGTACTCGTCAGAGTAGAACGACGGCTTCAAACCAGCCAGGCCCTCGGCGGTGGTCGATGCGCGCACAGTCTCGTCGACGGTGTGCGAAACGGTCTCACCAGCGGCATTGGTCACCGAGATCGGCACGATCTCCTTGTCGAACAGTCCCTGCGCCGCCGCAGCCGCAGCGCGCTGATGGGACTGAGCCGAGAACGCGTCGAGCGTGTGCCGGTCGAACTTCCACTTCGCCGCAATCAGTTCAGCCGAAATGCCTTGGTTGACCAAGCCCTCGGGGTAGCGAGCGGCGATACCGGGACCGGATGCGTCCTTACCCATCGAGGTGAACCCCATAGGTACACGGCTCATGGATTCGACACCGGCGGCAATCACGATGTCGTACGCCCCGGCGATAACGCCCTGAGCGGCGAAATGTGCTGCCTGCTGGCTGGATCCGCACTGGCGGTCGATCGTAGTGGCAGGCACGGATTCGGGGAACCCAGCCGAGAGCACGGCCGTTCGGGTGATGTTCAGTGCCTGCTCGCCGGCCTGACCGACACAGCCGCCGATGACGTCGTCTACCAGCGCCGGATCGATGCCGTTGCGCTCGACGATCGACCGAAGTACGTGGGCCAACAGTTCGACGGGATGTGTCCCGGACAGTGCCCCACCTGGCTTGCCCTTGCCGGATGCGATCCGGACTACATCGACAATCACTGCCTTGGTCATCTTCTTCGTTCCCTTCGAGGACGTGCACTTGAGACGGTCCGGCACCCAAGACGCATGCATCAGGCACCGGACCGAGATCGTGTTGCGCAAGCCAACCACTGACTTAGCGCTCGTTAAATAGCTATCATGCCAGAGATGCCGGCGTCAATGGCAACCACTGGGATCGATACCGGGTGGACAGGGGGCAAGGAGGGCCCAGCGACGGAGTCGGCAGCGCTACGTTCGACCGAGCGGTAGCCCTAAACCAATGGGCCCGAGATGTCCTCACCAAAAGGAATTAGCACCAAAGTATTAGGAACGCGATCCCGCATTCAAGCCACCTCTATGAATCGAGATTCCGGACTTCGTCAAGAGACAAAAGAAGCACTCTTCGCGGTGGTTCTGCACAACTTTACCGAAGGTTATGAATAACGCGTAGCTCATCAGCGCATTTACTACAGGGGAATGAGCGACTCGCCTAACGTGTCGAGAGAAAGAAGAACACTGAGAACACGAAGGCCAACACGATCATCGGGAGACGTCCTGGTTGAATTATGCCCGATTTGCCGCGGGGTAACTATCCGATGATCTGGCCAGCAGTGGGAATGACTGCCTTTACAGTCCAACCATTGTCGTTTGGCCCGGCGAGAAGGGTTCCGCCCAGAAGGGTGACGCGTTCACGCATCCCTGAAATGCCCAGACGCTGACCGTCTGTCGCGGGCGTTCCTCTGTCGGCAATATTGGTGACATCGACGCTGATCGAATCGCGCTCACGTCGCACAGTCACTGTCGCGGAACTTTCCGGCGCGTGGCGAAGAATATTCGACAATGCCTCTTGCACAACGCGATAGGAGGACAGTTGCACAGCACTGTCGAGTTCGGTGAAGCTATCCTCCAGATCGAGTTCCAAGGACGGTATGGACGCTCGACATCCCTCCACGAGTTCCGGAATATCGGCGATCATCGGTTGTGGGTACTTGGGATCGGCCTCGCCCAACCGCAGAATCCCCACAGTTTGACGCAAACTGTTCAGGGCCCGATCGCCATGGTCGATCACACCACCAAGCAGTGCCTTAGCTTGCGCCGGGTTGGAGGAAAACAATTTGTCTGCCGACCTCGCCTGAATGAGCAGACCAGTGAGGTGATGAGCGGCGACGTCGTGCAATTCGCGCGCCATATTCTGCCGTTCCTCTGTGATCGCATCGCTTATTCGGGCTTCGCTGTTCAACTGCATTTGCTCGATGGCTGCGGCGCTGGCGGACGATTGCGACCGATATCTCTGCACAACTTTCCCGATAACGATCATGATCGCGTAGCTGGTCATGATATTCACCGCGGGTGCGAACAAGAACTCTGGCAAATCCCCAGCCGGAACCTGGGCAAGCGTCATGCTTTCACCAGCGTCGCCCGGTCGAAATCTGGTCGTCATCCACAGATCAGCGAGCATTCCGGCAATCGTCAGTAGTACCAAGCGACTTCCGGTAGTTCTCCCAGCCATGACGATGATCGCAAACCAATACAGCGGAGTGGCCGCTGCTACTCGATCTTCGAACAGCACGGCTAGAGCGACGGTGCCGACGAGAGTCAGAAGATACATCCACATCGGATGCCTCCGACGGAAACATGCGGCCACTGTCATGACAGTCAGAATGAGCACTGTCGTGATGAGAACAACCGGGTCGTCCGCGGCCGGCTCTCCCGAATAGCCACTACCCCGCGCCACCGACCAGGTTGCAACGAACATCCACACGAGACTGAGAATTCCGGCAGTGACTGCCAAGACAGCTGGGTTCCGCGATAGAATTCCGCGAGCACTCAGCGAGAGCTTCCTGACCCGCGCCGGTTTACGGCGAATGTCTGCCACTGACTGTTCCCCTACTTCATTTCTCGATCAAGTTTTGCGCGCATTCGCCGTCCTCAAAGTACGCCATACCCTCGTTTATTTACCCGATACTTCGGCAACGAGTACTTTCAGATTCCAGAACGTCGCACGAATGCATCTGTGGCAGAGGGCGATACAGCGCCAATGACCCTGAGCAGGCCGGCATAGCGTGGATACAACTCGATCGGACGCGTTTCGATTGCCCGCAGGATCCACGACGCTGCCTGCTCCGCGGTCAATGCCGGTTGGCTGACGTATTCGGCGGTGGGCGCAATCATCGGCGTGCGAATCAGTGGAAATTGCACGGTACTGACGGCGACGCCCGTGCCATGACACTCGGCGCCGAGACTACGGCCGAAGGCACTGAGCGCAGACTTCGACGCGTGATACGCACTGAACCGTGGCATCACGCCGGCGCTCACACCCCACGTCCCGACGTTGACAATATGTCCGGCACCGGCCTCGAGCATTGACGGCAAGAGTCGAAGCGTCAGCCGCGCCGGACCGAAGTAGTTGAGCGCCATCGTGCGCTCGTAATCATGAAACCGTTCTACGGAATCGGCGGCACTGCGGCGGATCGAGCGGCCCGCGTTGTTGATCAAAACGTCGACGGTCCCGAACTGGTCGGCTATCGCGTCGGCAAGTTCGTCGACGCTTTCACCGTTCGAGAGATCCGCGGGTAGAACGTGAGCCCACCCTCCCTCTCGGTGGATGTCGTCACGCACGCGCTCGAGTTCGTCAGTGCCTCGGGCAACCAGGATCATCTCGGCACCACGAGCAGCCAACATGTGCGCGGTTGCCTCCCCGATACCGGACGACGCCCCGGTCAGCACGATGGTTCTCTCCGAAAGGTCGACGCGGGGGCGCGGAAGCAGCGAACCAAGCCTCGTGGGTGGATTCAACACGAAATTGCCCACCAGCCTGCTGATCATCGTCATCGCCTGTCCTTTTCTATAGGTTGACGAGATTACCGAGCAGTAAGTTATTGCGCGCTCATACGCCAGAAGATCGCGGAAACGCCCACGAAGCAGCAGGCAAAGCGTCGACCCACAAAGCTACTCACCAGTAGCTCATGCCGCTTGTCGATCGAGAACTGTCTGGGACTAGCTTTTCCTGATACCTGTGGTTACATTAAAGCCAGACCGAGTGCCTGCGATCACACGAACCGGCCCTCGATACCACCGAAACCGCACGTAAGACCAGCGGTGACCGCGACAAAGAGGGAGACGCACATGACGCTGACAACGCCGTTCGACAAGAACGCGGAAGCATCCGACGACTCGTACAACGAGACACTTCGCCTCCTGTCCGAAGGATCCGTGAACAAGCACTTCGATCCGTATCTCGATATCGACTGGGATGCCCCCGAATTTGCGGTCACGCCCGGCGATACGCGCTGGATCCTCCCGGCTGAGACGGATCCGCTCGGCGCCCACCCGTGGTACCAGGCTCAGCCGATCGACAAACAGATCGAAATCGGGATGTGGCGTCAGGCCAACGTCGCGAAGGTCGGCCTGCAGTTCGAGAACATCCTGATCCGCGGCATGATGCAGTACGTTTTTTCACTTCCCAACCAGTCGGCCGAGGCACGCTACTGCACTCACGAATCCGTCGAAGAGTGCAACCACACCATGATGTTCCAGGAAATGGTGAACCGCATCGGCGCCGACGCTCCGGGCATGAATCGCGTGATGCGCATGCTGGCGCCGTTCATCCCACTTGCTGCCGGCCCCTTCCCGGAACTCTTCTTCGTGGGTGTCCTCGCAGGCGAAGAACCTATCGACCACATCCAGAAGAGCATCCTGCGCTCCGGGGGCGAGATCCACCCGATCATGGCGTCCGTCATGGCAATTCACGTTGCCGAAGAAGCGCGTCATATCTCGTTTGCGCACAAACTTCTGAGCCGACGCATCCCGCTGATGTCGCGGCCGAGCCGCTTTGTCCTGTCGCTCCTCTTCCCGATCACCATGCGAATCCTGTGCGATGCCATCGTGATTCCACCCAACACATTCTGGAAGCAGTTCGACATCCCGAAGTCCGTCAAGAAGGACCTGTTCTGGGAGCTACCGGAATCGCGTCAGACGCTGCGCAACTACTTCGGCGACGTCCGCATGCTCGCAACAGAGACGGGTTTGATGAACCGCGCGTCGCGATTGGTGTGGAAGGCCTGCAAGATGGACGGCCGCGCATCACGTTTCCGCAGCGAACCCCACCGCAGCGCACACAACGCTGCCGCCTAATCCGAGATCGGACCCAACCGCCATGCCACACGTAGTCACGCAGTCCTGCTGCAGCGACGCCTCGTGCGTCTACGCCTGCCCGGTCAATTGCATTCATCCGACGCCGGACGAACCGGATTTCCTCACCGCCGAGATGTTGCACATCGATCCACAGGCCTGCGTCGACTGCGGCGCGTGCGTCTCGGCCTGCCCGGTCGACGCCATTGTTCCCGAGTCGAAACTGGCTGAACCGCAGCGGGTTTTCCTCTCGATCAACGCAGATTTCTACAAGGAGCAGCGGCCCCGCCCGTTACTTGCCAAGGTGATCCCGGCCGCGACCATCGACCAGGGGCGTCCGCCGCTGCGAGTTGCGATCGTCGGCTCCGGTCCGTCCGCGATGTACGCGGCAGACGAGTTGCTCACGCAACCCGGTGTGCAGGTCAACGTCTTCGATCGGCTACCCGTTCCCTACGGCTTGGTTCGCGCCGGCGTGGCACCTGATCATCAGAAGACCAAGCAGGTCACGCGACTGTTCGACAAGATCGCCGCGCAGCGGGGTTTCGAGTTCTACCTCAATGTGGAGATCGGTAAACACCTCACTCACGACGAACTTCTCGAGAACCACCATGCCGTTCTCTACGCAGTCGGCGCTTCATCCGATCGCCGCCTTGGCATCCCGGGCGCAGACCTCCCCGGAACTGCGTCGGCCACCGATTTCGTGGCCTGGTACAACGGTCATCCCGATCATGTCGACGATGTCTTCGACCTTTCACATCGGCGGGCCGTCATCATCGGAAACGGCAACGTCGCACTTGACGTTGCCCGCATTCTGACGGCAGATCCCGAAAAGCTGGCCGGCACCGACATCTCTGCTCACGCGCTCGCAGCGTTACGGAAGAGTCGGATCGAAGAAGTAGTGATCGTCGGCCGACGCGGAATTGCGCAGTCTGCCTTCACCGTTCCCGAGTTCACCGGCCTGTTGGCGCTACCGGATATCGAACTGTCCGTCGGCCCAGACGACATGGTTCTCGACCCGATCACCGAGAAAGCCGACTCACTGCCGCACGCTGTCGAGCAGAAACTCCGACTCCTCGAAGCGCTGAAGAATCGCGATCATGTCGAAGTCGGAAGCAAACGCATCACTTTGCGCTACCTACTGACGCCAACCGAGATTTCCGGTGAGGACCGCGTCAGCGGGATCGAATTCGAGCGCAACAAGCTTGTCGACGCCGACGGGACTGTCCGCATCGAACCCACCGGAGATACGGAAACCATCGATGCCGGCCTGGTACTCACGTCCATCGGATACCGCGGTGTACCCATCGCGGGTGTTCCATTCGACGAGCGCGCCTCGGTTATCCCGAACGAGGGAGGCCGCGTCAGCGAGGCACCCGGCGTGTACGCGACGGGCTGGATCAAGCGCGGACCAAGCGGCTTCATCGGCACCAACAAATCCTGCGCACAGGAAACCGTCCGGATGCTCGTCGACGACTTCAACCACGGACGTCTGCGTACCCCGGCGCCCGACACTGCTGCCCTCGATCGGCTGGTCCGGGCGCGACAGAATGGCGTCGTCGATCGAGCCGGTTGGCATGCCATCGACAAAGCCGAAGTCGATCGCGGCGTCGCGCACGGACGCGTTCGGGAGAAGATCCTCGACCAGGGTGAAGTGTCGTCCATCGTCGGAGCTGCAGGCCAGGTGAAACCACCACGTCGAAAGCTCTGGAAAGCGTCCCACTGACCGAAAATTTCGCCCCATCTGCGCTGCTTATCGTGTAATACTGCAACCTGTTCCAGTAAGCGGCACAGCGAGCCACGATCCTCGGATCCGGCACGCCCACCAGATGAGGTTTGCATGAGCGAGACTGCAACGTCGGCACCGAGCGGCAGCGTGACACCTGCGGTGGAGGGTTGGTTTACTACCGGCCCCGAACCTGCTCTGATCGGCACAAAGTGCCAATCCTGCGGCACCATTTCCTTCCCGCGCGAGACCACGTTCTGCAAGAACCCGAGCTGCTCGGGTGAAGAGTTCGGCGACGTCGAACTTTCCCGCCGGGGCACGGTCTGGTCGTACACCGACGCGCAGTACCAGCCGCCGCCGCCGTACATCCCCAGCTCCGACCCGTACGTGCCTTTTGCACTGGCCGCCGTCGAATTGCCCGAGGGCATCGTCATCCTCGGCCAGGTAGCCGACGGATTCGGCGTCGACGATCTCAAGGTGGGTAATACCGTCGAATTGGTAGTCGAGCCGCTGTACACCGACGAAACCGGAGTTCGTACGACGTGGCGCTGGAAGCCTGTCGCCGCAGCTGATCAGGAGTCGCAGTCATGAGCAAGGACGTCGCAGTACTCGGTGTAGGTATGCACCCCTGGGGCAAGTGGGGCCAGTCGTTCGTGAAGTACGGCGTTGCCGCCGCACGCGCCGCCCTCGCTGATTCCGGCGTGGACTGGAAGGATGTCGACTTCATCGTCGGCGGCGAAACCGTCCGCAACGGATACGGCGGATACGTCGCCGGAGCCACGTTCGCTCAGGCCCTCGGCTGGAACGGCGCTCGCGTCGCCACGTCGTACGCAGCGTGCGCGACGGGTGCGCAGGCACTCGACACAGCTCGCGCCCGAATCCTGGCCGGCCTCAGCGAAGTTGCCTTGGTCGTCGGCGCAGACACCACGCCGAAGGGCTTCCTCGCTCCCGTCGCCGGTGAGCGTTGGGACGACCCGGACTGGCTGCGCTTCCGCCTCATGGGCATGACCAACCCGGCGTACTTCGCACTCAATGCGCGTCGACGCATCGATCTGTACGGCGCCACCGCCGAGGACTTCGCAAACGTGAAGGTGAAGAACGCGAAGCACGGACTGAGCAACCCCAACGCGCGTTACCGCAAGGAAGTCACCGTCGAGAACGTGCTGGCATCCCCCGTGGTGTCCAACCCGCTACACCTCCTCGACATCTGCGCCACTTCGGACGGCGGCGCAGCCATCCTGCTGACGTCCATGGAATACGCCCGCAAGATGGGCATCGCCGAACCTGTTCGTATCAAGGCGATTTCGACGGTCACTCCGACGTTCCCGCAGACGATCATGGACATGCCGAACTTCTCGACCGACTCCAGCTCCGCGGTCTCGGCTCCGGAGCGCACGTTCAAGGAATCCATCGGCTACGCGGCGTACGAAGAAGCCGGCATCTCCCCGGAGGACGTCGACGTCGCCGAGGTCTACGACCTCGCCACGTCCGTCGAACTCGACTGGATCGAAGACCTTGCACTCTGCAAGCGCGGCGAAGCCGAACACCTCCTGCGCGCAGGCGACACCACCATCGGTGGCCGCATCCCGGTCAATCCGTCCGGTGGCCTCGCCTGCTTCGGTGAAGCTGTTCCCGCCCAGGCACTTGCGCAGGTGTGCGAGCTCACCTGGCAGCTGCGCGGACAAGCCGAAGGCCGTCAGGTCGAAGGCGCCCGCATCGGCATCACCGCAAACCAGGGCCTCTTCGGCCATGGCTCCTCGGTGATCGTTTCCGCTTAACCCGCCTTACTGTCGTGGCGGTCGCACACTTAACTGTGAGCGGCCGCCACGATCACGTCTGCGACCGCACCCGGCTGCGAGACCAGCGAAGCGTGAGACGTCGGGAGTTCGCTGGTGGTCGCGCCCATCCGGTTTGCCATGAACCGTTGTGCTGTAGCCGGAATCACCCGATCGTTACCAGCCACGAGGTACCACGTCGGTGTGTTCGCCCAGGACGGCGGACCGCCGAGTTCAAGGTTTGCCCAGAGCGCCGCAGACTTTTGATGCGCCAACATCGTTGCCGCAGTCTCGTCCGAAACATCTTGCGCAAAAACCGAATGGAAGTATTCGTCGGTCACATATCCGTCGACGTTCTTACCGCCAATCGCGTGAGCGTCGTCGACGATCTTCAACCCCAGTGCGGGAGGTAGTAATTGGCTGCCCGGGAACCGAATGGGGTCGATCGTGATCTGGACCGGCTCACCCTCCACCGGAGCAAAGGCCGCGATGTACACCATCGACTGCACCTTGGGATCGTGGACATTGGTGATCACGGCGCCCCCGTACGAATGTCCGACCAAAACTACCGGACCGTCGATATCCGCGACGGTCTTCTCGATCACTGCCGAGTCGTACGACGGCCCCCGCAGCGGATTATCCGGAGTCACAACCTCATACCCGCGCGAACGCAAATCGGCGGCCACACCATCCCAGCTTGTTGCGTCGGCAAAAGCCCCGTGGACCAGGACCACGGTTGGCTGGGGCGCGGCACTCGCGCCGCCGGAACCGAGGATGATTCCAGCAGTCGACACCACCACTACCGACAGAATTGCGGTGAATACACGGGAAATCTTCATGTGTTTCCTTCGAGTCGGATGGGCGATCAGCTCGGGCGAGACATCACGCCCAGCGGAATACCCCCATCCCACCGATGAAAACCGACGGGTCAGAACTCCGTATTGATTCCGTCAGCGCCGAGAAGTCAGCAAGGCGACAACATCGGCCTGCCCTAGATTCTGCGCGTTCTCCAACGCTGTCCGTCCGCGTGCGTCCCTGATCTCCTGATCCGCCCCGGCGTCGAGCAGTTGCGTGATCACATCGAGGTAGCGCGCCGAACCGTCACCGTAGACAACAGCCTCGAGCAAAGCCGTCCACCCCGGGTCGTTGATGTGATTGACAGGCACTCCGGCCGCGATCAGCATCCGAACCGTGTCGACGTGCGCGTGCTCGCTGGCGGGAATCAAAGCGGTGCCACCGAACCGGTTGACACTGTGGACATCCGCTCCGTGACTGAGCGTCAACGCGAGAATCTGGTTCAAACCTTCCGCTCCGGCGTACAGGAAGGCCGAATCCTGAATGAAATCCTTGGCGTTCACGTCGGCACCGGCCAGGATCAGGGCGGTTGCCGCCTCCACGTCGTTGGATTTGGTGGCCGCGATCAACGCCCGCTCGGATTCAGGAGTCGACTGAGCCGGGGCAACCGATGGCTCTGATGACGTAGATGCTTCGGCAGAAGCGACGGGCGCCGAAGGGGAAGTTGCAGGTGACGCCGCCGAACCACAACCAGTCACGGCAAGAACAACGCCTGCGGCAAGAACGATTCCCGACTTCCGATTCACCGTTCACAGTGTTCCACAATCGGAAATGGCCGATACACCTCAGACCGGGACCTTGGTCACCATCATCTTGCCCGCTGATTAGCAAACGTCCGGTTTGGGTAATTGTCCTAACGGGACTACACCGCGTCGCACTCACCAACTTCAGGAGTTTGATGAGCAGCTCGGTTCGTGCATCCGTTTCGACGGCTAAATTGTCGGGTCCAGTTATAGCCGCGCGCGAAAACGAGAACCGCTTCCGTCCTCCGTCGGCGATCTCCAACGTCATCTCGCGCCCCCGTCTGCATCGAAAGCTCTCAGCCGCACATCACGCTCGCGCGGTGAACTTACTGTGCGCCCCTGCTGGGGCAGGCAAGACACTGCTGCTGGCCGACTGGGCCCGTAAACAGGCTCCCGCAGCGGTTTCCTGGCTGACGTTGGCGGAGCGTGAGAACAACGCGCAAGTATTGTGCACCTCCCTCGCCGAAGCACTGGCCGCGCATGTCGACCCCGTCGCATGCGGTGCACCGACGCAGTTCTGGCACTCCCGCTTCATGAAAGCGATCGAGGCCAGCGGAGAATCGATCACGCTGATTCTCGATGACGTTCATGCCCTTCACGATCCGATGTCGATCAGCACCCTCGACCAGGTTCTCGCGGACGCACCGCCGAACCTCACGATCGTTCTCGCGGCAAGGTACGAACCGCCTTTGACCTGGCATCGACTAGCCCTCGACGGTCGTCTGACTCGATTCGAAGCACATGATCTTGCATTCGACAGCGACGAAATCAGCGTGTTGTTAGGCGAATACGACATCGAACTGGACCAACGACAGCTTGCACTCATCGAATCGTTCACCAAGGGATGGGGCGCCGTGGTTCGGTTGGCTGCTACCTATCTCGCAGGACGAGGTGACACCGCGGATGCCGTCGACGAATTCACACACACCCCCAGGCCTGTTGCCGATTTCCTGGTAGACGAGGTCTTGGCCGCACTCCCCACCCATCTCACGAGCTTCATGCTCAAGACCTCTGTGGCCGAAGCATTTTCCGTCGACTTGGCAGAGGCGATCACCGACGAAGACGCAGTGACAGAAATCGACACACTGATTCAGTTCAATTTGCCACTCACACGCACCGATTCAACCGATCACACAACTTGGTTCAGTTACCATCCACTGCTACGCGAACACCTTCGCGCAGAGTTTCGCCGGGTCGATCAGAACGAACGCATCCGAGCGCACCATGAGGCCGCAACGTGGTTCGAGGCGCATCAACACGAACTCGAAGCACTCGAACTCGAAGCCTCCATCGGTGATCCGGAACGTATTATCGCCTTCCTCGATCGCTGCGGCCTCGGGCTCGTTCTGGACGGATACGGCAGCGATCTGACCCGAATACTCGAGTCGGTACCTACTCTCGTATCCGAGTCACCGCGCACTCGAATGCTCCTCGCCGCCTCAGCCCTCCACAGCGGTGACGTGACTACTGCCAGGACGTACCTGAATTTCCTCGAAACTGCGTCATCCGGGCTGGATCGCGACCCGCTGTTCTGCGCGTTGAAGCTGCAGGCTCTATACGCCGGCGCGGGATTCGACACCGCAGTCGCCGGGCACGCCGAACGGCAACGCAGCACTCATTCCGACATCGAAGCGTTTGCACACCTGCAAACTGCGACCGGATACTTCCTCGACCGCGACTTCGAGCGCGCAAGCACCGAATACACCGAGGCCGCCGCACTCGGAGTGCTTCGTGGCCGAAGCAGTTTAGTGTTGAGAGCCCTCACCGGTATCGGATTCTCGGCCGCCATGAACGGCGACATCGAGGCGATGATCGCCCACATCACACACGCCCTGACCTACGCTGGCGAGCACAATCTCATGGGCACCGCGGAGTACGAGTTGGCAACATCGGTAGCAGCCCTTGGCACATATCTCTGCAGTTCACCGGATCTCCCGTATCGGATCCCCACCATCGAAAACTGCCGCCAGGCAGATGTTCTCGGCGTCAGCATGCCCGCATTCGGCTGGCACAGTGTCATCACTTTCGGATTGTGTCGACTCGACACCTCTGACGATCGACGTTCGACTGCCGCGGACATCCGTGATGCCATGATCAAAGCCATCGAACTGGGGACCTTCCCGATCGCGACATCCGCACTGCTACCGACCGTGGTCAGTGTCTGCCTCTCGGTGGGCGAATTGGACTGGGCGAGCCGGCTGATACACGACGCGACACAGCAATTCGGCGCTACCACCGAGGCACACTTGGCGTTGTCGTCTCTGCGACTGGCCGGCGGCAAGCTCACCGAGGCACAGGCCGAGTTGACCGCCGCTGTGGAATCACCCGAACACCCACTACTCGCTCACGGCATCTACACATCGGTGTTGCAATCCGTCATTCATTCCGCCAATCACCAACCACGCAAGGCATTTCGATCACTGCACGACGCATTACGCGCCGCCGAGCACGGAAACCTTCTGCGCCCCTTCCTCGATTACGGTCGCGCCCTGCGAGGAATCCTTGATGATTTCACCGGACATTTCGGAGACCAAGAACTGTTTGCCGAACGCGTACGGTCACACCTGCAACCACATGAACTTGCCATCGCTCCGATTCTGACTCCGGGCGAGTACACGGTACTGCGCGAACTCGCTTCGGGCGACACCACGGAATCGATCGCGGAAACCCTGTTCCTCTCGGTCAACACCATCAAGACCCACCTGCGCGGGATCTACCGCAAACTCGACGTCAGTAATCGTCGCGACGCTCTGAAAGCCGCGCGGCGTGGCGGACTCATCTGAGCAGACGCGCCGCCCGAAGCGCATGCAGTTGCCCCCGCAGATCTACAACGACACCCGCGACCGCATGAAGGTGTGGGTGACCGTCACACCACGTCGACGGCTCGCATCGCGCGTTACGTTCGACATCGTCGAAGTCGGGTTGGTGGACAGTGCGATGACCCTTGCGGCGCAGGCATTCACGTCCCTGCTGCCGGTGATGATCGCCGCATCAACCCTTCAACGTCTGCAACCACTCTCGGACGCAGCGCGCGACAATCTCGGCGCCGAATTCCCACCGAGCGATGTCACCACCGGATCCGCGACAGCTTTCGGCATCGTGGGTCTGCTGATGCTGCTGATCAGTTCGACGTCGTATGCCCGAGCACTGGGTCGGATGTACGGGCGGATCTGGCATGTACCGATTGCCACGCTTCGACAAGCCTGGCGGTGGCTCGCCGTCGTTTTTGTCATCGCAGGTTCGGTTGCCATCGCCGCGGTGTGTCACAAGCTGGATTCGATTCCCGCAGTGGGTCAATTGCTCGGATTCACGGCCGTCTACGGCGTATGGGCACTGGTCTGGACATTGGTTCCGATGCTGCTGACAGCCAACCGGATGACCACCCGGATGTGCATCGGCTCCGGGCTGTTGACGGCCACCGGCCTGAGTGCCCTTCACGTTGCCAGCACCCTCTTCCTTCCGCGGATCACGCGCACATCGCAAGACCAATTCGGTCTTCTCGGAGTGATGTTCACCCTCATCAGTTGGTTGTTCGTCTTCTCCGCGATTGTTGTCGTCGCCGGAACGATCGTGGGATCAGTTGCCAAAGACGACGGGCCGTTGGGGCGTTGGCTGCGAGGATCGTGAGCTCGAGTCGATCATGAACTCCGGCGATCATTGGGATCAGCCATGGCTTCCGCAACGCTCGGGTAGACATCGAGTTTCACACCACCACCAGGCGTACCGGCAAGAACGTCCCTGAACTGCCCAACGTCGCGGGCCACCCTGAACACGATGTTCTTCCGCGCCAGCGAATCCCGCAACTGTTCGAGCATTTGCGCACCGCTCACATCGATGAACGGTGACGTCTCGGCGTCGAGGATGATCATGGACGTACCGTCGGTGACAAGATCGTCGATCCGGTCTCGAACATGATCGGCGTTGGCAAAGAACAGGCCGGCTTCCACCCGCACGACGATCACGCCGTCGGAAGGCTGCAATTCCGGATGAGCTGCAATGTCCACCCATCGCGAGCCACTCTTGGCCAGTTCTGCCACATGCGGTTTGGAGACGCGGTACAGAAGCAGCAACATCGACACGGCGATTCCGATGATCAAACCCGGCAATGTGTCGAAGAGCAGCACACCGAACATAGCCGCTACGGCTGCCGCGAAATCGGCACGAGCCGCCACGCCGTAGATGCTGCCCAACCGCTTGGTCCACACCCGGTACAGCGCTGCGAGAGAGGAGAAGTCGACCAACTCGACCACCGCGGCGATCACCACGGCAGCGAGTGTCGCTTCGGGCAGTTTCTCGAACAACCCGGTGAGAAAGAGAAGTGTCAGCACCGTGAGCACTGCAACCGTGAGCCCACTGACCTGCGTCTTGGCTCCGGCCCCACCATTGACTGCCGTCTTGGAGAGACTGCCGTTGACCACCATGCCCGAGCACAGGCCGGCTCCCAAGTTCGCGGCACCGAGTCCAGTCAGTTCCCGGTTCGCGTCGACGGTGTAACCGGCCTTGGCTGCGTATGTCTTTGCTGCGCCGAGACCTTCGGCAAAACCGATGAGCAGCACGCCGATGGCCGGACCGATCAAGTCCAGGTAATCCTCGGCTCGCACTCCCTCCGGTAGCCCGACGCTCGGCAGCCCCGCGTCGATGTGGCCGACGATCTCGATGCCCCGATCGTCGAGGCCGAACAGTGCAACCGCCGTGATACCCAGCAGAACGACCAGGAGTGACCCTGGAACCAGCGGCAACCACCGCTTGACCGCCAACACCAAAGCCAGGCTGAGTAATCCGACAAAAACCGTGAGTCCGTCGACGCTCCCCAACTCACGCACAACCGTCGCGGCTTGTACGAAGAAATTACCTTCGCCCTTCTCGACGCCCAGTAGCTTCGGAACTTGCCCGATGATGATGGTCAGCGCCAACCCGACGATGAACCCCTTGAGCACCGGTTCGGAGATGAACGAGGCGATGAATCCCAGCCGCACAAATCCGGCGAGCAACCCGACCAGACCGGTGACGACGGCAAGTCCGACAGACAGGGCAACAAAACGTGAGTCGTCGCCACCGGCAAATGGAGCGATCAATGCAGCAGACAATGCCGCGGTTGCCGACATCGGACCGACAACAAGGTGGCGTGAACTACCAGCGGCCGCATACAGAACCAGCGCGGGCACTGCTGCGTAAAGCCCCACAACGGGTGGGACGCCGGCAATGGTGGCGTATGCCAGGGCTTCCGGCACCAGCACCGCCCAGACCGTGAGGCCGGCAATGATGTCGGGCCGCAGCCACGCACGTTGGTAGCCGGCCAGTGAACCGAAGACAAGCGGGGTGTGAGTGTGTCGAGTGCTCATAGTCCTTGGATCCCTTTGCTTATCTGCATTGCCGAGATCAAGATCAGCAGTCCGACGTTCAGCAGATGGGTATTGGTGGCGATCCACGTCCGAATTCGCTGCAACGGCTCTGTTGCCTTCTCCTTTTTGATCAGGAGCAGTGCGACCGGCACTGCGACCGAACTAGCCGATACCAGCGCGAACACAACAGCGGATGCCCACTCCGCGGACGGTGCTGCGCTGCTCAATCGAAAATTCATGGCCGCCGCTATGGCACAGGACATGTCGATGGGATTGAGTATGAAGAGAGCAAAGCCGAGAACACCGCAGCGCCCCGGTGAGAAGTGTTCCACCGATTGCAGCATCTTCGGCAGCTGAGGGGCTGCCGCGACAATGTCACCCGGTCCGGTTGCCGCCGCCATTGCCTGCATCCGCCGATGACTACGGGTGTACACGAACCAGGCCCCGCCCAGAAGTACCGTTCCGAGGATCAAGTGCAGGATAGGTACCCACAGCGGCGGGTGTGTGCGCTGATGAACTTCCAGCGCTGTCAATATCGCAAACGAGACGGCCAGCGACACAATGATTCCGAGGAACCATCCGACGAGATACGCAATGCTGTTGATCCGCGCCCGCTCGGAGAACAACACTGCGACCACAGCCACTATCGCCAGTGGGCTCATGATGATGCCGAGCGCCAGCGGAATCTGCTGCAACAACAACGACCCCATGACTACCTCCGCTCGGTTAGAATCCGCCGATTCCCTTGCCGATCAGCACAACTCCGATGACCAGGATCAGCACGCTCATCACCGTCGCGTTGTTCGCCTGCAGCCAGACCTTCAGCTCTGCCAACGGTGTGCGCAAACGGTCCGCCGCAATCAGATACCCGATCACGGGTAGACAGACAGTCGATGCAGCGATGACGGTGAAAACCGCGACGGCGATGACTACCTGCCCGGTCGGTAGCGATGCAGCACCGACCGAGACACCTGCGGCGATACACATCATCAGATTTTTGGGGTTGACGGCGGCCAGTGCGAAGCCGAGGCCGAATCCCTTGGCTGCCGTCATGTCGTCAATGGCCTGCATCCATTTGGGAGTCTCATGTTCACCGCCGCGTCCGCGCCACTGCTTTGCGCCGAACGCAAGCAGGAGAACACCCAAGGCGATCTTGATCCACGAAACACCAGCCGAAGAATCGGAGGATTTCTCCAATTGATTCGACAGCAGAACGAATATTACTGTTGCAACAACGATTCCGAGTAACCAACCCAAGGCAAAACCGATGCTGGTACTTCCTGCTCGCTTGGACAGGAGCATCAGGATGGCCGCGATGATCGGAATCGGCGAGATTGCCACTCCCAACGCGAGTGGCAACAGATCTCCGATGACAGAACCCATTTCGGCCTCTTCTCTCTCCCGCTAGAGACTAGGGAAAACAGTCGGATTCGACCTCACACAAAAAGGATGAACACCAGCGAGAACCCTGGAAGAGGATGCTGTCCCGATGAGACGTCGTGGCCGCATGTCCGGCATTCACCCGAAGGGGATGACGTATTCACCGCGCGGCAACGTAAAAATAAATGGGTACAGACTGAATCGATGCGCAACACGTGTGATGGGAGAGAGAAACGATGACTGCTCCCACTCGCTACCAATTTCTCATCGACGGCGAAGTGTCGGATCGCGTGAAGGCCGCATTCCCCGAATTGAGTGTGGCACCAACCGCCGGTGGCTACACCAGCCTGTACGGTCCCGTTGCCGATCACAGCGCCATGCGGAGCATCATGGCACGGCTCGATTCGCTGGGACTGACCGTCGCCGAATTACGCAGACTCCCAGACTGATCGACATTCACATGACTGTGGCCCCGACTGGGGGAATCAGCCGGGGCCACAGTTTCTGACGCGATGATCTACGCGGTATCCCACGTTGCGACTGCCCAAATGACCACGATGTCAAGCGCAATCACCAGGATCGACCACATCGGGTAGTACGGGAGCCACAAGAAGTTCGCGATGATGGAGAGTGACGCAATCACGATTGCCGACGCTCTTGCCCACACCGCACCCGTGAAGAGGCCAAGGGAGACCACAATTCCGATGATGCCCAGAACGATGTGGATCCAACCCCACGTCGAGATATCGAACTTGTAGGTGTAGTTGATTCCGACGACAAACAGATTGTTGTCGGCGACAGCAGCGATCCCCTGCAGCAGGGCAACGATGCCGGCTGTCAGCAGCAGAATCGCCGCCGCGAACGTCGTACCGACCGCGAACCCCTGCTTGACAGGGTGTTCGGCGGGTTCTCGTGGTGGAGCAGTCATCAGCGTTCCTTTCGACGAGAAAGCACTTCCCTCTCTAAGTCTCGAGTACCCATTTAGGGAAGACATCACCCATCGCGGATGAATCCCGTCTGCGGCGATCACCGACCGGGACCTCAGGTGTGCTCGTTAAGCCCCGCAAGATGGTCCGAGACCCGGCCGACAGTGAGCATTCCACTGCCCGCACCGGCAATTTCGTCTTCAGCAGACATAAGAGCAGCCCGCGCTCGTTCCATGACCTGACGGTCACCGACCGCGACGGAAGCTGCTGCGATAAGGCACCACAGCGCTTCGGAAAGTAGGTCGTTCGGCGGGTTGGGCAACGCGCGCACCGCTTCTGCGGCCTCGTTCACTTTCCCCTGCGCGAGAAGCAGATGTGGCCGAGCCCAGGGCTCGTACTGGCCCCAGTTCGTATCGGCGTCGAAGGCCGCCGGCACGCCGTGCCAGACTCGGAGTGCGAGAATTGCCAGCGGGAGAATTCCGTCCTCGAGGCCGGGCATGCCGGAACCGGGAAGACAGACCGCCGCGGCTTCGTACAGCTCCTCGCAGTGCGACACGTCCGCGCCTGTGGCGGCAATTCGCATCGCCCGGAACCAGGTGGTGAATACCGCTGCCAACGGACGCTCGTGACGTCCGGCCAATCGATCCACTGCGTCGGCATGTTGTTCGGCGGCATCGAATTGCCCGAGTGCACCGAGAGCTTGCATACGCACCAGATGCCCGAGAATTTCGAAGGTGGCCAGATCGTGCCGAGCGGAGAGCGTTATCAGTTCACCCCCGATGGCGTCGCGCTCTGGAGCCAGACCAGTTCGCCAGAAACTCTGTATGAACAACCCGTTGAGTGTGAAGGCAAGAAGTCCGGGGTCGTCGAGGGAGCGGGCGATCTGAACGGCAGCGCGGGCAGGTTCGAGTCCGGGGTCGCCGGCAAGTCCGCGTGATTCGAGTGCGATTGTCGCCAAGAGTCTTGCCCGAGCGAGGTCGTTCCCGTCAGGAAGTCGATCGATGGTGCGCTGAGCGGCCTCGACGATCTGAGCAGCCTGCCCCGGATCGTCGGATCGCGTCCAGATGGCAGGCACGTCGTAATTACCGATAATCCGTGCGGTGAGTTCGACGTCGTCCAATTGTTCAGCGGCACTGATGATTGCCAGTCGCTGGTTTCGAGCAGTCTCCAGTCCGCTTCCGCCCGCAACTGCCAAACTTCGGAGCAGTCCGACAGTGGACTCCAATCTCGACTTCGATCCCGCCGCTACGGTTCGGTCGTACGCTGCAGACACCTGACTGAAGATCTGCTCTGCCGCTCCAGTATCCAGATGCCCCTCTCGTCGAAGTATGTCGGACTCGAGGTCGGTCAGTCGCGGACCAGGGTCGATGCCGAGTTCCTCGGCGAGTAACTTTCGTGCGCGACGCAGGACAGCCAGGGCGTCGCCCTGACGGTCGGAGCGGTACAGCGCGAGAGCTAGCAGTCGCCAACCATCTTCTCGCCAAGGGTGTTCCGTCACATGGGCATCCAGATCGGGAATCGCTTCGGTGGTCTGCCCGAGATCCAGTTGGGCAGAGGCCAAGCGTTCGACGGCTGTCAGATGCAGTTCCTCCAAGCGGGATCGCTCCGATCGAGCCCAGGGCTCTTCGGTGTAGTCCGCATATGCCGGCCCTCGCCACAACTCGAGGGCGGTTCGGAGCAGTTCGAGTGTTTGCGCTGGCGATGAATCTGCGGCTTCCCGCACCAGACTCTCGAATTTCCAGGCATCGACCGCTTCGGGTGCGGCCTGAATGGCATAACCGCGCCCTTCCGTCACAATAACTTTCGGCTTCGTTCGAGGCGGACGACCGGGTTCGAGCGCACGTCGCAGCGCCGAGACGAACGTACGTAGTGCGCTGGTCGCTCCGGCCGGACGATCGACCCAGAGGTCGTCGACAATCACGTCCACCGGAACTACACGGCCGCGGGCAACGATCAGGCGAGCGAGGACAGCTCGGTGTCGTGGACCCTTCAGATCGATCAGGTCTCCCGAGTTATTCCATCCGACCACCGGACCCAGCACTCCGAAAACCGGGCTTCCAACTGTGTGGTCTCGCATGTCCCCACGCTATCGCGCTCATCGAATGCTCATCGAATGCGGCGATGCTGATTGGCATCACCCCGACAAACGAGAGCGACCGATGACGATCACCATCCCAGGCTTCGACTACCAGCAGATTTCCACCCATGACGGCGTGCGGCTCAACCTCGCGATCGGCGGAAGCGGCGCACCGCTCGTCCTTCTTCACGGCTTTCCTCAGACCCATCTCATGTGGCGTCACGTGGCCACCGAATTGGCGTCGGATCACACCGTCATCTGCCCGGATCTCCGCGGATACGGAGCCAGCGACAAGCCTGTCGAGAAAAGCCCCGACACCTACTCCAAAAGAACAATGGCTGCCGACGTCGTCGAGGTGGCGCAGAATCTGGGACACGAGAGATTCGCTCTCGTCGGCCACGATCGAGGTGCATTGGTTGCCATCAGAGCCGGGTTGGATCATCCAGATGTGATCACACACCTCGGTTCACTTGACGTGCTGCCCACCTTGGATATGTGGGACATCCTGCATGGATCGAATGCGGCCGTGGCATTCCATCTCTACTTGATGGCTCAGCCACCTGGCCTCCCCGAACAGATGATCAGCGCCAGCGCCGACGCGTTCTTCGAGTATTTTCTCGACGTCTGGACGACTGATCGCGAAGCAATTCCGGCCGACGTGCGAGCGGAGTACCTGCGGGCCTCGCGGGAGGCGGTGCCGTCGATCGTTGCCGATTACCGCGCGTCGGCAGGCATAGACGTCGAACACGATCAGGCTGATCGCGATTCAGGCCACCAGCTGCTTATGCCGGTCACCGCCATCCAGCAGGACTGGGGTTCGATGCTCGGCTACGACGCCGAGGCCCTGTGGAAAGCGTGGGCGCCCGATCTCGAGCACCGCACGCTGTCCGCAGGTCACTTCATGGCAGAGGAGGCGCCCACCGACGTGGTCGACGCGATCCGCGCCCTGCTGAAAAGGTAGTTCTAGCGCTTGACCCCGGCCGCCAAGTCGTCGACCAGCACCTTGGCGGTCAAGGCGTATCCCGCGGCCTTGTAGTAGTCGAAGGGAATCACTCGACCGGCCTGTGCGGCGGGCAGTCGCTGCCATGTGGGCGAGGTGTACACGCTGCCGGAGGCGCTGCGATCCAAGGCGAAGATGACGTCAGCTTCTTCGAGACGGTTGAACTGCTCCGACCCGAGCATCACGCGAAGGTCGGGACCCTCACGGAGCACCTCGAACCCCAGGTCCTCGGCGACGGCGGTGCGGAAATCGTTCTGGAACCACGCGATCTGATCCTCTGCGGCGGCAACGAAGGCAACCTTCTTGCCGGCCATCAGCGGTTCGACGGTAGGGCGGACCTGAGCCACATGGGCGTCGTACTCGGCCAGCACTTCTTCGGCGCGATCGCTGCGCCCGATGCCGGTGAGGAAGTCCGACATGACCTTTCGCCACTCCGGGGTGAAGTCCTTGCCGACGGGCAGGACTGGTGCGATCTGCTGCATCCGGTCGTTGCCGTACGACCCGGTGTCCCACCACCCGGCACTGAGGACCAGAAGGTCTGCACCGAGGGTCGAGATGTACTCGAAGTTGGGATCCGAAGCACCTTCGGCGAAGATCTCGACGCCTGTGGCACCAGGAACTTCACGACGGAGATGTTCAGCGGCGCCGGCGGGGTAGGCGGTCACCGGGTATCCGGCGAGGATCGAGAGTTCGAGGCCGTCTCGCGGATCGAGAGCAACCACATTCTGCGGGTCCGTCGGAATGATCAGCTTCTCGTCGCCGCGCGTGAACTCGAAGGTCTCCGCGTTTTCGGTCGTCGCACCCTCTGAACTGCTGCAAGCGGCTAGAAATGCAGCGGCGGCAACGCCTGCTCCGACGCCGAAGAATCCGCGTCGGGTCAGGTTGTTCACGATCGCCCAGTAGTCACGATCGGTGGTGGTCGGAGAAAGAAGTCGCGTCATGTTAATTAGGTTAGCCTTAGGAACTTGCGTCGGGAATGGGAAAACAGCTCCCACCAGCGCCAATAAATACGGCGAATACGCCAGCGCGGCGGCAGACGAATCTCAGCCCTACCCCTACTACGAGGTTGAATCGGGGGTAAAGAGACCGAAACCCACGACCGCAGAATCGGATGCCCAATCCAAATCGTGTACTCGAACCTTCCCGAACTCGTTGCCACCTACAGTGATTGCCTTGTCTCCGTCGACAGATACAACAATATTGGTGTGCTGACCGGACCATCGTGAACTGTCGTAGATCACGACGTCGCCGATTTCAGGTGTGTAACTGCCGTCGTTCTCGGCGTAGGCGTCAATTCCCTGGTAATACTCCTGGAGGGTGTAAACACCTGGAATACGCCAACTTCCGGAGTTCGGATTGGAGAGCGGGCGTCCGGCCTCTCGCATGATCCAGCTGACAAAATCAGCGCACCATTCCTCGTCAATTCCCTCGGAGTAGAAGGTGCCTGGACGGTCCTGCTCATGCTCGGACTGCAGTAATTCAAGTACACGCACTTGATCCGAGGAGAGTCTGCTCGCATCAACTTCCGGGAAATCGGCAGTATCCCACGGCAAGTAACGCGAGGGTGCGAATGCCACAACGACGGCACCGACCACAACAACGATGCCGAGTACCCCGGCAATCCAGATCAGGATTCGACGTCGACGGTTCGGTTCGGCAGGACTCACCCTGACGAGTGTGCCAGCTCGCTCGGAATCCAATCGCTGAGCGAGAGGTTATGTCCGCACTATGTGGGTCAGGCGCAAGCCAGTCAGCCGATCTGCTCGAACAGGGACACGATGATCCCTTCTGGCCCACGCACGTAGGCCATCCGCACGCTGTTCTCGTACTCACCGATACCGCCGATGAGCCCGTACCCGTCCGCAGCCACCGCGTCGACGGCCGCCTGGAGGTCGCCGACCTCGAAGGACACATTGCGCAGCCCAAGCTCGTTGGCCATCGCCGTTGGCGATCCGGGCACGTGATCGGGCGTAACGAAGGACGAGAGCTCCAGCCGGGATCCTTCGCCCGGTGGCCGCAGCATTGCGATCTTACAGTGCGCGCCGGGGATGCCGCAGACGGTCTCCACGAATTCACCCTCCACGGACCCGGTGCCCTCTAGCTCTAGACCCAGTCCGACGAAGAACGCCGTTGCGGAGTCGAGGTCCGCGACGGTGATGCCGATGTGGTCGAAACGTTGTACGTGTGCCATGGGATCCATCTTCCAGTTGTTCTCTTGTTGTTGTCTTGCCGGAACGGAATCGGCGGCTGAGAATTCCCATGGCTTGATTCAGAATGGCGGCGGGTCGTTGCCGTAGTCGACGGGTTTGTGAGGCACGCGCTTTCGCGGTGTGGAGATCGGGAACGTTTGCCGGCGTTTCCGTTCCGCGTGTTGTGCTGTGCGGTGCTGAATCTTGACACGCCGGAGCTTCCGCTCACCTCGGATGCGGGCAGCTTTGTTCTCGAGTCGTGTGCGTCGCGGTTTGCCGCCTTCCGGTGGCGGTGGTTCCTGCATCCCCGCGAGTAGTCCGGAAGCCCTGGTGCGATAGCAATGCCCGGTCTGCGAGGTCAGGGTGATCCTACGATCCGGATTCGGGGCGAGCAGCCACTTCCCGGAATGCTTGAGGCGGTGATGGTTGCGGCAGAACGCACTCAGATTCGACGCGACCGTTTTCCCGCCGCTCGCGGGGTTGGTGTGGTTGAACGGATCGTTGTGGTCGAGGTCGCAGTTCCAGGCGGGGACATCGCAGTGCGGCCATTGGCAGCTGCCCGCGCTGACCCGAAGCCACGTGTCGAGTGCCGCCCCGGGGCGGTACACAGATGCCGACGCAGGCACAGGTGTCGGTTCGGGATCTGCGGGTACGCGCACTTCTTTTATCGCAGCGTCTATTGCGATGTCGCGGGCATGCTCGGCACTGATCACGCCGTACCCGTCGAGATGAGCGGGTTCATCCGACCCTGCATGCAGTGCGGAATCGTGTATCACCACATGCACGAGTGGCCGGCGAATGATGACAACACCGCTACGGTCCTGCGGGCAATCTCTGCGGTCGCAGTCGCACACCAACACCGTCGAACCACTCACCAACGCGCCCAACGCATCCGCGCGCCGCTGCTCATACGTACGGGAATCACGGCGACACACCGACATCGCCAACTCCCGCAACCTGCCGTCGAAGGCGCGGGCTTGTTCCGCCGGGATACTGCCCAGGATGCGAGCCATCCCGTCCTCGGCGGCACTGACCCCCACGAACCGATCCGCCAGGGCCCGGCGGCGGCGTTCCCGCATCCCCTCCGGATCGACGCGGGCCACGATCCGGTCGATCGCCGCCGTCAACCGCCGACCCGTCAACCCCGTCCCACCGTCCACGGGTGGAGCCAACACCTGCTCGAGCAACAAGCGTTCGACCTCGTCGATCAACTCGTCACCGACATTCGCGGTCGCGGACTCGATCAACCCCACCCGGTAGAAATCGAGTTCACCGCGGGCCATCGCCGCCCGCGTGCGATGCAACCGCGTCTTCAAAGCAAAACCCAACCCGATGAGCTTCCCGGCAGCAGCGCGCCCCACCGTCAGGACTGCGCCGACCTCGGATTCGGCCAACTCGTGCGCCGACGACGTCCACGTTCCGCCGTCAACATGCTCAGCGCTGCGGCGGGTGAAGAACTCCGCCACCACCGCCAGTTTCCGCTCGACCAACATCGCTTCACATGAATGCAACTCGGCCATCAAATCAACGAGGGCGCAATCAGTTTCGGTACCACTCAGCTGCGCTGAGATACCGAAACTCCCCACCCCCGAATCGAACATTCCCCCACCGTAATCGAAATCCTGTTCGAATAGAACAGCTATTCGAAATCAGTCGGAAAAGTCCGAAAAAAGTGCCTGCGATGTCCTGGCGCATCACAATGTGTGCCACGTACCTATTGCCATGGCATCAAAGTGGTGCCATAGTGGTGCCATGGACTTGACACCGTACGTCGACAACCTTCGCCACGAACTCGCGGTGGCTGCCGAAGCCGGCGGAGAAGACGCAAAGGCACTCGCCGAACGTTTGACCGCACCGCTGGAATCAGCAGTGCGACTCACTCTCCTCGACGCGTTGTCCGCGGCGGCAGCAGAAATCACTCGCGACCTCGCACCAGGCTCGGTGGATCTCCGCCTCCGGGGACGCGAACCAGAATTCGTTGTGACACCCGCCCTCAGCGAACCGACTCCGGCAGACGTCGAAGAGCAACCGACGCCAGTTCCACGCGCCATCACGGAGTCCGACGACGCGGCGATGACTCGAATAAACCTGCGCCTGGGTCAAGAACTCAAGGACCGGGTGGAGGCAGCTGCCCGAGAGGCCGGGATATCGGTCAACGCGTGGCTGGTCCGCTCGGCTGCGGCCGCACTGGAAGGCAATCCGAGCCGAAACACGCCGAGGCAACAACCGTCCCGAGGTTCCGAGAGCTTCACCGGCTGGGTGCACTGACACCAGACTCTCTTCTCGCACCAACCCCTTTCACCAACCGAAGACAACATCATCGGGAGTATCACCATGCCTGTATTCAGCACACCGGACCCCATCATCGCGAGCATCGACGTAACTGTCGGACATATCCGGATCAGCGCAAGCGACCGTGACGACACCATCGTGGAAGTACTGCCCACCAACTCATCTCACGACGCCGACATCCGCGTCGCCGAACAGACTCGCGTCGAATTCGCTGGTGGACGACTCCAGATCAAGACGCCGAAACAGCGTGGACTCGGCATCTTCGGCAAAACCGGATCTGTCGACGTCTCCGTTCAACTTCCCTCCGGTTCAGGACTCGAGGGTACCGCTGCAGTCGCAAGCCTCCACGCCACAGGCACACTGGGAAGATCTCGCGTGAAACTCTCGAGCGGGGAATGCGCACTCGACACCACCGGACCACTCGACATCAGCACCGGCGCAGGCACAATCACCGTCGAGCACGTCGTGGGCGACCTCGATGCGAGCACCGGATCAGGAACCATCCGCATACGCCGCATCGACGGCAACGCGGTCATCAAGAACTCCAATGGCGACAACAACATCGGCGCGATTACGGGAACGCTCAAGGCAAAAACGGCAAACGGCGACGTTATCGTGGAGCAGGCCGAATCTGATGCCACTGCCGCAACAGCCAACGGGGACATTCGCTTCGACAGCATCGAGAGTGGAGTTGTCTCCGCGAAAACCGCTGCCGGGAAGATTCATATCGGCGTTCGATCCGGAACCGCCGCTCGATTCGACGCCCATACCTCCTTCGGCCGCGTCGACAACCAGATGAACACCACACACGGACCGGCATCGACCGAGCGCAGGGTGGATGTCCGCGCACATACCAGCTACGGCGACATCGTCATTCGACGTTCGGAGCCTCCAAAAATCTAGCGAAAGGAACGCTGATGACCCGCAAACCAGCTATCACCGCAACGGGCCTGACAAAGTCTTACTCCGACAAAACGGTACTGGATGGAATCGACATTTCCGTCGACAGTGGCACCGTCTTTGCGCTTCTCGGCCCCAACGGCGCCGGCAAGACCACCATCGTGGAAATCCTTTCGACCCTTGTTCCCGCGGACGGCGGCAACATCCGCATCGCGGGGTACAACCCATCCGACGATCCAGACGCGGTGCGTGCGCGCATCGGTGTCACCGGACAATTCTCGGCGGTGGACGACTATCTCAGCGGCGAGGAGAACCTTCTCCTCATGGCCGACCTTCATCACCTGAGCAAAGACGAACGCCGCACTCGCACGGACGATCTCCTGAAGAAGTTCGATCTAGTCGACTCCGCCGGAAAGCTCGCATCGACATACTCGGGTGGAATGCGCCGAAAGCTCGATCTTGCAATGACATTGATCGGCCGGCCGGAGATCATCTTCCTGGACGAGCCCACCACCGGCCTCGATCCTCGGAGTCGACGCTCGATGTGGCAGATCATCCGCGAGTTGGTCAGTGGCGGCGTCACCATCTTCCTCACAACGCAGTACCTCGAGGAAGCCGACCAACTGGCCGACCACATCGCCGTACTCGACCACGGCCGGATCGTGGCCGAAGGAACCGCTGCAGAACTCAAACGACACATCCCAGGCGGACATATTCGCCTGCATTTCGCAGACCGAGACCAACTCGACTCTGCTGCAGATATTCTCGACCACTCCTCGCGTGACGAGGCTGCCTATGTTCTGCAAGTTCCCAGCGACGGCGGCGTCAGGTCACTGCGCTCTGTTCTCGACCAACTCGACGCTCACTCGATCGATGTCAAGGAACTCTCCGTCCACACACCGGACCTGGACGATGTGTTCCTGACGCTGACCGCCACCGAAAGGACCGACGCGCGATGACTACTGCAACTCTTGCCTACCAGGACTCGAAAACCATGCTGCGCCGCAGCATTCGCCACATCGTCCGATATCCGTCGATGACGGTGATGCTGGTCGGGATGCCGGTCGTCTTCCTGTTGCTGTTCGTCTACGTTCTCGGCGGGACACTCGGGAACGGCCTCACCCCGGGCGGCGGTGGTGGCGGCCGGGCGGAATACGTCAATTATGTTGCCCCGGCGATCATTCTGATGACGGTTGCCGCGGCTGCGCAGGGTACCGCCATCTCCGTTGCCACCGACATGACTGCGGGGATCATCGCACGATTCCGCACGATGGCAATCACACGCACTTCTGTCCTCACTGGCCACGTCCTGGGCAGTCTTCTTCAAACGATAGTAAGCCTCGTTGTTGTCATCGCGGTGGCCGTCGCCGTCGGCTTCCGGCCGAGCGCCGGCGTTGTCGAATGGGTCGCCACGTTTGCGCTCCTCATCTTGGTGTCGATTGCCATGATCTGGTTGTCCGTTGCCTTCGGACTTGTGAGCAAGAGCGTCGAGACGGCAAGCAATCTTCCAATGGTGTTGATCCTCTTGCCGTTCCTCGGAAGCGGATTCGTGCCGACCGAGTCGATGCCAACCGTATTGCGATGGTTCGCCGAGTATCAGCCGTTCACTCCGATCATCGAAACCCTCCGGGGACTACTTCTCGGCGAAGCGATCGGAAACAACGCAATTCTCGCAGTCGCGTGGTGCGTCGCGATCACCTTCCTCTCCTACCTCTGGGCGCGTAGTTTGTTCAACCGTCGCCCGGTGCGCTGAGCTCGAAACACACGATCTTCGAGAACAGGTACGGTGTCGCTGTCGTCGAGTTCGGAGGCGATGGCGACGTCGTGCGGAAACCCGAGAACAATCAACTCGCGCCCGGAGGCGCAGTCCCGTAGGCGGTCTTCGATCGAATCCGATACCGCCGCCCATGCATCTGCTGCCATCCGAGACTCCGGCGATACGGATCCGTTCCAGCCGGCCTCGATCAACGCCTCGATAACAGCACCCGCTCCCCACAGATCCTCCACTGCCGGACGCAATTCTCCACCGGGCCATTTCTCCCCGGATGCAACGATCGCCACCCGGGATCGCGAACCATGTTCGTGCACAACCCAATCTGCTACCGCCGATGCGTTCCTCAACGAAGCACCCACACAAACCGGAACAATGGCCGCCAGCGCAAACGCGATCGTCGACCCGTTCGGGGACGGCAATACCAACCGTCGCGGACGTTCCGAATCGCGAATCGACTTGGGAGACAAACTGATCTGGCCTTCAGAAGCCACACTCCGTCGCACAGCCAGAACCGCGTCGACGTCGCGAGCGTAGTCAGCCGCACTCTCGTCGTACCAGGAATAAGGAAAGACCTCGATTCCTGCATCAGCGGCGACGCTCAGAGTCGTCGTGAACGAGAGAACATCAACCACAATGGCCAGGTCAACACCAGTAGCAATCGCTTCGGCACCTGCTCGGCCCCAGTCGAATCGAAGTCCGTACTCGAGTTGGCGATGTTCCGAATTCATGGCGCAAGCATCCCAGAAGAGAGGTACCGACGCTTTGTCAGGTGTTTCTCGTCTATGGTTAGGGTACCCCAATAACTGAAGGACGAGATTGCTGTGAATCCCATGTTGAGCCGCCGTGCCATGTTGTCGGTCACCTTCGCCACTGCAGCAGGTTTTGTCCTTGCTGCCTGCGGTGACAGTGCGAATGACGAGTCCACTACGAGCGCCGAGGGCGGCCACGCCGAACCGGGCGCCTTCCCTGTCACGATCGATCACAAATTCGGGTCCACCACAATCGAGCAGGCCCCCAGTCGTATCGCAGCTGTCGGTATCGGTGACGCCGATGTCCTACTTTCCCTCGGGCTGACGCCCGTCCTGGTCCCGGTGTGGAAGGGCTCAACCGACGACGGAATCGGTGTCTGGGCCGACTCGGCCGTTCAGGGCGCTGAGCCGACACCATTGGCCAACGCCACCACCGAGTTCGATATCGAGACGATTATCGCTGCGGCTCCGGACTTGATCATCGCGGTCAACAACGCGATCGACGAAGACCTGTACAAGCAACTCAGTGCAATCGCACCTACGGTGCTGCACGCTGCCGATCAGACCGATTGGGTTCTGCCCTGGCAGGAAGTGACAACCCGTATCGGTACTGCCGTGGGCGTTCCCGCACAGGCCAAGCAAGAGGTGCAGGACGTCCAGGATCTGATCACTCGCACTCGCGCCGAGAACCCTCAGTTCGAAGGCAAGACAGCAGCACTCGTCATTCGGTGGAGCGACGGCAATCTGCGCGCATTCAGCCCCGAGGCCGCACGGGCTCAGCTGCTTACTCAGTTGGGGTTCACGGCGCCTGCCGCACTGAAGGAGCGATTTGCGGGCAAGCTGAACTACGAGATCTCCGCCGAGAACTACGACCTTCTCGAATGCGACTACCTACTCTTCGACAACTACGAGAAGGCTCGCCCCGAGATGGAGACGCAGGCTGCGTTCACCAATTTGAACGTCGTGAAGTCCGGTGGCCTGATCAGCTTGGACCCCATCGTCAGTGATGCGGTGTCCATGCCGAATCCACTCACCATTCCGTTTGTCCTGGAAGACTTCGTCGCGAAGATCAATCAGACGATCGCGGCTCGATAGCCTTCGTTCGACCTGACCACACCCACAACGCCACAGCTGACACGGCCACACAGACCGAAACGATCACCCACGGTGACGCCGGCGCTGCGTGGCCGTTGTCGACGAGGTCGTACACAAAGCCGACTCCCACCGTTCCCAGCAGCGCTAGCAGCCCGCCGATCGTGTTGAGCATGCCGAAGTGCGCCCCGAGATTGCTTTCACGGCCGAGGATCGCGATGGTGTCGCGCATCGGTGGCACCATCAGCATCTGACCCAAGTGGAGCAGTCCGATCCAGAGCGCCAGCCCGACTATCTGCGTCGACGCCGACGCCTCGGTACTCACACCGGTAGCCAGTGGCACCAGGAACGAACCGGAAATCAGCACCAGCCCGAAGGCGATCGCTCGGCGATGACCAATGCGGTGAGCCACTGCAACCGTCGGCCCCTGCCCCACTATCACCAGTACCGCCGCGCCCACGTAAAACCAACCGAGCGCAGACTGGGACCCGATTCCGCGCTCGAGTTGTTCGGGAAGCATCAGGTACAGCTGGCTGTAGGCAACCAACTGAAAGCTGCACAGGGTGGCGAAGATCAGGAAGCTTTTGTTGGTCAACACACTTCGCCACACGTCGCGCAGCGTATAAGTTGACACCGGACCCTCGTGCGCGTCGCCCGGACGGGGAAACCAGACGAAGAACCCCACCCACATAATCGTGAACAACAGGGCTGCCGCCGACGCCGTCCACGAGAACGGAAACACCAGCAGAGCAGCACCGAGCGCCGGACCGATCACGGTTCCCAGTCGGCTGCTCATCTGTTCCACTGCAAACAAATCGGTACGACGCATGATGCCCGAGGACTCGAGTTCGCGACCGTATTCAGCGTTGGCCGACTCCACCGCGGGAGCAAAGAGCGCGGCGGCAAATCCCACCAGGAGTACTCCGACGATCACGGCGGCCATACTCTCGGCCAATCCGAGCATCAAAAAACCGACTACTCGAACGGCGATGCCCAACAGAATGATCGGACGCTTACCGAATCGGTCGGCGAGGCTTCCGCCGATGAAGAACATGCCCTGCTGACTGAACATGCGTAGCCCGAGAACCAGGCCGACAATCCATGCCGCAAATCCAAGATCTTCCGAGAGATGTACCGCAAGAAAGGGCACAACGAGATAGAACCCGATGTTGAACAACACCATCGACAGAAGCAGCAGCTTCACAACTGGCGGTAGAACGCGAACCTTCGCGAAGGTCTTACTACCGGGGAAACGCGTACTGAGCACCACAACCGAGAACACTATTGCCCGAGCGAGCTTCAGTGGAAATTACCTGCCCGGAAATGACATGCCCTACGCGGAGCGGCCAACCGCATTCAGCGCTTCCACTATTGCCTCGTTGAATCCACCGCCGCCGTGACCGGCGTCGCCTCGCACTACCAATTCACTACCCGGCCAGCTTTTGTGAATCGCCCAGGCAGTGTCGAGCGGGCCGGAGACGTCGTATCGCCCGTGTACGAGGATCGCCGGTATCTCTGCGAGACGATGCATTCCGTCCATGATCTGATTGGGCACGAGGAAGCAATCGTGGCTCCAGAAGTGCGTCACCAATCGGGTGAACACCCGCCGGAAGTCCGGATTTTCGTATCGCTTACTCGGAGTCCACCCTGGCATCAGCGATACATGTACGTCTTCCCACCGGCACCACTGAAGCGCAGCATTTTCCCGCACAACAGGATTCGGATCCGCAAGCAACCGCGCGTACGCCGCCGGAAGGTTTCCGTCACGTTCATCCATCGGCACCGGCTCGATGAACTCCTCCCACTCGCGAGGGAACACTCTGCCCATGGCGCGGGTGATCCACTCGATTTCGGTGTTGGTGCCACCGGTGATCGCACCCAACACCATCGCGAGCACACGCTCGGGAAAGGCCTGCGCGTACACCAGCCCCAAACTGACGCCCCAGGAAAGACCGGTGACGATCCATCGTTCGATACCGAGATACTCGCGCAGGCGCTCGATATCGTCGAGGATGTGGGCCGTTGTGTTCACCGTGAGATCGACGTCGGGCCCGTCCGCCAGCGGGCGGCTACGCCCACACCCACGTTGATCGAACAGGACTGCGCGGAAAATATCGGGGTCGAAGAACCGTCTGGCGCCGAGCGTGCACCCCGAACCCGGCCCACCGTGGAGATACAGAACCGGAACACCCGTAGATATCCCGACGCTCTCCCAGTACAAGGTTTGCCCGTCCGAGGTGTCGAGCATCCCTGATTCGTACGGATCAACCGGAGGAAACAAGTAAGCACTCATGGATCGATCCTGCCATCCGAGCAGCCGTCGGCGAACATCGACTTTCCAAAAACATTGTCCACCAGAATAATTCGACGACTCGTCAGGCAGCATGTTTCGCTCTCCGATGTGCGGGATATGCAGCGAGAACGGCCGACGGGTGGAGAACTCATGAAACGAATGATCGCAGCACTCATCGTCGCGGGCGCCCTCGTGTCCCTACCCGCCTGTGGCAATGACGACACAAACACAGAGACGGCAACCAGAACCAGCAACACTGCCGAATCTACGACCGTTCAAATCAGCTCCGTCACCTCCACCGCCGATCTGGGAATGATCGACCAGGCAAAACTGGCAGCATTTGTTGTGGCCTTCCGCACCGCCTACGCGGATCTCTCTCAGGATCGCGACGACGAAAGCATCCAGGAAATTGTGTTCAGCTCGTGCAACGCCATCGCCGACGGTGCGACCGAGCAAGAGGTCACCAAGGAGATCCGGGATCTCGCCGCGAACGACGGCACGGAAGCGACGCAGACTCAAGCCGAGCAGATCTACAAATTGGTGACACCGGCCTGCCCATGACGAGCACAGCTAAAGCACTTGTCGGCCCGGTGGCCTACCGTGTGTAGGACATCGCGTCGACGGGAGCACACCACATGCGTGAAGGTTTTCGCTTACCCGGCTATGGCGGTGCCGCGGTTTTCCTACGCAGCCACGCTGTTCCGGCTCGGGTGCTCGACACAGCGGCCCCGATCCTGGTGTTCGACGTAGGATTGCTCAGCCCCGACGAATACAACCAATACCTCAGCCGACGTGCCGACGACGGGTTCGTGGAACGGCTGTCGACATTCTTCTTCCACGCCGCGGCCGACTTCCACCCGGAGTTGTCACTGCCAACTTTCAGTGACGAGACCCTCGGCTTGACGATCTCCGTCCGCTCCAGCACCGATCAGCGCGTCGAACTCGAATTCTCGCTTGCCGGAGACGCGACCGGATCGGACTCCGAACGCGATGAAATGGGCTTCGAGACAAGCAGAGTCGTCCTCGCTACCTCAGCTCAATCGGTTGGCCGACTCAGCGGTCGGACGAGCTCTCATTTCGACGGGGAGGCGTAGCCATGGGATTCCTGTTCGAACTCCTCGATTTCCCCGACGGCAGTCGGATGACGCATCTGTGGAACAACACGTGGGCCGACGAAGCCAAAAGTGAAGAGATCGCGTCGGGCCACTTCATTCACCTCGGCGACGATCAACACGTCGACGTCGAAACCGACTTCCTGAGTAGCCACCTGCCGTTTCACGTCGCCGGATTCGGCGGAACCTTTCCAGACGGCAAACCCTGGATGTTCATCATGCAGAAAGCACCGGCCGATATCGCGATTCTCCTTCGTGGACAGGAAGATCCGCACTCCATGCTGCGCGAAGCACTCGACCGCGCGATGGAATTCAACCCCGATGCCCTAGTCGCAGAGGAGATGTCCTGGCATCACGGCGATCTCGTGAACATCTACGAGGACGAAGGTGTCCTGGCCTCCGCTGCCGAAAAGTGGTCGGTGGCCGATCTGCTGCGTGGACTTCTGGCGCAATGTTGCGGGGTGGACTTGACCGACATTGTCTCGGGATTCCCGGACTGCGCTTTCCCGGACACCGCGCACGCGTGTGAGGACGATGTTTTCAGCGATATCTTTGCGCGATGGGTTGCCGGCCTGCAGTGATGTGACGAGGTAGACAACCACTCGAAACATTTCGGAGTAGACTCATTTATGAGCGTGATCCGAAATGAAACGAGGTGAGCGGGATGACGATGCCAGACCACGAGTTGGGTCGTCGCGAACGCAACAAGCTCGAGAAACAGACACGCATCTTTGAAGCCGCAGCCGAACTGTTCGCAGAAAAGGGCTACAGCGCGGTCACAACACAAGAAATCGCCGACCGCGCCGATGTAGCCGGCGGCACCCTCTTTCGTTACGCCGCAAGCAAAGCCGAGCTACTGCTCATGGTCTACAACGCGGAGTTTCGGAAGCAGATCGAACTGGGAGAAGAACGTGAAGCCAAGTCGACGGACACGGAAACCCGTGTACTCGAGCTTGTTTCACCGCTGCTGATCGCCAGCCGCCGAAACGACGAGAACACCGGCATCTATCAACGAGAAGTGTTGTTCGGCGAGCCGACCGAATGTTTCCGGGCCGAAGGCCTGGAACTGTCGCAGCGCCTACAAGCGCGGATTGCAGCGATCTTGGCCGAGGCTCATCCCGACCACACCGCCCACACCACCACCGCAGCTCGAACAATTTCGAACGTGCTGCACTTCGAGATAGCCCGCGCGGCATTGGACCGGATCACGGCTGACGAACTCACGAACATCGTTGCCTCACAGGTCCGATTGACGCTTGCCGGACTACCCACCGAAAAGGATTGAGGATCACAATGTCTGAACTGAAGCAGATCACCGTTCTGGGTACCGGGGTTCTCGGCTCGCAGATCGCCTATCAGACCGCGTACCACGGATTCGACGTGGTCGCGTACGACATCAATGCGGAGGTCATCGACAAGGCCAAGGCCCGGTTTGCATCGTTGGCCGCCGCCTACAAGGCGGAGAACGTCAAGGGCGCTGCCGAAGGCAAGGCTGACGAAGCGCTGCAACGTATTACGTACTCGCACGATCTCGCCGAAGCCGTGGCCAAGGCCGATCTGGTCATCGAGGCAATTCCTGAAGACATCGGCATCAAGCGCGATACGTACGAGAAGCTCGCTGCAGTAGCTCCGGAACACACGGTGTTTGCGACCAACTCCTCGACGCTCCTGCCGAGCGATCTCAAGGATTTCACTGGTCGTCCCGGGAAGTTCCTGGCTCTGCACTTCGCAAATCACGTGTGGGTCAACAACACTGCCGAGGTCATGGGCACCGAGTCCACCGACCCCGCCGTGTACCGAGAGGTCGTCGAATTCGCGAAGAACATCGGCATGGTGCCGATCGAAATCAAGAAGGAGAAGGCGGGCTACGTACTCAACTCGCTCCTGGTCCCGCTCCTCAACGCGGCATCCGACCTGCTGATCGACGGCATCGCCGATCCCGACATGGTCGACAAGACTTGGCGTATCGGCACCGGGGCCCCGTTCGGGCCCTTCCAGATCATGGATGTCGTCGGGCTGACCACCGTCTACAACATTTCCTCCCAGGGCGGCGAGAAGCAGCGCGAATTCGCTGACTACATCAAGAAGAACTACATCGACGAAGGCAAGCTCGGCGTCGCTGTCGGCGAGGGCTTCTACAACTACAAGAGCTGATCACTTACCAGCAGACCGCGCGGTGGTCGCTACGTGAATTCACGTCGCGGCCACCGCGCAGTCGTCTGTTGGCAGTATGCCCGAAACACTCCTGAGCGATTGTGGCGCAAGCTTCTTCACGTGTACCACATCCTCAGGAGACTTTCCTACATGCGTCGTTCCGCTATCTCGGCTCTCACTACGCTGGCGCTGCTCGGCGCCGGAACATTGGCCGGCACACCCGCCGTCGCCGCTCCGCTCGCGTGTGGCGGTATTTCGACTGGTTCATTCTCCGGCTCGGCCGGCGGTTCGGAGTACCTGTGTGCGCAGGAAGGTGACCTTCTCGACGTACGCATCGGCGACGTACACGCCACGCAGCCTTCCCTCGGATACGACGAGGTGTACTACAAACTCGGTCGATACACACTCGGAAAAGACGAGATCAACAAGAAGTTCGACGACTGGTGCGAAGCCAACGGTCAAATTGAGGCCGAAACAGCCTCGGAGACATCATCACTGAAGGATCCGGCATCCTTCACCTGCGCACAACCGGTCGGCTCGGAAACCGCCGAGAGCATTGCGCCCATGAAGACAGTCGTAGTCGGGCCACGCGGCGAGCTCTACCTCACCGACGGACACCACACCCTCACGTCGTTCTACGAGACGCCCGACGGCGGCCCTGACATGCACGTTCGACTGCGAGTGCTCGGCAACCTCAGCAACCTGAGCGAGTCGGCATTCTGGGCCGAGATGGAGAAGAACAAGTGGGTGTGGACACGCGACGTCGACGGCAACCAGGTTTCGGTGCAGTCATTGCCTAAGGGCGTCGGCCTGGCCAACTTCGCCGACGACAAGTACCGCAGCCTCCTGTACTTCGCCCGCGACATCGGCTTTGCGCCCGGCTCGATCCCGTTCCAGGAGTTCTACTGGGGTGCCTGGGTTCGCGACGCCTCCCCGGTCGATCTGAGCGGCTGGAACAACAGCGATCTCAACAGCTACCTCAGCACCGTCAAGTCCGTGTCACAGGCTCAGACCGCATTGCCCGGTAATGCCGTCGTCGACAGCGGTTTCACCGCCACCGATCTTGGCGTACTGACCGCCTGGAATGACGGGAAAGCGGAATCGAAGGGCGAGTTCGCCAAGCTGTCGAAGCCGTACTCGGATGAGAAGCCGGGCAAGATCGCCTACTCACTGGCCTACAAAGCAACCCTCTGACCTGCAACGATGAGTTTCACATCGATGAAGCTTGACTAAGGCTTCACTCAGTAATCTGATCCCATTCGGGTGTCGCTTCAGCGAAGCAGCGACGCCTTGCCCTGACGGATACATGCCGTCATATCTGCCCAGACGAACCATTGCCGGGCAACCAGGTGTCGTTTTCCCAGGCAGGCGGCATCTCCCCCGCAGCGCGGGCGCTGTTCGAGTACTTCTTCGGTGATCAGCATCAGTCGAGTGACTTCATCTACGAGGACGAACTGAACGGACTGACCCGCGACGGCGTACTGACGCGCCTGGATCTGGCCCTCTCGCGTGATCAGTCCGAGAAGATCTACGTCCAGACTCGTATGCGCGAGCAGGGCCGGGAGTTGTTTGCCTGGCTAGAAAAGGGCGCCCACGTGTACGTCTGCGGCGACGCCACCCGGATGGCAAAGGACATCGACGACGCGTTGCGCGAGGTGGTCGCCGAGCACGGTGTTCGACACCCACGGGTCCAGCTCCCACACCACCTACCAGACCCGGCCTCTGATCGCCTTGCCTTCGAAGCGATACGAACCGCCCCCCCAACCGAATCAGCGGTCATGGACGCCTGGGAGGACGTCATGAGCAGCATTTCTGCAGCATCCTGACGCCCGAAGTTCTATCGGTGAACCGCGACTGCGACGTGCTCGGATATCAAAGTGGTCCGCATCTGACGTCAAAGCGCTCACGAACGGCGCCAAGTGTCTGCCGATGGTGTTCCCGGTCATTGTGATGCGTCCGCATGAATCGGAGAGTTTCAAGCATCCTGCGCGGAATGGGGTACCAACGATCGAAGTTGAGACCGCAGTTCAGGAAGACCTTGTTCGGGACGGCGTCGAAGATGAGGCTGAGGTTGTACTGACCAAGCGTAAGTGCTGTCCAGATCAAGGTCTCTCTGGACTTGCGGGCCAGATCTTCACCATCGAGCTCGTAGAGTGGTGTCTCGTCGAGCTTGCCGAGGAACAACAGGTGGGTCAGAAAGTAGCTGGCGAACGATGAGAATCCAATCGTCACTGACCGCGTATTGATCGACAATGTCGTACCGTAAGTCGAAATATAGGGTTCGTATTCAGTGTCAGTTCGGAGAAGATAACCCGAGCAGTTCACCAGCCAGCTCCCGGGCTGTATTAGCCTCGTTTCTCCACTGCGATATAGGATTTCGAGTCCGTCGGGCTGGTCGATCGCGTCGTCAAAGTACTCCATGTCGACAGTGTTAAGTCCGGACGAGATCGTCGCGGCCTCCGATTCCGAGAGCAGTCCGTTGAAGAATCGTCGTGATGGCTGGATCGGTTCCAGTCCGTGGGTTGCCTGAAACCAGTCCCTGACCTCGTCCTCGTTTGTGCCATCGAATCGAAGCGCGATCTCATTGAACATGCGGGTTGGTAGCGTTCCCTTCCACAATCGTCGGGCACCGTTGGGAAACATGTCGTCCCTGTTGATGAAGTACGTTCCGGCCCCGGCGATGACGTTGACTTCCCTGCCCGGGTATTCGGTTACCGCTGCGTAGGCGGTATCCATTGCCGTTTTTCCGCCGCCGACGATCCAGATCGGCGTATCGCTTGCATGCATCTCCTCGCTTCGGATGTCGAAGAAATCCGGCGATACAGAGTGGATCTGTTCACTCGATACCGGCAGCGGTTCGTTTGGGTTGACCCCGAAGCCATTCGCTTTGATGACGCGCGTTGCGGCGATCGCAAGGCGTTGTCCTGTTTCCGATTGCGCAGTGATGCGATTGCCATCCGCCGACTCAGCGTGGGAATCGACTGTCCACCCGAAGTACTCGATGACTTGAACGCGTTTCTTGATGACGTCGAGGCAATGCGTGAAGTGATCGAGAACCTCGGGCTTGGTCGCCAAATACGATCTCTCTTGGCCCAAGGTCCACTTGATGTTTCCGGCGGTGAACAGTGGGTGGGGCTGGTGCAACCGAATGTAAGGGTAGGTGTCGCTCCACATCCCGCCGGGCCGGTGGCGTCGGTCGATGAGAATGATCTTGTGGTCGCGCGATAGATACTGTGAAGCGACCGCTGCAGCATTCAGTCCCGCGATCCCGGCGCCGACGATGCAAACATCGCACTGATCCATGAGTGGCCCTGATAGTGCTGGACTTGGACTATTCATTTCAACCTGCCTAGCTCGGAGTGTGCGGAGCGGTTTCGACTGACTCGACCAGGAGAGTGATCGTGATCTCCTTGGAGTTTCGGGTCGCAGGTTGATCTGTCAGCGCCCCCCGGTCGGGCATCGTGATCGAATCCGGGTTCGGGATCCACCACCAGCACATCACTCGCTGTCGGCTTTGTCCTCGTGCAAACAGATGAGATCCGCGATAATCGAATGGACACGCGCGACGCCGCACACCTGACCCCACAGGGGTGGTCGATGATCACAGTTGACGAATTCTCCCGGCTCGTGGCCGCGATCTACGCATCGGCCGTCGATCCTGAACACTGGAATTCGACGCTTGCCGATTTTGTGCGAGCCTTCGACGGTGTCGGTTGCGGCCTGCTGACCTCGGGACCGACCAACCGGAAATCCGACGTGATGGTAAAGCAGATAGGTAAAGATCCTTCCGCGCTATCGACCTACAACGCCTATTACGGTCGGCTCGACTATGTGGCAGAAGCCGTGGAGAAGTCTCCGATCGGCCATATCCACACGGGGACCGAACTGATCCTCCCCAACACGAACACGGAGTTCTATGCCGACTGGTGCCGCCCCAACCGCTTCGGCGATGGCCTGTTCGTCCGTCTGACCGGAGGCAATTCCAGTGCGTGGCTGGGGATTGCCGCATCCAGGGACTCGGAGCCGTTCGGAACCCCTGATCGACTCAGACTGATCAGGCGGTTGGTTCCGCACCTACAACAGGCGATTCACACCGAAGCGAAACTCGTACACCTCAAGCAGGGCGAATGCGCTCTCTCTACCGCACTCGAGCAGGTCGAGCGCGGTATCGTGATCATCGGACTGGATGGTCGGACTATGCGGCTCAACTCCAGAGCTGAGACAATCCTCGCTTCCGGTGACGGCCTACATCTCGGTCAGCATGGGTCCATTGGAGCGTCGCTCGCTCGTACCGATCGAAAACTCCGAGACCTCATGTACCTTGCGACGGACTCACACGATAACCGGGTTCCTCGCGGCGGCACACTTTCCTGCCCTCGCCTTTCCGGGCGCTGCGACTATGCCGTTCATGTAGTTCCTCTCGCCGCGGACATCGCCGGAATCGGCACGGTCGGACTGGGCGAAGCGCGAGCCGCCGCACTCATCGTGATCGACGACCCGGATCGCGAAACCGATTTGGACACAACCGCATTGCGCGAGTTGTACGCACTCACCGGCACCGAGTCGGAAGTCGCCCTGCGCCTAGCACAGGGCGACAGGATGGAGCTGATTGCCGAGAATTTCTCCGTCTCGATCACCACAGTCAGGACCCACCTTCAGCACATCTTCGACAAGACCGGCACGCACCGCCAAGCCGAACTTGTGCACCTTCTCCTGTCCGCCGGTCCAACTCTTCACGAGAATGTTCAAGGCCGCTTCAGGCGGCTTCCGTGACGAACAATCCGATCCAGGCCGAGAAGCGCCGAGCCCAGCCGGAGAACTTCTCACCGGCACAATCAGAGTGGAGATCGACCCGAACTAGCGACAGGCCACTACTGCTCGTCTACTGCTCGTCGCGGCTCTTCGCCCCCGGCAACAAGGCTGGGAACCAGATATCGGTCAGGACCTCCGCTGCCTGAACCCGGGTGACGTCGATGGTTCCCTGAACCGCCCAGCGGGTGAAGAAGCGCTCGAGTTGGCTGACCAGCAGTTCGACGCGCAGCCGAGCCTCGTCGCGCTGATCGGACGGCCACCGCTCGAGATATTTCGGCATCGCATTCGGCAGCTGTGTCATCCCGTCACGGGCAGTGATCCGAAATTCCGGCTCGAGTGCTACCGCCTCGTCCCATGCCGGCAGCAGTCGCTTGTTCTCGTCGAACCAGTCGAACGCGCGCTCCAACCACGCGGTGAATTCCGCGCGCGAATGTGTGTCGAGCACACGGTCGAGATCAATGTAGAAAGTGAACGCGCTGGCGGCCATACCGGCTTCCCCGATGGTCTTCAGCATCGCCACCTTGCTGGGGAAATGCACGTAAAACGTGGCTCTACTGCATCCGACGGCCGAGGCGATGTCGTCGACCGTTACTGCCGCGTACCCGCGTTCTTCGAACAAAATGCGAGCAGCGTCCACGAGTTTGGCCCGCGTCGCGCGCTTCTGCTCGTCCCGCAGGGTGCCCCGCTTGCCTTTTCGACCATCCGTTGCCGTGCTCACATCAACTACCTTCGTTCACTTTGCGCTCTCTGGCAAATCGCCGACTCATCGTCATCGAGCAACATTGCGTCACTCATTGACACAACGTCAGCCAATGATGCACTATGACTCAAGTCACTTTCCGGGCTTTGACTCTTCGTCTCGATGCCCGGATCAGAACAGAAAGCGATGGCGTATGAGCCCCACGAATTTGCCGAGAGTCTGCATCATCGGCGCCGGACCGACCGGAATCACGACGGCCAAGCGAATGAAGGAATTCGGAATACCCTTCGACTGCTACGAAGCATCCGACGAGGTCGGCGGAAACTGGTACTACAAGAACCCCAACGGCATGTCGGCCTGCTACCAGAGCCTGCACATCGACACCTCCAAGTGGCGATTGGCATTCGAGGACTTTCCCGTCTCCGCGGACCTACCCGATTTCCCGCACCACTCCGAACTTTTCCAGTACTTCAAGGACTACGTCGAACATTTCGGCTTGCGCGAGTCGATCATCTTCAACACCAGTGTTGTTGCAGCAGAACGTGATGCAGACGGACTCTGGACCATTACGCGCTCAGACGGCGAAGTCCGCACCTACGACGTACTGATGGTCTGCAACGGCCACCACTGGGACCCCAACATCCCGGACTACCCGGGCGAGTTCGACGGCGTCCTGATGCACAGTCACAGCTACAACGACCCGTTCGATCCGATCGACATGCGCGGCAAGAAGGTTGTCGTGGTCGGAATGGGCAACTCCGGCTTGGACATTGCGTCCGAACTGGGGCAGCGATACCTCGCTGACAAACTCATCGTCTCGGCGCGCCGCGGCGTGTGGGTGTTGCCGAAATACCTGGGCGGAGTGCCCGGAGACAAATTGATCACCCCGCCCTGGATGCCCCGCGGTCTGCGTCTGTTCCTCAGTCGCCGATTCCTCGGAAAGAACCTGGGAACCATGGAGGGCTACGGACTGCCCAAGCCAGACCACCGCCCCTTCGAGGCCCATCCGTCAGCCAGTGGCGAGTTCCTGGGACGCGCCGGGTCCGGCGACATCACCTTCAAGCCGGCGATCACCAAACTCGACGGAAAGCAGGTTCATTTCGCGGACGGCACAGCTGAGGACGTCGACGTAGTCATCTGCGCAACCGGTTACAACATCAGCTTCCCCTTCTTCAGCGATCCGAATCTGCTGCCGGACAAAGACAATCGATTCCCGCTCTTCAAGCGAATGATGAAGCCCGGAATCGACAACCTCTTCTTCATGGGACTGGCTCAGCCCATGCCGACACTCGTCAACTTCGCCGAACAGCAGAGCAAGCTCGTCGCGGCCTAC
This sequence comes from Rhodococcus sp. IEGM 1366, assembly GCF_033142425.1. NCBI lineage: Bacteria > Bacillati > Actinomycetota > Actinomycetes > Mycobacteriales > Nocardiaceae > Rhodococcus > Rhodococcus sp. IEGM 1366. Next base: position 431,708 of record NZ_JAWLRZ010000001.1, read on the forward strand.
CTGACCGGTAAATACCAACTGCCAACCCCCAGCGAAATGCAGGAGATCACCAAGGCCGACGAGGCGTACTTCCTAGCCCCCTATTACAAGTCTCCTCGCCACACCATTCAGCTCGAGTTCGATCCCTACGTCCGCAACATGAACAAGGAAATCGCCAAGGGCACCAAGCGCGCCGAGGCTTCGGGGAACAAGCTCCCCGTCGCGCCGCGTGCCGCAGCGCACGAGCTCGAGAAGGCGGATCGCATATGAGCCTGGTAAATGGCCACTGCAACAGCGAGTTCGAGGCCGTCTACAACGCCTTCGAAGCGCAACTGGCGTCCGGTGAGGAACTGGGCGGCTCCATCGCCATCACCGTCGACGGAGAATCCGTCGTGGACATATGGGGTGGATACACCGACGAATCCCGCACCACTCCTTGGGGTTCCGACACCATTGTGAACACCTTCTCCATCACCAAGACCATGGCAGCACTGTCTGCGTTGCTTCTTGTCGAACGCGGACAACTGGACGTCTACCAGAAGGTCGCCCACTACTGGCCCGAGTTTGCGGCAAACGGCAAGGAAGACATCGAAGTTCGTCACCTGCTGTCGCACACGTCGGGAGTCTCGGGCTGGGAGCGCCCGATCGAACTGAAGGATATCTACGACCTCGAGACGTCCACCGCCCGCCTCGCCACCCAGGCGCCGTGGTGGACGCCAGGTACGGCGTCGGGCTATCACGCGATCAACTACGGACATCTGATCAGCGAAGTCATCCGACGCATCGACGGGCGGACCCTTGGCAGGTTCTTTGCCGAAGAGCTTGCCGGCCCGCTGGGCGCCGACTTCCACATCGGCACGTCCGCAGAGCATTTCGGCCGAATCGCAACTCTTGTTCCGCCGCCGGCGCTGGAATTCGATCTGTCCACGCTCGACCAGGACAGCATCTTCATCAAGACCCTGACCTGCCCCTTGCTCGACTACCCCGAGGTCAATACCGCACCCTGGCGCGAAGCCGAAATCGGCGGGGTCAACGGCCACGGAAACGCACGTTCGATTGCACGAGTTCAATCTCTGATTTCGTGTGGCGGTGAACTCGACGGCCAGAAGTTGCTCTCGCAGAGCACTATCGACTTGATCTTCGAAGTCCAAGCCGATGGCATCGACCTCGGGATCATGACTCCCCTCAAGTTCGGTATCGGCTACGGACTGCCGCACCCGGATACCGCACCACTCGTTCCAGGCGGACGCGCGTGCTGGTGGGCCGGCATCGGCGGCTCGATGCTCGTCAATGATCTGGACCGACGGATGACCTTCGCGTACGTCATGAACAAAATGGCACCGGGCCTGATCGGGTCCGACCGCAGCAACGCCTACCTGAGCGCCGCATACAACTCCGAGATCAGCGAGGTCAGTTCATGAAGGCAGCTCAGCTCATGGGGCCTGGTCTCCTCGAGATCAACGACGTGCCGATCCCCGAGATCGGTCCATCGGAACTGCTGATTCGGGTTGGCGCAGCGGGAATCTGCCACTCCGATCTGCACCTCCTGCACTTCCCGTACAAGATGCGCGAAGAACCGCTGACAATCGGCCACGAAATTGCCGGAACGATCGAAGCCGTCGGGAGTGGCGTCGACGGCCGTTCCGTCGGAGAGCGTGGCGTCGTCTACCTGTGCTGGTCCTGTGGACAGTGCCGAGAATGCATGAGCGGCAACGAGAACATGTGCCTCGCTGCCGGACGAACCGCAATGCCTCCCTGTCCCGGGCTCGGTCCCGAAGGTGGTATGGCCGAGTACGTGAAAATCCCGGCCCGCTCCTTTGTCCCCATCGGAGATCTCGACTTTCTCCAGGCCGCACCGCTCGCCGACGCAGCGCTGACCAGCTACCACGCCATCCGTGGCGCTCGTGAGCATCTGCAGCCCGGCGCCACCGCTGTGGTGATCGGCGTCGGCGGACTCGGTCACGTTGCAGTACAGATACTTCGGGCAATCAGTGCCGTGCGCATCATCGCCGTCGACGTCGGACAGGATCAACTCGATCTCGCCAAACGTTGCGGCGCCGACATCACGCTCGAATCGGGACCGGACACCGCGCAGCACATCCTCGACCTCACGTCGGCCAGAGGCGCAGAAGTCATCTTCGACTTCGTCGGTATCGACGCAACTGCACAGATGTCCGTTCAAGCGGTTGCGCCGAACGGCGCGTATCGCATGGTAGGTCTCGGAGGCGGAAACCCCGGAATCACTGCCGAAGCCGCCGGCGGACCGGGCTGGCCGTGGGGTGCATCGGTCCGGAAGTCGTATGGCGGCACCAGAAACGACCTCGTCGATTCCATCGCCCTGGCGCAGGCCGGTCTGGTAACGGTAGAAGTGGCCCGCTTCGACCTCGCTGATGCCCGCGACGCACTCGATCGTCTCGAGCACGGCAAGGTCACCGGACGCGCAGTGCTCGTACCCTAATTCTCGAAAGGTGCTTCACGTGACCACTCCCGCTGATACACAGGCATACATCGCGTCCGTCATGGCAGGCCTGACCGGCCCCGGTGGGCCTTTCGAAATGGGCGTCGAAGACGTTCTCGGTAGTTCGATGCCCGTCATGAAGAACCGTGACAAGTCGCTGGGAGACGTACTCGCAGCGTCTGTCGACTACGGTTCACGCGACTACCTGGTGACCAAGGACCGACGCTTCAGCTACCTCGAACATGGTGCGGCCGCTGCCGCTCTAGCCACTGCGCTGCGCGAACAGTACGGCGTCGGCAAGGGCGATCGTGTGGGCATTCTTGCCGCCAACACACCGGAATGGGTGATCACATTCTGGGCAGCCCAGGCGCTCGGAGCCATCGCCGTCGGTTTCAACTCGTGGTGGGTGGCACGTGAGGTGGAGTACGGCATCGAACACACCACACCGACCGTGGTGATCGCCGATGCCAAGCGCGCGCACATTCTTTCCGGGTTGGGCACCGATATTCCGGTGCTCACCATGGAAGAGGATTTGCCGGCCCTGATCGAGAAGTTCTCCGGATCACCGCTTCCCCGTACCACGGTCGACGAGGACGATCCGGCCGTCATCCTGTACACGAGTGGAACCAGCGGACGCCCCAAGGGGGCCGTTCACACCCACCGAAACGTGTTGGCAGTCATCGATTACCACCGCTACAGCGACCGCCTCGCTGCGGCGTTCACCGGGCAACCCACCGATGGGCGACCGAGCGACTTACGCTATCTGCTGACCGCGCCGCTGTTCCACATCGCAAGCCTGCACAACCTGGCGGTCCCTCGACTGGCCACGGGCGGCGCCGTGGTCATTCATCAGGGCGCCTTCGACGTCGACGAAGTTCTCTCTCTCGTCGAGCGCGAGAAGGTCACCAACTGGGCAGTCGTCCCCACCATGGCGAGCCGTCTGCTCGAGCACGGCAATCTCGAGAAGTACGACCTGACGTCACTGAGCGCGTTTGCATTGGCTTCAGCGCCGTCGTCTCCGGCCTTGCAGGAACGCCTACGGGCACAACTGCCTTTTGCGCAGCACGCTCTGGTGGACAGTTACGGACTCACCGAATCCTCGACCGGAATTTCGGTTGCGACGCCCCCGGAACTTGCTGCATTTCCCGGAACTCTCGGCCGGCCGATCATCGGTGTGAGCGTGGAGGTTCGCGACCCCTTCGGTGTTGCGGTTCCCGACGGGGAGGAAGGTGAAATCTGTGCGCGTAGTCCCTATGTGATGTTGGGATATTGGAACGACGAGGCGGCCACTGCGGCTGCCATCGCCCCCGACCGCTGGCTCAGGACCGGCGACTTCGGAGTTCTCGAAGACGGTCGCCTTCGACTCACCGGGCGCAGATCCGACCTGATCCTGCGCGGCGGCGAAAACATCTATCCCCTAGAGATCGAACAGTGCCTCGACGAGCATCCCGCTGTGCTCGAATGCGCCGTGATCGGCTTCGATTCGGCAGACCTGGGCCAGGAAGTTGCTGCCGTCGTCGTTCTGCGTGACGAAGGCGCCGCGACGGAAGAGGAACTACGCAGCTATGTCGCCGAACGACTCGCTTACTTCAAGGTGCCGGTGAAGTGGCAACTGAGCACAACTCCTCTGCCCCGCAACGCAACCGGAAAAACCATACGCGCAAAGGTGGTTATCGCATGACCTACGACGCCGTGATCAACAACGGATTGTGGTTCGACGGCACCGGAGCCAAACCGGCAATCCGCAACCTGGGAATCCGGGACGGGCGAGTCACCGCTATCTCGCTCGACCCCCTCGACGAAACCGATTGCCCCCGAGTCATCGACGCCCGGCGAAAGTGGGTGATCCCGGGAATCGTCGACATTCACACGCACTACGACGTCGAGATCCTGGAAGGGCCGGCGCTGAGCGAATCCCTGCGGCACGGGGTCACGTCGATCTTTGTCGGATCGTGTTCCCTGTCTACCATTCACGCCAGCCCGTCCGATGCAGGCGATCTCTTCGGACGCGTCGAAGCAATCCCACGCAAACACGTCGTCGAAGCACTCACGAGGGCCAAGACCTGGAACTCCGCGCGCGAGTACATCGCCGCACTCGAGTCACTTCCGTTGGGCCCCAATGTCGCAGCCTTCATCGGACACTCCGACATGCGAGCTGCCGAAATGGGGTTGGACCGTGCAACGCGGAAGGACGTGCATCCCAGTGATGCCGAACTCGCGTCGATGGAAGCGCATTTGACCGAGGCACTTGACGCCGGCTTCGTCGGAATGTCCGGCCAGCAACTGCTGTTCGACAAACTCGACGGTGAAACCTGCCGCTCACGCACCCTGCCGTCGACGTATGCCACCACGAAGGAACGACGCCGACTCAACGCGATCCTGCGTCGCCGGGGACGGGTATTTCAGGCCGGACCAGACCCCACCAATCCAGTGAGCACCGGCGCGATGGCGTTCACCAGTGTGGGTCTGTGGCGTAAGCGACTCAAGACGAGCATGCTCTCGGCAGCAGACATCAAGTCGAACAAGTTTGCCGTGGCGATTCTCGGGCCGCTGGCGCATCTGGTCAATCGACTCGGCGGTGACCTGCGCTGGCAGCATCTGCCTGTGCCCTTCGAGGTGTATGCCGACGGAATCGATCTGGTTGTCTTCGAGGAGTTCGGATCCGGTGCTGCGGCACTGCATCTGACCGACGAGATGGAACGCAACGTTCTGATGCAGAGCGAGGAGTACCGTCGACAATTCCGCAAGGACTACGACCAGAAGTTCGGCGTCAAGGTGTGGCACCGAGACTTCTTCGATGCCGAAATCGTGTCCTGCCCCGATGATTCCCTGGTAGGCAAGACCTTCGGTCAGGTCGGTGTCGAGCGCGGCAGCATCCACCCGGTCGACGCGTTCCTGGATCTGGTGCTCGAGCACGGAACCAAGGTTCGTTGGCGCACAACCATTTCCAACCACCGCCCCGAGATACTGGACAAGTTCGCTCAGGACAACGGCGTACAACTCGGATTCTCGGACGCCGGAGCACATTTGCGCAACATGGCGTTCTACAACTTCGGCCTACGACTACTTCGCCGCGTGTACGACGCCCAGAAGATCGGCCGGCCCTTCATGACGGTCGAGGCAGCAGTACATCGTCTCACCGGCGAACTTGCCGAGTGGTACGACGTCGATGCGGGGCACCTTCGATTGGGTGACCGCGCCGACCTTGTCGTTATCGATCCCGCTCATCTCGACGATTCGCTCGAGGCTTACGCCGAGAGTCCGGTTGTGGAGTACGACAACCTCTCTCGCATGGTCAATCGTAACGACGAGACCGTAACCGCCGTATTCGTCGGCGGCGAGTACGTATTCGGCGAGGGTGAAGCAGCACCGGTCCTCGGCAACCGCCGAACCGGAAAATTCTTGAAAGCAGGTGCCCATTAACATGTCCAGATTTGCCGGCAAGACCGCGGTCGTCACCGGCGCAGCCTCGGGGATCGGCGCGGCGATTGCACTGCGCCTCATCAGCGAAGGTGCGCGCGTCGCAGGCATCGATATCTCCGAGGGCGCACTGAAGGAGATCGCGGCCCAACATGACGGTTCCTTCCTCGCCGCACCGGCCGATGTGACCAAGGAGTCCGATGTCGCCGAGGCCATTGCCGCTGCGGCAGCGGAATTCGGTGGGATCGACATCGCATTCAACGTTGCCGGAGCGTCGAGGGTGGGACAGATCGTCGACCTCGACGAAGCGGATTGGGACTTCACCATCGATTTGGTGCAGAAGGGTGTGTTCCTCTGCACCAAACACGAAGCGCGCCATATCCGTGAGCACGGAAGGGGTGGAGCGATCGTCAATGTCTCCTCACTCAACGCCCATATTCCGAGCCCGTACGGAAGTGCATACGCCACCGGCAAAGCCGGTGTCGAGATGTTCAGCAAGAATGCCGCGATCGAACTCGCGGCGTCGGGAATCCGTGTCAACGCAGTTCTCCCCGGTCTGGTCGACACCCCACTGGTCGCGCCGGTGATGGGGTACGAACCCGCGCGTGACATGTTCCTGGATCGAATCCCCATGGCCCGAGCGGCAACTCCCGAAGAGATTGCCGCTCCCTGCCTGTATCTCGCGAGCGACGACGCCACCTACATCACCGGAACATCACTGGTGGTCGACGGCGGTTGGGAAGTGTCGAACTACCCGGATCTGACAAAACTCGGTAGCTGAATCAGTTGCCGGGCAGCACGCACTGCGTGTCGAGGCCGAGGACGTGGTTGAGCCGGCCGAAGGCCAACCACGATCCGAGGCACATGCTCAGTTCCACGATTTCGGCCTGAGAGTAGTGGGCAGTCATGCGTCCCCAGAACTCCTCGTCCAGTCCGTGATGATCGAGTGCGTACCGCTCCGCGTATTCGGCGGCCAGCCGTGTCCTGTCGTCAAAAGCATCGGTGGTTCGCCAGTCGGTGACGGACTGCGCAAAATCGGATTCGACAGTTGCACCGTCACGTTCGGTTCGCCAATCCTGGCAGAAGATACAACCGTTGATCTGAGCGATACGCAGCCGAGCGGCCTCGAACTCTCGCAGACCGAGAGTGGTGTCGGAATACACCTTTTGGGAGAACGCGGCTGCGGCGGGACCGATGCCCGGAACCATCTCACCCCACACGTAGCCGATCGGATTCTTGCCCTCAGGGATGTCGATGTTCATATTCGGTCCTCCAGGTATCGGCGCCGAGTTTGCCGACGCCTGGGGTGAGTGGGACGTCGAGCGCGTCGTACAAGCCTGGCTGCGCGGCGCGCAACCACGGGATCGCATTGACGAGACGCCCTACAGCAGTGGCATTTCCACCGGCCGCGCGATTTCCACCCTCGTCGGTGGCCTCGACGTTGATCTCAATTCGTGGGCGGCCTTCGATGATGACTTTGTGCACCCCGTCCCCACCGCCTGGAGGAGACGGCCAGTCAGGAGCACACGACGGGTGAATCCGGGTGACGTGTTCGATGACGATCAACGGTTTGCCGTCGACAATTCCCTGAACTTCGAATCGCAAACCGCCCTGGGTTCCGGCGGAAAAATCACCCATGTGCTCGGTGGTCACCGTCTCGTCGAGAGCCCGGCGCAGCAGGGTCTCACTGATGCCGTCGAGTTCGACGCCCAGCGCACGTGCGATGAGCCGAATCTGTCCTCCCCACACCATCGTTGGGACACCTGACGCAACCATGGGCGGGTCGTACTCCATCGGCTGACCCATACCGACGAGGTAGCGCACCGAATCCGGCTGGTCGTACGTCGTGTAGTCGAAAATCTCCTGACACCGAATCTGGTCGATAGTTCCGGACAGGCCCGTGATCATCACCGGCAGAATGTCGTTTCCCCACCCAGGATCGACGCCGGAGACGAACAGCGCGCCGCCGCCGGCCTTGGCTGCGGCCAGGACGGGATCCCGCACTTCGGGCGGCGCCGAACGGTGGTCGTACAGGGCGTAGACCGAGGGCGTCACCACGACAGCGCCGCCGTGTAGCGCGCGCATGATGTCCGCGGTGGCATCGTCCGGCCGGATCTCACCCGAAGCTGCGTAGACAACGGCGTCGGGAACAGTGGCAAGAACGGCATCGGCATCATCGGTGGCAACCACACCCAACCGGTAGCCGAGTTGCGCGAGGTCTCCCGCATCTCGGCCGACCTTGTCGGGATTTGCGACTACGACTGCGCAGAGTTCGAGCGCCGGATTGGCGGCGACGGCCCGAATCGAGGCACGGCCGACGTTTCCCGTCCCCCACACAACCGTCCGGATCTTCGCCTCGATGTCGCGGTCATCCATGATTCGGACAGTACCCATTCCGGGGTAGTTGTCACGGCCGAATGCGCGAATCTACCCGGTGAGGAAAACCAAGGCTTGCGGCGGGAGAGTCGCGCCGGGGCTGCGCCGATACATCTCGGCCGGCCTGCCCGTAGTAGCCCTCACGTATTCCCCGGTACTGACCAGCGCGTCGACAACATGACGCCGGAAGCTGTCCTTCTGCAATTCACGATCGAACACCACCTCGTAGAGTTGCCGCAGTTGGGGGACGGTGAAAGTGTCGCCGAGGAGACCGGCCGGGTCGACGGCTTCGGCAAACCGGCTCCGGAGGTCGGCAACTGCCAATCCGACTATCTCGGTGTGGTCGAAAGCCAGGTCCAGGGCTCCGTAGGCATCGAGGAGGATCGCGTCAACCGGCATGCCACTTTCCGGCAGCGCTGCAGCGTGCGCAACCGATAAGACCCATCCCCTGTCGTCGCGATTCGGGTTGTCGAGAATTGCCAGTTGATGGAACTCCGCATCTACCATTCCCGCTTTGGAGTGCAAGGCCCGATCTGCTGCGGCAGTGAGTAATTCGCGCTCATGGAGAAAGGTGCCGGGCAAAGCGAACTTGCCCAGCCGATGCTCGACTACAAGCACTTTGAGGGCAGCGTCCGAATAGGTCAGAACGGCGACGTCGACGGCGACCGACGGCCGCGGATAGTCGGTTAACGATTTGCCGCTCGCGTCTGTCCATTCATTCACTCTTGCATATTAGCTCAATCATGATCTATGTTTAGCGCAAAGTTGAGCAAAGGGGTTGACGTGAGGCTGAACGCACTACAGACCGATCGAGCGGCGGGGGTACTTCTCGGCACGGCAGCCGGCGACGCACTGGGCGCCGGATACGAGTTCACCTATCCGAAGGCCGAGGTTGTCATCGACATGATCGGCGGCGGTCCGTTCAAGTGGGCGCCGGGCGAGTGGACGGACGATACCTCGATGGCCGTAGCCATCGCCGAAGTCGCCGCAACCGGGATCGATCTTGCCAGCACCGAAGGCCTGGATGCCGTTGCAGCGCAGTTCATTCTGTGGTACGACTCGAAACCCGAAGATATCGGCAATCAGACCCGGGCCGTACTGTCCGCCCGCTCTCCCAACGCAGCGGATATGGCGACTCGTGCGAAGGCGGTCAGCGGGCTCAAGGGCGGCAACGGTTCGCTTATGCGCACCGCGCCGGTTGCGCTTGCTTATCTGGACGACCCCAAAGGTGCTGTCGATGCCGCGTGGAAGATCGGCGCACTCACGCATGACGATCCGCAGGCCGGCCAAGCCTGTCAGATATGGACCCATGCCATCCGCCACGCAGTGATCCACGGAGACTTCGACGGCGTTCGCGACTACCTGACCGTCGCCGATCAGGGGGTGGTCGATTATTGGGGACCACTGCTCGACCAGGCCGAAAATGGCAGCCCGCGAGACTTCTCCAAGAACGGCTGGGTGGTTCACGCACTCCAGACGGCATGGTGGGCAATAACTTCCACCGACAGCAGCAACACCGAACATCTGCAGCACGCGCTCGAAGCCGCGGTCCGAGCCGGCGGCGACACCGACACGACTGCCGCAATCGCCGGCGGCCTACTCGGCGCCCGTTGGGGAGCGTCGGCGATACCGGAGCGGTGGCGCCGCATCATGCACGGGTGGCCGGGGTATACCTCCACCGACTTGATTCGTCTTGCACTCAACACCACAGGAGAAGCAATGCCCACCATCTCCGTCGTCGAAGGTGACATCACCACCCTGGACGTCGACGCAATAGTCAACGCCGCCAACACCGCTCTCCTCGGCGGTGGGGGCGTCGACGGCGCCATTCACCGCGCCGGTGGCCCGGAAATCCTCGAAGAATGCAAAGCTCTGCGCGCCTCCAGCCTGCCCGACGGCTTGCCGGTGGGCTCAGCCGTAGCCACCACAGCAGGAAAGATGAAAGCACGCAACGTGATCCACACCGTCGGCCCGCGAGACTCACGTTCGCAGGATCGGTCGGCGCAGCTACGATCGGCGTACACGCAAAGCCTGGCCGTGGCCGATTCCCTTGGCGCCCAGACCGTCGCCTTCCCGCTGATCTCTTCGGGCGTCTACGGCTGGCCCAAGGAAGACGCTGCAAAACAGGCAGTTACGGCGATTCACTCAGCGCATACCGCTGTGGACAACGTCATTATCGTTGCCTACGACAAGCCGTCGGCGGATGTACTGCGGCGAGCACTCGAGTAGCGGCTAGCGAACCTCATCCGGCGGTTCAACTGCCGACTCCCGAAGTCCAGCCCCGCACCGTCACTGGTGGCCAGTGCTGTCAGCACAGCGGCGACGAGCAGCGATATGACTACGACACCCATGATGTGCACCTCGTTCGGACTCGAGCGGAAACACTTTTCTGAAAACAAGTATATGTAACTTAGGGTTACGTTCAATGTGTTGTCACTCACCTGAAACCAGCGATCGCGCTCCGAATCACATCAAACCTGGGCAATTCATAACGCCAACACCGTCGGAGTTGGCCACACCGTAAGAGATGCGATGCTCGAAGCGTGTGGGGCACTGCGCGTCGGAGTGTCAGGAAACCGAGGATCTGTTTCCGCGTAGGGGCGTCACGCGCCACGCCACAACCGTCAGAGCGGCAGCAGTTCCCGCTGCCGGCCACAGTGCGTGAATCCCGATCCACCGATGTGCAAGCGCTCCCAGGACTGCACCGCCGATCAGGCCCGCACACATTCCGAAGTGTTGCAGCCACGCCCACCGCGGGCCGCCCAGGAATGCGCCCGTCAAACGTTGGCCCATTTTCACCAGGGCACCCGTCATGTAAGTGACGCCGATGGTTACCTCGCCGTCACGCTGGAACACCGAATTGACCGCGCCCATGGACAAAGCCATTGCGGTGACCGCGCCGGGAACGATGTCGAAGCTACCTAGTATTGCCCCCAGAACCAGCAACGCGGTGACCACTGACAGCACGCTGACCTTGCGTGTCCGAACCGAATAGCGTTCCGTGACATACGTGATCACCGTGCCGAGCGCGATACCGAGCAGGAAGAGCACAATCACGGCCGCGGGCACTCGGGCGGCGGCCCACAATCCGTCGGCGATCGAGACGCTCATCTGAGTCATATTGCCGCTCATGAACGATACGAACTGTCCGCTGAGAACGATGAAGCCGATCGCGTCGACGTATCCGGCCAGCCCGGCAAGCGCTATCGCCAAACCGATGAGCGATCTGCTGTATCCCGTCACCCGAAAAGCCTGTCACAGTCGACCATGAACCATGCAGTCGCAACCGGATAGGTTATGCGTCGAGCGCTGTGAATCCTGCCAGTTGACGCAATCTGACCAGATCTACTTTCCGCCGCGGACGCGTCACCCCCGGACGGTTGCGTGGAACCCGAACCCGAAGCGCACCGGGCCGGACCTCGCACCGCACGGGGACCGGGAAGATCAATGCTTCACCATCGACGCCGACAGGAATCTCCGGCCGATCGGCGTCGACGATCACCTCTAATGCCGTGGCTTGCGTCAGTCCCCGCCGATGTGCGCGGCGAAGCAACCCGAGGGCCTGCCGCGGGCTGTTGACCGACAGCGCGACAACGCCGAGTGTTCCCAGGTCCAACCGCGGCCGTTGCCCGAGTCCGGCAAGGTCATCCGTCTCATACGGACCGTTGCTGACCAACACCGCTTGTGGTGACTCGATGACGCGGTCCTGAACGTGCACGACAAATTTTGCGCCCTGCTGCTCCGCCAGGACATCCGGGAGCATCCGCACGACCGTACTGGTCTTGGCATCGCGATACGACGGATTCTGCACCACTTCGGCATACGCGCCGAACGACGCGTTGTTCACAAACGGTCGATCACCCACAGTCCCGAGATCGACGTAGATGTCGACGCCGTCATTCAAAGCGTCAAGGCATCGCGACGGATCTTGGAGATCCAAACCGAGATCTGCGGCAAAATGATTGCGTGTACCTGCGCTGATCACCAGATAGGGCAACCCATGTTCGGCGGCGACCGCCGCCACCAAGGCCTGTGTTCCGTCGCCTCCCGCGACACCGAGTAGATCAGCCCCGTTGTCGACGGCATTGCGCGCCACGTCTGCCACGTCAACCGGGTGGGCGGCGTCGAGAACGTATACCTCGGCACCCAATTCTCGAGCCTTGTCGATCAGTCCGAATTTTCCGACCTTCCCGCCGCCCGAATTTGGGTTCATCACGAAGAAGGGCCGTTCTGCAGGGCTCGGAGGATGTTCCGGCACAGGAGAACCCGACTCATCGTCTTGCAGGGCAGCCCGAGCGCACAACGCGGACACAATCAACAAGCCGATCGTCACCAACACCACCGCAAGCAGATTCGCCCGGATCAGAAAGACGAGCACCACTATCGGCGTCAACACCCCGATTGCCAGAGCGAACCAGCGTATAAACCCGCGACTGGTGAGGAACCAGTACGCGGCAACCACACTCACCACCACAGCTCCGACGCCCATGATCAACAACATCAGCGTCTTCAAGCCGGCAAAGACCAGCAGAACCACCACTGCTGCGAATGCCGCGACCACAGCCGCTCTGGCCAACCATCGTTGCTTGCTCGTTGCCATGTCAGCTCCCCTGTTGAACTACGTCGTATGTCATGACATCAAGCGTGAGCGGCATCTGATTGCTGCGCCGACCGGTGTCCACGCCCGTTGCGAACTGCGCCGCGGCACCGGAATCCGTGACCGAATCGAGGTTGTCCTGGTTCATGATTCGGTTTGTCAGATCGAAAGAACGTATCTCGAACGGAAGTCCGTTCGACGCCAGAGGATCCGGTCCGTCCATGATGTGGAAATGCAGATGCGGGGCGTCGGTGTTACCGGAGTTACCCAACTTGCCCAACGATTGACCCACCGTCAGATTGTCACCGACCTCGAGCGGGATACTTCCTCTCTGCAGGTGAGCGTAGAAGGCATATCGACCGTTTCCGAGATCCTGAACAACATGATTACCACCGAATTGATCGAGCGTGAGCCCGACGGGATCAGCGCCAGGAGTCTGTTCCGGAAGGTCATTCACCATCGAAACAATCTTGCCCTCCGCTACGGCAAAAACATCGCTGCCGTAGTAGGGATAACTGTTGACGGACGTCCGATCTCCATTGAACATCTTTCCCTCGGACGTCAGTTGAACGTAGTCGATGGCAAATCGCTCCGGAGCAAAAAGCTGTCCGTTGAGGGGACTGACGGCACCACGGTGAGCTGTTAGACCACAACAACCGTTTCCGTTCAACCAGTTCTCACCGTTCAGCGGCGGATCGATCACTACCGCAGACTGTGTCGATACCGTGGTCCGAGCCACGATCTCCGTCATCTCTGCCGGGAGAAGCGGCGGATTCGGGGTGGCCACCGCCACCGAAATTCGATGTTCGACAACCTCGGGAACCTCTGAGCTGGACGGTACCGTCACGTCTATCCAGGCCAAGGCCGATTGACCTGGGCCCAGAGTCTCCGTCGGCCTCGTAGCGCCGAATACCCTGATCCACGGCAGAAGCCCGTCGGAAATCGAACTCTGCAACGGAACTCCGTTCGACACCGGCTCGATACTCCGCAAGGTAAGCGGCTGCGCGAGGGTATTCGTGAGGAACAGCTCGTACGCGAGGTGTACCTCTCCGTCAGTGGCGGTTACCGGAATCGGAGCGGCAAGGGTAGCGGCAGTCAATGGGGTGAGCACTGGTTCGGCTGAGTTGGAGCCGGGAGCAGAAGTGAGCGAAGAATCCGAAGGAGTCGTCTGTGAATTCTGCGTCGTGGAGCACGAGACAACCATCGCCGCGGCAAGAAAAACTAATGCAATACTGTTCTTTCCACTCGGACTTGCCATTTCAGGAATGTTAGACCTGAACCAGTCCGGTTGCGATAAATGCGCTCGATATTTACCGTATCGAATTCAATCCTTGGATAAGCGCATTTATGCATACCCACTAGGACTTCATTTATTCGTCTTGACGGCATTTTCTCGAGGTGACGCAAGATTCGCTACCATCGGGGACCGTGCTCCCACCTCTAGATCAGCAGGCTGAACGACTCATAGCTCTCGGCATCGGCGACATCGCCGGGATATCCCCCGCTGCGATACGTGCAGCAGCAACGTCCCGCGCCGAGAACTCTCTGCTCACCATCCACGAAAAGTACGCTCCCGCTTCATCGTTGGCCCACCTTCTCGAACGCCAGGGCAAACATGGCTTTGTTGTCACCGACATGACCGATGTAGATCAGTTCACTCCCACCGAGCACGCAGTGCCCCCGGACAATCCCGTGTATCTACTCGAGGACCTCGACCGAGGCGACGCAATGTCCAACTGGAGTCCGGACGAAGCGCTACCCGCAATCCTCGAAGCCGGGCGCACGCCGTTGACGCTCACCGAGGGTATCCACTGGCTGCTCCAATGCCCGGACGTTCTCGAACGTGGCCATTGCTTCATGACCATCGGCTCACGCTTGCGCAAACCCAACGGCGCACTGGATACGCGTACCCCCGCCCTGTGGATCAGCAACGGAACCGGGCGCGACGGTAAGGACAATCGAAACGCCCCCAAAGTCGGCTGGTGCTGGGCCGGCAACCGCCACACCTGGTTGGGATTTGCGTCGGCAAATACGCGAGTGCCGATCAACGCATAGATCCACGGAGACCGGGTAGACAGCAGTACCGACTGCTCGCCTACCCAGTCCAGTGGAGTACATGATGTTTCTCAGTGACCAGTCTCTTCGTAACCGCACCCATCGCTTCGGGACAGCAATGTCGGCCTCATCGCTGCAGTGGCCACCACCGACGCCGGCGCAACGCACTGCGCGCTGGGGCGAAAGATCGGAGATGCTCGGCGCCCTGTCGGTACTCGTGTTCTGGGCTTTCGGCGTCGGCATCGTGCTCGGTGCGGGTGCCATCGTCATGGGAGTGTTCACCTTGCGCCGCCTTGGCCGGGATCCGAGTAGCACGCTGCCGGGAGATGCCGTCGTCGGCCTGATCACCGGCATCATCGGGCTTGCCCTGAGCGCATCGTTCTTCGTGGGAATACTGCCGCACTTGTAGCTAGTGTGTTGTGCCGCTGATCTTTTCAGCAGCCTCCATCAGTTCGCGCACTGCGCCGCGGGCCAGATCCTCGGACGCGGTAATCAACGTCAGGCAACCGGCCGGCTCATTGGCCGGCTGGGTCAACGGCACCCCGAGGCCCCAGTATCCCGGCTCGACTTCGCCGTAACTGACGACGTAGCCGTCCCGGCGGGCATCGGTGACTCGACTCGATTCCCCGGGGACGGGCGGCTGCCCGGCCAACAACGCATAGCCTGCGGCGCCGCGGTCGATAGGGTGGCGACCACCCTCACGGAACGACACCCAGTACCGAGCATTCTTCGGCTCGACGACGGCGACGGCCACCGCTTCGGAGCCCTCCGCGACAAACAGCGCAACACTCGCGCCCAAGGAATTCGCGAGCCGACGCAACAACGGTGTCGCCTCGTCCCGAAGGCCGGCGTACAAGTCCCGAGCGAGCGCCGCCAATCCACCCCCGGCCCGGTACTTGCCGTCCGCACCGCGCTTGATGAGGCGGAAGTCAGCCACAGTGGTGAGCAACCGCGACGCAATGGTCCGGTGAACACCCAGGGCATCGGCAACTTCCTGAATTGTCATTCCATCGGGAGTGGTGGCAACCAATTCGAGGGCCTGCAATCCCCTCGCCAGTGTTTGCGAGCCCGGTTGTTTGCCGGACGACCCATTCGATTCTGAAGCCACGCCCTTGACTCTATTCTCTCGGGGCTTGACGCCGGATCGGCACATCCTCAAGCAGTGGCTGCGGCGGCCAGGTCCTCTTCCCGTCTCGCCTCCGGAGTCTCCGGATTCTCACTGCGGCCGCGGTAGGTCGCGTCGAGAAGCAACGTCGCGATTCCGGCGATCACCAACACCCCACCGAACATCATGTAGACGCTCTTCGGAGTCCAGCCACCATCGAGCAGGTAGCCGGTCAGAATCGGAGCGATAATCGAGACCGTGCGACCGCACCCGATCATCCAGCCCACACCGGTGCCCCGGGCCGCCGCCGGGTAGATGGGCGGGCTGATCGCGTAGAAACCGGTGATGCCGCCATTGGCAAAAATGCCGACCAGTACCGCGAGCGTCAAAGCCAGGGCGACGATGTGGAATCCGGAGGCGTAACCGATGAACGCAAATACTCCACCGAACATCAAGAGAACTGTCACAACCCTCGGCCGCAACACGATTGACAGGCCCGCAAAAATGATCGATCCGATGACACCACCGACGTTGACGAGCACACCGGCAGTGACGCCCATGTTCGAATCACCCGTTGCATCGGACAGCAACTTCGGCGTCCAGGTATTGGCGAAGTAGAACGACGCGATCAAGCATGAGTACCCGAGCCAGAGGAAAACCGTGCGACGCAGCATGATTCCCTTGAAAAGGCCGTCACGCACAACACGTTCGGTCTTTCGAATCGGAACGGGCAGTTCCGACGACTGCTCGTAGCCGAGCCGATCCGCGATCTCGTTGTACCGCTCCAGTGCCCCGACCGGCCGCTTCTCGATGAGGAACTCGATGGATTCCGGCAGGGTCTTGATCACGACAACCAGCATGATTGCGGTGATGATCGTGCCGAAGATGAACGCCGACCGCCAGTCGAACACGGAAATCAGGACGCCGGAAATCGCGCCACCCACGGCTCCACCGAGGGGGTAGCCGACACCATAGATTCCCAGTGCAGTGCCACGACGCTTATCTGAACTGAATTCCGATACAAGAACATTCAGGTTCGCGACCAGTCCGCCGATCCCCAAGCCGGCAAACGCACGGAATGCGATGAGCTGGGGAACGTTGACGGCGCAGGCAGACAACGCCATTCCGACGGTGATACCGACGAGACACCAGATCGCAAGCCGGCGCCTGCCGATCTTGTCTGCCAGTGGGGAGATGAAAATTGCACCAAGAGCCGTGCCGATGATGCCGGCGCTGAGCAGGTAGCCGATCTCGACGGAGCTGATGTCCCAGGACTTTCCGAGGTGAGGCGCTACGAACGCCATGACCAGGATCTCGAAACCGTCGATCATGCTGAGGATCAGACAGATCGCGATTGTCGAAATCTGATATCGGCGCATCGGTTGCGTCCGAATCGCTTCACGAACATCCATCGAGGTCTACTTTCATAAGGTGGGAGGGGGCTTCCCCCGAGTAGCAAGAATCAGATATCCCGCAGAATCGCGGTCGTGACGGCAAAGCCGGAGATGTATTCCTTGATCGGCCGGTAGAACTCGTACGCGATCTCGTATTCACCGCAGGCCCGTAGGGCAGAGTAGGCAGCCACCCAGTTGCGCACCTCATGCGAGGAGTGCCCGGCTACCGCATCCATGTCGTCTGCGGTGTAGCGATCAAAGTCCTCGATCCGCCCGGACGCGCACACGTCGAGAAATCCTCTGTCCCACTCCGGATTCAGATCCATGATGTCGGCCTCGTCCGCCGCGAACTTGACGGCCGTGTCGATGACTCGCTGTTGCCTGGCCGCACGCGCCTGCGGCGTCGGATTCCGGCCGTCGGTCAGCATCTTGCGCTGAGCCTCGTTGGCGGTGGCGATCTGCGGAACCGGCGGATCATGTGACAGCCCACCGGAACCGATGAACAGCACCTTCTTGTCGGAATTCTTGAAATACGCTCCGACGGCCTCGCCGAACTTACGCACGCGGGCGACCTTCACGAACGGCCTGGCCACCGAATTGACGAAGACTGGGATCAGCGGTTTGGACGCTACGTCGCCGTAGATGATCTCCATCGGTTGCACCGCACCGTGATCGACCTCCATCTGACGTGAAATCGCAATGTCGAGCCCCTGATCCATCACGAACTGCGCCAAGTCCTCGGCCATAGCTTCCGGCACGTTCAGTTCACCGGCAAACGAGTCGTAATCGCCACTGCCCTTTGCCTTGTAGCCGATGCAGAACGGCGGCATCAGATCGTAGAAGAATCCGTTGTAGTGATCGGGTCCGAAGTTCACGATCACATCGGGATCAAAATTGTGAACAAATGCGCGGGCCTGGTCGAACGCTGCTTCCACCGATGCTTTGACATCGGCCGGCGGGTCGAGGTGGTGCAACAGTGGGCTGTGCGACATGCACAGCAAAGCCTGCTTCATGACCGGCTCACACCCCGAGCGGAAAGATACTGCGTGATAACGGTATTGAACTCTTCTGCCCGCTCGACCTGTGACCAGTGGCCACACTGGCTGAAGATATGCACATCGGCATTCGGGATGACGTTGAGTAACTCCCAGGTACGCGAGACGGGGATCACCACGTCCTGGACACCGTGGATCAGCAGAACCGGAACATCCAAGCGGGAGAGCACATCGAAATCGAGCGGTAGTTCGGTGCGGTCACGGTCTCGGGCTGCGACCACCTCGGCGAGGCGATCCGAGGCCGTATCGTTGAGCGCGGATTGGTAGCGCAGGGACACCAATTCGTCAGTGACAAGCGACTTGTCGACAACAAAGAGTTCGAGGGTCTTGCGAATCCCCGCTTCGGTCAGGTTCGGGTTGGAGTGACCGGCCAGCGCGCCCGTCAACTTTGCGCCGCCCGTGCCCATCGACACGATCCCCAGAAGGCGTTCCGGGAAATCGATGGCAAACTGGAATGCAAGCCAACCGCCGAGGGAGTTTCCGACAATCCACGTCTTCTCGATGCCGAGGGCGTCGAGAACGCGCACCGCGTGGCGAACCCATTCCTTGATTCCGTACTCGGTGTTCGGAGCAACAACGCTCTGTCCGTAGCCGATGGAATCGATTGCGATGCATCGACCCTGCTCGCTGAGAACCGGAAGATTGAGCCACCAGTTGGCGGCGGCGGTGACGCCGGTGCCCGAACCGTGCAGGAACAGGATCGGGGTACCTTCGCCCAGTTCGTGGTAGTGGGTGAGTTCGCCGTCTGCGGTCTCGATCCACTTGTCTTCGAGGCCGAAGAAATCGTCGGTGATGTACGCGGGAATCTCGGTTGTAGTCATATATCTGGCTTTCTCGTAAGTGTGTGTGGCGGATGGTTAGAGCGCGACCGGCACTGCGACCGCGTCCGCGACAGCGCCGGCCGGAGTGAATTTCATTGCGGCCAGGATCGCGTCCAACGTCTCCGGGGCATGCTGCGTCAGGCAGGCGCCGGCAACAAAACGGTCGGGGCGAAGGAAGACCAAGGGAGTGGGACGGTCGTCGAACCACTTCTTGAGTCGGCCGGTGTGATCGCCGAGGACCATAACGTCCGGATCCATGTGCTTCTGAGCCCATTCGCGCTGGGTCTCCGGAACTACCGCAACAAGGCGGGCACCGAGTAGAGACAACTTGTCGAGCGAGGACTGCGGGAGCACGTCCTTGGGGCTGTTGCCCCACACGATCACGGACCACCAGTTGCCGATCGCGTCGTCGAGCAGTTGGTCCGACGCATCCCGCGAGTTCACACGCGGCTGTGGGAACTGGACGCCAACCGGTGAGTTCTTGACGTTGGCGGTCAGCACCGGGATGAGCTTACTCGTGAGTTTCGCTGCTGCACTTCCCGATTCCCGAGTGTTCGGGTCAGCCAGCACTCCCCTGGTGTAGCGCGGCATCGGCTTGAAGCGCATGTCCGCGAAGTAGCTCTTGACCTGAGGGAAGAGATTGAGCACCGACGACGCAGCGTCGCGGAGTACAGCACCGACCGGATTGGTGATCTTGATGAGCCGTCCGAACGTCAGCGACAGATCCACCATTGCCTGGGCGTGATCCTTGCGCTCCGACGTATAGGTATCGAGCAGTGCGTCGTCCGCCTGACCGGAAAGTACGGCGGCCAACTTCCACCCCAGGTTGGTTGCGTCGCGCATACCCGAATTCCAGCCCTGACCCATCCACACCGGCATCAGGTGCGCGGCGTCGCCCGCGATCAATTGGCGGCCCTTGCGGAAGTCGGAAGCGACGCGGCCGTGATGGGTGAAGACGCGTCGTCGAATGAAATCGAGTTCCGCCGGGTTGGGAACATGATCTGCCAGAAGAGCATTCACGTAGTCGGGGTCCGTGACCTGCTCTTCGGTTTCGTCGTCGTGCAGCATGAATTCCCAGCGCCGAACCGCGTGGGGTAGACCGATGGACACGTACGGACGCTTCGGATCGGCACCCAGGAACACGTTGGGGGTTCCCAGCGGATCGTTGTTGACGTCCACGACAAGCCAACGTGTAGAAGGTGATTCACCCTCGAAGCCGACACCGAGACGCTTGCGGGTCGGAGACTTACCACCTTCACACCCCACCAGGTACTGCGCACTGAATCGCCGTTCTTCGATGGTTCCGTCGGGGCGAGAAACCAACGCGATAGCGGTAACCGACTGGCCGTCTTCTTCGACGTTCTCGACGCGATGACCGAACAACACCTGAACGTTCCCGAACCGGGACAGTCCCTCATACAGCGCCTTGTCGGCTTCTGGCTGGATGAAGCCGTGCTTACGTTCCCAGCCGAATTCCACGGTCTGCGGGTTGTTGACCAGCATGACCTTTCCGGCACCGTTGACCAGACGCATGATGTGCTGCGGATTGGTGTGCGGACGGATCGCATCCACCAGGCCCACCGTCTGAATGGTGCGGAACGACTCGTCGTCGAGTCCCACACCACGCGGGTAGTCGATCAGCGTATCCATGGCCTCGAGCACGGTGACCTGCTTGCCGTACATGCCGAGGATGTTCGCCAACATCAGGCCGGCGGGACCGGCGCC
This sequence comes from Rhodococcus sp. IEGM 1366, assembly GCF_033142425.1. NCBI lineage: Bacteria > Bacillati > Actinomycetota > Actinomycetes > Mycobacteriales > Nocardiaceae > Rhodococcus > Rhodococcus sp. IEGM 1366. The sequence goes on from NZ_JAWLRZ010000001.1 coordinate 452,693, forward strand.
GACGATGAGTACTTCGGTGTCCTGAGTGGTTTTCATGGCTTCCTATCTGCGCTAATGCAACTATCGCGTGCCCTAGCGCACTATATGCACGATGCGTCTATTAGAAACCACGAAGCGGGGTACGTCAATGAGCTTTTGTGACCGGGGCCGCATTTGGTGCCCGATGGGATCGCTCAGACAGAATGGCGCGGCATCAAAACTGCAGCTAGAGCATGGTTTGCCGGCCTTCTCCATGTGCCCGAGACACAAAATGGCCGCGCCGGAGGTTGTTCACCTCCGGCGCGGCCATTGCGCAGATCTGAAGCCTCTAGACGACCCTGAGATCGAAGGTATGCCGCATCTCGCCGATACCTTCCACGTATGTCGTCAGCGTGTCACCCGCTCCGAGCAGCACCTTCGGGTTGCGGCTGAAGCCGACACCTGCCGGCGTACCGGTGAAGATCGCGTCGCCCGGCAGAAGAGGCACGATGCGGGACAGGTACTCGATAACTTCCGGAATCGTGAAAATCATGTCGCTGGTGCGACTCTTCTGCATCAAGGTGCCGTTGATCGAGCATCCCAGCTCGAGATCATTCGGATTCTCGAATTCATCGGGTGAGACCAAGACCGGCCCAATCGGACTGAAACCTGGGAACGACTTCGCCAGACCGAACTGCTGCGGTGCGGTACCTCGCCACTGTGTGTGCCGTTCGGACAGATCCTGGCCCACGGTCAGTCCTGCTACATGACCCCATGCATCCGCGGCACTCACGTTCTCCGCCCGCCTGCCGATCACCGCGACAAGTTCGGTCTCGAAATCGACAGCGCCCTCCGGCAACAGAATCTTGCCGCGTGGACCGGTCACCGACGCCGGAAACTTCCCGAATACCACCGGTATCTCGGGGATCTCCAGGCCGGACTCCACTGCATGGTCCCGGTAGTTCAAGCCGATCGCAAAGATCTGTGGCGGCAACGGCACCGGGCTTCCCAACGCCGAGTTGTCGATCTTCACTCCAGGAGCGCCCTCGAACTCACTCGCCCACTGCACGAACTCATCCCACCGCGAGTAAAGACTTTGCACGTCCGAGGAGAAGGTCCCGTTGCTGGCAATCTCGATATCAACAGCACCGGCGTCCATTCCAAGACAGGCCCGGCCCGATAAGTTGTAAATACGCATAGCGAACTACCTTTCGAAGAATAGTGACAAACGCCGAGGCGCACATTTCCCGAACCTAACGGCGATCTCAAGCACAGCTCCCGACAGTCGGCCTTTAGGCGGCGCAGAACGCGGGTACCCCGGACGTTGCGCACACTGCCAATCCCGAGGAGCAAGATCATGAACCTCAACTCACGAGCCGTGGCGTCACTTGCCGCCTGCACCGCACTGATTTTGGGTGGTTGTTCGAATTCGACGAGTCCCGAAGTCAGCTCGACCACTGCTTCCCCAAGCAATGGCGACTTCGCCGGACTGGTGGACATCGGTGACGGCCGCAGCATGTATTTGACGTGTAAGGGGACCGGATCGCCCACGGTCGTGTTCGTGTCCGGTCGAACCGATCGCGCAGATGTCTGGAAAACCGTCGCAGATCCGAATCCGACCGAAACTGCAGTTTTCGACGGCGTGGCCGAGACGACCCGGGTGTGCGCTTACGACCGCCCCGGAACTGTCACCATCACCGGCGAGCAAGTAGACGCAAGCCGTTCCACTCCGGTCCCCCAGCCCACTACCGCCGAAGACGGAATGCGCGACCTTCACGCTTTGCTGAGTGCGGCCGACGTTCCCGGCCCCTATGTCCTGGTCGCTCACTCCTGGGGTGGCTTGATCGCTCGGCTCTATGCCGACACCTATCCGACCGACGTCGACGGCCTGGTGCTCGTCGATACCCTCACCGAACTTCTCTACGACGGCCTGACTCCACAAGAGCAGCAGTGGTGGCTCACGCTCAACAGCAATTACTCTCCTGATCTCGAACCGTACAACCAGGAGAAGAGCAATTTGGAACCCAGCTTCCAATCACTACGCGACGCAGGCGATCCTCCTCCGATGCCCGTTGGGATCCTTGTCTCCGATCAACCGTTCGACCTTGAACCACTCTCGGCTGCAGGTGAATTGCCACCAGGGATACCTGTCGATTTCGGTCCGACGATATTCGCGGCCCACATTGCCGGACAGCAGGCTCTGGCCGAACGGCTACACGCACACCTCGATCTGGACACCGATGCCGGCCATTACGTCCACACCGAGCAGCCCGCACTCACGACCGATGCAATCGACGAAGTTGTTGATGCTGCTCGAACAAATCCGGATCAGTGGTTTTCCTGAAGAACGTCAAGGACGGCAGCACCACACCTTTGCCTCTACGCTCAGTCACACACTGTCCGCGCACGAGAAAGCCGGTCGACTGACGATGAGCACACACGACACGCCATCCGCCCGTTCAGTTCTGCACACACCGCGATTCTGGCTGGCACCGGTGATCGTTGTGCTGTTGCTGATGTCGGCGCTCGCTGCGCTGTATATGGGCGGAATCCTCGACCCCAAGAAGCATCTGGACGAGTTCCCGATCGCTCTGGTGAACGAAGATGTCGGCGGTACCTTGCCCGGAAGCGATCCCGCTGCAGTCGAGAACTTCGGAAACGACATCGCCGCCGCGCTCGAAAACGGGATCGATCCCGAGAAAATCGACTTACAGCAGCTCAGTCTCATCGAATCGCAATCACGACTCAGCTCCGGGACGCTCTACGGCTCCATCGTCATCCCCCGCGACTTCACCCAGCAGACAATAGCTCTGGCGCAGGGAAGCGTCGCCGCCACAGAGGTGCAACAACCGATCATCACCATCTACACCAATCCACGAGCCGGTTCCATCTCCGCGTCGCTGGTGCAGTCGATCGGGACAACTGCCCTGGAGCCGGTCAACAAGAACATGGGTGAGCAACTCACCACGCTTGTCACACAACAATTGCAGGCAGGTGGTACCGGAATGCAGCTGTCCGGCGCCAGTCGACTTCTCCTCGAAAATCCGGTGAATGTTCTTACGGTCGCGCATGATCCGCTTCCCGACGGTACAGGATTCGGTCTTGTCGCTTTCTATTTCGCCCTACTGCTGGTCCTCGCCGGATTCACCGGAGCGACAGTCGTCAATTCCCTGGTAGACGGAATGCTCGGCTACGCACCCACCGAGTTCGGTCCCCTGTTCGTACAGAACGACGTAGTCGGGATCAATAGATTTCAAACACTTCTCATAAAATGGGGCTTCATGATCGTGCTGTCCGGTGTGGTGTCCGGACTGTTCCAGTTGATCAGCCGCACCCTCGGAATGCCTGTCACACAAGGCTTTGCCTTGTGGGCATACGGCACCCTCGTGATCATCGCGGTCGGAGTCACCGCCATGTCGGTGATGGCGGCGTTCGGCTCGCTCGGCATGCTGATCAACCTGTTCGTCTTTGTCATCCTCGCCCTGCCATCGTCCGGTGGCACGATTCCGCTCGAAGCAAGCCCCGGCCTCTACTCCTGGCTTGCGCAGTTCGAACCGATGCACCAGATCTACATGGGCACCCGCGCAATCCTGTTCTTCGGCGCCCACGGCGACGCCGGCCTGACCCACGCAATCTGGATGACGTTGCTCGGCCTGGCAATCGGACTGGTGCTCGGATTTGTCGTCACACGCCTCTACGATCGGAAAGGCTACGAACGAACCCATCGCGCAAAAACAGCCTGAAGCAGTTCCCGCGCTCAGGTTTGCCGGTCACGAAGTGCGTCCGCCTTGGCGATGAGCACCGCCTTCTCACGTTCGTTTCCGGCCAAACGAGCGGCCTCGAGCAGTTCGGTACGAGCCTCCTCGGTTCGCCCGAGCCTGCCGAGCAACTCACCCCGAACACTGGGCAGCAGGTGATATCCGGCAAGTTCACCGGAAGCAACAAGCTTGTCGACGAACTCGAGAGCAGGCGCCGGACCGTATGCCATCGATACCGCTGCAGCATGGTTGAGATCCACGACCGGCGATGGGGCAAGCTGTTGCAGCGCCTCGTACAACAGCACGATCTTCTTCCAGTCCGTTTCTTCGAAAGTTGCTGCTCGTGCATGACATTCGGCAATCCCGGCCTGCAGTCCGTAAGGCCCTCGACCACGCCCGACGTCGTCCGCCCTTGCCAAAGCAACCAGACCGCGGGTGATCTGGGTCCGATCCCACCGCGCCCGATCCTGATCCGACAGCAATATCGGTTGACCGTCGGCGGTGGTGCGTGCGCCAAATCGTGACGCCGACAGCTCCATCAACGCCACGAGACCGTGCGCTTCCGGTTCCCGCGGAACAAGTTCCGCAAGAATTCTCGTCAGCCGCAATGCTTCACTGCTGAGGTCGGTCCGCATCCATTCGGTTCCCGAACTGGCGGCATAGCCCTCGTTGAAAATCAGATACAGCACGCCGAGAACAGCGCTCAACCGACTCGGGAACTCATCCCGCGGAGGCACTTCGAAGACCACCTTGGCCGCCGTCAGGGTCTTCTTCGCACGAACTATCCGCTGCTGCATCGTTGCGGTCGGCACGAGAAACGCCTTTGCGATTTCCTCCGTCGTCAAGCCTCCGACCACGCGAAGAGTCAATGCCACCTGAGCTTTTCGATTCAAGACCGGATGACAGGCCATGAAAATCAACCGAAGAACATCATCGTCGATGCGATCCGGATCCCAACCGTCTTCGTCGAACCGATTCGCATCGTTCTCGAGCTCACGCGCAAAGTGCGCGTATCGCTCGTCGAGGCGTTCTCGTCGACGCCACCCGTCGATGGCGCGCCGCGTGGCGACGGAGGTCAGCCATGCTGCCGGATTGCGGGGAATGCCCGTGGCAGGCCACTGCTCGATCGCTTCGAGCAGTGCCTGCCCCGCAACATCTTCGGCAAGATCCAAATCGCCGACAGTACGAGTGAGTGCGGCGACGATCTTCGCGCCGTCAATGCGCCACACCGCATCGACGGCGTTCCTCACCGCATCATCAGTCACGACTCAGCTCGAGACAGGGCGATCAGTACCCAACTCTTCACGCCAGCCGGCTTCCTTCTGGATGTACTCGTTGCTCTGGTCGAAATCTTCCATCTCCGAAACGCGGCGAACCTCGAGCTTGCTGCCCGGTCCAAGGGGGCAGCGCTTGGCCCACTCCAGGGCCTCGTCCTTGGTGGAGGTCTGAAGGATCCAGAAGCCCGAGAACAGCTCCTTGGTCTCGCCGTACGGACCGTCGGACACGAGCGGCGGATCGGATTCGAAATCGACGATGAATCCCTCCTCCATCGCCAGGCCCTCACCTGCGAGGAGGACTCCCGCCTTGATCAGGGACTCGTTGTACTGGCCCATCGCGGCGATAATTTCGTCGAAATCCATGTCCTTCGACGCTTCGATGGCTTCGTCGGTGGACCGCATGATCAGCATGTACTTCATGGGAATCTCCTTCGTTTGTGGACCGCTCATTCGGTCCCTCTGTCTACACGTCGAACGGCAAAGACACCGATCGACAAACTTCCGAAGCTAATTTTCAAAGGACAAGTCCGCCGGTCGAATACGTTGCCCACGGTATCGGCAGAAGGGTCGTCGGGCAGCTCAGAAGTCGAGAAATCCCGGCACGACTTCATCGGCGAGCCCGGTCGCGTCAGCGCTCCCGTAGAAATACACCGAGCCGTAGCCGAACAGGTACTCCTCCACGAACTCGGATTGCGGCTCGGCAACCACCGGCCACCCCTCTTCATTGATCTGGAACAGGAAGCGATGCCCGTCCGCCTCGACGGCATTGGCATACGACGGTTCATTTTGTATGAGTACGGGTTGCGGCTCATTTTGTATGAGTACGGGTTGCGGCGCGATCAGTACCAACGGCGTCACCTCGTCGTCTGCGGGAAGATTGATCAACGCCGCGCTCCCCAGGCCCTCATGACTGCCGGCGGATTCCGCACTTCGCGATGACGGCGGATGCAATACTGCCCGAACCCCGATGCCCGGGTATTCGAGGTCGTCGTCGCCGATGGAAAAACCTCGACGGACGAATACCGAAAGCTCTCTTGCACCGAGCCACGGCGCCGTGTGTGCCCCGAGCGTCAAGAGATACTCATGCGTCTGCAGAATCGTCTGTCCGCCGAAGACCTGCGGCGGGCGTCCACCGATCCTGGACCCACCGTCCGAATCGCTCCAACCCACCCCGAGATGTACTCTGCCCACCAGCGTCATCCTAGGCAGATCCGACGGGCGTCGGATGAAGGTCCGACAATTCCCTACAAGTCGCTGGTGACGTGAGACACACCGCACTCGATGATGGGTGCATGACAACATTCCCCACTCTCGACCCCGAACTCGCCGCAGCGGTCACGATGCTCCCGAAGGTCACCTTCGCCGACCTACCCACCGCGCGGGCAAACTACGACTCCCTAATTGGCACCATGTTGGCTGACCTGTCGTTCGACGGAGTCACGCTTCGCGAACTATCTGCTCCCGGAATCGACGACGATCCCGAGGTCGCCATTCGCTTCTTCACTCCGGCTGCCGCCACAGGTCCGATCCCCGTACTTCTCTGGATCCACGGCGGCGGATTCGCCATCGGCACAGCCGAATCCACTGATCCATTTTGCGTTGAGGTTGCGTGAGAACTCGGATTTGCCGTAGCCAATGTCGAGTACCGGCTAGCCCCGGAAACCCCTTTCCCCGGCCCCGTGAACGACTGCTACGCCGCGCTCACCTACATCCACGCACACGCCGAAGAACTGGGAATCGATCCCAGCCGCATCGCCGTCGGTGGCCAGAGCGCCGGCGGTGGACTTGCCGCCGGAACAGTGCTGAAAGCCCGAGATGAGGGCGTTGTGCCCGTCGCATTTCAACTTCTCGAGATCCCAGAACTCGACGACCGGCTGACAACGGTGTCGATGACAAACTTCGTCGACACTCCGCTGTGGAACCGCCCAAACGCGATCCTTTCGTGGCAGTACTACCTCGGCGAATCGTATTCGGGGCCCGAAGACCCTGATGTATCCATCTATGCCGCGCCCTCGCGGGCCACCGATCTCCGAGGATTGCCCCCGACCTACCTGTGCACCATGGAGCTCGACCCACTCCGCGACGAAGGAATCGAGTACGCCCTTCGCCTACTCCAGGCGGGTGTCAGCGTCGAACTCCACTCCTTCCCCGGCACCTTTCACGGTTCTGGTCTTGTCACAACCGCAGAGGTAACCAAACGAAGCAGCGCCGAGGCGTTCAGCGCACTGCGGCGAGGCTTGCGCGCGTTGTCACCAGTCTCGTAGCTTTGCAAGATGCAAGGTTTGATGTACCGGCTTGCCGAGCTCGACGCAAACTCGGCAGGCCTGGTACGAGTCATCGACTACTTCGACACCCTCGTTCGTCACGGCGCGGACACAGCGTCGCTTCTCCGCGCGAGCGCCCAGTTGGCAGATTGTGTTGCGGGCATCGAGATTGTCGAACACGGCCGAAGCAAGAAGAATCTACGCCGTTGTGACCCTCACGGCCGTTGGTCACCCGAACCCCAGCTCACGCCAAGCATCGTCAGAGACATCACCGTCGACGACGAGGTTCTCGGTACGGTATGGATCGAGCGGCCCGGTGCGAACTTGCCGCTCGACGAGATGCTCGTCGACCGGATGGCACTGACCGCCGCGATCATCTTGCGGCCCCGACGCTTACTGACCGAAGCCGAACACACTCACAATCTGCTTTTCCCGATGGACGAACTAGCGGTACTGACCTCATGTGCGGGTCTCGGCCTCGACCCCGCCGCTTCAGTGCGTGTCATCGTGTCCACAACCAATGAAATTGCGCACCTACAACTTTCGAAGGATTGCACACCGGGTCGAGCTACCGGAATCGAAGTGGGCGGCGAATACCTGAATCTCGTGACTGGTTCATTCATCTCGTTGGCAGAATTCTCCGAAATCGCACAAGCGATGCCTGTCCGCGCCGGAACATCTTTGGCTGCTGCCGCTTCCGAAATACACACACTCATCGGCACGGCGCGATTCGCCCGCAGTCAATCATCGGCCACCACACCGATTGTGAACGCGGACGATCTCGGCGCTCTCAACCTCCTGGCACCGGGCACAAAGATCGATCACACCCGAATTCCGGACCTGGTTCGCGCCAGAGAGTTTCGCGAAACCAAGGAGGGGACCGAACTGCTGGAAACACTGAGAATGTACCTGCGATCCGGCACACTGAGAGCCGCGGCCGACTGCCTGCACCTTCACCACAGTAGCGTCGCTCACCGCTTGGCGAAGCTTTCCCACCACATCGGATTCCATGTCGACACCATCGAAAATCGTGCTCGTGCAACAGCAATGATGATGGTGCTCGACGCCATGTAGATGCTAATGGCCCTCTTCAGAACACTGCGTTTTGATCATCGGCACGAGGAATTGCCGCGCTAGTGCCTCCATCTGCGCATCGTCATGAAGGTTGACGGCCTCGCTGGGAATCATCAGAAAGGAAGCCGTCACTCGGACGAACATCTCGGCCACGAGATCAACATCCACCTCGTCCGCGATAGTGCCCGCGCCCTGTTCCCTGCGGAGTTGCGAAGCAACGAACTGCCGCACCATTGCGAGCGTTCGTCCGTTATCGCCGACGATCGATCCATGTACGTGCGGGCCGGCGTCGATGAGCGCCGAGATCAGTGCATTGTTGGAAATCGCACGCAGCGAGCTCACGAACCCCAGAACTATTCGATCATCCACCGTCTCCGCGAGCTCGATATCAACGAGAAATTGTTCGAAGTATGTGCGGAACTCCCGGAGAACAACCTGCTCGACGAGCGAATCCTTGGTGGCAAATTTCCGGTAGACGGTGATTCGGGACAGGTTGGCGGAGCGGGCCACGTCCTCCATCGACGTGCGCTGAATTCCCACTTTGCAGAACTGTTCGTGGGCCGCATCGAGTAGCCGGATACGAGAGCGATCTTCCTTGCCTGGAGCTTCGCCTGTTATCACACTCCCGAGGGACGTAATCGATTCCAACGCAGACGAATTGGCATCCTTGCGGGTCACATGCACTCCTTCTTGCCACGAGGGTGCGCAGGTGGAAAATCAGACAAAACACTTGTGGCGCCCATCACGCTATGCTACCAATGATACGGAGATACATGACTTGTTTCATTGCTTCATCGGACTAACCGGGAGTAACGACATGGACGATCTCAGTAGGCGCAATGTGTTGAGAGTTGGCGGCACACTCGGAGCACTCGGCGCACTCAGCGCGCTCGCAGCACCAGCCAGTGCGCAGCCGTGGCACTGGTCACCAGCGGGTTCGGTGCCAGGAACCGGGAACGGTGCAGATCCGAGACAAACATGGGACACCCAAGCGGACCCGCTCGTGGCATCTCTCTTCGACCGAGGTGACGTTCCAAAGGTCAACGAACTCTTGCGCACCTGGAAGAAGAACGGTCAGCCGCTGCCAGCGGGACTTCCGTCCGACCTCCGCGAATTCATGGAACAAGCGCGGCAGCTACCGTCGTGGACCGATCAGAACAAGCTCGCGGCGGCCGTGCGATTCAATGAGAAACGAGGTCTCTACCTCGGTGTTCTCTATGGCTTCGCCAGCGGAATGATGAGCACTGTCATCCCCAAAGAGGCGTTGGCAGTGTATTACTCCAAAGGCGGAGCGAACATGAAGAACCGCATCTCGAAAACCGCAAAGTTGGGATACGACATCGGTTCTCGCAACGCATTTCAGGCTGACGGCGAGATGATTGTCACCTCCGTCAAGACCAGACTGGTGCATGCCGCGGTGCGGCACCTGCTGCCTCAATCTCCGCACTGGACGCACATGGCGCCGGAGGACGTTCCGATCAGTCAGCACGACATGATGGTCACCTGGCACAGTTTGCCGACTACCGCCATGCGAAACCTGAACGCGTGGAACGTGAAAGTCCCCACCGACGAGTCCGACGGATTTCTGCATTCGTGGCAACTGAGCGCTCATCTTCTCGGTATCGAGGATCAGTACATTCCCGCGACGTGGAACGACGCGGAATCTCAAGCCACACAAGTGCTGGACCCGATCTTGGCTCCCACCCCCGAGGGAATCAAGCTCGCCGACATTCTTCTCGATCTGGGTGCGGGCCTCGATTTCACACTTCTCACTCGGCCCATCCTCGGCGCGTTGACTCGCTTCATGCTCGGCAACGAAATTGCCAACTGGCTCAATATTCCGCGCGAACCAGTGTGGAGCACCCTCCTGGAAACGGCATGGGGTCCATTCGTGAAGGTACGGGAAGGGCTCCTTCCCGTACCCCTTGCACCACATGCCTACTGGACCTTCGACGAACTACTCCGACAGTTCGTTCTGCTCTACATGTCCGAACTTCGACCGATCAGCATCGAGATTCCCGAGTTCAACAACCCGAATTACCGCTGACAGGACAATCTGCCACCATGTTCGAATGGAGCAGCCAACGGCCGAGCAGTCATTTGCCGCACTCCTCGAAGTGAGTGCGGTTCCGCTTCTCAAGCAGCACGGGTTCCGGAAGCAGAAACTGACCTTCAGACGGGAGCGAGACGACGTTGTCGACGTCGTCAACCTGCAACTGGACTGCCAGTACCGACGCCGGATCGAGAACATCGCCTCCGGCATCGGACCACACGTGACCGTCGACGCAGAGACCGATATCCCCGCGACTGCTGACATTGTGCGCGCCGCACTCACGAGCGCACTGGAGGTGATGTGCCAGCTTCGTGGACCAGATGATATCGTCCGATTTGCATTGTCGGATATAGACTTTGACGTGTTTCGCTACCGGTTCGCGACAGGCGACAAAGCCGGTGCGGATGAGCAATACCAACGAGCGCGCTACCGGTTCGGCGCAGAGCCTCGCTGGCAGCGCCTCGACGACCTGTTTCGACAAGCGTCCGCCCGCACAGTCGGTGCCGATTGACACTACGACGGCGACAGCGCGATATCCGTCTGCCGATCGCACCCTTCCGCGGTGCGACGAGCGCATTCGTCGATCACCTCGGTGATGCCGGACCGTGCCAGCGTGCGGCGTTGCACCATTGCCCCGTTACCCTGGTCGAAGACTTTCTCCAGTGAGGCAGTAACCCGCTCGAGCTCGCCGAACTCGGCCAGCATCGGCGCAACGTAATCCAGCAGTCGCCGAACCAGCTGACGCGTGGGCACCAGGCGCACAGTATCCATGTCGAGAGCTCGACCGGCAATTCCATCCCGGGCGGCCCGCCAGCACGCCGCACGCAATACCTCCTGATCGATGATCGGGGCCGGGCTGCCCGTCGCGATCTCTTTCATCACGGTGACAACAAGCGCATGTACCAGCGTGGCATACGTGATCGTCTCGTCGACTGTGGCTGGAATGTCACTGATCCGAATCTCCACGGTAGGAAGATGATCCGAGACCCGAACATCCCAATAGACCATGTGGGGGTCCAGAATGACACCCGCCTCGAGCATCGTGGCGATTGCGGCGTCGTAGTGATTCACGGACTCGAAGTGCGGCGGCGGCCCGCAGCTCGGCCATCGCCCGTACATGATGTAACGCCAACTGGCATAGCCAGTATCGATGCCGGCACTGATCGGCGAGTTCGCAGTCAACGCCAAGAGCGTCGGCAACCACGGACGCAGATGGTTGATGATCCGAACGGCTTGTTTGCGGTCCTCCACACCGACATGCACATGGCAGCCACACATCACTCCCGCAGTAAGAGCGCCGAATTCACCGGCCATGCGTTGATATCTCGAGGTGTCAGTGGTCTCGTTGGGCGGTGGATCGTAGAACGGTGTTCCCACTGCCAGCAGCTGGCATCCGTCGTGTGCGGCAGCGTCTGCTGCAGCGAAGCGCAGTTCACGCAGTTGATCCCGAAGGTCGCGGATATGACCCCCGATCGATGTGGCGGTCTCGACCTGGCAACGAGTGAGCTCCAATTGAAGATCGACACCGAGGTCTCTTCCTGCGGCTGCAACTTCGGCATTGCGCAACCTCGGCTGTTTGGTCAGCGGGTCGCACAGGAGGAATTCCTCCTCCACGCCCAGAGTGGGCGTGTCTAGGACGGCAGATTGAGGCGGAACAGTCGTTTTTGCCATGGGGTCCTCGGCTTCGACAATTACAAACCACGAGTCTTCAACGGAAAGAGCAGAATTCAGTGGTTTCGAAGTTCGTCGATCAGTTCACTTTTCTTCATCTTCGAGTACCCATGCAGGTCCAGTTCCTTTGCTCGCGTCTTCAATTCATCCACGGTCCATTCTTCGTACGAAGTGGACCGACCGCCAGTTTTAGCGACGTTCGAACGACCACGATTCGCTGCTGCGTTGGAGATCCGCGCCGCCTTCTCCTTGGAATCTCCTTTCTCGCGCAATTTCTCGTAGAGATCCTGGTCTTTGAGTTGCGGTTGCGAGTCCCTACGAGCCATCTGTCCGTCCCTTCTTCTGCTGGAGGCATGCCTGTGTCTGAGTGGATCGCTGCACTATGTCGGACCTACCCGAAAGAGTGTTCGGCCAAACGGATATACGCGTAAGGATCGACTACCGGGGCTGCAAACTAGTCACGATACGTACACCAAAGCGCCTAGCAAACAAAGACTCTCGACCTAATCGCGCAGGCGTGATCGTAACGCAGCCCCGACAACCGATATTGCGTTGTCGCCGACTTGAAGGGTACGCAGTGCGATACCGATCTTGCGGGCCGGCGGATCTTCGAGCTCGAGAACACGAACTTCGCCAGGCAATTCGGGACGGCCCAGACGGGGCACCAGTGCGAGCCCGAGACCCGCGGCTACGAACGGGACATGCAGCGCGAAGTCGGAAATTTCTGCGGTGATTCGTGGCCGATGACCATGCAGGGCGAACATGTGGATGAGCCATGAATGACAAATCGTGCCCGCGCCGGTGGACACCCAACTGTATGTCGCGAGGTCTTCGAGTCCAGGCGACTGGGCAAGTGAATGGTCTCGGTGGCAAATTACGTCGGCAACGTCGTCGACCAGATCGTCGGCAGTATCGTCGGCAGTATCGTCGGCAAGGGGACTCACTGTGATCGCCGGATACACCGGCGCCTGCTGCCCTCGCCAATGATGTGTGACCGCAATGTCTACCATCCCGGCTGACAGGGCGCGATACGCCTCGCCTGGGTCCATCTCGGCGAGTGAACAGGTGAGCTGCGGGTGTTGATCCTGAACTTCGGCTATCGCCGTCAGCGCACCGTGCCGGATGGCGGTCGTAAATGCGGCGACACGCACATGGCCCACAACTTGCGTCTCGCGACCGGACGAAACACCGAGAATGGCCTCTAACCGAGTCACCACCGGGCCCGCCTCGTCGAGGAGCGCATGAGCCTCGGGCGTCAGAGTCACTCTCCGCCCCGTGGGCGTCAACAAGGACCGACCCGTCGCCTTTTCGAGTCGCTTGAGCTGCTGACTGACCGCGGAGGGACTCAGTCGCAAAACTGCGGCTGCAGCTGTGACGGTCCCGTGTTCCTTGACCGACTGGAGCGCGCGAAGCGTGGCTAGTTCATCCATGAAGCAATTCTTCACGAAATAGTTCTCGAATATGCGATGGACGTGGACAGTGCTCACACCGGAAACTAGTCGAAGTCCACAAACGAGTACAGAGGAGAGAACATGCTGCCCATCGCGTCCGTAGTCGGGATCGGGCTCATCGCGCTGGGAATGGTGCTGACCCCCGGCCCGAACATGGTCTACCTCGCATCGCGCTCCATCTCACAAGGCAGGCGCGCGGGATTCGTCTCGCTGGGCGGAGTCGCTCTGGGATTTGTCTTCTACCTGGGTGCATCCGCTGCAGGACTGTCCGCGCTGTTCGCGGCGGTCCCGGCCGCATATACGACCGTCAAACTCGTCGGCGCCGTCTACCTGGCATATCTCGCGTGGAACATGCTGCGACCAGGCGGGCGCTCACCGTTCGAGGCACGAGAACTCGACGCTCACTCCCCTTTCCGGTTGTTCGCCATGGGATTGGTGACAAACATCTTGAATCCCAAGATCGCGCTGATGTATGCGGCACTCGTCCCTCAGTTCGTGCACCCCGAAAACGGACCGGTGCTAGGTCAATTCCTCCAGTTGGGACTAGTTCAAATCACCGTTGCTGTGGCGATCAACGGAGCGATAGTTCTCGCTGCGTCATCGGTCTCCGAGTACCTTCGTCATCATCCTCGGGTCATGGCAGCCCAGCGCCTCGTCGCCGGGGCACTTTTGAGTGCGTTTGCCGTCAAGGTTGCCGCAACGTGAATCTGCGCTGTGGCAACTCACTTGAATTTCCAACAAAATGCCTTGGGGGGTGGCGAGCGGTGGCTTTGAGGGACCATCATCGATAGGTGAGTTTCGTCGGATTTTCCACGCGACGTGCACAGGTGGATCGATGTAGTCCATGACCGATGTCGACCCCTTCGCGACGCAATTCGACGCGACAGGTTCGGTCGCGGCGGAATTGTCTGCGTCCGGGTTCGAGGACGCTACCGAGATCGGCCGTGGAGGTTTTGGCGTCGTCTACCGCTGTCGGCAGCCGTCGCTCGACCGGACCGTGGCAGTAAAGGTTCTCACCACCGACCTCGACGAGGAGAACCGCGCACGGTTCTTTCGAGAGCAGCGCGCAGCAGGCCGACTGACCGGACATCCCAACATCGTGAATGTTTTTCAAACCAGCGTCACCGGTAGCGGACGGCCCTTCATCGTCATGCCGTACTACGCCCAAGATTCCCTCGACACCCTGATCCGACGGCACGGACCGCTCCCACTAGGTGAAGCACTGCGCCTCGGTGTGAGGATTGCCGGCGCCTTGGAGTCCGCGCACCGACTCGGCATCCTGCATCGAGATGTCAAGCCCGGAAACATTCTGCTCACCGATTACGGTGAACCGGCGCTGTCCGACTTCGGCATCGCTCATTTTGCCGGTGGATTCGAAACTGGCACAGGCATTGTCACGGGTTCACCGGCCTTCATTGCGCCCGAAATCGTGACCGGCGGGCCGCCGAGTTCCGCAGCGGATGTCTATGGTCTCGGCTCTACGTTATTCGCCACACTGACCGGACACGCTGCTTTCGAACGTCGCAGTGGTGAACGACTGGTCGCCCAGTTCCTGCGAGTTACGTCGGAGCCTGTTCCGAACCCACGCGAGTTCGGCATCCCGGACGACGTCGGCGCTCTCATCGAAAGAGCCATGTCCGCCAACCCGGGAACCCGCCCGTCGTCACAGGAGCTAGGACAACAACTCCGCGAAGCACAACGCCGCCACGGTCTGCCTGTCGATGAAATGTCCTTGTACTCCGAACCTGCACGCACGCAATCCGTCCCATCGCCCACAGCACAGGGTCATCCGCAAAACGAGTACCCCGAAGAAAGTATTCCTCCGCCAACGGATCGCACCGGAGGACTCCCGCTCGAGCTGACCAGTTTTGTCGACCGCCGTACCGAACTCGCCACGGCCAAGAACCTACTGACGACCGCGCGACTGGTGACATTGACCGGAATCGGTGGTGTGGGAAAGACTCGACTCGCATTTCGGATCGCCGCCAAGACACAACACAGTTTTGCCGACGGCGTCCGGCTGGTGGAGTTGGCGGAGCTGCAGGAGCAATCGCTGCTCCCAGGTGTTGTGGCACGCACCCTGGGGATACAAGACCGGTCTGCGAAGCCCGTCCGGGAGATGGTTGCCGAGTTCCTCGCTCAACGAGAACTTTTGCTGGTACTCGACAATTGCGAACAGGTAGTTACTGCAGCGGCGCAGCTATCCGAATTCCTGCTACGCGCCTGCCCCGACCTGAAGATTCTGGCGACGAGCCGCGAACCACTCGGAGTCGGAGGAGAGTCGATTCTCCTTGTCCCCCCACTACCGGTCCCCGATCCCGACAACCTACCGAAGGGCGCGCCGAGTAACGATGCCGTGCGACTGTTCGTCGATCGCGCCACCGGAGTTGTGCCGGGCTTCGAACTCACGCAGGACAATAAAGTCGCCATCGCGTCGATCTGTAGGCAACTGGACGGGCTCCCGCTACCGATCGAGTTGGCAGCGGCGCGATTGCGGGCGATGTCGCCCACACAAATCCTGCAGCGACTTTCCGAGCGATACGCCTTGTTGACCAGTGGAAGCAGGGACGCACCGTCAAGGCAACAGACATTGCGAATGTGCATCGACTGGAGTTACGACCTGTGCACTCCGATGGAGCAAGCAGTGTGGGCGCAACTGTCGGTGTTCTCCGGTGGATTCGAACTCAAAGCCGCAGAACAGATTTGCGACGGAGAGCTGACACCGACGGACGTGCTCGACGCCGTGACGTTTCTGGTCGACAAGTCGATACTGATCCGTGAAATGTCGGACAACACCGTGCGTTTCCGGATGCTGGAGACAATCCGTGACTACGGGCGACAGAAGGCACAAGAAGCCGGAGAGCATGAGTACACGGAACTTCGTCGCCGACACCGCGATTGGTTCGAAGCTCTGGCGCTCGCAGCAGATACCGACTGGATCAGCCCTCGGCAGATCGAGTTGATCACCACTATCGCTCGGGAAAAGTCCAATCTGCGGGAGGCTTTGGAGTTCTGTGTGTCCGACAGTCCTGAAATCGGCACTCGGATCACAACGGCCCTGTTTTCCTATTGGCTCGCTCGTGGCGCAATCACCGAAGGCCGTCAATGGTTACGGAGATTCAGCGAATATCGAATGGGCCCGCCAACCATCGAGCGCGCCAGGGCAATTCATGCCGGAAGCCTCTTGTCTGGGGTCCAGGGAGATATTCAAACATCAGAAGCACTCGTCAAGGAGGGGCGAGTCCTCGCCGGCCAATCGACCGACCCGCTGATCAACGCCTATCTCCAGCATGCAGAGGGCTATCTTGCGTTGTTCAACGAGGATCTTGCCGAGTCGTGTATCCACCTCGAAAAGGCTGCTCAGTTGTTCACCGAACAGAAGAACCTGCCCTTCCAGGTAACTGCCTTGCTTACCCTCGGCATGACACTCGACCTGATGGATGACGCCGACCGAGCAATCGAATACAACGAACGCGCACTTGCCATTACCGAGGAACACGGCGAAACGGTGTATCGGACGTACGTCCTGTGGACGCTGGCTGTTGCGGCCTGGAAGCACGGCGATGGCGATCGGGCATCTCGACTACTGAAGCAGGCATTGCGATTGGGCCGCAACCTCAATGACCGGTTGAACGCCAGCGTGTGCCTGCAAGCATTGTCGTGGGTCGCGATCGACAGCAAGGATGCCCGACGCGCAGCCATGTTGATGGGCGCCGCTGAGAAAGCGAGCAGGTCCGTCGGAGGTTCGTCTGTTGTCGTGCCGAGCATGGCCGTCTTCCAAGACGATTGTGAACGCAAAGTCAGACTCGCGCTGGGCGAGCGAGCCTTCAACAATGCGCGTAGCAAAGGCGCCGACCTTCGGTTCCGCGACGCTGTCGACTACGCACTGGGCGAGGAACGCACCAGCCCGCGAAGTTCCACTAACGGCCCGTCGAGCAGGCCGACAAAACGCGAACTCGAAGTCGCCGCGCTGGTGGCTGACGGTCTCACCAACAAGGAGATCGCAGCCCGCTTGGTGATCTCGCCGCGCACCGCGCAGGGCCATGTCGAGCATCTACTGGTGAAGCTCGGCTTCACCTCTCGCACACAGGTTGCCGCATGGTTTGCGGAATCGAAAGGCGATCGCACAGAACCGAAGTAGTTGCCTTGCAGTCAAATTCCCTAGGTGGAGAGGACGGCAGCTAGAACCTTCAGCTGTTCGCGGCGGTAGTCCCGCGCCGGGGTCGATCGGGCTTCGATCTGATCGAAGCCGTGGTAGGCACCTGGTACCTCGAACAGTGTGCACGGAACACCGGCGTCGATCAGCCGCTTGGCGTAGCTGACGTCTTCGTCGTAGAACAGGTCGTTTGTTCCGACGCCGATCCACGTCGGCGGGAGTCCCGTGAGATCTTCGTACCGTGCGGGTGCGGCCAACGGCGGCACATCCGTGATCGACGATCCGAGATACGCGCTCCATCCGTAACGGTTACTGCGGGGGCTCCACACCCTGAATCGACTCTCGTCGAGGTCTGTTCGCCTGGTTGTCCGGTCGTCGAGCATCGGATACGACAACAACTGGAATGCGGGCAGCACCTCACCGCGTTCTTTGGCCAGAAGAGTCAGCGCAGCGGCCAAGCCCCCACCGGCGCTCTCCCCCACGACAGCGATTCGGCTCGAGTCGACGTCAGGTTGATCCGCCAACCACCGCAGTGCGCGGTAGCAGTCCTCCAAGGGGGCAGGATATGGATGATGCGGTGCGAGCCGGTACTCCACCGACGCTGCAACAGCACCCAATTGCGCGGCGATGTTCCGGCACATTCCATCCCCCATCGCTGCGCTGCCGATGAGATATCCACCGCCATGGATGAAGAGCACACCTGGCCTGAGGATTTCGGGCGCGGTGGGTCGGAATACCCGGACTGAAACATTCGCGTCGCAGCGGACAACTTCCCCGCCTTTCGGCGGCACCAGGGCTCCTAATCCGGTGAGTCGACGGAGGAGTCCCGCAGTCTGCCGAGTGATCACGGTGCGCGGCAGGAATCGCGCGAGCTTCAATGCGGGGTCGAAATCCGTCGCAACCGGATCTGAAGTCATGGCAAATTCGCTTTCCGTCGACGTGTTCGACGAAACTATCGCGATTGCGACACCCTAGGCGGAAAACAACATGATTCAACAACCTGTGTAGTGGCCCGTCCGGACATCCAGGCAACCTGTTGGGGGTTAACGCCAGTACCTGTCACCTCCGCCAAAACATCCCTACGGTGAAAACATGCCTGAAAATACGATCGCCCTGAACAACGGCGTGGAAATGCCGGCCATCGGGCTGGGCGTTTTCCAAACCCCACCGGATGTCACGGTTTCCGCCGTCGAGTCGGCCCTTCGCACCGGCTACCGGCACATCGATACTGCCGCCGCGTACTTCAACGAACGTGAGGTCGGTGAAGGTATCAAGCGTTCCGATGTCAACTCCGACGAGGTGTTCATCGAAACCAAAGTCTGGATCAGCGACTACGGTTTCGACACCACCCTGCACGCGTTCGACAAGGCGACCGGCAAGCTCGGCGTCGACCAACTTGACCTCCTGATATTGCACCAGCCACTGCCGAGCCGTTTCGACCTCGCGCTCGACGCCTACCGGGCGCTGGAGAAGCTACTCGCCGACGGCAAGGTCCGGGCCATCGGAGTCAGCAATTTCATGCCCGCACACCTCGACCGACTCTTGGCCGAGACAACCGTCGTACCGGCCGTGAATCAGATCGAACTTCACCCGTACTTCCAGCAGAAGGAACTGCAGCGCCTCCACGCCGAGCACGGCATCGTGACGCAGGCCTGGTCGCCGATCGGCGGCATCACCTCCTACGGCGGCGGCGAGAAGAGCACCTTCGACGATCCGACTTTGCTCGATATTGCTGCGCAGCATGGTAAGTCGGCAGCCCAGGTGATGCTGCGGTGGCATCTGCAGCAAGGTCGCTCCGCTATCCCGAAGTCGACAAAGCCAACCCGCATCGCCGAGAACTTCGACGTCTTCGACTTCGACCTCACCAGCGACCAGCTTGCTGCGATCGATGCCCTCGACACCGGCGTACGCGGTGGACCCGATCCCGACAGCATCACACTCGAGAACTACGGCCGGGAGATCCCTGAGGCCTGATCTGGCGCTGGCGTAGTGGTGTGTGCCGATTCAGGCACCGACGCGGTCTGCTGCCTTGTTGTGACCTTCTTGACGAGCACAATGAGCGCAGCAGTACATCGTGTCTTCCGCTTCGATTCCGTGGCCGAGAATTCGACACCCACAGTGCGCGCACTGTGGCGCCATTGCCTGGGCGGCGCATTCGAAGCTGTCGAAGGTGGCAGTGCGTTCGCCACGCGTGACTGTAAACGTCTTGTCGTACTCGTTACCGCACGTTTCGCAGGTAGCCATGAGCGTCTCCCTCGTCAGAAGCCGTCGGTGCTCTCGACGGCATGTCTGATCGTGGTACCCAGACTTGGTCAGACGTATCCTCTATGGAAGCTTCACCCCCAGTAACACTGGGACCAAATCGCTTTCACACCAACGGTCGAGGAACCGAGCGATTTCGACCCACTGTCCGCGCGGTGAGAACTCCGAGAACGCATTCGATCCGGTCGGTCGATTTCGTCGGCGAACTCGAGCCCACACGGTTCGCCGGAAGGAGATCGGGTACCTCCTGAAAATGACGACACGACCACCCCGACATCCACCTCCCCCCGTCTCCACCCACGACAGGTCCAGCATGGACGATCTGTTGCAGACTATGACGCGAGCGGTGAACACACTGGCAAGAGCTGAAATTCGATTTGCTGTTGCGGGCGGTTGTGCCGTGTATGCACGCGGCGGACCACCATCGGGGCACGATGTCGATATCTTCCTGCGCAAGCAGGACGTGACTCCGGCATTGCACGCACTACGCGAGACCGGAATGAAACCGGTTAACCCGCCCGAGGATTGGCTGGCAAAGGTGTACGACAGCGACGTACTCGTCGACCTTATTTTCTCTGCCTCAGGGCGCGACATCACCGACGAGTTCCTGGACCGGGCAACGTCTATGCGGGTCGGTTCCGCTGTCGCACCCGTCGTCGGCGCGACGGACTTGATGATCGACAAACTGAACGTCCTCGATGCTCATCGTTGCGACTTCGTTCCCATGCTCCAGATCGCGCGCGATTTACGAGAGCAAGTCGACTGGCCGGAAGTTGTCGACCAGACACGAGCCTCGCCGTATGCGCGGGCCTTTCTTGGGCTCCTCGACGATCTCGAGATTGCTGCGACAAAATAGGCAAGCGAATGGAGGCAGGGAGGATGAAGGCAGAAGAGCAACTTCCGCAATACCTGGTGGCACACATCAGACGAGCTTTCGCCGAAGATCCACGAACATCGGAACTCGGTGTGCGGGTGACGATTCGAGGATCGAAGATCTACCTCAGCGGTGAAGTGAACAGTCTCGCCCGAAAGCGGGAACTAGAATCGGTAGTCACGGAGTTGGCCCCTGACATTACCGTCTGCAACGACATCCATGTCGTGAGTTCCGCTGAACCACAATCTGATTACGAGGACTTACAGTGATCCGGGTCGCCGCGGTCGGCGATGTGCATCTCGGCGCAGATTCACACGGCGAGTTGCGGCCTGCACTCGACATGGTATCCACCCACGCGGACGTCTTGTTGCTGGCCGGCGATCTCACCCGACATGGAGGCCGGGATGAGGCGAAGGTTGTTGCCGACGAGTTCGCAGACCTGGGAATCCCGGTAATCGCCGTGCTCGGAAATCACGACTACCACAGCAATGCCGTCTCAGACATTACGGATACGCTTACCGCGCAAGGGATTTCTGTTCTGGAAGGCGAATCTGTCACCATCGACATTGCCGGACAAACATTGGGGATTGCAGGCACCAAAGGATTTGGTGGTGGATTCGCCGGTAAATGCGCCAGCGTGTTCGGAGAACCACAAATGAAGGAGTTCGCCGGCCATACCGTTGACGTCGCCGAGCGCTTCCGATCAGCGGTGTCCTCCCTCGAGGCAGACATACGCGTCGCACTACTGCACTACTCGCCGATCAGCGACACTCTGCACGGTGAACCGCCCGAGATCTACCCCTTCCTCGGGTCGTATCTCCTCGGCGAACCTATCGACGAGTTTCAACTCGATCTGGCACTCCACGGGCATGCTCACGCCGGAACCGAGCGTGGCACAACCCCAGGTGGGGTGAGGGTGCGCAATGTTGCACAACCAGTTATCCGAGCAGCCTATGCCGTATACGGTCTCGGGCCGGCGGACTCCTGACCTCGAACCGAGGGGAGTCAGGTCATCCCGGGCAGGCGGGGGTGACCATGTCGTAGATCCGTTTTACTTGATCCTGAGTGGGTTCATTGCCGTTGTGTGCAGCGAGCGTTCGGATTTCATCCGTGACCTGCTGCTCGTCCACTCCGTTCGCAATGTCGTCGCAGGACTGGAGAACGATGAGCTCGATGCTGCTGTCGTCACGATCTTGCGTCAGTTCCGAGTAGCCGGCTCGAAAGGCGAAAACAAACGACGCAAGTTTTGCTTGATCGATCATTCCCAGATCAGTCGGTGACGCCGTCGGCTCACTCTCATCTGTTCTCTGCGCCGGCGATCTGGTGGTTTGCTGCGTAGCGTAATCATTACCGTCACTGGTGGATTGGTCGGTATCGTCACTACCGCACGCGACGGCAGAGACAACAGCGCCGACGATCGCGACGGATGCAATGGTCTTGTTCATGTCTTCTTCTCCTCGATTCGCGATTCGTGATCGCCTGGTCAACGAGTGCGGTCGTGTGACGATTCGGTGATCGGCAATGACGTGACTACCGCCTTGTCCACGTGCACCTTCGGAGACAACACTTGGAGCGGAAGATCGTTCTGTGGATCGGGGACGGCGGAGAGATGCTGAAGGATGACGCCTTCGCGTAGGGCCCACGGACTCACATCGATCGAATCGACGTCTAGGGCGTACAACGTTTCGTCAGCCACGATGGCGCCTGCAAGAATCTGGTGAGCGCGCGATCGCGCCACACCCTGCAGTTTGGCGCGACGATCGGTCGTCATTGTCGCCATCCGTGCGACCAAACCGTGAAGATCCTTGCGCGACAATGTTCGTCGCACAAACGGTCCTTTTCGCTGCGGCGGCGCTCCGGCCAGTCGCGCCAATTGCTTGAAGGTCTTCGACGTACCGACAACCCGCTGCGGTTTCCCTTCCCACAGAAGACGATCCGCTGTCTCACGCAGAGAGGAACGCACGTACCGACGCAGTTCTTTGACTTGCTTACTCGGCGGCGGATCCGTGTCGAAGAAGGTGCGAGTCAATCGCCCAGCGCCGAGTGGAAGTGAGACCGTCAACTCCGGAGCGGCATCGCGCCCCAGCGTGATTTCCATTGTCGTGCCGCCGATATCGATATCGAGCAATCTGCCGGCGCACCAGCCATACCAGCGGTGCACGGCAAAATACGTCAAACGTGCTTCCTGCAGGCCGGTAAGAAATTGTGGACGTAATCCACACTCCGCGGCCACACGATCCAGAACTTCCTCCCGGTTCGCCGCATCGCGGATCGCAGCGGTGACAAAGAGATAGATCTGATCAACCTCGTAATGCCGCGCAGCCTCTAGTGACTGCGTCACCGCGTCGCACACCCGCTCTATTCCGTTGCCGTCCAGACACTGGCTGGCATCGATCGACTCAGCCAAACCTGTTGCGGCTTTCAGTGCGTGCAGCGGTAGTGGCGGCGCCCCTGCAGTAGCTTCCACGATCTGAAGCTGCGCCGAATTCGAACCGACATCGAGAACACCGAGCCGCATGCGTTAGCGAGTACCCCGAACACGAGAGCCAAACATCCGAGCCCGTTTCGCGTCAGCAATCCAGGCGGTGGCGCCTGGTCCACTCCACGATGGCGGAGGCAATCGCGTCGGGCCGATCCTCGGGTGCGAGGTGGCCGGCGGGTCCACATTCCACGACGTCGAGGTGGGCAATATTCGATCTGCTCCACTCGATCTCGTCGCGGCCGACCATGAGTAGTTCGGACGGGCCGTTGAACGTCATCAGGAGTTTCGGTACATCGCTACTTCCCGCGAGCCACTTTCCGTACGACGCCACCCGCGTGTGTACGTCCGCCGGGGTGCCTTCGATGGGGAATGCCCGCGGCCAGGCAAGCAATGGCCGGCGACTCTCGGATGTGGGGTACGGAGCACGATACGAGGCCGCATCGCCGTCCGAGAGTCCGCTGAGCACGGTCTTGTCGAGAGCAACCTCGAGGAAGAAGTTCTGTTCGAGC
Organism: Rhodococcus sp. IEGM 1366; assembly: GCF_033142425.1. NCBI lineage: Bacteria > Bacillati > Actinomycetota > Actinomycetes > Mycobacteriales > Nocardiaceae > Rhodococcus > Rhodococcus sp. IEGM 1366. Next base: position 476,482 of record NZ_JAWLRZ010000001.1, read on the forward strand.
ACCTTCGCCTCACCTGTTCCGGGAGTGCGCAATGCCTCGACTCGCGCCCTGGCGTCACCCGGAAAATGTTCGGCCCACGTCATCGGACGGAGGATCGTCTCGAGGAAGGCGACCCCGCGGACGCGATCGGGATGCCGCGCAGCCCAGTCGAATGCCAGTGCCCCGCCCCAGTCGTGTCCGACGAGCACAACATCGTCGAGTTCCAAGGCGTCGAACCAGGCGTCGAGGTAGCGGGCGGTGTCTACGAAGCCATAGTCGATCGCGGGTTTACCGGACTCTCCCATCCCGATGAGGTCGGGGGCGAGAGCGCGGCCGTGGGCACTAACCGACGGCAGAATATTCCGCCACAGGTACGACGACGTGGGATTACCGTGCAGCAGCACGAACGGCGGACCGTCACCCGATTCCCGATGAGCCATTTTCGAGTCGAGCACAGGCGTGATGGGCATGACGTCTCCTCAAAATAGTTTCCATGTACTCTATTTTCAAATAGTAGCCATGTACTCTATTTTCATGCAAGACCGCGAATCATGGACAACCGGAGCACTCGTCTGGCACCTGAGTCTGCGCTGGCGCGCGGGAGTCGACCGTGCGCTCGCCCATCTCGGCCTCACGCACGCTCAATACTCGGTGCTCGCGCCCCTTCACAGCCTTGTCCGTGCGGGCGAAAGACCGAGCCAACGCGAACTCGCCGAACAGACTGGACTGCAACCGATTTACATCTCCAAACTGGTACGCGCGCTGGAGCGCAGCGGCTTCGTCTCGAGCGAACGCGATACCCGCGATGCGCGCGCTGTTCGTCTCGATCTCACCAAAGAGGGTCACCGAACTGCCTTGCAAGCCAAAGAGATCGTTCGCCAGCTGGACCACGAGAACACACATGCTCTCGGAGGTGAGGGCGGCCGCGAAATCGCAGAACTCCATCGAGCCCTCGTCGCACTACTCGACGCGACCGATGCAGCTGATGAATAGGCCGTTCATCGATCATCGTGCGAAGTTCGAAGTTGGCTCCACCGAAGAGCAAAAACGGACATACTAAACTTCATGAACATTCGATCTGCAGTTCTCTACGCCGCAATCGGCAAGGCCAGCGGGTTTCGCAGCGCAGTCGGGATCACCACGTTCCTGGTGCTCAGATTCCGGGGCACACGCTACGAACGACTCTCGATCGGTGGATCCGTCGTTGCAATCGGTGGCGAGTTCGTCATGGACAAACTCCCGACGACACCATCTCGGCTCGCGCCTCCGTCCTTGACCGCACGAGCTGCAGCCGGGGGCGCCGCCGCCTACGCGATTGCTCGGGCCCAGAGTGAACCCGTCGCCCCTGCCATCGCAATCGGCGCCGCCTCGGCGGTGGCAGGCTCGTATGCAGGCCACGCGTACCGGGGGTGGGCATCGAAGCGAGTTCCGGCACTGGGAGCAGCCCTCGTCGAGGATGCAGTCGCCCTCGGAATGGGAGCGGCCGTGCTGGGCCAAGTAGCCGAGTAGCGCTCCCCGTTTTGCCAGACATTGAACGAGGAGACTGCTTCGATGTCTCGAGCGTGGGTCACCACTTCACGCCCAACGGACAGCGGCAGCATCAGTTCTTCGGAGACCCCGCCGACGACACGGGCGCAATCACCCATTCAAAATCGTTGTAGGTCTTCATCTTCGACATCTAACCCCCTTCCTGGGATTGGGGTGGACATGATTGTTCAGTCGAATCCACTGTCTCTGTCTACGACAAACACTTTCCTAAGCGGCAGCCTGCTGCGCCAGTGGGCGGGCAGGAGATCGTAGTGATCGAGAATCCATTCCACGATCTCGCTGCGGCCGATCAACCGCAGGTCGCCACGAGTCCGATCCAGTGCCTGCGCGTCGGCGCTGTACGAACCCAGAGACACGAACAAACCCACCTCCCCTGCGGACAAGGTGCCGATGAGTTGCTGCACTTCGGGACGACCCATGGTTCTATCGGTGTGCTTGCACTGCACCTTGATCAGAGGTGGCTCCAGCCCCAAGGGGTCACGGTGCGCGACAATATCGATTCCCCCGTCTCGTGAATACGGGAGAACACGAGTGCGGTAACCCATCGCCGTCAGCAGATCAGCGACAAAATGCTCGAAACCGCGGTGGCTGACGTCGATTTTCAATATGTTGATGATGAAGTCAGCAGTCGACTCCATAAGCCTTGATGGATTCGGTTCTTCGGTTGCGCTGTCGACGGCAACATCCATATCGTCAGCATTCGCCTCTGCTTCGGCGACCGCAGTAACTGCCTCCGCGCTGCCGGTCTCGAGATATGTCCGAAATTCTGCATCGTGTCGCCTAACCCGAAATAGCGTTACTGCCGAGCCGATCTCGTACAGCGCCGACGTAGTGAACTCCGACCGTGGAATCCCGATACGCTGCCATCGCACAGGCCGACGGTGGCGGTGCGTCGGCGCATCGACAGCAAAATAGTAGTCACCATCAATGACGCCGATATTGATCGTCGAATCGTCCTTGTGGGGCGCTATGACGATGTCGCCGACTTCCATGTCGAAAGCGAATCGCACCAGTACCCCGGCCTGCACTGGATACGACCCAGCTTTCCCTGCTGGGTATTGCTCCGAAAGCAGAGTCTTGATGGTGCCACGATCGTCGCCGATCTGCCTCAGATTCCCGACCCTGTCCCAACCGATACTGATAAATTCCCCGGCAATCAGATCAACGCTGGGCTCGTCGTTGTGGATCCCCCACATTGCACTCATGACGGACACGGTATCGGTTGCAAACTGACAGGAATAGGCTGGCTATGACTACACACGCATCAATGTTTCTTCAACGTCTCCTTCGTTCCGAGGTTAATGTCGGTGCATTCATCGGATACTTGGTGGAGCGCGACGCGACACCATTACAGAATGCGCTCGGACTCGATGAAAACGTCGTCAGTGCCCGAGTAGAAGTTCCTCACGGGAAAGGCCGCATGGATGTAGTGCTGTACGGCGCCGCAAGTCCTATCGCGATTCTCGAATTGAAGGTTTCGGCAACCGAGCACGGCGATCAGCTCGACAGATACGCGGAATTCGCACAGACACACAATGCCCGTAAGTTTCTGGTGGACTTGGAGACCGACGGTTCAACAGTGCCGCAAGGGTGGACCCGCATCGGACTCGCCGACCTGTTCGGTTACTGGTCTTCGTCTACGAACTCAACAGTTCGCGGCCTCGCCGCCGAGGCATCAACTGTCTTCGCGACATGGAAGTCGCAACTGAACGGCCGTTTCGGCCAAATGGATTCAGCGATCGTAACCGTCGCGCTGCGAGCAGCTTCCGAGGAGTTGGCTGCGCGCACCCCGTACGACATGTACACACGTGCAACCTCTGGCGGGCAGCCATCCATCACTGCGTATCTACCGCACCCCTCGGGGGCCGACGACGCATACTTCTGCATCGACATCCGTTGCAAGGACAAGAACAATCCTCACCTCCCGTGGATCGCCCGTCTCGGTGTGTACGTCGACCGTGGCGAAGACCTAGCCGCTGCCAGACGAACCGCTCATCGTCTAGCTATGCCACTGGTGCCAGCCCTGTCCGTCGCGGAAGTCCAGTCGGCATGCGCAAACTCTGGAATAGGCACGTTGGCAACAGTATTGACTTCCGAGAGACCACTGAGGGAGTCCAGATCGCAAAGCGCCAGTATCGAAGAATGGTTGGCAGCCGTCGACAGCGCAGGAGACGGCAAAATCTCGGCCCACCCAGTCTTCTTCCACGACTGGGGTCGCCGCCTCGCGGCCCAATACTCACTCGACCTCACTGATGTGACGCGCAACGATCTTGGACAGCTGATCGTGATTTTCATGGATCACCTCACCGAATCCGCATTCAGCGCAACGCCTCTAACTGCGCCGTAGAGCGGGGCATCGCGGCACGATAGACCCTGATAGCTAGACCTTCGGGGTGCGTAGCAGACCCCCGAGGATTACCTTGACCACTTCGTGGGCGAGCCAATCCACAGATTTGTCCTCGGTCGGCGTATGCCACTCACTCGACGACCAGATGGCATATCGAAGCATGTGATCGACGACGTCGAGATCAACGTCGTCGCGAAAAATACCCTGATCAACGCCGGCTGCAAGAGTGTTCGACCACTCCCTCTCGAATTGGCCGTACAACTCCCCAATGTTGCCTTGCTCGAGAATTGTTGCGTGGATGTAGTCGCCCTCACGACGCCACATGGTCGTTGCGTGCAGGTATTCATGCGAACAGCGCAGAGCAATCTCGGAGAGCGCCTCGATGCGTTTCGTCGGCTCCACGGCAGTGACTGCGTGCACTTTGTCCACCAGGTCCTCGAGATAGAGCCTGATGATCTCTGCGACTATCGCGTCCTTGGAAGGGAAGTAATGGTAGAGCGCACCCGAGCGCACTCCCACGGCGTCGCCGATCTCCCGAATCGTGGTGGCGGCTATCCCTTTTATTGCGAATATCTCGCCGGCGCGATCGAGGATTTGCTGTCGTCGCTCCTGCGGTTCCATATCGTCTGTTCTCCTGATGCTGTTTCGCGTATTCGACTGTCGAATTCGACCGCTCACCGAAACGAGCGAATAACCCCTACAGTATCGACCTGTGTTCGCCGAGTGGTCCGCTACTCGATTCTGGCGCTTACATCCTCGCACTACATCACAGGCCATGCATTGCCCGTGGACGGTGGCCAGGCCCGCGTCCGGTAACTTTTCAGTTCAACGGAATTGGCCTGTCGCCTGACGATCATTCCTTCTACGTTCAAGGAAGAACGATAGGAAGGAAGTGTCATGGCGCCTGTCGACTGCGCATCGTGCGGCCAGCGAGTCCTCGTCGAGAAGTACAGCTCGATCCATACCGGTATCCAATGGCCGGCTGCAGAGAACGTGCGATGCCCTTACCGCGACATCCAGGTCAACACCCTGCAACCCGGATCACTGGTGCAATCGTGCAGCGGGCTGAGCGACGCTGTCCAGGCTGCAATTGAGAGCGGCAAGCTTCGCGAATCTCCTCGCCCTGAGGGCCTTTCGCACGTATCGAATCATCGCTGAATACACACTGGAGGATTCATGACCGACATCATCGCCGAACCCGAGGTCAGGGTCATCGAGGCAGGCAAGAACCCGACTCGATTTGCGCGAGGCTGGCACTGCCTCGGCCTGGCCGAGACGTTTCGTGACGGAAAGCCGCACCAGATCAAGGCTTTCGGTACCGACTTGGTAGTGTTCGCAGACTCCGAGAACGAGTTGCACATCCTTGACGCATACTGCCGACACATGGGCGGCAACCTCGCGATGGGGCAGATCAAGGGCGACTCCATCGCCTGCCCGTTCCACGATTGGCGGTGGGGCGGGAACGGGCGCTGCACTGGCATTCCTTACGCGCGGCGCGTCCCTCCGCTAGCCCGCACACGATCGTGGAATGTGCTCGAACGCAACGGAATGCTCTTTACGTGGCATGACCCAGAAGGCAACAAGCCGCCGGAGGACGTGACGATTCCGGAGATCGAGGGGTGGGGTACTGATCGGTGGAGCGAGTGGTCGTGGCGCACCTTCCACGTGGAGGGCTCGCACTGCCGTGAGATCGTCGACAACGTTGTCGACATGGCTCACTTCTTCTACGTTCACTTCCAGATGCCGGGCTATTTCAAGAATGTGTTCGAAGGCCAGGTCGCCGCACAGCACATGCGCTCGGTAGGCCGGGACGACATCAAAACCGGTGTACAGATGGACCTTCCAGATGCCGAGACCGTGTCGGAAGCCGCCTACTACGGTCCGTCTTTCATGCTCGATACGGTGTGGACGATTTCCGGGGACACCACGGTGGAGGCAAAGGTCATCAACTGCCACTACCCTGTCACCGACAATTCGTTTGTCCTGCAGTACGGCACATGTGTCGAACGCACGCCGGGCAACTCGGACGAGCAGGCCGAAGCCACCGCTCAGATGTTCACCGAGGGGCTCGAGACGCAGTTCCTCCAGGATATCGAGATCTGGAAACACAAGAGCCGTATCGAAAATCCGCTCCTCACCGAAGAGGACGGGCCCGTCTACCAACTTCGCCGCTGGTACCAGCAGTTCTATGTAGACGTCGAGAACGTCACAGACGAAATGACCGCACGCTACGAGTACGAGGTGGACACCACTCGCGCTCTGGAGAACTGGTCCACCGAGGTGCAGGAAAATCTCGCACGCGTCGACGCGGATACGTAAAATTCGCGTGAGCTCACAGTTGCCGCGCCCTGCCCCAGCAGAGCGCGGCAACATCAGTTTCCGGACAGTCGATTTCGGATCGTTGCTACCGCGAGGCGGACAGGGACTGAGGCAGCCATCGGATCGAACGTACCGGTAGGGCCGGTTACCGAGATCGCGCCAATCGGACTGCGGCCCTTGATGATAGCGGCACCGACACACGATACTCCGAGCACCGTCTCGTTCCGATCGTGGGCAATTCCGCGGTTACGAATGTCGGCATACTCCCTTCGCAGTCGAACTGGGTCCACTATCGTGTTCGGCGTGGAACGCGGCGGCGTCAGCGCCGCGGTCGGATCAAGCTCTGCCATCAAGGTTTTGCCTATTGCCGTCGATGCCGCGGGAAGGCGCCCGCCGGCGCGGGTGGGCAACCGAACGGCGAAGGAGCCACCGACTTTGTCGAGATAGAGAACGTCGGCGCCGACGGGGACTGCGAGGTGAACCACGAGACCCGTAGTCGCGTGCAGTTGATAGAGGACGGGCTGCGCCACGCTGTGAAGCCGATCATGATGCAACGCAAGCGAACCGAGTTCGAATATCTTACGACCCAACCGGTACGTGTGACCCTCACGTTGAAGCCATGTCAGACGTACGAGTTGTCCGAGCATGCGGTGGGTCGACGACGCGGGAAGCCCCGTCCGTCTCGACAAGTCCGACAAAGTCAGTCGCTCGTCCTCATCGAAAGCCTCGAGCAATATCGAGGCGCGATCGAGTACCGCTACCGGGGAATTTTCATCACAGGGCATGGGGCATCTCCGTGGGTCGGCAGCGTACGGCAGGCACGCTGCATGAATGACCCCTTCGGCTTTAAGGGCCATATGCAGGTTGTTTGATCGCTTGATCAATGTACAATCGGACTATACAGTGCAAGTGACAGGGGTCACCACCTGACGGACACGCCAGATGCCAACGGCAACTGAAGCGACACTCGGGAAACCCCGGAAAGGAAGGCGTCCATGGCCGTTGTCGACATGAACGACAAGAAGTCCTCTGCCCCACCGGCCGGCGGTCGGTCCACCACAGACTTACCGCCGTCGATGGTCGAGCGGATGACACTCATTCTCGATGCCTTCGATGGACGGGCAACCCACCTCAGTCTCGAAGAAACCGCGCGACGCGCCCGGTTGCCGCGATCGACCGTCCACCGCATTCTCGAGCAGCTCGTCAAGCTCGACTGGGTCGCTCACGCGCCGATTGGTTACCGCCTCGGCCGGCGCGCACTCGGACTTGACGGCGGCATCGGCGACCACGGCCAGCTGCGTGCAGCCGCAGCACCGCTGCTGCACGACCTACACCTGAAAACGGGAATGGTCGTGCATCTGTCAGTTCTCGACGACTGCGAAAATGTCTACCTCGACAAGGTAGGTGGACGCTTTGCTACGACGCTACCGTCGCGCGTCGGCGGTCGCGCCCTTGCACATTCGACGGCAGGCGGCAAAGCGATGCTGGCGTGCATCGCTCCCGAACAGGTGGACACCCTGTTCGGTGCGACGCTCCCGCGCTGCACCGACAGCACCATCACGGACATCGCAGTTCTGCATCAAGAGCTGAGCCGTATTCGGCAGCGTCGAGGCTTGGCCTTCGAGTGCGGCGAATCAACACCGGGTGTCGCGTGCGTCGCGTCGGCTATTCGCGGGCACGAAGGGCCGATCGGCAGCATCTCGTTGTGCAGCGATACGCAGACCGCTCAGCTCGAGCGGGTAGCGCCATTGGTGCTCGACGCAGCTCGTGAGGTGTCGCGCTCCCTGTACCCCGAACTGGTCGCTCCACGTCGTGGCCGCAAACCTCCACCGGTTCCCACGAGCACTTTCTCCGCAGCAACGATGGATCGCCTCATGGCGTCGTCCGAGCACTGGATCTGAAGCCATCGGATTTGTGCTTGGAAGATTTCACACAGCAGCCAACCGCCTGAGAATCCCAGCCAAAGTCTCGACGCCCGCAGCAGCCTCACTCGTCCGCCGGAACAGTCCGACGGGCTCGGCTGTACCAGGGGCCGACTGCGGCAAGCGCACAAGCGTTCCGTCGTCGAGGTCGGTCTGCGGCACACGCTCGGGTGTGAACCACACCGAGTCACTGCGGCGGGCGAGAGTACGCGCAACCGATACATCAAGTGTTTCAACACAACCGCTCGGCAACGTGAGCCCATGTCGGCGCAGAAACACTTCGGTGTGCCGGCGCGGAACCGTCCCTGTTGTCGCCACCACCAATGGAAATTCGAGTACCCGCGGCATCGGCACCGGTTCCACAAACGCCGTCAAAGGATGTTCGGGGCGAACGACAAGTGCCAGCGATTCGGTGTAGAGCAGTTCGAAGTCGATTCCCTGCAAGACATCGGGATCCGTCATTCTGCCCACCACCAAATCAAGGTCGCCCGCGCGAATCCCCTCCAGGAGTGCGTCGTTGACTCCAGTGACAACATGTACCCCCAACTCCGGATACGTTTCGTGCAGCTGTGAAATCGCCTTCGGTAGTAGAACACTCGCGACTGTGGGAAGCGCACCTACGCGGACCGGCACACTGGGTACGCCGGGGGCGACCAACGCCCGTGCCGCCGACGTCATGGCGTCGACGGCCGCAGATGCGTGGCCGAGAAAGTACTCGCCGGCCGGAGTGAGACGGGCACCATGACGGCCCCTCTCCACGAGACGCATCCCGGCCATCTGCTCGAGTTCGTTGAGCGTCTTGGTGACCGCCGGTTGCGTCAGGTGGAGTCGCTGTGCCGCCCGACCGAGATTGCGCTCCTGCGCGACGGCGACAAAGCAGGTCAGGTGCCGAAGCTGAATTCGGCTACTCGCTACGCCGGCCATGTGCCCAGACCACCAAACATTTCCATCAGCATAGGTTATGAAAAGGGCGAGAAATCGTCAATTTACATGACTGAGTATCGAAAATATGGTGGGCGAACATCCCTTCGACAGGAGACCACCGTGACAATCGGCGAATTTGTTGAGCGCGACGTCAGACTGCACCCTCCCGCACTGACGCCGGGTTACAAGACGAGCATCCTGCGCTCGCCTCGTCAGGCTTTGCTATCTCCCCGCAACACGCTGTCCGAAATCACCGGGCCCGTGTTCAACGGAAAAGACCTGGGGGCGAAAGACAACGACCTGATCCTCAACTTCGCCAAAGCCGGCTTGCCGATCGGCGAAAGGCTGATCGTGCACGGCTATGTACGTGACGAATTCGGAAACCCGGTCTCCGGCGCGCTCGTGGAAGTGTGGCAGGCCAACGCGGGCGGACGCTATCGACACAAGAACGACCAGTATCTCGCGCCGATCGATCCGAACTTCGGCGGTTGCGGTCGGATGCTCACCGATCACAACGGCTACTACGTCTTCCGCACTATCAAGCCTGGACCGTACCCGTGGGCCAACAGCGCCAACGCCTGGCGTCCTGCACATATTCATATGTCACTCAGCGCGGACGGTTGGGCGCAGCGGCTGATCACGCAACTCTATTTCGAGGGCGACCCCTTGATCGAGCGCTGCCCGATTGCCGCAACCATTCCGTCAATCGATCAGGTACGCAGCCTCATTGCGCATGAAGATCCGTCAAACGACGTGCCTTTCGACGCTCGAACCTACCGCTTCGATGTCACCCTCCGCGGACGACGAGCCACCTTTTTCGAGAACACGATTCCAGGAGCATCACGATGAACGTCGCCCATCAGTTTGCCGCACAATCTCTTGCGACACGATTTCCCGAAACCCCGTCGCAGACGGGCGGCCCGTACGTACACATCGGACTTGCGCCACAGCAGGCGGGATTCGAGATTTTCGAGAAGAACTTCGACAACAATCTTGTCTCCAATGACACAGTTGGAGAACGGATCACGATCGAGGGCCGTGTCATCGACGGCAGCGGATCCCCAGTCCGCGACGCCTTGCTCGAAATCTGGCAAGCTAACGCGGCCGGCAAATACTCGCATCACCTCGACCCACAAGACAAAAGTGTCGATCCGAGCTTTGCCGGATGGGGCCGCACGGGCGCAGATTTCGAATCCGGAGTCTTCGAGTTCCAGACGATCAAACCCGGACCGGTCGAGCACAATGGCGACCGTGTCCAAGCCCCACACATCTGCTTCGTCATCTTCGCCAGAGGCATCAACATCGGACTGCATACCCGCCTGTACTTCGACGACGAAACCGAACTCAACGAAGCAGACCCGATCCTCTCGGGGATCGAGCTCCACAACCGCCGAAGCACTCTGATAGCTAATCGACGCAGCGAAAACGGAAAGACCGTCTACACCTTCGACATACGACTACAAGACACCCCGGACGGTGGAGCAGAGACAGTATTCTTCGATATTTGACTAGTACAGTAGGCGCCGGTCCTGATTTTCCCGCGCGGCGGGCGGCAATGCCGTTGCGGGCGCTGTGGGCCACCGGTCCGGATCCGGATCAAGCTGTCGAAGCTGTTGCACCTGTTCACGACACCATGGCGAGACGTCGCGATCGCCACCGAGAACAGCGTCCGAAAACTTTTGCCAGTCAACCCATTCCGCGCTTTCCACTTCCGTCGGATCGGGAACCGGTTGTGGGCCGTCGTAGATCACCCGAAAGACGGGGCAGATCTCGTTTTCGACGATGCCGGTGTCCATCACTGCGCGGTATCGGAAGAACGGGAGCGCAAGGCTGACATCATCGACACCTATCCCAAGTTCTTGGTTCAGCCGACGTCGGACGGCTTCTTCGAGCGATTCGCCCGGAGAGGGATGTCCGCAGCAACTGTTGGTCCAGACACCTGGCCACGTTGCCTTGTCCAGTGCACGCCTCGTAATCAGGAGGTTGCCGCTCCGATCGAAGACGTACGCCGAGAAAGCAAGGTGCAGTGGAGTTGTAGTGGTATGGACGCTCGCTTTCGGTTCGATCCCGATGGATCGACCTGCGTCGTCGAGCAGCACGACGTATTCCATGTGAAATCCCGTTCTCTTCGTTCGATCAGGGCGCCGGCGTCAGCAGCGTGCGGAGGCTGATCCACCCGGTTTCAGCCAGTCGCGGTGCCGCAATCGACATTCGGCGCCGCTGGGAAACGTGTGCCCGCTTGTGAAGTACGCGATATCCGCCGTCTTCCACCGCGCGCAAAATGTCGCCGTACAGGACAAACGCCGTGCGCATCGCGGGGCGTACCACCGGGTCGAGCATGTCGATCCCCGGTTCGGCAGTGCGGTACACCGCACGGGTGTGTGCGATCAGATGCGCGAGAGCGCGCTCGAGTCGGACGTCGCTGCGGCCGGTGACACGACAGTTCCGTAACAGGCCTTCGTCGACACCGAAAGCATTCAGTTCCTCGGTCGGCAGATAGATCCGATCACGATCGAGATCCTCTCCCATATCTCGGATGAAGTTGGTCAGCTGAAAAGCTTCACCCAGTGCGACCGCTGGTCCGGCGGCACTGTCGCGATCTGTCGCCGTGCCCAGGATCGGAAGCATTTGCAGGCCGATGACAGCGGCGGATCCGTACATGTACTCGGACAGTTCGTCCATCGTTCGATACCGCGAGCGAAACATCTTGGTTCCTGGTATGTCCATTCGCATCGAGTGCAGGAAGGCGTAGTAGTAGTCGTGCGAAATGCTGTATCTCGCAGTGGTATCCACGAGCGCTCTGAGCACCAGGTCGGATCTACTCTCCCCCAGCGGCTGTCCGTCGAGCGCATCTCGGATGCGAGCCTCGAACAGGTCAAGCTTTGCGCTTGCCCTACGATCGGCTTCGGTGGGCGAAGTACCCGTCGAATCGACTGTGACAGAGGAAAGCGCTGGCACATAACCTGATTCGCTGTCGCCGGAATCCACGTCGACGATGTCGTCGACCATCCGCGCAAACCCGTAGAGAGCGTGCACGCCCGCGCGCTTGTCAGCCGGTAGCAACCGGGTCGCGAGGAAGTATGTTTTGCCATGCTGCTCGTTCAGGTCGCGGCACAGTCGATACGCGTCGTGGAGGCTCGGGTCGATCTTGTCGAGTTCACGCATGACCGACACCGACTTCGACACCGAGAGCAGCCGACGATTGCGCGTTGTTCGATCCTGTTATCCGCTCTGCGGCAAGCCTTCCCGAAACGAGAACCGTCGGCACGCCGACACCCGGTGTGGTCCCTGAACCTGCGAGGACGACGTTGCCGAGACCAGGAACCAGGTTCTTGCGGCGGAATGGCCCGGTCTGACGGAACACATGTGCCGACGAGAAGGGACTGCCGTCGAGCATTCCCTTGTCCAGCCAGGTTTGCGGGGTGTCGAGGTGGTCGACGGACATCGACGACGTCAGGTTGCGATATCCGCGTTGTTCCAATACTCCTTGAATTTCACGCATGTACGGAACCCCCAGACGATCCCAATCGAGGGGCGCGCTGGCAAGATTCGGGCAAGGAGCCAAGATCGAGATGGGTTCACTTCTGACGCCGTCACGGACGAGATTCAGCGATGGATCAGTGACAGCCGGTCGGGTGATCAAGAGAGAGGGATCATCCATCAACTGCCCGCGGCCACGACGCGCGGTGATCCGAGCAAAGGTCTCAGACCACTGTTCGCCGAAGTCGATGGTGTGATGAGACCTTGACGGCCACGACTGCGTCACATCCACCGGAACCGTGCCGTGAAAGACGACGGCTGACGGCGATACGACGGAATATCCGCGTCGCCGACCCGTAGACGGCGCACCCGCCTGGTCGAGTAACCGATCGACTACAGGTAAGTCCGGAGTCAACACGAGGGCATCACACGAATAACTCCGACCATCCGACGTCAAAACCTTTGTGACGCGCTTGTTCTCGATGTTTACCTCGGACACGTCGGCGTCGGTGTGCAGCGCTCCCCCGTGTCGCGTGAACGCGTCGGCCATCACCTCCGCGATTTTGGCCATGCCGCCCACCGGAAAGTAGACCCCGAGTGAGGTGTCCATGTGCGCGATGGCGCCGTACACGCCCAACGCCTTGGCGGGGGCCATTCCCGCGTACAGTGCCTGGAATGTAAAGATTCGTCGCAGTCGTTCGTCTTTCACAAAGGATCCGACCCGCGGCCCGAGTCGACCGAAACCACCCAGCCGAGCCAGAGTTGCGGTGTCGCGTACTGCCGATGGCGTCGACACCAGATCGAGTGGTGAATCGAAATTCGAGTCGATGTACCGACTGAACTCGGTGTCGAAGATCGACGCCAGCCACCGTCGAAGCTTGCGGTATCCGTCGGACTCGCCTGGACCGCATGTCCTTTCGACCTCTGCCGACATCGCAAGCGGATCCGAGTACACGTCGATGGAACTGCCGTCTGCGTAACGCGTGTGATAGCTAGGTGAAAGCTTCGTCAAAGTGAGTGCAGGAGTGACGGAATCGAAAGACTCACCCACTGCGGCCAATGCGTCGGCGATCAAATTCGGCATGGTGAGAACACTGGCACCGTTGTCGATGTCGTACAGGAAACGACCCGCGTCATCGACCACCGGATAGGTACCGACACGCCCACCGATCGCGGCCTCACGCTCGAGGACTGTGACACGCTTGCCCGCTCCGATGAGATGGAGCGCAGCGGAGAGGCCGGCGAGGCCGGCACCGACCACAACAACCGAATCGACTTGCCCGCTCACTGATCTCATGATCGATCACCTGTTACAAGCGCTGGGTTCGAGGCCGACATCAGGATTCTCATTTCTTCATCGTGCTAGCGCGGGTGGCCACGTCGGTGGTCGGGGCGTTCAACGGCCGACTCTTCCATGACAGTTCGTTTCGGGCGAAGCGTCGACGCGAATCGAGCACAAGAGTCGCAAAAAGTGCTGCCGAAATGGGGTGGGCGCAGGCCCGCGCCAGATCTGCGAGGTTGGCTCTGCCGGCAGATTCCGACTGCGCAGAGCACAGCCGAGCCGTGACTGCGGCAAGGTAGCCGGCAGTCCCCAAGCGTCGTGTGCTTCCCGTTCCCAGAACAGCGGCAGCCGGCGGAAGGAGATATACGATGCTCACGCCTGCAAGAGCAACGGCGGTGCCCATTCGTCCGCCGAACGACGACCACAACCACCGGGTGTAGCCCTCCCGAAGTTGAGGCCAGTCGCGATACATCCGACAACTGACAAAACCCGCACCCGAGACCAGAACCGTACGTTTGCCGTGGCTGCGAAGAGCTCTAGCTATGTCCAGATCTTCGGTGGCACTGGAGGCCACCGACTCGTGTCCACCGATTTCACGGTAGGCGCCGGCATCGAACATCAGGAATTGACCACACGCCACCGAAAGTGATTGTCTCAGCGACCTGTTCGCCAAAGGTACCAAGAGGGTCGACATCCACGAAAAGGCCAGCAACGGCTGAACAAGATGCTCAGCAACGCTGCCCGACTTCTGTTCGGGCCACGGGCACAACAATGCTGCCTCTCGGCCGCGGAGCGCAGCAACCGACGCCGCGACCGCACCAGGCGACAGCCTGACGTCGGCATCGACAAAAACGATAACGTCCGGCTGGTCTTCGAGACCGATATCGGCAAGGGTCCGACACGCTGCGGCCTTTCCCGTCCAACCAGGGCTTGGCGGATCACACGTGGATACGACGGTGATCCGCGGATCACCGTCGGCGGCGCGGCGAGCGGCAGCCAGTGTGCCGTCGCCGGAGCCGTCATCGAGGACTATTATCCGAAGTTCGCCCGCATATGTTTGCGCCCGCAGATCCGCGATCAGCAGGGGCACGGTGGATTCCTCGTCGCGGGCGGGAATGCACACAACGACGCGATCGTGTGGCTTACTGATGTCCATTCGCCGCAGGCGTGGCATGAACAGCGCATTCCCGATAGACATCGCCGCAGACAATCCGGCCAGCGCCGCACCCGCCGCTGTCAGGCGATGCAGGATTCGTGGACTCGCGGCGGTCATGCCGTCACCGAGTCCTCTCGGGGCTTCCAGGTCCACATCCAGGCCAGGGGTATCCCCACAACACCCATCGCACAGAAGCCGTAGATCGCCGAAGACTTCAATTCGTCCCCGTCGAGCAGCGCAGCGTGGGCAAGTGCCGAGCCGAGCCACGTCCACATGAACAACACCACGGGCGCGGCATCCGAAACCCGCGGCCCGTACTTCCTGCGGGTATCGAAGCGCTTTCCGACATACTCGATCACAACTGCCATTATCAGGGCGGTGGCAAACCAGCCCAGATAGTTCGTGAACGGAATCGACGGTATGCCGGGAAGACCCGGATTTCCGGACGTCCACGTCCACTGGCCGTCCGTCACCATCTGAGTGTCCAGATAGAGATCCCACCCGACCATCCCGGCAGCCGTAATCACGATTCGCTGGCGAGACTGCCACTTCGGTGACGCGCGGGTTCGCTCGAGTACATAACCCACAGCGCACCAAATGGGATAGAACCCGGCAGTCCACGCAAGTGGAACCACCGCCGGGACACCCAGAATGTCAGGCCCCAACCGATCAGTGGCGTAGAAGTAACTGCCGAAGGGAAAACCTGTTGCCGTGCCGATCATTTCGGCGACAAGACCCAACCCCGCGGTGGCCGCGAACAGTACCGAGGTCCACGCCGGCCCACGGGCAATCACCGCATGAACAATAGATGCGGCAGCCAATAGGGCGACTACCGCAACAGTGACAGCGTCACGTGAGTCTCCGCTCACCAAGGGATAGATGATCTGGGTGATCAATGCGCACGCGACGAGCCCCCACACGAGAGCGATCCATCGACCTGCATTTCCAGCGAATCCGCTTCCGATGGATGTTCGCCTGGCCGTCTCGGCAGCAGGCGAAGGCGTGGCCGCATCCATCACAGTCTTTCGTCGTCGGAAGCGCGCGGTTCCTGCGGTGATTCTTCCGCCATTTCGTGTGGCGACCTGGGTTGACGGCTCGCATCCAGGAACATTTGGAGAAAGCCGACACCCGGATTGCTTGGGCGCGGATTCTCGCCTCCGTGAGTACCAGAAGAAGAAATAGACATGTCGGTCACATTCCTGTGATTGTCGGCCAGAACTTCACGAGAGCTCAACGAACGGACTGTGAGTTGACGGAAAATCGGCTTCTACCAGTGCATGCATGACACTCTGCCCTTCCTGTCAACACCGTCTCGACACAGTTGAGCACGGAGACGGTACACACCGTCTGCGTGGCATTCGTAGCCGGATCGCACACGGATGGGAGTTCTCGAGAAAAAGTTTTCGGGCACGCGGGTGACACGCCATCGTCTTGCCGCGAATCACCCGTCGGTTGGTTTCAGCGCAGCGCGTGCTGCGGTGAGAATCTCATCCGAGACGGTCGATCCCTTAGTGGCTCGCGAGAGGAGAATCGCGCCGACCATGGTGCACAATCGGGCAATGCCATCCTGATCGCCATCGGCGAGTCCTTCGGCAAAAGCACCGACACCCTGGGTGTAAACCCGACGAGCCTCGGCATCTTCTGGTTCGCGCGCCATGTCGACGGCAAGAGCCGCGGCGGGGCATCCGTCAGCGGGGTTATCGCGATGCTCGACGGAGAGATAGGTGTCGATCAGGGACTGCTGAGCAGCAACGCGCTGGTCCCCATGCTGGCCGAATTCGGACTTGTAGGTCTTCGACAGTTCAGCAAATGCATAGGCGGTGGCCTCGTCGATGAGCGCTTCCTTCGAGGCAAACTGCTTGTAGAAGCCACCGTGGGTCAACCCGGCCGCTTTCATCAAGTCGGCGACGCTGAGCTGGGTGCCCTGCTCTCGGAACAGGCGGGCGGCGGTTTTCACGACACGTCGACGGTTCTCTTCCGCTTGCTGTTGCGATACACGGCCCATCAACCACACTCCCGTTTGGATTTCATTTGACATCTATCTTAGCGTGAATTTAGATTGCATTCGTAATCTAAATTTCCGTCAGTACCTCGCCCCTGGGAGACATCATGGATCTGAACAATGCAGTTGCCGTCGTCACCGGCGCCAATCGAGGACTCGGACGCCATCTAGCCGCGGGGCTCGTCGAGCGGGGAGCAAAGGTGTACGCAGCCGCCCGAAATCCGGAAACAGTCGATCTGCCCGGCGTCATTCCCTTGCAGCTGGACGTAACCGACGAGGAGTCGATCAAGGCTGCGGCCCGCACCGCGTCGGATGCAACTCTGCTCGTGAACAACGCAGGAATCTCCACCTCTACGCCGCTGATTAGCGGCAACATCGATGACGTGCGCCGCGAGATAGACGTGAACTTCTACGGCCCGCTCGCCGTGACCCGAGCCTTCGCTCCCGTCATCGAAAGTAACAGCGGGGGAACAATACTCAACGTACTTTCCGTACTGTCCTGGCTTCACCCCGCCGCGCTCGGATCCTATGCCGCAGCCAAGGCGGCGGCGTGGGCAATGACGGACGCTGCTCGAGAGGAACTGGCACCGCGCGGAATCACCGTCTCGGCACTGCACGTCGCATACATGGACACTGACATGGCGGCGGATGTACCCGCCGAGCAGAAGATCGACCCAGCCGATGTCGCCGCGCAGGCCTTCGACGGTATTGAAAAAGATTTGCTCGAGATCCTCGCAGACGACACCACTCGGTACATCAAGCAAAATCTTGCGATTGCGCCGAATTCAAACTAACCACGACGCGCTATTTTGCAGCAACGGCACTTCCGGCCGCCGTCGCTTCGTCACATGTTCTACCTACGGTTGCGTACTGAATTCTTTGTGGGGCAGGCTTTCTTGTGTACTGATGACGAGCCGAGGTCGGAGAATCATGAGTCACTACAAGAGCAATGTGCGCGACATCGAGTTCAATCTGTTCGAAATACTCGGGATCGGTGAGCTACTGGACGGCGACGCCTACGGCGACCTCGATACCGACACTGTGCGCAACATCCTCACCGAGGTCGCGCGGCTCGCCGAGGGTCCCGTCGCCGCCTCTTTCGCCGACGCGGATCGGCACCCTGTCGAGTTCGATGCACCGAACCACGCGGTCGTGGTCCCGGAACCGCTACGCAAGACCGTCGAGGCTGTGAACGAGGCTGGCTGGTCGCGGCTCGGTCTACCAGAAGGCATTGGTGGTGTACCCGCTCCCGCGCCGTTGGTTTGGGCGATCGGCGAGATGCTGGTCGCGGCAAACGGATCGGCGAGCTTTTTCAACATGGGTCCGCTGATGGCGAGCGTGCTCTACGGCGTCGGCACCGATCAGCAAAAGCATTGGGCAAAAGAAGGTTTCGAGCGCGGTTGGGCCGCCACCATGGTGCTCACCGAACCCGACGCAGGATCCGACGTGGGTGCAGGCCGTACGAAAGCAATCGCGCAGAACGACGGCACGTGGCACATCGAGGGCGTCAAACGGTTCATCTCCGGCGGCGACGTCGGCGACACTGCCGAAAATCTCTTCCACCTGGTACTCGCTCGTCCCGAGGGAGCCGGCCCTGGAACGAAGGGGCTGAGCCTGTTCTACGTCCCGAAGCTCCACTTCGACTCGGAGACACTCGAACTGGGAGAGCGCAACGGCGTGTACGTCACCGGTGTCGAGCACAAGATGGGCCTCAAGTCGTCCCCGACCTGCGAGCTCACGTTCGGGGCCACCGACGTACCCGCCGTCGGCTGGCTCGTCGGCGACGTACACAACGGCATCGCCCAAATGTTCCAGGTGATCGAGAATGCTCGAATGATGGTGGGCACCAAGGCTGCCGGGACACTGTCTACCGGATATCTCAACGCCCTCGCCTACGCTAAGGAGCGCGTTCAAGGGGCGGACCTCACTGAACTGACAAACAAAACCGCACCTCGCGTGACCATCACTCATCACCCCGACGTGCGACGCAGCCTGGCAATGCAGAAGGCCTACGCCGAGGGGCTCAGAGCGGTCTATCTGTACACCGCGGCGCATCAGAATGCCGATGTTGCCGAATTGGTTTCGGGTGCAGACGCCGAATTGGCGGCGCGGGTCAACGACCTACTGCTACCGATCGTCAAGGGTGTCGGCTCCGAGAAAGCCTACGAACTGCTCACCGAAAGCCTGCAAACCCTGGGCGGCTCCGGGTATCTGCAGGACTACCCGATCGAGCAGTACATCCGCGACGCCAAGATCGACACCCTCTACGAGGGCACCACGGCAATCCAGGCGCAGGACTTCTTCTTTCGTAAGATCGCCCGCGACCGTGGCGTTGCGCTCGCGCATGTGACCGGTGAGATACGAAAGTTCATCGACCGCGACGCCGGAAACGGTCGCCTCAAGGCAGAGCGGGCGCTGCTCGAGACTGCGCTGACCGACGTACAAGAGATGGCCGGGACGCTCACTGGCTATCTGATGGCTTCTCAAGACCAGCCGTCCGAGTTGTACAAGATAGGCCTCGGATCGGTGCGCTTTCTGTACGCGGTAGGTGACCTGCTCATCGGATGGCGCCTGCTGGTGCAGGCCGAAGTTGCGTTGGCAGCCATGGACCGGGACGCGCCTGCAAAGGACCGGTCGTTCTATCGGGGCAAGGTTGTCATCGCGTCGTACTTCGCGAAGAACATCCTGCCCATCCTGTCCTCTACGAAGGAAATCCTGGGGTCCCTCGACAACAAGATCATGGAGCTCGAGGAAGACGCGTTCTGACAACGTGCCACAGTGAAGGCATGTATGTGCCCGACATCGACTACGTGGGGGTCTGGACCTTTCCGATCACGGGGCCGGATGCACCAGACGGCGCCCCCACCAACGTCGTCACTGCGTGCCAGGCCGTCGGCAGGGATCTGCAATGCCGATGGCATGGCCCAGATACGTACATCGAGAACTGCCTGTGGACTATCTCGTTGCTCGATGACGGTCACTGCCACCTCGCGCTCAAGCCTGGCCCGCGGCCGAAGCACAAGAGTGCAGGAACCAGTCCGCTGAGGGACCTCGGGTTCGGCGGGCCACGCATCGAACAGTCTGTGCAGGAGCTGACGGCCCTGATCGCCGGAGAAGTCCAGGATGAGCTGGCCGGCGGATTTGTGCAGTGGCCTATTGAGAAGGACCGATTCTTGATGCCGTCATTACGAGACGGACGCGCGGTATGGGTGGTTCGCAGCGCTGATCGCATTGTCGCGGAAATCGGAACACTGTGCCAGAGGTCTGCTTTGTAGCGTTTCGCCGCCGAGTACGGCGTCGCGGCGATCAGACCGGCAGGAACAGCGACGAAGTCCCCTACCAAGAGCACGAAGGCACACACCAGGGCGACGAGGCCCACCCTCGCCGAGTGGTGGTCACCATCATTTTCGTGTCAACTACGCGCGTCGCGTGCACGTTTTTCGACGGGTCAACGCGGCTTGCCTTCGCATGCGCCGACGCCATCTGCATGCCGATCCCGAACTCGACACACACGCGCTGAGCGGAGCCCGGCACTACTCGCACGCAAACTAACGCCTCATCGACGATCGTTGTCAGGCCATCTCGGGTACGTGCAGATGAGCGATCGCCAGCTCGAACTCACGTACCTCGAGAAGCCGCGCACCGGACTCACGGATTCCCGAAGTTCTGATGGTCTCGGACTCCTCCCTGTTGCCATTCATCGCCGCAGCGCTGTCGAAGGTCACCGACGACACGGCGCGACCGGCGGCAGGATCGACCAGCAAGCTGGCACTGCAGAACCCCTCGAGGTCTTGCATCATGGGCAGGGAGGCCATCTTGTACACGTCGACTGCGCGCTCGAGGTGGCCCGGCTCGACCTCGAGCCATGTGACCCGCACGCAAGCGCCACGGTGTGAGCGGTGGTCACGATGCAGGACGGCGATGTCCCACCGCGCGACGGTAGTGGCGCCATGGAAGACCTCAGCCATGCCGGCGCGGAGCTGCAGGACCGGTCCTTCGCTCGCACGAAGGGAATCCTCGTCCGTCCAGGAGCTGGTGGCGATGCACCGACCGGAGCTGTGGTCGACCAGCAGGGACAGTCCGGCGCAGCCGTCGATGCCGGCGAGCGCGGGCATCACGGTATCGCGCATGTGCTTGATCCCGACGTCGATGAACGACGGCTGCGCATCAATGGTTGTTGAGCGTGCATACACGATCGACACCTTTCTTCTCGGTCGGCGCCTCGACGGCACCGACGGGTCAATCCCCCTCTCTCACACTCCTCCACGGGGCCAAGGCAAAGCAATGATGAAATCCGGACCTGTGGGCGAAAGAATGTACGAGTGCTTTTCTCTTCGCGCCGGTCGGACAGCAATTAGAAGCGGCTCCGCTTCTCCTCGAACAGTTCTACTCGGTTCCTTCGGATGCCCAGTCACACACCGCCCCAACAGCCCCCACCCCCCGCGTGCTTCGACTTCGCGCCCTTCGGGGCCGGCTCAACGAAGAACCAGATACGCCCGCCGTCGGTCACTGTGTGCTGGAAACGGGCATAACTGCGGCCTTCATTCATGCCATACGCGAAATCGGCCTCGAGCTGGCACAGCCGCGCAGATTCGACCGTCGGATCGTGAGGGGTGTCCCAGGCATCGGTGGCCGTCGAAATGAGCGTGCACCGATGCCACCACTTGTGCGACAACGTCGGCGGACACCGACGGATACTTCGCGGACAACCGCGTCACCGCATGAGCGATCAAACGTTCTGCCTCTTCGCTCTTCATCTGTAAAACTGCGCCCTACCTGTCTATAGTTCAACAGAAGAAAAGTCGGCGACTGTCTTCGACACCGTGTATTGGTCATCGAATTCGGCTGCTGGGTACCGAGGAACCAAAGCGATCTCAGATTTCCCCGTCCCAGGCATCGTTGCGATCGTGCGTGGTGGGGGTAGGCATGCCGTGTCCAAGCCCGCGGGCCTTCATTTCTTCGTTCACAAAATAGAACCGTGCTTTTTGGTTCGGGGTGAGGCGATCAAACCTGTTGTACAGGGATTGGTACTCGTCTACCAGATCGTCGCTCGTAATTCGGTAGACCGACAGCGGCACCTCATCTTGCATCATTGTCTGTCTCCTCAGTTTCGTCGGCGCTCACGACAAGAGAGATTCGAGGGTCGCACCCGCCGAACTTCAAAATGTGGACTTGCGTTGACTCATGGATCTATTACACGCCTGTCTCCGACGAGGTCAAAGGATGACTGCTGCGTGGCCCAAACCCGGTGCTAGTCGCGACTTTGCAATCGGGCGTACCGTTTTCGGTCCGCTTCGGTCATGCCACCCTGGAGATTGACACTCATCTCAGCACTCATCTCGACGATAGGGGTCGCGGAGTCTATGGGGCGATCATGGCCACTAGGTGCATGTGTCCTCTAATGGCCACTTGAAACTCTTACATACAAGCGAAATGTTCTATATCTTCCGATGTGGTGGTTACCTTCCTGTGGCCGCTGCGCATCCCGGTACGGAGCGCTGACGACTGGAAGGGTTTGCTTCTTTATGGATATTCTCAATCGAAAAGCATTATCTCAGAGTCAATCTCGGACCACCGCGGCATTCGGCGCTGCGGTTCTGGCGCTAGCCATGACGCTCGGCAATGCCGGCGGTATCGCCGCCGCGGACACTGTCCTCGACACCACCATCCCGGTCGCCGCACAGGCTCGCGGGGTGGCGATCTCCCCCGACGGCAGCCGCGCCTACGTAGCGCACGAAACCTATCCCGGCGCTTTGTTGGTGATCGACACCGCCACCAATGCAGTCATCGGCAACCCCATCGAGGTCGGCTCGCGATCGGTAGGCATGGCGTTCACCCCCGACGGAACCCGCGCCTACGTCACTCACGACACCATTCCTGGCAACGTATCGGTGATCGATACCGCCACCAATGCAAAGGTCGGCGAAGTCGCTATCCCCACCTATTCCAACGGGGTGGCGTTCACCCCCGACGGAACCCGCGCCTACATAACCGCCGTCGAACCTGCCGGGGTCTGGGTGGTCGATACCGCCACCAGCACGGTCATCGGCGGTCCAATACGTATCGACGGGTGGCCCAGCGGGGTGGCAATCACCCCCGACGGCAGCCGCGCCTACGTCAGTCACGAAACCAATTCAGGCTATATATCGGTGATCGACACCGCCAGCAACACCGTCGTCGAAGAGTTCACGGTCGGCGTGCGGCTTCGCAGCGTGGCAATCACCCCCGACGGCAGCCGCGCCTACGTCACCCACGACACCAGCCCCGGCAAGGTGTCGGTGATCGACCTCGCCACCAAGGCAGTCATCGAAGAGATCCCGGTCGGCGCGTATCTTCGTGGGATTGCGATCACCCCCGACGGCGCGCATGCCTACGTCGTCGACAGCAGCCGGCAATTGGTCTCCGTAATCGCGATCGACAAAGCACCCACCCTCGACGGGATACCTCCCACGGGCGCCGTCAACACGCCATACACCCACACCTTCACCGTGACCGGACAACCCGCCCCCACGGTGACCGTCACCGACGGCACATTGCCCGACGGACTCGAACTCAGCGCGGCCGGCGTCCTGTCCGGAACCCCCACCACGGCAGGATCGTTCACTTTCTCCGTGACCGCGTCCAACGGCTTCGGTACACCGGCCGTCCTCGCCGATGTGACGATCGAGGTCACCCAGACTCCGCCACCTGCGACCGGACTTCTCGGATCACTCGAGAATTTCGGGTCCTGACCTCGTCGCCCTAACCTGTTGGATACCAACGCAATACGAATCGCGGCCGCTCATCCCACTCCGGGATGGGCGGCCATCGACATTCGAAACTCCGGCGGTGAACGACGACAAGCTCTGGCCGGCAGGGTCTCCTACTGCACGGACCCGAGGTATCCGGCGGTTCGGCCTTCACCGACTTGAAGTGCGAGAGTCACGAATTGTGCAGGTGGATGGGCGAAGGAATCTTGTTGGAACGGTAAGAGTCTCCGCTACGGGTGGGTCGCCACAGTCGCCAGTGTTTCGCGGACAGCCGGAACGGGAGATGGTCTTGTAGGTGACGAGCACCGGACGACAACCGTTCGTCTGCAGGCAGGTTCAGCCACAGGGACAGTGAGGATGCCGCGTTACCGAGGGTTGCGCGTATGCCCGACTCCCCCAGACGCCGGCCGTATCCGTCGACGGCAAAGCGGCCGAACGCGTCCGGAGTGATATCGGCGTATGGAGCGCGGGTGTCCGGGTCGATCAAGCACACGGGGGTGCTGTAGGTCAGCGCCGCCAAAGAACGTCCGTGGGTTGTGACCGCATCGCAACCAACGAGGGCATCGAGCGCTTCGTTGACGGATCCGGGTGGAACGTTCCACTCGGTATGGGTTTGCGCTTTGTAGCGGGGCCCACCGAAGAGCTCGGTAGCGAACGATGACAACTGCGCGGTCGGCTCGGATGGCCCACCCTTGTAGATCTCGAACGTCCACGACGGCAACGACACTGGTTCGGTGCAGGCTTCCAGGAATGTCTGCAGCCGCTGAAATGCATCATCAGGACGCTTGACTCGAAGCGAGTGTGCACCACTGGGCAGCCCATCGTATGTCACCACCTCGGGCAATGTGATGTCCGGTGTCCGCGCCGTCACAGGTTAGCCAATCGCGAAAGCACTACCCCGGCTGGTTCCTCCGTCGCGTGGCGACAGCCAGTGCCCGCCCACAGGTGCATGCGCTCGGGATCTGCCTGCGCAACAGCGGCTTTGCGCATGGGGTTGGTCAGGTGATGGATGGCCGGATACCCGAAGGGCGCCCGTGCGTCGTAGCGATCGATGAACTCGTTCCGAAGTGCCCGGGCGGGACGTCCCGTGAAAGCTCTTGTGACGACGGTCTTCCCGCGCGACGTGTCGGCCAGAGCTGCCTTGTGCGGAGCCGAAGCGCCACTCTCCTCGGTGCGCAGCAGTACAGTGCCGACTACCGCGGCTTCGGCTCCGGCACGCAAGGCTGCTGCGACGTCGACGGAGGTCGCCAGTCCACCTGCCGCCAATAGCGGAACAGAGGTGCGATGACGGATTTGTGCGATCAGTTCGGTAATCGGTGTTTCTGCCGGAACCTGCAGGGGAGTGAGCGTTCCGGAGTGACCACCGGCAGCCGACGATTGCACGACAAGGAGATCGGCACCGGCGTCGACGGCAAGAAGTGCCTCTGCCTCCGAAGTCACAGTGAGGACGACAATTGAACCGGCAATGCGCAGCGCCTTGATGACGGCGGGTGAGGGAAAGCCGAAAGTAAAACTGACCACCGGAACCGGGTCGGCCAGAAGCAGATCGATCTTGTCCTCGAAATAATCGTCGTCCTCGACCGGTTCGCCGTCGGAAAGTGTGACGCCATAGCGATCCGCCTCGACCTGGATCGCCCTGGCATAGGCACGGTAGGCATCGACGTCGACAGGCACCGGGTTGGGCGCAAAGACGTTGACACCGAACGACACTCCCTCGGCGCGCACGGCGTCGATCTGGTCGGACAGAGCCTGAGGCGTCTTGTACCCGGCGGCGAGGAAGCCGAGACCTCCGGCGCGAGAAGCAGCAGCTACGAGCGCCGGTGTGGAAGCACCGCCGGCCATAGGTGCCGCGATGATGGGGATCTCGAGATCGAGATCGGTTGTGAGTGCACTCATTCGAACATCTCCACTCCTACGACGGATAGCGCTCCGACCGTTTCATCATCTGACATCAAAAACTGCCTCCTCATTCGGGGTTACTTTCCGGGGAGCCGCGTCGACATCATGGGGGAATCGGAACCGCAATGCTGCGGCGGCACAGGCAGCGGCCAGGACGATGGCAGCACCGAGTAGCAGTGCGTCGCGGTACCCGTCTCGCAGCAACGGAGTGACGACGAGTGGACCGAGAATCTGACCGACGCTGTATCCAGCGGTCAGCAACGCCACGGCGCGTGGGAACTGCAGGTGCGCGCCGATGGCCAACACGATCGACCCGATACCGAGGAAGGTCACGCCGAACAGAAAAGCGGAGATCAGCGCGGGGCCGACGCCGCCGATCAGAGCAGGCAGCGCTATGCCGACCGCCTGAATCAACAGGGCAGCCAGAAGGAGGGTCGGCCGCGACCAACGCAGGCTGAGCCAGGCCCACAGGGCGCACGAGGGAAATGCGGCCAACCCGACGACTATCCAAGCGCCGCTGCCCACCCATTCTGGAGCGGCGAGATCGATTGCGGCAACGAGGAACGTGCCCGCGATGATGTAGCCGATGCCTTCCAGGAAATAACTGATGAACAAGGCGGTGAACCAGCGTTGGGAACTGGGAGTTCCCGGCGCGTCCGGTGTGATGATCGGACGCGGTTCCGGTGTCAGCCCCCAGGCTACGGCCGCACACACCACTGCCAGGGCAGCAGATGCCAGCCAGGCAGTGCCCCAGGTGCCGACGAAGCGGACGACGAACACGAGGACCCCGGACAGGGCGATACCCAACCCAACTCCGCCGAATCCCCATCCGGCCAGGAATTGGGACTGCCCCCGAAGGTGCGCGTGCAAAGCGCTGACGGCGATCATGAATACGAGCGCACTTGCAATGCCTGCGACTAGCCTCAGGCCGAACCAGATCGATCCGTCGTGGGTAGTGGGCATGAGCGCCAAAGTCGCGATGAGGACCACCAACGACGTACGCATCACCGCTGCCGAGCGCACCACGCCGGGAATGAGGATTCCCGCGAGCGCGCCGATCAGGTACCCGACGTAGTTGGCCGTGGCCAAGGTGGCGCCGAGCGAGGCGGACAGACCGGCCTGCGTGTGCATCAACGGCAGAATCGGTGTGTAGACGAATCGACCGATTCCCATGCTCGCGGCCAGCGCAGCGGCAGCTTGGACAGCGTGCGCTCGCGGGGAGACACCGTAGTGGACTGTGGTCATGGTCTTATCGTGTGCCCCGGCCCCGCCGGACCGCCACAACCGCTTTGCTCCTGACTGATAGGCACAACCTCCCACCGCACGTAGGATGAAGGATCGTGGAGCTGCGTCAGCTGAGATACTTCGAGGTCGTCGCCGAGGAACTGCACTTCGGCCGAGCCGCGGCACGACTACTGATAGCCGGGCCGTCCTTGTCGCAGCAGATCATGGCACTCGAACGCGACCTCGGCGTCAAGCTGTTCGTCCGCGACCGCCGTTCCGTCGCTCTGACGCCAGCCGGCGCGGCGCTGCTCCCCGACGTCCGCGCGCTACTCGAGAGAGCCGAGAATCTGCGTCGACGCGCGGAGCGTCTGTCCGGAGCAGAGCCCGTCCGGATCGGCTACGTCAATTGGCTTCCCACCGATCTGATCGCGCGCACCTCGGGGGTCGCGCAACTGCACGTTGACCCGTGGGTGGTGCCTTCGCACGCGCAGGCCGCGCGGGTGGCGGACGGCAGCCTCGACCTGGCGATCGCCTGGGTGCGGAAAACCGATGTCGCCCAACATGCTCTGAGCGCAAGACTGCTCGGTGCGGATCGGCTCTACGCCGTCTCCGCCGGTGCGGAAACCACACCGGTGCGGGCACGCGACGTGGTCGTACTCGTCGACGACGACACCACCTCCTGGTATTCGTGGAACGTCTACGCCGAAGAATTCGCTCGCGATACCGGCGCACAGATCCTGCGCATCAACGACGGTGGTATCACCGGCCCGGCATTCTTCGATCACGTCCGTGCCATCGGCCGTCCGGTCGTCAACTCGCCCAAAGGGCAGACCATCACGCTGCCAAGCGATCTCACTGCACGTCAGGTGATCGACCCGGCGGCAATCTGGACGTGGTCACTCCTGTGTCGCGAGAACGAAACGCGCCCTGCAGTTCTCGCGGCCGTCGACGCTCTCACCCGGGACGTCGCTGATCTCGGAATCCACGAAGACGGAATATGGCTGCCCATGGACGATCCTTACCGGAGGCATCGATGACACGACGGGCTATTCGCGTTTTCTGGGGACGACGGCCCGAATCGGTGCAGGCCGTGGCCACCCGGTGGCGCCAAACCTTGGAACAAGTCGAGTTCCTGTTGCCCGAGGCGGTCGGCGGGTCGTGGCAACAGATCCACTCGTCCGGACCTACCACCGCCGTAACCGTCGACCAGTTGGCACAGGTACTCGAGAACGCGCAGGCCGCCGAAGACTGGTCGGATCGTCTGGGAATCGGGTTGAGGCTCGCATCCGGCGGAGGGCCCGAATGGGGGCTCGAACTCTCAGGGTTGGCCGGCGGCGAACCGGAAATTATTCTTCAGTCGATGGTTCTTGCTGTCAGCGCGCCGGACACCGCCGAAGTTCCTGAGACGGAACTACTTCGGATGCTCGCCGCGGTGTGGGAACCGGACTTCGGAGACGTCACCGACAACAACATCCTCGACGCCCTCGAAGACGAGTCCGACTATCGCGTCGGCGATCCCGTGATCGGCCGAGTCGGCTACCTCTGCGCCGGACGCGCTGAAGCAGTCCCCGACAACCTGAAAGTAGGAGGCGCACTACCGGGTGGTGGCGTGCTGTTACAGATCGCGGCGGCCGGTGAGGTCGACGCAGTCGTCAGAGCATTCGAGCGTCTCCGCGGCGCCGGGGCGCTCGAACCTCTTCCGCGTCCGCTGGATCGGGCAATCTTCTGAAAGGTGGTTACCGCTCGTCGAGTATGGGTAGCCCGAGCGTCGGAACGAACTCTCCCCTCCGCGCTACCGCCGAAACCTGAACCGAAAGGCCCACCGCATGGTTGACGTCACCCGCAAATTTACCGCCGAGGTAGCGATCGAGAAGGCTGCGGCGTTTCTCCGCGACTTCGCCAATGCGCCGACGTGGGATCCGGGCACCGAGAGCTGCACGCAGATCTCCGACGGTCCTGTCGGCGCGGGAACCCAGTGGCACAACGTGTCCAAACTGTTCGGTGTCACCACGGAACTGACGTACACATTGGTGACCGACGAGCCGAATCACGTTGTCCTCGAAGGAAAGAACAAGACTGCCAGCAGTACCGATGACATCACACTGACCTCGGTGGGCCCGAATTCGACCGAGATCGAGTATCACGCGAACGTCGAGTTCAACGGCGCCGCCAAGATCGCGTCGCCTCTCCTGAAGGCGGGATTCGAAGCCAAAGTGGCACCCGAAACGGTGAAGAAAATGACGAAAGCCCTCGAAGCGCTCTGACAGTCCGTCAGGTAATTGTCACTGTGCGTTGTCGCCGCTCGCGCCGCCATTGCGAGCTTCGATGGCATCGATGGACTTCGTGAACGACTTTCCCAGCACTTGAGTGCCGACGAGTCCGAGTACCGACGCCAGGAGCTTTCCCTTGAGGTTCTTGCCGTCCCGGACCACGACAGCGTCGACATCGGTCAGACCCGTGGGCTGTTGGGTCAAGGTGTAGGTATGGCTCGACGCCCCGCCCCACAGGTTGGAGCCCGTGGTTGTCATCACGACGCGATGCGGGTCGGTCCAGTCGTAGTGCAGGCGCTCCCAGATACCGCTGGAACCCTCGGTGACATCAGCCTCGTGGGGTCCTTGTTGGTGCACTTTCAGGTAGCTGTCCGCACTGCGGCCGAAGATTTCCTCACGGCCCGGGCCGAAGTCGGTCAGGCCGGCAAGGACCTGTTCGGGCGTCGCAGTGGTCGTCTTGTGAAGATGGATCGTGGTCATGGCGCCTTCTTTCAACTGTGGATGATCCAGTGCTGAAAAAACGGGGGAGTGACTCATCCAGCACACCACTGACACGAAATGAATGAAAGAGGATTGCTAGCTCTGTCTCGATCCGCTATTCGACGCCGCGCCGACTGGCAGTGATTGCGCCGTGCGGCCTGTAGCCGCTCCCGGTCCGGGTATGGGTCTCGATCACGTCGAAACCCGCTGTGACCAGCATCTGGGCCAGTTCCGTCACCGGCCATCGATAGCCAGTCGTCGCGGCGTGATCAAAAGGCTCTACCGTTGCGCCTTCGAAGAAGCCAACTAACAATCCACCGCCTGGGCGGATCACGCGCGCGAATTCAGCGAGCGGTGCCTCGATATCTTGTGGGTGGTGGTGAATGAGCGAGTACCAGGACAGCACGCCGCCCAGTGAATTTGCTTCCGCGTCCAGTGCCTCGAAGCCCCCGACCTCGAAGGAAAGATCTGGGTATTGGTTGCGGGCTCGCTCGACGAACTCGGGCACGAGATCGATCCCGCTCACAGCCAGCCCGCTCTGGGCCAGGAAGTCTGTCCACTGCCCCGGCCCGCACCCGGCATCGAGCACGGGGCCGGCCAGCGTAGTGGCCCAGCTCGTCACCAGGGCTCGATCGGATGGGTGCGTCGAGTCCATCGAGCCGAAGAGATCCGTGTAGTCCTGGGATTTTGCCGAATACGAATTTCGGACAGTGTCGCGTCGGCTGGCTCTCGAGTTCTCCATGCCTTCAATGATCGTCGATCTGCATCGCGCCTCAGCAGTTGCCTGCGTTGCCCCCGAAGATTCCTCGGGCTCGGGGGATCGACCTCGTAAAATTCACTCTATTGCAACCGTGAAAAAGAGCCTCACCAACTACGAATCTGGAAATTGTCACCAGGCGCGGTGAATACGAGTTCATTGTTCCGATTGCGAATATGAATCACCGGATATGCAACCTCAAGACAGGGTGAAGCGGAGGGTGATGCGGAGGGTGAAAAATTCAGGGCCTGAAACATGCATTTCTTTGCGAAAGGCCATGCAACGACATTGATTACCTGGTCACGCGTCTGCGAGCGAAGCTGGGTGACCTCGACTATGTGTGCAGGATTCCAGCCGTGCATTCTCGAGATTCAAAATTCATTGAAGAAACTGGCATTTGGTGCATATGCTCAAGCAAACGCCAGCCCGGCATATCCGGGTCTGCTCTCGGATTCATGACGACGAATGGACCCGAAACTGACTGGTTTACGGCGGCGAGGAATTGCCTATTCATAAAAGGACACCATCCATGCGTAGAGCTTCACTAGTCCTCGTTGCATGTGCCGCGCTACTTGCGGCCTGCTCGTCAGCTGCCGATTCCACCGAATCGTCGGCGACATCGACCGTTGACCCCCGAGGTGGCATCCCACCCGGCTACCCGCTTGATGCCGATGTGATGGCGCCACTTGTCATTACGGCACTAGGGCCGGATCCGATTCCGGTTACCGGTACAGACGGCAAAGTTCATGTGGCCTATGAAATTTCGGTACTCAACTTGTCGCCGCGGCCCGCGACCATCACTGAGATCGAAACACTGGCCGGTGGACCGGACGGCGAGGTAGTAGCGAGCCTGACGAAAGACGAGGTGCTGGCCCGTACCTTCCCGTTGGCAAATTTCGAAGCGGCGCCGGTTACCGACATCCCCGTCGGGCGCACTGTTGTGTTGGTACTCGATGGGGTCTACGACACTCGCGCGGACGTACCGGCTGAGGTGACCCATCGGCTGGTCACCTCGTATGGCCCCTTCATCACACAGGATTCCGGCCTCAATGCGAGATATCCGGACACCGTGACTCAGATCGGTGGAGCGGTCAAGACAAGTGCACGTTCGCCAGTGACCATCGGGCCACCCCTCGCAGGTGACGGTTGGGTGGCGGCCAACGGCTGTTGCGTGATCACATCGCACCGTGGAGCGATGATGGCTGTGGGCGGACGGATCAACGGGACCGAACGTTATGCCGTCGACTGGATGCGTATCGATATGAACAACCCGGTTCTCAGTTCCAGCAATGGTGACGGCTCGAAGAACGAAGACTACTTCGCTTACGACGCATCGCTGTTGGCGGTGGCCGACGGCACCGTTGTGTCAGTTGTGTCTGACAAGAAGGACGAGCCGCCGCATCAAGTCAACCAAAGTCTGACGTTCGATCAACTCGGTGGCAACTACGTGATCATCGACATTGGCGGCGGCAATTACGCCTTCTATGCGCACATGATCCCTGGATCGGTGTCGGTGAAGGTCGGAGACAAGGTTTCCCGCGGCCAGGTAATCGGAGACTTGGGCAACTCGGGCAACACCACGGAGGTTCACTTGCACTTCCATGTCTCTCGGGCTCCGGCGCCTTTGTCCAGCGACAACGTGCCCTACGAGATCGACCGCTTCACATTCGTGGGCTCGACGGCCACAGATTCCCTCGTGAAGGGACCGGATGCGGGAGAGCGAACCGATCAGCTCCCGCTCAATTCGGACGTCATCAACTTCCCCAAGTAAGGACACGGACAATGCGAAGGGCCCCAATAGTTCTCGTTGCATGTGCAGCCCTGCTGGCGGCATGTTCATCAATCGATTCCACCGACTCGACGACAGCTTCGACATCGACCGTCGATCCTCGCGGCGGGGTTCCGCCCGGGTCTCCCCTCGACAAAGATGTGGCGACGCCGTTGGTGATCAACACTCTCGGACCGGATCCGATTCCGGTCACCGGCACCGACGGGAAAGCTCATGTGGCCTACGAGATCCAGCTGCTCAACGTCACACCTCGCCCGGTGACGATCACGCAGGTCGAGACCCTCGCCGACGGGCCTGACGGCAAGGTCGTCACCACCGCAGGACAAGCAGAGGTGGCAGCACGGACTCTCCAGTTTCCGCCGGCGTCCGGCGACATAGCCGCGGGTCGCACGGTGGTGCTCCTTCTCGATGACGTCTACGACAGCCGCGACGATGTTCCGACCGAAGTGACACACCGCATCAGCGCCACGCTCGGCGCGGCGACGCCTGGATCGGAAGCACACGGCGCGTTGTACCCGGACAGCACTACCCAGATCGGCGGGACGGTTCGTACAAGTGGGGCCTCGCCCGTCGTCATCGGGCCGCCGGTTGCCGGTGATGGTTGGATTGCCGACAACAGCTGTTGCGTAATGAATGCGCACCGAGGTGTAGTGATGGCGTTGGGCGGCAGGATGAACGGCGCCGAGCGCTATGCCATCGACTGGATGCAAACCAATCAGGCCAACGCAGTCGCCGTCGGCGACGGAACCCGCAATGAGGACTACTCCGGATACGGCGCCGAACTGTTGGCCGTGGCCGACGGCAAGGTCGTGACCGTGGTGTCAGACATGCCGGATGTTCCGCCCAAGATCCTTCCGGAGGGCGTGGCCGTTGATCAGTTGGCCGGAAACTACGTCATTATCGACATCGGTGACGGGAACTTCGCCTTCTACGCGCACATGATCCCGGGTAGCGCGTCGGTAAAGGTCGGTGACACGGTCACCAGAGGGCAGGTAATCGGCAAACTCGGCAACTCAGGGAACACGACTGCGCCGCACCTCCACTTTCACGTGTCCCGAGCGCCGCTACCGCTGTCGGGTGACAACGTCCCATACGAGATCGACCGGTTCACGTTTGTCGGAGCCGTAGGCGTGGAGGCTTCTTCTACCGGCGAAGGCATTTTCGTCAATGTCTCGGAGGGTCCCGATGCCGGAGAGCGCGAGAATCAGCTCCCTCTGTATTCCACCATCGTCGACTTTCCGCCCGCTGCCTGATGCTCCGAGTATGCACTGCAACAGACGCTTTCGTGACGGGGCCGAATGCCGGTGAACGAACAACCAACTTCCGCTCAACGACGACGTCGTCAACTTCAGGGAGATGCCATGAAACTCACAGCCACGACACTCGTGATTGTGATGGTGACGCTGACAGCCTGCGCGAGCGGAGAAGCCAGCCAAACCAATTCGACATCAACGGAATCCGATTCTGCACAAACCTCGCTCGAGTCCGCGGTGCTACCCGTCATCAACGAGCAGATGGAGGAAATGGGGATACCTGGATTGGTTGCCATTGTCGCCAGTCCCGATCGAGGCACCTACAAGGCTGCGGCAGGCGTTGCAAATATCGACACGAACGAACCTATGAAGGTGGAGAACCACTTTCGGATCGGGAGTATCAGTAAGACACTGACCGCGACGGTGGTCCTACAGCTCGCCGAAGAGGGCAAGCTCGGACTCGATGATGCACTGGCACCCTACTTTCCGACGCTTGATACCAACGGTGCCACCATCAGGCAAGCACTCAACATGACGTCGGGCATCCCCACCTATACACCCGACCAATTCTTGAATGATCTTGCGAACAATCCTGCACGAGTGTGGAGTCCGGAGGAACTCCTCGCTACCACGGTCGGTCAACCGGCCGAGTTTGCGCCAGGGGCGGGCTGGGATTATTCGAACACCAACTACGTGATGCTCGCCCTTATCGCCGAACAGCACGGCCGTGCCTCACTTGGCGCCCTCGTGCAGGATCGCATCTTCAGCCCTTTGCAGATGACCGGCTGTTCGATGCCGGCGCAGGAAGATTCGACGCTTTCCGTCCCGTACAGCCGCGGCTATCAGTACGGCGCTGAGTGGGACAACCCGAGCCCGCCGGCACCGAAACCGGATTTGATCGATGTGACGAACTCCAATCCCTCCTGGGGATTCGGTGCGGGCGAAGCCATTTGCACTGCCGACGATATGGCGATCTGGGGCCGCGCCCTCGTTGCCGGGGATCTCTTGGATCCCGAAATGCAAGAAGAACGACTCGACTTCGTCACCGGCGGAGCGATGCCCTACGGAATGGGCATCGCGAAGCTCAACGGACTCACCGGACACCAGGGCCATATCAGCGGCTACCAAACCCAAACGACGCGTCGAGAATCAGACGGCACGATCATCGTTGTCCTGACAAACATCACGCAGGCACCGGACGGGGAGTTGCCGGCGACAAAGATCTCGGAGCTGATCTCGCGGGCGATTCCGGTGCAGGACAAGTAGTTCCCAGACACCAACAGCTGCCGTCCAGAACGACACAAGGCTGTCCTGGGACCCGTTATCCACGCGCTTGAAAGCCTTGTCGATCGGATTCGCGTAGTACCCCGAAGGCAGTTTCACGACTGGCCAGCCACCCAGTTTGAAAATCAACTCCGCCAGCTCGTCGCTGCCCTCAACTTCGATGGCGATCTCGCCGAGAAAGACGTCGACGTCAGCCACCGAATCCGGTGCGAAGCTCAACGGTCTACCCGTGTTCGTCTGCACGGAGAACGAAGCCGCGTCAGCCAGATTGCTCATATGCTCGACGACCGGGAGAAAGGGCAGCGCCAGCGGTCTCCCATATACGGCCCACTCATGGCACAAGGCTACTGGGGCAATTATGTCGCCAGTCATTACGCGCCGATTGACGCTGGGTACTGTCGACGCTATGACTTCACCGAAAGGCGCATGAGCCGCCACCGCACGCTCGCCGTGCAGATCGAAGGACTCGCCATCGAAGATGGGGAGATACCGCCACCGAAGATCGGCATGGTGCTCGACTTCCCACTTCACTTCACGGAACTCCCGGCCGAGAACATCGACGCCGTAACGATTCGTGCGGTCCTCATAGCCGATGGGCATCCCCCGATCTTCCAGTACACGGAGGAGGATTCACCGCGCCGCTGGGAATGGAGCGGGGTGCTACGCGGTGACGGGTGGGAGGCGTCGTGGCGAGGATTTCACCCGCGCTCCGGCCACGTAGAGCTGACCGGCCGCTTCTACGGAACGCTGAGTCACCAGATCACTTCACGAGTGCGTGGCCGTGTGGCGCGGGTCCAGTTGCTCAGCTTGCGATACCGGCGAGAACCCGACAGTCACAGGTGGGCGATCGTGCCAGGACACCGCTCACTGCGCGACGTCACTGAATCGCCCCGGTTCTTCGACAGAGAGGAGTCGATGCGTGACGACGTATACGAGGTGGATCGCGAAAGCGGGGCATGGATCGAACTCGACCTCGACGACGTCCCACCCCACAATGTTCGGCCGCGTTTCGTTCCGGGTGATGTGAGTGCGGCGGGAGATGTGCTGTGGACGGTCGACAGTGGACTCCCAATCGTGGCCAGTATCGACTCCGAACATGTTGCCACCGAACATGTCCTACCCGGGCCCATCGGAGTCTCACGGCACGTGTGGGCCACCCCGGGCGGATGCTGGGTGGCCGGTACAGACGGAACCTATCAATGCACAACAGGATTCGAACCTTGCCGCGTCAGCGACGTCCCGGTACACGCCGGTGCTGTCGTCGGGGAAATCTTGCTGGCCTGCTCACCGGGCGGACGGTGGTGGTTGCACACACCGGGGGCGGATCCGATTGCAGTGAAGGCTCCGGACGAGTACGTCAACAGTATTGCTGTAGAGGGTGATTCGTTTCTCGTACTACTCGAGGCGAGAGTATCCGATCGAGAATCGAGCAGACGGCTGATGCGGGTTACCACTGCTGGTGACGTCACCACAGGGCCCGTCCTGTCATCGGTTCCAGGCCCGCGTCGGCAGCGTCTCTTCCTCGCTGGATCCCCGCTGCGGCTGTTCAATCACGGTACGGCGTCGACGATCCTTCCCGACCTGTCACTGGGCGACGAGTACGATCTCGGTTGGGAACCGTTCCACGTCAAGCAGGTTGGCACCTATGTCTGTACGGTGGCTCATCCATCGAGCGACGCCTCTCCGATCGGACAGCGGCCGGGTGACTGTGATCCGACACGACGGTATCGACTGCTCACGCTCCTGGATGCCGCCACCCTCGAACCGGTGAAAAGCGCACCGATCTTCGCAATCCGACCGGCAATCACGGTCGACGCAACGGGCACAGTGTGGATCATCGCCGACGGCTTGCAGTCCCTTCCTGAGCAATCCATGCAGTGGCCGAATCCGCTGGATGTCGCGGCGCTACTCGACCACCCGTAGCGGCAATATTTCCACATCGGTGAAGGTGTCCGATCCGGACCCTAGCCGGCGTGTGTGGGTAATTCTGCACACAAGTCGTTCCCGGATGGCGGGGTGCGCCTCCCTGAGAGTGCTTGGGTGCATTCCGGCGCACTGATCTAGCGGACGTTGATCGGATCACGGCTCGCGAAGCCTGGCTGGGCAAGTCTCCACCAGAAGCCATCCGCCCTGCGACAATGACAACCTCACCACGAGCCGAGGAGATTTCCACCGATGACCGCCCGCACCTACACCTCACATGTCATCGTCCGGTGGTCCGACATGGACATCTTCAAACACGTCAACCACGCCCGCATGGTGACGCTCCTCGAGGAAGCCCGCATCGACTCTCTGCTCTCCGCCGGCCCCGAGATCGCGCACCTTTTCGAGACGTCCGTCGTCGCCGGGATCGAGGTCCGGTACCGCACCCCTCTCAAGCACTCCGACAGCCCACTCGCGGTCACCATGTGGATCGAGAAGCTCCGCGCCGTCGATGTCACCCTCCGCTACGAGGTTCGTTCCGCACACGCCGCGCCGGACTCGAAGCCCGCGGTCACCGCCACAACCCAACTCGCGTTCGCCGACCCTGACGCCGGTACGCTGCGTCGCCTGTCCGCGGACGAGCGGGCCGCGCTCTCGGCGTGGACCACCGAAGACTGA
This sequence comes from Rhodococcus sp. IEGM 1366, assembly GCF_033142425.1. Lineage (NCBI taxonomy): Bacteria > Bacillati > Actinomycetota > Actinomycetes > Mycobacteriales > Nocardiaceae > Rhodococcus > Rhodococcus sp. IEGM 1366. The sequence continues at coordinate 513,747 of NZ_JAWLRZ010000001.1, forward strand.
CCCACGCATCATCGTTGAGCCCGGTTGCGAATCGCACGAGGCACGCCCAGACAATGACTTTCAGCGACATCTACGACACCACCGCATCGTCGCCGCTCAGGTGATCTCAACAACTTGACGGTGCCGCGTCGATACTTCCGGGCTGACGTAGCGTCTTCGCCCAGAAGTACGGCGGCGCGAGAACTCACTCTAGTAAGTGCTGACGTTCTCGAAGTAGCGGCGGGGAACTTCGAACAACATCGCCGTGATCTGCTCCTCGGTGACGCCTTGCTCACGCACGTACGGGAGGACCTCCTTTTCGATATGCAGGTAGTCGAACCCCGGCATCATGTCCTTGAGCGCAGGGTCCATCCAGTCGAAGAAGCAGTTCGCGTCGTGCGAGAGCACCATCTGCTCGGCGTACCCCCGTCGACACATCTCGACCAGCGTGTCCGCCCGCTCTTCGAAAGAGACATTGACGTTGAGACCGAATCGATCCATTCCTAGTATGAATCCGCTCTCCGCCAGTTCAGTCAAATGATCTAGATCCGTGCTATCGCCACTGTGGCCCAACACAATCCGCTCGGGCTTGACGCCTTCCTCGTCACACATCACTCGCTTGACGTCGAGGGCCGTCTTACTCTCCGGATGAGTGTGCACCGTAATCGGGGCGCCGGTCAGGTGGTGCGCCTTCGCCACTGCGCGCATTACCCGTTCCACACCCGGCCTGAGCCCTTCAGCATCGATCGCACACTTGAGCAATGCGGCACGGACTCCGGTGTCGGCAATGCCCACGGTGATGTCCTTGACGAAAAGATCGACCATCGGGTCAGGAACCTCCGCGCCCATCACTGCATTGAGTGCCGGCCCCCGATGTTGGAAGTAGAACGGGACGTCGGTGAAGGTGTAGCAGCCAGTGGCTACCACAATGTTCAACTCGGGTACCTGTTCGGCGATACGCTGGACCCGCGGTATGTAACGGCCCAGTCCCACCACTGTTGGATCTACAATTGTCTGCACACCTTGCGCCGCCAGGGCCCGCAACTTCGCGACCGCGTCCGCGACGCGATCGTCTTCGTCTCCCCATTCCTCTGGAAAGTTCTGTTGCATCTCTGTATTGAGAATGAAGATGTGCTCGTGCATATAGGTTCGTCCGAGCGCGGACGTATCAATCGAACCTCGAACGGTCTCAACCTGTGCCATTTCTGACTCCTCATCGGGGAATTACGCCGCACCTATTCATTTCAAGTGCAGGATTGAATACTTGTGCATGTGTTTGTTTCACCGGAGACAAGGCGAAGGAACGCAAACTTCGTCCAGACCTGGGAGCAAAATGCGGGTTCCGCTGTGCCGGAGCGGTTTTCACATTTTTGTGCTATCGAGACGGCGGATCCAACAGGAAGGGCCTGGCAGCAGCGAGTCGGCCACATCCGATCCGTAACTACAACCACCGCGCACACATGGACAGCAGCATCAGTCTCCATGAACTAGTACATAACGAGCCGAAACACCGCCATTCGCACAGACACTGGCGATCCGTCTGCGTCATGATTACGATCCAACGCATACCAGGGTGTCCCAGGTCTCACTCAGTGAGAACATGCCGCTAGGCCGGCCGGTCCGAGCATCAACCAACTGCCTTGAACGCTTTTGCCGGGGGCGCGCCCGAACGCCACCGTCGAGGTTGGTGACCACCAGGTCGCACGACGCCTCAGCTGGCACCCCGCGACGACGGCCGGTCTCAGCACGGCCATCGCACACACTTAGGCAGTCACTGGATTCGGTTCGGTCTTTCGCCTCGTTCAGGGACAGCTGTCCTGTCGAAAGTCGCTGCGCCCCGCACGGAATGGGAAACAACCCGCAGGCGATCGGGTCGTGCATGGGCAATTGCGTAGTTGAAGATTCGCCCTGACACGTCTCGGATGGTTTGTTCCAACAACAGCAAGGGCGCCCCCTCGGTGGTTCTCAATACCGACGCCAGAGTTTCATCTGAGAGCACCGCACTGACCGTGAAATCGGACCCGCCGATTTTCACTCCGGCACTCGAGAGGTAGGCATACCAGTCGACTACGAAGGGAGTGTCGATCAATCGCTGCGCTTCCGGGAACAAAACGTAGTTGGTGGCCGCAGCGTCTACGTCTCCACTGATCGTGCCCGCCGCGTAGTCCACGCGCAAACACGGTGTGCCGGTTTCCACCTCGAGCGCCCTCGATGCAGCAGCGGGCGCTGAGATCACTGTGCTCTCGAAGGATGTCAGAAGCAACCTCCCATTGAAGTGATTGCCGCTCTTCAATTCTGCGATGCCTTGAATGTCTTCGAGTCGCCTGTGAGCGGTAGGGGCGACGACGTGTGTCCCCACGCCCTGAGTCCGTGCGATCAACCCTTCGTCCCGAAGGAGCGTCAGAACTTCGCGGACGATCCCCCGGCTCACCGAATAGGAACCTACGAGTTCGCGCTCGCCCGGAAGGATGCCGTCGACGAAATCTCCACGCAGCACCGCTGCCCGGAGAAGATCCCTTGTTCGTCGAACCGAATCAGGTCTTGCCTTCATCCAACCTACCTCGCGCTCCAACTCTGACGAGTCTCGACGAAGTGTAGTACAGATTTTCAATTATATTGTTGCCCAGCATATTACGCCGTTGATGTATTTTTCATAACGCTGCGAGCTGGTGTTTTGATTCTCAGTTTCGCCGATACGCCGAAACTGTTCGGCGCAGCGCACTGAGCATTCCCATGCCGCTTCGGAGTTCGCTTGTCGCAATAGGTGTGATCACCTATTGTCGGCGTGAGGCGCTGCAGGAAGTGAACCCATCTGCCGAGAAATTTGACTGCGACACAACGATTTCCGAGAGATATTCTCTATAGAGTTTTGGCGGGGTTGCCATGGCATGCAATTCATCTTCTTGTATGAACTCTTCTGCGACGGTTTCCCAACCGATGCGCTGAGACGCTCCTCGCCTGTCGACACAACACCCGGGGCGTTGGCCCTCTTCCATCAAAATCAGTATCAATCGAAAGGACAGTGACGATGGTCAACTGGAACGAAGAATGCGACGTGTTGATAGCGGGTTCGGGTGGCGGCGGCCTCACCGGCGCATATACCGCGGCGAGAGAAGGACTCGAGGTGTTCTTGGTCGAGGCCACCGACAAGTTCGGGGGCACCACCGCCTACTCCGGCGGGGGCGGTGTGTGGTTCCCATGCAACCCGTCCTGCAGCGTGCCGGCACTGACGACACGATCGAAGACGCGCTCGAGTACTACCACGCGGTAGTTGGCGACCGCACCCCGCGCGAATTGCAGGACACGTACGTCCGGGGTGGAGCACCGCTGATCGAATACCTCGAACAGGATGAGAACCTCGAGTTCGAAATGCGGCCGTGGCCTGATTATTTCGGTAAAGCGCCGAAGGCCCGACTCGACGGCCAGCGACACATCGTCCCGACGCCGATTCCGGCAGTAGAGGTGGCAGACCTCCGCGCGTCCATGCGAGGACCTCTCGACACGGAACGTCTCGGGGCTCCGCTACCCGACATGCTGGTCGGGGCCCAGTCGCTCATCGGTCGACTCCTCAAAGCAATTGCGAAGTATCCGAACGCCGACCTGCGTTTGAACACACCACTTGTCGAGCTCGTAGTCGAGGAGGGTGTTGTCGTCGGCGCAAATGTCGATCACCACGGCGAGCGCCGCGCCATCCGGGCCCGCAAAGGCGTGTTGCTCGCGGCCGGCGGCTTCGAGTGCAACGATGAGCTTCGCCTGAAATACGGTGTGCCCGGCACCGCCCGCGACACCGTGAGCCCCCGGGGCAACCTCGGCGCGGCGCACCAGGCTGGAATGGCAGTCGGTGCCGACATCGACCTGATGAGTGAAGCCTGGTGGGCTCCGGGGATGACTCATCCGGACGGCCGCTCGGTGTTTGCACTGTGGTTCACCGGCGGCATCTTTGTCAATCAGGACGGTGAGCGGTTCGTCAACGAGTCGTCGGCCTACGACCGCCTCGGCCGTGATGTCATCGACCAGATGGAGGATGGCTCGATCACCCTGCCGTACTGGATGATCTACGACAACAAGGAGGGCGAGCGTCCACCGGTTCGGGCAACCAACGTCTCCATGGTCGAGACCGAGAAGTACGAGGCGGCCGGCCTCTGGCACACAGCTGACACCCTCGAGGAACTGGCCGAAAAGATCGGTGTGCCAGCCGATCACCTGGTCACGACCGTTGCCCGGTTCAATGCAATGGTCGCCAAGGGTGTCGATGAAGACTTCGGCCGCGGCGACAAGGCCTACGACCGTGCGTTCACGAACGGTGAATCACCCTTGGTGGCAATTGACCTCGGCCCGTACCACGCAGCCACCTTCGGCATCTCCGACCTCGGCACGAAGGGAGGGCTACGGACCGACACCGCAGCGCGGGTACTCGACACCGGCGGCAATCCGATTAAGGGCCTCTACGCGGCAGGCAACACGATGGCCGCACCCAGCGGCACCGTCTATCCCGGCGGCGGAAACCCGATCGGAACCAGCATGCTCTTCAGTCACCTCGCCGCTCTCGACATGGTCGGCCGTCAAGCTTGAGAACGGATCCCTCCGCCAACTGAACCATTTCGAATGAGAACGCGCTGGGGCCGCAAACGTCGCGACCCCAGCAATCTGCGAACGAAACCTGCGCCACATGATCACAGGAGCGTCGATAGGACGGCCAGTACACAGGCGAGGCCGGCGAGCTCGTGGTGGGTGTTCACGCTGAAAGCATTGTCTCATAACACTGTTCGTCCTTCCTGGAATCGGTATCGCAACCGATATTCACCCAGAATAAACTAGAACATGTTACATTTCGAAATATTCGAGCAGACGAGATGAACTGAAAAGGAAGTCGGCAACGATGGTCAGTTTCTTCACCAAACGCGGGGAGCTACTCATAGCGGAGCAGTTGGCGGTCAGCGCCTGGGCACCGACCCAGGTCGGCGGTCATGCCGTATGTGGTTTACTCGCTCGCCAGCTCGAGACTCACTGTCCGACCGGCTTCGTTCCGGCCCGGCTGACAGTGGACTTGTTCAAGCCGGTCTCGACTGCCCCGATCGAGGTACGCAGCGAGGTTGTCCGCCAAGGCACACGAATCACCGCCGCGGATGCTTTCATCGTGCAGGACGAGCAAGTGCGGGCACGAGCCTCGGTGGTGTTCCTGACTACTGGATCGGAGCCGGCCGGTCGTGTCTGGAGTCCGGTACTGGACCTTCCGGTGCCTCCGGAAGGATGCGTTTCGCCGCTGGGGTCGCCGCCGCTGTTCAAGAGTAGCGACCGTGAGTGGACACACGATTTTGCGACGAATCAGAATGGCGACCGCAAAAATGCGTGGCACAGCCTGCCTGCGCTCGTGGACGGGGAACCGATCTCGCCGTTCCAACGCGCCGCGGTGCTCGGTGACACCGCAAACCTCATATGCCATTGGGGATCCGAGGGTGCCGGGTACATCAATGCGGACATGACCCTCACGTTGTCGCGACTGCCTCTCGGTTACGAACTGGGTATTCGCGCAGACAATACTGTTGCCTCCGAAGAAATTTCGATCGGTACTGCGACCCTCTACGACAGGACCGGCCCGCTCGGCACCTGCGTGGTCACTGCGCTGTCCAACGCTCGCCGGCAGATCGACTTCGCTGCTTTTTCTCCACTTTAAGAGGTCATCGTCCACCAACGTGGTGGAGGTCCGACGCACTCGGCAGCAACGCACACCGGAAATTTTCCAGCGGCGGCAAGGCAGTTGTAAGTTCCGGGTCTGCTAGTCCGATCGACCCGCGACTTTCGAGAAATTCCGCGACAGTTGTCGGCGAAATTCCGGGCAAAGATGGCCTTGTCCATAGCTGAGAACAATCCCAGCAGCAGGCGGTCAACGCTGACCACTCTCCCTGGACCCGACGTGATGAATCCGTTAGGACGGAGCAATCAATGAGGCACGGAGTGTCAGGATTAACCAGTGGTCGATCCACCCGGGAGTGACTGCCGATAAAAACCGCTAAGCAAAACAATCAGATAACATCCAACGACGAAAACGAAACTACTGCAACAATATTCAAGTTAACCCAAATCGGGACTCACACCGCTCCGCCGGGCGCGCACGACTCCCCCACACTGCCAAGCCGGAGCCTCCGCGGCCCCAACCGTCGGCCCCTCAATTCGCCGGCGCCCCAAACCCCTACAACCACCCAGGGAATTGTCATCACCACAGTTCAAACCCTAAAACAGCCACCCAGAACCCACCCCTTCACATAAGGTTTCTAGGTGTCCACCAAGAACACGAACGAACCGCAACAGGTCGAACTCATCGGTTTCACCGCCGGGATGATGACGTACTCGATCGCCGGTGGCCTCATCCTGGCCGGGCCGATCGCCGGGTTGATCGACGGTTCACTCGCGACCGGCCTGTGGTGGGGAGTCTTCACCTTCCCGATCGGAATCGGGCTTGCAGTCAGTACCTACGGGTGGCGCTGGGATGAAAAGCGATTCCAGGCAGCCGGGATCGCAGCGACCGCAGAAATCCTCGCCGTCAACCGCATCCGAGACAGCGATGAGGGCCAAGACACCGCCGAACTGACCGTCCGTATCAGCGGCCCGGGTTTCGACACGTTCGACGCTGACTGCGAGGTGCCCACAGGTAGCGTGCGACCCCAGGTCGGTGACCGGCGCACGGTGATGGTGAATCCATCCGACCTCACCTTCGCCATCGGCTATGACCACCTATTCCAACAGGACTAGCACCGATCGTCCGTGCTCGATGATCCGTGGTGCTCCACTAAGCTCTCCTCCAGAAACGAGAAGTCCTGCTTCACTTTCCAGGCAGGTCAGTTCAAACTCGAAACACTTTGCAATAAAACGAGAAAGTGAGCGACGGACAGTACGCCACAGCCGCGCACGCCGGCAGGCTCTCGTGAATCGGGTACGGCTGTGGCACAACTGTATTCACAGCAGAAGAGTGACAGTCGCCGACAGGGATTTTTCCAGTCGGTGGTTCAGAGTTTTTCAGCGAGAACGTCGAGATGGCTGATTTCGGGCGGCGCAGCAAAGAGTTCGTCGGCGCGTTCGCCGAGGGCCTTGCCGACCGGACCATTGAGATGTGTCTCGCGGGCGGCCTGGTCGGGGAATGCGTCGATGATGCCGAATGACGAGGGCCCGAACCGCACCGCGAACCAGGGTTTCGTGCCTGGCTCCTGTTCGACGAGCGGCAGTGCCGATCGGAGGAATTCCTCGACCGCTTCTTCCTTGCCGGGCTTGGCTTCAAGTCGGACCAGCAGCGCCTTGGTGGCCATGTCGAGTCTCCTCTTCGAGGTGGTGAACACTGTCAAGCATCACACCATCCATGGGCTAATGGAAGGAACCCGAGCCCACCGATCGAGGAAAACCGATCCCGCCCCCTAGCGATCGTGGAGCCGAAAGAGGAGACTCCATGGTGAGGGAATGCGACGCCTGGAATACAGCCTCAGCTGCGGGCCGCGGCGGGAAAAATGTTGGTGCGCCGATATTTTGGCACGGTCTTGAGTTCCGTGCGCCGTGGGCCTACCCCGAACAGCACGATTCATTCGGTCGGTCGCTCACGCGTAATCACCTGTGACCGGACGACATCAACCGGAAATGCCGCAGCTAAGGGAGTGTCGCCATGAAAGCGCTTGTGTACGACGGGCCTCGTGAGGTTCGTGTGAAGGATGTGCCCGACGCGAGGATCGAGGCACCGACAGATGTGCTGGTGAAGATCACGAGCACCAATATATGTGGGTCGGATCTACACATGTACGAGGGCCGCACCGATCTGGAGCCGGGAATGGTCCTCGGTCACGAAAACTTGGGCATTGTCGCCGAAGTGGGCAATGCGGTGGTCAAAGTATCGCCCGGGGATCGAGTGTGTCTGCCGTTCAACATCGGCTGTGGTTTCTGCCGAAACTGCGAGGAAGGGTTGACCGCGTTCTGTCTGACGGTGCACCCCGATCCGAAGATGGCCGGTGCCGCATTCGGTTTCGCGGGGATGGGTCCGTTCTGGGGTGGACAGGCGGAATATCTGCGGGTGCCGTTCGGCGACTTCAACTGTCTGCGACTGCCCGAGGATGCCCAAGACAAGGAAACCGATTACGTGATGCTGTCGGACATCTTCCCGACCGGATGGCATTGCACCCGCCTGGCCGACATGCAACCCGGCGATTCGATGGTGGTCTACGGCGCTGGCCCAGTCGGTTTGATGGCCGCGTATTCGGCGATGATCCAGGGAGCGAGCAAGGTGATGATCGTCGACCGTCACCCCGACCGGCTGCGCCTGGCCGAAGAGATCGGCGTCGTACCCATCGACGACTCGAAGGGCGACCCCGTCGAGCAGGTCCTCGAGCAGACCAACGGTCACGGCGCCGACAAGGGGTGCGAGTGTGTCGGGTATCAGGCACACGACCCGCAAGGTCACGAGGACGCCGCTATGACGATGAACCGGCTCGTGGATTCGGTGCGCTTCACCGGCCACATCGGGGTGGTCGGCATCTTCCTGCCCCAGGACCAGAACGGCCCCGACGAACTCGAGCGCAACGGCAAGATCGCCTTCGACATGGGCAAATTCTGGTTCAAGGGCCAGAAGATCGGCACCGGACAAGCGAACGTCAAACACTACAACCGGCAGTTGCGCGACCTCATCCACGAAGACCGGGCAAAGCCCTCCTGGATCGTCTCTCACGAGCTCCCGCTGACCGAGGCCGAGTCCGGCTACCAGCACTTCGACGCCCGCGACGACGGTTGGACCAAAGTCATCCTGCATCCCTGAGGCGGCTCCGGACCGAGACAAACACAACCACGGCCAGACCTGGCACACCTGCGCCACGACGGGGGAGAGAGCAAACCGACCCTCGACCGAGTTCCTGCCAAACGATGTCGCACAGGAACAGACGAGATCCCACGTAAGTCCCGATCATGCGCGGTGATCGAAACTTGTTGAATTGCAAGCGTTCCCGATCATGTGGCCTGCTGATCAGTCCCAGAACTGGATGTTGATCTGTGCAGCACGCGAGCTGTCGCCCCCACTCGTAACCAGCTGGAACCGTCGAGATGTAGGTCATTGCCTCTCTACCACAACGAAATTCGACAGAGCCACAATGAATCTCGTCCAGGTTCAACGAAGCTACTGCCCACTGGCTGCGAAGATCTTTCACAAAGGGAGTTCTACTTGTGGATGCGCCGCGGTAGTGTGGACGTACCGCAGTAGCGGCCGACATTCGAGTTTTCGTGTAGCGGCCGATACTCGGAGTTTCGTGCGATGGCCGCCTCGATCGGGTTCCGGCGGGCATCTTCGACCAAGGGCAGGTGTGGTCGCCACTGCCCTGTTGCACCCCACCTATCAGGCGAATGTTGTTGGCGCCCTTTAGATGGACGAAAAGACTCATCATGGCTGGGCCGTTCGTGAGCTCAACCGGTTGACCGGCGGTCGGCCCTGTCGGTACGCACAGGCCCGGCGAACCCCACAACATCAACGCTGAGGGGCGTGATGTCAAAGCTCAGAATCCCCGCTGCGGCTGCTCTTGGGCCTCACGCCCGTCGTCCATGAATTGGCGTCGGGTGCCGTTGTCGGCGACCTGCTCGGCCCGCTCCTGCATGGGATGCAGGAGCAGGCAGCGTGATTCACCTCAATCCAGTCCTCAATCCAGTCTGCAATCCAGTCCTCAATCCAGTCATTGAAACCAGGTCACCACGAAGTCCTTGCCGACATCGAGGTCGCGGGCGGAACCGTGCACTTGCTCACCGGCCAGGCGATCGAAAGGAATGAGTCATGACAACTGCTGTAGGCATCGACTTGGGCACAACCAACTCGGTCATCGCAAGCTGGCAAGGCGGCGAGCCGGTGGTGATCTCCAATGTAGAGGGAGCACGGACGACGCCTTCGGTGGTGGCGTTCACCGAGAACGGTGAGCGTCTGGTGGGCCAGCTTGCCCGACGGCAGGCGATCTTGAATCCGAAGGGCACGATCTACTCGGCGAAACGCTTCATCGGACGTCACTACGACGAGATCTCCGAGGAGGCCAAAGCGGTCAGCTTCGACGTCGTACCGGGTGACAACGGTGAGGCCCGATTTGACGTGCGCGGCAAGAAATACGCACCAGAGGAGATCAGCGCTCTCGTGCTGCGCAAGCTCGTCGACGACGCGAGCAAGTTCCTCGGTGAGAAGGTGAAGGAAGCGGTCATCACCGTTCCTGCTTACTTCAACGACGCGCAACGAAACGCCACCAAGGACGCCGGCCGTATCGCGGGCCTCGAGGTTTTGCGGATTATCAACGAACCGACCGCTGCGGCACTCGCGTACGGCATGGACAAACAGACCCACGAAACCGTATTGGTCTTCGACCTCGGCGGCGGAACCTTCGATGTGAGCCTGCTAGACGTCGGCGAGGGGGTAGTCGAGGTTCGTTCCACGGCCGGCGACTCCCACTTGGGCGGCGACGACTTCGACCGACGCATAGTGGACTACCTTGCCGACGAATTCCAGAGCACGGAGAACATCGATCTGCGTAAGGATGCACAGGCGTTGCAGCGACTGTTCGAAGCCGCGGAGAAAGCCAAGGTCGAGTTGTCCTCAGTGACCCAGGCCCAGGTCAACCTGCCCTTCGTCACCGCCGACGCGAATGGTCCCAAGCATCTCACCACTACGATCATGCGATCGAAGTTCGATGATTTGACTGCGGATCTGGTGGAACGCTGCCTCGGCCCGGTGAAGCAGGCGATGAGTGATGCCAAGGTCGCCGCCAACGACATCGACGAAGTGATCCTGGTCGGCGGTTCGACACGTATTCCGGCTGTTCAGGCACTGGTTCGCCGGCTGACCGGCGGTAAGGACCCCCATATGGGCGTCAACCCGGACGAGGTCGTTGCACTCGGCGCCGCAGTCCAGGCGGGCGTGCTCAAGGGCGAGGTTTCCGATGTGTTGTTACTCGATGTCACCCCACTGTCCCTCGGCGTCGAGACGCAGGGCGGGGTGATGACCAAGATCATCGAGCGCAACACGACGATCCCGGCCCGGCGCAGCGAAGTGTTCTCCACGGCGGAAGACAATCAGTCCGCCGTGGACGTCGTGGTGCTGCAAGGCGAACGCGAACGTGCCGCCGACAACCGGGTGCTGGGTCGGTTCCGGCTGGAAGACATCCGCCCCGCGCCACGTGGCGAGGCCCAGGTGGAAGTTATTTTCGATATCGACGCCAACGGCATCCTGAACGTCACCGCTCGAGACAAGGACACCGGCAAGGAACAGAGCATCACGATCAGTGAACAGGGCAACCTGGATCAGGGTGAGGTCGAGCGCATGTTGGCGGAGGCCGAACGGAACCGGGGTGAGGACGAGGCGCTGCGCAAGGCGGTCGACGCGCGCAACGGGCTCGATTCGGTTGCGTATCAAGTGGAGCGGCGACTCGCCGAACTCGGTGACAGTGCCCCGCCGCATGAGAAGGCGCGGGCCGAGATGCTGATTGCCGACGCCCGAAAGGCCGTGCAGGACGGCGCTTCACCCGCGGAGGTTCAGCCACTCACCTCGGAGCTGCAACAGCTGCTCTACGGACTTGTGCCGGACCAGTCGGACGACGGCCAAGCAGGCGGCGCTGATGCTGCGTCGTCGGATGACGGCGACGTGATCGACGCCGAATTCGATCGAAGCTGAGGCGCACGATGGAAATGTCTGCAGATCATTCGACGACTGAGCCGACTACCAACAGCGCCGACACGGATCAGAGCAAGACCGCGTCCGATCGCGCCGAGACGGCAGACGAGCTGTCCCAACTCGAGGACCGTTGGCGCAGGGCCCTCGCAGATCTGGACAACCTGCGCAAGCGATACGCCAAAGATCTGGACCGTGAACGCGCCGCGGAAGTAGCGAAGGTTTCGGCGGCGTGGCTGCCGATACTGGACAACTTGGAGCTTGCGCTTGCACACGCAGGCAGCGATCCGCAGGCCGTCGTCGAAGGTGTGAAGGCGATCCGGGACCAGGCGGTACAGGTGCTCTCACGACTCGGCTTCGAGCGCCACGACGAGGTCGGTGTGCCGTTCTCCCCGGAACTCCACGAAGTGGTCAGTGTGGTAACCCAACCCGACCTTCCGTCCGGGACCGTGGTCGAGGTCTTGCGCCCGGGTTATGGAGAGGACGGGCGACAGTTGCGGCCCGCCGCGGTGGTCGTCAGCCGCCCAGAGGGGTGAGCACCGATGGCCCGTGACTACTACGAAGTACTCGGCGTACCGAAGGGCGCCGGCACCGACGAAATTCAGCAGGCGTACCGCAAGCTTGCCCGCAAGTACCACCCCGATGTGAACAAGGATCCCACTGCGGAGGACAGGTTCAAGGAGGTCAACGAGGCCTATCAGGTGTTGTCCGACCCGGACACCCGGAAACGCTATGACCGATTCGGTGACGACTTCCGGCATGTACCCGAGGACTACGACGAACGGGTGCGGGCAAACGCCGCCGGGTACGGCGGTGGCGGGAGAAGGGTGCACTTCGGCCACGGTGTCGGTGGTGAGGGTGCCGTCGACTTCGAAGACCTCTTCGGGCAGATGTTCGGCGGAGGCGGTGGGTTCGGACCGATTCCCGGCGCCGATCAGGAAGCCGAACTGGAACTGGCTCTGGAAGAGGCCTATCAGGGCGGAAAACGCACTCTCAGACTGGACGGACGGCAGTATGACGTCGACATTCCAGCCGGCGTCCTGGACGGCCAGCGAATCCGGTTGGCCGGGCAAGGAGGCCGAGGCAACGGTGACGCGCCGCCTGGGGATCTGTACCTCGTGGTGCGGATCAAACCGCATTCACGGTTCCGCGTGCAGGGTCGGGACATCTACGTCGATCTGCCCGTATCGCCATGGGAGGCGGTTCTCGGGTCGACAGTCGTCGTTCCCACACCGGGTGGAGAGGCGAAAGTCAAAGTGGTGCCTGGCTCTTCGACTGGTAGGAAGCTGCGCCTGCGCGGAGAGGGAATGCCCAATCCGCGCGGTGCCAACGGCAACCTCTACGCCGAAATCAAGGTGATGGTTCCGTCGAAACCGACAGCACGCGAACGTGAACTGTTCGAGCAGTTGGGCGCCGAATCGAACTTCAATCCGAGGAAAGAGACATGAGCACCTCAACGCCGATCACTCAGTACGTATTGGTTCGCCGTACCGGATTGTCGCCAGACGCCTTCGCCGAACGTACTGGGCTGCACCCGGATCTGGCACGAAAACTCGTGGCTCTCGGACTGCTCGACGCCCACCGCTACGCCGGCGGTGAGATGTCGTTCGACCCATCCGAAGTAACCCACGCCGCACGCATCCAACGGCTGCGGACGGGTCTGGGCCTTAACTACTCGGCAATCGGGCTCGTGCTCGATCTGCTGGATCGAATCGAAAGACTCGAAGCAGCGGCCCGCAGAAGGAGGACGTCCTCATGGACACCGGCAGCTTGACTGAAAAGTCACGAGAAGCCTTGCAGGAAGCCCAGAATGTTGCAACCAGAATGGGCCACACCGAGGTCGACGGAGAGCACCTGCTTCTCGCATTGGTCGATCAGCAGGATGGGTTGGTGCCCCGACTGCTCGAACAGGCCGGCGCGAACGTCGACGCACTGCGATCCGATCTGGATCGTGAACTGTCGCGTAGGCCGAAGGTCAGCGGCCCCGGCGCAACTCCCGGTCAGGTGATGATCACCCAGCGTCTGGCCAAGCTGCTCGATGCCGCAGAGCGGGAGGCGAAGAGACTCAAGGATTCCTACGTGTCGGTGGAGCATCTTGTGATGGCCCTCTCCGAGGAAGGGTCGGCAAGTGCGGCCGGGCGGGTCCTCGCCAGTCATGGGGTCACACGAGACGCCTTCCTCACAGCGCTGACGAAAGTGCGCGGCAATCAGCGTGTCACGTCGGCGACCCCGGAGGGGGCGTACGAGGCATTGGAGAAGTACGGGCGCGACCTCGTCTCCGAGGGGCGGGCAGGCAAACTCGATCCGGTCATCGGCCGGGATGCCGAGATACGCAGGGTAACTCAGATCTTGAGCCGGAAAACGAAGAACAACCCGGTGCTGATCGGCGACCCCGGTGTAGGTAAGACTGCGATTGTCGAGGGTCTCGCCCAACGGATCGTCCGCGGCGACGTGCCCGAGGGCCTGCGCGACAAAACGATCTTCTCGCTCGACATGGGTTCACTGGTGGCCGGTGCGAAGTACCGCGGCGAGTTCGAGGAGCGGCTGCAGGCCGTGCTGTCCGAGGTGAAGGCGGCCGAGGGGCGCATCCTGTTGTTCGTCGACGAGTTGCATACCGTGGTCGGCGCAGGATCAGTAGGCGGCGAGGGGTCTCTCGACGCCGGCAACATGCTCAAACCGATGCTCGCCCGCGGCGAACTGCACATGATCGGTGCCACCACTCTTGACGAGTATCGCAAGCACATCGAATCCGATGCGGCACTGGAGCGTCGATTCCAGACCGTTCTCGTCGACGAGCCCAGCGCCGAGGATGCGATCTCGATTCTGCGCGGACTTCGCGAACGCCTCGAGGTGTTCCACGGCGTGAAGATTCAGGACGGTGCATTGGTGGCCGCCGTGACCCTCTCGCACCGATACATCACCGACCGATTCCTTCCGGACAAGGCGATCGATCTCGTCGATGAGGCGTGCGCTCGGCTCCGTACCGAAATCGATTCGATGCCCGCCGAACTCGACGAGCTCACCCGGAAGGTGACCCGTCTGGAGATCGAAGAGGCCGCACTGTCCAAGGAAACGGACGCGGCTAGCAAGGCGCGCCTCGAAGAATTGCGCAAGGAGCTGGCCGACCTGCGGGCCGAGGCAGACGCCCGGCACGCTCAATGGGAGGCGGAACGGCAGGCAATCCGGCGGGTGCAGGAGCTGCGAGGAGATCTGGAACGGTTGCGCCTCGCAGCCGAGGAAGCCGAACGCAACTACGACCTCAATCGGGCAGCCGAGTTGCGATACGGCGAGATTACCGAGCTGGAACGCCGGCTAGAGGCGGCGGAGGAGCAACTGACCACCAGACAGGGCCAAAATCCGTTGCTACGTGAAGTGGTCACCGAAGACGAGATCGCCGAGATCGTGGCCGCATGGACGGGCATCCCGGTCGCCCGGCTGCAGGAAGGCGAACGGGAGAAGTTGTTGAAGCTCGACGAGATCCTCCACGAGAGGGTCGTCGGTCAGGACGAGGCGGTGCAACTGGTCGCGGACGCGGTGATCCGGGCAAGGTCCGGTATCCGTGATCCGCGTCGGCCGATCGGTTCGTTCATCTTCCTGGGCCCGACGGGCGTCGGAAAGACCGAGCTCGCAAAGACGTTGGCCAGCGCCCTATTCGACAGCGAAGACAACATGGTGCGCCTCGATATGAGCGAGTACCAGGAGCGGCACACGGTGAGTCGGCTCATCGGTGCACCTCCCGGGTACGTCGGGTACGACGAAGGTGGCCAGCTCACCGAGGCGGTGCGGCGCAAGCCGTACTCCGTGGTGCTCTTCGACGAGATCGAGAAGGCCCACGCCGACGTCTTCAATACCCTGCTGCAGGTGCTCGATGACGGCCGGATCACCGATTCTCAAGGGAGGCAAGTCGATTTCCGGAACACGGTGATCATCATGACCTCCAACATCGGATCCCAACATCTCCTCGAGGGGGTCACAGTCGACGGCGAAATCAAGCCGGATGCCAGGGAACGGGTGATGGCAGAACTGCGCGGGCACTTCCGCCCCGAATTCCTCAACCGGGTCGACGACATCGTGCTGTTCTCCCCACTCACCCTGCCCCAGATCGAGCACATAGTGGAACTGCAACTCACCGACCTGCGAAACAGGCTGTCGGAGAGGCAGATACACCTGGAAATCACGCCGGAGGCGCGCCGACTGATCGCCGAACACGGGTTCGACCCTGTCTACGGTGCTCGGCCGCTGCGCCGATACATCGCACACGAGGTTGAAACCAAGATCGGCCGTGCACTGTTGCGCGGCGAGATCAAACCGGACGGCACCATCAGCGTCACGGTGGACGGCGGCGAGCTTGCCGTCGCGTATGCCGAACCCGCCTTCGCGGCGGCCTGAGAAGAGGTAACTGGTCATGGGATCCGAAAAGGTGAAGTGCCCGAACTGCGGCAAGACCAACAACATCCCGGCAGCAGGGGAAGGAAGACCTCGCTGTGGGAACTGCCACGAGCCGCTGCCCTGGATCGCCGCAGCGGGAGACGGCGACTTCGCGGAGATCGTCGAAAAATCCTCGGTGCCTGTGCTCGTGGATCTGTGGGCGACGTGGTGCGGCCCGTGCCGCATGGTCAGCCCCGCGCTCGAGCAGCTCGCCAGAGAACACGCCGGCCAGATCAAGCTGGTCAAGGTCGACGTGGATGCCGCACCCCGGACGGCCGAACGATTCACCGTCCGCGCCGTGCCGACTCTGCTGGTGATGGACCGGGGTGAGGTTCTCGCTCGTCAGTCGGGCGCGGCTCCCGTGCCCCAGTTGCGCACGTGGCTCGATCAGGCGCTCTCGGAAAATGCCGGCGAGGAGGCGAAGTCATGAGTCCTGTCCACGCGGACCCACATGTAACCGCGATCCGGGCCGTGGTGCCCCGTACCCCGCAGGGTTGCGAGGAATGTCTTCGCCTCGGCACCCCGTGGGTGCATCTGAGGCTGTGTCTGACGTGCGGACACGTCGGTTGCTGCGATTCTTCGCCGGGCAGGCACGCGAGTGCTCACGCTCACGCCATCGGCCATCCGATCGTCCAGTCGATGGAGCCCGGTGAAGATTGGCGGTGGTGTTATGTCGACCAGAACTTCGTCTGAGCGCGCCTCACCCGTTGGGGACAGTCCGCCGGTCGACGACGAGACCGCGGACGAGGAGGGTGCTTTCCCGCGTCTGACGGACGACCAGGTCGCGACGCTCGAGCTCGGAGGCTCGCGTCGGTCGGTTCGCGCCGGCGAGGTGCTGATCCGAGAAGGCGTGCCCTGCAACGATTTCGTCGTGGTCCTTTCCGGCAAGGTCGCAGTCGTCGACGAGGGCGACGGGGACGGCGAGCGCCGGATACTGCGCGTCCACGGGCCCGGGCGCTTCCTGGGCGAACTCGGACTGTTGGAAGGCCAGGTGGCGTTCTTCACCGCCGAAGCGATCGAGGACGGCGAGATACTCGTCGTCCCGGCCGAGCAGGTGCGCGAGCTGATTACCCACGATCCCGTGCTCAGCGATCTGATCCTGCGCGCCTACCTGGTGCGTCGACACCTGCTGATCGGGCTCGGCTCGGGGTTCCGGATCATCGGCTCCTGTTTCTCCCCCGATACATTGCGGCTTCGCGAGTTTGCCATGCGAAATCGTTTGCCCCACAGGTGGTTCGACTTGGAGCAGGACGAACGGGCGGAGCAGCTGCTACGCAGCCTGAACGTCGCCCCCGAGGACACACCCGTCGTGATCTGGCACGGCGAGAAGGTGCTGCGCAATCCGACGAATGCGGAACTCGCACGCGTCGTCGGGCTTGCCGTCCCGGCATCCGTCGCGGACGCAGCCAAGGACGTATACAACCTCGTCGTCGTGGGTGCCGGACCGGCCGGTCTGGCCGCGTCGGTGTACGGCGCCTCGGACGGGTTGAACACGGTGACGTTGGAGCGGATCGCCGCGGGCGGCCAGGCCAGTACCTCCTCCCGGATCGAGAACTATCTGGGCTTCCCCGCCGGGGTCTCCGGCTCCGAATTGGCCGAGCGAGCCGTGCTTCAGGCCGGGAAGTTCGGCGCCCGCATCCTGGTGTCGGCAGAAGTGACCGGTTTGGGATCCGACGCCGGGAACCATGTGCTCCGACTGGCGGACGGCGGCACGGTTCACGCCCGGGCCGTTGTGCTCGCCGCCGGGGCGCGATACCGCAAGTTGGCCGTTCAGGGGATCGAGGCGCTGGAAGGAACGAGCGTGTACTACGCCGCAACCCACCAGGAAGCGCGGATATGCGGCACCGACCCGATAGCCATCGTCGGTGGCGGCAACTCCGCCGGCCAGGCTGCCGTCTTCCTCGCCGAGCATGTCTCACACGTGCACCTGCTCATCCGCGGCGATGACCTCGGAAAGAGCATGTCCCGTTACCTGGTCGACCAGATCGAACACCACCCGCGCGTAACCGTGCACCGGAACACCGAGATTCGTGCGGTCCACGGCGAGAAATACCTCGACGAAATTGCGGTCGAGGACAATCGCAGCGGCGAGCAGGACACGATCCGGGTGCGCGCCCTGTTCGTCTTCATCGGGGCAGTACCGCACACCGGGTGGCTGGCCGAAGCGATCGCACTCGACGACCACGGCTTCGTCCTCACCGGCATGGACGCGATCCACTCCCGAGCAGACGGCAACCTGCCGATCAGCGATGGCCTGTCCAGGACGCTCGAAACCAGCCTGCCCGGCCTGTTCGCGGCGGGCGACATCCGCCGAGGCTCGGTGAAACGAGTCGCATCCGCCGTCGGTGAAGGAGCGATGGCCGTACGCCAAATCCATGAATACTTCGAAAGGAGCTGACGACATGCCAGTAATGGGCACCGTGAAATTCCAGCGGTTCTTCAGGGCAGCAGCTGGACTGCAGGTCGACCGGAACGACCTCAAGCGCTATACCGATTTCATCGACGACAAGATCTACGACGTGCTCCTGATCGGCAAAGCCTCCGCAAAAGCAAACTTGCGCGACGTGATCGAACCGTGGGACCTGCCGATCACCAAGGGATTACAGGAGAGCATCCACCGGTTCGAAAAACTCGACGAGGAGATCGAACTTCAGCCGCTGCTCGATCAGCTCACGGCCCACCCACCCTTGGACGTGGCCCTCTCGGAAGAGACCGAGCAACGACTGCCGCTGATCGCAGGAGGCTTGAGCGTAGCGCTGGCGCATACCTTCGCCACGGTCGAACCGGACCGCAAGAACCCCGGCACAGCCCAATGGACCGTCGCCTTCGACATCTTCCACCTACTGCTGTGACTACCACCCGTCCCGGCGAACCAGTAGATCGCCGGGACACCACACCGTGGTCGGGAATCACGAACCACGGTTGTCGACACCACGCTTCCTGAAGCAGAGATGAAAATACGCAGTTCAGGGGCTTGCTTCGGTCGAAACCCTTGTTAATCTAGCGTCGCACTTTGTTAACTTCGCTGCATCTCGACAGGCAGTTGCTAGCCTCGCGCCATGTCCACGAACTTGGACAGGTGAAGTTGGTGCGCCACAGTGATTGTGGCGGTCGGACCGTTACGGTGCTTACCGAGAATCAGGTCGGCTTCACCGCCGCGAGGATCGTCGCGCTCAGTCGCATCGGGGCGGTACAGCAGGATGACCATATCGGCATCCTGCTCCAGCGAGCCCGATTCACGAAGGTCGGCAACCTGGGGGCGCTTGTCGGTTCGCTGCTCAGGACCACGGTTGAGCTGACAGATTGCGACAACCGGAACTTCGAGCTCCTTCGCCAAAAGCTTTAGGCTACGGGAGAATTCGGAAACTTCCTGCTGACGCGATTCGACCTTTTTACCCGAGCTCATCAGCTGCAGGTAGTCGATGACGATCAGGCGAATATCGTGTTTCTGCTTGAGCCGCCGAGCTTTTGCGCGAATCTCCATCATCGTAAGGTTGGGGGAGTCGTCGATGAACAGCGGCGCCTCACTGATCTCACTCATACGACGCGCGAGCTTGGTCCAGTCGTCGTCGGTCATCTTGCCGGAACGCATGTCACCGAGCTTGATCTTTGCCTCGGCGGAGAGCAGACGCATGACGATTTCGGTTTTGCTCATTTCCAGGGAGAACATGACGCTGGCCATGCCATGGGTGATGGAGCAGGAACGCAAAAAATCCATTCCTAGGGTGGATTTCCCGACTCCAGGTCTAGCCGCAACGATGATCATCTGACCAGCGTGAAGACCGTTGGTGATTTCGTCGAGATCCTTGAACCCGGTGGGCACGCCGAGCGAGATTCCGCCGCGGCTGGCGATGGAGTCGATCTCATCCATCGTGGGCTGGAGGAGTTCGGTGAGGGGCACGAAGTCCTCGGTGGTACGACGCTCGGTGACCTCGAAGATTTCGGCCTGCGCGCGGTCGACAACCTCGGCGACATCCTGGCCGTCGGTGCCGGCGTAGCCGTATTGAACGATCCGGGTGCCGGCGTCGACGAGGCGTCGTAGCACCGATTTCTCGGCCACGATCTCGGCATAGTAGGCGGCATTGGCAGCGGTGGGCACTGTCTGGGTGAGAGTCACCAGATACGAAGCGCCACCGATTTTGCGGAGCTCACCGCGACGGTCCAGTTCAGCCGAGACGGTCACCGGGTCGGCAGGCTCGCCGCGGCTGTAGAGGTCCAGGATCACGTCGTAGACGGACTGATGGGCCGGCCGGTAGAAGTCGCCCGGCCGCAGGACCTCGAGGACGTCAGCGATGGCATCCTTGCTCAGCAGCATGCCGCCGAGGACGGACTGCTCGGCAACCATGTCCTGGGGTGGTTGGCGGCCGAATTCCTGATCGGGCTCGGACTCGGGCGGCCCCGGGTAATCCTGTCCGGAGTAGTCGGAAGGCCCTCGATCATCCACAACAGCCATCAGAGAGACCTTCCCGTAAAACATTCGATGACACTGCGAGAAAAACGCAGGGCCCTCACTATTTGTACCTGCCCCCACCGACATCGTGCTGGTGGAAAATCACCGGTCGGTAGATAGACGCCGAGACGACGTTAGGGACTTGCCAGCCCACAAACAAACGGACCTGTGGATGAATCTGTGGAGCAATTGTGGAAACTCCTGAAAAACTGTGTGCACCATCTGGGGATAACCTGGGGACAACTTTTGGTGTTTCCCATAAAACCCCAGCTAGAGATACATGTGCAATTTCACACACCTGTTGATGAAAAAACTATCTCCGCAGTCGGCGCGTCGGCGTGTCGGGCGTGTTGCGGAGCCCAAATGATCATGGATCAACAAGTTGAACGTCACACTGTGACAGTTATCCCCAACCCCGGATCGAGTCGCTATGTGCACAAAAAGGTCGAGCCCCACACACCGAAGTGTGCGGGGCTCGCCCGGAGAACGAATCGACTATGCGCCGACGACGTTCAGGTTGAACTTGGCAACCACATCGGGATGCAGGTTCACGGACACGGCATGCTTGCCCGTGTTCTTGATGTGAGCCTTCGGCAACGCAATGGTGCGCTTGTCGATAACCGGTCCACCGGCAGCCTTGATCGCAGCAGCGACGTCAGCAGCGGTAACGGAACCGAAGAGCTTGCCCGAACCACCAGCGGTCTTGACCGACAGCGTTACGGACTCGAGTCCCTCGATAGCGGCCTTGAGCTCCTTGGCGTGGTCCAGGCCGCGCACTGCGCGCAGTTCCTGTGCACGACGGATTCCTTCGACCTGCTTCTCGGCGCCACGAGTAGCGACGATTGCCAGCCGGCGGGGGAGCAGGTAGTTACGGCCGTAGCCGTCCTTGACCTCGACGGTGTCGCCAGGCGCACCGAGGTTGTCCACGTCAGCGGTGAGGATGAGCTTCATGTTCTTTCCTCCCTTTCCTTAGCGAGCCACGGTGGCGTAAGGCAGCAGTGCTACCTCACGTGAGTTCTTGACGGCAATGGCAACGTCGCGCTGGTGCTGGACGCAATTGCCGGTGACACGACGAGCACGGATCTTTCCGCGGTCGCTGACGTACTTACGCAGCAACGTCGTGTCCTTGTAGTTGATCTGCGTGTTCTTCTCTTTGCAGAAGGTGCAGACCTTCTTCTTCATAACCTTGTCGCGCAAGGGCGGCTTCGGCATGTCTTTGCTCTTTTCTGGATGTCCCTGATCAGGTACGGATCAGAAAGGCGGTTCGTCGTTGCCGCCGCCACCGAAGGAGCCCGAAGCCGGAGGGGCACTGCCCCACGGATCGTCTCCACCGGAAGGTGCAGCGCTCGGACGTCCGCCGCCCGATCCGCCGGAGGAACCTCCGAAGTTGCCGCCGCCACCGCCGCCACCACGGTTGGCCTTGTTGACCTTTGCCGTGGCGTACTTCAGTGAAGGACCGATTTCATCAACTTCGAGCTCGACGACAGTTCGCTTTTCGCCCTCACGAGTTTCGTACGAACGCTGCTTGAGCCGGCCGCTCACGATTACTCGTGAGCCACGGGTCAAGCTCTCCGCGACGTTCTCGGCTGCTTCGCGCCAGATGTTGCAACGCATGAACAGCGCATCGCCGTCTTTCCATTCATTGGAATTACGGTCGAAGGTGCGGGGTGTGGAAGCAACCGTGAAGTTTGCCACCGCAGCACCCGCCGGGGTGAAACGAAGCTCAGGATCAGCCGTCAGGTTTCCGATGACGGTGATGATGGTGTCGCCAGCCATGTGGTTCCTCCTGCTTTTGATGTAAGTCTGTTGGGTGCGAGGTTAGAGTTCGCTACCGACAGAAATCACTTGTTGTGGCGCAGAACCTTCGTGCGCAGAACCGACTCGTTCAGACCGAGCTGACGATCGAGCTCAGCAACGGTGGCGGGAGTGGCGTTGATGTCGATCACCGCGTAGATACCTTCAGCATGCTTCAGGATCTCGTAGGCGAGACGACGCTTACCCCAGACATCGACCTTATCGATCGTGCCGCCGTGCTGGCGCACAACATTGAGGAACGTATCCAGCGAAGGAGCGACAGTGCGCTCGTCCAGGCTGGGGTCAAGGATGACCATCAATTCGTAATGACGCATAAGACCTCATCACCTCCTGTGGACTAAGTGAAAACGGCCACGGACTATCCGTGGCAGGAGGGTCGTTGCGTCAGCAACCCTCGTAGGTTACACGAGGTGCCCCTGACCAGCGAAATCGCGTCCCCGATCACAGGAAACGCCCAGAACGCTTACGGGCGCTCGTCGAACCGTCTTGCAGCGCGAGCCCCTAGGGTGGGCTTCATGCGAACGGACCGGAAAACCTCGGCGTCGATCCTGACGCTTGTCGTCGGTCTCTGCGGGCTGGCAATGACCCTGGGCTACTTCAACAAGGCACGGTGCGCCGGCGCGCCCTTTGCGCCGGACGGCCGGAGCCTTGCCTTCGATGTCGATAAGAACGTCCGTGTCTGTTACTCCGACATCCAGCTTCTGTGGCTCGGACGCGGCATCGACCAACACCTCTTTCCGTTTGTCACCGGCGGCATCACGCCAGAAGGTTTCCTCTACGGCGGAACCGTCGAGTATCCGGTGCTCAGCGGAATCCTGATGTGGCTGGGCGGAATCGGATCCCACAACGATGCCGAGTTCCTGCTGCATTCCGCGTTGATCCTGGCCCCGTTCGGCTTGCTGACGGCATGGATGCTTGGCCGGATGAGCGGCGCGTACGCGTTGATCTGGTCGGCCACCCCGCCACTGGTGTTGTACGCGTTCCACAACTGGGAGCTGCCCGTCGTTGCAACCAGCGTCGGCGCGATCTTCGTGATGACGTTCGAGCGCATACCTTTTCGGACGCGGGCGATACTGGCGTCGATCATCCTGGCCATCGGTTTCTGCCTGAAGTTGTATCCGGGAATCTTTGTTCTTCCGCTTCTCGCGTATGTCCTGACACGCGGCCGAGACGGCAAGAAGTACGACGTACGCGGCGCGCTGATGACGGGTGGTGCCGCGGTGGCGACGGTGGTTCTCGTCAACCTTCCGTTTGCCCTCATCTCGTACGACGGTTGGCGTGCGTCCTTCAGTTTCCAGGAGAAGCGCAGCGCCGACATCACCACCAATTCGCTGTGGTTCTGGGGTCTTCGACCGTTCTACGGCTTCGGTGTACGCGAACTCAACGCGGACTACGACGCATTGGTGAGCATCCTGTCCCCCCTGATGATCCTGTTGTCGTTCGCGTTGGCGATGTATCTGGGCTGGCGACGCTTTGTGCGCGACGGTTATTTCCCGTGGATCGCGGTGAGCGCGGCAATGTTGTGCGGATTCATCTTGCTGCACAAGGTGAACTCGCCGCAGTACACCTTGTGGCTGCTGCCGTTCCTGGTTCTGTTTCAGATCCGCTGGTTCTGGATCGCCGCGTATCTCGTGGCCGATGCCGCCTTGGGAATCGGGATCTTCCGCTACTTCTACCAACTCGACATGAATCTCGATCCGAGCAAGTACGAAGCCGTCGTACAGGCCAGTGTGTGGGGTCATGTCGTGTTACTGGCCGTGTTCTTCTTCCTGTTCTTGCGGGTACCGCTGCGCTATCCACTCGCCGGGATGGCTGTCGAGAAAATCCCACCGATACCGGAGCTCAGCAGATGACCGAAAGCTGGTTTCAATCACCGACATTGACCGGCACGCATGTCCGGCTCGAACCGTTGGTCCGTGAGCACGCCGACGCACTCATTGCCGCGTCGGACGATCCGAGCATCTTCCGCTGGACAGCCGCCCCGATCAACACTCACGCAGAGGCGGTCGCCTACATCGAGGCGGCCGAGTCGAATCCGGATCGGGTAGCGTTCGCCCAGATCGACACGCGCACCGACGCCGTAGTGGGCAGCACCTCGCTGTATCAAATCGCCCCGGCGTATCGCAGTCTTGCGATCGGATACACGTGGCTGTCGAAGTCCGCTCAGGGAACCCGGATCAATCCGGAGGCAAAACTTCTCCTGCTGCGTCGGGCATTCGACGATCTCGGCGCCGTCCGCGTCGAATGGCACACGGACGAGTTCAACGAACAATCCCGGGCCGCCATCGCCAAGCTGGGCGCGCACTACGAGGGCTTGCTCCGCAAGCACCGCCAGCGAACGGATGGCAGTTGGCGCACCACCGCCCTCTTTTCCATGACGGACGAGGATTGGCCGACGATCGCACCGCAGTTGGAGCGACGCGTCCGCAGCTAACCAACCGCCTGCGCGGTTTGCCTGACTTCGTACCGCAAAATCAGTGCATGAGCGAACCGGGCCCGTACGGATACCAGCAGCAGTACCCACAACAGAACTGGCAGCAACCGCAGCCAACGAACGTCTTGGCGGTCCTGGCGCTGGTATTCGCGTTCCTCTTTGCCCCACTGGGAATCGTGTTCGGCCACATCGCGCGCAGTCAGATCAAACGGACCGGTGAGCAGGGCGACGGCTTGGCACTCGCCGGCCTGATCCTCGGTTACATCTTCACCGCGATCGGCATACTCTTCTTCATCGCGTGGATCGCCTTCTGGGGACTGTTCGCGACCGCTGTCACGGAGGCTGCTGACGACGCCCGGTCGAACACCTACAGCTACACCACCGCGCAGTCGTACGCAGCGACCACGGCACCCCGGACCACAACGGTTCCACAAACAACCACCGCGCCCCGGGTAACCACGACCGTGTCCGGCCCCCTTCCCACCGTCACCGGGACGGACCGGCAAGGTTTCATCTCGAACGGTCCCCGCTGCAATGCGTCCAACCCCGCCGTTGCTGTTGCGATCACTACCGGTTCACGAATCGTCGTCTGTGAAACCGGTGTCGGCCGCTACTACTACAAGGGTGAAAGACTCAGTGACGGAGCAACAATCGAGATCGACGATCCGATCCGTACCAGGGAAGGCTTTGCCGCCCGCAACGACGACGTCACCTACCAACTCAGCCCCAGTGGATTACTTGTCCTGGACGGCGGAAGTGAACTGGGCAGCGAACCGGCCGTCGAGGTCTGGTTGAACTGAGAGGCTTCTAGGCCTCGCACAGATCTCGGTACGGCACACCGGGGAGGTATCGCTCCCATTCGGCCTCGGTGATGAGAGTTCCGGCGGTACTGCATATCCGCGCGGAGACAGCATCCGGATCGGTGCCCCACACGCGAATTGTCTTCTCGGTGCCACTACCCGCAATCAGGTCGGCCGCACCCGCGAATTGTGCATCGTTGACTCGCACGGGTTGCGCCGTCAACACTGCAAACCGCTCGGGGTCCTGCGGCGCCGTGATGTCCCACAACCACACCGTGCCATCACCCACGCCGGCCGAGAGCAACTCACCTGCCCGATTGAAGGACACTGAGTAGATCGCCGATTCGGGACCGACTATTCGTGCGAGTTGCCTTGGTTCCGAAGGATTCTCGACATTCCACAACTGCACACTGTGGTCCGCACTACCGGTCGCCATGAGCGTACCGTCCGGACTGAACATCACCGCCTGGGCATAACTTTCGAAACCGCCGACGCTGGCAACAATCCGCGGAGCAGCTCGATCGGATATGTCCCACAGATCGACCTCGTTCTTGGCGTTGGCAACGGCCAGCGTGGTTTCACCCGGCCGGAACGCCATCATCTGCGGGTACGACCCGGCATCGGTCCTCGACAGAAGCTCGGGCGCCGCAGGATCGGAGACGTCGACCAAGGCAAAGACGTTGTCATCCTGTGACGACACCGCCAACAGCGTTCCCGACGGGTCGAGTGCAACAACGGCCACGATGCCATCGACGTACTCCTGCCGGTCACTGGCGAGTCTCGGCGTCGTCGGATCGCTGATGTCCCACAAATACGCTCCACCCGTACCTGTTCCGGCCACCGCCAGCCGGCCATCTGCCGATATCGCCGACGCCCCGGTGAACCTGTCCTCACCGCGGGGTGTCATCTCGGGCATCAACACCGGATTGTCGAAATCCTCGGTGTTCCACGCCAGCAACGCACTACCCTTGGCGCCGACGCCAGCCAGAAGTCGCGAACCGTCACCGGCAAAAGGACTGGTGTAGATGGTGTCTCGTGCTCCCGCCCACACGGGCCCCGGCATCGACCACACGCGTGTCACCCCGTTGAGTCCGCCGGTGACCAGAATCTGCCCGTCCTCGCTGTAGTCGACCGTGGTGATGGCGCCGGAATCCGGCAGCACCTCGATCAGCGCTGCGGTACGCGGATCCCACACTCGCACGGTGTTGTCGGAACTACCTGCAGCAAAACGGGTTCCGTCGTTGCTGTAGTTGATTTCGTTGACGTAGCTGGAAAACCCGGTGAGCGCAGCCAATGGGCGCGGGCGAGCCGGATCTGCCATGTCCCAGCGCACCACTTCTCGCGCCGTAGATCCCGCAGCAAATTCCCGCCCGTCGGCGCTGAACGCAACACCCAGATAGTGATTGGTGGTGCCGTCGGGTTCGGTTGCAAAAATCGGTGGCGCAGTGGGATTGTCCCACTGCGTCACATCCCACACCCGCAGAGTGCTCTGGCGCCCACCGGCCACGAGCAAACGGCCGTCGGGACTGAACGTGGCAGTGACGGTTCCCGAAGCCGGATGCGGAAGCGGTGGCAGTGCAACCGCGTCGGCAGTGTCGTCGATGTTCCATCGCAACACGTCCGGCGTCGACGTGCCGGCAATCAACTTGGTTCCGTCCGGACTGAACTCCATGTCCTGCACCACGTGATCCGCGTCGACGAACAGTGTTCCGCGCACCGGGTTGGCCGGGTCCGACACATCCCACAGCGCGCCGCCGCCTGCTCCACCGGTCGACAGCAAACGCCCGTCCGGACTGAACGACGCCGCAAACAGAGCCGTCCCTTCCGCCACCCCGAAGAATTCCGACACCGGCGTTACCGACGCGGCACCCTCGACTATCGGATACAGGCGGACCATTCCGTCGGAACTTGCCACGGCCACAATGGTTCCCGCGGGATTGATTCGAGCTTTCATGGCACCGGGCGGGCCGACGATGCGCGTCGCCGCATGCACACCCGACGCGTCGAGCAGCGCCGAGCGGGCTTCCGTGGTCTCGCTGACGTCATACGCGGCCAGCGCAAGCTGCGCCGCCAACGACGGATCCTTGGCGCGCATCCGCGTCGCCTCGGTGGCAACCTGACGGGACATCGCTTCGTCACGGGCCGTATCTGCCTCGGCGCGTTGATGATTGGCACTGAACCCGGCGACCATCGCGACCACGGCCAGCACCAAGGCAATCACCGACGCGGCAGCCAGCGCCGAGACAAGCCGTCGTAGCACGCGGGTCCGTCGCCGATCTGCACTTTCCTGCTGATCCCGATACGCGATACTTGCGGCGAGAAATTCTCGCTCGGTCGCGTTGAGATCGGCGATGCGGGTCTCGCTTGGTTCCAGTTCGAGGCCCAATTCACCGGTACGTAGCCATTCTTCGGTCAGATGTAGGCGGGCAGCCCCGAGCAAAGCACCGGGGTCGCGGCCACTGTCTTCCCACACCTGCGCCGCATAGGTGAATCGGCGGTGGACCGCCAGACCGGCGCGATCCGAATCGATCCAATCGCGCAGCCGACTCCACGCCGACAGCAATACCTCATGCGAAACCTCGACGGTCTCCTCGTCCACAGTCAACAGACGCCTCAGCGCAAAAAGGTCGATGACGGTATTGACGTCGCCGAAGTTGTCGCCGAGAAAAAGCTCGGTACGGGGAGCTCGTCGACGCGTCTGCGTAACCTCGTCGACGTTGACCAACCGGAGGAAGATCCTGCGCGCCAACTTCTGCTGCCGCTCGGTCAGCTCGCCGTACACTTCCTCGGCGCTCTGCTGAACTGCACCCGCGATGCCGTCGGTTGCGTAGTAGTCGGACACCGTCAGGGTCTTACGCGTGGAGCGCTGCCAGGTTCCCAGCAGTGCGTGGGACAGGAGGGGGAGTGCCCCCGGGTCACTTGCCGTGTGCGAACCGCGCGGCGTCAGCTCACCGACCAGAACCTGAACCAGCTCACTCTGAACCGTCATCCCGGCCTTCACTGCCGGCTCGACGATCACGTCACGCAACTGCTCCTCGGTGAGCGGACCGACCACCATCGGCGAATCGTCGAGCAACGGAAGCAGCAACGGCTCCTCGGCCGCAAGCCCGTAGAAATCGGCCCGCATCCCGATCACGACGATCGTGTTCTCACCCAGATCAGCGAGCGCCCGAAGGAATTCCTCGCGACGATCACGATCGCGCTGCGTCCACAGTTCCTCGAACTGATCGACGATCAGGACCGTGGGAGTGTCGCCGATCGACGACGGAATGTCCTGCGAACCCGGGTGCAGAACCTCCACGTGCCAACCGTCGAACCGCGGATCGCGGTCGGCAATCTTCGGAGCCAAACCGGCCCGCAGCAACGACGACTTACCGGAGCCAGACGCTCCGATGACCATGAACTGACGGCTGCCCTCACCCCGCGTCGCCGCCGCGACTCGTTCCACCAGAGCAGTGGTGAGTTCACCTCGCCCGAAGAACCACTCGGCGTCCTCCTGACGGAAGGATTCGAGTCCGCGATACGGAACGACGGTGTCGCCGCGGCGGCGGGCAGTCAGTTGCCGCACGCGCTGGACCGCGCTGATCCAGCTCTCCTGTTGCTCGCCCGAATCGACTCCGCACGCTTTCAACAGCGCAACGAACTTCGGCATGCTGTTCGGTGTCGGAAGGTGCTGCCCGGAAAACCACCCGGCCACGGTTCCGTGGAGACCGCCTGACCGTTCGACGGCGTCGCGGACTGTCAGCCCCGCGGCCTTCCGCAACGCAGTTAGCGATTCAGCAAACTGCCCCCGCGACTCGATATTTGCGGGATCGACATGATTTTCGGTGCCGGATTCCGCCTTCGAGTTCATAGCGAGGCACTTTATCCGACCAGGTCAGAGAATCGCGCGTTGTATGGACTGTGTATTGATCGCGCCTTCGACCGGAATTTCGAGCGAACGCCTGGACATACTGATCACGTCGCATTTCGGCCCGCCCGCAGCCCTTCTGCAAAGTTGCGCCGATGCAGGCACTTCCTCCCTTGGAACCTCAGCCGAAAGGTGTCTTTGTCATGGAGCTTGTCCAGTCGACGCGAATGGCCCCAACGTGCATGGCTCACGTCAGGGGACGCCGCGTGAACTCCCGTACACCGCGCTTGAGCGCCCGCGAAATCGAAGTCCTGCTTACCTGGCTTCGGGCAGATTCCAAACAGGAAGTTGCGCTCGAGCTGAGAGTGGGCGTCGGCACTGTCAACACGCACATCTCCCGGATCAGAACCAAGTACATCAACGTCGGGCGCCCCGCACCGACCAAGGCGGCACTGTTCGCGCGCGCCATCCAGGACGGTCACACCACTCTCGACGAATGGTGATTCAGACGGGCGAAAGCTCCGGCTCTCGCACCGGTTTCGGACGCAGCCACCCCGGGAACCACGACGGCTGCTTGTCCGGTGCCTGATCGAGAACACCACCGGCCGGGTCGTCGATGAACCCGTACCGCACGAGGTCTTCGTCGGGGCGGTAGATCTGGCGAAGAATGACCGCGCACAGCACCAGAACCGCGATATCGCGCAGCACAACAGTTCCCGTGAACCACTGCTCGGGCAGACCCTTGTTCGAGACCCCGAGGTAGTACATCATCCGCGGAACCCACACCAACGCGTCGATGGTCATCCAGGCAAGAAGCAGTCTGCGATGCGGCAGCGCAAGAACCGCGAGCGGCACCAGCCACAGCGAATACTGCGGACTCCACACCTTGTTGGTCAGTAGGAATCCCGCGACAAGCAGGAAACACAGTTGCGCGACGCGGGGGCGGCGCTGCGCCGTCAAAGCGACGTAACCGATTCCCACGCAGACCACAGCAAAGAGAATGAACGACACGGCATTGAGATTCGACGGCGATTCACCCTGCGCCAGGGGACCGTCGAGGCCCGTCCACGACGTGAACGACGCGATTACGTTGTAGATCGAGTCCGGATCGGCGCCGCGCTCGGAGTTGAGCCGGAAGAACTCGTACCAACCGTGCGGGTAGAGCGCTGCGATCGGAAGATTCACCGCCAGCCACGCCGCGGCCGCGCTGAGCGCCGTCACCAGCCACTCACGCGTCTTGCCCGCCCGCAGGCACAGAACCAGCAGCGGGCCGAGCAACAACAGCGGATACAACTTCGCGGCGCCGCCCAACCCCAACAAAATGCCCGCGAGGACCGGTCGCTTACGCGCCCATGCCAACAAACCGCCCATGGCAAATGCCGTCGCCAACGGATCGAAGTTGGTGAACACATGCACGATCACGAGCGGCGAACACGCGACCAACGCGCCGTCCCACACCCGCCTGCCGGCTAAGAGCGTCGTCGCCCACACTGTCACCAACCACGCCAACGCCAAGCCGAACGCAACGACGTTGAAGTACAGGGCAACTTGAATTGCGCCCGGCAGCCACGTGATCGAATCCCACGCCTTTGCGACCTTCATGGAGCCGTACTGATAGAGCCCCGAGAGAACCGGATACTCCATGTACCGCGTCTGCACGGAACCGTCGGATCGGGTTTCCTCCCACGACTTCTTGTACGGGAACGCACCCTGATCGAGGCGCTCCGCACCGTACAGAGGAACCGTGTCCGAGTAACACAGGGCGACATACTGGCGGGAGCCTCCCCAGTCCAGACCCAGCTGCCCCTGCTCACCGAACGGCGCCTGTTGAATACACGCAGCCTTGGTCGACCACCCCAACGCCAGGAACACGACGGCCAACAGCAAGATGACCCGCATCGGGGTGAAAAAACGGGTCCGGCCGATCAGCGCATGCCGACCGACCGGACCACCTACCGTGCCTGACAACGCAGACACCATTACATCGTTACGACTGGGAACGTCACGCCAATCTGCCGACCGCGTGTCCTCCGCCAACGGCGCAGGAGACTCGATCGCCTGCGACTCCGCATCGTCTGTCACAGAAGTCGCATCGGCATCATCTACATTGGCGGCCACTCCGCGAGGCTACCGCCTTAGCGGCCGGGACTGACACCCGCCGGAGCCTCTTCCGTCGTGGTGACGGCGCCCGGTTCCTCGGTTTCCGTGGTCGGCCTCGAGATTCCCGGAATCGGAATCGTGATGCCCGGCAGGATCTCCACGTCCGTCGTGGTCACGACAACCGGCGGCGCCGTAGTCGTACTGGGCTCTGCCGTGGTTGTCGGCGGCGCCGACGTCTTCGGAGCAGCGGGAGCCGTGTACTCGGGAACACCACCGGCCTGGCCGTTGATCTTGCCCGGCTTGGGGAACGTCTCGTTGTCCGTACCGTCCAACGCACCGTCCATCGTGTCCTTCCAGATATCGGAAGGTAGCCCGGAACCGTAGATCAATCCGCCGTTCGAGTTGGTGATCGCCTGACCGTCCGCGGTACCGACCCACACAGCAGTCGACAGCGACGGCGTGTAGCCGACCATCCAGGCGTCCTTGTTCTGACCTGTGTCACCGAGCTGAGCGGTACCCGTCTTCGATGCGGACAGACGTCCACCGGCCAGGTTGTGGCCACGTGAGTACGCTGCGATCGGCTGCATCGCCGCAGTCACATTGTCCGCGACGGCCGGATCGATCCGCTGCTCACCGGTCGGCGTGCCACGGTCCAGGAGAACCGTTCCGTCTGCGGCAACAACCTTTTCCACGAAGTGCGGAGCGTGGAACGTGCCTGACGCCGCGAGAGTTGCATATGCCGACGCCATATCCAGTACCCGAGACTGGTACTGACCCAACACGATTCCGTTGTTCGGGCCGGAACCGTCGGGCTCGGTCAGCGACTCGCCGATACCCGGAATGTTCTCCGGGATACCTGCCTTGTGCGCGATGTCCGCAATTTCCTGCGGCCCGTTGCCGTCGAGGCTGAGCATCTGACGGTAGAAGCTGGTGTTCAGCGAACGCTTGAGAGCCTCTGCGATGGTGCAGGTTCCACAGCTTTCGCCTTCGACGTTGCCGATCGAGATGCCGTTGATCGTCAGCGGCGAGCTGTCGTACATCTGCGAGAGCGGAATTCCCTGGTCGAGTGCTGCCGCCAGACCGAAAACCTTGAACGACGAACCGGTCTGCAAGCCCGCATTTGCGTAGTCGAAGCCGATTCCGTCATCGCCGCCGTAGTACGCGCGGACGCCTCCGGTACGTGGATCGACGGAGACAACGGCGGTCCGAAGTTCCTCGTTCTCACCCTCCATATTGGTGCGCACGGCGTCCATCGCCGCGGCCTGAGCCTGCGGATCGATGGTCGTAGTGATCTGCAGGCCTTCGGTATTGAGCGACTGCTCAGTGATCCCGGCATCCGCGATCTCGCGGAGTACCTGGTTCTTGATCAGGCCCTCGGGCCCCGTTGTACCCTGACTTCCGTTCTCCACCTGGGAAAGTGGAATGAAACCTGGGTACTTCATGGGCGCACGGGCGGCTTGAT
This sequence comes from Rhodococcus sp. IEGM 1366, assembly GCF_033142425.1. Classification (NCBI taxonomy): domain Bacteria; kingdom Bacillati; phylum Actinomycetota; class Actinomycetes; order Mycobacteriales; family Nocardiaceae; genus Rhodococcus; species Rhodococcus sp. IEGM 1366. Next base: position 546,724 of record NZ_JAWLRZ010000001.1, read on the forward strand.
CCAGCGTCCCCGCAGACACCATGCCGTCGAGCACATAGTTCCAACGCGATTCCGCGCCAGTCGGATTGGTCTCCGGATCGAGAAGCGACGGCAGCTGGATCGACGACGCCAGGACGGCGCCTTCCTCGACGGTCAGCTGGTCGACAGGCTTACCGAAATACGCGTTCGACGCGGCTTCGATGCCGTACGCACCACGACCGAAGTAAATGGTGTTCAGGTACGCGGCAAGAATGTCGTCCTTGGACCACTCGTTTGCCATCTTCGACGAGATGACAAGTTCCTTCATCTTTCGCGTCAGCGAACGCTCCGAACCGACAACCGCCGTCTTCACGTACTGCTGCGTGATCGTCGATCCACCACCCGCACTGTCTCGGCCGAGGACATTGTCACGGGCCGCGCGTGCAAAACCTGAAATCGAGAATCCGGGGTTCGTGTAGAAATCCCGGTCCTCGGCAGCAAGCACTGCGTTACGCACGTGCACCGGAATCTGATCGAGCGCCACCTCGCGACGGTTGCCTTCTTCCGGCGGAACAACGGTACTGAGCACCGAACTTCCGTCCGACGCGTAAATCGTCGCAACCTGATTGGTCGGGAGGTCGCCGGGTTTCGGTACGTCCTGCACGATGTACGCCGCCATGAAGGCCAGCACCGGCAGCACCAGGCCGAGCGCCACCAACACGTACGCCGAGCGGCGAACTGTGCGCCACTTCGACTTCTTCTTCACTGCTTTCTGTCCCTTCGGGGGCTCTCCACCATTGCCGTCGCCACCACCGGGACCGCCTGTCGGCGGCTTCGTCGGCGGGGGTCCAGCGGGCGGACGGGAACCGGCATCAGTGCGAGGCAGTGCCGCAGCGGCTGCGACGCGCTGTGTGGGTTCGGCACCGGGTGCCGGTCGATTCTGGGGTGCGCCCTGCTGCGGACGGCCCTGCTGCGGGCCTTGCGGCGGCGGGCCCATCGGGCGGCCCTGCGGCGGGCGTCCTTGCTGGGGCCCTTGCGGGGGTGGGCCCATCGGGCGACCCTGCGGGGGCGGGCCCATCGGGCGACCCTGCTGCGGCGGGCCCATCGGACGGCCCTGCTGAGGCGGGCGTCCTTGTGGGGGTGGACCCATCGGGCGGCCCTGCGGCGGACCTTGAGGCGGACGGCCTTGCGGGGGGCGCCCCTGCGGCGGACCGCTCGGACCACCTGGTCCCGAGGGACGGTCGCCGGGGGTGTTGTCGGGGGAACTCACGAAATCAAATCTCCAGTGGTCATGGACCGATCACATGGGACTTCGATCGGGCCCTTTTTCGGGTGTGGCGTTACTCGCTGGCGGTGCGCCGGCTCGCAGACTGCGTTCGTCTGCTCGGTGGACGTGCTCTCCGCGGGCGCGGCGGCGCAGGCACTGCGCCGAGCACATAGGACTGCACCAAATGGTTCCAGCTGCAGGAACGGCACACTTCTACGTCGTGCACCGTGAACTCCTCTGCTGTCTCCGCAAGCCGAGCGAGCTCGTCCGTCGTTCGGGCTGATCCCGAAACCTGGCCGAGCTTCTCGCCGAACACCCAGGACACGAGCGTCAACTGTTCCTTACGGCAGATGGGGCAGAGAACGTCACTGCCCCGGCCGTGGAACTTCGCGGCTCTGAGTAGGTAGGGATCGGCGTCGCATACCTGCTTGACGCCAGTCCTACCCGCAGACACTTCGGCCAGCACAGACCGACGCGCGAGCGCGTAGTCCACAACTTGCCGCTGTATCCGCACTTGACCAGAGTACGTGCGTCCAACCGGTCACGGACGGTTCGGGAGGGTCACGATGAACACATTTTGTGGTCCGGAGGCATGGCGACCAGCCATTACGATCACTTCCTGTGAAGTCATCCCGTTCCCCGATGACGCGTGCTCGTGATCTCGATCGCGTCGAAACGTGCAATGTGTTGGACGCCGCGTACGCCGAAGGGCAGTTGAGCGCGGAGGACTACTTCGAACGGACCGGGAAGGCGAAGTCCGCGAAGACCCTGCTCGAGCTCGCGCGCCTGGTCAACGATCTGCAGGTGCCGAAGATCGATACGACAACGGCACCTCGGACGTCGGTGACGCGCAAGGCTGTGTACATCGGTGGCGCTGCTCTGATCGTCGTCGGCGCCGTCGCCGCTGTGGCCTGGAGTCGCTCACCGTTGACGCCTTCGGAACACATCACCGCCAGTTATGCCAGCAGCACTTCGCTCGCGCCACCGTTGCCGACCACCACCCTGGTGCCGGAGCCGACCGTCGAACCGATCCTGATCGCACACATCGACACGTTGACTCCCGAGGGTATCGGCGCATTTATCGAGAGGTATCGAGACGAGTTCGGCGACATGTTCATCGATGACGCCAGCTTCCACGGCGACCACTCTCTGGTGAGCCGGGCGGTCCCCGATGCTCCAGCTCTCACCGAATCCATCAGTTTTCGCGACGGCTTCGAGCGAGATGTGACGTCCATTCCGCGGCGAACGGACCAGCCGACCTTCGATCTCGGTTCCATCCAGATCGACAAGCTCGCGCCGTACATGGTGAACATCGGCGGCTACATCAATGTGCCGGACGCCGCGATCACGCACTTGATCGTGGACGTGAACAACGGCGTACCGAAGATCAGGATCTACGGCGAGAACGGACTTGGCCACAAAGGTCGCATCGAGGTCACGCCATGGGGCGAGATCGCTCGTTCGTACCCGTACGAGAACTAGGGTGGGTGGGTGAGCGGGACATGACTACTAACTCTTCGCGTACGCGAGCGCGTGACATCGATCGTTCCGATACCTGCGCTGTGCTCGATGCCGCCCTGTCCGACGGCCAGATCACGGTCGACGAGCACACGACCCGAACGGCGTCGGCCATGACCGCGACCACGCTCGGACAGCTCGACCTATTGGTCCACGATCTGCAGAAAGCGACGCTGCGGAACGCCGTCGCGAAAGTTCGTCGTATCGACAAGATCTGGTACGTCGCGGCCGCGTCGGTTGTCCTCGCGGGCCTGGTCGGCTTCCTCACCGTGTCCGCCGACGATTCGTCCCCGGCGCCGTTGCCGCTTGCAGCCCAGGGGGCCGAACCACTTGCCCCCATCGTGAGTTCGACGCTGAACACGGTCACCGCAAGCGGAATACGGGAGTTCATAACCCGGTACAACAACAAGTTCGGCACAACGGTGATCGATTCTGCGAACTTCTTCGACGACCATGCAAGCGTCACTCGCGCAGCCGCCATCTCGCCGGATTTTGAGGAGGACATCGACTTTCGAGGCGGTTTCACGACCACCGAGGGCTCCACCTCCCGATTGGCCAGCACCACAACATTCGACCTCGCTACCGTCGACATCGACAAACTCGCCGGGTATCTGGCGGGAGCGTCGACAAATCTCAACGTCCCCGACGCCAAGGTCTCACACATCGGCATGAGTTCGTCAAACAAAGAGCCACGCATTTCCATCTACGCCAGCAACGACCTCGGCGCGAGCGGATCGATGGAGTTGACCCCGGATGGCCGCCCGATCCGCTTGTCTCCCTTCACTCCTCGATAGGCCCCGGACATGCCGAACGATCTGACCAGGACCACCCGTGCTCGCAATGCCGATCGCGAGGCCACTTGCGCAGTGCTGGACACCGCCTTCGCCGACGGGCAACTCACGGCGACCGAGCACGACGAATTGACCGAACTCGCCGCGGTTGCAGTCACTCTCGGCGATCTCGAAGATTTGACGTCCGATCTGCAGACCGAGGCGTCTCTGCCTGTTCTCCGGAAAGAACCTTCGCTCGACACGCGTTGGATCGCCCTTGCGATCATCGCTCTGTCACTGGTCTCGGCTATCGGTTTCGGAATCAAATACGCCGCGTCCGACGCCACGATCTTCTCGAGCCCCCAGCCACAGTTGCACACCGTGGACGGCCTGGGTGCGATGTTCCGTGCCATCGAAACGGAGTACGGCAGCGGACTGGTCGACGAGATGACCATCTATCCCACTTACGCACGCGTAACGCGCGCCGATCCTGCCGCACCTCGCAAGGCCCTCGACAGCTACTACCGAGGCGACCTCGAGGACACGACTTCGGGAGGATCGCGCGAACCCGACGTGGCACAGATCGACGTCACACAGCTCGATCCTCGCATCGTGATCGCACTGCTCGACGGCGCCGGAACCACGACGTCGGTGCAAAATCCGTCCACTCGGTACGTCTCTGTCGACGGCACCGAAACTGTGCCGACCATCGAGATTCACGTCCGCAACGACCTCGACGAAAGCGGGTCCCTGACCGCTGCCCTCGATGGGGAAATCATGTCGATCAACCCGTTCACCCCCTGATCTAGCCGTGACACCTTGGTACACGTATCGGGCCGCAGTATGGTTTTATATATCGGCGCGATATAGTTGGGTATCGCATCAAGCGGTTAGATCCACAGACTCGGGAGGTGTCAGTTGCTCGAACTCGCAATTCTCGGGCTACTCCTCGAGTCACCGATGCACGGATACGAGCTGCGTAAGCGGCTCACCGGTCTGCTCGGCGCATTCCGTGCGTTCTCGTACGGATCGCTGTACCCGGCACTACGGCGCATGCAGGCCGACGGCTTGATCTCGGAAGACATCGACAACACCACCGGCCCACTCAAGCGTCGGGCCCGTCGCGTCTACCAGCTCACCCCGGAAGGCCGGCAAAGGTTCACAGAATTGGTTGCCGACACGGGACCGCAGAACTACACCGACGACGGCTTCGGCGTTCACCTCGCCTTCTTCAGCCGCACCCCCGCAGAAGCGCGGATGCGGATCCTGGAAGGCAGACGACGCCAAGTCGAGGAGCGCCGCGAAGGCCTTCGCGACGCCGTCGGCCGGGCCAGCGGATCGCTGGACCGATATACCCGCCAGCTCCACCAGCTCGGACTCGAGTCGAGTGAACGCGAAGTGCGTTGGCTCAACGAATTGATCGCAGCCGAGCAATCGATACCAGGAACATCCAAGAAAGAAGGAGAGCCCGACCATGGGTGAGAACAGCACCGCGGTGCGCGTAGCAATTGTGGGCGTGGGTAACTGTGCCTCGTCCCTGGTTCAGGGCGTCCACTACTACAAGGATGCAGACGAGACCGGCACCGTTCCCGGCCTCATGCACGTCAAGTTCGGTAAGTACCACGTCCGCGACGTGCAGTTCGTCGCTGCTTTCGACGTGGACGCCAAGAAGGTCGGCTTCGACCTCTCCGAGGCAATCCTCGCCAGCGAGAACAACACCATGAAGATCGCTGACGTCCCGCCGCTCGACATCCCCGTCCAGCGCGGCCCGACACTCGACGGCATCGGCAAGTACTACGCCGAGACCATCGAACTGTCCGACGCCGAGCCCGTCGACGTAGTCCAGGCACTCAAGGACGCCAAGGTAGACGTCCTCGTGTCCTACCTGCCCGTCGGCTCCGAAGCCGCTGACAAGTTCTACGCACAGTGCTGCATCGACGCGGGCGTCGCGTTCGTCAACGCGCTTCCCGTGTTCATCGCCTCCGACCCGGAGTGGGCTGCCAAGTTCAAGGACGCCGGCGTCCCGATCGTGGGTGACGACATCAAGAGCCAGGTCGGCGCCACCATCACCCACCGCGTGATGGCGAAGCTGTTCGAAGACCGTGGCGTCGTGCTCGACCGCACGTACCAGCTCAACGTCGGCGGCAACATGGACTTCAAGAACATGCTCGAGCGCGATCGCCTGGAGTCCAAGAAGGTCTCCAAGACTCAGGCCGTCACGTCGAACCTCACCGGTTCCCTCGCCGGCAAGGTCCACGACCGCAACGTCCACATCGGTCCCTCGGACTACGTGGAGTGGCTCGACGACCGCAAGTGGGCATACGTGCGCCTCGAAGGCCGTGCCTTCGGTGACGCTCCCCTCAACCTGGAGTACAAGCTCGAGGTCTGGGATTCGCCCAACTCCGCAGGCATCATCATCGACGCCGTCCGCGCAGCCAAGATCGCCAAGGACCGCGGCATCGGCGGACCGGTTTACCCGGCATCCGCTTACCTGATGAAGTCCCCGCCGGTTCAGATGGCCGACGACAAGGCTCGCACCGAGCTCGAAGCGTTCATCATCGGAGCCGATGAGGCGTAGCTAGACGCCGGGCTGACGAGGCGTAGGTCTTTTCAGCTCACACGGATTCGGGGTCTTGCGCCACTGGCGCAGGGCCCCGATTTCTGTATCCCGCAGGGCGTTTCCGCAGCCACGCGGCTGATCACGCCTGCGGATGCGGAATCGCCGCGCGGGGCCAGGTGCCGGGCTGCGTGGAATGATGGACGGTAAGGACCATCACACGAATCGAGGACCCCATGTCGATTGCGTCCCTGCCTGTTCTCGACCTCGCACTGGCGGAGAATCCCGAGACTGCCGAGCAGTTCCGGACTCAGCTCCGCGACGCGACCCACGACATGGGCTTTTTCTACCTCGTCGGCCATGGAATTCCCGACGCTTTGCAACGACGCCTCCTCACGGTCGCTCGCGAGTTCTTTGCTCTCCCTTTGACGGAGAAGCTGGCGATCGAGAATCTGCGCAGCCCACACTTTCGTGGATACACACGCCTGGGCGGTGAACTCACCGAAGGTAAGCAGGACTGGCGTGAGCAGATCGACATCGGCGCCGAGCAACCTGCTGCCACGCGGACTGCCACGTCGCCGGACTGGGAGATCCTGCAGGGGCCCAATCAATGGCCAGACGCCCTTCCCGAATTACGCGAAGTCATCACCGAATGGAATGACGAACTCACCGGCGTCGCATTGCGACTGCTCCGGGAGTGGGCTGTCGCTCTGGGGCAGGATCCGCACATTTTCGATGCCGCGTTTGCGAAGGATCCGTCGATCCTGATCAAAGTGGTGCGCTATCCAGGCCGCCCGAAGGACGCGGGAACTCAGGGAGTCGGCGGCCACAAGGACGCCGGCGTACTGACCCTGCTGTACGTCGAACCCGGTAAAGCCGGCCTGCAGGTGGAGCACAACGGCGACTGGATCGACGCACCGCCACTCGAAGGCGCGCTGGTGGTCAACATCGGCGAACTACTCGAGGTCGCAACGGGCGGATATCTGAAAGCCACTGTGCACCGGGTTATTTCACCGGAAGGCGCAGGCGAGCGAATCTCCGTGCCGTTCTTCTTCAATCCGAACTACGCCACCCAGGTCCCGGAGTTCGATCTCCCACCGGAATTGGCGAAGCACGCTACCGGCGTCACCGTCGATGCGAACAACCCGATCCACGATTCCTATGGCGCCAACGCGCTCAAGAGTCGCTTGCGGGCGCATCCCGATGTTGCCGCACGATGGTGGCCGGACATTGTTGCTGTGCGCCTTTATTAACCGCCCGCGGTTACTAAAGGCGCACAGCAGAGGGCTCAGATATCCATCGCAGCTTTCCACGCGGTGTGCATGGCGCCCTCGATGTAGTCGACCTCGGAGGCGTCACCGACAACACGTACGTCAGGCACCACACCTGCCAATGCGTCGGCCAGCGGCGCCTGAGCCGACACACCCGAGGCGACGACAACCATGTCGGCCGGAGCTGTCAGTGTCTTGTCACCGGAACGGAATTCGACGTGTTCCTTGGTGATTCGCTGCACCGTCGAATTGCGGTGAATGTTCACACCGACATGCTTGGCGTGGCGCACAGCGGTCCAGCGGCGCGGCATCGCCATCGGAATGCCCAACTGCTGGCCTTCTTCGATCAGCGTCACGTTGCGACCGCGCTCGGCCAGGAACTCCGCAAGTTCAAGTCCGACAAGCGAACCACCGATGACCACGACGTCCTTGCCCATAGGCAGGAACTTGCGGGTCACCGCACGAATCGCGGCGGGGCTCTTGGTGATTCCGGAGAGCTTGCCCAGCTTGGCCATGGTCCGCAGGAACGGCGGAACCTGCGAGGTGTCGCCGGCCCCGGTCATCAAGGCGCGCAACGTATCACCGGTGTGCACGTGCGGCAGGTCGCCGCCGGGAACGGACGGGCGGTCACGAACAGCGCCGGTGGCCACCACAACCACGTCGGCGCCCAGGGCCTTGATCGAAGCGACCGTGGCCTCGGTGTTCAGCCGGATATCGACGCCCAGGCGCGAGGTTTCCACCTTGAGCCAATCCAGCAGACGACCGTTGTCCGGCGTCGTGAGGCTCGAGAACCAGAGCGTGCCGCCGAGTCGATCTGCCTTGTCCACCAAGGTGACTCGATGTCCACGTTCACTGGCGACTCGTGCCGTCTCGAGGCCACCCGGTCCGGCACCGACAATCACGACGTGCTTGGGTGTCGTCGACTTGACGAAAGGTACGAGCGCCTCGTTGCCGAGCGCGGGGTTGACAGCGCACAGCGGAGTCTCGTCCCAGAAGTTCTCCTGCACGCAGACGTAGCAATTGATGCAAGGTCGAACCCGCTCGGGTGTCCCGTCTTTGAGTTTGTTCACCAACTGTGGGTCTGCCAGGAGCTGACGGCCCATTGCGGCGAAGTCCGTGCGTCCTTCCGCGATCATCTTCTCGCCGACCTCGGGGAGCATACGTCCGACGGTGATCACGGGGATCGATATCGCCTGCTTGATTCGCGTTGCATTGTCGGTGTAATAGCCGACCTTGTCTGGCAGGGGGCCGTCTGTGAAGTTGGCAAAAGCATTCAGTGCGGTACCGGTGACGTGGATGGCGTCAGCGCCGGCATCTTCGAACATCTTGGCGGCAGCAACAGCCTCGTCGACGGTTAGCCCGTCGGTTTCGCCGTACTCTTGACCGGCCAGACGCACGATGACGGCAAGCGAACCGCCGACCTCCGCCTTGACTGCGCGAATAACTTCACAGGCCAGGCGAGCCCGATTCTCCATCGAACCGCCGTACTCGTCGCTGCGCTGATTCGTGTACCGACTCAGGAACGCTCCGAGGACGTAGTTGTGGGCGCAGTGAATCTCGACTGCGTCGCCGCCCGCCGCCTTCACTCGTCCGGCAGCCTCGGCGAACATGCGGACCAGCCAATCAAGATCTTCCTGGTCGGCCTCGTGGTAGGTCGCCCTCTTGCCCTCGTTGATGGCAGCCATCTTGCCCAGTTCTTCGGGTGTGCAATCGGCCATCGCACTCATGTCACCCGGCGGCTTCGGCATGGACGGCACCAGCTGCGGTCGGCCGTCAAGGGTGTCGATTCGCGCGACCTTGCCGTGGTGCGTCATCTGCACACACAGCTTGCTGCCGGCGTCGTGCACCGCGTCGGCCAATGCCTTGAGTCCGGGGATGAACCGGTCTTCCGAGAGCCCCGGTTCCTTGCGGCTGGTGCAGCCCAACGGATACGCAACAGCGCAGCAGCCGGTGATGATCAGCCCGGTTCCACCGGCCGCACGCGCCACGAAATGGTCGATGTCGCCCGTCTCGATTTCACCGTCTTCGCAGAGGTTCATGTCCATGGCGGGCAGAACAACGCGGTTGGGCACGGTGATGGGACCGATGGTCCCGGGTGCGAGCAAGTGCGGGAAGGTCTGGTTGCGGATCACGAGCAAACGCTAGAACCGAGAGCCGCACCTCGGGGCGCCGTTCCCGATCAACGGGATTCAACGCCGTGATCTGCGAGACAGTTAGCGATCACCTCGAGTGCATATTCCAGGTCGCGTGCGTCCACTCTGCCGTATCCGATCACGAGTCCGCCCGGGTTTTTGTGACTGCGCGCAGACTCCGTCAGAGTCGGTACCTCCACTCCGTATTCAAGCGCATGACGTGCGACGGTCTCGGCCACATCCGCATCCAACACCAGCGTCGTGTGCATGCCGGCTCCCAGCCCGCGCAGTTCCCCGAAGCGGGACAGCGCAGCGTGTACCAACCGATCGCGCTCCCGATATCGCCGACGCGCAGCCCGTACCGTTCTGTCCCATTCACCGTCCCGCAGGAGTGAAAGCAGAGCCCGTTGCAGCGGAAGAGACGGGAAATCCCCGATGCGAACCCGATGCGCCGCAATTCGACGGGCAAGCTCTTCCGGCGCAACCAACCAACCCAGCCGAATTCCGGCGCCGAGCGTCTTGGCGACCGTACCCAGATACACCACCCGATCCGGCGCGAGTTGCGCCAGCGCTGGCAAAGGCGCTACGTCGTAACGGAATTCGGAGTCATAGTCGTCCTCGAAGAGGAGGACGTCCCGAGCCCGCGCAAAGTCGATCAACTGATTTCGCCGACTCACCGGCAAAAGTCCACCGGTCGGATACTGATGTGACGGCGTCACGTACACACCACGAACATTCCGGGGCGCCGATTCCAGCTCGTCGACGCAAAGTCCGTGTGCATCTACCGGCACGTCGAGCAGTGACCATCCGGTGGCAAGCGCCGCCGTCGACGCGCTTCGATAGCCCGGATCTTCCATTGCCAGTAGAGCGTTGGGGGAGCGCAGCGCTGACAACGCCAGTCCGAGGCCGTGTGTAGCCCCGGAGGTAATGACGATGCGCTCGGGTTCGACGGCCATGCCGCGAGCCCGGCCCAACAGTTGCGACAGCGCAGAGCGCAATTCGACGTCGCCCGCCGGGTCAGGATCTCCGAAAGGTGGTGGCATGGAACCGACATCTCGCCAGGCCCGACGCCAGGCCGCACTCGCCCGCGGCGGAGTCCATGGCACTCCGGGGCGCAATTGAACCTGCGGCGGTGCGGGAGCGACTACCTTTGTAGGCTTGGGAGTAGACAGCACAACGGATGAAGGAGCTTCTGCCACAAAGGTTCCCGAGCCGCGCACCGCTACGAGCCAGCCCTCGGCAATCAGTTGCTCGTAGGCTCGTTCCACCACGGCGCGTGCAACGCCGAGTTCGGCAGCCAGTTTCCGCGAACTCGGCAGCCGCAATCCCACAACAGCCGATCCACCGCGAATGTCTGCTCGCAGGTGATCGGCAACCTGGATCGGCAAAGGTCGCCGATCGGTCCGGTCGAGCACTACCGCTACCGCCGAGGGCAGAAGCATCGTTTCCCTTTCCCTAAGTGGCCTACCAAAGTGCCCACAAATTGGACCATGACGCAAAGCCACTTGGCTAGGAGTATTGCTCACATGACACACACCGTCGCACTCGCCCCACTGTCCCCAACAGCACGTACAACCCATAAGCGCGCGCGTCATCACGGTGTCACCGATCGAGCAGCGCTCTTCGGCGTCCTGCGCTCCGCCAAGCTGTGCCACTTGGGCGTGTCCACCGACGGTGTGCCTCTCGTGCTGCCGACGGCGTACGGATTTGATCCCGAGGGCCCGGATCAAGACGGCACCCTCTACCTGCACGGTTCGGTAGCGTCACGTAGCCTCGCGCCCGACAGCGAGATCTGCGTAACCGTCACAGTGCTCGACGGACTTGTTCTGGCGCGCTCCGGTTTTCACCATTCGATGAACTACCGCAGCGCCGCGATTCTCGGTCGACCCCGGATCGTCACGGATCCGGACGAACGGCTCAGTGCACTGAATTTGATTGTCGATCAAGTAGTTCCCGACCGTTCCGGACACCTGCGGGCGTCAACACGCAAAGAACTGGCGGCAACAGTGGTGCTTGCACTGCCCCTGTTCGAGGCGTCGGTGAAGGCACGAACCGGCGGCCCCGGCGACGACGAATCAGATATCGGTGTCGAAAAGGTCTGGGCAGGTGTCATTCCGGCATCCGTACAGTTCGGTGAACCCATCCGAGCCGAAGACCTCGATGCGGATATCACGCTGCCGGAACATGTCTCGGCAATGATGTAGCCGAAGCAACGCTACCGCGGGATCGGCGGGGACAACGGCGGGCGAATATCCAGACCATTAGGTCGCGGCTCGGAAGTCACCGGCGTGGCCGATCCGGACTCGTCCTGCTTGTCCTCGCCCCGGTTCCCCAGGAACGGACGAACCAGGTCGAGGGGCAGCGGGAATACGACGGTCGAATTGTTCTCGGCCCCAATCGCGTGCAACGTCTGCAGGTAACGCAATTGCAGGGTGGTCGGGTTGCGGCTGATCACGTCGGCTGCGTCGGCGAGCGTAGCCGACGCCTGGAATTCGGCTTGCGCGTTGATGATCTTGGCTCGCCGTTCTCGTTCGGCCTCCGCCTGACGGGCGATGGCGCGCTGCATGTTGGCAGGAATCTCGACGTCCTTGATCTCCACCGTGGTGACCTTGACTCCCCACGGTTCCGTCTGTTGATCGATCACTTTCTGCAGGTCTTCGTTGAGACGTTCACGTTCGGAGAGCAAGGCGTCGAGGTCGGCCTTGCCGAGGATCGACCGCAGAGTTGTCTGCGCAATCTGCGACGTAGCTGCCAGGAAATCTTCGACCTCGACGATTGCGCGATCGGCATCGACCACTCGGAAATAGGTTACGGCTGTGACTTTTGCCGGCACGTTGTCGCGCGTAATGACTTCCTGCACCGGAATTTTCAGTGTCACGGTCCGTAGGCCGACCCGCTCCATCCGATCAATTGCCGGAATGAGGATTACCAGACCCGGCCCCTTCAACGCGATCAACCGTCCGAGCCGGAACACCACTGCACGCTCGTACTCTCGCAAGACCCGAATCGACATGCCGACCAGCGTCACGAGAAGCAGAACAACGATGCACAGGGAAATGAGAATGGTGGTCATAGCAACTCCCACGGTTCACGACGGCGCACTGTCAGGGTCAGACCCCGGACCTGCTCCACTACGACAGGATCGCCGGCCTTCGGAACAGAATCGTCACTGAACCCGAAATCCATTCGGGCGTTCCACAATCCACCCGCAGCCTCGACCTGTCCGCGCGAGCCGTCCCAACTGCGAACCGTCGCATCGGATCCGATCAGCGATTCCACTCCGGTGCGCACGGGCGCATGCCGGGCGGTCAGAACTTTCCGGCTCGCCACCGCGGTAACACCCAGGCCGACCACTGCAACCCCTGCCGTCACCGGAATTGCAATCACCTGGCCCGCATCGCCGGAGGTGAAGAGCAACCAGACACCCGCCCCGATCAGGAGCGCACCAAGACCGCCGAGCACCCCCGCAGTCGGGGCATGTGCCTCGACCACCATCAACAAGACACCCAACAGCAGGGCCGCGATACCCAATGTCGTCATCACTCGTCTCCACGCTCACGAGGACTCGGTCGCGTCGCGTAGCCATCGTGCGATCGGGCCCTCGACATCAACGGTAATCACGTTTGTCCGGATCTGCCACAACCTGAAGTGATCCACGTGACAGATACCGGACGGTCTGCCATTGTGAAGGCATGCGGCGGCGTGTGGGTGAGAGTTGGTCCACGCGACCAGTCTCAGGGGTAACCCCTGGGTCGGCCAGAAGAATTGGATACTGCGTCCGACGGCATTCGGCACGCTCCGCGTGCTCCCCGCCGCCCCGGACAAAGGATTTGGTCACCCCGCGCCGCCGCATCCCGGATATACCTCATGAGTGACTTCGAACTCGACGCCGAATTGGCGCGTCGGCTGGCAGACGCAGCCGACGACGCACCATGGACCCTCGGTGGCCTCGAGGAGGCATTCGGATCCGTCTTCGGTGTGTCCCCGACACTCCTGGCGGTCCGAGTCCTCGATCTCATGCCCGCCCCACCGTTCGAACCTCAGACTCTGTACCGATTGCTGCGCGAACTACCTCGCCTGCGACCTGTTCCTCTCTCACTGGACACCAATGAATCTTCGGTGTGGCGGTTCGACGTTCCCCGCTACAACACCAGTGCGGACCTGGCTCGTTCACTGGATCTGACGATCTCCGAACTCGAGTGGTTCGCCGATCGCGGTGAATGGCTACGCACGAAACCTCTCCCGCTGCGCCACTACCGGCCCATGCAGATCAGCAAGAAGGCCGGCGCGCGACTACTCGAGATACCCAAACCAAGGCTGCGCGAAATTCAGCGGAAGATCCTGCGCCGCATACTCGATCAAGTACCAGCACACGACGCGGCACACGGATTTGTCCGTGGTCGAAGTCCTCTGACTTTTGCAGCGCCGCACGCACAGTCGGAAATCGTGATCGGTGTGGACCTCGCTCAGTTCTTCCCGTCCATCACCGGCGACCGTGTTCACGCGATCTTCACCGCCCTCGGCTACCCGCCCGCCGTCGCCGGAGTTCTCACCGGATTGTGCACTGTTGCAACGCCTGCCGATACCCTGCGCGGAGTGCCATACGCACAGGCGTCACAGTTGCGAACGGCGCACCTGCCTCAGGGTGCGCCGACGTCGCCTGCGCTCGCGAATCTTGTAGCGCGGGGGCTCGATATCCGGTTGAGTGGGCTGGCGAAGACGAACTGGCTCACCTACACCCGCTACGCCGACGACCTGGCGTTCTCCGGAATCGAAGTGACTGACGTCGGCACCCTCCTGTGGACGGTCGAACAGATCGCCGGAGACGAAGGGTTCGCCGTCCATCCACGGAAGACAAAAGTGATGCGTCCGCACCGGCGCCAGCACCTCACCGGCCTGGTCATCAACAACCAACCGTCGTATCCGCGTGACGAATACGACCGATTGCGCGCCCTGCTCCACAACGCCGCCAATACCTCTGCCCAGGAACAGAATCGAGAGGGAGTCGGGAACTTTCGCGCTCACATCTACGGCCGGATCGCGCACATCGGCGAAACCAGCCCTACGCGCCGACGCACGCTATTGCGGTTGGCCGACCGTGTCGATTGGGGCGCCGAGATTCTCGAGTCGGACTGACCCATGAATTTCAGCGATTCGCGACCAACTCGGCGGCCGAGGCCAGAGGGACGATCGGATACAGCGGCGGCTCGTCCTCGGGCACCAGGGCGGTCGGCCCGTAAATCCAGTCGGTGTAGGTGTAGTCCTGTGTGCCGCGGGCTCGCAGCAACAGATTTCGCTGCTGCCGTTCCTCGCCGTCGAGGTGCCACAACTCGCCCCAGACGCGTGCCGTCGTCAGTACCCGGCGGCAGTGCTCAGGGCGAACGGCCTCATAGGCCGCGAGAGCTGCGTCCCAGTCGATCACGCCGTCGGCACTCCGCAGACGGGCAACATGTTCGGCGAGCACCCAGCCGTCTTCGATCGCCATGATCGCGCCCTGCGCCATGTACTGCAACGGCGGGTGTGCCGCGTCGCCGAGCAAAGCGATCCGGCCCGAAACCCACGTCATGATCGGGTCTCGGTCGTACATCCGCCACCACTTGTCACGCCACATGAACGGGATACCCTCGCGCACCTCCGAACAAGAATCAGCGAATGCCGCGTCGAGTTCATCAGGTGTGCCCCAGTCCTCCTCACCTGCAATTGCTTTGGGTGACTCGAAGACGGCAACCTGGTTGAGCATCTCGCCGCCGCGCAGGCCATAGTGCACAAAGTGATGCCCTGGCCCGACGTAGACCACGACCTCCGACAGATCGACGGGACGGTCGGCCAAATCCGCCACCGGCACCGTGCCACGGTAAGCGACGTAGGCGGACGACACAGGTTCGTCGTCGATCAACAGTTTGCGTGCAACCGAGTGCAGACCGTCAGCCGCGATGACCACACCGGCCTCGTGCACTTCACCACTCGAAAGACGCACCTGCGCACCGGTATCGGAGTTCTCGTAGGAAACGGCCTTGGCGTCGGTGACAAGCTCGACTCCGGCACGCTCGCACGCACGCAGGAACAGTCCGTGCAAGTCGCTGCGGTGGATGACCAGGTACGGAAACCCGTACCGGCGTTCGAGATCGGTCAGGTCCAGCTTCGTCAGCTCCGACGCGTCGACGGCATCACGCATCACCATCGACGTGGGCACAACCCCAAGGCTTTTGGCCTCGTCCAGTAGGCCGTACTCGTTCAAGATGCGGGTGCAGTTCGGTGCGAGCTGCAGGCCGGCGCCGACCTCACCGAACTCGGCGGACCGCTCGAGCACTCGCACGGTAAGACCCTTGCGCGTCAGGGCAAATGCAGCGCTGAGGCCGCCGATACCGCCACCGACAACAATGACGTCAGGTGTGTTCATGATTGCTCCGTTCACAGCCACGCAGGCAGTACCGGCACAGGAGATCCGTCAGTGGTCGACAGATCGTGAGGGCGGCCGCTCAGATAGGCGACAAGGTCGGCAAGCGGACCGGCGACGCCAACCGGTGCATCCACGCCGGGAAGGTCCCAGATCGCTGACGCGTCGGTGGCTTCGAGCCGAAGCGCCACGCCGGGCACCGCGCCGCGCTTGCCCACGATGTCATTGCCAAGTGCCACAAGGAAATCGGCCGGAAGATCGGCGAAGGTGACGCCCGTACCGAGATCAACGGCATGGACGCACACCTCCCGCGCCCGCATCCACGGGATCTCCGTGGCTGGGACGGTCCGACCCTGGGCCGTCACGATCAGCTGGGTCCACTGCTCGTCGGAGAGTGACGCCATTGCAACGTCAAGTTTCTCGGCTGAGGACCGCGGCCACGCAAGCAGAGTGGCCGCCGGCAACTGGGAACCTTCCTCGATCCCACGGGCGCGGGCGTCGGAGGAGGCGTACATCGGTGTCTCCTCGCCGGTTTCGGCCCAATGGACGAGATTACCGAGCGCTTCTGCGTTGGCGGCGACGTGCGCAAGGAGGTGGCGCCGACTCCAGCCCGGAAGCCCAGACGGCGCAGCCACACCGGCGTCATCGAGGCCGTCGACGCCGCTCAGGAACAGCTGCGTTCCGTGCTCCATCCAGCGCCGGGCGTCAGTCATTCCTTCACTACCTTGTTGGTGCACGCACCGAGGCCCGAGATAGCGGTTACGACGGTCTCGCCTCCGAGCAGGTAGACCTTCGGATCGCGGGCATGACCCACGCCTGCGGGTGTTCCGGTTGCGATCATGTCGCCCGGGTTGAGGCGCGTGATGGTCGAGATGTACTTCACGAGCGTGATCGGATCGAAAAGCAGTGTGCCGGTGTCGTCACGCTGCATGACCTCACCGTCGACGGTTGTCGTGACCTCGAGAGCCGGGCGGACTCCGCCGACCTCGTCCGGCGTCACGAGGAACGGCCCAACCGGAGTCGTGGAATCCCAGATCTTGCCCTGGGTCCACTCGATCGTGCGGAACTGCCAGTCGCGCACCGACACATCGTTCATGACGGTGAAACCGGCAATCGCAGCCTCGGCCTGAGCGTCGTCGGCGCGGCGCACCTGCTTGCCGATGACGATGACCAGCTCGACCTCCCAGTCGAAGGCCTCGGTCTCGTCGGGCCGGACGATATCGTCGTTCGCGCCGATCAGGCTGTCGGCGAACTTCGGGAACAGCGTCGGATACGACGGGAGTTCGCGGCCCATCTCCTTGATGTGATTCGTGTAGTTGTGACCGACGCAAATGACCTTCGACGGCTGCGGAACTACCGGCGCGAAGTCGGCACCTTCGAGCGGGTACGTGGTGGCATCGTCGGCGGACACAGCTTCTGCACGACGTTTCCAATCCTCATGGGCAAGAAAGATTCCCAGATCGCTCTCACCGAGGTCGACCAGGCGGTCGCCGTCGAGCTTGACTGCGCGCGTCGCTGCGCCGGTGCGAATTGTCGTGAGCCTCATCGTGAAATCTCCATTCGGTTGAGCTGCAGTGCTTCGAAGACGGGTGCGTCGCCGAAGCGGAAAAGGTCGAGTGCGCCGGAATCCGAGTCCGTTTTTCCCGCTTCGGATTTCGCGGAGAACGGCGTCCAGGACGGAACGACGAAGAGGTCGCCGCGGGTCACTGTCCAGGTGCGGTCGCCAACAGTCACCGTGCCGGAACCGTCGAACACCTGGTAGACGCTCGAACCGGTCTCCTTCACCGGAGCGGTTTCGGCGCCGCGGACGATGCGGTGGAACTCGGTGCGCATCGTCGGCAGGACGTCGCCGCCGGTGTGCGGGTTGGTGTAGCGAACCGCCGCGTGGCCGGGTTCGACTGTGCCGCCGTAACCTTCGGCTTCGATCGCGAGCTGATCGCGCAGTGCGCGGTCGGTGAACTCCCACTTGTACGAGAGCAGTGGGCTGCCGGGAGCGACCTGCGTGGCACTGAGCGGGCGCAGTCCGGGGTGACCCCACAACCGCTCGGACCGGGAGCGCTCGGGAGTGATGCGCTCGGCGTCACTGATCTCGTCGCGGCCGAACTCGAAGAACTGCGCTTCCGTCAGGTACTGGAACGGGATGTCCAGGCCGTCGATCCACGCCATCGGCTTGTCGGTGGCATTGTGGTGGGCGTGCCAGTTCCAGCCCGCCTGCGGCAGGAAATCGCCGCGGTTCATCGAGACGGCGTCACCGCCGACGACCGTCCAGACGCCGGAGCCTTCGACGACAAATCGGAATGCGTGCTGGGTGTGGCGGTGCTCGGGAGCATCTTCGCCCGGCATCAAGTACTGGATCGCCGCCCACAAGGTGGGGGTGGCGAAGGGTCGACCACCCAGCGACGGGTTCGCCAGCGCAATCGCACGACGCTCACCACCGCGGCCGACCGGGACGATCTCGCCGGCTTGCTCGGCAAGGCGTACCAGGTTCTCCCACTTCCACAGGTGCGGGACAGCGCGCGAGCGCGGATGAGCCGGCATGAGATCGCCGATCTCAGTCCACAACGGCACCAACAGTTCTGACTCGAAGCCGCGGTAAAGCTCCTCGAGCGCTGGGGTCACATCCGGCTGGCCTGGCGCGTCGACGGCGTGGAGCCGGACGGGGGAGTCGGTCGAAGTCATGACATAAGAGTGACTGGATTATTCAAGACAGAACACTAGATTCTGCTATACAGAATCATGGAGAAGCCACAGAAGACCCCGCCGGCGTATGCGATCGCCAGCGTCGACCATGCACTGAGATTGGCGACAATCCTGCAACTGGAGGGAAACCTGACCGTCGCGGAAGCGGCAGAGCGACTCGGGGTCGCCAGATCGACAGCACACCGGCTACTGCAAATGCTGGTCTACCGGGACTTCGCGGTGCAGCACCCCGGCCGTCAGTACGGCGCCGGACCAGTCCTGGAACTTGCCGAACACTCGCGCTCTGCGACCTCGTTGCTGCGATCGGCCGCGCTGCCGCACATGGAACTCCTGGTCCAGGCTGTCGGAGAGTCTGCCAATCTGACCATTCGCACCGGCATCGAGGCCCGGTTCATCGTCTCGGTGGAGTCCGCCCAGGTACTGCGCGTCGGATCACGCGAGGGCATGGTCTTTCCGGCACACCGCCTTTCCGGCGGGTTGCTATTGCTCGCCGAACTCTCCGCCGACGAACTGGGCCAGGCCTACGAGAGCAGGTCAGACGCGGATGTGACCGACCAGCCGGACCTGCCGAAACTACGTACCGAGCTGGCGCGGATCCACAAGCAAGGGTTTGCGGTCAACCAGGGCCGCTCCGAGCGCGGTGTCGTGGCCGTCGGAGTACCGGTGCGTGATGCCAACGGCAAAGCCCTTGCCGGACTGTCTGTTTCAATCCCGTCTGTGCGCTACGACCGGCAGCAGCTGCCGTCCCTGGTAGCGACCCTGCGCATGGCTGCCGATCGCATCGAGGCGGACCTGGCTCACTGAACATCAATTTGATGCATGTTTCTCTATGCAAAATATGAGTTGGATTTATGTGACTGCAGTCACTTCACTGGGTGTATGCCCAATTCTCCCGCCACTTCCACCGTCGACTTGTTCGCCGACGACGTCCTGACCGATCCTTATCCGATGTACGCCGAACTCCGCGAACTCGGCGCAGTGGTGCATCTGACCACCAATGACGTCTACGCCCTGACGCGCTACGACGCGATCCGCGACGCGTTGGCTGATCCCGGCACGTTCTCGTCCCGCAGCATCGGATTCAATCCGATGGTCAACGAGGCATTACAAGGCACGTCGCTGGCGTCGGATCCACCTGTTCACACCGAACTACGGGCGACACTGACGGAGAACCTCTCCCCGCGGGCGTTGCGCGGGCTCGCGGGCCAGATCCAGACCAAGGCCGACGCCCTGGTCGCGGACCTGGTTACCCAGGGATCGTTCGACGCCATCGATGCGCTGGCACGCGCATTTCCCCTCGAGATCGTCGCTGACCTGATCGGCTTCACCGGCTCGGTGCGCAACGACATGCTGCGCTGGGGACAAGCCGCGATGGAGGTTATCGGCCCGATGAACCAACGGACTGCCGAGAACTTCCCCATTGCCGGAGAGCTCTACGGCTGGTGCGCGCAAGTCCGCGCCGAGGATCTGGCACCAGAATCTGTGGGCCGCGGCATATTCGATGCCGAGGCCCGGGGAGCGATCCCGCCCGATACTGCCGGCAAGATCATCCACCAGTATCTGGGCGCGGGAGTCGATACGACGATCGCCGCGATCGGCAACATCGTCGCGCTGTTCTCAGCCTTTCCGAACCAATTCGATCTAGTCCATCAGAATCCCGAGCTGGCACCGGCAGCATTCAACGAGACGCTCCGATTCTGGGCGCCGGTGCATGCATGGGGGCGCTTTGTCACCAAGGATGTAGAGATCGACGGAACGCTGGTCCCGGCCGGATCCCAGGTTGCGATTCTCTTCGGCGCTGGCAATCGCGACTCACGGCATTACGAGAATCCCGACGCCTTTTCGGTCGAACGGAATCCGGTGGACCATCTCTCCTTCGGTTACGGCTCGCACGGCTGCGCCGGGCAAGGGCTGGCTCGCCTGGAAGGCCAGGCTGTCATCAGGGCACTGGCCAAGCACGCTCGACGGATTGTGGCTGCCGATCCGATTCTGTTGCCCAGCAACATTACTCGCTCTATCAATCAACTCGACGTCCTGAAAGTGATCCCCGCATGAGAATCGTGCTCGATCGGCCCCGTTGCGAAGGCCATGGTCTATGCGAAAGTGTTGCCCCCGCGTTGATGCACCTCGACGACGAGGGTGAACTGGTCCTCGACCTCGAAGAGTTCGCCGAGGGAAGCCGCGAGCTCGCCGACGCCGGCGCAGCTGTCCGGGTCTGCCCCGTCGCCGCACTCAAACTGGTATGAACGGCACTAACGCTCGTCGACGAATTCTAGTGGTCGGCAATGGAATTGCAGGCCAGACCGCCTGCGACAGCCTTCGGGCCGCTGGTTTCGACGGCAGCCTGACCATCGTGGGGGACGAACCCCGGACGGCATATTCACGGCCGGCACTCTCCAAGGCACTCCTGGTCGACGGCGGCTCCCCCGAACTGGCTTCGCCGATGCACCAGGCCACCGAGCTACTCGGGGTGGCGGCAGTCGGTCTCGACGTCGAATCACGCCGGGTACACCTCGACGACGGTACAAATTTGCCGTACGACGGACTGGTCATCGCGTCCGGTTCACGGGCTCGCCGGCTGGGAGGCGTGGATAGTGCGGAGCTGACGCTGCGCACGCTCGACGATGCCTGGGTTCTGCGCGAACGACTGGCCGCCCAGCCGTCCGTCGTAGTCGTCGGGGCCGGCCCGCTGGGCATGGAGATCGCATCAGCGGCCATGGCCGCGCGTTGCCAGGTCACAGTGGTGGCCGACGGCAGGCCGATGCTCTCGCATCTGGGTCCACACCTGTCTGAAGCGTTCACCGCGACCGCGATAGCGCAGGGACTGACCATCGTCGACGGGTCGGCCGCTCGCATCGACAGCCCTCGCGGAGTGATCCTGCGAGACGGAACGCGGATCGAGGCCGAGCTGATCGTCACTGCGATCGGCGACATACCCAACACGGAATGGTTGGCTACCAGTGGACTCGCAGACGGCCGTCTCGAAGCAGATTCACGAGGGCGGATTCGGCCGAACATCGTGGCAGCCGGGGACGTCACGGCCATCCCCACGCGTCAAGGAATGCGACGGATTCCGTTGTGGAGCAGCGCAATAGAACAGGCAAAAGTTGCCGCCGTCGCACTCTTGAGCGGCGATGACGCGCCGGAGCTCGACCTCGATCCGTACTTCTGGACCGAGCAGTTCGGGTTGAACCTCAAGGCCACCGGTCACCTGCCGGTGGTGGGCGAACCGGAGTTCCTCGTCGGCGAGCGCCCAGAAGGACCGTCGGTGATGCGCTGGACTCACGACGACGGCCGCGGTGTCGCCGTCGCGGTCAACCACCGCATTGCAATCCCGAGACTGCGACGCATGGCCTCGACCGCCGGATGACGCAGGCCGCGTAACTTCGTGTGGATGAACCAACCCCGGAACCACGAGGGCGATCTCGGCCTGGAGCGCCTCGGCGGGGTCAACCTCAACCTGCTGGTACCGCTTCTTGCACTGCTCGAAGAGGGTTCGGTCACGCGAGCCGCCGCAAGGGTGGGCATGACCCAACCCGCGATGCGTCATGCCCTTGGCAGGATGCGCCGGATGATCGGGGACGATCTGGTTGTGCGGCAGGGGAGCGGACTGGTGCTCACTCCGCGCGCGCTGGAGCTGATCGATCCATTGCGTGAAGTGCTACGCCAGACTGCGCGAGTGGTGAACTTCCCGGGCTTCGACCCCGCTCACGACAGCCGCACCATCACAGTTGCGATGACTACCAGCACCGCCTTCGTGGTCGGGGCGGAGTTGGCGAGACTGATCGCCGAGCGGGCCCCGAATGCGACGCTGCGCATCCGCAATTTTGTCGCGCCGCAGGCTGCCGACTTCACCGACAACGGTGTGGACGTCGTACTTCTGTCAGAAGCCTTTCATTCGCCGTACCCGCGCGAGCGTCTGTACGAGAACCGGTGGGTGGTGATCGCCCACCGAGACAGCGACCCCGAGGCATCTGCACTGGACCTGCTGACGTCATTGCCTCATGTCACCTACGACTCCCGTCACCGCGTGCCGCCGTACGCCTCGATGGACGCGCACGGAGTGGACTACCGCATCGGGACGTTGATCTCCGATCACCTGCTCATCCCGCACCTGGTGGCAACGGCCGGTGGCGTTGCCTTGCACACCTATCGCGTCGCGGTCGCGATGGCGGAGCGGGTTGACCTGCGGATCGAGGAGTTCCCGCTACCGGTCGCACCGCTCGTCGTCGACATGGTGTGGAACCCACGCCTGGCTGATGCCGAGTTCAAATCCTGGTTGCGGGGGATTCTCGTCGAAGTAGCCGCGCCCAGCTAGCACCCTTTTCCTCGAGTTCACACCCCTTTCAGCGCACTGGAAGGGGTGTGAACTTTGCCGAAAACATGCTCGCTCTGTCCACCATTACCCGCGATACAGAATTCGCTTGACAGAGAGTAAACCGATGTGACACCTTGCTCACTCAGTGCGTGACACGTATCACAAGCGCGCTCGGACTGCCGATCCGGCGGTTCGGAATCCTCGAGCAAGGAGCTCACAGAAATGAGTAACCCGACTGCGCGGCCATCGCGCTACGTAGCGACTCTCGTAGCCGCATGCCTGGCCGTCATGGTGGCCCAGGTGGCGTACTCGCTGCCCGGCGCCCTGAACGGAACCTTCCAGCAGGACTTCAACATCTCCGGCGCAGAACTCACGTGGATCAGCGCCGCTTTTGCCACGACGATGGTGGTGTTCGAACTGACCTTCGGCGTGCTCGGTGACATGTTCGGCCGCAAACGACTGCTACTCGGCGGAGCACTGCTGATCGTCGTCGGCGCAGCCCTGTGTGCAAGTGCGCAGGAAGTCCACCTGATGTGGATCGGCCAGGCCATCGCGGGCATCGGCGCCGGCGCGCTCTACCCGATCTCGCTGGCGATGATCGCCGCTGCAGCGCCCGACGCCCAGGCCCGCGCCAGGGCGATCGCACTGTGGGCGGGCTTCCTGTCCCTCGGTGCCGCACTCTCACCGATGATGGCCGCCATGCTCACCGAATTCGGCAGCTGGCGTTGGGCTTTCGGTGCAGTGATCGCCGCAGCACTGATCTCATTTGTCGTTTCACTGGGAGCGCAGGACTCGTCGTCGCCGGAAGGCCGCAAGCTCGACCTCCCTGGTCAGGCAACGTTGGCGGTCGGCCTGATCGCCCTCCTCTGGGCACTGACGCAGGGATCCGAGATCGGGTGGGGCAACACCACGATCGTCGTCGGCTTTGTCATCGGCGCCGTATCCCTGGCCGCGTTTGTCGTCATCGAATTGCGCACCGAAGTGCCACTGCTGCACCTGAATCTGTTTGCCAACCGGGTCTTCGCGATCTCGGGTATCACCGCCGTCGTCGGCATGTTCGCGTTCCTGGGCCTCTGCTTCTCGATGAGCATTTGGCTCGGTGCGGTTCAGCATGTCTCACCGCTCAAAATCGGCGTGTTGTTCCTGGTCATCCAGGGTCCCGCGTTCCTGCTGGTGCCGCTCGTATCCCGCCTGATCCACAGCGTTTCACCGCGTTGGGTGCTGACGTCGGGCTTTGCACTGATCGCGATCGCCGGCTTCATCTGCTCGCAGTTCGACGTCCAGACCTCGACGTGGACGGACTTCATCGTGCCGATGCTGCTGCTCGGCGTCGGGTTCGCCTTCACGGTCGCGTCGATCACCGCGGTGGCCATCAACACCGTGCCGTTGCGCTTGGCCGGCATGGCCAGCGCCACGACAAACCTGTTGCGTGACTTCGGCTTTGCCCTCGGACCCGTTCTCGTCGCCGCTATCGCGAACAGTGTCGCCAACAACGAAGTCAGGGACGGCCTTGGCGCGGCCGTCGGTGAGTCCGATCTCGGTCAGGCTCATGCAGGCGCTGTCATGGGGATCGGCGAGCAGGGCGGCGCGATGGCGCTCAACTCGATGCCGGTCATTCCGGTGCCGACCGATCCGAGCCTGGCACCCGGACCCGACAATCCAATGCTTGCAATGCCTTCCGCGATCAGCGATCTGGCGTTCTCGTCGCTCGGTAGCGGTTACAGCCTGGCGTTCCTGGTGTGTGCGCTGTGCGCTGCCGCGTCCGGTGTCCTGACCCTGTTCGGACTCTTCGGAAGCCGCCCGGAGTCCGAAGCCGCAGTCGATCTGGGCACCGACGTACTGCATGAGATCGCCAATGTGGCCGACGACGTCAACGTCCGATAAGGCCGGTGAACCTCAGTTGTCCGCTGCGAGCAGGTAGCACCAGGATTCGGTGATTTCGTCGAGGCAGATCTCGCGCGGGGTCCGCCAGCCGATGGAGAAGTAGCGCCGCGAGAGGTGCTCGAGCTGACCGAAAGCCAGCACGCAGCGGATCCGGCGCCGGTCGGCCGGCAGACGCTTTGCCGAGTCCAGCCCCGCGGTCATGTCCTCGACGGCGGACTCGAACCACTGCTCGGTCTTGGCCTCGACGTCCGGCTCGTACGACGCCTCGTAGGACGCGGTGAGGTAGGGCTTGATCTCGTCCCATTGGGAGAACTTGCGGTCGAGCCACGCGTGGATCTCGCCTCGCGAGCCGGAGGCAACCACCGCGGTCAGCGTGGGGTTGTCGGCCGCGGTGAGGATCGCGTCGACCTTTGTCAGCAGCGCACTCATCACGTCGGCCTTGGACGAGAAGTGCAGGTAGAAGGTAGTCCGGGTCGAACCTGCGGCCGACGCGATGTCGTCGATCGTGGTCGCGGAGTAACCCTTCTCGCCGAACAGTTCCAGCGCCTTGGCAAGGAAGAGCTCGTAGGTCATCTGTTTTTGAGCGGCGCGAAGCGACATGGCCACAGATTCTAGCCGCAGCAAAGCCACAAACCAGCGCGACAAGTCAGATGTCTGTTAACCAACTCACTTGACGCTTTGTAATGTTAATGGCTACTGTGATCGCTACCACGTCATGCCGGCATGACGATGACGAAAGGAAATGCCGATGAAGGTCGACCAGATCGCTGAAGGCAACACCGTCAACACCGTTCTCGGCCCCGTTCCCGCCGACCAGTTGGGTGTTGTCGCGGTCCACGAAGCACTGCTGTCAGTGCTTCCGGGTGCGGAATACGCATTCGACATCACGCTGGACCGCGCCGACATCTTCGAGACCCTGGCGGACAAACTGAAGGATTTCCGAGATCACGGCGGAGCGACGATCGTCGACGCCACCGGCATGTTCCACGGTCGCGACGTCAAACTGTACGAGGCTCTCTCACGCACCACCGGCGTGCACATCGTCACGTCGACGGGCCTCGGCCCGGAGGAGATGCTCGGCGGTTATTTCCTTACGCCGCAGACCAATCCGCCGACGCCCTGGCCGGCGGAGAAGTTCGCCGAGCTTTTCACTCAGGAAATCACCGATGGCATGGTGATTCCGCGCGTAGAGCGTCGCGGCATCCCCGGATTGGTGGCTACCGCCGCGAATCACGAGGGAATGACCGCCACCGAGGAAAGCCTGTTCCGCGGAGCGGCCCGCGCCGCGCTCGCCACCGGCGCCCCTGTCTCCATTCGCTACGGCAACGATGCGGTTGCCGACCTCGAGATCCTCGCGGACGAGAAGCTACCGGCAGAGCGCGTCATCGTCGGCGGACTCGACCGCAAGGATGCCGTCGCCGCCGGCGCCCCGGCCGAAATCGCCCGCCGCGGCGCCTATGTCGCGCTGGACCACGTAGGCACAGCAGATGACGTCCACATCACCGACGCCGAGCGTGCCGCTTTGGTTGGCGAGCTGGTCGAGGCCGGCTACGGAAACCGGATTCTGCTCTCCAGCAACGCAACCGGCGTCGCCAAGGGTCATCCCGGAAACGATCTGCCGTTCAGCTACATCCTGTCGACGTTTGTCCCCGCCCTCACTGCGCAGGGACTGAGCGAGCTGGATGTGCAGCGCATCCTCGTCGACAACCCGCGCGACTTGCTCAGTGCGTCAGGGGCTACGCCGACGCGAGCCGTGGGCTGACCCCACCGCGACAACGGATAACCATCCAATTTTCGAATCTTCTTAGAGGTGAGTGTTGTGTCGAGAGTGAACACCGTTCTGGGGTCGATCCCCGCCGAGGAACTCGGGATCGTGGCCATCCACGAGCACATCGGGTATGGCATGCCGGGCTCGGAGCTGGACACGAAGTGGTGGAAGACCCCCGAGGAGCGGTACTCCGAGACCGTCCCCAAGCTTCGGAAATTCCACGAGTACGGCGGCGGAACCTTCGTCGACGTCACCGGAATCTGCAACGGCCGTGACGTCGACTACTACAAGTCACTGTCCGCCAAGACCGGCGTCCACATCATCGCGTGCACCGGCTTTGTCGGCGGCGACACCGCACTTCCGTTCTTCGAACGAGCAAGCGTCGAGTACCTCACCAGTCAGTTCGTTCACGAGATCACCGTCGGTATCGGCAATACCGGCAGCAAGGCCGGTGTCATCAAGGTCGGCGTAAGCCGCGGTGGCCGGATGACGGATCTGGACAAGCGCATCTACCGCGCGGCCGCTCGCGCTGCGCTGAGCACCGGCGTGCCGATCCTGACGCACCTGGCTATCGACGCCGAGAACGCAATCAAAATCTTCAACGACGAGGGCTTGCCGCTGGATCGGGTGCTGTTCGGGCACGTCGACGACGGTGTGAACGCCGACAAGACGCGTGACACCTGGATTGCCGAACAGGGTGGACGGGTCGGCTTCGACACGTTCGGCTACGAGACCGAACTCCCGGACCCCCCGTTTTGGGCGCGCCCCCGCAAGGAGCGTCTTGACCACTTCCTGCGCTTCCTCGGCAAAGGCCACTTGGATCAGGCACTCGCGGGCGTCGACGCCAACTGCAGCCCGCTCGGATGGCCCGGCGTCAAGGGCCACACCCTGAACTACCTCTTCGAAGACCTCATTCCCGACCTGCGCGAAGCCGGGTTGGACGAAGCCACCATCACCAAGTTGTTCGTCGAGAACCCGGCCGACTTCTTGACCATCCAGAACTGACAAGGACAAGAACAATGCAGTCTTCAGAGCTCGAGAACCTGAAAATCGCCATCGTCGGCGCGGGATACGCCGGTGCTGCGGCAGCCAAGGCCCTGAGCCTGCTCGGCGCCGATGTCAACGTGTACGAGCAAGCAAGCCAGATCCGGGAGGTCGGCGCCGGCATCGGTCTGCGTCCGTCCACCATGGATCGCTTCCGCCAGTGGGGCATCTTCGACGCCGTCGCGCAGGTCAGCTCACCGAGTGACTACTTCGAAATCCTCACGGGCACAAATGATCCGATCATGAAGGAGGAGTGGCCCGCTGTCCCCGGCGACACCGAGGGCACCAAGACTCACCTGATCCACCGCGGCGACTTCATCGACGCTCTACTCGGCGTACTCCCCGAAGGCATGGTGCATCTCGGCCACAAACTCGAGACTCTCGAGGACAAGGGCGATCGCTCCGTCCTCACCTTCACCAACGGCACCATCGTCGAAGCCGACCTGGTCATCGGCGCCGACGGCATCAAGTCGGTTGTGCGTCAACAGCTTTTCAGCGACAAGGGCCCCGTGTTCTCCGGTGAGCACGCGTACCGCACGGTCATCTCGGTTGACGACGCCTACGGGATGGCAACGGACGACAACCTCCGCATGTACATCGGACGGGGCACCAAGGTCTACCTGCTGCCGCTGCGCCACCGCGGCCAGGTCTCCTTCGACATCACCGCGCTGTGCCCGGACAGCACGTGGGCGCCGACGATCACCAAGGAAGACATCCTGGCGACACTCGAAGGTTTCGACGAGCGGATCGTGAACATCGCTCGCGACCTCGACATGGACACGGTGAGCATTCGCGCGGTCTACGACATCGACCCGGTTGACGTGTGGCACACCGACTCTGTTGCCCTCGTGGGCGACGCTGCCCACTCGATGCTGCATCACCAGGGCCAGGGCGCGAACTCGGCGATCCTGGACGCCGGCGGTCTCGCCGACGCTCTGAAGGAAGCAGATTCCGTCAAGGAAGCACTGGCGTTGTACCAGGCAAACCGCAAGCCGGTGACGGACGAGCTGCAGCGCATCTCGCGTCAGGGCTGGACCGAAGACGAAGTCAACGACGTGTTCCCCGGCCAGAAGACGGCAGCTCAGCCGGCTGCGACCAAGTAAGGAAGCCACGACATGCCATTGCATCCCCAGATCGCTGAGCTCATCGCCACCCTGCCGGCCCCGCCCGAGGGACCGCTCGACCCGGCGCTCATGCGCGCCGGCGATGAGACGCACGTAGCTCCGCTGAACGAACGTCTGCCACTGCACGCTGTCGAGGACACGACCGCGGGCGATGTGCCCGTCCGGATCTACACACCGGTGGACGCCGATGCGTACGGACTGTTGGTGTACTTCCACGGCGGCGCGTTCTTCCTCGGCAGCCTGAACACGCATGACCACGTTGCGCGCAACCTCGCGAAGGAGACCGGACTCAAGGTCATCTCCGTCGACTACCGTCTCGCTCCCGAGGCGGCCTTCCCGGCCGGGCTCGAGGATTGCCACGCGGTAGTGCGCTGGGCAGCGGAGAACGGCGAGGCTCTGAAGTGGGACGGGAAGACGCTCGCACTGGCCGGCGACAGTTCTGGTGGCACTTTTGTTGCCGCCGTCGCCGCACTGGCACACGACGAGGGATTCGACCGCATCACGCACCAGGTACTGCTCTACCCCTCGCTGGATCTGGACTTCGACGTCGATCGCTACGAATCCCTGCGGGTGAACGCCGAAGGGTACGGCGTGGAGACGGCAGGACTGAAGGGCTTCAACAGTTTCTACTTCGAGAGCGGTGCGGACGCGGCGAACCCGCTCGTCTCACCGATCAAGCGTGAGGATCTTTCCGGGCTACCCCCGGCACTGATCGTCACGGCCGAGTACGACCCGATGCGTGATGAGGGCGAGTTGTACGGCCAGCGCCTGAAGGAAGCCGGCGTCGAGGTGACGGTGAGCCGTTATGCCGGTGCCAACCACGGGTTCGCGCAGAACTTCTCCTGGATCCCGGAGTACCACAAGGTGTTCGGGGAGACTGCTGCCTTCATTCGTTCCACCGGTGAGTGACATGACAGACGACGTGAAGATTCATCCGCTCGTCTCGCCGTGGGGCCGATTCGGCCTCTACAGCTTCCTGATCGACGCCCCCGAACTCGCAATCGTCGACACCGGGATCGCGTCGTCGCCGGCGCAGGGAATGGCCCCGGCGCTCGAGGCAATCGGACGCCGAATCGAGGATGTTCGCTGGATCCTGCTGACTCACGGCCACATTGACCACATCGGTGGCGCTCACGCTCTGTGGGAACTCACGGGCAGGCGTGCGCAGGTTGTGATCCACGAGGCCGACGCACACCTGTTGCGCTCGCGGCAGGCGCACGTCGACGAGTATCTGACGGGGCGTGGGCGATACCTCGACGACCCGCAGGGTGTGGAGAAGCAGATGGCGTCGACGAAAGCAGTCATCTCCGGCGAGATGGAGCCGTCCATCCTGGTTCGAGGCGGCGAAACCCTCTCCCTCGGTGGCGGTGTCACCGTATCGGTGCATTCCATCCCCGGCCACACGGCCGGATCTGTTGCCTACGTGGTTGACGGCCAGAACGATGTGTTCGTCGGCGACGCCGTGCAGGTCCACGGAGCGGCCAACGGCTTCCCCGGCTACGAAGATCCTCTCGCGTACCGGTCGAGTCTTCAGTACCTGCGTGACGAGATCCGCCCGAACCACCTGTATCTGGGGCATCCGTACCGTCGGGCCGACGGCGTCGCCTACGGCGTCGAACTCGACCGCGACCAGGCGTCGGAGGCACTGCGCGAGAGTGTCGACATCGAGGTCGGCGTCCGCGGCGCAGCGCACCAGTGCCTGTGCGGCGGTCTGCCGGAGACGGACTCGGCGTACTCACCGTTTGAACCTGTCGCCGACAAACTCGGCTACGAGGGCGACCCGACCCTCGAACCGTCCCCGTTCTTCACGACGATGCACGGCTACCGCACTCAGTACGACGAAGAAGAATAGGAGTCGTTGACCCATGGCCGAATTCGAAACATTCAACGCAGGTGGACAGGCAATCCACATCCGCAAAGATATCCGGATCCCGATGCGCGACGGGATCGAGTTGGCGGCAGACGCCTACGAGGGCGTCGACGGAAAACCGCGGCCGGCACTCGTTGCACTGAGCCCATACGGCAAAGAGCTGCAGGCGCTTGCCCTGACCACGCCGCCGCAACGACGCCCCAGTCCGATGTGGGACGGCTGCATCGAAGCCGGCGACATCGCGCGCATCGTCAGCGAGGACTACGTTCACGTCATCGGTGACCTACGCGGCTCCGGTGCGTCCGAAGGCGAGCACATCGGCAACTACAACGCCGGTGGCGTCTCGCTCGGACAGGATGCCTACGACTTCATCGAATGGGTTGCGGCACAGCCGTGGTGCGACGGAAACGTCGGCATGGTCGGCATCTCGTACTTCGGCTCGATGCAGGTGCTGGCCGCCGCCGAGCGTCCGCCGCATCTGAAGGCGATCTTCGTGAGCGGCGGCCACTACGACTTCTACGAGACCACCTACCACGGTGGCATCATGTGGTTCATGCCGCGCGCAGCCCGTGAAGGTCGCGGCGGCGACTCCGGCTGGGCATTCACCGACAACGTCAAGTCCCGCATGCTCGAGGCGTACAGCCCCGAAGAGGTCAAGAAGCGCGTCGCCGAGCGCCTCCAGGATCCCGACGTCGCCGCCTGGCCGAATCTGGTTCACGTGCTGAACTATCCGAAGAACCACGAAGCCTGGTTCGACATCGTGATGAACGAGTTGGACGGCGACTGGTACGAAGAGCGCAACCCGATCACCCTGGCCCCCAACATCGATATCCCGGTTTACCTGCAGATCGACCAGGGCCGCGGCTGGACGATGGACGGCACGATCGAGCTCTTCGACGCGTTGAAGGGTCCCAAGAAGCTGGATATCGGCCCGTACCCGCCGATGCAGTCGCGCCCCTTCATCGAAGAGCACGACAAGATGTTCCGCTGGTACGACTACTGGATCAAGGGCATCGACAACGGTGTCATGGACGAGCCGGCCGTGAGCGTCTTCGTCGAAGGCTCACGCGAACTGGCCACCGGAAACCAGTGGCCACCAAAGGATATCGAGTACAAGTCGCTGTACCTGCGCCCGCGTCACAAACTCGCTACCGAACCGGAGCCCATGGGCGCCGAGTACGCCGCCCCTGACGGCTTCTACCAGGCCCCACTCACCGTGACCGACAAGGTCGAGATCCTGGCCTGGAGCACACCGGTTTTCGAGGAGTCGACGGAGATGATCGGCACCGGAGCCGCGCACATCTTTGCGGAGATCGACCAGATCGATTCGAATTTCATTCTGCGCCTGTGGGATTACGCCCCGAACGGAAAGCGTCAGCTGATCACCTCCGGCTATCTGAAGGCCTCGCACCGCGAACTGGACGAGCGAACCACCGAGGGCAACCCGCACCACCCACACACCCGTGCAGTGCCGGTCGAGCCGGGCAAGATCGAGGAGTACGTGCTGCGCCTCTACCCGTTCGCGAATACCTTCAAGCCGGGCCACAAGCTCACAGTGGAGTTGTCCAACGCAGAGCCGTTGGCAGACGAGCACAACGCGCTACTCCCGCCGGACGCGTTCCACCTGCCCGTCGGTCGTCCCGTCACTCATAAGATCTACCGCGACGCGGCGCATCGCTCACGGCTCGTGCTTCCGTTCACGACCACGACTAGTTAGCCGCGCACGGCCAGCGCGATTGGCCAGCGCTGATTGGCCGAGTGAGCACCCTTTTCATCAAGCTCGCACCCCTTCCAGAGAGCTGGAAGGGGTGCGAACTTTGCAGAAGGGGTGCTCACTTCAGCAGGCTCTGACGGCTGCTTGATCCGACCACGCACTAGTAACAGAGCAGACGCTCTGTTACTGTGCGTTCATGCCTCGGCCACGCGTCCACGATCTCGACACACTGCTCGATGCTGCCGAAAATCTCGCCGCCACTGCCGGGCCGGCCGCAGTCACGGTCAGAGCCGTATCCGATACAACCGGCGTTTCCAACGGCGCGATCTATCACGCATTCGGTTCTCGCAGTGGCCTGGTCGGTAGCGCGTGGCTACGCGCCGCACAGCGATTTCTCGCACTCCAGCAGTCGAGAGTGGATGACACCCTGCGTAATCCCTCACCGTCCGCCGCAGTCGACGCAGTGGTCGCCGCCGCGGAAGTGCCGGCGATCTTCGCGCTGGATTACCCACATTCCGCACTCCTTCTGTTGACGATCAGGCGCGACGAACTACTCGGCACCGACGTCCCTGCCGATATCGCAGAGCAACTCACACAACTCGACCGGGCGCTCGTCGAGTTGTTCATCCGGTTGTCGACGGCACTCTGGGGCCGTAAAGACGGAAGAGCAGTCGAAGCAATCGAAGCCTGTGTTGTCGGCCTACCTACCGGACTGCTCATCCACCCGGCCAAACGCGCCGACGGTTGGCGAGTACCCGATACAGCAGCACGCGCGCGGTTGGATGCTGCTGTTCGAGCCGTTCTGCGTCTCGACCCACCACTCCCCAAGTCCCGCAACACGAAAGGCCAATCATGACCCCTACGCTCGGCTTCGAAAACAAGATCGCCGTCCTCGATCTCGGCGACGACGAAAATCGCTTCTCCCCGGATTGGCTCGACTCCGTCGACAAGCTGCTCGACCAGGCTCTGAGCGAAGGCGCACACGCACTGGTCACCACGGCAACGGGCAAGTTCTATTCCAACGGACTCGACCTCGACTGGCTTGGCGCACACACTGACAAGGCAAATTGGTATGTGCAGCAAGTGCAATCATTGTTCGCGCGGATGCTGACGTACCCGATGCCGACCGTCGCTGCAGTCAACGGTCATGCCTTCGGAGCGGGCGCAATGCTCGGGGTCGCGCACGACTACCGCGTCATGCGCGACGATCGAGGCTATTACTGCTTCCCGGAAGTTGACATCAACATCCCTTTCACCGAAGGAATGGCAGCGCTCATTCAGGCCAAACTCAGTCCTGCCTCGGCAGTCGTCGCCATGACCACCGGGCGGCGGTACGGCGGAAGCGACGCGCTTGCTGCAGGTCTGGTGGACGCCACGGCTTCCGCCGAAGCGCTGACCACCAAGGCAATCGACATCGTCGCACCGATCGGCCCGAAGAATCCGGGCACACTTGGCTCCATCAAATCGACGATGTTCGCTTCAGTGGTCACCGCTCTGCACACTGAGCGCCCGTAACGACGGATAATGCTCTCGCAGAGACGCTTCCACGTCATCGGCAACACTTTCGGGGTCTCGACCTTCGGTGCTGAGAACCAGGTCAACTCCGATCAACGACGGCATCGAACCGGCCAGGAGTCGTGACGCTTCCACCAGCTGCTCCAACCCTGCCCAGTTGGCCGGTTCACGCTCGATGATCCTGTTGCGCAACGTATCCGGATCGGCCTCTAGCCGTACCAGCAGGTGCCCGTCAGCCGCGGTCGCGGCCAGCAGAGCACGCCCGTAGTCGTCGTCTTCGACGGTGGCAGTGAGGAACAGGAGTTCATAACCCACCTCACGGTACGACGTGCACAGCATCTCGACGTGCGCGATGGCTCGTTCGGTTCCCAGTGGCGGGTAACACCGCTCCAGTTCGTCAACCTCGATCATCGCGTTTCTCACGCCGGCCACGCCGAGTCGATCGTGAAGCGCGGTCGAGACGGAACTCTTCCCCGCGCCCGGCGGGCCTGTCAGCAGCAGTACATACACGTCCTCCACTATTCCAGAGCCTTGTGCCCGGACTGAGCGACGAGAAAGCTGGAGATCACGGAATTACAGCCCTGATCGGAGCACAGCGATGAGCACAACGATCACCGAGATCGCCCCGGATATCTACCGACTCTCGACCTTCGTTCCGGAAGCGAACCTCGCGATGAACCAATTTCTTGTGGACGGTGAAGAACCACTGCTCTTCCACACCGGGCAGAGAGCACTGTTCACATCGTCGTCCGACGCACTGTCCCGTCTCCTCGACCCAGCCCGGCTGAAATGGATCACGTTCGGTCATGTCGAGGCCGACGAGTGTGGGGCGATGAATTCGTGGCTCGCCGCAGCCCCTGGCGCGCAGGTCGCGCATTGCGCAATGGGGTGCTTCGTCCAGGTCAACGATCTAGCCGACCGAATGCCAGTTCCGTTGCAGGACGGCGATGTTCTCGAAACAGGCCGCCGACGCGTACGCCATATCGACACTCCACACGTCCCGCACGGCTGGGACGCAGGTCTGATGTTCGAGGAGACAACGTCGACGTTGTTCTGCGGTGACCTGTTCACCGCGTTCGGACCCCCGCCCGCAACAACCGAACAGGAAATCGTCGGCCCCGCACTTGCGGCCGAGGATCTGGGGCATGCAACAGCCCTGACGCCGGCGCTCGCACCCACCATCCGCGCCCTCGCCGACCTCGAACCACGAATTCTTGCCACCATGCACGCACCGACCTTCTACGGCGACTGCGTCGGCGCCCTCCACGATCTGGCGACGGCCTACAAAGAACGATTCGACAACGAAACCGAAAAATTTTCTCGGATGGACTAAGCGCCTCGCTGAAGTTGTCGGCCCCAACCGCTACTCTCACGCCAAGGGCTTGACGGCAGGGGTTCACAAAACGTCGGCAAGCCCCTTGCCCGGTAAGAACCCCACCCGTGAAGGAGCGTCGATGTCGGAGCACACTTTCGATCTCGAGATCACTGCCGCATGGACTGCATTCGGGGCTCGTGTGTCTCGATACATCGCGGCAATGCAGGACAACGACACCCTGGTCGTGGAGTCGCAGCACGACTCGCAAGACAACCTCGACTACGCCCCCGCCTGCATCCAGTTCTTCGCGTGGGACCAGACCCGCGTCAGGTGCGAGGTACCGTCCAATCAGTTCCTGCACCCCTTGCGGATGCTTGAACCCGAGGATCACGAGTCGCTGATCGGCTGGGGATTCAATCGCCCAGACCAATGCGAGCACGACGCCACCGGCAACGGCTCCATGTCCTTCTACATCGACGTCGATCGTTCCCGGCCCGACGGCGTGGTCGCCCAAGCACTGCGGGTGCTCGGCGACATGTGGAGCATCGCGCACCCAAGTTTTCTCCGCGTACAGGTGAGCGGCCGCGAAGATATTCCAGCCTTCGACAGCGGTCAGACTCAGGCCAGCGAATACGATTCGCTGAACGAGTTGGTCGACAACGCCCTTGGCCGGCTTCTCGACTACACCCCCGAGCGTGACGACGACGGCGACATCCCGCTCGTTCGCGGCGAGCAGATCACGTATATCCGCGTGCTCGAAGACGACCAGTACGTAGAAGTGTTTTCGCGGGTTGTTCACTCGATACCCGACACAAACCATGCCGCTCTTGTTCTGTCCCAGCTCAATCGACAGTGGCCCACCATCAAGCTCATCCTGGTGGAACAGAGCGTCCTCGGCGTCGCCCGGGTCGATGCTGCTCCGTTTGCACCCGATCATCTACTGCGAACGATCCGATCCTTTGCCGAACTGGCCGACGCATCGGAAGAGCTCGCCGAAGAGCTTGGCGGGCAACCTATTCGAGCAGACGGGGAGTTCGCCGCCACCGATGGATCGGACAGCGACGGACTCAGCGCGGTTTTTGACGGATCGGCCGTCGAATGGCACGAGTGCTTCGAGTTTCCGCCCGCACTCATGTCCATCCTCGAACTCGACGCCGACCAAAGCGGGGGACTCACCGCCGACGACGTCGCAGAAATCTGCGGACGCGACCGCGACACCATCCTCGAGTATCTGCGCATCAGTCAGGAACAGGAAGCCGAGTGGCATAACGCCCTGACAAACGCTGTCGCAGTCGGCGGCGAAGATATCGAACTGTGCACCGGCGAGAAACTCGCGTGGACTAACACGATTGCCCACCTACGCCAAGCACTGCGCGTTGTCGTTCTTCCGCGAAAAGGTAGCGGCACGCAGTAACTCAGACGGAATCACTTGATGACCGAACCAGCGTCAACCGGCAATTGAACCCCGGTGACGTAGCGTGCGGCATCACTGACCAACCACAGAATGGCGTTGCTGACGTCGCTTGATTCGACCCACCGGACAGGGAGCGCATTCGAACTTCGGAACGCGTCACTGACATCATCGAGAGTGATCTCGGATGGCTTCTTGTCCGGGCGGAAAAGCGCGTACGTGTACTCGTTGTGAATCATGTCGGTGTTGACGCCCGTCGGGTGTACCGAATTGACCCTGATCATGTGCGGCGCAAGCTCGTTCGCCAGCGACTTCATCAGGCCAACCACGCCGTGCTTGGCAGCGGCATAGTGTGCCAGGTTTCCCAGGCCCTTGATCCCGGCAGTGGAACTGGTGAGGACGATCGCGCCACCGTCGCCGTGTGCCTCGAGGTGCGGCAGCGCGGCCCTCACTGTCTTGAACACACCGGTGAGGTTGATCGCGATCATGTCGTCCCACATGTCGTCGGTGAGGTTCTCGGCCGGAGCGAAACTCGCGATGCCCGCGTTTGCGAGCACGATGTCGAGGCGTCCGAGTTTCGACACACCATCGTCGACTGCGGCTCTCAAACCGGCTGAATCACGAACATCGGTGTGGGTGGCAATAATTCGACGACCCAGTGCTTCGACCTGCCGAACCGTCTCGTTCAAATCTTCGGCAGTGGCCAGGGGATATCCCACTGATCCCACCTGATCGCACAGGTCGATCGCGATGATATCCGCGCCCTCCTGCGCCAATGTTGTTGCATGAGAGCGTCCCTGACCCCGCGCGGCACCGGTGATGAAGGCAACTTTGCCGTCCAGCTGACCCATTCGACTGCTCCTTCGACCGTGCGACGACGCCCGAGTGCATTCTGCAACTCGCGCATCACGTTACGTCACCGCCTGTCGCCAGGTAGGCGATCTGCGAAGATCGCCGCTCTGCAAAAGGTCAGCCGGGCAACGGAATGACGATGCCGGGAAGGATCTCGATCGAACGGGGCCGCTGCGGGATCTGCGGAATCTCCACCGGCGGCAACCCCGGAATGTTCAGCGTGGTGGAAGGCGGGGTAGCTGCCCCAGTGCTGCGGTCGTTCGGCGACGTCGCACCGGAGTTGGCGGGAACACCGGCCTGTCCACCGATCGGATCCGGCCACGGGAAGGTCTCGACGTCGGACCCCTTGAGAGCGCCGTCCATAGTGCTCTTCCAAATATCGGCCGGAAGCCCCGAACCGTAGATCAAGCCGCCGTTGTAGTTGGTGATGGCTTGGGCATCGGAAGTGCCGATCCACACCGCCGTGGACAAGGACGGTGTGTAACCGACCATCCAGGCGTCCTTGTTCTGACCGGTGTCACCGAGCTGAGCGGTTCCGGTCTTCGAAGCAACGGCGCGACCACCGGCCAGCGCGTGTCCATTGGAGTACGACGCGATCGGCAGCATCGCCTGCGTGACGTTTTCGGCGACGGCAGCGTCGAGTCGACGCTCACCGGGGGAGACCGGACGATCGAGTAGAACTTCACCTTCCGCCGTCACCACCTTCTGGATGAAGTGCGGCTGCTGGTAGACCCCGGAGTTGGCAAGAGTTGCGTAAGCGGACGCCATGTCGATGACGCGGGACTGATACTGCCCGAGCACAATTCCGTTCTCCGGCGGGTCACCCTCCTGGGTCAGGGTGGGGTAGTCGAGCCCGGGAATTCGCTCGGGGATACCGGCCAGGTGAGCCGCGTCGGCGATCTTCTGCGGACCGTTCTCCATCGACAGCATCAGGCGGTAGAAGCTGGTGTTGAGCGAACGCTTCAGCGCTTCCGCGATGGTGCAGGTTCCGCAGGATTCACCGCCGACGTTTCCGATGGTCACACCATTGATCGTGAGCGGCGAACTGTCGAAGCGGGCCGAGAGCGGGATGTCTTCCATCAACGCGGCCACCAGTCCGAAGACCTTGAACGCCGAACCCGTCTGCAACGGCGCCTGGGCGTAGTCGAAACCAGCGCCGTCCGTGCCGCCGTAGTAGGCGGAAACTCCACCGGTCCGTGGGTTGATGGATACCGCCGCGGTGCGCAGTTCCTCCGGTTCTCCGTCGAGGTTCTTGCTCACCGCGTTGAGCGCGGCTTCCTGCGCCTGAGGATCGATAGTGGTCGTGATCTGTAGGCCTGCCGTGTTCAGCGTCTCGTCACTGATACCGGCTTCGGCAAGTTCCTTGAGGACCTGCGTCTTGATGTGGCCTTCCGGGCCGGGAGCCTGATTCAGATCAGTGGGGCGGTTGGCCGCGGCGACAACGGGAAACGTCATCGCGTCACGATCCGCCTTGGCGAGTGTCCCCAAGTCGGCCATTCCGTTGAGCACGTAGTTCCATCGCGCTTCGAGCGCGGGGAGATTGGTCTCCGGATCGAGGAAGGAGGGACTCTGGATCACGGAAGCGAGAACAGCGCCTTCGCCGACGGTCAGGTCGCTGACCGGCTTGTCGAAGTACGCATTCGACGCCGCTGCGATGCCGTACGCACCGCGTCCGAAGTAGATGGTGTTCAGGTACGCCGCAAGGATGTCGTCCTTGGACCACTCCCGCGCCATCTTGGCGGAGATGACAAGCTCACGCATCTTTCTGTCGATACTGCGCTTGTCGCCGACCAACACGTTCTTCACGTATTGCTGGGTGATGGTGGATCCACCGCCGGCGCTTTCCTTGCCCATGATGTTGTCGCGGGCCGCGCGCGCGAATCCCGAAATCGAGAAGCCAGGGTTGGTGTAGAAATTGCGGTCCTCGGCGGAGAGGACGGCGTCGCGAACATGAATCGGAATGGCCGACAACGCAACTTCGGTGCGGTTGCCCTCCGGGGGGACCACCTTCCCGAGCACGGTGGTGCCGTCGGCCATGTAGATGGTGGAGACCTGCTTGGTCTGCATGTCAGCGGGACGAGGAACCTCCGTGCGGCTGTAGGCAACAGCAAACACCGACGCGGGCACGATGATCATGAGCAGTACGAGCACGTAGATCGTCCGCCGGACGAACCGCCACTTGGAGCGCTTCTTCTTGGCCGGTTTCCCCGGGTTGCCGGAGCGACGCGAAGTCGATGCAGCACCACCTGCCGCATTCGATCTGTTCGATGGACTCACTTACACACTCCCGGTCGGGGACATGACCTCACAGCATCATTGCACCAGGGTGTTGTCTCGATCAGATAACTCCCGGCAACTGCGATACCGAAACGTCACACTACCGGGAGCTCTACTGCCGACGCTCCGCGCGAACCGCTTTCCGGTATCCGCGGTACGCAAAGCCCAGCGCAATGACGCAACCGAGCAGCACCAGCGATGGGGTCACCCCTGGGTCACCTTTGACGATTGCGACCACAGCGCTGATCAACGCCATGAGAGCAAACACCGAGATGAAGCCGGCGATGAGCTCCATTCGCTGGGCGCGCGAAGCCCGCCTCATATGCACCACGCGCGCGAAGCCCGCCTCATATGCACCACGCGCGCGAAGCTCGCATCACGACTTGACGCCGCCTGCGGTCAGGCCTGCGATGATCCGTCGCTGGAAGATCAGCACCATGATCACGAGGGGGATCATCACGAGGGTGCCACCAGCCATGATGGAGGTGTACGGCGTGACAAAGGGATCGGTGCCGGAGAATTTGGCCATCGCCACGGTGACGGGCGCTGTTTTGTCGCTCGAGAGCTGCAGTGCCAGCAGGTACTCGTTGACCGTCGCGATGAACGCGAGGATCGCGGTGGTGAACAGTGCCGGCGCGGCGAGCGGCAGCATGATCAGCCGGAAAGCCTGGCCGCGGGTGGCACCGTCGATGCGTGCGGCTTCTTCGAGTTCCCAGGGGAGTTCGGAGAAGAAGGAGGTCAGCGTGTACACCGTGAGCGGTAGGACAAACGAGATGTTGGGAATGATCAGCGCTTTGTAGCTGCCGATCCACCCGAGGTCCGTGAACATCTGGAACAACGGTGTCACGAGTGCGACGACGGGAAACATGGACGCGCCGAGGATGATTCCGGTGACGAAGTATTTGCCACGGAAGTCGAACCGTGAGAGTGCGTACGCCGTGAAGACACCGACGACCAGAGCGACAAGAGTGGTAGCGCCGGCGATGATGAGGCTGTTCATCAGAGCCCGGGTGAAGTTCACCTTGGCGTCTGGATCAAGCGCTGCCGTGAAGTTGGAGAATGTGAGGTTCTCGGGCCACAGTGAGGTCGAGAAGGTCTCAGACGGGTCACGCAGAGCCGTCACGATCATCCAGTAGCAAGGAGCCAGTCCCCACACGATGATCAGGACGACGCCGATGTAGGTGCCGAT
The DNA here is from genome assembly GCF_033142425.1 of Rhodococcus sp. IEGM 1366. Classification (NCBI taxonomy): domain Bacteria; kingdom Bacillati; phylum Actinomycetota; class Actinomycetes; order Mycobacteriales; family Nocardiaceae; genus Rhodococcus; species Rhodococcus sp. IEGM 1366. Next base: position 587,575 of record NZ_JAWLRZ010000001.1, read on the forward strand.
CTTGCCGCGTAGTGCCTTGTTCATACCGGCTCCCCTTTCCGCTGCTTTTCCTGCGTGCTGACCGCGTTGGCTCCGAGGAATCGGACCAGGATGAAGGCCACAGCGAAGATGATGAGGAACGTGATGGTGGACAGTGCCGATGCCGAATTGGCGCCGACGCGCATCTGATCGACCACCAGGACCGAGATGGTGGACGTGGCGGGATTGGATCCCATCATGATTGCGGGTAGGTCGTACATGCGCAGGGCGTCCATCGTGCGGAAGAGCACGGCCACCATGAGCGCGGGCTTGACCAACGGCAACGTGATCATGCGGAAGCGCTGCCACGCCGTTGCGCCGTCGACCTTGGCTGCTTCGTAGACGTCTGCGGGAATCATCTGCAGACCGGCGAGGATGAGCAGAGCCATGAACGGCGCTGTTTTCCAGACGTCGGCGACGACGATCGCGAATCGAGCCGGCCACGGATCGGCCGTCCACAGGATGTTGGTGCCGAGAATCTTGTTGGCGATGCCGTCGTTGGCAAAGATGAAGAACCACAACTTCGCGGTGACAGCGGTGGGGATGGCCCACGGAATCAGGACCGAGGCGCGCAGCAGACCGCGTCCACGGAAAGTCTTGGCCATGATCAACGCCATCGAGAGGCCGATCAGCGTCTCGAGCAGAACCGTCACGATCGTGAAACCGAAGGTATTGCCGATCGACTGCCAGAACTGCGAGCCGAGCGTGCCGGGAGGACACGGAATCGCGCCGTTCGCAGTGTTGCAGGACTGGGTGATCCAGTTCTTGTAGTTGTCGAACCACGTGAACTGACCGGTGACGAACATGCCGGTCTCTGGATCGAGCTTCTTGCCGTCGCTGTGCATCGACATCCAGATCGCGCGCCCGAGCGGGTACACGATGATGACTGCGAGCACGATCAACGACGGAGCGACAAACGCCCACGGCGGGACGCGTCGACGCTTTTTCGGCTTGTCGGCCGACGGTGGCGCCGGCATATCCGGAGGGGGCGGAGGTGTATCTGCAGAGTCAGGCAGAACCTTGGTCAGGGACATCCCTGTGCCCTCGGATACCGACGGCTCTTCGAGAGGTTCCGGCGCTCGGTGTCTCCCACCAACGCCCGAACGGTCGGGACCGGTTGACCCGGCCCCGACCGTGGGGTTGGCAGGCACAGCCGCGGAAGGATCCTGCGGTTCTGCCATTGCTTATTGCTCCTGGTAGATCAGTTACCGGCGGTTTCGATGCCGGCCTTGGTGTCCGCCAAAGCCTGCTCGACGGTCTTCTCGCCGCGAATAGCAGCGTAGGTGTTGTCGGAAATCGACTTCGACACCTGCGTGTAGTACGGCGTGACGGGACGCGGCTGCGCGGTGGCAAGCGCTTCCTTCAGTGTCGCGAAGTACGGGAACTCTGCAAGTACTGCCGGGTCGTCGTAGACAGCCGAGAGGACGGGCGCGCCGCCGACCGCGGTGAAGTACGTCTGCGACTTCTTGGTCTGCATGAATTCGAGGAAGTCGCGTGCCGTGGCCGGAGCGTCCGAGAAGGCACTGATGCCGACGTTGTAGCCGCCGACCGTCGACGCGCCCGGTCCGTCGACACCCGGAAGGACGGTGTAGCCGTACTTGCCGGCGACCGACGTCTCTTCGCCGTCGACCGAGAAGCCGGACCAGCTACGCATGAACAGGGCCTTGCCTTCACCGAAGGCGCTCTGCGACTCACCCTCGGAGTACGTCAGTGCTTCCTGCGGGATCGTGTTGTCGGCGAAGGAATCGACGATGAACTGCACGCCTTCCTTCGTCTTGTCGTCGATCGCCGGGGTGATGCCGTCAGCAGCGACCCACGGTCCGTCGTAGGCATTGGTGATCTCGGTGGTGTTGACCGTCAGGCCTTCGTAGTTCTTGAACTGACCGACGTAGCAGGAGATGCCGGCTTCGACAGCCTTCGGGCAGTTTTCCTTGAGCTCGGCCCACGTGGTGGGAGCCTTCTCGACGAGGTCCTTGCGGTAGTACAGGAACGCGGCGTTGGTGTTCTTGGGCGCTGCGTAGAGCTTGCCGTTGTACGTGCCCGACGCGACCGTGGACTCGAGGAGGCCCGACGTGTCGATCTTCAGGTCACCCTCGAGCGGAGCCAGCCAGCCGTTGGCAGCAAACTGCGCGGTGTTGACGACGTCGACGCCGATGAGGTCGTACTCGTCGCTCTTGGCCTGCATGCGCTGGGTGATGTCGTCGACCTGCGCGTTGGCTTCCTTCGCCAGTGGCTTCAGGGTGACCTTCTCGTCCGGATGCTCGGCATTCCAGTCGGAGATGATGTTTTCGAGCGCCTCATTCAGGGCATCCTGGCCCTCGACGATCGTGATGGGGCCGCGGCCTTCGCTGGAGGACGATCCCCCGGATGCGGCTGTGGTGGTGGTGTCGCCGCCGTTGTCCGAATCGGACGAACAACCGGCCAGTACCAGCATCGACACTGCCGACGCTGCAATTGCAGCCCGACGCATCGCCTTCGAGTTCAGAACCATGGATTCGCTCCCCGCTTGTATACGACAAAAGACATCCCGGTAGCCGACGTCACGGCATGCGCCATGAGTGCCGGCTCCCGGCATCGGCCCCTACTGTGGCACGAGACACCCCTACTTGTTGGTATTACGGCGAACCTGAATCGTTCATGTGTCGGATTAGAACGTCGAATCAGCCGAGGCGACGGCCGTCGCTGGATGCAAAAATGTGCACCTTGCCCGGGTCGACTCGAAGATTCACGCGATCACCCTTCTGCGGCGGATTACGCCAATCACCTCGCGCCACGATCTGTTGTGGGCTGCCACCGATAGTCGTGCGGCCGTAGACGTAGGCGTCGGACCCGAGTTCTTCGACGACGTCGACGTCCATCGGAATTCCCGCAGCGGCAATCTCGAGGTGTTCCGGACGAATTCCGAGCACAACTTCGGTCTCGGGTGTTCCGTTCAATGTTTCACGGGAAACAGGAACAACCACGTCACCGAACGCCACACCGCCGTCGGTGAGCGGAAGGGTGAAGAGATTCATCGCGGGCGAGCCCATGAAACCGGCAACAAACACGTTCTTCGGCCGGTTGTAGAGCTCCCGCGGCGACGCACACTGCTGCAGGATTCCCTTGTCGAGGACGGCGACGCGGTCACCCATGGTCATGGCCTCGACCTGATCGTGCGTCACGTAGACCATCGTGGTCGCGAGGCGTCGCTGCAATTGCGCGATCTGCGTACGCGTCTGCACCCGCAGTTTTGCGTCGAGGTTGGAGAGCGGCTCGTCCATCAGAAACACCTGCGGTTGGCGGACGATGGCGCGGCCCATCGCAACTCGCTGACGCTGGCCACCGGACAGCGCTTTCGGCTTGCGATCCAGGTACGGCTCCAGGTCGAGCATCTTGGCAACTTCCTCGACGCGAGCCCGGGTTTCCGTCTTGTTGGTGCCCGCCAACTTGAGCGCAAATCCCATGTTCTCGGCGACCGTCATGTGCGGGTACAGGGCGTAGTTCTGGAACACCATCGCGATGTCGCGTTCCTTGGGTTCCTGACCCGTGACGTCGCGGTCACCGATGAGAATGCGGCCACTGTGGACCTCCTCGAGACCCGCCAGCATGCGGAGCGTCGTCGACTTTCCACAACCGGACGGTCCGACGAGAACAAGGAACTCGCCGTCCTCGATCTGGAGGTCGAGCTTGTCGACTGCGGGGGAATTCGATCCGGGAAACAGGCAGGTAGTTCCCTCGAATGTCACTGAAGCCATGACGGGTTGATCCCTTCTACCGGCAGGAACGTGCCGGACGATCCAAGTTGAGGGTGAGTGTGTGCCCCAGCAGCATAAGCGCCGCTGTCGGTATCCGGGAGTACCCTTCTGCGGTGAGTTCGGAGAAGATGTTGACCCGCATCGGCGCTCTGCTTCGTCAGGCAGAATCCACCGATAATCCCCACGAAGGTGAAGCCTTCATGGCGGCCGCACAGCGGTTGGCCACCAACTCGGCCATCGACCTGGCGGTGGCCCGTGCACACACGGCGTCGTCCGAAAAACGGGCGACGCCCACCCAACGGCTCATCACGATCGGTGAGCCCGGCAAGCGTGGCTTGCGGACCTATGCTCAGCTGTTCATCGCCATCGCTGCCGCCAATGACGTGCAGTGCGACATCGCGCAGACGTCTGCGGTCATCTTCGCGTACGGATTTGCCGGCGACATCGACGTGTGTGAGGCCCTGTACTCGAGCCTTCTGTTCCAGATGGTGCGAGATTCCGACGCGTATGTGCGCTCCGGTGCGTACCGCGGTGAAACGTCCGTGCGGACGGTCGTCGAAACTCGCGGACGACGACGCGTCAGCACTCAGGTCCGCAAGCCTGTTGCCGGAGTGACCGCACGGCTCAATTTCCAGATGGCCTATGCGGCGCGCATCGGTGCCCGGTTGGCGGAAACGAAGAAGGAGACGGAAACAGTGTCGACTGCGTCATCCTCGGAAACCGCACTGGTGTTGCGTAACAAGGAAATCGAACTCAAGGACTACTATTCGTCAAATTCCAAGGCACGCGGTACATGGCAGGGCGGCGGCCGGGCAAGTGCCGGGCATTCGTCGCATGCACGTCAGGCAGGGGACAAGGCGGCCAGATCAGCACGGCTGGGAAACCTCCCGGAGATCGGTGGCGTCAAGGGGCAGATCGGACGGGGCGAGCGAAGGGACGGGGGTAGGTGAGCGGTGAGAGATAAGCAGCAGTCCGCCGTCTACGAGGCAGAAACCTTGGTGCGCACCATGTTCGACCGTGCGGACCAGCGGGGGACACGTAGCGTCGAAGTTCTGGGATCCACCATCACGCTGCCGGTCGAGCGCAAATTCGGATCCGTGGAGTCGGTACAAACGTATTGCAAGCAGGTTCTTGCACTGAACTGGGTGGGGGAAACCTGGCCCCGCGCAAGTGTTTCGGTAATGGTGCGCGCCCGCGCCGGAAACACTGCCGCTCACTACTCGAATGGCACCATCGCCGTCCCCGATGATCGAGACGGGCGCTGGGCGTTGCGCGAACTTGTTGTCCTGCACGAACTCGCACACCACCTCGGCAACCCCGACTCCGACGAGGCTTCCCACGGGCCCGAGTTCGTCGACCGATACCTCACGCTGGTCGACGAAATCATCGGGCCCGAGGCTGCCTTCGTCCTGCGTGCGATGTTTCTTGCCGGTGGTGTTCGAACCGACTGAGCCCTCTCTGCCCTCGGCGAACCCGGTAGTGGCCGCACTGGTCGGCTGGAATACTCGGCGTATGGATGCGCAGCGCAGATTGGTCCTGGTCAAGGGTGGGTCGGAACTGCCCAACCCGGATGCACCTGCGCGTAAGCCCCCACTGATCCGCGAAGCGTACGGACGAGTGTTGCGTGAGGTCCGACGCGATCAGGACCGGACACTCGGCGACGTAGCCGCCCAGGTCGGAATGTCGAAGCAATACCTGTCCGAGATCGAGCGAGGCAAGAAGGAACCGTCGTCGGAAATCCTGCGCGCGATCTGTGAAGCCTTGGGGATGCCGCTGGAGCACTTGCTGTTCCGATCGGGCAACAAGATAATTGCACTCAATTCCCTCACCTTCGGGCACTCTCCGACACCGATCTCCGGCCCCGTCCTGATGGCGGCCTGAGTCAGTTCCCTTCGATCAAGCTGTCAGCCAGGCCATAGGAGATCGCGTCGTGGGCGGTGAATATCCGGTCCCGATCGGTGTCCTTTCGAAGTCGCTCGACGCTCTGACCGGTGTGCTTACTCAAGATCGTCTCCGTCTGCTCGCGGATTCTCAGGATCTCAGCCGCTTGAAGCGCCAGGTCCGAGATGGTGCCGCTACCTTGCGTCGACGGTTGGTGCAGCAGCACCCGGGAATGGGCGAGAACATGCCGATGGCCCGGAGTACCGGCGGCGAGCAGCACCGCAGCAGCCGACGCCGCCTGCCCCATGCAGTACGTCGAAATCGTGGGTTTCAAGAACTGCATCGTGTCGTAGATCGCGAGCATCGCAGTGGTGGAACCGCCGGGAGAGTTGATGTACAAACCGATTTCGCGATCCGGGTTGTCGGCCTGCAGGTGCAGCATCTGAGCCATCACGACGTTGGCGACGCCGTCGTCGATCTCGGTGCCGAGAAAGACGATGCGCTCGTTGAGCAGCCTACTGAAGATATCGAAAGATCGCTCACCCGTTGGTGTTCGCTCGATGACGCTGGGAATCGTGTACTGGGACATGATGTTCACAATCCGATCTTGGGGAAGGTAGCCTGCGGTGCGATCTCGGCGAACGTCGTCACGACGCGGTCGACGATTCCGTATTCGCGTGCCTGCTCGGCGGTAAACCAACGATCTCGGTCGCTGTCTATCTCGATTTCTTCGACGGTCCGGCCCGTTTCGGCGGCCAGAATTTCCTGCGACTGACGCTTCATCAACTCGAGGCTCTCGGCCTGGATCGCGATATCCACCGCTGTGCCACCGATACCCGCTGACGGCTGGTGCATCATGATGCGACTGTGCGCCAGGCTGATTCGCTTGCCATGTGTACCGGAGCAGAGAAGCACCTGACCCATACTGGCGGCAAATCCCATCGCTACCGTCACGACGTCATTGGGGATGAGCTTCATGGTGTCGTAGATGGCGAGACCGGCAAACACCGATCCGCCGGGTGAATTGATGTAGAGCACGATGTCGCGCTTGGGGTCGGTAGTGGCGAGGAGCACCAATTCCGAGCACACGCGCTCGGCCATGTCGTCGTTCACCTCGCCGGTCAGCAAGATTGTTCGTTGACGAAAGAGCCTGTCTGTCAGCAGGTCACGATATCCGGTGTCGGTGAGGGTTGGAGTAGTCATGAATCCATTCCTACCGCCGCCGCGGCGCTGGAATCCAGATTGTCTGCTGTAGGCAGACCCGGACCTGAACCCGATGATTCGGACCAGCCTGAACTAAACCCGTGAGCAGCACTTTTCCGCCTTATCGACGGCAACCGCCATTGTCGTCGCCACGCAGTGGGGGTTATATGGGGTTATGCACATCAGTGCAGGTCAGGGTGTCGAGTTGCGAGAGAGGCCGGGGCAGATGCCAAAGATCAACGTCTATGTTCCGGACGACCTCGCGGCAGCGGTACGTGCCCGACAACTCCCGATCTCGGCGATCTGCCAAATGGCGCTTCGCGGCGCACTCGATCGCGAAGCACCCGATTCTTCGGTGCGCATCACCGAGCATATCGAGACCGATCTGCCGTTCAGCCCTCACCTGGCATCGGTGATATCCCTGGCTCCGGCCGCTGCGGCCAGAAAAGGTTCGTTGACAGTTGATTCCGAACACTTGCTGCAAGCTCTCCTCGACGAGGAAGAGAACCTCATACTGCGCGGTCTCGACCACCTCGGGCTGACCCGCGCATCCATACAGAAAACTCTCGATCTGGTGGTACCCGACAAGGCACCCGTCGACGACAGCGACGTCACGTACGGCCCCGCGGCCCGCGTGATTCTCGAAGCAGCAGTGGCCGATGCGCACTTGGCCGGAAACTCGGTCGTAAACGGCGCAAATTTGGTGTGGGCCTTGGCAAACGCTTCCACAGGATATGCCGCCGACGTCCTGGACCACCTCGGATTCTTCCAGGTGACCACTCACCAAGCCCTCGGCTTGATCGAAGTTGGTGTCGGCCACACAAACCGATATGCACCGGCCGGCCAAGCTGCGATCCTCACGGAACTCGCCAAGATCACCGACCGCCTCGCGCGCCTCGAGGCTTCTCTCTCGTCTTCGTGTAGCTAGAGCGAAAAACTCGTAGCCCCCTCTCTTCTCACGCATTCCAGAATGGAGGTGCGCTGTCATGGCGCGCTCACTCCCTCGCTTTCACGGACAGATAGTCACGGACGATTCCGAGAGTCTGCATGTGTCGACCGACGTGCTGATTGTCGGCGGCGGACCGGCGGCAACCTGGGCGGCAGTTGCCGCAGCGGAATCCGGCGCCAGTGTCATGTTGGTAGACAAAGGCTATGTCGGCGCAAGCGGTGTAGCCGCGACGGCGGGAGTCGGCCATTGGCTCGTGCCCCCGGTTCCGGAGCGTCGCGACGAAGAAATCTCGCGGCGCGAACGCTCCGGTGGTTTCATCACCGATCGAGTCTGGACCGAAGCGGTTCTCGACGAGGCTTGGGAGCGAACAGCTCTCATCCCGGAATGGGGATACAAGCCCAGTGCCAAGCCGCGCAGTCCCGGCTCACTGTTCGGCGCCCGTCCCGGCGAGCGATCATTTTCCGGCGCCGCCCCGGACTACCTCCGCTTCCTGCGTGGGAAGGTCAAGAAATCCGGAGTCCATGTACTGGACCACAGCCCGGCACTGGAACTTCTCGTGGATTCCAACGGAACTGTCTCCGGGGCAACGGGTTACCAGCGTCAGGTCAAACGGCCCTGGCGCGTCGACGCCGGCGCCGTGATCCTCGCGACTGGCGGCACCACGTGGAAGAGCCACTCACTCGGCGGTGACGTGAACACTGGCGAGGGGCACTTGATGGCCGTCGAAGTCGGCGCCCATCTCTCCAGCATGGAGTTCTCGAACTTCTACGGAATGGTGCCCTTCGGAACCAGCATGGACAAGAACGGATTCTTCGTCTCCGCGTCGTACTAGGATCACCGCGGTGAACCGATCCGGTATCACGACCTTCACCAAAGCCGCGCAGAGCTTCTCGGTGCTTCTCTGCGCGGCACGATCACCGCACAGTTCACTCAGTTCGACAAAGAAATGTGGCCGGCGCTGCGCGCTGCGATGCCCAACTTCTTCATGGTGACGGACAAACTCGGGATCGATCCCTTCAACGAACGGTTCCCGATGGATTGGGTCCAAGAAGGAACTGTCCGGGGTACGGGCGGAATACACATTCTCGACTACGAGGCGTCGACGGGAGTGTCCGGCCTCTACGCGGCAGGCGATATCGCGGCGCGCGACCGCATAGTCGGCGCTGCCACCGGAGCGGGTGGCCCCAACCTGTCGTGGGCCATTGCGACCGGGACGTGGGCTGGACGCGCTGCGGCCGGATTCTCCGCACATCGTGGATTACCAACCCGATTCGATGTCGAACCGTCCGGAACCCTCGGTGTTCGTGGTCGAGGTGTCAACAACGTCGACGACGCTGTTCGCTCGATCCAGTCCGAAATGCTGCCGATCGACAAGGCAGTTTTCCGCAGCAACGACGGACTTGCCGACTCGGCTGCTCGCCTCGATCGACTGTGGGAGAGCACATCTTCCGCCCCGATCGTCGAATACTCCGGCATGGAGGCAATCGCGCAACGCGAGAGCGCCGGAATGCTGGCGATGGGCCGGTGGGCGGTACGTACGGCCATGGCGCGCACGGAAACCCGTGGCATGCATACCCGCACCGATTTCCCTGACACGGATTCGAGCCAAGCTCACCGACTACTCAGTGGCGGGCTTGACGATATCTGGGTGGAGCCGGATACCGAATTACCCCGTGTTGGTATCACATTGGCCACGCAGGGGAGTGCGTCATGATCGAGATCATCAACGCCGACCGCTGCACTACGTGCGACATCTGCGTCCGGATCTGTCCGATGAACGTCTTCGAAGCCGTCCCGGACGCCCCTCCCGTGATCGCCAGACATTCGGACTGCCAGACGTGTTTCCAGTGTGAGGCGTACTGCCCGGCCGACGCCATGTTCGTCTCGCCCTCACGCACACCGGAACCGCAGGGCTCCGAGTTCCTCGACGAAGAGCACCTTCTCGGGCAGAACCTGCTCGGGATGTACCGCGAACGCGTCGGGTGGCGCAAATCGTCCGCCCGCCCGACACAATCCACAGCCGACTATCACCAGCTTGCCCAGAATGCCAGGAGAACACCATGACCATCCGCACTCGCACCAAAAGCCTTGCCGCACTGCTGGGAATCGTACTTCTCGCAACGGTGACCGCGTGCTCGTCGACCTCGGAAGCCACCGAGGGTACGTCGGCGTCACTGATTCCGTTGACAGTGGGCGCTCCGTGGAACGGTGCGGCCGGTAAATCCCCCACGGACACAACCTCGTTCGGTTACGCCGTCCACGAGGGTCTGGCACAACCGATTCTCGAGAAGTACGGATTCGAGTACAAAGCCTTCGTCGGCTTCAACAACGGTCCGCCGGTGGTGCAGGCATTGCAGACGGGCGACGTACAGGTCGGCCTGATCGGTGACACACCGGCCGTTCAGGCCAAGGCCAGCGGAATCGACGTGCCCGCCTTGGTGATCGACAAGCCCGCGTCCGATATCTGGTTCCTCGGCCGAGAAGGTGGAGTGTCGAAGATCGAAGATCTTGCCGGAAAGAAGGTGGGACTCCAATTCGGCTCCAACTTCGACAAGTACGGACGCGCCGTACTCGAACGGGCCGGTGTTGCAGATCAGGTGGAGTTGGTGAATCTGCTCTTCGCCGACGCGCTACCTGCCCTGCAGCGCGGCGACATCGACGCCGTTCCACTTCCCGCGACGACGGCCGGCATCTGGCGCAAGCAGATCAACTTCCCCATTCTGTCCAAGGCGAGCGTCGACGACCCCGATCTGCTGGCCACCAGCGTCGCCCTGACTTCGCGTGAGACTTTTGTGGCGAATCCCGAACTGGCAAAGGCGGTTTGGGAGGTCATTCAGGCCGGAGACAAAGCAATCGATGCGGACCACGACGCCTATGCTCAGTTCGTTTTTGATGCCACCGGCTCACCGGTAGATGTGGTCAAGGAAGCAACACTGTGGAATTTCCAGAGCGAACCAGTTGATCCGGACGGATTGAACACGGTGCGTTCGACGCTCGACTTCCTGGTCAAGTCCGGTAAGGCCCCTAATGCCTTCGACGTCACGACCTGGGCAGTGTCATGAGTGTGGAAGCACCGGCACTGCCCACGGTGAGAGCGCCTGAGCATCTCGCGCCGGCACCTACCCGTCGGCGGCGACGCTCACGATTGACCGATGTCGCGCTGCGCGCAAGCGTCCCGGTTGCACTGCTCGCCTTATGGGCAGTGGGATCGGCGACCGGCAAGATCGACGAGAAGACCTTCCCGTCGCCGTGGTCGGTGTGGTCCGCATTTGTCGAACTGCTGACGACAGGGGTTCTGTGGGAGAACCTTTCGGTATCGCTTGTCCGTGTTGCCATCGGATTTGCCATCGGCGGGGCACTGGGACTATCGCTCGGCATCATCTCCGGCCTGTTTGCTCTGGCCGACAAACTCCTCGACCCGACGCTGCAAATGCTCCGCACCATCCCGTTTCTCGCAATCACTCCGTTGCTGATCCTGTGGTTCGGCATCGACGAACGCCCCAAGATCATCATCATTGCGGCAGCAGCGCTGTTTCCGCTGTACATCAACACTCACAGCGGCGTGCGAAACGTGGATCGCAAGGTCATCGAAGCCGGACGAGTGTTCGGGCTCCGTGGCATCGGGTTGATCCGTCAGGTGATCCTGCCGGAGATGATTCCGTCGGTGCTTGTCGGACTGCGGGTCTCGCTGTCGGTGTCGCTTCTCGCGCTCATCGTCGCCGAGTTGAGCAATGCCCCCAAGGGCCTGGGTTTCCTGATGACCTCAGCTCAGCAGTATTTCCAGACCGACATCCTGGTGGTTGTCGTGATCATCTACGCAATCTGGGGGTTGTCGGTCGACCTTCTCGTTCGAGCTATCGAGCGAATCCTGATGCCGTACAAGCAATGGGGGAAGTCCGCATGAGTATTCGAGACACCGGTGTACGCGCCAGTGGCATCGTCAAGACTTTTGGTGATCGCACAATCCTGGACGGTTTCTCGCTCGACGTGCAACCGGGGGAGTTCGTTGCACTCCTCGGAGCCAGCGGCAGTGGCAAGACAACCTTCCTGCGAATTCTTGCCGGCCTCGAGGGATACGACGCCGGGGAGGTGCACGCACCGGATGCGCGGACGGTCGTCTTCCAGGAGCCTCGCCTCATTGCGTCGAAGCGCGTCCAGGACAACGTCATACTGGGTCAGCGCGCTACCCGGAAGAATCGCGAAGCCGCAACCGCTGCGTTGGCCGAGGTGTCACTAGCGGGGCGCGAACGGGCTTGGCCCACAACCTTGTCCGGTGGCGAAGCGCAGCGCGTCGCATTGGCCCGGGCGTTGGTACGCAACCCACAATTGTTGCTGCTGGACGAGCCGTTTGCGGCACTCGACGCGCTCACCCGACTCCGCATGCAGGCCTTGGTGGCGGAACTGTGTCGCAAACATCGTCCGGCAGTGCTGCTGGTGACTCACGACATCGACGAGGCAATCCTGCTCGCGGATCGTATTGCGGTGTTGCGCGACGGTCGTTTGAGCATCCTCGAAAACGTCTCGTTCGCGCAACCGCGCAATCCAGCGCAACCGGGGTATACAGCTCTGCGCACTCGCCTACTCGAAGAACTGGGGGTCCACGAGTCGGTTGGTGCTGCCCACACGTAGCGGCAACCGGGTCTTCCCGGCCATGATGAAGGGAGTAACCATTTCCTCTCGGCAGGAGCGCGGCATGACTCGTCCGGTACGCATCGGTGTTCAACTCCAACCCCAGCACGCACCCGACTACGGGCTGATCCGCGACGCGGTTCTGCGATCAGAAGACGCGGGGGTCGACATCGTCTTCAACTGGGACCACTTCTACCCGTTGACCGGCGATCCCGACGGAGCCCATTTCGAATGCTGGACCATGCTCGGGGCCTGGGCCGAGCAGACCGAACGTGTGGAGATCGGTGCCCTGGTCACGGGGGGTGGCTACCGCAATCCCGATCTGCTGGCCGATATGGCGCGAACCGTCGACCACATGAGCGGTGGACGCCTCATCCTCGGCATCGGCGCCGGCTGGTTCCAGAAGGACTACGACCAGTTCGGCTACGACTTCGGCACCCCAGGTTCACGGCTGAAACTGCTCGGCGAGTACCTGCCTCGCATCACACGGCGACTGGCCGGTGGCAACCCGCCGCCGACGCGCAATATCCCGGTTCTGATCGGCGGTGGCGGAGAGAAGAAGACCCTGCGACTGGTCGCCGAGTATGCCGATGTGTGGCACAGCTTCGGCGACCGCGAGACGCACCTGCGCAAGTCCGACATCCTGGCCGATCACTGCGCCGCTGTCGGACGCAATCCCCTGGATGTGGAGCATTCCGCCCCGTGGCCCGGATTGGAGAACGCCGCCGACCTGGTGGCCGACGGCGTCACTCTCTTCACAGTCAGTTCGAGCGGACCGGATTACGACCTGACAACCCTCGTCGAGGCAATCGGGTGGCGCGATGAGAATACCGCTCCTGCGTTGAGTGGGTTGGCCTGAAGGCCTGTGCGCCTTTTTGGTAGCGGGAACTACCAGAAAGGCGCACGGGGCGGTTACGCCCTAGCGAGAATCCCTGCGAAATCAGTTCCCACCGGCAGGGTTCCGTACTCGTGACCACGATCCTCGCCCAGTCGAGCGGCAATGAACGCCTCCGACGACGCGGCCGGCGCGTAACGCACCATCAGCGACGCCTGAAGCGCGAGCGCCATGGCTTCGACGACGGTCCGAGCCCTCAGCTGCGCGTCAGCGGGTGCCATCGTGGCGAGCTCACCGAGCTGGCGTCGTACCCGGTCGAGGTGCTGATCGAGAACCGGGTTGTTGCCACGGGCGAGGTTGACCTCGTGATCGAAGGCGGCGACGGAATCGGGTTCACGAGTCATCGCGCGCAATACGTCGAGCGCGATGACGTTGCCTGAACCCTCCCAAACGGCCATGACGGGCTGTTCGCGGTAGCGACGAGCCAGCGGGAAGTCCTCGGTGTACCCGTTGCCACCCAGGCATTCGAGAGCCTCGTACGAGTGATGCGGGCCGCGCTTGCAGATCCAGTACTTCGCGACGGCTGTCGCGAGGCGACGGAACGCCTTTTCCTGCTCGTCTGCGTCGTTGTCCTGCGCACGAGCCAAACGCAGTGCGGTGATGGTCGCGGCCTCGGATTCAAGCGCCAGGTCCGCGAGCACCGACGTCATGGCAGGCTGATCCGCCAGGACGGCACCAAAAGCGCTGCGGTGACGTGCGTGCCACACTGCCTCAGCGACCGACTGCCGCATTCCGGCGGTACTGCCGAGAATGCAGTCGAGACGCGTCTGCGACACCATCTCGATGATGGTCCGCACACCACGGCCTGGCTCACCGATCATGGTGCCGACGGTGCCGTCGAGCTCGATCTCGGATGACGCGTTGGACTTGTTGCCCAGCTTGTTCTTCAGACGCTGGATGCGGAAGACGTTGCGCGTGCCGTCGGGCAGGATGCGCGGGAGCAGGAAGCACGAAAGACCTTCGCCTGCAGCACCTTCAGCCTGAGCCAGCACGAGGAAGGCGTCGGACATCGGTGCCGAGCAGAACCACTTGTGGCCGGTGAGCAGATAATCGGCACCCGGACCGCCGCGGCCCGCGGGCTTCGCGATGGTGGTGTTGGCGCGTACGTCGGAGCCGCCCTGCTTCTCCGTCATGGACATACCGAAGATGGCGGATGCCTTTCCGGGGGCGTCCAACTCGGGCGTGTAGCTGCGTGAGAGTGCGCGCGGCGTCCAGATGGCGGCGACATCAGGCTGCAGCTCGAGCGAGGGGATTACGGCATGTGTCATGGAGATGGGGCACGCATGACCGGGTTCGACCTGGGAGAACAGCATGAATGCCGCTGCGCGAGCAACATTGGCACCGGGCTTGGGGTTCTCCCACGCCGAGGTATGCGCTCCGTGAGCGACCGCGGCCGAGATGATGCGGTGGTACGACGGGTGATATTCCACCTCGTCGATGCGGTTACCCCACCGGTCGAAGGTGTGCAGTTCGGGGATGACGGTGTTTGCCAACTCGGCATCGTGCTGGAAGCCAGCACTGCCGACAAGTTCACCGATTCCGGTCAGTTCCTCTGTTGCCCAGTTTGCATCATGGCGTACGACGCCTTCCGCAAGCACGGTGTCGAGAAGGAACTCGTTGACGTCGGTACGCGGCACCGACTGATTGAGCACCGCATGCGTGCGATGCGGGGCCGGATGCGTGACGGTGTTTTCGGAAAGTTCAGTCATGACAAACCTTTCAGCTCGCGCTGCGGATGAGGTGCTTCTGGATCTTGCCGGTGGGTGTACGCGGGAGCACGGTCACAAATTCCACCTCACGCGGAATCTTGTAGCGCGCCAGCTTGTCCGAGAGGTAGGTCTTGATGTCGTCGGCATCGATGACGCCAGGTTCACGCCACACGACATGCGCAACGACGGTTTCGCCCCACTCCTCGTTGGGCTTGCCGACAACGGCCACGTCGACAACATCGGGGTGCCCGGAGATCACATCCTCCACTTCCTTGGAGTAGACATTCTCGCCGCCGGTGATGATCATGTCCTTCGCGCGATCGACGATGAAGAGATAACCGTCGTCGTCGGTGCGCGCGAGATCGCCTGTGCGGTACCAATCTCCGTCGGCAAACGCGGCCGCAGTGGCTTCGGGATCATCGAGATACCCCTGCATGACGGTGTCGGCACGCAACCAGATCTCACCGATCTGCTCGGGCTCCACGTCGCTACCATTGTCACCAACGACCCGCAGATCCACACCGGCAAGCGCGAACTTGCCGATAGACCCGGCCTTGGTCAATTGCTCTTCTGGGTACAGCACCGTGCCGACAGGACCGGTCTCGGTCATGCCGTAGACCTGGCGGAACTCGGTGGTGCCGTAGGACTCCACGAGTCGGCGGGCAACATCGGCGCCGATGGGGCCACCACCGTACAACCACGCACGGACGCTACCGAGGTTGTAGTCGGCGAAGTTCGGCACCATGTTGAGGGCTGTCGTATAGATGACCGGAGGACCAAAGCAAAGCGTAATACGTTGTTCCTGAACCATTTCCAGGAATGTCACCGGATGGTACTCACGAACCAGCACAACCGTTCCGCCCATGTAGAGCGTGGACATGAACCAGTTGTTGAGCGGTGACGCGTGCCAGATCGGAACAGCCATGAGCAGTCGCTCATCCCGCGTCGTCGAGACGGCAAGGCCGGCAGTGATCGCCACCCCGACCACGTTGCGGTGGCTGTGGACGCAGCCCTTCGGAGCGCCGGTTGTACCCGAGGTGTACAGGATTTCGGCCGGATCGTTTTCGTCGATCTCGACGCCGTCCACACCGTCCACGCTGCTGATGGCGTCATCGAAGAAGTCGAAACCGTCTGCGGCAGAGTCTGTACTGACCAACTTTGCGGTGGTTTCGAGGCGACTGACGACGGGTGCCAGTTCACCGTCGAAGACACACACCGACACCTTGGCGTGTCCAAGCACGTAGGCGACTTCGGGCGTCTGCATCTTGTGATTGATGGGAACGACGACGGCGCCCAGACGCCAGGCTCCCAGCATCGCGTAGACAAAACCTGGCGTGTTGAAGCACATCAGAGCTACACGATCGCCACGCCCCACACCCAGATCTTCCAGATACGCGGCAGCACGCCGGCTTCCGTCCTGAACCTGCTGATACGAGTGTTCGTGGCCGCCTGCGATCAGGAACGGCTTGTCGGGCGTCTTGGTGACATTGCTGTCGAATACGCGAACGATGTTCATCGGCAAATCCTTAAAAGTCCTGATGGAGAGAGAGTTTCACTCCATCGAGCTGTTCAGTACTGCGTCGGGTATCTGAAGGGTGGCGAAGATGACGGCTACCGCTTCCTCGAGCGAGTAGCCGAAGCTCTCGCCGGTTGCGGTCTTCTGAATGACGAGGCCGAAGATCGCGGACCAGAAGGCTTTCGATTCGACGTCGATGCCCGCGCGCAGCTGCCAACCGGTGCGGACCAAAGTTCGGAGGAGGGCAGTTTCGCCTGAGGAGTGCAAGGTGCGGAGCGTCTCGGAGATGAGATCGCGTAGCTCGCCGCGTCGGCCCGTCATCATCATCGCTTCGACAAAGATCTCGACACTCGGAGCTCCCGCACCGAGCAGCGATCCGACAAGTTTCTCGGTGTAGTCACCGACGGTAGCGGCGTCCGCGGCATCAACCTCGGCGCGTTTACCCGCCCGGAGAACAGCAGCGCAGGCGACCTCGACAAAAAGCTTCTCTTTGGATCCGTAGTAGTACGTCACCTGATTGGGATGAGCGCCGGCGGCCGCGCAAATCTGGGCGATGGATACGCACTCACCATGCTCGAGAAACAGTTCCGTGGCCGCGTCGAACAGAGCCTGACGGGTCTGCTTCCCGGATTGCCGTGTTGCTCGCGCTGCCGGTACTGCTTCGGTGGCCATGGACGCACTCCTACTTGTTTGTATGACAAACAATAACTTGGTGTTGTTTGTATGGCAAACAATTTTTTCGAACGCGAACGCCCGAGTGAGAATTACGAGTGATGTCGATCGACACCTCACACACAGCGGACTACTCTTCTCCCACAGAGCGAAGCCCGTTCCTACTCGATCGGGATGAACGCCAGACTAAGCACATTCGATGTTTAGCCAACCGAACAACTCGATTCTTCTCCGAGGAGGTGCCCGTCAATGCTCGAGAATTCTGATGTTCCGCTTGCCACTCGGGCAACTATCGCCGGGGACTGGGCAGATCTGCTGCGCGAACATTTTGTCGCTCTGGACGTATCCGATATCGACGACCGCACACGTTTCACCGGCGCTGTCCAATCGGCTCAGCTTGCCCACGTCAAGGTTGCTGCCGTTCAGTCGATGGAACAACGAATAGTGCGCAGCAACAGTTTGATCAGGGACGACGGCGCCGACTACCTGCAAATCGGGATGATCCGCCGCGGTAGCGCGATAGTGCGGCAGGACGAGCGAGAATGCGTACTGCGATGCGGTGACTACGTGCTGTACGACACCACCCGTCCATTCGATTGGCAATTCGAGGGACATCCCAACGACGGGTTCTGGGGACTCGAGGTCTTCACCTGGCCAAGGCCGTCTCTGGCGCTCGCGGACGCTGAAATCCGGAGCCTCACCGCCATTGCGTTTGACGGTCACACCGGCGTGAGTGGACTTCTAGGTCGCTTTCTTCACGATCTTGCGTCAGTCCGCATGGCCTCTGATGTCGCCGGAGCCGAGGCTGAGATCATCGAGGAAATCAGCGATTTGGTGAAATCGTTCCTGCACACCACAATCCGTCCGGTCGCCTCGCATCGTAACGACCTTTACGAGATGGCACTTTCGGTCATCGACGACCGCATCGAGGACCCGTCGCTGTCGCCGGTAAACATCGCCGAATCGGTCGCGGTTTCCATTCGACAGTTGCATCGGGTCTTCGCCGAACACGGCACGACTGTCTCACGCTCGATTCGACGTCGTCGCCTGGAAGTCTGTCGCCGAGAGATGGTGCGACACGGGACCGCAGAGCGGTCGTTGACTCAAATTGCTCACCGATGGGGATTTACGGACCCCTCTACCTTCAGTCGAGCGTTCAAAGCCGAGTTCGGGATGAGTCCTCGCCGATACCGCTCGGAATCACTCGCTGCGTCACTCGATTCCGCGAACCCTGCCTCACCCCGGTAACAAACGGTAACGCGCACGTAACCTACTGCGCTACTTATCTATTCGAGATCGCCGCGATAATCCGGCACTGCAGGAACAATCCGAGGTTCTTGGCACTGTGGTCCATGTTTCTGGCATTTCTGGTCAAGTTTGCCGGGCGTTGCGGGCGTAGATTTTCGATACGCCGTTGCCGAAGCGTCAGGCAACCGATGACCTACTCGGATGGAGTGCTCATGGAATCTGCGATCAGTGAACATCTCAAATGCCCACGGACCTTGACTCGTAGGGTTCCGGATACGTACGCACCGCCGTTTCCCATGTGGGTGGGACGCTCGGACGAGAAATTGCACCAAGTGGTGATGGGCTACTTCGGCGTCCAATTTAGGGGAGACGAACAGCGTTCGGACGCACTGGCAGCCATGCGCCACATAGTCGCCAGTCTCGATCTGGCTGACGGCGCGCTACACCACGATCTGACCCACCACCTCGACCACCAAGGCTACGAGAACTTGATTGTCGCAGGGTACTGGACGGACCCTGTGTCCCAACAACGTTGGAGCAATTCCCGAGCGGTGGCGGACTGGTGGGAATCTGCTGACCGCCTGTCTGACGGCTTGGGTTTCTTCCGCGAGATCGTGGCACCGCGGGCCGAGCAGTTCGAAACGCTGTACGCGTTCCAAGATAATCTCCCCGGTGTCGGAGCGGTGATGGACGGCATCAGCGGCGACATAAACGAACACGGCTACTGGGGTTCGATGCGCGAACGATTTCCGATCTCCCAAACCGACTGGATGCAGCCGTCCGGCGAATTACGTGTGATCGCAGGCGATCCCACAGCAGGTGGCCGTGTAGTGGTGCGCGGGCACGACAACATCGCATTGATTCGATCCGGTCAAGATTGGGCCGATGCCGAAGCAGACGAACGCAGTCTGTACCTGGACGAAATCCTGCCGACTCTCGAAGCGGGAATGGACTTCCTCCGCGACAACGGCCAGGCAGTGGGTTGCTACAGCAACAGGTTTGTGCGCAACATCGACATCGACGGCAACTTTCTCGACCTGAGTTACAACATCGGACACTGGGCCTCGCTCGACAATCTCGAACGCTGGTCGGAGTCCCACCCGACCCATCTACGCATTTTCACCACGTTCTTTCGTGTAGCCGAAAATCTGGAGAAACTCCGCCTCTACCACGAGGTCTCGGTATTCGACGCGGACGCACAGCAGTACGAGTACATCAACTGTCATCCACACACCGGAATGCTGCGCGACGCCACACACTGATCAGATCAGGAGCACACTTCTCATGGCAATAATTCGACCAGATGACGACGCAATAGATTCTGCTGCACAGCATTACGGAATCGACCTAGACGATACGGCCAAGCGGGAGTGGCCGGCCCTGATCGACGGAGCGCTCGGCTCCTACGATGCAGTCGATCAACTGTATGCCGACGAAGCAGCACCAACGCCGATCTCCCGCGAATACCGGACACCCGAATCTGACGAAAATCTTTTGGGCGCTTGGTATGTGACAACCGAGATTCTTCCGACATCGGACGGCGTCCTGGGCGATCGTCGGGTAGCGATCAAGGACAACGTCAGTGTGGCGGGCGTGCCGATGATGAACGGGTCACGGTCGGTCGAAGGATTTGTTCCCTCCCGCGACGCCACTGTCGTCACTCGACTACTCGCAGCCGGGGCGACGGTTGCCGGCAAAGCAGTGTGCGAAGACCTGTGCTTCTCCGGTTCCAGTTTCACGCCGGCTAGCGGACCCGTCCGCAATCCATGGGACCCGCACCGTGAAGCCGGTGGATCATCGGGTGGCAGTGCAGCTCTCGTGGCCAATGGTGACGTCGACATTGCCATCGGCGGCGACCAGGGTGGATCGATTCGTATCCCTGCTGCATTTTGTGGCGTCGTCGGGCACAAGCCCACTTTCGGACTTGTCCCCTACACGGGCGCTTTCCCTATCGAGCGCACCATCGACCACCTCGGGCCGATCACTCGCAGCGTCGACGACGCTGCACTGATGCTTTCGGTCATTGCAGGCCGCGACGGCAACGACCCCCGACAGCCCGAGAATCTCGAGACGGGCGACTATTTGTCCAACCTCGGCTCCGGCGTAGCGGGGATGCGAATCGGTGTTGTGCGAGAAGGATTCGGTCAGGCCGTCTCACAACCAGAGGTCGACGACGCCATCCGTTCAGCGGCGTACAGCTTGACCGAGGCCGGATGCGTTGTGGAGGAAGTGAGCATTCCCTGGCACGTGCACGCCTTCCATATTTGGAATGTCATTGCCACTGACGGTGGCGCCTACCAGATGCTCGACGGCAACGGGTACGGACTCAATGTCGAAGGTCTCTACGATCCGGAACTGATGGCACACTTTGCTTCTCGCCGTGTTCAGCATGCGAATGACTTGTCGGAAACTGTCAAACTGGTTGCGTTGACCGGCCATCACGGTGTTACCACGCTTGCAGGTGCCACCTACGGCAAAGCCCGCAACCTGGTGCCCCATGCCCGTGCCGCCTACGATGCCGCGCTGGAACAGTACGACGTGCTGGTGATGCCTACTCTGCCGTATGTCGCATCCGAGTTACCCGCTGCGAATGTCGACCGCGCCACCTTCATCACCAAGGCCCTCGGCATGGTCGCCAACACCGCACCATTCGACGTCACCGGCCACCCTTCTCTCTCTGTCCCGGCAAGTCTGGTGAACGGTCTGCCGACCGGAATGATGATCACCGGCAAGCGTTTCGACGACGCAAAGGTACTACAGGTCGGTCGCGCATTCGAGAAGATTCGCGGTGCATTTCCGGCGCCGGCCCGCCACACGTCCACAGTCCTTATTCCACCGATTCACACGTGATCAGCCCCCACAGGAAAGGTGAAACACAATGTCAGTAACGGTCGACCACACAACGGAGAATGCGGCACCAGCCCAGGCACCTGTCTCCGACCGCGCGTGGGCGTTGTTCCGCGCACTCGACGGCAAGGGATTGGTCCCTGCCGGTTACGTCGAGGGATGGAAGAAGACCTTCGAAGAGGACTTCAGCCCCAAGCGCGGCGCCGAGTTGGTCGCGCGAGCCTGGACCGACCCCGAATTCCGGCAGTTACTCCTCACCGACGGTACTGCGGCAGTGGCTCAGTACGGCTATCTGGGACCTCAGGGTGAGTACATCGTGGCCGTCGAAGACACTCCGACGCTCAAGAACGTGATCGTGTGCTCACTGTGTTCGTGCACCGCCTGGCCGATTCTCGGTCTGCCGCCCACCTGGTACAAGAGTTTCGAATACCGTGCGCGGGTGGTCCGTGAGCCACGGAAGGTTCTCTCCGAGATGGGAACCGAGATCCCGTCGGATACCGAGGTTCGCGTCTACGACACCACCGCCGAAACTCGCTATATGGTCCTCCCACAACGCCCCGCAGGCACCGAGGGCTGGAGCCAGGCGCAGCTGCAGGAAATCGTCACCAAGGACTGCCTGATCGGGGTCGCAATCCCGCAGGTCCCCACAGTCTGATCACACCGACAAGAAAGAAGCACACCATGGATGGAGTACACGATCTTGCCGGAGTTCAAGGCTTCGGCAAAGTCCCGCATACCGTCAACGCCGCCATCGGCCCCACATTCCATGCCGAGTGGGAACACCTGCCGTACAGCCTGATGTTCGCTGGTGTCGCCGAACTCGGGGCATTCAGCGTCGACGAAGTTCGATACGTCGTCGAGCGGATGGAACCCCGGCATTACATGATGACCCCGTACTACGAGAGGTACGTCATCGGCGTCGCTACTCTGATGGTCGAAAAAGGGATCCTGACGCAAGACGAGCTCGAAACTCTTGCAGGCGGACCGTTCCCGCTGTCACGACCCAGCGGATCCGAAGGGCGGCCTGCACCCGTCGAGACGACCACCTTCGAAGTTGGTCAGCGAGTACGCGTGCGCGACGAATACGTTCCGGGGCATATTCGAATGCCTGCGTACTGCCGTGGACGGGTGGGAACCATCTCTCATCGGACCACCCAGAAGTGGCCGTTCCCCGACGCAATCGGTCACGGGCGCAACGACGCCGGCGAAGAACCCACTTACCACGTGAAGTTCGCCGCGGAGGAACTGTTCGGCCGCGACACCGACGGCGGAAGCGTCGTTGTCGATCTCTTCGAGGGGTACCTCGAGCCGACGGCCTGATTTTCCACCAACCCTGATCTTCCCGCAACGCCAGGCGGCGGTCATGCGATCGCACCGTTTTGCACGACCGCCGCCAAACCACAGCGATCCACTCATCCGGAAGGACTCTGGAAATCATGGTCGACACACGACTTCCGGTCACGGTGCTCTCAGGCTTCCTGGGAGCCGGGAAAACGACACTCCTCAACGAGATTCTGCGTAACCGTGAGGGTCGACGAGTGGCGGTGATCGTCAACGACATGAGCGAAATCAACATCGACAGTGCAGAAGTCGAGCGCGAGATATCGCTGAGTCGCTCCGAGGAGAAATTGGTCGAGATGACCAACGGCTGCATCTGCTGCACTCTGCGTGAAGACCTTCTCGCTGAGATTGCGACGCTGGCCGCCGACGGTCGCTTCGACTACCTTCTCATCGAATCTTCGGGCATTTCCGAACCGCTGCCCGTCGCGGAAACGTTCACTTTCATCGACACCGACGGTCACGCTCTGGCGGACATCGCTCGCCTCGACACCATGGTGACCGTCGTCGACGGACACAGTTTTCTCCGTGACTACGCGGCTGGGGGTCGCGTCGAAGCCGAAGCGCCGGAAGACAAACGCGATATCTCGGATCTGCTGGTCGATCAGATCGAATTTGCCGACGTCATCCTGGTGAGCAAAGCCGATCTCGTGACGCCACAACACCTGATCGAACTGACAGCGGTCCTACGATCTTTGAATGCGACTGCCGCGATAGTGCCGATGAGTCATGGCCGAATCCCACTCGACACCATTCTCGATACCGGTTTGTTCTCCCTCGAGAAAGCTGCGCAGGCCCCTGGCTGGCTACAAGAACTCCAAGGTGAACACACGCCCGAAACCGAAGAGTACGGAATCAGTTCGGTGGTGTACCGCGAGCGAGCACCCTTCCACCCACAACGGCTACACGACTTCCTCACGAGCGAGTGGACAAACGGAAGGCTACTTCGGGCCAAGGGATATTTCTGGAATGCCTTCCGGTTCACCGAGATCGGGAGTATTTCTCAGGCAGGACACGTCATCCGGCACGGATACGTCGGACGATGGTGGAAGTTTCTTTCCGACGATCTCTGGCCCGCCGATGACTACCGTCGTTCGGGAATCCTCGACAAGTGGGAAGAACCCGTTGGCGACTGCCGGCAGGAGCTCGTCTTCATCGGCCAGGGCATCGACCCGGTTCGACTACGCAGAGAACTCGATGCCTGCCTACTCACCACAGCGGAGATCGAACTCGGGCCAGACGTGTGGACCACGTGGCAAGATCCACTCGGAGCCGGACACAGCGAGTCAACCGCTGCGGCCCCCTGAGCCGTCACCGAGGGTTGCCGGATCAAGGGCTTGCAGCACTACCCGAATCGCCGGGCTGGAATCCGCGCTTCGGCGCCACGCTGCATGCACCTCACGCTTCGGCGCCCGCGCCAGTGGCCGCGACACCAACTCTTCCCCCAACGGCGGACGGGCAAGGCGAGGAATCAAAGCGATTACCTCTCCCGAAGAAACCAGCGACAGCTGCGTGGCAAAATCGTCGACCAGATGTCGCACATCGGCATCCTCGCCCACGTCGGCGAACAACCGTCGGAACCACTGGTGACACACGGTCCCCGGCGGACTTGTCACCCACGCGTGACCCGCTAGGTCGGCACTGGTCAGAGGTCGGTCGAGCTGCGCAAGTGCATGCGTCCGATTCATCACGACATCACCGACATCAGTGTGAATGTGACGCTCGGCCAGCGATGAAGGAAGCGAAGGCGGCAATCCATCGGCATCGTGAACAACCGCAAAGTCCGCTGTACCGGCGTCGACGCTGTGCAGCGCCTGGTCCGGGTCCTGCTCGGTGACGCGCACCTGTAAGTCCGGGCACTCGGTCGACAATCGCACGATCGCCGGCGCAAGCAGCCCCCGGATTCCTGTCGAGAATGCCGCTACTCGGAGTACTCCGCGCGGCGCACCGTCCGAAACCGACTGTGCTGCTTCGACGCAACGCTCCAGCGCGTCGAACACATCAGGCGCCGAATCGACGATGGCCTGCCCGGCGGGCGTGAGCACAACTCCGCGGCCTGCAGTCGCAAGCACCGGTACACCGACTTGACGCTCGAGCCTCTTGATCTGCTGCGAAATCGCCGACGCTGTGAACCCGAGTTCCTCTGCGGCTCGCGCCAGCGTTCCGAGAGCGGCCACCGACCGCAGCGCCCGCAAAGCTCCGACATCGATCATGAAGCCAGACTACGCAATATCGCGAAAAAACCATCGCTGGACCGGAGGTATCGCCAAAGGCACGATCACTTCATGACCATCTCGCAGCACCGCGCCGAACTACTCTTCGGCACCAACCTCGTCGCCATGGTGACTCCGATGCGCCCCGACGGAACGCTCGACGAAACGGGCATCACCAGTCTCGTCGACCACCTGTTGAGTACCGGATGTGACGGCATCGTCGTCGGTGGAACCACCGGCGAGTCGCCCACCTTGACCGAACCCGAAATGACGCGATTGGTCAAAGCAGTGAGCGAACAGTCGAACAATCGGGCTCGGGTGATCGCTGGTGTCGGCACCTACAACACTGCCGACAGCATCCGTCGTGCCCGCGACGCCGAGGCAGCGGGAGCGGACGCATTGCTACTCGTCTGCCCCTATTACTCCAAGCCGACTCAGGCCGGAATCGTGGCCCACTGCGTCGCGGTTGCAGACGCCACCGAACTGCCCGTAATGCTCTACGACGTTCCCGCACGGACGGGCGTCGCCATGGAAACCTCCACACTCATCGAACTCTCCGACCACCCCCTGATCCGGGCGGTCAAGGATGCCAAGGGCGATCTCTTCGAAGCAATGACGGTCATGTCCCGAACATCGCTGGCCTATTACTGCGGTATCGACGAGCTCAACTTGCCCTACCTCGCGTGTGGCGCCACCGGCGTGGTCAGCGTCGTGGGCAACGTCCTCGCCGACCGCAACGCCGAACTCATCAGCGCCGTCCGGGTCGGCGACCTCAGCTCCGCGAACGCTGTCCAAAGCTCGTTACTCGAGATCGTGGACGCCATCATGCGCACGTCCCAAGGTGCGGTCATGGCCAAGGCCGCCCTGGCAGAACTCGGAATCATCCCGTATGCCGGCGTGCGCCTTCCACTGATCGAGTCGCCGCCCGCTCACCTGCGTCGCCTCACCGAAGCAATGGATACTTTGTCGATAGCAGTCTGACTATTTCCCGTACCCGCTGATACTTAAAATCATGCTGATTTGAACGCGTGCGCCCAGTGCAGAAGCCTGATGTCCAAAATCTGCAAGCGTTCTTCCACCCGGAGATCGCTACGGTTAGGACTACGCTGCTCGCATGTTTTCCTCCGTCGCAGCGAAGATCCGCTTGGTGGTGGCACTGCTCCTCACCGCACTCTTGGCGCTAACTCTGTCATCGTGCTCGAGCAGTTCGGAATCATCGGCAGCCCCCACAGACCTGTGTGCGCCTCCCGGAGTGGGAGCTGCAACCGCAGCGCCCACAAACCTGGACGCAGCCGCAGGTGCAGGCGCCGAAGACCGATACACCACGGCCACCGTCACCCCGATCGACCAGATCGACATCTCGAAACTCAACCTGATCAAACCGGGTGTCATCACCGTCGGCACGCTCGGCGACGCGCCGCCGAGCATCTGCGTCAACTCCGAGAATCAGTACACCGGTTATGACAACGAGCTCCTCGAAGCCATCGCAGACAAGCTGGGCCTGAAGGTCGAATTTGTCGGCACCGAGTTTGCCGGTCTGCTCGCGCAGGTCGCCGGACGCCGCTTCGACGTCGGCTCCTCGTCCATCACCACCACGGATGAGCGTCGCAATACCGTCGGCTTCACCAACGGCTACGACTTCGGCTACTTCTCCCTCGTCGTACCCAACGGCAGCCCCATCACCGGCTTCGGCGATCTGGACGCGTCCAAACGCATCGGCGTCGTGCAGGGAACGGTTCAGGACGATTACGTCGTCAACACCTTGAAGCTCGATCCAGTGAAGTTCCCCGACTACGCAACCGCGTACGCGAACCTCAAATCCGGCCAGATCGACGCCTGGGTCGCACCGTCACAGCAGGCCGAAGGCGCCATCGCCCCGGGTGATCCCACGTCGATCATCCAGAACACCTTCTCGGTGAACAACTTTGTCGGCTGGGCAGTGAACAAGGAAAACCAGCCGCTCATCGACGCCCTGAACTCGGGTCTCGACGCCGTCATCGCCGACGGAACCTGGGCCGAGCTTTACTCCGACTGGGTTCCGCGCGAACTTCCCGAGGGTTGGAAGCCCGGCTCCAAGGCCGCCGCGACGCCTGAGTTGCCGGACTTCGCCGCCCTCGCGGCCGAGAAGCCTGCCACGACGGACGAGACGACGACCTACCAGCCCAAGTCGACGTTCCAGCAGCTCAAGGACACGTTCTTCGACTGGCAGCTGTACAAGCAAGCGTTCCCGGATCTCCTGAAGACCGGTCTGCCCAACACCATCATTCTGGCGCTCGCGTCCGGCGTTATCGGCACAGTATTGGGCATGCTGCTGGCAGTCGCGGGAATCTCGCGGACGCGTTGGCTGCGCTGGCCGGCGCGCGTTTACACGGACATCTTCCGCGGCCTGCCCGCCGTCGTCATCATCTTGATCGTCGGCTTGGGCGTCGGCCCCATCGTCAAGAACATCACCGGCAGCAACCCGTACTGGCTGGGCGTCGCGGCGCTGTCGCTACTCGCGTCGGCGTATATCGGCGAGATCTTCCGATCGGGTATCCAGAGCGTCGAACCTGGCCAGCTCGAGGCCTCTCGCGCGTTGGGCTTCAGCTACCGCAAATCCATGTCGCTTGTGGTCATTCCTCAGGGTGTACGACGCGTTCTGCCTGCATTGATGAATCAGTTCATCTCGCTGATCAAGGACTCGTCGCTGATCTACTTCCTCGGACTGCTCGTCACACAGCGCGAACTTTTTGCCGTGGGACGCGACCTCAACGCCCAGACCGGAAACCTGTCACCGCTCGTCGCGGCCGGCCTGTTCTACCTCGCGCTGACCATCCCGCTGACCCACCTCGTCAACTACATCGACAATCGCCTCCGGACGGGACGCGCCGACACTTCCGGCACGTTGGATCCGCTCGAGCAGGCCATCGTCGTGGAAAGGGGCTGAGGACATGACCAGCTCTGAACTGAAATCCGTCTCCCTCACCGGCACGGACCTGCACCTGTCCTTCGGTACCAACAAGGTCCTGCGGGGCGTCAACCTCCACGTCGACGCCGGCAATACCGTCACCGTCATCGGGCCGTCCGGATCGGGCAAGTCGACGCTCTTGCGCGTGCTGAACCGCCTGCACGAGCCCGAGCAGGGTGACGTTCTCCTCGACGGGAAGTCCGTCCTGAAGGACAACCCTGACGAGTTGCGACAGCGCATCGGCATGGTGTTCCAGCACTTCAATCTGTTCCCGCACAAGACGGTGGCCGAGAACATCGCGCTAGGTCCGAACAAGCTCAAGGGACTGTCCAAGGACGCGGCACGCGCATTGGCCCTCGAGCAGCTCGAACTGGTGGGACTGCGGGAGAAGGCGGATTCCCGCCCGGGCAACCTGTCCGGTGGCCAGCAGCAACGTGTTGCTATCGCCCGGGCCTTGGCAATGAAGCCCGAAGTCATGTTCTTCGACGAAGCGACATCGGCCCTCGACCCCGAATTGGTCAAGGGCGTGTTGGCCCTCATGGCAGACCTCGCGAAATCCGGCATGACGATGGTGGTCGTGACCCACGAAATGGGCTTCGCCCGTTCCGTTTCCGACAAGGTGCTGTTCATGGATCGTGGCGCCGTTGTCGAAACAGGAACTCCGGAACAGCTTTTCGACGATCCGGAAACGGAACGATTGCAGGCGTTCTTGTCGCAGGTGTTGTAGGGGCCTTCGGCCCTAAATCCACCCCTGTCGGCGGGCGATCACCGCAGCCTCATGTCGATTGGCCGCACCGAGTTTGGTGACGGCTGAAGACAAGTAGTTGCGTGTGGTGCCCGCCGACAGGTGTGCGCGGGTCGCGATCTCTTCTATGGATGCACCGTCGGCCGCGTACTCGAGCACATCCGCTTCCCGCGGTGTCAACGGTGAATCGCCAGCGCCGATCGCTTCGGCTGCCAGCGACGGGTCGACGTATCGGCCGCCGGAGTGAACGCTGCGGACCACTTCCGCGAGGGTCGTTGCCGACGTCGTCTTGGGAAGGAATCCCCGGACACCGGCCGCGAGCGCCTTCTTCAAGTAGCCCGGACGGCCGTGGCTCGTCACAATGATCGACGCACATCCCGGCACGGATTGTGCGATCTCCTGCGCCGTTTCGATCCCGTCGATACCGGCCATCTGAAGATCCAAAACGGCAACGTCCGGCTGAAATTCCACAGCGGCGACAACGGCTGCTTCTCCCGATTCCGCTTCGGCCACAACAACTATGTCGTCCTCGAGCGAGAGCATCATCGCAAGTGCGGATCGGATGAGATTTTCGTCGTCGGCAAGCAATACCTTGATCGGCTCGGTCACCGAGACTCCTTGATCGGGGAAGAAAAATGTGCGGTCAGCGTGAAGGTACCTTCATCGTGGATGACCTCGAGGATGCCACCAACAGCTGTGACGCGTTCCCGTAGCCCATTCACACCGGTACCGTCACCTGCGCGTTGTTGCACTGCACCGTCGTTGGCTATCGACACGGATTCACCTGTTACCTCGATAACTGCCTGCTGCGCGGAAGAATGACGCAGTATGTTCGTCACGCCTTCGCGGACAACCCACGCTGCGGTTTCCGCCAATTCGATGGGCAGGGCATCTGCAGATCCGCGAATGTCGGTGGTAATTCCCGCCGCCTCGAGCAGTGATCGCGCACCCGCCAGCTCCGACGCCAGTGCAATGGATCGGTAGCCGCGCACCAACTCACGTGCCTCGGCGAGGGATTCCTGTGCGAGATCACGCACTTCGTCCATCTGCTGGGCAGCGCGATCGTCCCCGCGACGCGACAATGTAGCTGCCAGATCACTTTTCACCGCGATTGCCGACAGCGCACGACCGACCACGTCGTGAAGGTCACGCGAAAAGCGGAGGCGCTCTTCGGCTACCGACAGTGCGGCCGCGGCTCCGCGTGCCTCGTCAAGTTCGGTGACCATCCGCAAAAGCCATACCGACAGCTGCACCGTGAAGGTCATGAAACCCGCCACACATGCCACCAGGATGCCGATCTCGGGTCGCCCGGCAAGCGCACACACGCCGGCAGCAACGGCTGCTCCCAGCATCACCCATCGCCACGACACCAAAGCCGCAAACGGCACCGGGACGATCATCGCCAGCCAGAAATACGGACCCTGCCCCGCATCGTCAGCCGGTAAGGCAATAACCGCAGAGCAGAGCGCCGCCACGGTCATGACCACCACTGGCACCTTCACCGATGCGGTGCTGGTCCCACCCAACTCGGGGATGCGATCCACTGCGACAACGGCTGCGGCCGCGCTGATCACAACGAAGAGCGCTCCGAGGTAGCGATGCATGGCCGCTTCGGTGATACCGCCGAATATCCCGAAGAAAATGCCGAGGACAAAGAACGACTGACGCGTGTACAGGCGAACCTTGTCGACACTGGACGCCGTTCGCCACGTTCGGGTCGGATTCCAGCGTCCGAAGCTCTCCGCAATCATGCCTACTACCTTCTCAGAGTTCTAGGAGCGAGGTTCCCAGCGGAAGTACACGTTGGCGATCAGTACCGACCCGACGATCCACGCGACCAGAACCAATAGCGGTTGACCGGCCGATACGAAAGTGTCTGCAAAACTCGCTGCGACGGCGCCGTCGTCAGCCAGTTCGGACGACGTACGCCCTACCCATCCCAGATTCACGAGATCGAGAATCGCAGCCATCGGCGTGAAGTCGAGAACGCGAGCGATGTTGTCCGGCACGACATTTCTGATGCTCGACATCCCCGCAGTTGCAAGAATGAGGATCGGCATGCACGTGATCTGCGCGGCTTCGGCATTGCGAGTTACCGCCGAGGTGATGAGTGCCAACGCAGTGAACACGGCAGCGCCACCGATGAACGCCACCAGCACCAGTACAGGATTGACCGGCACCCGCCCACCCAGAACCACCACGGCAATCCCTACAACCACCGTCAGCAGGCCCGTCAGCACCCAGGACGGCACTGCAGGGCCGGCCAGAATCTCGGCGTCACTGCACTCCCCGGTGCGCAGACGCTTGAGCACCAGTTCGTCGCGCCGCGTCGAATACACCGACAGCAGGTTGTAGAACACGACAAACACGAGCAGGAAGAGAGCAAAGATCTCGAGGCCCGACGCTACCGCTGTGTCGGACAGACCATCCTCACGCGAGATGATCAGAATTCCGATCGGGAAGATCAGAGGTAGGACTATAGCGTTGAAGAGCAACAGACGGTTTCGGCCCAGAAGGGTGAACTCCGCACGAGAGAGAGTTGCTATGCGGTTCATACCGGCGCCCCTTCGAGTTTGACGTGATGGTCGAATTGATCTGCTATGGACAGAAATACGGTCTCGAGGGATGCTGCCCGCGCATCCAGCCCGGACAAAGCCACGTTGTTGTGCTGAGCCCAGATCAGAAGATCGGTGAGCGTTTCCTGCACGGTGGCAGTAGTGATGACTACCACGTCACCTTCGACGCGCATCTCGGCACCAGGCAGGTTCGGAAGCAGGAGATCCGGCCTGCGCACCTTGATCTGCGCAGGATGATCCGCCACCACCTCGGCAACCGTCCCACTGCGCACTACGGTTCCGCGGTGCATGATCGCCAACTGATCACACAACGACTCGGCCTCGTCCAAGTAGTGCGTCGTCAACATGATAGTGACGCCAGAGGCCTTCAACTCCGCGATCAATTGCCAAGTATTACGCCGACTTTCGGGGTCGAGACCAGTCGTCGGCTCATCCAGGAACAGCACGAGCGGTTGGCCGATAATGGCGCAAGCCAAGTCGAGTCGACGTGCTTCGCCGCCGGAGAGGAACTTCACGCGGGTGTCGCTGCGATCGCGCATGTCGACTCGCTCGAGCACCTCGTCGACCGGCAGGGGATTGGAGCAGGTTCCGGCCCACATCGACAGACTCTCGCGAGCTGTGAGATCTTGAGGGAGGCCGCCCTTTTGGAGCATGATGCCCAAGCTCGGACGGAGTTCTCGGCGCTCCCGAACCGGATCCATACCCAGCACGCGCACCGATCCGTCCGTTGCCCGCGAAAGTCCTTGGATTACTTCGAGACTGGATGTCTTTCCGGCGCCGTTAGTTCCGAGCAGTCCGAACAGCTGACCCTCCGCGACAGTCAGTTCGAGATCGCGGACCGCGTAGAACGCGTCTTTTCCGGAACCGTAGCGCCGGGACATGGCCTCAACCTCGATAACCGGATCGCCCTTCATCGCGCAGCCTCCGATCGGTTCCAGCCGCGCAGCCCGATGGCGAATCGGATACCCGCATAGACAGCAAGAGCAGCAACAAGAATCCAGAACACGGGATTGGAGCCGATGATCGCGAACACCACTCCGATGAGCGCGATATTCACAACGATCACAACAAGTTCACGGCCCATCGTGGGCGCTGGTCCGATGTCCATCAGGTCCGTCAGGAGGCTTCCTTCATGTGGTTCTCTCATGCCACCAAGCCTCGCGGAAAGTCTGAGCCAAAAACAGTGCAGAGCATCATCACCTACGGTGACACTGTCACGGATCGGCGATGACAAATGTCATGAGGCGTCCCCGCGGGGACGCCTCATGAATTACAGGTAAGGGTCGCCTCGTTGTTTTGCCGTTCATTATTACGTTCCTTTACCCTCGCTTACGGCTTCTACGGTTCCCGAGACCATTCAACGAATCTCGGGAGTTCACGGTGGCTATCAAGCCTTTGGCACTGTTTGTCAAACACGACGGTGTGTCCTCACGCGCGTCGATCACCTGCCAGTACAAGTGTGGAAACGCCTGCTCGCACGAGGTGCCCAACACCTCGGAAGGTGCGTACTTCCGCGATATCGCCCGCGCTGCCCTGAGCCGACGCGGCATGTTGCGCGGCAGTGGCATGGCTGTGCTGGCAGTCGGGGCGGGTAGCGCACTCGCCGGCTGCTCGGACGGAACAGCCGAAGCTGCGCCCGGAACCGGCTCGGCAGGCAGCAGCGACGGTGGCACCGGGAGCACGCCGGCCGGCACCAAATTCACCGCCGTCGCCCCCAACAAAGCGGATGCGGTTACCGTCCCGGAAGGGTACGAACAGGGCGTCGTCATCCGCTGGGGTGACGCCGTTCTCGCTGGAGCACCGGCCTTCGACTTCGAGAACCAGACCGCGGCAGCACAGGCGCTGCAGTTCGGATTCAACAACGACTTCGCCGGCCTCCTGCCCGTCGAGGGGCAGCCGAACACCTATCTGCTCGTAGTCAATCACGAGTACTCCACGGAACCGGCAATGTTCCGCGGCTACGACGCCGAGAACCCCACCGAAGAGCAGGTCAAGATCGGCCTCGCCAGCCACGGACTCTCCGTCGTACAGGTCAAGGGCGACTCCGGGTCCGGCAAGCTGGTTCCCGAGATCGGCGCCAACAACCGTCGCATCACCGGGACAACCGAATTCCTTGTCACTGGACCTGCTGCAGGCAGCGATTTCCTCAAGACAAGCGCCGATCCGACCGGCACCAAGGTACTGGGCACGCTCAACAACTGCGCCGGCGGCGTAACCCCCTGGGGCACCGTGCTTTCCGGCGAAGAAAACTTCAATCAGTACTTCGCCAATGCGGAGGCCGTCACCGATCCCATTGTCGCGCCACGTTTGAAGCGATACGGCCTGGCCGGCGGTGCGTCTGAACGTAAGTGGGAACGCTTCGACAAGCGCTTCGATCTGGTGGCAGAACCCAACGAGGTGAACCGCTTCGGATACGTCGTCGAGGTCGACCCGTGGGATCCGTCTTCGACTCCCGTCAAGCACACCGCGCTCGGCCGCTTCAAGCACGAAGCCGCCACCATCTACATCACCTCCGACGGCACAGTCGTGGCTTACAGCGGTGACGACGAGCGCTTCGACTACATGTACAAGTTCGTCTCGAGCCGAAAGATGCAGGACGGTAAGAGCCAAGCGGCCATGCGCCACAACATGACCCTGCTCGACGCCGGAACACTGTACGTCGCAAAGCTCAGCGGAAACTCTGCCGGCGAGATCGACGGAACCGGCAAGCTTCCGTCGGACGGTAAGTTCGACGGAACCGGCGAGTGGGTAGCCATCCTGCGAACCGGTGACGACGGCAAGGGCGAATCGCTCGTCGACGGCATGAGCGCGGAAGAAGTAGCCGTTTTCACCCGCCAGGCCGGTGACAAGGTCGGGGCAACGAAGATGGATCGCCCCGAAGACTTCGAGGCAAACCCGAAGAGCGGCAAGGTATACGTCGCGCTGACCAACAACACCAAGCGCGGAGTCGACGGCGGCGCAGCGGCCGATGAGGCAAACCCCCGGAACAACAACAAGAACGGTCAGGTCCTCGAAATCGCCGACGATCACGCCGGCACCACCTTCGGCTGGAATCTTCTTCTCGTCTGCGGAGATCCGGCTACAGCTGATACCTACTTCGGTGGATTCGACAAGAGCAAGGTCAGCCCGATCTCGTGCCCGGACAACCTTGCTTTCGACCCACACGGCAACCTGTGGATCTCGACGGACGGTAATGCACTGAAGTCCAACGACGGACTGTTCAGCGTCGTCCTCGAAGGCGAAAATCGGGGTGAGACAAAGCAGTTCCTCACTGTTCCCGTCGGCGCCGAAACCTGCGGTCCCATCGTGGACGAGAAGCGCGTCATCGTCTGCGTCCAGCACCCCGGTGAAACCGACGATGCCAGCATCGAAAGCCCCGCTTCCCATTGGCCCGACGGCGGCGCCTCCCAGCCTCGCCCGTCGGTAGTCGCCGCCTGGAAGAAGGACGGCTCTCGGATCGGCTCGTAACACTCCACGAAAACGACTGTGGGGCAGATCGCATACTCTGCGATCTGCCCCACATCGTTTACCTCAGATTCTCACGAGAATCAGTTGTCACCATCCTCGCGACGCCTACGCGTCAGGAGAACAACACCCGTTCCCAGCGCCAGCAGCAGAACCAATCCGCCCGCTGCAAGCAACGTGGTGTTCACGCCACTCTCACCAGCGCCACCACCCGAGTTGATCGTTCCACCCTTAGGAGCAGGCGTCGTCGCCTTCGGCTGACCCGGGGTTGCTGTCGGCGGCTTCGGCTGTCCCGGAACCGTGGTCGTAACCGGCTGACCCGGAACCGTCGGCGGGATGACGATCGGAGGAACAACGACGATCGGGGGAATGATGATCGTCGGCGTAACCGGCACCGTCGTGGTCGGCGGCGTCGTGGTCGGCGGGTCCGTCGTGACCGGTGTCGTCGGCGGCGTAGTTGTCGTCACGCCACACGGATCCACAATCTCTTCCGCGACAACTTCTTCTGTCGTGGTTTCGTCCGTGGTGGTCTCCTCCGTAGTGGTGGATTCCTCCGTACCGGTCACATCAGCATCACCGGCAGTGGTCGCGCTAGCCGTCGTCGTCGCAGCCGTGGTGGTCGGAACCACCGTGGTCGTCGTCGGAGGGACACAAGGCTCCGTCGTGACCGGCGGCGTCGTGGTGGTCGTCGGCGGCACCGTAGTGGTGGTCTCCGGCGGGTCTATCGGGTGTTCGGTGCAGAGAGCGTCGCCCGGGACACAGTCCACCGGCGGGTTCTCGCCACCAACCACCAGGTAGTTGTTCAGAACACCCGGAGTGAATCCGGGACCCGACAACGTTCCGATCTCAGGATTGACCTTGACGGTGTACGTCACTGTCGCGCTCTCACCCTTGGCCAGCTTTCCGGTGACCGTGAAGACGTTGTCAACGACACCCGAAACAACCAGCGTGGAAGTGGTAGCCGGATCCTTCGTCATTACTGCATCGTCGAGAACATCGGTCAGATCGTCGTAGAAGCTGATCTCACCATCCGCGGTGCCCACATTCTTGAACGTGAGTGTGTACGTGATCTCCTGGCCGCCAACCACACGGTTTGTGGTGGACGGATCAGAGGACTTCAGTACCTCAATTGCGGGAGTGCCCTCCACAGGATGCTCGGTCGTCACCGGCGGAGGAGTGATCTCCGGACCGGTCGGCGGCTTCGCAGTACCGGTGACCTTGTTGTTGATCAGAACCCCGCCGGCAACACCGTCGTTGATCTTCACCTGGTAGGTCAGAACAACCGACTTACCCGCCTCGAGTGCACCGGTCCACGAGAGCGTGGTGCCCTCGAGGGTCGGAGCAGCACCGTCGACACCGTCAACAGTTGCCTTGAGCGAACCGTCCACCAACACCGCGTTGTCGAGAACCTTCGACAGATCATCGGTCAACACCACCGGATCAAGGGTCGTGTTACCCGTGTTCGCACCCGTCACCGAGTACGTGATCGTCTGACCAGCAGCAACATTCGTACCCGACACCGGATCCGCAGTCTTCGCGACCGTGAAACCCGGAACCTTCACCGGATGCGTCGTGCACAGCTGAGTCGCCGGATCACACACCTCCGGAGGATCAACCGGAGGAGTCGTACCCGGAACAACGAAGTTGAGCACCGTGTTGTCGGCATTCGCCGCAACGCGATCGGCATCAGCCTTGACCGTGACGGTGTACGTCACCGTCTTGCTCTCGCCGGCCGCAAGGGTTCCCGTCACCGAGAAACCATCCGTACCGACCATCGCAGCAGTCAACGGAGCATCAGCAGTCAAGCTGCCCGCAACCAGATCAGCATCGTCGAGCAGACCACGCAGATCGTCGAAGTGCGCGACCTCACCCGCACCGTTACCGGTGTTCGTGAACGTGAGCGTGTA
>NZ_JAWLRZ010000001.1:624166-900225 GCF_033142425.1 Rhodococcus sp. IEGM 1366
CTTGATGTCCTGACCGGCAACAACATTCGAACCCGAAGCCGGATCAGAGGACTTCACCACAGCGATCTTCGGAGACACCACCGGATGCGTCGTGCACAGCTGCGTCGCCGGATCACACACCTCCGGAGGATCAACCGGAGGAGTCGTACCCGGAACAACGAAGTTGTTCACGAACACCCCACCGACGACATCGGCATTGACCTTCACCGAATACGTCACCGTCTTGCTCTCGCCGGCCGCCAGGGTTCCCGTCACCGAGAAACCATCCGCACCGACCATCGTCGCAGCCAACGGAGCATCAGCAGTCAAACCACTGAGAACACCCTTGTCCACAACCTGACGCAGATCGTCGAAGTACGCGACCTCACCCGCACCGTTACCGGTGTTCGTGAACGTGAGCGTGTACTTGATGTCCTGACCGGCAACAACATTCGAACCCGAAGCCGGATCAGAGGACTTCACCACAGCGATCTTCGGAGACAGGACAGGATGCTCGGTCGTCACCGGCGGAGGAGTGATCTCCGGACCGGTCGGCGGCTTCGCAGTACCGGTGACCTTGTTGTTGATCAGAACGCCGCCGGCAACACCGTCGTTGATCTTCACCTGGTAGGTCAGAACAACCGACTTACCCGCTTCGAGTGCACCGGTCCACGAGAGCATGGTCCCCGACAGAGTCGGAACAGCGGCAGGAGCACCATCGACCGTCGCCTTCAGCGAACGGTCCACCAACGTCGCGTTGTCGAGAACCTTCGACAGATCATCGGTCAACACCACCGGATTGAGCGTCGTCTTACCGGTGTTCGCACCCGTCACCGTGTACGTGATCGTCTGACCAGCATTGACGCCGGTACCCGGCGCCGGATCCGCTGTCTTCGCGACCGTGAATCCCGGAACCGAGTGATTCGTCTCCACCGAAGGAGGAGTGATCTCCGGACCGGTCGGCGGCTTCGCAGTACCCGTGACCTTGTTGTTCAAGACTGTGCCCGCGGCAACGCCGTCGTTGACCTTCACTTCATAGGTCAGAACAACGGACTTACCGGCTTCGAGAAGTCCGGTCCAGGAAAGCGTGGTGCCCGACAGCGTCGGGGCGGCGACAGGAGCACCGTCGACGGTCGCCTTCAGCGAACCGGGAACGACAGCAGCATTGTTGAGAACCGCACCCAGATCATCGTTGATCTTTACCGGATCAAGGTTCGTCTTGCCGGTGTTGGTTCCGGTGACGGTGTACTTGATCGACTCGCCGGCCTGAACCGTCGAACCGGAAATCGGATCAGCAGTCTTCTCCAGTTTGAAGCCGGGAACCGAGTGATTCGTCTCCACCGTAGGAGGAGTGATGTCCGGACCGGTCGGCGGCTTCGCAGTACCCGTGACCTTGTTGTTCAGAACCGTGCCCGCGGCAACGCCGGCATTGACCTTCACCTGGTAGGTCAGAACAACAGACTTACCAGCCTGGAGATTGGCGGACCACGACAAAATGCTGCCCGACAGGGTCGGAGCAGCGACAGCAGCACCGTCGACGGTCGCCTTCAGCGAGCCCGGAACGATAGCAGCATTGTTGAGAACCGCACTCAGATCGTCTTTGATCGTCGCGGGAGTTAGGGCCGTCTTGCCGGTGTTAGCACCGGTGACCGTGTACGTAATGGTATCGCCGGCCTGAACCGTCGAACCTGTCGCGGGCACAGCGGTCTTCGCGACTGTGAACCCGGGCATGGGATGCGTCGTGCAGAGATTGGTTGCAGGATCACATGTTGTGGGAGGAGTTGTTGTCCCCGGAACGAGGTAGTTGTTCAGGACTTTGTTACCACCGTCTTTGACCGTGACGGTGTAGGTGACTGTCCCTTTGCCGCCGGCTGGCAATGTGCCGCCGACTTTGATTTTGTCGGCGCCATCCAATGCAGCGGTGAGTCCGCCCGTAGCAGCACCGACCGCAACCGTTCCGTCATCGATGACGTCAGCGAGGTAGTCGGTGTAGTCAATCGTCGCCGGGGCAGTACCCGGGTTCTCGAAATTGAGTGTGTAGGTGATTGTTTGGCCGATATTAACCGTCTCACCGGTAGGTGGTGACGACGACTTCTTCACGAGAACCGGCGTGTTCTTGACCTTGCAGTAAACATTGTCACCCGGTGTGAGTGCTGCCTGCGCAACGTCACCGACCCTGAGTGTCTGGGTCACACCATTTACCTGGCAATCCCATGATGTCGCGTAGTTCGCGGTCTTGGTCGCCGAGGTAGTGGGCTTCTCCCAGAACGTGACAGGAGTAGGCGTCGTATCTGCGAGGAGCGTACGCCAGCCAGTCGATGCCGTTGTATCTGTAGCGCCGGTCGTGGTGCTCTTGATCTCGGTCGCTGCAGCAGCACCCGCGTTTGCGTGGTGGCCGGTGCTCATGCCGATAGTGAAATCGTCACCGGGGGTGACGCGCGTGAGGTCCTTGTCGATCTTGACCTTCGAGAGCAGGACACCGAAAGCCAGACCCTGACGAGAGGTGGCCAGAACGGTATTACCGAACGTCGCCGCGAAGTTGGTCGGAGCGGTCGATGCAACAACCAAAGTGCCCGGCGAATACTCCTGGTTGTTGACCAGGTTCCAAGAATCACATCGGACGGTGGTGGCGGGCATAGCCGTCAGCCCACCGTCACAAGCGCGAATTCCAGGGTAGCCAGGTTCGTCAACACCGACTGTGCGCGCGATTTGTCGCAGCGGCTTGTCCGAATTGAAGGCGAGGAACTCTTTGTCGGTTGACGTGTTTGCGTCAGTCGACTCCGCATCGGCTGCTACGAGACCGTAGTTGTACACCGTGCCATTGGGCCCGGTCATCACGATGTTCTTGAGCGACACCGTCCCGCCGGATTGTCCATTCACGGAGGACTTCTGGTAGATCGCGGGCTTGATCGTCGACGGCACACCCGTGTAGGCGGACGTTCCCAGCGCTGAGTAACTCAACGTGGGGAGTGCCTTCGCTTCGACCCCCTGATGCGTCTTTCCTGCTACCGAGTCGGTGAGGAAAGCCTTGAAGTTGATCTTGTAGCCCTCGGTGAGCTGGATTTCCATCGACTGCCCGGCCGCGGATGTAGCCGCGGCTTCGTTGAGCGCCGACATGTCGATCCAACAGATGTTCTGCGAGAAAGGGCCAGTGTTAGGGGCGCTGAAGGCACAGCCATTTGCGGGCTGTTCATCCGGCAGCACAGCGGCGCGAGCCGGCGTCTGAGCCTGAACGGGACCGCCGAGCGTCGCGGCCGGCTGTGCTGATGCAACTACTGCCGTCGCGCCGGAGATACCGAGAATCAACGCGATGGTGGTCCACACCACCGTCCACGCTCGCACCCAGGGCGGTAGCCCTGCGGTGAACATTGCCGACCTTGTCGGCGGTAAGTCGTTAGGCATTTCTAGCTCCCCAGGATGTGCCTGATCGATATTCGGTGGACGGAGATGCGAGAGCGATGGCGCGAACTCCCGTTTGATCGGTTGGTTCGGGTCGGTGCGCCGGTTTTCGGCTGATCGACCTCGCACCGGACGCTGCTGCCGGTCCTGCCATTCGAGCTCCTCTTCGGGTAACACCTGCGTGTTGGAAGAGCCGTCCTGTGCAGGACTTTGGCCCTCGAGATCCATGCAAATCGAGAGCAATCTTCCAGTTATCTCGATCAAGATAACAGATAACCGGGAGCTTGCCCACCGAAAGATGGACAAAGCAGACTGATAGTCGCTTTCCTTCGTTGATCGAACAAGGTCCGCTGGGCAGCTTTGGTCAACCGGACAATCTGACAAAATTGGCCGTCGCTGGGTCACACACGACTCGAAACGGCGTTTTGGCTGGATACGCCGGGTCGCTGGAATAATGGGGCGTCCTGGCAGATCTAGACAAATGACCAGTGCGCATAACCGCTGTTGGATGCACCACAGCGTATGAACTTCGACCCGGAACACTTACAACCGACGATGGTTCCGTCGGCAGCCCGAACGCGCCGAAATCGAATGAACGATCGCGATCAATTCATTCAGGGCCGTAGGTAACGAAGTGAGGGGAAGCCCCGATAGACGGATGGCAGGGGGCTCAAAACGCCACTGGTACGTGCTGTAACCACCCGGTAAGACCAAACTTCAAGTCCGTTTTGTGAAAATTTCCACGGGGGATTTCAGCCAATTTCCCACCATAGCTATCATCTGAGCCCACGTAGCTAGCAAAGTGTTCCCCGATTTTGGCTACCGTTCCGCTGAATTTCTCGTAACCACTGAGCTACATGCGGACCAATCGGTCACGCATCACGGGACACAGCAAACAAATTTCCAGGTCCTGAATAGGGCCAGAGGGCCCGAAAAGGACACTGCAAGAGCGCAAGCAGTCGCACACGCCTAGCTGCTGCCGAGCCCCACGCTGTTGGAGTAACGGCCGAAGTCACCCTGGGCTCCGCTGTAGACATTGATATCGGTGTTACCGACAATCCCCGGTATGCGTCCTGTGCTCGTGTACTGCCAGAAGGTCCAATTCGACCACCCACCAGGCAAGGGTCCCGGAGCGCTCTGACCGTTGTAGTCAGCAATCCAAAGCGGGTAGTGGTTGAACTCGGTTGTGTTCGCCATCTGCGTGTACCAGAAGTTGGGATACGTGTAGATGATCGGCTGCCGTCCCGTCAACGCCTGGACGGTGTTCAGGTACCGGTGAGTCCAGTCGATCACCTGTGATGCCGGCAGGCCTTTTGCGTCTTCGAGATCGAGGACGGGAGGCAAATCTCCAGGACCGTTGATACCGAGGACCATCGCCGCGTAGAACGCAGCTTGCGCTTCCGGCGACGCTCGCACGTCTGCGTAGTGATAGGCGCCGCGCGCAACGCCCGCAACGCGCATGCGAAGGCAATCCTGGACGAAATACGGATTCACGTAGTTCAGCGACTCTGTCGCTTTGACCATCGCGAACTCATGCCCCGACGCCCGCACCTGGAACCAGTCGATACCGGTTCCATCCACATGCTGCCAAGACGAAACGTCCGGCCCGCGGGGAGCATCAGCCGCAGCGAGACCCGGGGCCGTCAATGCAACGGCCGCAGCCATCACGATCGGGGTTAGTCTGCCTAAGGTCCTGACGGTGCGTCGCTCGGCCATTCCCCGAGCGTAGGGACTGCTGCCGGATTTGTCTGTTGTTTCACGAACTATTCAGACGCTGGTCATCCCAACCAATCGAGAACCGCTGCCGCCGTCCAGGATTGCTGCATGCTGCCCAACGGCTCACCCGTAAAGGGTTCGTAATACTCGGCAAAACTGCCGTCACTGGCCTGCCTGAGTCCCTCCGACCGGAGAACATACGATCGTTCAGCCCATCCACGACGCGCAAACGCCCATGAGAACAGCCAGGTGATCACCGGCCAGACAGGTCCACGCCAATACTCACGCGGACGGAAATCGCCGGACACCGGGGAAGTGGACGGCGGGACGGCAAATCTCATGTCCGGATGCCCGCAGAACTTCGGCCCCTCGAAGGTTCGTAACAGCGAACGTTCAGCATCGCGACTAAGTCCACCACACAACAATGGCGCAAACATCGCGATGGTCTCGGTATTCACCCAGCGTCCCGTACGGAGATCAAAATCCTTTGCCGCGCCGCTTCTTTCGTCCGTCGTGGCTATGACACCTCGACGGAATCGGTCTGCCCAACCGCGCAGATCTCGCACATCGGAGTTCGGCCGCGAATGTTCCTCGCCGATGGTCGCCAGGACATCGCAGGCCATAGAGAAGACGGCTGAGACAAATACGTCCTCGACTGCAAAACTCATTGCGGTAGAAAGCTGTTGGTCGTCGTAGCGCACCGATTTCATTTCTTCGAGCAGCCACAGATAGCGATCGTATTCGTGATCCTTGGGACGTTGCGTCAGGTCCGTTACAACAGCAAGGTCGGCTCGCTGGTACGCAGGAACCTGTCCCGCAACAACATTCCCGTACGCCGCATCCCAACGTGGAGAGTTGTCCATCCCCGATTCCCAGCCGTGATAGAGCGCTATCCGACCATTACCGTCGAGATCTCGTGCCTCGGCAAGCCAACGATGCCACCGAACCAGATCATTCCACCGCCGATCCAAGAACTCCTCGGCAACCGCTCGCGTCGTACGGCCGTGACGACGTGAATGATCGAGGATTCGTTGCACGGCAATCGCATGTACCGGCGGTTGGGTAATCCCGGATGTCGCCGTACCTATCGGCGCATGCGCAGCCAACGCATTGACGTCCCACCGCGTCGGACCGGGAAAATAGCCGTCGACGCCGTTTGCAAAAACGATGTGCGGGATCATTCCGTTCTTCCACTGCGCGTCGAGCAAGGTATCGAGTTCTACAACGGCTCGTTCCACACTCAACGGAGCCAATCCGACAGCAACAAACGCCGCGTCCCAACTCCACATATGTGGATAAAGCTTGGGAGCAGCGCTAGTCATCGTGCCCAGATCATTACCGCGCAGCAGATAGGCGGCTCGGGCAGCGAGCTGTGTCGGGGTGAATCCACGGTCGGCCATAGAAGTCTATTTTGCGTCGAGTACGGCTTCTGCGCTCATCGGAGTGGCGCGGTGAGTCTTTCTCGGAACCACTTTGCTGGTATTCCTACGGGAAGAAGTTACTAAACCGACAAGGCGGTTGCGGGTCATGGGCATCAAAGAAGAGTCAGCGGAGCGCGAGCGCAAGACCCTGCGGTACTCGCTGATGGTTGCGACAGCCTTGGCCGTCCTGGCCGCGGTGTGGGGGTGGATCTCGCAGTCTCAGGTAATCCTGCTCGACGGTGTGTACGCACTGATCGGCATGGTTCTGACCTGGATGTCGCTGCGCGTCTCCCGGATCGCAGATTCAGGCCCGACGGCGCGCTTCCCGTTCGGCAAGGAAGCTCTGATTCCGGTGGTGATCGCCATTCAGGGCATGGCATTGTTGGCAACTCTCGCGTACGCCGCCGTAGAGGCCGTACGGGTCATCCTGGCCGGCGGAGCCGATGTGACGGCCGGGTCGCTCGCAGCTTACGGCGCGATCAGTGCAGCAGTGTCCGTACTGATCTGGCGCTACGTCGGAAAG
The DNA here is from genome assembly GCF_033142425.1 of Rhodococcus sp. IEGM 1366. Lineage (NCBI taxonomy): Bacteria > Bacillati > Actinomycetota > Actinomycetes > Mycobacteriales > Nocardiaceae > Rhodococcus > Rhodococcus sp. IEGM 1366. The sequence goes on from NZ_JAWLRZ010000001.1 coordinate 631,205, forward strand.
GTCGACCGCACATCCGATCTCCTGGTGGCCGAGGCCAGGCAGTGGGGAGCCTCGGCCGCCTTCAGCGCGCTGGTTGCCGTAGGCGCCGTTGTCGCAATGATCCTGGGGCGCACCGATTTCTCCGATGCCGATCGATACGTCGACTCCGTGCTCGTCCTGATCGGCTGTGCGATGCTGGTCCCACAACCCTTGGCTCTGTTGCGAACTGCTCTGGTGGAACTGCTCGAAGGCGCTCCCAGTCAACAGGTTCAGGCGCATGTCCACGACGCGATCGCAGCTGTTCGCGATGAATTCGATTTGGATGAACCAGCCCTGACGATGAGCAAGGTTGGCCGCAAGCTGTACATCGAAGCCATGTTCATGGTCCCTCCCCATACGTGGGAGATCGACGACGAAGATGCGGTACGACGCACATTCGCCAAACACCTCGCCGATCTGCCGTACGAACCATGGCTCAACATCGAACTGACCACAGATCCTGCCTTGATGCTGTAGACCTATCATATTTCGCTCGATGCGAGGTCTCACGGAGCCAAACCGACTATGCGTGAGGCTTCATATCGACCACGGCCGTGATGTCGACTTCCACCGGAGCACCTGACGGAAGGTTCTTGACGCCAATCGCGGCACGAACGGGAAGTGCTTCCCCACCAAGTATTTCAGCGATCACCGCGGACGCACCGTCGGCTACTGCCGACAGATCGAAGAAGTTGTCTGCGCAAGCCACATACACCGTCATGCGCAGACAGCGCTCGACTCGATCCATCCCTCCTGCGACCGAAGCAATTGCGGTGAGCGCATTCCGAGCGCACATCCCCGCAGCGGTAGCCGCATCCGCAATGTCTACCGCCTCGCCGACAACTCCGGACACTTGGAGGACTCCGTCGATCCGCGGTGTCATCCCCGCACTGTAAGCAATCGAGTCGTGAACTGTTGCCGCCATGTACTGTCCCTGCGGCACGGGCCCTCGCACAAACGAAATATCAGACACCTAGAGCTATCCCTTCCTGTCGAGGATCGGCTGCGCCGCTGAGTAGCCCACGCTCACGATCGAGTGAAATCACCTGAGCGCTGCCACCACCATCCCATGCTCCCTGAAGCGTCACATCGTGTCCTCGACTACGTAATTCGGACAACGTGGACTTTCCTATCCTTGATTCGCACCGAAGCTCAGCGGGCCGACCGATCACGTCTGAATCACTGCCCGGGTAAACCGTGAATCGCGGTGCCGCCACAGCCTCTGCCGGGTCGAGTCCGTGGTCGAGCAAATGGGACAGCAATTGCATGTTCCACTGGACCTGCCCGTCTCCACCCGGGGTGTTACCCACGTGAAGCAGTGCCCCCGCGGTGTCTGCTGCTATCCAAGCATTGAGAGTATGCACCGGTTTACGTCGCGGCGAAGCCGAATTTGGATGCCCTGGAATCAGATACGCACCACGACCGAACCTGTTGTTGAGTACTACCCCCGTACCCGGGACCGTGATCTTGGAACCGAAAGTGAAGGCAAGGGAATGAATGAAGCTGACCGCTCTTCCGTCGGAGTCGACGGCGACGATCGACGTGGTGTCCCCGCCGGCCACACTGAACTCCCGTCGCCTCGAGTTCGCATCCAATGATGCTCTCGATCGGGCCACTGTGTCGGGTAGCAGCAGTGTTCTCCATTCGTCATTGTCACTACCGCACAGTGCAAAGCGATCCTCGAAGGCGAGGCGGGCCGCCGATGCCAATCGGTCGATCGCGGGTGCCGCCATCCATGGCGAGTACCCGACTACACGGTCGCACAGAGCGGCTTGCTGAAGAACCATCCAGCCTGGCGTCGGCATCGCCGTCTGATATACCACCGCACCCGCGTACGTGCCGGCTATGGCGGGTTCCGGGTCGACCTTGAATCCATCCGCCCACTCGTTACCGCTGAAAGGCGCCCCACGTTCACGCAGTGTCGACACAGCTTTCTGAGCGAAGGATCCGAGATAGAAGTCCGCGGGATCGGACGCAAGTGAGCGAATCGTTCGAGCTAGATCAATTTGGGGGAGTTGTTGCCCCACATGAGGTAACCCGCCGCCGGGAAGATAGACAGCGGCGAGGCCGGGATCCAGCGCAATCGCCAGATGGGCTTCCCGGATGTCTTGGAGGGTCTTGGCTGAACACGGTAAACCTCGTTCGGCGCTACCTGCCGCCGGTTCCCACAAGTCAGACAGAGAACGTGTCGCCCCATTGGCATGAAGTGCTGCCAGGGCCGCAGGGGCGCCCGGTACGGCAACACCAAGGGGTCCGTCCAAGGGAATCGAGGTCAAACCTTGATCTGTGTAGAAATCCGTCTCTCCACCGTCTGGCCCGAATCCACTTCCTCCGACCGTCCAGACTCGTCCGTCGGGCTCACGCACTACAGCGAAGGCGTCTCCACCGATTCCGCATTGTCCTGGCAGTGCCAGCCATGTCATCGCCGCGATGGCGAGTGTCGCGTCGATCGCATTGCCGCCGTCGGCGAGAACCTGCACACCGATCGTGCTGGCTGCCGGATGACTGGAAGAGACCATGCCCCTGGTCGAGAGGGTTGGTGGCCTTGTGGTCATGTCAGGCCGCGGGTTGCACGTCGGCGGGGAGCTGAAGTCGTGTCCGATGGGTCGAACCCGACGAAAATCTCTCCCTCTCGTTCTTCGACGGCGTATGTCTTGATAGCCACCGTGGCCGGCGGATATACCGGCTCACCCGTCTCGAGATCGAAGACACTGCCGTGACATGAACAACCTATGCCGTCCTCCACGAGTTTGCCGGAAGACAGGAGACAGTCAAGATGTGTGCAGTAGTTGGACGTCGCGTACGCCTTACCGTCGAGTCGGGCGACGGCGAATTCGTGCTCGCCCGAAAAGAATCGACGGACAAGTCCTTCCGTCACCTGACCCGACCGAGCTACGCGGACGAACTCGACATTATCTGCTGCGGTCTTCTCTGGTTCCATGACGGTCCCCTCTCCGATTGTGCTGTGGTCGGCGGCGCTCATGCAAGCCCGCTCAGGTAAATCGTCTTCTCGCACTGGTAGAAACCCATCATCGATTCGCCGGCCTGCTCTTTGTTGGTCTGCGTGCTCGACGCCTTGAATCCACCGAACGGCGCGTTCATGCTCATGCCCGTCGTGGGTTGATTGATCTTCACCAGTCCCGTCTTCGTCCGAGCGGCAAAAGCCAACGCTGTTGCAATGTCGTTGGTTACGACCGAAGAGCTCAAGCCGTACTCGGTATTGTTTGCGAGGTCGACTGCACTATCGAAGTTTTCGGTGCGCAAGAAGACCAATAGTGGACCGAATACTTCTTCGGTTACGATGCGCATTTCGGGTGTTCCGCCAGAAAAAACCGTTGGGGTAACAAAGAAACCGTCAGCATTGTCATCGTGCGGCGTTCCACCGCAGATCAATTCAGCTCCATCGTCCAGACCTACCTGAACATAGTCCAAGAACTTTCGGTATTGTCCTGCGCTTGCCAACGCACCCATCGTGACGCCCTCGTCGCCGCCGGCCCCGACGACCAACTTCTGTGCCAGTACAACAACTCTGCTGAGTAGGTCATCATGGATGGCATCAACCGCAACAACGCGGCTTGTTCCGGTGCAGGCTTGGCCAGATAACCCGAAGGCGCCCTTCACAATCAATGAGGCTGCCTTGTCGAGATCGGCACCTTCCAGCACTACAACCGGATTCTTACCGCCCATCTCGAGCTGACTGCGGCGTTCCGGACCGACGGCGGCGTGGATCGCCCGTCCGGTCTGGGTGGACCCCGTGAAGGTGATGGCATCGACGCGGCTGTCTGCAACCACGGCTGCGCCTGCCTTTCCTGATCCTTGTACCAACGCGATAACCCCGGGAGGCAATCCACCGGCAAGTAGTGCCTCAACAAGACGCTGCCCCATCAAGGGAGTCAACTCGGATGGCTTGAGTAGCAGCACGTTTCCGGCGGCAAGTGCCGGTCCGATCTTTCGTGACGGTATGTTCAGCGGGAAGTTCCACGGCGTGATCGCCCCGACAACGCCGACCGGTTCACGGACGGTGAACACGAGACCTTCTCCCGGCGACGGGTATGTGGTTCCGGTAGTGCGAACAGCCTCGGCCGCATAGAAGCGCAAGTTCATCGGGGTACGCCCGACTTCCATGGTCGCTTCTGCGCGAGTCTTGCCTTCTTCTCGAACGAGTTCGTCGACGAGAGCCGCCGCATTCGATTCAAGGTTCGCCGCAGCAGCTTCCAGAATTTCTGCACGACGTTCGGGTGCGGTCGCAGCCCACGCCGGGGCTGCTTTGATCAATGCGGAGACGGCAATTTCGACGTCATCGTGTCCGGAGTCCGGGAATGTGCCAATTACGTCGGATCGATCAGCCGGATTACGACGCTCGAACGTCGCGCCGGACTGTGCAGCGACCCATCTACCGTCGATATAGTTCAGGCCCATCAGTTGCTCGCCGCCAATTCTTCGTCATCCAGCAGATCAAAAAGGTCAATATCGATGTCTCGCAACCGGTCTGCGCTACACTGTTTGCCGATCAGCTCACGCGCTGCCCCGATGTCGTCGCCGCGGTCGAGCGCGAATGCCCCACGCACAATTCCGTCATCGAGATAGAATGCTGTGAACTCTCCGTCGTTCACGTTGCCTCTCGTGACGATCTCGGTATGTTGGGCGCGGCCGGTGAATTGAAGATTGACGCCGAACTGGTCGGACCAGAACCAGTGCGGTGCATCGTTGACACCTTCGCGACCCAGCATCAGGTTTGCCGTCGCTGCACCCTGCCTGCTGGCGTTGTCGAAGTGCTCGACCCGCATATGGCGTCCCGCCCTGTCGGAATAGCGTGAAGCGACATCCCCGGCTGCGAAAACGTTGGGCGTTGCTGTACGTCCTTGCACGTCAACAACTATTCCATTGTCGACGGCCAGTCCCGATGCACGTGCGATCTCCACATTCGGTTCGATTCCGATTCCGATGACAACAACATCGGCGCTCACGATCTCACCCGAACTCAGCGAGATGCGAACCTCCGACTGTCCGGTGTGGACCGCCGTGACGTCGACGCCGGTAACGACGTGCACTCCATTGTCGCGCTGCAATCGGGTGCAGACGGCGCCCATTTCTGCGCCGACGATATGAGCGAGCGGGATCGGCGCTCGTTCGATGACCGTAACCTCGCACCCCAGACTTCTTGCTGTCGAGGCAATTTCGAGACCCACGAACCCGCCGCCGATGAGCGCTACGTGCGTTCCCGGACGAAGGTGGGTCGACAAGCGCTGTGCATCGTCGATAGTGCGGAGATAGTGCGTGCGTTCCGGGGCAGGTCCGGTGACGGCCATCGTACGTGGCCGACCACCGGTTGCGATGAGCACCGCGTCCGCCGCGATCGTACGGCCGTCAGCCAACTCGACGACGCCCGCGCCTGTGTCGATGCGACTCGCCGCAGTGCCGGTCAACAATTCCACGTGGTTCTTTTCACGCCAGGACGGCGGCAGCAGCATGAGGGAGTCGAGCGACTCCGTACCGGCAAGAAATTCCTTTGACAGAGGTGGCCGTTGATACGGCGCATGGTTCTCGTCGCCGATCAACACGATACGGCCGTCAAATCCCCTGCGGCGCAGCGTACGTGCTGCAACTGCGGCAGTCTGTCCCGCACCGATGGAGACGATGGTGTCGAGGGTTGCGGTCATGACAAGGCCTGTTCTCGTTCGGACGCCACAACGGTGCGCGGTGTCAAATCCACGTAGATGACGTCGTCTGCGACGGTTACGGGATAGGTCGGTTGGCAGAGGTCTTGGTCTTCTTCGTAGCCGGACTCGAGGTCGAAAGCCCATTGGTGTCCTGGGCAGATCACCCGCCCATGCAGAATCGTGCCCTTTGTGAGGGAGCGATCGGCGTGTATGCACAGGTCACGGAACGCATAGATACGCCCGTTGGCTTGAAAGAGTGCGATCGCGGTCGCGCCCACCTCGACGCGCAACTTGGTGCGCCTTCCGAGGTCGCGCAGGGCCGCGACGGCGGTCCAGTTCGTATCCATGTCTTCCCTTCGACAACTCGAGAATTCGATCGACTCGGCAGATGGCGGAGTCACCGTTCCGCCACCCGCCGGGACAATCAATCAGCTTCAGGCAGTGATGAGTTCGAGGTCAGACGCCACATAGGTGTCGTAGAGTCCCTTGGTGTAGCTGAAGCGCATTTCCGCACCCCACTTGACCAGCTGCAAGCAGCGGGCCTGCAACTCCGGGGTGTCTGCGTGGTCGAGCACGATCTGGTAGCCGCGCTCACCGTGCACGACATCGGATGTGATGTGCAGTTCGAAGAATTCGATCTCGTCCTCGGTGAATCCGTATACTTCTCGAAGCGGAATTATCTGCTTCTTGTAGATACTCGGGACCTGTGATTCCAGCCCGACAACCAGCGCTGCCGTCGCGACAACAAAGTGTTCACGCTGGGAAACGGCGTAGCACCAGGACTGTAGTCCGCGAGTTATGGCACTCATATTGGACGGATTCTCGATCTGCTCACGAGTGGTGCCGCATGCCTCACCGAACTTGATCAACAGATCGGTATGGCGAATATCTGCCAGTTCCTCCTCGTACATGTTCTGGAGAGTGAAGTCCTTGGCATTGGTGAACGTGTCGGGAGTATTCGAGTAGATGTTCGCGAGGTAGTCGGCGAACGGTCCGACGTAGTGGTAGTGGTTTTCGGCCCAGCGCGCGAAGTGGCGCTTCTCGAGCTTTCCATCTGCCCACGCCTTGCTGAAGGAAGCGTTTGCGGCCTCGCGGCCAACCAGCGCTCCTTCGAGAGCTGCGCGGAAATCTTCGCGGTTCAAGAGTTCGGTCATGATCTGCCTCGTTCTTTCTTGATGTTAGAAGATGATTCGTTGCCGACGGTAATAGGCGTTGCGGCGGTTCACTATGGTCAAAAGATCCGAATATCAACGTCTTTCGAGTGCACTGTGCACTTTTCGAACGAGTTTGTCAGACGTTGGCAGACGTGAGCGCCTCGAACTCCGCAAGCATGGCGGCACCTACTGCTTTGTCCTGCTTGCCATTTCCGCCGCTGATACCCACTCCCCCGACAATCTGACCGTTGTACAGCAAGGGGAATCCGCCGACGAATACGGCGAACTTACCGGGGAGCATGTGGCTGATGCCGAATGCTTCGTTGCCGGGAAGGGCTGGACCATCCGGGGCCTCGTTGAACAAGTGCGTTGCGCGCTCATGTCCTGCGGCGGTGAAGGCTTTGGCGATCGAGATGTCGACTCCGGTCAAACGTGCACCTGGCAACCTGTGCAGCGCAAGCACATTGCCCCCGTCGTCGACAACACACAGTGTCTGCCTGACGCCGATCTCTTCTGCCTTCGCACGTCCGGCGGCAAGCAGCGGTAGAGCATCGTCGAGTGTGATTCGGTGAACTTGGTGCATATCGTCTCCGTCGTGTTGGTTGGGCTGATAGATGGATTTCTACCAGCCCTGATCCCTCCGCACGATGGTCAAAAGAACCCGGACGAGCAGCACTGTGATAGTCATACTGCACATGACATGGGCTGGTTCCGTAGGTCATACTGCACACTTGATCCACCGCGAGGAGCGCAGTCATGAACCATCGACAGACCGAGAACATGACGGACTCGGAGCAATTCGAAGCCGAACGATTATCGCTACGGGGTCTCCTCGAGGAACCGATCTTCGACAAGGCGCACGTGCTGTCAGGTTACGACCAGATGGACTCCCAGGTTACGTGGTGCCTACCGTGGGACGAGGTGTTGAGCAGGCCGGATTCGCTGGTAGGCGTCGTTGTCTACACCCGTCCGGATACTCTTTCGGGCGCCGCCCTGGCATTGAAATCGCTACTCGCGCGTGGTGCCAGTGCTGTGATCGTCGACGGGACGGCTCCTTCCAGCACAGTCTGGCCGAAGGCACTACCGGCGGTGGAATTGGCTTTCCCCGTTGGATTTACCGTGCTGAACAAACTCCTCGCCGAGCGCGCACTCACTCAGGAAGCTCATGTGATGCGGTACGGGGTGATGGTTCATCAGTCTCTTGCTGCCCTACTTCACCGTGGCGCCGGCGTACCGATGCTCGTTCGCGAAGTAAGCTCTCTCACCTCTCGCCCCGCCCTCGCCCTCGACGTCCGGGGAAGGTTGATCGTCCAGTCCGGACTACCCGCCGAAGACAGCGAAGCGACTGCGGCGCTGGTGCAGTCCCTGACGGCAGCCCTTCCGAGCAGGACGGAAGAAGAAGTTCTCCACGCACATGAAGTGCATGTTCTCGAGCTTCCTCCGGCGCATTCGAATTCAGTTTCCGTGACAGCAGTTGCCTCTGCCATGCATCTCGCCGGTCGGCATGAGGGATGGGTTGTCGTCCTTACGCTCGCCGGCAAACCACGGCGGCACGACATCGCTCAGTACAAGGTAGTCGTGGAGCAAGCCGGCTCGATTATCGGTGCCGAGATGCTACGGCAGCGAAGCGTCGACGAAGCTGAAGAGCGCGCCAAGGGCGACTTCGTTCAAGCCCTTGTCCACGGAAACTTCGCCAGTGACCTCGACCTGAAAACTCGCGCCGAACTCCACGAAATTGATCTCGACCTCGACTACATCGTCTTCGTCGCACCTGGATTGGTCGACCGGACGGGCCCGCATCCGGGTGCAAGTATGGTGCGTCTCGCCCGGTACGCGGCAGGCGTACTGCCCCAGGTGGATGTCGCCTCCCACGTAACCGTGATCGGCGATTTTCTCATTGTCGTCAGGTCACTGCGAAGCGAGAGTCAGGACGAGATCGACGACTATGCCAATGCCATGTCCTTTGATCTGGAAAAGCGTCTGGGACAGCGCATTCCGGTGACTCATGGCCGACGATCGCATGGAGCGAAGAATATCGCCGCAAGCTACCGTGACGCTCGAATTGCACTCGGTATCGCAGCGCGACTCGAACTGTCGGGTTCGGTCTCGTACCGAGATCTCCGCGGATTCGGGGTGCTTGCGGTTGCGGCCGAGTCAGACGAAAGCCGTCGGTTGATCGACGACATACTTGGGCCACTACGAGGCCCCGGCGGACCACCGGACTTCGAGAAAATCCTGTTTGCTTATCTCGCCGAAGCCGGAAACATCAATGCTGCGGCCCGCAAACTTGGCTTGCATCGAAATACGATGATCTCCAAGCTTGATCGGATCTCTCGGTCGATGGGTCTCGATATCAAGCAAGCCGAAAATCAATTCACGATCTGGTTGGCATTGAGGTTGGATCTTTTGGCCACGGTGCGGGCGGGGGTTGACCGAGAGACGCGGAACACCTGAAATCACGCCGCGATTGGATCCTCGCCGACAAAGGTTGCCGCGAACCCGACGGCAACAACAGCCGAGGTGATCCCGAATAGGAGGGCAAACGGACTGTCTGCCACGTTAACGGCGATTCCGACCCACGCGGCGCCCACTGCAGACCCGCCGAAACGGATCAGATTGAACAGACCGAGCCCCGTACCTACTGCGCCGGCAGGTGAACGGGTCGAGCCTGCTGCAGCAGGCGTTTGCACCATCGCGACTCCGACTCCGACAACAATCAGCACCCCGCTCAAGGACCACATGTTCCGGACGTCGAGCTGAAGAATCGTTGCAAGAACGCATAATCCGACGATCAAGATCGACAAACCGCAGCGCATCGTCATTCGGCCGCCGAGCCTGTCCACGTAGCGTCCGACTACCGGCGCTGAAACAGTCATCGATAGCGGCAGTACAAAGAGAACAAGTCCAGCCGAGGTCGTGGAGCTGCCGCCTGAAGTCAGGTAGAGCGGTAACGCAAGCAACGTGGCTCCCAGCGCGAACATCTGAGCAAAAGCCGCGAGTGCGCTTCGCAGGAAACGTGATTCGAGGACCAGATCTATCGGAACGAACGGGTCCTTCGCCCGTAGGCACCAGGCAACGAACACAGAAACCAGCGCGATTCCGGCAACAACGAGAATTCCACTCAGCCAAGCATTTCGGCTCCCTTGCGAAGCGAGACTGATCCCGAGGACGATGGAACCGGCGCCGCAGGTCAGCGTGATCGCACCCACCCAGTCCAGCTGCATCTTCTTCGCGGGGTAACGCGGAATGAACTTCATGGTGGCGAAGTAGCCGATGAGCGCCGCTGGGATGAGTGGAACGAATACCCATCGCCAGCCCATCAAGTCGCTCACCACACCGCCCAGTGAAGGTCCCATGGCCTGCCCGATTCCGTTGACTGCAGCCCAAGCCCCGACTGCTCTGGCCCGCCGTGCCGGGCCGAACAGCCAGGCAATGAGACCCATGACGGCGGGCGCGAACGCGGCCGCCGCAACACCTCCGAACGAGCGCCACATCACCAGCACCGGGAGTGACGGTGCCAATGCCGCGCCCAGCGAGCAAATCGCAGTGCCGATCAACGCTGCGCAGTAAACCCGCCTGCGCCCGAACCGATCACCAATCCAGCCTGCCAGGGGCATCGCCGCTGCGAAGGTCAACAAGAATGCGACGACAACAAAAATTCCACTACTCAATGGAGCTTCGAAATCGTCGAGTATGGCCGTGAGTGGGACGTTGACGATGTTGTTGCTGACCGTCCCGACGAAAGTTCCCACCAGCAGTGCGGCAAGTGCGGGTGATGTGCCCCCGTCAACTCCCGCATTCATCCTCGATGCGGTCACGCTCGTAGTTGCACTCATCATGCTATCCGTTCCATTGCGGTTTGAAGGCAAGGCACAGAGGAACCACGTGCCCAGCTAAGGTTAGGGTACCCACATTTTATGGCCAGAATGTCATCGAAAAGCGCAGTCGCGCAACAATTCTTAACTCAACGGTCATATCGCCGCGCCGTTTTGCGCAATATGGGACATCCTGCACATCTAGGATCGGACTCGAGTGTGCAGACTAGCCGTTGACCCTGGAAACCGCCCCGCGCACTATCACTCAATCAGTTATCGCGACTTTGGCACGAACTCATAAGGGGCGCAACGTGGAAGTAAATCTAACTGCCGCACACTGGGTGTACCTCGCGGGCATACTCGTCATCCTGGCCACAATGATGCTCAGAAAGAACATAGTCGTGCCGGCGGTACTGGGTACATTTCTGACTGCATTCGTCTTTTCCGACAGCCTTGTCACTGGACTCGCATCAATCTTCAACGCAAGTCTCGTCGCCGCCAAAGAACTGTTCAACATCTTCCTGATCATCGCTCTGGTAACTGCGATGCTCGGAGCGTTGCGTCAGATGGGCGCCGATCGACTCATGGTTGCGCCGTTCCGGAAAGTTATGCGCGGTGGCACAAGTAGTTTTCTCGTTCTTGCCGCCGTGACGTACATGATCTCGCTGTTCTTCTGGCCCACACCGGCGGTTCCGCTCATCGGGGCGGTCTTGATTCCGGTCGCAATCCGCGCGGGTCTCTCGCCTATGGCAGTCGGTATGTCGATCGCCATCTGTGGGCAGGGAATGGCGCTCTCGGCCGATTACATCATCAAGGTTGCGCCTGGCCTGTCCGCAACTGCCGCCGGTGTCGATCCTGATGTTGTTGCCGACCGCGCTCTTGTCATGTCACTGATCGTGGGACTCACCGCATTGATCATCACGTGGCTGACGCAGCGCCGCAATATGCGAGCACCATCGCCCGAACTTCTCACGGAATGGGAATCGCGAGCCGAGCACGAGAACGGCCGCTCGACCCAGGCTGACGGCGACTCCGCAGGCGGCACTCCGGTACCGAGCGGAACCCTGCCTGGTACCGGAGCGGCGCGCGGGTCGAAAGTTCTGGTGACGGCCGGAGCGAATGTCGGTGTGTCGGTGGCCGAACGCGTCGACACCGATGACTCGTCGATGAAGGCAACCGTCGACCACGTATTCAAAAGCATCAGGGCCGCACGTACATTCGCAGTTCTGGTGCCGCTCGCCTACCTTGCATTCATTGTGTACCTACTCATCGGCAAATTCACTGACATCGTCCCGGACCTCAAGGGTGGCGACGCCGCGGCCATGGTCGGTGGTATCGCCGCGCTCATTCTGTTCGCGGCCGCGGCCACTAATGACAAGCAAGGATTCTTCGAGACGACCTCCGAGCATCTGATCGACGGTCTCGTTTTCGCCTTCAAAGCGATGGGGATAGTGCTTCCCATCGCAGGATTCTTTTTCATCGGGAACGGCGACTTCTCTGCCCAGATACTTGCTCTACCAGCCGATACAGCAGGCCCGACGCTACTCTTCGATCTCGTGAATGCAGGCCAGTCCCATCTACCGCAGAATCCGTTTGTCACATCGTTCGCGATCCTGATCATCGGAATGATCGCCGGACTCGAAGGATCAGGCTTCAGCGGCCTGCCACTTACCGGGTCATTGGCCGGAGCCCTCGGCCCGGCAGTAGGAATGGATCCGGCAACCCTCGCAGCAATTGGCCAGATGGGCAATATCTGGTCTGGCGGGGGAACTCTCGTTGCCTGGTCATCACTTATCGCGGTTGCAGGTTTCGCCAGAGTGTCAGTCCTCGATCTCGCCCGTAAATGCTTCATCCCCGTCTGTTCAGGACTCGTGCTGATGACCATTGTTTCGGTTCTCATATTCTGAACCCGTCTCCTGTTGCCGGGGAGACAACACTCCCCGGTCTCAGCTGTATTCTCAGGAAACTTCATGACAATCTCGTACAAGCAAAACACCGATGGCACCACCGCAAGCGCAAGTTTCAACCACGAAAGCATCGGCGTTGCAACGATGATGGCCCTGACCTTCGTGACCGGACTAGTCGACGCGGTCGGATACCTCGGCCTCGATCGGGTGTTCACCGGCAACATGACCGGCAACATCGTCATACTGGGTATGGCCGTTGCCGGCGCCGACGAGCTTCCCGTACTGGGGCCAGCAATCGCACTGATTGCCTTTACCTTTGGGGCGTGTACGTGCGGGCTGCTGCTTCGCGGGTCGCCTGCAGGATGGCACACACGGACCACAGCACTATTCGCGACAGGTGGAATAGTTCTCCTTGGCTTAGCCGTATCGATGTTCGTGGTCGGCGACACCATGTCGGCAGTCCAACAGATCGTCTTCGCAGCGGTTATTGCACTGGTCATGGGCGAGCAGGCAGCGGTAGCAAGGGCTCTCGCGGTCAAGGATATGACCACGGTCGTGGTCACTTCGACCCTGACCTCGCTTGCAAGTGAGACGTTCTTCGGAACGGGATCCGCGTTGTGGAATCGGCGCGTCGGCGCGATCGTCACCATTTTCGTCGGCGCAATTGTCGGAGCACTACTTCTGTTGCTGCACGTTGCGCTCGCGTTGTTGATCGCTGCGTGCATCACTATCGCCGTTTCATTTATCGGCCACCGCTACCTGACCCGAGTTGATTGAGATCAGCCGTCGTAATCAACATGGAAAGCAGTAAGAGCCCTCGGTCTTCGGCGCGGTCGCAGCGGACCACCGCTGCCTTCCAGCCCTCTCAGTTGCCAGCCCATTCGAGGAGCGCGTCCGCCGTCCACGTGTTGATCACCCGATCGGCGTCGACGCCGCACTTTTCGGCGCGCTCGCACCCGTAGCCCTGCCATGCCAATTGGCCGGGAGCATGAGCGTCGGTGTCGATGGAGAACATGCAGTCGAGATCGAGGGCCAACTCGATCAACCGCGACGGCGGATCACGACGTTCGGGCCGGGAATTGATCTCCACAGCAGTACCGGATTCGCGGCAGGCCTCGAACACTTTCTCGGCGTCGAACTGCGATTCGGGACGAGTACCGCGACCACCCTCGACAAGCCGGCCGGTGCAGTGGCCGAGAATGTCGACCCGCGGATTACGCACCGCGGCAAGCATTCTGCGAGTCATCGCCTCGCGTTCGGATCGCAGTTTGGAATGCACACTCGCCACCACGATGTCGAGTTCGTCGAGCAGATCCGGGTCCTGATCGAGGGAACCGTCTTCGAGGATGTCGACCTCGATCCCCGTAAGGATCCGGAACGGGGCCAGTTCCGCATTCAATGCGGCAATGACGTCGAGTTGAGCTCGCAGGCAATCCGCGGACAGCCCGTTGGCGACGGTCAGACGCGGTGAGTGGTCGGTGAGCGCGCAGTAGTCATGGCCCAACGCGGCAGCCCGTCGCATCATTTCCTCGATGGGGCTGCCGCCGTCGGACCAATCGGAGTGCGTGTGCAGATCGCCGCGCAAAGACTGCCGCAGCGGGCCGTCGCCGATAGGTTGCGCCTGTCCCCGCAACTCGGCGAGGTACTCGGGAACACCGTCGTACGACTGGGCAATGATCGTCGCTGTTTTGGGTCCGATGCCGGTGAGGGCTTTCCAACTGTCGGCCTTGCGACGCGATTCCTTCTCGTCGTCCGACAGCCCTGCGAAGACCTCAGCGGCACGCCGGTAGGCCTTCACTCGGTGCGTCTCGGCCCGCGATCGTTCGAGCCAGTAGGCGATCTCCCGAAGCGCTTCATCCGGTTCCATGGGTCCACTGTTCCGTCAGCAGCCGCTCGCGGCAACCCCTGATCCACTTACGCTGTGGATATGGACGATCCGAAAGCACGATTCTCCACAGCACGAGTAGCACGACTGGCGACCGCCGATACCAACAGTGTTCCCCACATCGTGCCGCTCGTGTTTGTTGTTGTCGGCAACACCGTCTACTCGTGTGTCGACCACAAACCGAAAACCACAACCGCACTTCGCCGGCTGAAGAACATAGCCGCGACGGGCCACGTCAGCCTGCTGGTCGATCGCTACGACGACGACTGGTCGCAGCTGTGGTGGGTACGGGCGGACGGTGATGCCGAAATTCTGGAGCCGGGAACCGACGAGGCGGAGAGCGCGATCGACGCCCTGGCTTCGAAATACCCTCAATACGTTGACACCCGCCCGAACGGCCAGGTGATCGCAGTACGCAATGTTCGCTGGTCTTCGTGGGAATCGCTGCAAAGCAACAGCTTTGGCACACCGCATCGCATCGTCTCGCTCTCACATGTCAACGACCCCGCATCCACGCCGATCTTTCCCGGCGACCCGGAGTTCGCCCTCGAGACGGCCACCACCGTCGAAGCTGACGGCTATTACCTGCAGTACGTCAAGCAGGGTGAACACACCGGAACACATTGGGGCGCACCGGCACATTTTGAACTCGGCGGCCTGACCGCGGATCAATTGGATCCTTCCGACCTGTACTTACCCGCAGTGAAAATCGACATCCGGGAGAAGTCTGCCCGGAATTCCGACTACATTCTCAGGGTCGACGATCTGGTCGACTGGGAATCGAGGCACGGGCGGATACCGGACGGCGCTGCGGTGATCTTGTGGACCGGCTGGGAATCCCGTTGGGGCACAGATCTGTACGCGAACATCGACGCCTCCGGTATTCATCAGCCGGGCTTTGGCGTCGACGCAGTTCGGTGGCTCCTCGATTCCGGACGGTTGGGCCGACGAGGCGCCCTGGGTACCGACACCTTCGGACCCGACGCCGGGAGCGACGACAGCTACGCCGTCTCCACCCTGCTGTACGGCGCCCATCGCATCAGTCTGGAGAATCTTGCCAACCTGAGTGCCCTCCCCACCACGGGTGCGCATGTGCTTGTGGGAGGCACTGTCAATCGTGGCGGTTCCGGGTCGCCGGCGACGGTGTATGCGCTGATCTGACGTAGATAACGACACTTACCGACACCCTGTCGACATGTTCCCGACAGGGCGTCGGTATGATTACGACACAGTGTCGTAATAGCTACAGCGTCGTAATTGTCGTACAACCGTCGGCCAGGTCGCCGACACACTTCGGAGGCATCATGTTTCTGGCCGTGCGCGAACTCGTGTTCGCGCGAACTCGATTTTTGCTGATGGGCGCCGTGATCGCCCTCATCTCGATCCTGATGGTGATCATGGCCGGACTGTCTTCCGGCCTCGTCAACGACGGCGTATCGGGCCTGCAACGCACACCGGCACAAGCCTTTGCTTTTGCCGAAGGCACCAAATCCGATTCCGCATTCAGCCGTTCGGTGGTCACCGAAGAGCAGGCCCAAGCCTGGCGTGAGCGTCCCGACGTAGCCAATGCAGCCCTGTTCGGAAACATGATCGTGAATGCAAAAACCCAGAACGGCACCCCCGTCGACCTCACACTTTTCGGGATCGAGCCTGGCTCGTTCCTCGAACCTGCGGCCGCAGAAGGTACCGCGCTGAGCGGCGAGAACACCGTCATCGTCAGCAACACCGCCCGCGACGAGGGTGTGAATCTCGGCGATACAGTCACCGTCGACCGCCTCGGAACGGATCTAACAGTTGTCGGATTCACCAGTGACCAAAGAACTTTCGGCCACGTCGACGTTGCGTATGTTCCGCTGAGCACCTGGCAACAGATCCATGCCGGCACCAAGGCCGGTGAGGCACCGCGCGCCGACGCCTACAACGAGGGCAGTGTTATCGCCATCCAAGGCGTCGACGGTGTACTTCCCGATCTGAGTGCCGGCGACGCTGCTGCCGGAACCGCATCGAAGACGTTGACTGAATCTTTCGAATCCTCACCGGGTTACAGCGCCGAGATGATGACGATGACGATGATCAAGGCCTTCCTGTACGCAATATCAGCCTTGGTGGTCGGTGCGTTCTTCACCATCTGGACGGTGCAGCGCAGCCGCGAAATCGCAGTCATGCGCGCCATGGGAGCGTCCACCGGATTTCTGCTGCGAGACGGTCTGATGCAGGCTGTGATCGTCCTCGTTGCATCCGTATTGACCGGTGTGGCCGTAGGTTTGGGTCTCGGTAGCCTACTCACCGGATCCGGGATGCCGTTTGCTCTCGAGGCGGGCCCCGTCGTCAGCGGTGCAGCACTGCTCACCGTCCTCGGTCTTGCCGGAGCCGTTGTTGCCATCGCCCGCATCTCGTCTGTGGACCCCCTTGCCGCGCTAGGAGAAAACCGATGACCGTTACAACTACCACGCTCGGATTGAATCTTGCTGCGGCGCAGCTCTGTTTCGGCGACGGCGACAACAACGTCACCGCACTCGACAATGTCGACCTGAGTGTGTTGCCCGGCGAGATCGTAGCCGTCGTCGGCCCGTCCGGTGCCGGAAAATCCAGTCTGCTTGCCGTTGCCGGTGGACTGACAACCCCGACGGGCGGCACCGTGACCGTGAACGGCACCACCATTACCGGCCTGTCCAAGAAGAAACTGGCCGAGTTTCGCCGCGACAACATCGGATTCGTGTTCCAGTCCGGCAATCTCATTCCGGCGTTGAGCGCGACCGATCAGTTGCGTCTGGTCGAGAAGATCACCGGCCGAAAGGGATCGAAAACACCGGCAGAATTGCTCGAGGCCGTCGGGATGACCCACCGCGCCAGCAGACGACCGGGTCAGCTGTCCGGTGGTGAGCGTCAACGAGTGGGCATTGCGCGCGCTCTGATCAGCGATCCTTCCGTACTGTTGGTGGACGAGCCCACCGCAGCGCTCGACCGGCAACGCAGCCACGACATCGTCGAACTACTTGCCCGCGAAACTCACTCGAGCGGCGTCGCCACCGTCATGGTCACCCACGATCACGAAGTGCTTCGTCACTGCGATCGAGTTCTGGAGATGATTGACGGGCGCCTGCAGGCGCACTGAGCGATCGTCTGCGCCGCTGCACAATCCACTTGGCCAGAACCCCGTGCCTGGGGCTGAACAGATAGACCAGAGTGAAGACGATCCCTTGCGTCATCACCACCATGCCGCCGGACGCGGTGTCGAGGTAGTAACTGATGTAGATGCCGGTGATCGCGCATGCTGCCGATATGGCGGGCGCGATCATCAACATCCGCGAAAACCTGTCGGTCAGAAGGTAAGCCGTTGCACCGGGAATGATCAGCATGGCAACCACCAGCACGACCCCGACGGCCTGCAGCGCGACCACGGCGGTGAGCGCGAGAACTCCCAACAGCAACGCACTGAGCCGCTTGGGGGAGAGCCCGATTGCGTTGGCGTGGACGGGATCGAAGGCAAACAGCGTGAGATCGCGGCGCTTGACCAGTAGTACGCCAAGGGCCAAAGCACCGAGCACCGCCACCTGCAGAAGATCCGACGAACTCACGCCGAGCAAGTTACCGAAGATGATGTGATTGAGGTCGGTCTGGCTCGGCGTGACCGAGATCAACACCAACCCGAAGGCAAAGAGTGTGGTGAAGACGATCCCGATCGCGGCGTCCTCCTTGACGCGACTCGTGTTGCGTATCAATCCGATCAACGCGACGGCGATCAGCCCGAAGATCAGAGCGCCGATGGCAAACGGTGCTCCGACGACGTAAGCCAGCACCACTCCCGGCAGGACGGCGTGGGACACGGCATCACCCATGAGCGACCACCCGATGAGCACCAACCAGCAGCTGAGCACGCCGCACACCACCGCGGCGACTACGGCAACAGCCAAGGCGCGCACCATGAATCCGTATTCGAGCGGATCGAGAAGTAGTTCCACGATGTTCATCGATCAGGTCCTGTCCATCACGTCGAGGCCGAAGGCGAGGGCAAGGTTCTCCGGCCGAAGCACGGTATCGGGGTCGGAATGGACCAGTACCTTCCGCATGAGAAGTACCGCTTCGTCACACAGTTTCGGAACCGCGTGGAGGTCATGCGTCGAGACCAGAATCGACCGTCCGTCGGCCGCCAATTCCCGAAGAAGTGTGGAAATAGTTGCCTCGGAACGCTTGTCGACGCCCGCAAAAGGCTCGTCGAGCAACAGGATCGACGCGTCCTGCGCAATACCGCGCGCAACAAACGCGCGCTTCTTCTGACCACCGGACAGCTGCCCGATCTGGCGGTCCGCGAATTCTGTCAGTTGCACTCGCTCCAGAGCGTGGGCAACAGCATCTCGATCAGCGCGTCGTGGACGCCGGGTGAACCCCATGTGCCCGTACCGGCCCATCATCACCACGTCGCGAACACTGATCGGAAAACTCCAGTCGACGTCCTCGCTCTGCGGAACGTATCCGACGTACCCCTTCTTGCGGGCCACCATCGCCTCGATGCCGGCGATACGCACAGACCCGCTGTCCGGCTTGATCATTCCCATGATCACCTTGAACAACGTCGACTTTCCCGAGCCGTTCATCCCGATCAGACCGCACACGCTGCCCGAGTTCAGCGTCAGGTCGACGTGCTCGAGCGCATGCACGTCGCCGTAGTGGACGCTGACGTTCTCGACGCGGATCGCTTCGCTCATGATGTGCCTCCGGTGAGTCCGCCGAGGATGACGTCGGTGTCGTGACGAATCATGTCCAGGTACGTGGGCACGGGGCCGTCTGCTTCGGACAACGAGTCGACGTACAGAGTGCCGCCGAATTTCGCTCCCGTTGCGCCGACAACCTGCTGCATCGGGGCATCCGAGACCGTCGACTCGCAGAACACCGCGGGAACTGCGTTGGCCCGGACGAAGTCGATGGCCGCAATGATCTGTTGCGGGGTGGCTTGCTGCTCGGCGTTGACGGGCCAGATGTACGCCTCACTGAGCCCGGCATCTCGGGTGAGGTAGGAGAACGCGCCCTCACAGCTCACCAGCGCGCGTTGACCGGCAGGCAGCGTTGCCAGTCCGCTGACCAGCCGATCCTGCACCGATTGGAGTTCCGCCTTGTACTTCGCCCCGTTCTCGGCAAATGCTGCGGCATTATCCGGATCAAGATCGCTGAACGCGGCCACCATGTTGTCGACATAGATCTGTGTGTTCAACGGCGACATCCACGCATGCGGATTGGGCTTGCCCGCATAGGCGTCACCAGCGATGGGAATGCCCTCGACGCCCTCACTCACCACGACGTGCGGCACGTCGAGGCCGTCTACGAACTTGGCGAACCACGCTTCGAGATTCATGCCGTTGTCGAGGATCAAATCGGCCTCGTTGGCACGACGAATGTCACCGGGAGTCGGTTCGTATCCGTGGATCTCGGCTCCGGCCTTGGTGATCGACTCGACGCGAAGATTGTCGCCCGCGACGTTCTGCGCGATGTCCGAGAGGACGGTGAACGTCGTCAGTACTACCGGGCGGTCATCGTCGGCGGAGTTCACCGCAGAGCATCCAGCGAGGAACACTGCCGCCAGAGCAACAATCCCCAGGCGGCGGTAGTTTTTCGCGTCGCGAGTCGTCATAGTAAAACTCTAATGTCAGGGCTATCAAATACACAAGTTCGGGTAGCCGAACAATCATGGGTCGTTAAGCTCAGCCCATGCGTCCTACTGCCTTGATCACCGGTTCCAGCCGCGGCCTCGGAGCTGCGATAGCGCGCGAACTCGCACCGACCCACGACCTGGTGCTCGGCGCCCGTTCTGCGGCTTCCCTCGAGGCGATCACCGCCGAACTGCCCGGTTCCACATCGTGGCCCGTCGACCTCACCGATTACGACGCCGTCGCCGCATCCGTTCCCGTCAACAAGCTGAATGTCCTGGTCCACAATGCCGGTATCGCGGATCTCGGGACCATCGAGGAATCCTCGGTCGATCAGTGGCGGCGCACATTCGAGGCCAATGTCATCGCCGTAGCCGAACTGACTCGCGTACTCCTTCCCGCTCTCCGTGCCGCCGGCGGTCACGTCGTGCTGATCAACTCCGGCGCCGGACTGCGCGCCAATGCCGGCTGGGGATCGTACGCAGCCAGCAAGTTTGCACTCCGGGCGTTCGGCGACGCATTGCGGCTCGAGGAACCGTCGTTGCGCGTGACGTCCATCCACCCGGGCAGAATCGACACCGATATGCAGCGCGAGATTGTTGCCGGGGAGGGCGGAAACTACGAACCGAGCAGCTTCCTGAAGGCCTCCACTGTGGCACGTGCGGTGCGCACTGCCGTCGAAACTCCCGCCGACGCCCATCCGACGGAGATAGTTCTCCGACCTACCGGCCGGTAAAACTCCTGTTCGACGGTAACGGAATGGTGACGATCGACCCCTGGATATCGCTTTCTCGCAACGCGCCCCGATACTGACATCAGTTGTAGGACAAGGACGTTGAAAGGTGGAGCGCAATGAATAATCATACGGACAAGTGGGAACTTTCCACTGAACCTTGCCGCGCGCGATACGTCGCCGCCACCCACGGCGCGTTGGCGATCGCCCGCCCCCTGACGCCTGCTGAAATGGGCATCCTGACCGACAGCGGGGGGTGGGGAGGATGAGCACCTACGCAGCCGACACCTGGGGAATTCCCAGCCAGACCTTCCTGCAGTGGTACCTCGTAGCCGCTGCAGTCGCTGTTGGACTGTCTCTCTACAGCCGAATGGCAGCACGCCGGTCACCAACAGTTGTCGACGCGGTTCGACGGCCACTGACGCCCCCCGAAGTCGGGGCCCTGACGAGCGACTACCAGGCCATCCTCGCCTCGATGGCAATACTGCGCAGCGCCGATCTCATCACCACCGCCGGGAAGGCCGCACGAGTCCTGACCAAGGAGGACAAGGGTCGCCTGGACTGGTTTACCCGCACTCTCCACAAGCGACTCGGCAGCGGCACAGTACCGCTACGTCAGGTCCGCCTGCTCGGGCGGATGAATGTCGCGCTCGCCCAACTCCGTACGGGACTGATCGACGGGGGCTACCTTCAGCGCCCGCAGCAGGGCGTCGACGCACTCTTGCGAACCACCCCTCTGGTGGCAGTCATCGGCCTCGGCGTGGTCCGGTTGATCTTCGGCGTGGCCGGCGGCAAGCCCGTCGGATTTCTGCTTCTGACGATCGTCGTGTTGGCAGCGTTGATTCCGTTGCTACGCATCAATCGTCGACGCACTGCGTTAGGTGAAAGCGAACTGCGTCGACTCAAGCATGAGAACTCGTACCTCTCGCCCAAACTGCGGCCGTCGTTCACCAGCTACGGGCCATCTCTCGCCGGGTTGTCGGCAGCCCTGTTCGGTTCCGGCGCACTGGTTCTGGTTGATCCGGCTTTGGCAGGAGCTGTGGCTGCCGGCGCGGCGTACAGCCCCGGCGGTGGAGGCTCGAGTTCCCACAGTTGCGGCTCGTTCTCGGGTTCGGATGGTGGCGGTAGCAGCAGCAGTTGTGGAGGCGGGGGGTGCGGAGGATGAACGCCTACGCCGCCGACACCTGGGGAATTCCCAGCCGAGAATTCCTGTACGGCTACATCATTGTCGCGATCACGCTGGCGATTCTGACCGTCTTGTGGCGCTTGACGCTTCGAGCACGCCAGGTCCCCGTCGACTTCATCGATCAGCTCACCCCACCCGAAGTCGGCATGCTCACGGGTGAGGCCCGCGCTATCGCAGCATCGTTGGCAATCCTGCGCGGCGCCGGTCTGATCACGATCGACGGCGCGGTTCTCCGGCCGCTGGGACCAGGTGACGCGACACTCGATTGGTACACCCGCACGGTCTACGACAAGTTGGCCGAGCAAGCCTCACCCCACCGTCGACGCCAACTGGCCGAACGAATGACGGTGGAATCGGCGCAGCTGCGGGACTCACTGGTAGACAAGGGATATATGACGGCGCCGAGTACACGGCGGTCGATCTGGTTCGCCACTCTTCCCCTGAAAATCCTGGTGGCAGTCGGAGTCGTGAGAATCGTGTTCGGGGTGGTGGGCGACAAGCCTTTCGAGTTCCTGCTTCTCGCTGTGATCGCCACAGGCTTCATGATCCCCGTCCTCGGATTGACGTTCGATCGCACAGCATCAGGCAACGCGGCGCGGTCTGCGTTGACGAAGTCTCACGACTACCTCGCTCCACGCAACAACCCCGCGTTCTCCGCCTACGGACCACGATTGGCCGGCATGTCCGCGGCTCTCTTCGCCGGATCGGCGTTCCTGATGATCAATCCGGCGCTGGCGTCCGCAGCGGGAATCGGCGCCGACGGAGGAAGCAGTGGAGGCGGCGACAGCAGCGGAAGTAGTTGTGGCGGTGGCGGCGGCGGATGTGGTGGCGGCGGCGGAGGGTGCGGGGGATGACTCTCCACGGCCTCGGAATCGGATGGCGCCCCGAAATCTCGGGAATCATCGCTCAGCTGGACGACCTCGCGTTCTGTGAGGTGATTGCGGAATCCCTCGGCAGTTCACTGCCGCCCGAACTGGAACGGCTAGCCGTTCCGGTTATCCCACACGGCATTTCCCTGTCGCTGGGTGGCGCGGACCCGCTAGATCCTCGGCGCGTCGAGCACCTGGCCCAGGTAGCCGGGCTGCGCGGCGTGCCGATGGTCAGCGAACACATCGCGTTTGTCCGCGCCGGCGGCATCGAAGCGGGGCACCTGTTGCCGGTTCCCCGGACGTACGAGGCTCTGGATGTCCTGACGCGCAACATCACCCACATCCAGGAGAGTCTTCCCGTACCACTCGCGGTGGAGAACATCGCGGCTCTCTTCGACTGGCCGGACGACGAACTCACCGAGGCCGAGTTTCTGTCGGAACTGATCGAACGCACCGAGGTTCGGTTGGTACTCGACATCGCGAATGTCTACGCGAATGCGCTCAACCGTGGCCTGGATCCATGGACCGAATTGTGCCGACTACCCCTGGAACACATTGCGTATTGCCATATCGCCGGTGGCAGCGTGCACGACGGCAAGTACCACGACACCCACACCGATCCCGTTCCCCGGCAGGTCGTGGAACTGCTCGAGCAATTCACCGCGGCGGGGCACCATCCCGCGATCATGCTCGAGCGGGACGGTAATTACCCACCAGCGCACGAACTTCTGGGCGAACTCGATGCCATAGCCGATGCTGCAGGACTGCGTCGTATCACCGCGAATACCGAGTGGTCACGCACATGAGCAGCCTCGGAGCACGTCAAGAGGCCCTGATACGGGCGTTGGTCGCGGGCGGTGAATTACCGCCGGGATTCAATGCAGCGGACACCACTGTCGCGTCGGTGGCCCTGATTCGCAAGCGCGCCGGAGAAGTGGCGCACCACCTTCCGATGGTGCGCCACACCCTTGGCGATCGATATCTCGAGTTGTTCACGGCCTGGGCCGTCGGGCGACCGAAGACGTCGTCACATGCCGACGCCCAAGCGTTTGTCGCCCACCTGCAGGACATCGGCGAACTGCCGCGCCGGCCCTGGTATCGACGGTTACCAGTTCAGTATCGACGGTTACGTCAGTGAGACAACGGCTTCACTGGTGTACATGAGGAATGTCATCGACTCCTGGAAGTACAGTTCCACCGATTCGGCATCATGCGACAGATAGCCGATCGACAGATCCTGCCCGATGTGCAACTCGTAATCGCCACCGCGCGTGGACATCAGGAACGCACCGTCGATAGCCGGAGCCCAGATGATGTCGCCGTCGAGCACCCGCCTGATGTGCTCGCGAATCGGGTAGCCGTGGTCGGAGGTTTCATTGATCTGAGTGAACGCATCTGCGTTGAGCAGCAACGAATACGGGCCGTTGACACCGGCCAGACGCAACGCCGTGAGAGCCTGGCTGATGGCCTCGGGGTAATCCTTGGCGTCGGCAGGCAGCTTCAGTTCAGGGTTCGAACCACTCGCGCGCACACCCGTGATATTTGCCGCCGGGTATCCCTCGAACACGGCACGATCCTCGGCAAAGGCGATCTTCTGCGCCGCGTCCTTGACCGGCTGCCAATCGGAATCCTTTGCGCCGCGCTCGACGTCGTCGATTGCCTGGCGACTGACGGTGAACGGCACCCTCAGTTCGATGATCGGCTGCGACTGACGAGCGTGTGCGATCACCCCGTCCGCGAGTGAACTGATCGGAACCTGATGCCCCAACGCAACACAGGCAAGATCGTCGCCCGACGGACCCTCGACGTCGACAACCCGGCGGCCGGCAACGTGACGCTTGAAGGTGCGGCTGGCCTCTTCTTCGATCTCGGCCCACGCTGCTGCCGAAATGGGTGCTAGGTCGCGGTGCAGGTTTGTCATTGCTGGGCACTCCTTTTGAGACTGCCGATTCCGAGAGAACCGTCAGAGATGGGCTTTGTGAACGTTGCTTCGGGGACGAGCCTGGCCGGCACGTCCGGTGGATCGTCGAGAAAATCCGCCGTCGGAACGAAGAAATTGATACCGGTGACGGCGGTCGAGAAATCGAGAATGCGGTCGTAGTTGCCGACGGGATTCCCGATGAACATGTTGCGGAGCATCTGCTCGGTGACCGTCGGCGATGCCGAGTAACCGATGAAGTAGGTGCCCATCTCCGCCGAGCCGACATGGCCGAACGGCATGTTGTCACGCAGAATCTGGATCTGCTCGCCAGATTCGTCCTCGATGACGGTGAGTGCGGTGTGAGCGTTGGAGGGCTTGGTGTCGTCGTCCATCTCGAGGTCTTCGAGCTTGGAGCGTCCGATGACGTTCTCCTGCTCCTCGACGGGCAGAGCATTCCACTCCGACATGTCGTGGAGATACTTCTGGACGATGACGTAGCTGCTGCCCGCGAACTCCGGATCCTCGTCGCCGACAGTGACCGCGACATATGCCGCTTGTCCGGACGGGTTCTCGGTGCCGTCCACGAACCCCATCAGATCGCGCTGCTCGAAATACTTGAATCCGTGCACCTCGTCGACCACGGAAGCCGCCCCGGCCAACCTCGTCGTCACAACCGAAGCGAACTCGAAGCACAGATCCATCTGACGGGCCCGGATGTGGAACAGCAGGTCACCCGGCGTGCGGGGAGCGTGGTGTTTGTCACCCGTCAGCTCGACAAACGGATGCAGTTCCGCAGGTCGCGGGCCCTCGAACAATCGGTCCCAGGCATCCGAACCGATGCCGACCACGGTGGCCAAGCCACCTGCGGGAACCCGGAATCCGATGGATCGCTGCAGCCCCGAGATATCAGCCAGAACGTCGTGAACTGCCTGCTCACCACCCTCGTCGATGGTGAAAACCAGGAAGATCGCAGCCTCCGTGAGCGGCGTCAGCAGTGGCTGGGGTACCGCGGGCAGGCTTGTCCCAGCTCTCTCGGCCTCGTCGATCGCACTCGTTTCCGCCATGCAGACCAGTATGGCCGATTTGGACACTCCCGGCAGCAGTAGTCGAGAAGTCCGACTTACGGTGTCGCCGCCTGAGCACCCGCGTCGAATCCCGCCGGAATCTCGAAGATCTTTCCGTCGAACCCGGCCCGGTAGAGGTGTCCGGCCGCAAATCCGGAATTGCCGCGCCCGTAGGTCAACACACTCGACGCCTGAAGTCCGCTGGTGAGCGCGCAGTACTGACCGGGGCCGTCGATACGCCACACCTCACCGCTGATGTCCGTGGGGACGATCGCGCGGTCATGCGAATCCAACGTCAAACCATCTGGGGCTGAGAATATTTCGAGACCACTGAGATCAACGAGCGACTCCGAATAGCCCGGATTGTCGACGGAGATGCGGCTGACCCCCGGATTGGCAAACGTGCGCGACACGTAAAGCCAGCGATTGTCGGCACTCAATGCGGCCCCGTTAGCACTCGGGAGGCTCGCCCACGCCGGGTCTACGGCGCCGTTGGGGCTGACCTTTCCGATCAGCGAACCAAAATCGTTGGTGGCATAGATCGTTCCGTCATGTGCCACGGCAAGACCATTTGCAGCGCTCAGACCACCGGCGATCGGCGTCACGACACCCGAGTTCACGTCCACCCGCGCGACAGACGCAGTCCGCGTCAGATCGCCGATCAGCACGCCGGCGTTGGCTCCGGTTCCCACCAGCAGCGAACCGTCCGTATCCCAGGCCAACGCACCCGCCCCGCCCGGAACCGTCGCAATCGGGACTGCTGCCGCACCCGGCGCGTCGATCCGAAAGATGCGCCCGCTCACCAAGTCCGTTGTGTACAGGCGGCCATGTCCGTCCACGGTGACGCCCTCGAGGGCCGCGCCCGGAATCTGAGCGCTGAGGATTGTGGGGGACGATCCAGGGCAGAGAGGAGCAGCCTCGGCGCCGGACACCCCCAGCGCCAGAAGCGAACCGGCAACCAGAGCGCCGGTGATACCTACCCGAATACCGCGATCGAAGATCCTGGTTCGCATCTGCGCAAGGCTAGACCTTCTGACGGATTACGCCTAGAGACCCCGAAGAAACGAGATCAAAAGTTCATTGACCTCGGTAGCACGTTCCTGTTGTACGAAGTGCCCCGCGCCGCCGAGAAGGTGCACACCTCGCAAGTCGGGGACGGTGTCCTTCATGCGGTCCAATGCCTTGGGGCCGGTCATCGCGATGACCGGATCGTCCGCGCCGGCGATGAAGAGCATCGGAACACCGATGTGAGCGCCGTCGAGATCCTCATTGCGTTCCCAATTGGCGTCGTAGGCTCGGTACCAGCTCAATCCTCCAGTGAATCCTGTTGCAGTAAAAGTCTTTACGTAGACATCGAAGTCCTCTTCCGTGAGCCACGACCACGGCAACGCGGGCGCCTCGGGGAGTACGTCCAGGTAGCCGTTTCCCTCGGAGGGGTGATCCCACACATCGAGGTATCGATAGGCACCGGACAAAGCGTGGAAGAGTCGCTGCAGGAATTCACGCGGCTGGGCGTCGAGTTCCCGCTCCGCCACACCCGGTTCCTGGAAATAGTGGATGTGCAGAAAGTGCTTGCGCGCCATCGCGGCGTAGATGGTAGAGGGTTTGGCGGGAAACCTGTCGGGCGCGTAGGGAACTGCCAACGAGACCAGTCCCGCAACACGATCGGGGTGGCGCAGAGCGGTGGTCCACGCAGCCGGTGCGCCAAAATCGTGACCGACAAAGACGGCTTTGTCGATTCCGAGAGCGTCGAGAAGCGCGATCATCCGGGCGGCGACCGCGTCGTTGGTGTATTCGTCGATCGCATCGGGACGGGTAGTACCGCCGTAACCGGGCATGTCGAGCGCAATCGCCCGAAAACCGGCTTCCGCCAACGCTGCCGACTGATGCCGATAGCTGTACCCGAGGCCGGGAAAGCCGTGACACATAACCACGGCTGTCCCAGAACCGGAATCGTCCATCTGCCAACGGAATCCGTCGACATCAATCGTCTTCACCGTCATATCAGGCGGTGATCATGTCTTCCTGGTTCCAGAATGCACGCATCGACAGGATCTTTCCGTCGTCGTCGAAGGTCATGACGTCGATGGGTGCGATGGTCAGGGTCTGCTCGCCGAGCTTGGTGATCAGCGAGAAGTGGAATGCCGCTTCGTTTCCGGCGATGCGGAGGGTCTGAAGGTGAGCTTCCTGGTCGAAATTCTCGATCACGGAGTAGAACTCGAGAATGGACTCGCGGGTGGTGCGCACGTCGGAACCAACCGGGTCTTCAACCGTTGCACCCTCGGCATACAGGGCCACAACCTGGGCGGCAGTGCCCGTGGCAACTGTCTCGATGTAGGCGTCGACGGTCTTGCGGATTACCTCTGCGGACGGTGCCATGGTCTACCCCTCGTAGTTAGAACAGGTTCTAATTCTGAGGATAACCTACGTCTCTGATCCACGGGTCAGGTTTCGAGCACCTTACGCAGGCGAGCCTTCTTCCGGTTCTCCCGCACGATCCAGACGACATCGGCGTCGTCCGACGCCTCCAGGGAGACGAATGCCGGCAGGGCATTCTCCGGATCCGCCGCGACCGCGACGCTCCAGCAGTATCCGAGCGCCTGCCGGAGAGTACGTGTGTCGGCGTCACGACGGGAATCAGCTGGTTGCGAGACGATCCACTCGGTAGCGTCTCGGCACACCCGGACGGCCAGCACAGCGTTGGTCTTGTCCTTCAGCAGCCGCGGCTCGCAGATCCCGGCAGCCGCTGCGCGCAGCGTCAATGGATGGGCGGAACGTGCCCACTGCTCGATGATCGCCCGCAACAATTCCGGATCCGTGTCACCCATCGCCTGAACAGCCATCGCGGCAGCTTCACGTGCACGCCACGACGCACTGGTGGTTGCCTCCGTCAGACTGTCCAGAACAGCCTTGTCGCGCGAACGAACAAGGATGAATCCGAGCCCGACGATCCCACAGCAGCGGATGTATTCGTCTTCGGACTCCACCGCCTGCAGGATGTCGTCGCTGTCGGCGCCGCGCGCGAACTCGAGCATGAGCGCGAGGTTCGCGCGCGGGCCGGGCAATCCTGAACGCTCCTGCAGATAACTCCACAGTTCATCGCCGTCCAGATCCGCGAACGTCATGGGAGTCCTTTCGTCGGTACACCCAATCCTGTCAGCCCGGATCTACACGCGCAGCATTTCCGATCAGTGAGCAGGGAGGAGGGACGTCTCCTGCGCCGCGCCGTCTTCTGCGCCGATCTGGACGATGTTTCGCGGCAGGAACACAGCTGCGATCGCGCCGAGAACTGCTGCAGCAGCGCCGATCAGGAACGCGATACGCATGCCCTCGTCGGTGTAGAACACAGCGCCCTCCATCGCCATCGCGATGTGCGAGTTCAAGACCGTGAAGGCGATGACGGGAAGCACTGCGGGGAAGATGCTCTGGAAGACCGCGACCATGCTCGCCGTGGTCGCCTGCAACTGCGGCGGCA
The DNA here is from genome assembly GCF_033142425.1 of Rhodococcus sp. IEGM 1366. Taxonomy (NCBI): domain Bacteria; kingdom Bacillati; phylum Actinomycetota; class Actinomycetes; order Mycobacteriales; family Nocardiaceae; genus Rhodococcus; species Rhodococcus sp. IEGM 1366. Next base: position 660,534 of record NZ_JAWLRZ010000001.1, read on the forward strand.
CTGCTTCGATGAGCAGGTTCGGAATCGACGCGTAGCCCATACCCATACCGACGCCGAAGATTCCGGCAAAGATGATGAGCAGCGGCTTGTTGTCGTGGATGGTCGCTGTCAAGGTGAACCCGACCGCCATGAGGGTCATGCCGATGATCATCAGCAGACGAGGTCGGATGTTGCGGCCAACGAGGAAGCCGACGATCAAGCCACCGACCACTACCATGCCGCCCAGAGGCGCCTGGAAGATCGCGAATCCTTCTGCCGTGACGCCGAATCCGTATCCCAATCCGAGGACTGCTGGGGTCATCACCATCATCGGTAGCAGAATCGTGAATACGCCCGAAGCGCCGTAGCAGAACCCTGCGCCGACGGCAGTGAGCATCACCGAACGCTTACCGAAGTAGCGCAGGTCGATCAGCGGCTCACGGATGGCGCGAGCAGAGGCCACCCACGCGATCAGTAGCGCGACGCCGCCGATCAGATAAGCCAGCGTCGAACCACTCGTCCAGCCCCAGGTCGGACCGAAGCTGACGCCGATCAGAATTCCTGCGATACCCGATCCGAGGAGCGCCGCACCGATCAGATCGACCGACGAGCGTAGTCGCACAGCAGATTCCGCCGTCGAAGCGAAGATCATGCCGCCAAGGATTATCAACCCGACGAAGAAGAACCAGAAGATGCTCCGGAAACCGTGGTTGTCGATCAACCAACCCGTGAGGAACGGCGCCGGAATAGCGATCAGACCCATACCGGAAGTTGCGATACTGACTGCCAGCGCAACAGTTTTCGGCGGAAACACATCTCGAATAAGGGAGTAGCTCAAGAACAAGCACGGAACGAGCAGACCCGTCAGCGCCCGGCCCAGAATCAGGACGGCATAGCTCGGCGCGATCGCCGAGATGAAGGATCCGACTGCTGCACCCGCAACCGCCAGGAGCAGGATTTTTCGCTTGCCGTACATGTCTGCGAGCTTGCCGAGCAGTGGCGACGCGACCGCACCCAGCAGCAGGAACGACGTCAGCAGCCAGGCTCCCTGCGTCGTTTGATAGTGCACCGAAATTGCGGGCAACGCCGTGGAAATCATCATGTAGCTCACTGCCAGCATTTCCAGGAGTAGAACGATTGACGCCAGCGAGAACACCAGTCGCGGAGTCCACCGCTCCGGTATCGATGTCGGTTCGGACAGACTGGGAGACGAACCGGAGCTGTGGACATCAGACGCCATGGCTGGAGATCCTTTCGGGAAATCTGCGAATTCGATTGACCCCCTGTCGAATACAGCCAACCGGGGGCCTTGCTGGGATGTGCGGTGAACGACAGCTACCGATCTCGGTAACGTGTTACCTGCATCACAGCCCTCGCGTCGAACGCGCGCTACGCCATGTTCCGCGGAGCGGGACAATCAGGACAACGACTGAACGGCCCCCAGATACGACTGTGCGCCGTTTCGGTAGCGGTAACTACCAAAACGGCGCACGTGCGCGAAGCGCCTACAGAACTATGTTCACCATCTTGCCGGGCACGACGATCACCTTGCGGGGCGCATTGCCCTCGAGCAGGGCAACGATCTTCTCGTCGGCCAGCGCGATCTCCTCGACAGCCTTGCGATCGGCGTCGGCCGGGACGCTGATGCGGCTACGCACCTTGCCGTTGACCTGGATCGGGTACTCGACGGTGTCCTCGACGAGCCACTTCTCCTCGACAGCCGGGAAGGGCCCGTGCGCAAGGGATTCCGTGTGACCGAGGCGTGACCACAGCTCTTCTGCCAGGTGCGGTGCCAGGGGAGCGAGCATCAGCACCAGCGGTTCGACGGCGGAGCGCGGAGCGCCGCCGGGGAAGGCCTTGGTGAGGTGGTTGTTGTACTCGATCAGCTTGGCGGCCGCAGTGTTGTCGCGCAGTGCGGTGTAATCCTCGCTGACACCGGCGATTGCCTTGTTGAGTGCACGAAGCGTCTCTTCGCCCGGGGCGTCGTCGGTGACGCGGGGCTTGCCGGTCTCCTCGTCGATGACAACACGCCACACGCGCTGCAGGAAGCGCGAAGCACCGACGACGTCCTTGGTCGCCCAGGGACGCGAGGTGTCCAGCGGACCCATCGACATCTCGTACACACGGAGCGTGTCCGCACCGAATTCGGCGCAGATCTCGTCCGGCGCAACGGCATTCTTCAGGCTCTTGCCCATCTTGCCGTACTCACGGTTGACCTCGGCGCCGTCGTAGAAGTACTTGCCGTCCTTCTCGACGACCTCTTCGGCGGGCACGTAGACGCCGCGGGCATCCGTGTACGCAAAGGCCTGGATGTAGCCCTGGTTGTACAGGCGACGGTACGGCTCGCTCGAGGACACGTAGCCCAGGTCGAAGAGCACCTTGTGCCAGAACCGCGAGTACAGCAGGTGCAGCACCGCGTGCTCGACGCCGCCGACGTAGAGGTCGACTCCACCGGGATCGTTGGGGCCGTGCAGCTCCGGACGCGGGCCCGTCCAGTAGGCCTCGTTCTGCGGATCGCAGAACGTGTCCTGGTTGGTGGGGTCGATGTAGCGCAGCTGGTACCACGAGCTACCGGCCCACTGCGGCATGACGTTGGTGTCGCGGTGGTAGGTCTGCAGGCCGTCGCCGAGGTCGAGTTCGACGTTGACCCAGTCGGTTGCCTTGTTCAGCGGGGGAGAGGGCTCTGAGTTGGCGTCGTCCGGATCGAAGGACACGGGTGCGTAGTCCTCGACCTCCGGAAGAACCACCGGCAGAGCCGAATCCGGTAGAGCATGCGCGTTTCCGGCAGCGTCGTACACGATCGGGAAAGGCTCGCCCCAGTAACGCTGACGCGCGAAGAGCCAGTCGCGCAGCTTGTACTGGATGGTGCCCTTGCCGTGACCGGACTCCTCGAGCTTGCTGATGACGGTGGCCTTGGCCTCAGCCACGTCCAGACCGTCGAGGTAGTCGGAATTCACCAGAGCGCCGTCACCGGAGTACGCGGCCTCCGAAACATCGCCGCCGGCAATAACTTCGAGAATATCGAGACCGAAAGCGTTGGCGAACTCCCAGTCACGGTGATCGTGTCCCGGAACAGCCATGATCGCGCCGGTACCGTAGCCGGTCAGAACGTAATCGGCGATGAAGACCGGGACCTTGTGGCCGTTGACGGGGTTGATCGCGTAGGAACCGAGGAAGACGCCGGTCTTCTCCTTGTTTTCCTGACGCTCCAGGTCCGTCTTGGCAGCGATCGACTTACGGTATGCCGCAACAGCTTCCGCAGGAGTGGTGGCGCCACCGGTCCAGCGTGCGTCGACGCCTTCCGGCCATTCGTCGGCAACAAGCTTGTCGACCAGATCGTGCTCGGGAGCCAGCGTCACGTACGTGGCACCGAACAACGTGTCGGGGCGCGTCGTGAATACGTCGATGCCGTATTCACCTGCCGCAAAGGTAACTTCGGCGCCGTACGAGCGGCCGATCCAGTTGCGCTGCATGGCCTTGACCTTGTCCGGCCAATCCAGGTATTCGAGATCGTCGACCAGGCGGTCGGAGTACGCGGTGATGCGCATCATCCACTGCTGGAGGTGCTTGCGGAAGACGGGGAAGTTGCCGCGGTCGCTACGACCGTCGGCAGTGACCTCTTCGTTGGCCAGAACGGTTCCCAGACCGGGGCACCAGTTCACCATCGAATCGGACTGGTAGACAAGGCGGTACGAGTCCACAACCTTGGCCTTCTCGGCCACGGTCAGAGAAGCCCAGTCGCGGCCGTCGTCGACAGTGCGCTCACCGGACTCGAACTCGGCTTCCAGCTCCGAGATACGACGGGCCTTGCCGGCCGCCTTGTCGTACCACGCGCCGTGGATCTGCAGGAAGATCCACTGCGTCCAGTGATAGAAGTCGACATCCGTCGTCGCCAGGCTACGACGCTCGTCATGGCCCAGGCCCAGGCGTCGGAGCTGACGCTTCATGTTGGCGATGTTCGCTTCGGTGGTCGTGCGCGGGTGGGTACCCGTCTGCACGGCGTACTGCTCGGCCGGCAGACCGAAGGCGTCGTAGCCGAGGGTGTGCAGGACGTTGCGGCCGTGCATGCGATGGAAGCGCGCAAAGACGTCGGTGGCGATGTAGCCGAGCGGGTGGCCGACGTGCAGACCCGAACCCGAGGGGTACGGGAACATGTCCTGAACGAACAGCTTGTCGGCGGGCACGCCGTCGGGGGAGGAGAGCGGACCGACCGGATTGGGCGCGTTGAACGTGCCCTCCTCGCTCCAGCGGTCCTGCCAGCGCTGCTCGATCTGGCCGGCAAGCTCCGCGGTGTAGCGGTGCTGCGGGGTGGCGTCGACTGGTGAATCGGGGGACTGCGGAGACTCGGTCACTGTGGTCGCTATCTACTTGGCTGCCGTTGAATACCGTTAACCAGGGTAGAGCCTGCGCCACCCGGGCATACCATCAACTCCACTCGCGCCTATCCTGTATGGGTGATCGTTGTTGCTGTAGTGCTGTTCGTGCTCGCTCTTGCCGTTGGTGGAGTCGCTGTTGCCGGACTGATCGGCAAGCTTCCGCGTAACCGCTGGGCGGGTATCAGGACCCCGGATACGTTGCGAAGCGAAGAATCGTTTGCGCTCGCCAACAAGGTGGCAGGCCCGACGATGGCCGCTGCGGCAGGCCTCCTCGTTCTCGGTGGCATCGGCGCGTTGACGATGAGCACCGCCATGGGCCTCGCCATCGCTCTTGTCGCCGTGGTGGGCGCAGTGTTCACCGCTGGTTTCGGCGGCAGCATCGGCGCCCGAGCGGCCGCAGCCCTGCCCGAGCAGAGCGGTTGCGGCAACGACTGCAACTGCGGACACACCGAAGAACCCGCGGCCGAAACCCCCGAAGCCAAGGCAAATGCCGCCGACTGCGGCACCGGCTCCTGCGGTGCCTGCTCGCTCAAGGATGCTTGCCAGCCGACTCATTGATTCACGTGAAACATCGTGTAATCGATCCCGCCGGGGCATTCTTCGGTCTCCTTGTCCCCGTGCTGTGCGCGCTCGGTGGCGTTGTACTCACAACACTGTGGGACCCCCGGCTCCCCGACAAGATCGCCACGCACTGGTCCATGACGTCGGCCGACGGCTTTGCGACACCCACGACCAGCGCGTGGACGTTTGCTCTGCTGACCATTCTGTTCGGCGCCGGACTCTCGGCAATCGCAGCTCTCGCGCCCGCAATGCTGATGATGCGTCGATTCATGATCGTCCTCGGCCTGATCGTGGTGGGCATCATCACCGGTGGCCAGGTCGCATCGCTTCACGCTCAACTCGACGTGGTCGACCCGTCGTCCGTTCCCGCGCCCATCGGAGCCCTCGCGGCCGGAGCGCTCGGAGGATGCGTCGTCGGCCTGTTCGGAGCGTCGTTGCTACGCGACTATCGCCAGCGCACCGCGGCGACGGAAGCTCCGAACCGCACTCTGCCCCGAAGCGACGCTGCACTGCCCATCACCGACGACGTCGGGTTTTCCACCAAGGGTTCCGTGATCTTCGGACTGATCATGGCGGCGCCCGGAATCATCCTCGGCTTGGTCAGCTCCGTCTGGTTCTTGGCACTGTTCCTCGTGCTTGCCGTGTTCTGCGTGACCCTCGTTCGCTTCCGCGTTGTTGTCGACACCACCGAGATCAAGGTGTTCAACATGGGCATGCCTGCCATGACCTACGGCGTCGACGAGGTTGTCGGTGCCAAGGTCGCGGAGATCAAACCATTTGCGGATTTCGGCGGCTGGGGACTCAAGAGCAAGGGGCGTCGCAACTACGGCATCGTCACGCGCACCGGCCCCGCGGTCGTCATTACTTTTGCGGGCGGCGACAAGCTCACCGTCACCACCCCGAAAGCCGACGACATAGCCGGCGCATTGAACAGCCTCGCCGACGCCCGGAGCAGTTAATCGATCGCGCTCGTCCCGATCGCTTCCTTCGTCTTCTCGAGATAGCCACACGCGGCACTGCGGGCTCTGTTGACATCTCGGTCCTCGATGGCTGCCGCGACTCCTCGGTGATGCAGCGACGTCAATGACGGCGGGTGCACACCTTCCGTCACGTTGTAGGTGGCTCGAACGGTTTCGAGGATGCCGGCAAACAATTCCTTCAGAACCGGATTGTGTGCGGCCTCGACAACCGCGATGTGGAAGCCGAGATCGACCTCGACAAAATCGTCCCCGGCGTGGTCTCGCTTCTCCGCCAGCTCACGCAGAATCCGGACGTCCTCGTCCGTGCGCCGCTCGCACGCCAATCGGACCGCCTCGACCTCGAGCGCCCGACGCACCTCGAAGACGTACGTCATCTCTTCGACCGCGGCGTGGCGGCCCAGCAGACCGCCGATATCCGTCCGCGCCCGGACGAAGGTGCCCGATCCCCGCCTGATCTCGAGCACCCCGGTGGATGTCAGGGTCTTGATTGCCTCTCGGACAGTGTTCCGCCCGACGCCCAGGACGCTCATCAGCTCCGGCTCAGTCGGGATGCGATTGCCGACGGTCCACGAACCGTCCGCGATCTGCGCACGCATCCACTCGAGGGATTGTTCGTACGCCGATTCCTTGCGAACCACTGTCATCTGCCCATCCTCACAGCTTTTGCGCCATTCGCGCCATTCGTTCCGCTCCCTTACGATACGTAGGACGACCCATGTATTTGAGGAGGGGCTTCCCACGTCCACGACAGCACTCACCGCGCAAACCGCAACCCGCCGGACCAATCGACACTTCTACGGTGTCGGCTACGTCCTCACCGTGATCCTGCTCGGCGCGAACATGCCCACCTCCGTCTACGGGCTCTACCGCAGCGAGTTCGGATTCACGCCCACAATCCAGACGCTCATCTACGGCGTCTACGTCGCTGGGTTGGTGCCGGCGCTGCTGTTCTTCGGCCCACTCTCCGACTTTCTCGGCCGACGCGCCGTGCTCCTGATGTCACTGGCTTTGAGCGTCGCCGGAACGCTTGTCCTCGCTTTTGCCGACGCCACCGTCTGGCTGTTTCTCGGTCGGATCGCACAAGGAATTGCGGTGGGCGCAGTCAGCGCGGCCGGTAGCGCTGCGCTCGTTGAACAGGAGCCGACGTTCGATCACCGGCGCGCAGCTCTCGTCTCCACTGTGACGGGTGCGCTCGGGGGCGCGCTGGGACCGCTCGTCTCGGGCGCAATTGCGCAATACCTGCCCCAACCGCTGCGCCTGCCGTACCTGATTTTCCTTGTCGCGTTTGTTCCCGCCCTCATCGTTCTGTTGCTGCTACCGCGCGGCACAAGGACCGCTCGCCCGAAGAGCCTGTTCCAGATTCCCCGCGTTCCCGCGGTAATCCAGCAAACGTTCTGGCTCAGTTCACTTGCTGTCGCACTCTCCTGGGGAGCGGTCGGCCTGTTCCAATCCGTAGTCCCGTCGTGGATGACCAGCTTGCTCGGGATCAACAATCTTCTACTTGCCGGCGGCGCTGCCGCACTGGTCATGATCTGCTCCGTGATCGCTCAACTCGGTGGCAGCCGGATGGACCCCCGCGCGTCCACGATCGTCGGTCTCGGAATTCTGGCTCTCGGGATGATCGGGTTGCTTGTCGTCGATATCGTTCCGAGCCTCGCACTGCTGAGCGTTGTCACCATTGTGGTCGGCGCCGGGCACGGATTGGTGTTTGCCGGCGGCATGAAACGAGTCAACGCCGCGGCGCGAGCACACGCCCGCGAAAGCCACGGCGCGATCCTCGCGGCGTTCTTTACCGTCAGTTACGCGGGGTTGGCGATACCGTCCATTCTCGCGGGCATCGCCATCACCGTCCAAGGGATGCAGACCGCGATAATCGAACTGTCGATCATCGGAGCAGTCTTGTGCCTGGTCATGATGACCTTCAACGCCCGCGCAGCACGTCGTTATCCTTAGCCAGGTGAAGTTTCTCAGCAGGTTCTACATCGACGGGTTCATCCTCGGCATCATCATCGCCGCAGTGCTCGGAAGTGTGTTCCCGGTATCGGGCACCGCTGAGACAGTGCTCGACTGGGCCACCAAGATCGCCATCGGCTTCCTGTTCCTGCTCTACGGCGCCCGCCTCTCGCCGCAGGAAGCCTGGAAGGGCGTCAAACACTGGCGGCTGCACAGCGTCGTGTTGGCGTCGACGTTTATCCTGTTCCCCTTGATCGGCCTGGCACTGCGATTCCTGTCGCCGACGCTGATCAGCGACGAGCTGTACACCGGCATCCTCTACATGTGCCTGGTTCCGTCGACGGTTCAGTCGTCGATCGCCTTCACGTCAATTGCCAAGGGAAACGTTGCGGGCGCGATCGTCAGTGCGTCGTTCTCCAACCTGATCGGCGTCTTCATCACCCCGCTGCTGGTGGTTCTACTGATGAACACCACCGGCGAGGCAACGGTCGATTTCTCGGCGATCCTCGACATCGTCGTGCAGTTGCTGATCCCGTTCATCATTGGCCAGCTGATCCGGCCACTGGTAATCGGCTGGCTTCAAAAGTACGCAGAGCCAACAAAGTTCGTCGACCGCGGGTCCATCCTTCTGGTTGTCTTTGCCGCCTTCAGCGAGAGCATGAAGGAAGGCATCTGGAGCACGATCACGATCTGGCAGATCCTGATCCTGGTGGCGGTGTGCTGCGTGATCCTCGCGGTGGTGCTTGCGGTGACAACCTTCGCGGGGCGCAGGCTCGGCTTCGATCTAGCCGATCAGATCGTCATCATCTTCTGCGGATCGAAGAAATCCTTGGCGACGGGCCTGCCGATGGCGGCTGTCCTGTTCGCGGGTCAACCTGTCGGCCTGATCGTGTTGCCGCTGATGATCTTCCATCAAATCCAGCTGATCGTGTGTGCCGCGCTGGCGCAACGCTTCGCGAACCGGGATCCCATCAGAGTTGGTTAGATCAGTTCCGCTCAACCTCGATGGGATGAGTGGCCAGCATGGCCAGCGGCAAGGGCTGGCGTCGTAGCACCCGGGCCCACACATCGATCCGCGACGGCGTCACAACGTCCGACGGCAAGGAAGCGGTCACCATCCAGTCGTCACGCTCGAGTTCCGAATCAAGCTGCCCAACAGTCCAACCCGAATACCCGGCAAAGATGCGAATTCCCTCGACCAGCGGAGCAATCACGTTGGGATCGGAATCCAGATCCACCATCACCACCTTGCCGTCGACGCGCCGCAAACCCGCGACACCGTCGATGATTGCCCCGTTGCGCGCGGTGCCGAGACACAGTGCGGAATCGCGTTTCACCGGCCCGCCGACGTAGAGGGCCGACGGATTGGCGGCCAGTGGCGCCCACTGCGGAAGGACGTTCTGCACAGTCGTCTCGCTCGGCCGATTGATCACGACCCCAAGACTTCCCGCGTCGTTGTGTTCGATCATGTAGATGACGGTGCGACGGAACGCAGGTTCAACGAGGTCGGTGGACGACACCAACAAGCTGCCCGGCCCAACCACGGGTTCGATCCAGGCCATACGGTCTTCGGGTTCTTCTGCGTGCGACACACCTACATCATCTCACTCCAAGCCCGCCATTCCCGCGAGCAAGGCGAGGTGCCGCTCGAAAAGCTCGGCCGGTTCGGTGAAGGTGTCCGATCCGTACTGCCCGAACACCTCGAAGTTCACAGAACCGAACAGCGACACCCACACCAAGGTTCCGCGGGTGATTGCCTCGGGCCGCAATTCGACGCCCATCTCCGCGCGCACACGTTCCAGATCCGCCTTCAAGGGTTCACCGACTGCTGCGTCGGGGAACGATGTGAGGGCACCCGCCCGATGCGCGCTGTCGACTATTGCGATCAGCCTGGTGACCACCCGCGTGCCCGGCCCGGTGGTTTGCTCACCCGGTGCGTTGTAGCCGGGCACCGGACTGCCGAACAGCAGTCCGTATCTAGCGGGTTCGCGTATCGCCCAGGCCCGCACGGCTCGGCCCAACGCCAAAAACTGCCCCCGATAATCTTCTGCCGCAACAGCATCCACTGCAGCATCCACTTCGGCGCCCAGCTCGGTGTAAGCATCCACGACAAGAAGGGTGAGCAGTTCGTCGCGGCTGGCCACATACCGGTAGACCGCCGAGGATACGACGCCCAGATCTCGCGCCACCGCGCGAAGCGACAGAGCCGCAGCGCCGACCGCTGCCAGATGCTCGCGGCCGATCCGGGTGATGTCTTGCAAGGTCTGTTCACGCGCGCGTTCGCGGGGGGTGCCGGCCATGGACACAGCTTGCCTCAATTCCGAGAGCAGAGCCAACAAACGAGAGCAGCGCCAATAAAAGAGAGCAGTGCTCTTGACATTGCACACCATGAGGCGCATCCTAGAAAACGAGAGCAGTGCTCTCCAACCCACGAACCTCAGGTAGGAGACATCATGTCGAACCTCGAAATCGTCACCGGCGCAGGACCAGTCGGATCCACCGTGGCGCTACAACTCGCCGAGCAGGGGATCAACGTCCGTCTCCTGACCAGATCCGGAAGCGGACCTACGCACCCACGGATCGAGCGTCGACGCGTCGATGTGTCGGATCGAGACGCACTGCGCGCCGCCGCCGACGGCGCCACCGCGATCTACCACTGCATTCATGCCGCCTACAACGCCGCGGACTGGGAACGCGAACTCCCCGCGGCAGAAAAAGTCATCCTCGACGTCGCAGCCTCGTTGAATGCCGTTGTGGTGTTCCCCGAAAGCCTCTACGCGTACAACTCCGACACCGTGATGACGGAATCCGACCCCCGCAACGTCAGCGGCGGTAAGCGCGGAGTGCGCGCGATGCTACTGCGCACCCGCGAAGCCTCTGCCACACCCACCGTCAGCGTGGTGGCGTCGGACTTCTTCGGCCCCTACGTGCGCACAGCTCACGCCGGCGAACGCATGGCTCCGAAAGTGATGGCAGGAAAGAAGATTCGGGTAATCGGATCGGCAGATCAGCCACACTCCTTCACGTACGTACCCGATCTTGCGGCAGCGATGATCGCCGCGGCACACAACCCGGAACTGTGGAACTCCGTCCTGCACGCACCCACCGGACCCGCGCTCACCCAACGCACCATTGCCGAGGCGTTTGCCGACGCCGCAGGAGCCCCCGCCGCCAAGGTGGGCGTACTCCCGGCCTGGGTTCTCGATACCGTCGGCAAGGTACACACCGATACCCGCGAACTGGCAGAGATGAACTACCAGTTCACCAAGCCTTTCGTGATGGATTCGACTGCCAGCGAAGCCCTCCTCGGGCTGTCGCCGACGCCACTCGATCAGGCAGCGCGCGAAACTGTCGGCTGGTGGCGAGCAGAACAGGCCCGCACCGCGGCAGCCTGAAGAGCACGCACCTTTCCAATGAATGGGATTTGCGTTCCCACCCGGCCCACGAGCTCCCTAGTGTCCACGTCACACCGAGCGAAGCACTAGAGAGGTACTTATGCCCACGCTTCTACGAACAACCACTCTGCCCGTCGAGCCGGACCAGATCTGGTCTGTGATCAAAGGATTCGACGAACTCGCCTCGTGGCACCCGCGCGTCCCCCCTTCCGAAATGGAAGAAAGCGCAGACCCGACCACGCCAGGTGCTGTACGCCGATTCATCGTCGACGGCAATGTCGTAGCACGTGAAGAGTTGATCGAGCATGACAACAGCGGCCGAACGTACAGCTACGAGGTACTCGACCAACCGCTTCCGGTCAAGAACTACATTGCGCGCATCGAAGTAGTGCCGACGCCTGACGGCTGTGAAGTCAGGTGGACCGCCACTTACGACGGAGGCGACGAGATCATCCCCGTCGTGGAGAACGCCTTCGGCGACAACGTGTACCTGGTTGGCCTCGATGCACTGCGGGACCGGTTCGACGGTCGATAGTTCGGTTCCCGCTAGAGTTTCACTACATGACCCCAGCCTCGAACCGCCGCGAGGCTTGGTCCCGGACGCTCCACACTGTGCGGGAATCCCCGGGCCTCGGACGGTTGGCGCTTGTCCGCTTCTCGAGCCAGTTCGGCGACGGGTTGTTTCAGGCCGCGCTGGGCGGCGCGATCCTGTTCAACCCGGAACGCGAGACGGATCCCGTGGCGATTGCGGCGGGGTTTGCCGTACTGCTGCTGCCCTATTCGATCATCGGACCCTTTGCGGGTGCGCTCCTAGATCGCCTCGACCGGCGCCTCGTCCTGCTGTGGGCAAGTGTTCTGCGCGGTCTGCTGATCCTCACGACCGCTGTTCTGCTCGCCAGCGGGGGAGGGGACACGCCGCTGCTGTTGTGCGCATTGGCGGCTATCGGGGTCAGCCGATTTGTTGGCGCCGGAGTCTCGGCTGCACTCCCGAAAGTGGTTCGGCAATCCTGGTTGGTGGCCACCAATTCCGTTCTCACAACCGCAGGTTCAGTGGTGTCGGCCCTGGGCGCAACCGCGGCGGTGAGCATTATCGGGATTGTGGGTGCCGGTGATCGGGCGTCCGCAATCGCCGTGGCGTGCGCTGCCATCGGATCGGCGGTCGCAGCTGTGGCGGCAGCACGGTTTACCGCCAGATCACTTGGCCCCACCTCCTCGGAAAGAACCAACACGGGCGCTCTTCATTCCGTTCTGACGGGCCTGAAGACCGGAGCCACTGCCGTCTGGGAGGCTCCCGGTGTCACTACCACGATGATCGGAATCGGCTCGCACAGAATCTGTTTCGGCATCAACACACTGATCATGGTGCTGGTGCTTCGGGACACGTCCAACGGCTCGGCGCTCCCTGGTGGGATGGCGGGATTCGGTGTTGCCGTTGGCGCTACGGCCATCGGCATGCTGATCGCCGCACTGATCACACCGTTTGTGATTCCGCGGCTCGGTCGCTCGCGAACCGTCACCTACGCACTGACGGCCGCCGTGATCATCCAACTCGTTTTTGTCACCACACTGACGCAGGGATCACTCCTGATCGCCGCGTTCCTTCTCGGCGTTGCCGGTCAAACCGTGAAACTGGCCGGCGACGCGGCGATGCAGATCGACATCGACGACAACCGTCGTGGCCAGGTTTTCTCCTTGCAGGACACCGTGTTCAACGTCGCGTTCATCGGTGCGATCGCCGCCGCGTCGACGGTGATCGCACCCGACGGTAAGAGCGTCGGATTAGCCCTTGCCGGTGCGGGCGTCTACGCCGCCGGATTGTCGGCGGTGTTGATCAACCGCAAAAAGCGAGAAGGCTAGGACTGCTGGGCAGCCCACCACGTCAACAATTCGGCCTCGGCCTCGTCCCGGTCGAGGGGACCACGATCGAGACGCAACTCCTTGAGGAAGGTCCACGCCTTACCCACCTGGGGACCGGCAGGAATGTTCAACAGTTCCATGATGGCGTTGCCGTCGAGATCGGGACGCACCCGAGCGAGGTCTTCCTGCTCGGCGATACGGGCGATCCGCTCTTCGATGTCGTCGTAGGTGGCCTGCAACTGCGCGGCCCGACGCTTGTTGCGGGTGGTGCAGTCGGCGCGCACCAACTTGTGCAAGCGGGGGAGAAGTTCACCGGCATCTGTGACGTACCGGCGCACGGCAGAGTCCGTCCACTGCCCCTTGCCGTAACCGTGAAAACGCAAGTGCAGGAACACGAGCTGCGAGATGTCGTCCACCATCTGCTTGGAGAACTTGAGGGCACGCAAACGCTTGCGCACGAGCTTGGCACCGACAACCTCATGGTGATGGAAGCTGACGCCGCCGCCGGGCTCGTTACGCTTGGTGTCCGGCTTGCCGATATCGTGAAGCAGTGCGGCCCAACGTAATACGAGGTCCGGGTCGCCGTCCTCGAGGTCGATGGCCTGCTGCAGCACCGTTAGCGAGTGCTGGTAGACGTCCTTGTGCTGGTGATGCTCGTCGATCTCGAGCTTCATCTGCGGGATCTCGGGCAGCACGTAATCCGCCAAACCGGAATCGACCATGACGTTGATGCCGTCCAACGGGTACATGCCGAGCATGAGCTTGTTGAGCTCGGTCTGCACACGTTCGGCCGTGATCCGCTCGATCTGCGAAGCCATGTCCTTGATGGCGTCGAAAACGCGATTGTTCAACGTGAAACCAAGCTGAGATACGAACCGTGCCGCGCGCAGCATCCGCAGCGGATCGTCGTTGAACGAGTTCTCGGGAGCCGACGGCGTATCGAGTTCCCCGGCGAGCAGAGCGTCCATGCCGTTCAGCGGATCGACAAACGTGAACGAACCGTCGGCGCCTATCGCCATGGCCATGGCGTTGACCGTGAAATCACGCCGCACCAGATCGTCGGCAAGATTCTCGCCGTACCGGACTACCGGATTACGCGACACACGATCGTAGGCATCCGCCCGGAACGTCGTGATCTCGATCTCCTGGCCGTCCTTGATCGCGCTGATCGTGCCGAAATCGATCCCGGTATCCCACTGCTTGTCGACCCAGCCCTTGAGCAGAGCCTGCACCTTCTCGGGGCGCGCGTCCGTCGTGAAATCCAGATCACCGCTGAACCGGCCAAGGATTGTGTCGCGCACGCTGCCACCTACCAGGTACAGCTCGTGGCCGGCCGCTGCGAAGCGCTCACCCAGCGGGGTCAACACATCGGAGAGCGTGCGCAATGTGTCGGAAGCGTCGGCAAGGAGCCGTGCACGGCGATCGGCATCGGAGGTAGGGGCAGTCACGTCGATTGAGCTTACTTAAGGTGCGCAAATAGCAGAACGCGCATATCAACGCGAGCACCCGGTTTGCGCGGGTTACCGGCCAACCAGACGATGCCAACTAGTATCGATGGGGTGTCAGGTGCCGAACGAACGAACAGGAGCCGCCGCAACTCGCGGCGTCGTCCTGCCGTCGGCAATCCTGAACGATCCCCGATGCGTACAGTCCGCGAAACTTCGGCGGGCGGATTGGTCGTCGACGGCTGGGGCGGCCCGCCCGAACGCCTGTGTGCTGCACTGATCGGACGAACCGACCGCCGTGGTCGTCTGTTGTGGTCACTGCCCAAGGGACACATCGAGCAGGGCGAGACCGCCGAGCAGACGGCAATGCGTGAGGTCGAGGAAGAAACGGGCATTCAGGGAACCGTCCTCGCGCCACTCGGCAGCATCGACTACTGGTTTGTCACCGAGGGCCGACGCGTCCATAAAACGGTGCACCACTATCTCTTGAGATTCCTCGGCGGCGAACTGTCCGACGAAGACGTCGAGGTCACCGAAGTGGCCTGGGTACCGCTCGCGGAACTGCACTCACGCCTGGCGTACGCGGACGAACGAAAACTAGCCGAACTTGCCGCACAGATGATCGCCGAGATGCCCCACGCCCCCATGCTTCCGAAGGAACCGGACGCAGGATGAAAATGGCTCTACGGCGAGCGGGCATCGCCGCTCTGGTGATGGCCGCTGTCGGTGTGACGGGATCGCTCGGGGCGGGCCCGGCACACGCGCTCCCCGCCTCGCACGACAAACACGTTCAGGCACCACGCACCAGCACCGACGGCAAGTTCCTCGAGCTGTCCATCGAATCCACGACACCGACCACCGTCACGACAACCAGCACGCCCACCGTCGTGGTGAAGGGCACGGTCAAGAACGTCGGCGACCGCCCAGTCGAAGACGTCGGAGTGCGGTTGCAACGAGCGCCGGCCATCGACAATGCAGCCGACGTACGCGATGCCCTCGAATTCGACCAAGCCATCTTCGACACAGTCGGCGAGTTCGACACCGTCGCCACCAGCCTCGAGCGGGGCGAATCCAGGCCGTTCACCCTCTCGCTGCCACTGCGCAGCACTACCGGAACCTCACTCGAGATCTCCGAGCCCGGCGTCTACCCGATGCTTGTCAACGTCAACGGCACCCCCGAATACGGCGGCGCAGCCCGGCTCGACGACGCACGTTTCCTCCTCCCGGTTCTCGGCGTTCCCAGCGCGACCAACACAAGAACGTCAAGCACCTCGGCTACAGCCGTCGTCGCACCCGACACGTCCAACCCCGTCGGCGTGACGATGATGTGGCCGCTCGCTACCGCTCCCAGCCTGGTCGGCGGAATCCCCGGATCCGTCAATGACCCCGTTCGACTGATCAACGACAACCTCGCCACCGAACTCTCGGACGGCGGACGCCTCGACGCGCTTGTCGACGCCGTCGAAAATGCCACGAAACCCGAGATCGACGCCGACAACAAGGTGCGGGATTCGCTGTGCCTCGCCATCGACCCCGACCTCGTGATCACGGTCGACAACATGACCCGCGGTTATCTGGTCGTCGACAACGCGGCAGACCCCACCGGCGCAGCCCACGACGGTCGCGGACAGGATGCGGCGTCCAATTGGTTGTCGCGAATCAAGACCCTGGCAGCATCGATGTGTACGACGTCGGTTCCGTTTGCGCAGGCAGATCTCGCGGCAGTCGGTACCGTCGCCCATCCCGAACTGACGGCGACGGCCATCGACCGGCCGGCCGACATCGTCGACACCATTCTCGGCGTGACTTCGCTCCGCAATTTCGTGTGGCCGGATTCCGGAGTCCTCGATTCCGTCACCGTTGACACTCTGAGCACCAGGCCGACAACCACCCTCGTAGCGGCCTCGTCCGTGGATTCGAGCGAGGCACAACTGTCCTCGCGCATCACCGACACCGTCGACGCACTTGCCTTCGACACAGCGGCGGCCGCAGCTTTTGCCGCGACCGGATCCAACCCGTCGACGCCGTCGTACATCGACGAGGACACCGCGCCGCAACTCGAGACGGAATCGCGGGTTGCCCGGAGACAGGACGCACTCGGCGCGATGGCGTGGTCCGCGTTGACTCCCACCGCCGTGCCACGCAATCAGATTCTGGCGCCGCCGCAACTATGGAGCGCCGACGCGGAGGACGCCGGCGCGATGCTGTCGATGCTCGCCACGCTCATCCGCTCCGGCCTGGCGACACCACAGTCCCTTCCGGCGCTGCTCGGCACACAACCCGGCGCTACGGACACGGCAACTCTCGAATATCCGGAGCGGGCAACTCAGGACGGTCCGCAAACAGCGGTCATCGACACGGCACAGGCTCAACTGCCCCGAATCGATGCGCTCGAACTCTCACTCGTCGACGACCCGCAGGTTCTGCTCACGCCGCGCTCCTTCACCGCCCCGCTGCGTGAGGATCTGTTGCGCGCGATGAGTTCGGCCAATCGGCGCGATACCAGTATCTTGTCCGTCCGGAATGCCGAGCGTGCCGCAAGCATCCGCGCAGGCAACGTGACCACCAGCGTTAACGGCCTGTATCAAGCCGTCAGCGTCGTATCGCCGGGCGGCGTGTACACACTGGCGTCCGGTCAAAGCCCGCTGCTCCTCGTGGCCCGCAACGAACTGCCGATCGCCATCAACGTCAACCTGCGGGTGGACGCTCCGCCGGAGATGAAGATCAGTGACATCGGTCCCAAACAATTGCCGCCGCGCGGTAGCCGACAATTGACTGTGCCAGCGGAAATGAATGATTCCCGCAAGGTGGTCGTGAGCTTCTCGCTCACCACCACCGACGGGTTCCAATTGGGCAGCCCGACCAGCGTGACCGTACGGTCGAATGCATACGGTCGTCCGTTGGCCGCTGTGACAGCCACAGCAGGAGGATTGTTGTTGTTCTTGGCCGGACGACGGCTGTGGCATCGATATCGGGGTCAGCCCGACCCAGCTGATGAAGGGTACAAACGTTCATGACCGGGAATCCGCCTGAGGGCAAACGGTCCGCGATCACGCGCCGGAGCACCGCAACCGCGTCACATCCGCGCATGCCACCGTGGGAACGCGGGTACCCGATCCAGCCGGTCAACCCGGACGCACGTTTCGACGACTCACCCACCATGACCATTCCGGTCATCCGCGACTACCCGCGGTACCGGGAAGCGGAAATGGAGTTGGCGAACCGTCCCGTCTCCGAGTCCGGTGACGTAGACCCCGACTCGCATGTCCTGCCAGGAGACCGCAAGGAATCCAACTCCCGACTTCTCGCGGCGACGGGTTCCATCGCCATCGCGACGCTGACGAGCCGCATCACGGGATTCGCCAAGCAGCTGATGATCCTGATGGTTCTCGGTCCGGCCATCGCCAGTTCGTTCACAGTCGCCAGCCAGATCCCGAACATGATCGCGGAGCTGGTTCTCGGCGCAGTGTTGACCGCGATCGTCGTGCCGGTCCTTGTCCGCGCCGAACGCGAAGACAAAGACAAAGGCGAAGCCTTCATCCGACGCCTCTTCACGGCGTCCCTTGTCCTTCTCGGCATGGCCGCGCTCCTCGCGACCCTCGCCGCACCTGTGCTCACCAAATACGTCTTCCTGTCCGAAGACGGCAAGGTCAGCACCGACCTGACGACAGCTCTTTCATATCTGCTGCTGCCGGCGATCCTGTTCTACGGGCTGTCTGCGCTGTTCACGGCGTTCCTCAATACCCGTCAAGTCTTCAAACCCGGAGCCTGGGCGCCGGTCCTCAACAACATGGTCGTCCTCGTGGTACTCGTGATCTATCGCCTGACGCCAGGTGAGATCTCGCTGAATCCGGTCTCGATGGGTGACGCAAAACTGCTCACCCTCGGCATTGGCATCACCGTCGGCGTCATCGTGCAGGCTGCCAGCCTCATTCCCGCGCTACGACGCGAGAACATCTCCCTCAAGCCGCTGTGGGGTCTCGACGACCGCCTACGTCAGTTCGGCGGCATGGCCGTCGCCATCGTGTTGTACGTCCTGATCAGTCAGATCGGCATGATCTTCGCGACGCGCATTTCCTCGCACGCCGACGAAGCCGGCCCCGCGATCTACAGCCAGGCCTGGCTGCTGCTGCAGTTGCCGTACGGCGTCCTCGGTGTGACAGTTCTGACCGCGATCATGCCGCGCCTGAGCCGCAACGCCGCAGCCGACGACACCCCGGCCGTCGTCGACGATCTGTCGGTCGCCACGCGTCTGACCATGATCACGCTCGTTCCGATCATCATGTTCCTCACCTTCATGGGCCCCCAGGTCGGTGAAGCGCTCTACGGTTACGGCCGCTTCGGACCTGAACAGGCCGAACGTCTCGGCACCGCGGTGAGCTGGTCGGCATTCACGTTGATTCCGTACGCGCTGGTGCTGATCCAACTCCGCGTGTTCTACGCCCGCGAACAAGCCTGGACGCCGACGTGGATCGTTCTCGGAATCACCGCTGTGAAGATCGCCTTCTCCGCTCTCGTCCCACTGGTTGCATCCGACACCGATCAGGTCGTGATCCTGCTCGGTGCAGCCAACGGACTCGGCTACATCACCGGTGCGGTCATCGGCGGATACCTTCTGCACCGCAGCCTCGGCAACCTCCAGATGGCCAATGTCGGTAAGACCGTATGGTCCGTCGTCGTCGCCTCCCTGGCCGGTTCACTGACAATGATTGCCGTCGACCGGGTACTCGGATTCCACAAACTCACCGAGAACCTGGGCGGTCCCGGATCCTTCATTCGCGTAGCCGTCGGCGGCATTCTCATGCTCGCCATCACCTTCACGATCCTGTACTTCAAGAAGATCCCCGAAGTGCGCTCGGTAACGGTTGCGGTCTCCCGCAAGATTCGTTCTGTGTTGGGTCGCCCCGAACCAGCCTCGAAGTCCGCCACCGGTAATTCGGCGCAGCGCGACGACGATGCTGTAACCGAGCTGATCCCCGCCGTGCGAACGGAATCGAACCAGCACGAACGACCAGGTGCGCTGCCGTACCCTGGTCCTGGAACCACAAGGTCGCAACCCGCACAGACACGGGGATGGGCAACCGAAAGTGAAGGAGCGAGGGTGAGCGACGACAAGGTCTCCGACGACAAGAATGCCGGAACTTCTGCCGTGAAAGAGTCCACGTCGGCTGGGGCAGCGCCTACGGGTGCGCCGCGAGCAGAGGCTCCCCGGAAGCAAACACCACAGCAGCAAACACCACAGCAACAGGCGCCGCAGACACAGGCAATCAAGTCCGAGCCGCCCAAGGCTGTGCAGAACAAGGCTGTGCCGCAAAAGGCTGTTCCGAACAAGGCTGCGCCCCCCAACCCTGTGCCGCCCGCCGGATCTGCCAAGACGCCGCCCGCTGCACCCACCTCTACTTCCCGCCCCTCTCCCCGCGGACCGAAGCTCATTCCGGGTGCCTCCGTCGCCGGCGGTCGCTACCGTCTGCTCGCCCCGCACGGTGGCACTCGTGGACTGCAGTTCTGGGAAGCACTCGACGTCAAACTCGATCGCGAGGTAGCCCTGACGTTTGTCGACGCGGAACAGCGCGGCGACGACAACGCCCAGTCCGGTCCGCAGGCCGTGCTCTCCCGCACCTTGCGCCTTGGCCGGATCAACTCGCCGGGCCTGGCCCGGGTCCTCGACGTCGTCCGCGGCAGCTCGGGCGGCATCGTCGTCGCAGAGTGGACGCCTGGCCGATCACTGCGTGAAATGGCCGAGACGACGCCGTCGCCCATCGGCGCCGCACGCGCGATCCGCAGCCTCGCGGCCGCTGCCGAGGCAGCTCACCGCTCGGGTGGCGCGCTGTCCATCGATCATCCGGATCGGGTGCGCATCAGCATCAACGGCGACGCCGTACTCGCGTTCCCCGCAACGCTTGCCGACGCCGATTCCACCAGCGACGTTCGTGGTCTTGGCGCCATGCTCTACGCCCTCATCACGGCTCGGTGGCCGCTGGCAAAGCCGTCAGCCGGACCCGTCGGCGGGTTGCTCCCGGCCGGCCGCGACGCGTCCGGGAATCCCGTCGAGGTGCGAGGAATTCGTCCCGAGGTGCCGTTCGACATCTCGGCCGTTGCCACGCGCGCACTGCAAGCAGAGAGCGGAATCCGCACTGCCGCAACGGTGCAACACATTCTCGATCAGGCATCCGTCGTCAACGACAAGACGGAACTGATTCCCGCCCTGCGCCTCGGACATCGCGACCCCGGCAACTCCGGACACGCTCTGACGGATCCCGAGGCCATCGAAGCCGAGAAGAAGAAGTCGACGCGCATGCTCGCCGCGTTGACCGCGCTGGGCGTATTCACCGTCATCGTGCTGATCCTGCTCGGCGTGTGGGTTGCCAGCTTCCTCTCCGGGAGCAGTTCCAACACTCCCTTGAGTGAACAGAGCTTCGGCTTGACCTCGGAAGCTGCTGCACCCGAGGAAAGTTCGGCTCCCGCCGCCCCGCCGGTTGCCACGGCCCCTGTCGGTGCGTCGACGGTCGCGGTGTTCTCGCCGCAGGGCACCCCGGATCAGCCGGCTACGGCCAAGAACGCCATCGACGGAAACCCCACAACGGAGTGGTCGACGGACTCGTACTTCCAGCCGTTCCCGGCGCTGAAGAACGGCGTCGGCCTGATGGTCACGCTGGACGACGCCGCGACTCTGAAGAACGTTGCCATCACGTCCGATTCGCCGGGTAGCGTCGTTGAAATCCGTTCTGCCCCTTCTGCCGGAACAACTCTCGATCAGACGAAGCAAATCGGGACCGGAACATTGAAGAACGGTGTCACGGATATTCCGGTCACCACCGACAGCCCGAGTCAGTACGTTCTCATCTGGATTACCGAACTCAGCACGCAATCCGGACAAAACCAAACAGCCATCTCGGACATAACGTTCAACGCCGCTCGATAGCCCGTCCCTGACCCCTCCCGATGGCCCGCTCCTGGGTTAACATCCGCCGGTGCACACTTATCGGGGGGGCACCGGGGGCGAGGTAACGGATGTCGAATTACTGACAGCACATGTGGCGGGCGATCCACATGCTTTCCGTGAATTGCTGACCCGGCATCAGGATCATCTATGGCACGTCGCCCGGCGTACCAGCTATTCGGACGAGGACGCCAGTGACGCCTTGCAGGAAGGCTTGCTGTCTGCGCACCGCAACGCGTCCAAGTTCCGTCGCGATGCCGCTGTGCGAAGTTGGCTCCACGCGATAGTTGTCAATGTGTGGAATGCCAGGTCAGCAGCCTAAACGAGGCCTTCGGTACGCAGAGAGTACGCAGCAGATCCCAAAGCCTCACCGAGCAAGTCGCCAGCGGCCTTCCGTGTGCGATCCTCTGCCTTCGGCCACAGGTGGCTGTACGTGTTGAGCGTGACCGACGCCGAGCTGTGCCCGAGCGCTCGTTGCACGGTCACCACATCGCACCCGGCAGCGATCAAACCTGACGCGAAGTAGTGACGTAGAGAGTGCATCTTGAGGCTCGATATCCCGGCCGCGCTCTTGGCTTTCCGCCATCGTGTACCGACCATGTTCGTCTCCATCGGATTGTCATTCAGCCCCGGGAACATCCACCGCTGAGGATCGTCGCCAGGAACGTGCAAACGGATGTGTTCAGCTGCCATGTCGATCAACTCTTTCGGGGCCGACACCACACGTTCACTTCCGTACTTCGGAGGGCGTATCTCAACCACACCGCTCCGAATGCGTTGCGCTTGACGCTGCACCTGGATCTCTCGCCGCAGGAAATCGAAGTCACCGACCTGTAGTGCCGAGGCTTCACCCGAGCGGACGCCGGCGAAAGCGCACAGCGCAATGAACAGCTCGAAGTGCTCTTCGGCGGCGGCGACGAGACTGCCCACCTGCCCGCTGGTCGGTATCACCATTGCGGCCTCTGCGCGCCTCGTGCGGGGGAGTTTGACTCCTTGGCTGGGATCGGATGCCAGCGCCTTGTCGCGGATCGCAGCTTTGAGAATGGCGCGCACATTCATCATTCGAGACTTGATTGTCGTCGGCGCGAGCGGCTGTTCCTGCATCTTCTTGACCCACGTCTCGAAGTGGCTGGCACGCAGGTCCGACATTGCCACATTGCCGAATGGCACGGTGCGGTCTATCCGATCCATTTCGCGCCGTGTGTTGTGCACCCACACTTGTCGTGAGGCCCACTCCGCGTAGAAGCTTCGGAACGTGATCTGTCCGCGCGCGGGGTCAATGTAGTTGCCGGTGACCTGACTTGTGACGATGTTGTTGAGCCAGTTTTGGGCGTCTACCTTGCGATCGAATCGTTTGGTATGCTCGGAACTTTCATCATCGACATACCTTGCACGCCAACGCTTTCCGGTGCCGTGAAGTTTGGACTCGACCTTAGTTTCCTTATTGTCAACCTTGACGGTCTTCCACCACAGATCCTCGACGCCGGCGCGCCGGTTACGACGTGGACTCATCGAAGCTCTCCGGCGGGTTAAATGTCAGCTCGTCACCACCTGGGTCGACCGCCATTGAGACAATGCCGGAAAGCCTGTCCGCCTCGCCGACGTCATACAGGCTCGGCTTTTTGCCCGTCTCCAGATAGAGCAACTGCAAGCGTGCGAGATTCAGCGCCTCATAAGCCTCATGGCCTGCCCTGAGCCAGCCATATGACCACCTCACCACCTCTGACGTCGCACCTGCATCTCCAACCTCTTTCAAATGATCGGCAATCAGATCAGAGAGTTTGCGCAAATCCGACTCCCAGCGAGTGACTACTGGCACAAGATCTTTGCCACACGCCGCCGCCTCTCTACGCAATCCGTCGACCTTGTAGACGAGCTGACGCTCGGAGGCCCCCATCTCCGAAGTCATGGCGACCACAGTCGTATCCAGCACCTCGGCGATCACATGCGCCTCATTGAGCCGAATAGGACGTTGCCCTGCTTCGATTCTTTGAATCGTCTGCTGATGAAATGGCAAGCCCCACAAACCAATTCGGCGAGCCAGCTCCGTCTGATTGAGACCTCGCGCAGACCGCAGTTTGTACATTTGGCTCGCGAAGTTCAGCTCCCATGGCGTTACCGGTCGCGCCTCTGATTCGTCCGCGCTTTCACCCTTGGATGTCATGACCAGAGATTACAACGAATTGTAGATATGGGCTACGTGTCCTGTTGCGGATACCGTTTGCGACTGATACAACTATTTGAAGGTTGCCAACTACAGGAGGTTGTAATGCCAGATCGAACGGCACTTATTCAGACGGACATAGAGCAGATGGAGCAGTACCTCACCACAAAGCAGTTGAGCGAGAAGACCGGAATCCCCGAAGCGACCTTCCGTTACTGGCGCCATGTCGGCGAAGGTCCCGAGTCGTTTGTTCTCGGCAAGAAGCGCGTGGTCTACAAGCTGTCAAAGCTCAACGAATGGCTTGCAGCGCAGGAGAACAACAACGTTCGTGGCGGCGTCGCCTGATGGCCATCAACCTAGCCCACAAAAACGGCCCCGACGCGGGTGCAACCGCAGTCGAGGCCAGTGAAAACCACCCGCCAACCAAGCAGGAGCAGATTCCAATGAATGACCATACCGCAGGCGAGGTTACGCAGGAGTCGATGGAGAAGGCATCCGCAAACGCGGTTATAGCCGAGCTCCGCCGGGAGCTCGAAGTGACCTTCCCCGTTACACAGTCCGATGTCAGGGAATGGTTCGACGTCCTCGAGACGATGCACGGCGCCAGTCACAAGTTTGACGAGAACCGATGCGAGTACACGACGGATCGGCTGAACTACTTCGCAGACGCTGAGCGCCGCGTGTCCGAGTTCTTCTCGGCCGTCTACATGTACAGCGAGGAAAACCGTATTCCTGATGGCTTCGACTTCGAATACAGCCCTGGCTTATTCGTCCGCTACGAGCCGATGCGCGAGTGGCCCAGCATCCGTGAGGCTGACGGCTTCCGTCCTGTCGAGGTGAGTACGTCCGAGAAGATTTTTAGTGACGGCACGAGCAGTCGCGTAGTCAGTATCGAAGCCGGAAACGCTGAGTTGACCTACGAGTCGGTGCACCTGTTGATCGACTACCTGACCGAAGCCGCGCGCTCGCTGGTCGCCGACGATGCCCCCGAGGGTGATTCGTGATGTCGCTGACTGAACTGGTTCTCGCCACACTGCTCGTCGTTCAGACCGTCTCGTGGATGGTCGCCGACTACAGCCGCTTCGATCCGCAGGGTGGTGATCGCTGAATCATGTCCGGCCGCTCGCTGAACAAGTTCGCGTGGATGGAAGCACTGAGGGGTGCGGACCTCACGCACGCCGAGTACCGAGTCCTGCTGAACCTCAGCACGTTCGCGAGAGGCGACCTGACCAATGCTCACCCCGGTCTCCCCAAACTGTGTGAAGCCGCGGGCGTCTCGGTGCCGACGGCGAAGAAGGCTCTGCGCGTACTCGTTGCTAAGGGCTGGCTTGTGCTCACCGAAGAAGGCGGCAACAAGCACTGGAAGGGCAAGGCAAATGTGTACTCGCTTTCTATCCCCAAGGGGGTAAGTGATTTACCCCCTTGGGGCGCAGAGAAGGGGGAAAATCGCGATCACGAAGGGGGTAAACCATTTTCGGAAGGGGATAAATCGGCACCACCTGAAGGGGGTAACTCACTTACCCCCCATCAGGAAGTACTAACAGGGGATTACATCAATGAAGGGGATCATTTGTCGTCTTACGTAAGTATCGCGAGAGACGAAGAGCCACCCCAAAAAGAAGTTCAATTCATCGAGGAACGACAAGCACCCGCGCCTGGCTTCGCCGCGCCGGCCGAGAAGTCGCCGAGCATCGACCCCGACACGAATCCGCTCGCATGGATCGACAACGCGCTGCACGGTGGATTCAAGATCGGCGAGCGTGAAGAGGCCCAGCGAATGCTCGACGAGGGCGTGCCTTACGGCCCGGTTCGATGGCGAATCCTCGACGCCCGCAAACCCATGAAGCCGCTCGATCGACTCCGCAAACGGCGCGAGTTCATCGACGACTCACCTGCCCAGCCGTCACACGCCCAGACAGGAGCACCGAACACATGACACTCGACAGGACAGGTGAACCCATCGAGAACGCACCCGCACCACGCCGCCCATCGCATGATCCCTTGTGTCAAAGCGGCTGGCTCGGTGAGGATCGCGACGGACACCCGGTGCCATGCCTTCAGTGTCGACCGCATCTCGCCAAGACCGCTGACGTGAACGATCACGGCGCACTAGATCGATGACTGCTCGCAAGATCACGTCACCGACCGAGGCGCAGATCGTCGAGATGATTGCAGACCTCGATCGGCTGGGAGTTCCGGTCACGGCCTCGCGTGCCGATGCTCAGCACGCGCTACGGCTCGCAGGATGCGGCACGGGTACCGATCGGGTACGCATGGCGATGAACAAGCGCAAGGAGGCTGCAGGGCTGACTTCGCGCAACGGCGATGCCACAAAGCCGAAGCCAGTACGCAAAGAGCCGAAGCGCGAAGGGATCGAACGCAAGCGCGCCGCCGAGCTCGCGCTGTCGGTATTGATCGATCCGAGGCTGTTCGGTGCCGCTTGCGTAGGTCATCACCACTTGTTCGATGCTGCTCTGGATGGCGAGAAGTACGACGAGCGCGCCGCCCGACACCTCGAGGCTGTCCAGATCTGTCAGGGCTGCCCGGTTCTCGAAGCGTGCCGAGAGGTTGCGATCGAGAATCCGAAGGCCATAGCGGGCGTCTGGGCCGGTCAGGTGATGACCTGACGACGAACTCGACCCCCGTCCGAAATTCCTAGAGGGGGGTGGCCTCCTGACTGGCCTCAGGTAGTCAATCTTTTCTCCCCCCGACCGACGACGAAAAAATTTGAAATCACGATCTGGAAGGGATCACATGCGCGCTGCACGCGTTACGCAATGCCAACACCCCGGATGCGAGGACCTGCACCGTTCAACGACGGGAAAGTGCTCGGCACATCGCGAGCAGATTCCTGTGAGAGCGAGCGGCGGAGTCGTTCACATCGGTGGTGCATCGATGACATATCGCGAAGCAATCCGACTCGCTGACACCATCGTCGACGCCGTGGAAGGTGCCCAGTCATGACCGAACCAGTCCAAAGCCAGTACTTCGCAGATAATCGACGCGCCGCCGCGCTATTCGTGCATTGGCTCGACGACAACGACGACGGCATGAAACAGATTCTTCACGAGGCGCTCGAACTCAATCGACTCGTGTTCCTGCCCTTGGCCGTTATGAAAATCGCGGTCAATCTGCACCCCGATCTGCTGACGAAGACACCCGAGATCCGCG
Source organism: Rhodococcus sp. IEGM 1366 (assembly GCF_033142425.1). Lineage (NCBI taxonomy): Bacteria > Bacillati > Actinomycetota > Actinomycetes > Mycobacteriales > Nocardiaceae > Rhodococcus > Rhodococcus sp. IEGM 1366. The sequence goes on from NZ_JAWLRZ010000001.1 coordinate 687,355, forward strand.
AATGGCTGCTCGAACTCGCGTACTCGGAAGTCGAAGAGGAGCAGAACAACAGTGACTGAGATCCGCCGCGTCGACGGAGTAATGCTCTCGCCCGACGACGCGTACACGTTGGCTGAGTCGCTTCGGCTCTTCGGCATGGTGCTGTCGAGGCAGGGATCGAGACTGACACCTCGAATCGAGAGACTCCGCACGCAGCTCGTCATCGCCGCTGACGCCCGGACTGACGCAGAGACGAGAACGTCAGTCCCCGTGGATGACTGGCTGCCACTGTCTGCCCATGACCTTTTCGATACCGACACCGCAGCGCGTGTCCTCGGGTGCAGCGCGGGGAACGTGCGTGACCTCGCCCGTCGGGGACACTACCGGCTCACCTCACCGGCGGCCGGTGGCTATTTGAAGCGGACGCCGTGCGAATGCGGGCAGCGCGAGCAAGCTGACAACGACGGGAACGGTGCGCAGTGACCGCCGATCTGCGCACCATCCCCGGCGTCGAACTCGTCAAGACCGGAACCTGGGAAATCAGCACCGGCACATGGCACGTCACCGCCGAGCTGCTCGCCGCGGCGAAGGCATCGCACGAATCCGGCACGATCCCGCGCCCGATCGTCAAACTCGGGCACGTCGACGAACGATTCGACGGCGAACCAGCACTCGGCTACATCGACAATCTGCAGATCCGCGACGACGGCAACACGCTCGTCGGTGATCTGGTCGGAGTCCCGGCCTGGCTCGCCACCATCGCGGCGAGCGCGTATCCGAACCGATCTGTCGAAGCTGTTCACGATCTCGAGTTCGACGGGACCGCGCACCCACTCGTGCTGACCGCCGTCGCACTGCTCGGAGTGACCAAACCAGGCATCTCGACACTGACCTCCCTCGCCGATGTCCGCGAACTCTACGACGTCGCCGCATCCGCTGGCACGCCCGTCACCATCACCCTGCCCGGCAAGGGTGTGCAGATCTCGCACACCCTCACGCCACGTCAGCGGGTCATGGTCCGCGCAGCAGCAGCCCGCCGACGCCACCGCGCCGCACAACAGATCATCGCCGCCATCACCGCACCAGAACAGGAGCAATAACCATGTCCAGCCACAACATCGACGTTTACGCACCCGGCGCAGACATCACCGCCAACGCCACCGCCGAGGTACTCGCCAAGCGCTTCGTTCGCATCACCGGCAACCGCACCGACGGCAATATCGCCGTAGCGCACGCCACTGCAGCCGGCCGAATCTTCGGCGTCGCCAAGCACGACGCGAAGGCCACTGAACTTGTCTCCCTCGCCCGAGGTGCATCGCGCATCGTGAAGGTCACCACAGGCGCAACGATCGCCGCGTTCGCCGAGGTCGAAGTCGGCACCGACGGTAAGGCGATCACCCTCGCAGCCGGTAAGGCCGTCGGCTACGCCGTCACAGGTGCCACATCCGGCGCTGACGCTCAAATCTCCCTCTACTGAACAGGATTCATGCAATGGTCAACTCACTGATTCCCGAACTCAACGGCCGCCGCCTCACTGTCGACGTGGCACTCAGGCAGCCGATGGTCCTGCGTAACCGCATCGCCGCGCTGGCCGATCCGCAGCTCGTTCTCGACAAGTTCTTCACCGCTGCCGGAACACCCGTCGAGGGCGGCGGCATCCTGTTCTCGATCATCAAGGCGAGTGATTTCTACACCGCCAACGACGTCGAGAAGCGCACCCCCGGATCCGAGTACGGCGTCGTAGAAGGCGTACAGCCCGAACCGAAGCTCGCGACCGTCAACGACTGGGGCGGAAAATTCCAGGTGCTCGACGAGCAGATCACGCGCAACGATGTCTCGTACATCGACACGCAGACCACGCAGTTGACGAACACCATCATTCGCAAGCTCAACGATGCTGCACTCGCTGCAGTCGAGCAGTACATCGGCGCCGAGAACACTCTCACCGGTCACGACTGGGGCGATGTCATCACCGTCGGGCCCGAAGCGGACCTGACGCCGAATGCTGAACGGCCGTCGGCTGACCTGTCGGCCGCGCAGCTCGCATCGACGCTGCAGGAGTTGGGCATCATTCACGATCTGCTGGTTCTGCACCCGAACCAGGAGCACGCGCTGAACGTTGCGTATGGCGACAAGCTCGCTGCCATGCTCGAATCTGCAGGACTGGAGAAGTTCGTCAGCCCGCGCGTGCAGGCAGGCGTCGGATATGCGCTCAAGAAGGCCGAGGCCGGCATCGTCGGATTCGAGACCCCGCTCATGGTGGAGAGCTACGACGAGCGCAGCACGCGCAGCAAGTGGGTCCAGGCGTACGCCGTGCCCGCGTTCGCTGTCGAGAAGCCTTACGCAGTCAAGAAGATCGTCGGATTGGCAGGCTGACGTGACTCTGAGGACTATCGCTCACGCACTGCTCACATGGAGTGAGAACGGCAGAGCCCACACCGCCTTCCACGGTGATCTGGTCGACCTGCCCGACGACGTAATCGCGCGTTTCGAGCGGTTCGGCGCATTCGAATCCGAGGCAGTCGTGGCCCTCAAGGCCACGGTTGAAGAACCGGTCGAGTCAACCACTGCCGTAACACCAGCGGTTGCCGAGACGGTCGCCGAACAACCTGCCTTAGATCCGGTCACAAAACCGGAACCTGCGCAGGTGATCACGGTCGAGCAGCCGAAGTTCACAGCAACTAAAGCAGCCTGGGCCGAGTACGCCACTGCACGCGGAATCGCCGTCGACGAACTCGACAAGAACCAGATCATCTTTGCCGTCAACCAACTCGACGAACTGGAGAACCAATCATGACCGACACCGCCGTCACCGAAGACCTGTGGACCCGCATCCTCGAAGCCCTCGCCCTGCCAGCCGAGGCCGATGTCGAGACCGTGGTCGCCGCACTCGAGGATCTCGTCACCACACCGCCCGCCGATCCGAAGGCCGTCGCCGCTGCAGCAGGGCTGACCGCACTCGATCCCGCCGTCGTGGCGCAGCTGCAGTCCGACGCCCAGCAGGGCCGCGTACTCGCCGCTGCAGCACGCAAACGTGAGGTGACGGACCAGGTCGACGCAGCGCTACGCCGCGGCGCAATCACACCGGCACGCCGACAGCATTGGATCGACAACATCGAAGCCGATCCCGTCATGGCGTCGACGTTGGCGAAGATCCCGAACGAGTTCGCGATCGCGCTGACGCCTATCGGCCACGGCGTCGGCGATGACGACAAGGGCGGCGATATCGTCGAGCCTGCGCCCTGGTTCCGCTGACCATATGACCCGGCGTCAACGTCTCCCCGGCTGTCCGTGAATTCCAGCGCAGGGGAATCGATGGCCGGAGAGCGGGTTTCCTGAGTGCTGCACCCTTTGGGCGTGCGCCACCTCCTTTCGCTCGCCGAGACCCGACCAGCGCCACGAATGAGCACCCCGACTCAACCGAGTCGGGGTGCTTTGCTGTCTGCAGACCCCGCCGAAAATTATCGAGGGGGTGGGGGTCTCCTGACTGGCCTCAGGTAGTCAGGAAGATTTTTTTGCAAGGCCTCGAATGCTCCCCGCAAACCAACCCTGAACGGTACAAGCAGGCACAGAAGCAACGCTCGAAAGCTCGGGATTAGGAACCTTCTGGTGGTTGTAGATTTTGGGGAGGAAGCCTGTGGATAAACAGGCGTACGGCGCAATTTCGCCATCACAATGTGGTAACGACGCGCTTGAAATGCTCGAAGCGCAGCAACTAGATTAGCCAACATTCCCACACATGCCATAGATTGTAGGTACAGTCAAACGAAACTGTGGAACAAACTGTGGATAACTTCCTGCTTTCTGTGGATAACATGAAGCAGGATTTGAGGTCGTCAAAGAAAGGAGACACGACATGGCAGATGTTCATGACGTGGCAGCACTGATTCTCAATCGCTACTCCTCTGTTGATGCCTTCAAGCTGCAGAAATTGGTCTACTACTGCCAGGCCTGGAACCTCGTGGCAACTGACGAGCCTCTCTTTACAGATTCGATCAAGGCGTACGAGAACGGGCCAGTTGTCGGGCGTCTCTTCTACTCTCACAAGGGTCGCAGACGGCTATCGCCACATGATCTGAACGAAGGCTCCACAGAGAATTTGACGGACTCTGAACAGGGCTTGATTGACGCCGTACTCGACGCCTACGGCTCGTTAACCTCCGATGAGCTGGTGGAATTGACCCACCGTGAGGATCCTTGGATCAATGCGTGGGCACGGGCCTCTGTGAATCCCCGCATCGATCAGGCCTCCATGCGGAAGTTCTATGCGCATATGAGTGCGATACCGGCCGACCAGCGCAATGATGATCAGCGCGTACCTCGCCTAAGCGACGCACGCGTGACCTATGTTTGCCCCGATGACCTCGCTGAGATGACGTCAGAAGATGACGAACCATCTGGAGCTCTACTTCTCGCCGTTCGCAGGGCGAGAGCAAATCTGGGGTGAGCGTTCCGTGGGAGCGCGTGGAACGTCTCAGTGACGAACACGCCCTTGACGAGTTTTGCTGTGAAGACCCAGACATGGACAAATGGTTCATCAATTCTTCAAGGCAGCAAGACAGCGCCGGCGGATGTGCCGTTCATGTTTGCGTGAACGCGGACGAGCGCGTCGTTGGGTTTTTCACTCTGACCAGCATTGAGATCCGCGGCGACTCCGTATCCAAGGGGGCAAGTTCCGGCATGACCATCGTGCCGAGCACCCTCCTGGGGCGCCTGGCACTAGATGGAGATCTCAGAGGCCAGGGTATCGGTGCGATTCTCATGCTCGAGGCGTTGCATGCGACTTGCCTAAGCACGAAATATGTCGCTAGTCGTCTGGCTGTGCTGGACGCCAAGAATGAGAAACTCGTGGAACGGTACAAGGAGCTTGGGTTCAACCCCACCAAAACCGATCCGCTTCGCATGTGGATGCGGATCTCGACGGCCAAGAAGACATTGGAAGCGGCTGGCTACGCCCTGTAGGGCTCACTTCGGTACGCAGAGAGTACGCAGTAGATCTGAAATACCCCAGATCGTGCCAACGGTAGAAACGCACTTATCTGCTGGTCAGAGGATTTACCGTATCGAGTCAATTCTCACCAACGCCCGAGAACACACAAGTTGTCAACGCGTGCCTGGATCGAATTCGGCGAAACAAGTCACGCCAAGCCTTTTCGCTCTCCGCCGACAATGTGGAGGAACCTCGCGATTCTCACGATCATGTCGAAGCCGTGGACATGAGGATGACCGTCGATCAAGCCTTGGCCCTGCTGCCGCCTGAGCAGCGCGCTGCCGTCGTTGCGGTGGACATGGAGGGTTATCCCGTAGCCGAGGCCGCAATTCGGCTCGGCATCCCTGTGGGAACGGTGAAGAGTCGCTGCGCTCGCGCGCGCAAGCGTCTAGCCGCCGAATTGGCCGAGTTGGGTGGCCGAGGGAACCGATCGTGATGTCGACGCGTCTAATCTTTGTGAGCACCAGAACAGGTAGCCGCGCGCAGAAAGGGGAGGCTCGTGAACGATTCGTACGTTCCTGCCCCACCTTTCTCCGAAGACTTGCTGGCCGATCTTCACGGCGGTGTTCTCGACCCCGAAACCAGTGCTACCTTGTGGGTCCTCGTCGACGACGATCCGGACGCGCTGGCGTTCGTCAGCAAACTCGACAACGTCAGTCATTCACTGCGGACGTGGGACGAGCGCATCGCCCCGCACGAGCCCATGCCGCCCGAGTTGGCAGCGCGCATCCACAGCACATTGGACAGCGAGTGGAAACAGCAACAGGCGCAACATGATTCCGATTCGAATGTAATCTCCATCGCCCGCTCGCGACGCCGGCTACTGATGGGTGGTGCCGCTGCCGCAGCAGCCGTAGCGGTTGTGGCTGTGTTGATTGCGGTACGCCCCACCGAACCGAACGCCGTCATCACTGCGCAACCCACTCCTACCGTAAGCGAAAACCCGACTCCCGAAAGATTCCTCACCTTGATCGGATCCAAAGATCTTGGTCCACTCGAGGATTCACTCAAACTGGCAGGTTGCCTGCAGGCAAACGGATTCTCGCAAGATGAGCCACTTCTCGGATCGGGCGAGGTCACCGTCGACGGCAACCCAGCCGTGGTGCTCCTACTGCGCGGCACGCAGCCACGTCAGATCACCATCCTTGCCGTCGGCCCGGAATGTAGCGCTGACAAACCGAACACGCTGTCCGTCAACACTATCGGCTAGTTCACTTTTCTGCGACCGGCAACAGCAGCGCCAGGATGCGCTCGCGGAGTTCCTCCGTATCATCCTCCACCGCAATGAGACTCGAGAACATCGCAGCTCCGGCCGCCATCACCAGCACAGCTTTTGCGTCCAACAGCGCGGCGTCGCGGTCTTCCGAATCTTCCAGGAACAACTGAGTACTCGGCCCACTGAACCCGCGCCACAGCTCGTTGCGTAGATCGTCGTGATCGCGCAATGCCGCCAACAGTCCGGGCGCCGCAGCACGAACCTCGGGGCGAGCGAACAACTGCGCGCTACCGGCCACCACCCAGCGGATCCACCCGTCGCGATCCGTTCCCTCGAAGGGCGTCAGATCCGGGGTGGCGCCGAGGATCGATCCGAGAACCAAGTGCGCTTTGGACGACCATCGACGCGACATCGACGCCCTACTGACTCCGGCTCGGGCGGCGATGGCGCGCACGCTCAATTGCTCCCAGCCGACCTCGAGCAGCATGGTGCGGGTGACTTCGAGGACTGCGTCGTCGATGCGTGGGTCTCGGGGGCGACCAGATCCTGTGGTGTTCATCGTCTCGAATTGTCGAACAGATTTGGCGTCGGCGCTATATCGTCGTAGATACGAGTCCACTGGCATCGTAATGGATCCGCCGAAGCAGGAAGAAGAACATGACCCCCACGATCTTCGAACCGGCCCGTCTCGGGCCGCTGACCTTGAAGAACCGCATCATCAAAGCTGCCACCTTCGAAGGCGTGATGCCGCGGGGAGCGATCTCCGACGACCTGATCAACTTCCACGCCGAGGTCGCTCGCGGGGGTGCCGCCATGACCACCGTCGCGTACTGCGCCGTCTCACCCGGTGGCCGCGTCCACCGCGACACCCTCGTCATGAACGAACAGGCGCTGCCCGGTCTGCGCCGTCTGACCGAGACGGTCCACGCCGAAGGAGCACTCGCCGCCGCACAGATCGGCCACGCCGGACTAGTGGCCAACACCCTCTCCAACAAAACGAAAACCCTGGCCCCGTCGACGCGATTGAGTCCGCCCGCGATGGGTCTCGTCAAGGGAGCGACACTCGCGGAACTCGACGGCGTTGTCGCCGACTACGAGCGCACCGCGCGCATTGCCGTCGACGCCGGATTCGACGCCATCGAGGTGCACCTCGGCCACAACTATCTGCTCAGTTCGTTCATGAGCCCCAATCTGAACAAGCGCCACGATCAATACGGCGGAACCGTCGCCAGGCGTGCCGAATATCCGCGTCGGGTGATCGAAGCAGTCCGCAGGGCAGCCGGACCGTCGGTTGCCGTCACGGCGAAGTTCAACATGTCCGACGGCGTCCCCAAAGGACTGTGGCTCGATCAGAGCCTGCCCATCGCCAAGATCCTCGAGGCCGACGGCCATCTCGACGCCATGCAATTGACCGGCGGCAGTTCACTTCTCAACGGAATGTACTTCTTCCGCGGCGACGTTCCGATGGCGGAATTTGTTGCGTCCCAGCCCAAACTCGTGGGTTACGGCCTCAAGTTGTACGGCCCGACGCTCTTTCCCAAGTACCCCTTCGAGGAAGGGTTCTTCCTTCCATTCGCCCGCCAGTTCCGCGAGGCGCTGAGTCTGCCGCTGATCCTGCTCGGCGGCATCAATCGCGTCGACACCATCAAGGGAGCACTCGGTGAAGGTTTCGAGTTTGTAGCCATGGCTCGGGCACTGCTTCGAGATCCGCAGTTGGTCAACAAGTTTCAGTCCGAATCGGTTTCCGAAGGGCTGTGCGTCCACTGCAACAAGTGCATGCCCACCATCTACACCGGCACGCGCTGCGTCGTCCGAGAGGCTCTGCGCCCAGCGACCACATAGCGCGCAACTCCCCACTAGGCTGTTCGACAACCGAGCAGCGTACGAAAGGAGTTCACGTGCCACGCATCAACGCCGCTACCGTCGGCGAGCATCGCGCAGCGCAGCGTCGTGCGCTCCTGAACGCTGCCCGCGAGGTTCTTGCCGAAGGAACCGCGGACATCCCGTCGTTCGGTGAGATAGCCAGGCGCGCCGGACTGGCCCGATCGAGCGTCTATCAGTACTTCAACTCCCGGCAGGACCTACTCGACGCACTGGTCGAGGATTCATTCCCGCGGTGGTCGCAGAAGTTGGCTGAGGCCATGGCGGAGGCCGACGGCCCCGCCGGTCGCATCCTCGCGTACGTCGACGCCAATCTGATCCTGGCCGCAGACGGCGAACACGCGATCGCGGCGTCACTGAGCCAGATCGCACCCGGCCCGAAGTTCGATGAGAAGAGCCGGGCACTGCACGGCGATCTTGTCACTCCGCTGCTGCACACGCTGCAGGAACTCGGCGCACGCGACCCCGCCGTCACTGCCGAACTGATCAACGCGATAGTTCACACCGGTGTCCGGCAAATCGAACGCGGCACCGATCCGGATCAGGTGCGCCGCAGTGCTGGCGCCCTGGTCGCACCGTATGCACACGACCCCAGCTGAGCGCCTGACCACTTTTGCGCCGGGCCCGGGAACAACACCCCTTATCCTGGTGTTGATCGGTACGGCTCTCCAAGAAGCGGAGGGTCTGCACTCACTATTGGAAGGCTCGCATGACCACCCAGCTGGAAACCACGCCCGCGGTCCATGACGTCATCATTGTCGGTTCCGGACCGGCCGGCTACACCGCTGGTGTCTACACCGCGCGCGCTGAGCTCCAGCCCCTGCTGTTCGAGGGAACGCAGTTCGGTGGCGCCCTCATGACCACCACCGAGGTCGAGAACTTCCCCGGATTCCGCGAGGGAATCATGGGACCGGACCTGATGGAACAGATGCGTGAGCAGGCTCTGCGCTTCGACACCGACATCCGCACCGAGGACGTCGACGAGATCGACCTGAGCGGCCCGATCAAAACCGTCGTCGCGAACGGCGAAACCTACGCCGCGCACGCAATCATCCTCGCGATGGGCGCCGCAGCGCGTTACCTGGGGATTCCCGGTGAAGAGCGTCTCCTCGGCCGCGGCGTCAGCGCCTGCGCCACCTGCGACGGCTTCTTCTTCCGCGACCAGGACATCGTCGTGGTCGGCGGCGGCGACTCCGCCATGGAAGAAGCAACCTTCCTCACCCGCTTCGCCCGCTCGGTCACCCTGGTGCACCGCCGCGAGGAGTTCCGCGCCTCACGCATCATGCTCGAGCGCGCCAAGGCCAACGAGAAGATCCGCTTCCTCACCAACGCCGAACCCCTCGAGGTCCTTGGCGAGAACAGTGTCACCGGCCTCGTGGTCCGCGACACCGTGACCGGCGAGACCTCCACCCTCGAGATCACCGGCATGTTCGTCGCCATCGGCCACGATCCCCGCAGTGAACTCGTCAAGGGCCAGGTAGACCTCGACGACGCCGGCTACGTCCGCGTTGCACCCGGTTCCACCGCAACCTCGGTCGACGGCGTCTTCGCGGCCGGCGACCTGGTCGATCACACGTACCGTCAGGCCATCACCGCTGCCGGCACCGGATGCTCCGCTGCGATCGACGCCGAACGCTGGCTCGCCGACCGCGGCGACATCACCGCAAACACCCTCGACGCCGCCGGTCACACGGTCGACGTCGTCGGCGCCCCCTGATTCACCCAGCTGTCGTACCCAACCCTCGAGGAGTAACAGTGTCGAATACCGTCACCATCACCGACGATTCCTTCAAGCAGGACGTCCTGGGCAGCGACAAGCCCGTTCTCGTCGACTTCTGGGCAACCTGGTGCGGCCCGTGCAAGATGGTCGCCCCCGTTCTCGAGGAAATCGCCGGTGAGAACAGCGACAAGCTGACCATCGCCAAGCTCGACATCGACGCCAACCCGGCCGCAGCCCGCGACTTCCAGGTCATGTCGATCCCGACGCTGATCCTGTTCAAGGACGGACAGCCCATCAAGACCATCGTCGGTGCAAAGGGCAAGGCAGCGCTGCTCAAGGAACTCTCGGACGTACTCTGAGTACCCTGTGAACGTAGGGGATTCTCGCAATCCCCAGGTTTTCTGAGATAATCGATCGATGTGCCTGATCAGATCCACTTCCAGGCACATCGATCGAATTCTTTTGCCGATCCGAGAGGTTTTCACGCATGCATCGACTCCGACACGGTGATCACGGCCCGGCCGTCGCCGAGATTCGGGGCACATTGACGAAGCTGGGATATCTGCACCACATCCCGTCCAGCATTCGACGTGAAAGCGGCGACGGTGCCCATTGGGTTGCGCCGGACGTCATCTTCGATCATCACCTCGACAGCGCCGTTCGTGCCTTCCAGCAGCAACGTGGGCTACTTGTCGACGGCATCGTGGGCCCGGCAACGTATCGGTCCATTCGTGAGGCGTCGTACCGCCTAGGCGCCCGCACTCTGATCTACCAGCTGTCCGCTCCGCTGTACGGCGACGACGTGGCAGCACTGCAGACCAAACTCCAGGATCTCGGCTTCTACTCGGGGCGCGTCGACGGCTTCTTCGGGCCGATGACGCACGAGTCGTTGTCGTCCTTCCAGCGTGAGATCGGCATCGCCGCCGACGGCATCTGCGGCCCCCAGACTCTGCGCTCGCTCGACCTTCTCGGAACTCGTGTCACTGGCGGTTCACCCCACGCGATCAGCGAGGAAGAACTGGTGCGGCGCAAGGGCCCGCAGCTGGGCGGAAAGCGGATCGTCATCGATCCCGGTCTGGGCGGCCCGTCCACCGGAGCGATTGTGAACGGTATCTCCGAGTCCGATGTGCTGTGGGATCTTGCGATGCGCCTCGAGGGGCGTATGGCTGCAACCGGAATGGAGACGTTCCTCTCGCGGCCGCACAATGTCGATCCGTCAGAGGCTGATCGGGCATCAACTTCCAACGCGTTCGACGCAGACCTGATGATCTCGCTGCGGTGCGACAGCAATCCCAGCCCGTCCGCAAACGGTGTGGCGAGTTTCCATTTCGGAAATTCACACGGTTCGGTCTCGAAGATCGGTCAGATTCTCACGGGGTTCGTCCAGCGCGAGATCGTTGCCCGAACTCCGTTGCAGGACAACAGGACTCATGGTCGCACGTGGGAATTGCTGCGACTGACCAACATGCCGACGGTACAGATCGATCTCGGATACCTCTCGAACGCGAATGATGCTGCGGTGCTTACCAATCCGCGTATGCGTGACACCATCGCCGAGGCCATCCTGATTTCGGTCAAACGCCTGTACCTGCTTGGGCAGGACGATCAGCCCACCGGCACGTTCACGTTTGCCGAGCTTCTCGCAGAAGAACTTTCGGTATCCGACCGCAACTGACACGCGCGTTACTCACACGCGTGTCAGTTCACCGACCTGAATCATCTCGAGGGCCGCGGCCTGCAGGAGTCGATCGAGGGCTTCCTCGACGTCGACTTTCCACTCGTGGTCCCGATCGAGTTCGAGCCGCAAGCGTGGGTACCGATGATGGGGCGCAACAACCTCGAAGCCGTAATCCTCGAGGAAATCTGCGCTGATCATGCATTCCTCCGGTGAACATTCCAATGCTGCAGTTGCCGACGCGATATCCGACGCCGACTCCTGCTCATGTGCGCGGATACCAAAAGCCTCGAGGGCACGGACACCGCGTCGAACGAGATCGGTCACGACAGCGGAAATGAGGGCCGGCCCGAGGCTTTCCTCGACGCCCGACGGCTCCAGCCGAAGACTGGTCAGCAGAACGGCGTCAGAGCTGACGGGACTGGTGGGGAACATCTGGGCGCGCGGAATGGTGCGGGGAGGGGCGTAGAGAGCGCTGCCGAGTGGTTTGCCGTCCTTGACCGCGACCTGGCCGCAGGATCCCCACTCGAGCATAACCATCGACAGCCACGCTTCTTTTTCGAATTCCTGATCGCAGAATCCCCGCGCATCGTGAAGGGCCGCCGGATCCATCTCCCAGAACACACAGCGGCGAGCGTGTGCCGAAAGTTGATCGAGACCGTCAAGCCGCAGCGATGTGATGACGTGAGTCGACACTGGCTAACTCACTTCCGTAGGTCGCGATCTCAATTTTGGTATCTGCCGAACATTTAGGTCTCCGCCGCACATTTTTGCCCTACCCGACGCGTTTTCCTTCTCCAGAATAAGCCACCACAACTCCGTCTGCGCTGCCGCTGCACCCGCCACATCAAAACTGTTGCGGTTCAAAGTATTTCACTTCCAGGAACCGCTCAGCCTCAACATTTTGTCACAGTGACAAAACTAGCTGGTATGGATGGATGTCGATGTTTCGTCACTTGTTCGATTTCTGCGCTTCCATCATGCCCACGATGCGCTGAAGGTCATCCACCGAGCCGAACTCGACCACAATTTTGCCCTTCCGCTTACCCAAACTCACCGTCACGCGGGTGTCGAACGAGTCGGACAACCGCTCCGCCACATCCTGCAGACCCGGCATCACGATCGGCTTCCGCTTCTGTGGGGGAGCGATCTCACTGTCCGCGCGGTTGGCCAAAGTGACAGCTTCTTCTGTCGCTCGGACCGACATTCCTTCCGCCACGATGCGCGCCGCCATCACTTCCTGAGCGTCGGCACCCGCCTCGAGGGAGAGCAATGCACGAGCATGCCCGGCCGACAGGACGCCAGCAGCGACGCGTCGTTGGACAGCCACCGGCAGCTTCAGCAGACGGATCATGTTGGTCACGACGGGGCGCGAGCGACCGATACGGTTCGCCAATTCCTCGTGCGTCACCTCGAATTCTTCGAGCAACTGCTGATACGCGGCAGCCTCCTCGAGGGGATTCAACTGAACACGATGAATGTTCTCGAGGAGCGCATCACGCAACATCGAGTTGTCGTCGGTCTCACGAATGATCGCCGGAATCTTCTCGAGGCCGGCTTCCTGGCTCGCCCGCCAGCGGCGCTCACCCATGACAAGTTGGTACTTGTCGCCGTTGCGGCGAACCACGATCGGCTGCATCAAACCGAACTCACGGATGGAATGCACCAACTCCGCAAGTGCTTCTTCGTCGAAAACGTGACGCGGCTGCTTCGGGTTGGTCTCGATCAGACTCGGTTCGATCTCGAGGTAGACAGCGCCAGCGGATGTCAGTTCAGACTCGAGTTCATCCGCGGTCGGCACTGCAGTCTTTGCGGCGCCAGCTTTCGATTTTGCCGTTTTGGGGGCCGCTGTCTTCGGTGGGGGAGGGGAGGGGTTGGCCTTCTCGCCGCCGTTTTCACGGCTTCCGATGTCACCGCTTCCCACCTCACCGCCGATGATGAGATCCGCTGCTGCCGCCCCCAGTCCGGGTGCAGTGGCCGGACCGGTAGGAATCAGTGCGGCAAGGCCGCGGCCCAATCCGCCTTTACGTGCCTGGCTCATCTCACTGCTCCTGCGTCGTAGTGGTGACAGAGCGTCCGGCCAATTCGCGGCCGGCATCGAGGTAACTCATCGCCCCGCGTGAACCCGGGTCGTAATCGAGAACGGTCATGCCGTAGCCCGGAGCTTCGGAAACCTTGACGCTTCGGGGAATCACAGCCCGGAGAACGGTGTCGCCGAAGTGCTTACGCACCTCTTCTGCCACCTGGTCGGCGAGCTTGGTGCGGCCGTCGTACATCGTCAGGAGAACGGTCGAGACATGCAGATCGGGATTCAGGTGTGCCTGCACCAATTCGATGTTTCGCAGCAACTGGCCGACCCCCTCGAGGGCGTAGTACTCGCACTGAATCGGGATCAGAACTTCCTTGGCCGCGACCATCGCGTTGACGGTCAGAAGGCCGAGAGACGGCGGGCAGTCGATGAGGACGAAGTCCACGTCCAGCTCCGCGAGCACCTTGTCGTTGAGCGCGCCCTTGAGACGATTCTCGCGAGCCACCATCGACACCAGTTCGATCTCGGCGCCGGCCAAGTCGATTGTCGCGGGGATGCAGAGAAGCCGTTCACTGTGCGGGCTTGTCTGAACCGCGTCAACGGCCTTCACTTCGCCGATGAGGAGCTCATAGCTCGAAGGGGTACCCGAGGTGTGAACGACGCCCAGAGCGGTGCTGGCGTTGCCCTGAGGGTCCAAATCGACCACGAGGACGGTAAGCCCTTGAAGGGCGAGCGCAGAAGCGAGGTTGACGGTTGTTGTTGTCTTGCCGACGCCACCCTTCTGGTTGGCGATCGTGATGACCCGACGGAAAGCGGGCTTGGGCAGGGTCACCGAGTGTGGGTGCAGCACCTGGCTTGCGCGATGCGCGGCGGCGCCGATCGGAGTCTCTTCCGAGGAGATCTCGGAATAGGGAGCCGTGAAATTCTCGTCGTCATTGATCACCGGATCCGCGTTCACGCTCGGCTGCGGTGTTGCTGTTTCACGTGAAACAGCGGTCTCCGGCGACGGAGCGGTTTCGGACGTAGTAACAATTTCCGGTGAAACCACGGCTTCAGATCGACCCGACATTGACTGCTCCTTCGATTGCGAATCGACCACTGCGTGCTCTCATCATGTGTACTTCCTTCGTCATCGCTGACGCCGTTTGGGGAGACGCTCGGCCTTGACCACGACGGTGGGCGTCCGGAGAAATTTGGATCCACACTCGAGTATTTCGAACTTGCCCGCGCCGAGTTTGGTCAACGCGGTTCGGTCACGCTCGATCTCTTCCGCAGCGCTCGAACCCTTCAGCGCAAGCATCCGACCGTGCTCGTGAATGAGGGGGAGTGACCAACGGGCCAGCTTTTCCAACGGCGCAACAGCACGCGACGTCACTACGTCGGCACCGCCCGCTTCCTTCACTACGCCAGATTCTTCGGCGCGCCCCCGGACCACCAGAACATCCAATCCGTTGGATTCGATGAACTCGGCGAGGTACACAGACCGTCGTAGAAGCGGTTCGACCAGAGTCACTTTGAGGTCCGGCCGCGCGATTGCGAGAGGGATACCCGGCAACCCGGCTCCACTTCCTACGTCGACAACAGACTCACCTTCGGCGATCAACTCACCAATAACAGCGCAGTTGAGCAAGTGACGTTCCCAGAGTCGCGGCACCTCGCGAGGTCCGATGAGACCACGCTCAACGCCGTCCGTTGCCAGAGATTGGTAGTAGCGTTCTGCAATGTCGTATCGATCGCCGAACACAGCGCGCGCAGTCGCTTGTTCATCCCAGTCAACCGACGCCGCACCATTTTGTTCCACGTGAAACATCCTCCCGCGTATACCGCGAAATCAACAATCAAGACCAAAGTTATTATCCGTGTTATCGCCGACAAGTGTTCACTTCTACGCGTCGACTCGCTGTGAGTCTGCCAACTCATTCGCAGTCGCGCCAGGTTTCACGTGAAACATACTCATTCAAAGAGAGATCCCCTCGAGCAGTATCATCACAGTGACGAAACTAAGCAGTGTTCCTATATGGGGAAATTCATCCCGAAAACTGTCTAATTCATTGAACTTGAGGTGAGGCGTTTCACGTGAAACCATCCGGCACATTCATCCCGCCCCAGACATTCTGAAAAATGACACTTACCGACTCGTGGCTCACGTACATGGGTGCGGGTTCTACTCACTTCATGACGGCCAGGAACAGCCGACCGGGGGAGGGGACTTAATCGGCAGCCTGTTCCCGAACTTCGGATTGCTCGTCTCGACGAATTAGTCGCCAACCATAAATACTGCCGAGATCCGGAAACACTCCATGACACTGAAGGACTCGGCGACGACTGGATTCAGGTCGCTCGGCAACAACAAGCCGGGGAAGTCGCGCACATGTTCCTCGATACTTATCTTCCGTTCGCAGAGAACGGATCCGGCGACCTGTTATACGTCGACACCCGCGGGGTCAGCAACAAGGTTTCGTTCGCGAGTTCGGCTGGGAGGTCGCTGATGACTGCGATCCTGTATCGGCGTCGTTGACGGATTATGTCGATTCGGTTCGGATCAGTATCGAATCGGGCACCGAACATTCCGGCCTGCTTCCGACCTTCGAGGAAGGCGCGCTCATATGGGACGTCGACTACAGCGACAGCCCTCCGCCAGTTCCTCCGCCGAAACCGACTGTGATTCGAATACCGTTCGCCCTGACGAGCTTTCTGCCGTCACAGATCGGTCCCGAAGATGACCTGATCGATCTCGACGTCGTCAGGCAAACAATCATCGACACGGCCTAGGTGTACCGGCCATCAGGTTGGTGACAGCCGGCTGATCGGCGGCAGGCCTCCGAGTGCGCTGTGACGTCGTCGAGTGTTGTAGTACTCGATCCAGGGCGCAAGCGCGGCGGTGCGCTCGGCGTTGCTGGTGAACACCTGCCGGTAGGCCCACTCGGCCTGCAGGGTGCGGTTCAGTCGTTCGACCTTGCCGTTCTGCCATGGGCAGTGCGGTTTGATGAACTTCTGACGGATGCCGCGCTAGGCGCAGACCGCACGCAATGACCACCGGTAGGCCCAGGCGTTGTCGGTCATCAGCCGTTCGATCCTGGTGATCCCGTTGCCGGCGAAGTAGTCAATCGCGCGGATCAGGAAACCCGCACAGGTGGCGCCTTTCTCGTCCGGCAGGACCTCCGAGTAGGCGAGCCTGGAATGGTCGTCGACGAGCGAGTGAACGTAGTCGAATCCAACCTTCGTCGAGTAGTCCCGCTCCCGGTGCTCGCGGCCGCGGGCACACCATCCGCCGCCGTCGGGGATCCGGCCGAGCTTCTTGACGTCCATGTGCCCCAGCTCGCCGGGGCGCTGACGTTCGTAGCGCACCGCGGTGGTCTTCGACGAGCGGATCACCTCTCCGGTCAACGGGTCGCAGTCGGCCAGATACGGCACCTGGTGTCGTCGCAGGACGCGGGAGACGGTGCGGGCCGGCACCCCGAGTTCCGCTGCGAGCCAGTCCGGTCCGCGTCGTTCACGCATGCGTAGTTTCGACGATCCGCGTCTCGACTGTGGCCGCGGTTCGGGTCGGCATCATGTGCGGACGAGAGGACCGATCGTGCAATCCCGCCTCACCCTCGGCCGCGAAGCGGTCCACCCAAGTGGACACACATTTACGGGAAACCCCATCGCGCTGGCGATATGGGCCTTGGGCCAGCCGTCCCGGTGGCGTTCGACGATGAGCATTCTCCCGAGATACGTGGTGCGGGCATTACCGTGGGACACGAGAACCTCCGGTGGGAAGTGGGCCTTCGACAAGCCACACCCCAACCGGAGGTTCTCTTCACATCAAGCCGACACGCCCGCTACCAATGTCCTGGCCGGGTACACCTAGGCGTCGTATCCGAAAGCAATCATCGACGGTTGTACAGCGATCTACCGCCAAGTGTCCCGCCAACGAGGTGTCTCGGTCAGTTGGCTCGTCGGGATCGACACACGGACTGTAACCTTCGTTGCCGTGGTGACGGGTATCGGCAACGAAGTGATCGTTCACGAGATACCAGAAGAGGGTGCCGTTTTCGCGACCGTTTCACGTGAAACCGATTGCCGGAAAATGCAAAAAGAATGCGAACCCCGGATCGAATCCGGGGCTCGCATTCTTGTACTGCTGGGGGAGTGTCAGTCCTTCAGGACAACCACTCGACGTGACGGCTCAGCGCCTTCACTTTCGCTCGATACGCCCTTCACCTTGGCGACGGCGTCGTGCACGATCTTGCGTTCGAACGGCGTCATCGGCGCCAGTTCTTCGCGCTCACCGGTTTCGAGAACACGTGCAGCAGCCTCGGCACCGAGGGCACTGAGTGCTTCACGACGGCCTGCGCGCCACCCGGCGATATCGAGCATCAAGCGGCTACGTTCGCCTGTGGACTGCTGGACGGCAAGGCGGGTCAATTCCTGGAGAGCGTCGAGAACCTCGCCCTTACGGCCAACCAGCTTGGTCAGATCGTCCCCGCCGTCGATGCTGACGATCGCACGATCGCCCTCGACGTCCAGGTCGATATCACCGTCGAAGTCGAGTACATCGAGCAACTGCTCGAGGTAATCGCCGGCGATTTCGCCTTCTTCGATCAGGTCGTCGTCAGAATCGTCGATGTCTGAATCTTCGACGTCGACGTCGGTAACGGGCGCAGCGATTTCAGTGCTCACGTCTGCGTTTTCTCCATCCAAAGCGGTGTCAGCATCACTGGACATTGGTCGTTCTCTTTCCTCGATCAGCGCCGCTTATTGCGCTTGGGGGAGTTACCGCGATTGCTCTGTGGCCGGTTCTGTTTCGGTTTCGACGAAGCGCCGCCACCCCCCGAGCCGGTGGGCTTGGTCGCTGGCTTGTCGGCCTTGTTGAGAGATACCTCGGGCAACTCGGATTCGTCTGATGATTCCGTCGCACTCAGTGCGGCCGGAGATCCCTTTTTCTTGGCGGGATTCGGGCGAGCACCGGGCTTGGGAGCATTGTCGTTTCGACGTGAGATCGCTTCCTGCTTCTTCTCTTCTTCTTCGGCGTCGATCTTGCGGAAGACGAGGTGCTGCTGACCGTAGGTCCAGATATTGTTGGCAACCCAGTACAGAAGAATTGCGATAGGCAGGAACGGTCCACCGACCAGAACACCGAGCGGGAAAACGTAGAGCGCGAGCTTGTTCATGATCGCGGACTGTGGGTTCGCTGCGGCAGCTTCGGACTGGCGGGCGACGGATGCGCGGGAGTTGAAGTGCGTAGCAATGCTCGCGATGATCATCAGCGGAGCTGCAACCAGGATGATGTTCAGTCGTGACGGCAACTCGGGAACGTTCTCGGTGACGTAAGCCTGAAGCTGTGCGACGGGGGTTGTGATAGCAGCCGAGATCGGTGCACCGAACAGACGTGCGTCCAGGAAGGATTGCACATCCGCAGCGCTGAACACGTAGTTAGGCGTGCTGGCGTTCGTAGCGGGATCCATACCCAGCTGACCCATACCGGTTCCGGTTCGGTTGAACGAACGTAGAACGTGGAACAGACCGATGAAGACGGGTGCCTGAGCCAAGACCGGGAGGCAACCCATGATCGGGTTGAATCCGTGCTCTTTCTGGAGCTTCTGCATCTCGACAGCTTGACGCTGACGGTCACCTGAGTACTTCTTCTGCAGAGCCTTGATCTGCGGCTGCAGTTCCTGCATCTGTCTGGTGGTGCGGACCTGCTTCACGAACGGCTTGTACAGAACCGCACGCAGCGTAAACACCAGGAACACCACTGCGAGTGCCCAGGCGAAACCGCTGTCTGCGCCGAACACAAAGCCGAAAACCTTGTGCCAGACCCACAGAATCGCGGAGACCGGATAGTAAATGAAATTGAGCACGGCTCTAAGTACTCCTCTGTTCGTCCATAGGACCGCGGTGGCGGCAACCCGCATCACGGCCACGACGGGGCGGAACGGGGTCCCACCCTCCAGAATGCCAGGGGGCACACTTCGCCAACCGCACCACAGTCAAGAAAAGGCCTTTGATCGCCCCGTGTGTACGGAGGGCATCCACCGCATACTCGCTACACGTGGGGGTGAACCGGCAGGTCGGCATCCGCAGGGGCGACACATACGTCCGGTACAACTCGATACAGAAGATGAGAACAGTGGCGGGAGCGCGACGCACAGCCTTCAAAACCGTCAGAAAACGGGAGGCTTGGGGAGTTTCGATCTGCTCATCGAGCGGAGTACTCATGGCTCTTCACTTACCGACACCAATAGATTCATTTTGCCCAGACCTGCGCGCAACTGCTTGGCCAACTCATCGGAACTGGCGCTCGCGCTACCCGGAAGTGCACGAATAACCACGTCTGTTTCCGGTGAAACCTGTTGTGCGAGGTCTGCACATATATGACGAAGCCGGCGCGCGACTCGATGTCGAATCACCGCCGGCCCGACAGCCTTGCTCACGATCAGCCCGAATCGGGGACCGTGATTTGTTACTACCAACGCCTCTACCTGCTCGCGATCGAACGCGTGCACGACAAGGTCGCGTCTTCCCATACGACGACCACGTCGCACCGCCACGGAAAAATCCGAGTGGCGGCGCAACCGGTACGGCTCAGGCAACACCCCGAGCTCCTGATCTCAGAATCAGATCAGGCTGTCAGGGAATCGCGGCCCTTACGGCGACGCGCCGAAACGATTGCACGACCCGCACGGGTACGCATACGAAGACGGAAGCCGTGAACACGCGCGCGGCGGCGATTATTCGGCTGGAACGTCCGCTTGCCCTTGGCCACGGTCAACACTCCTCGAAGTTCATTGGCGCCTCCCGGCGCCCTCTAATTGATCGGCGCCACCTGAGCGCCTTGGATCTAACGGTCTTCTCCACCCGGCAAGCGGCTTGGATAATCCTTCCGACCCGACATATGTAGTCAGCACGAAACGATCACCACCAGCGGGTGACTGTTCGAGGTTACTTACCACCGTTGCCAAGGTCAAACCAGCGCATTCGGCGGCCACTCCTCCGAAGCAGAAGCGACACGCCGAATGTCCTCGAATCCCCGATTTTCGAACCCGGATGTGCATAGGTCGTTGACCTCGAGCGAGGCACCGAGTGTGACCTTGGCAACATTTTCGCAACGGTGCTCAGAGCATACAAAACCCGGTGTACGCAATTCCGGCGGAAGAGCACTCGACAAGGCCTCATCTGCACGTTCGGTCCGGGGGTCAGGTTGCGACGCGGAAACCCAAGTTTTGGCATTCATCCACAGGGCTGTGAGTATCAACGCACCGCTACCGCCGAGTGTCCAACGCCTCGAGTTACATCAAAAGGCCAGGTAGATCGACTTCGGGTTGGATTCTCAGGAAAAATCCCACAAATAAACCGACTCGGTGCACGTTTGTCCACATCTGTGGATAATTGTGTGGAAACACAGTTCAGGTGGCATATTCGTAGGCTGTTACGAGGTTTCTCACCTCAGGTGGCAGACACACCAACAGACATAACAAAAGTGTCACACCAGCGCACATCCCCACCACCGAACATCCATGCCGCAGCAACGTGCTCGGTAGCGCCAGCGCACTCGCTGTCGGTGAAACACGGAAGGAACCACGTGAACGACGATCCCAACGCGCTCGAACGTGCCTGGGTCGACGTGGTTGCAGAACTCACGAGTGATGACCCCGGGAACGATCTTCCGATACTGAGTAGTAAGCAGAAGGCATTCGTCCGCCTGGTGAGACCACTCACACTCGCGCAAGGATTTGCACTCCTCTCGGTTCCGTCGTCCTTCGCTCAGGAGACCATCGAGCGCGATCTGCGCGAACCGATTCTGCAAGCACTCGGACGACATCTCGGTGGACAGGTCGAAGGCCTCGGCGTCCGTATCGCTCCTCCCGACGAAGATTCGGCAGAACCGGAAGAGCGCACAGGAAGCCGGCAGTTCGAATCGGTCAGCAGTTCCGGCGCCTACCGTCGACGCCGATTCACCGAAGGCGACGGGGAACCGTCCGACTCCGAGACCGCCGAGAGCGAAGAGGTCGACGACGACCGGGAAGCATTGGCGAGCGTTCACGAATCGTGGCCGTCGTACTTCACGAAACCGCCGTCGACGCCGTCCTCGTCGAATTCCGGTGCAAATAGCCTCAACGCGAAGTACACGTTCGACACGTTTGTCATCGGTTCGTCCAACCGATTTGCTCACGCTGCCGCGGTCGCGATCGCGGAGGCGCCCGCCCGGGCCTACAACCCTCTCTTCATCTGGGGCGCGTCCGGGCTCGGCAAGACGCATCTGCTGCACGCGGCCGGCCACTATGCGCAACGGCTCTTTCCCGGTATGCGCGTGAAGTACGTCTCCACGGAAGAATTCACGAACGACTTCATCAACAGTCTTCGCGACGACCGCAAGGTGGCATTCAAGCGCCGCTACCGCGAGACGGACGTCCTCCTCGTCGACGACATCCAGTTCATCGAAGGCAAGGAAGGTATCCAGGAAGAGTTCTTCCACACCTTCAACACCTTGCACAACGCGAACAAACAGATCGTCGTCTCCTCCGACCGGCCGCCCAAGCAGTTGGCAACCCTCGAGGAGCGTCTGCGAACGCGATTCGAATGGGGCCTGATCACCGACGTTCAGCCGCCGGAACTCGAGACGCGTATCGCGATCTTGAGCAAGAAGGCGCGGATGGATCGCCTCGAGGTGCCGCACGACGTCCTCGAGCTGATCGCCAGCCGGATCGAGCGCAACATCCGCGAGCTCGAGGGCGCGTTGATTCGTGTCACCGCGTTTGCCTCGCTCAATCGGCAGCCGTTGGATCTCACGTTGGCGGAAGTTGTCCTTCGGGACCTGATGCCTGATTCGTCGAGCCTCGAGATCAATGCGGCGACGATCATGGCCGTGACGGCCGAATACTTCAATATGTCGATCGACGACCTCTGCGGGCCGGGTAAGGCCCGTCCGCTCGCTCAGGCACGCCAGATCTCTATGTATCTGTGCCGTGAGCTGACGGATTTGTCATTGCCGAAGATCGGTCAGACGTTCGGGCGTGACCACACCACGGTCATGTACGCGGACAAGAAGATCCGTAAGGAAATGACCGAACGTCGCAAGGTGTACGACCAGGTACAAGAGCTGACGGCTCGGATCAAGCAGCGTTCCAAGCGCTGACCTGCATTTTTTACCGGTGCCCCCTCGAGGGGGAAAGTCCTTCCCTCGAGGGGGCACCGCTGTGTCGACTGCGTCCCTCGAGGGCGTGTCATTCCTCCAAACCCACGACACGCCGGGGTTCGACACGCCGATTTAGTTAAACCTTTCGTTTCTTCTGGAAAGTATTCACATCTGGGGATAACTGTGTGGATAACTTCGAAAGTCTGTGGAGATCTCGAGGAGTAATCCGAAAACTTCTTGTCTGTGCACAGAGGGGCCTGATCGCTCCTCGAGTCTGTCCTCGAGAAGTCCACAAGCCCTCGAGGGGGCAGACCTGCATCGACAACCGTTACTCCACAGATTGCACAGGACTTATTACTACTACTGAGAAATTTCTAGGAAAAGCTCTTTAAAAGTAGATTTGTGGACAACTCCTGTGAGGAACCTCGGAACGGGCCTCGCTCGTCCCCGTCTCGGCTTTCCTGATCGCCCCTCGAGGGCATACGGTTGGCGTCGCACCCCGTTGTGCCAAACTTGTCATCTGACGTCTGTGCCAGACTTGCTGTCACCAGAACATGCCTACCGAGAGGAATTACCCGGCGATGGAGCTTGGAAGCCTGAAGTTTCGCGTATCCCGGGAAGAGTTCGCAGATTCAGTTGCATGGGTTGCCCGTAGCCTCCCCTCGAGGCCGCCGGTTCCCGTTCTCGGTGGCGTTCTTCTCGATGCAACCGAACAGGGACTCACGGTCTCCGGCTTCGACTACGAGGTATCCGCTCAGGTTCGCGTTTCCGCAGATGTCACCACTGTCGGTCAGGTCCTGGTTTCCGGTCGCCTCCTTGCCGACATCACCAAGTCCTTGCCCAACAAGCCTGTCGATGTCACCCTCGAGGGCACTCGCGTTCTGATCTCGTGCGGAAGTGCAAAGTTCTCCCTGCCGACGATGCCGGTCGAGGACTACCCGCAGCTTCCGACGCTTCCGCAGCAATCGGGTTCCATCCCGGTAGATCTGTTCTCCGAAGCGATCAGTCAGGTTGCCATCGCAGCCGGTAAAGATGACACCCTGCCGATGTTGACCGGTATTCGCGTCGAGATCGCCCAGAATTCCATTGTTCTGGCTGCGACCGACCGTTTCCGTCTTGCTGTCCGTGAGCTCGAATGGATGCCGGCAAACCCCGATGTCGAGGCTGCGGTTCTCATCCCGGCAAAGACCCTGTCCGAATCCGCGAAAACGCTTGCCGGAAACGCAAGTTCACCGGTCGAGCTGGCTCTCGGTTCAGGCTCGAGCATCGGCAACGACGGCCTCCTCGGTATCGTCAACGACGGTCGTCGCACAACGACTCGCCTCCTCGATGCCGAATTCCCGAAGTTCCGCCAGCTTCTGCCGGCGCAGCACACCGCCATGGCAACCGTCGAGGTTGTTCCGCTGATCGAAGCCATCAAGCGTGTAGCTCTCGTGGCAGAGCGTGGCGCTCAGGTGCGTTTGCAGTTCTCTTCCGAGGGACTGCTGCTCTCCGCTGGTGGCGACGACGCCGGCCGCGCTGAGGAAACTCTCAACGCAACGTTCCAGGGTGAGCCGTTGACCATTGCGTTCAACCCCGGATACCTCACGGATGGACTGAACTCGCTGCACAGCGAGAACGTCCTGTTCGGCTTCACGACGCCCAGCCGTCCCGCAGTTCTGCGTCCGGCTACCGACGAAGATCCGACACCGGACGAGTCGGGTAACTTCGCTGCGCCCTCGAGCGAATACACCTACCTGCTGATGCCGGTTCGACTTCCAGGCTGATAATCGCTGTTGGGCGGCATGAGTGTTCGTTCGTAGATTCTCGTTGCGGGACTTCCGTTCGTGGGATTCCCTGACACTCGATCTGGTACCGGGAACCACTGTGTTCCTCGGTTCCAACGGGCACGGTAAAACCAACATCCTCGAGTCGCTCGGCTACTTGTCGACGCTGTCCTCTCATCGGGTTTCTTCTGATGCCCCGATGATTCGCAACGGTTCCGCTAGCGCTTTTGCCGGTGCAACGGTGGTCAATTCCGGTCGTGAACTCACCATCGACGTCGAGCTGATCGAGGGAAAGTCCAACCGCGCCAGGATAAATCAGTCGCCGGCGCGGCGTCCCCGCGAAGTACTCGGCATCCTTCAGTCCGTGATGTTTGCGCCGGAGGATCTGTCGTTGGTTCGCGGTGATCCTGGTGACCGCCGGCGATATCTCGACGAACTGTTGACGTTCCGCATCCCTCGAATGGCCGCTGTACGTGCGGATTACGACAAGGTGTTACGTCAACGCTCAGCGCTGCTGAAAACGGCGGGCGGGGCACTACGACGCGGTTCCGGTAGCGGCGAGAATGTTCTCTCCACCCTCGAGGTGTGGGACGGGCATTTGGCGGCGCACGGCGCACAATTATTGGCCGGACGCCTCGAGTTGGTTCACGATCTCGCTCCGCACCTTGCCGAGTCGTATCGCTCGATAGCGCCGGAATCGAGGCCCGCGTCGATGCGATACCGCAGCAGCCTCGGAACGTCCTTGGATCCTGAATTCACCGATCCCACAAGGATTCCCGGAATCGACGACGTCGCGTACCTCGAGGAGCGTTTCCATCACGAACTGTCGGTGATGCGAACCAAGGAAATTGATCGGGGTGTATGTCTGGTCGGTCCGCACCGTGACGACCTCGAGTTGATTCTCGGGGACAGCCCCGCAAAGGGTTTTGCCAGTCATGGGGAATCGTGGTCGTTTGCGTTGTCGCTGCGGCTCGCGGGGTTTGCGTTGCTGCGAACAGAAGGCAGTGACCCCGTATTGCTGCTCGACGACGTTTTTGCGGAATTGGATCGGCGCCGTCGCCGTGCGTTGGCTGCGGTCGCCGCCACCGCTGAACAGGTCATTGTCACCGCCGCAGTTCCGGAGGACGTTCCGGACGAACTCGAGGCAGCCAAGTTCGGCGTCGAAGCATCGGAAACACCCGAAGGTCGTATTTCACGGATAGTCTCGAAAGACTGGTCTGCGACGACGGACTTGTCCGAAGGGGTCGAGAATCGTGACTGACGAAAAAGAGCCCGAACTTCGGGGTATCGATTTGGCGCGCCGAGCCCTCGAGGAGGCCCGCGCTGCGGCTAAGGCCAACGGCAAAGCTGTCGGCCAGGGCCGGTCGTCGCCCAAGTTCGGTAGCGGTAGGCCGCGTCGACGTGGAGGTTGGTCCGGCCCGGGCCCCGATGCCCGCGATCCACAACCGTTCGGTGCATTGACCAGCGCGGTATCCAAATCCCGCGGCTGGTCCCCGAGAGTGTCCGAAGGGACGGTTCTCGGCCGGTGGCCGCAGGTTGTCGGTGAAGACATCTCGGCGCACGCCGAGCCCATTTCCCTTCGTGAAGGGGTTCTGAGCATCTCGGCGGAGTCGACGGCCTGGGCGACTCAGTTGCGGATGATGCAGTCCCAGATTCTGGCGAAAATCGCAGTTGCTGTGGGTGACGGCGTCGTGAAGACACTACGAATTACAGGACCGAGCGCACCCAGTTGGCGTAAAGGCGAAAGGCACGTCAAAGGCCGCGGACCTCGCGATACGTATGGCTGAGTAGGGCCTGGTTGTACCTATTACTTCATGTTACAGTTACTCCCGTTACTGGGTGAACTGTGTCACAGAGCATGAAGGGGTAGTCAGATGCCGAGCAAGGTACATGCCGAGCCTGATCACATCTTGTTGCAGGCACGCAATGTCGAATTCGACTGGTCCGACCTGCCGATGCACTGGATTCCGGGTGACCCGTTCAGTACTCACGTACTCAACGTGCTGCATCTGCTGCTCCCGGCCGGTGAAGAGTGGTTTGTCGAAACGTTCAAGGAAGCACTCCCTCTCATCGAGGACGAGAAACTTCGTGACGACGTTGTCGGCTTCATCGGCCAGGAAGCCATGCACGCCGGTGCTCACACCGGTGTGCTGGTCCATCTGAAAGAAAACGGACTTGATCCGACGCCGTACACGCAGCAGATGGAATGGGCTTTCTCGAAACTGCTCGGACCCCGTCCCCTGACAGGCTTGCGAGCCGAGAATCACCTGGTCGAGCGTCTTGCGATCATCGCAGCCATCGAACACATCACAGCGTTTCTCGGTGACTGGGTTCTCAACGCCGACGGTCTGGATCGGGCCGGTATGCACCCGACGATGCTCGACCTGCTTCGTTGGCACGGAGCCGAGGAAGTCGAACACCGCTCCGTCGCGTACGACGTGATGCGCTACTTCGACAAGCGTGAAACCCGCCGTATCCGCACTCAGATCATGGTCACGCCCGTCATCGTGTGGTTGTGGATCCGCGGAACCCGATTCCTGATGCGCAACGATCCCGAACTTGCCAACCAGGCGCCGAGTCGGCGTCGCCCGCACTTGTCGGATTTTGTGGCAGCCGGCAAGCGCGGCACCGTCCCCACCAGTTTCGAACTGGTCAAGCGGATGTCGACGTACTTCTCCAAGTCGTATCACCCCGGCAAAGAAGGTTCGACGGCTCAGGCAGTGAAGTACCTGGCATCCTCGCCGGCCGCGCAGGCGGCGGCACGGTGATTCCGTCGATCGCCAGGATCAAGGACGTCCTGATCGGGCACGACGGTCTTCCGCGGCATCCGGCGCCGCCAGATCTCGCGGGCCGCGCTCGCCCCGATCGGGCTATGCGGATCACAGAGTTGTTGGCGGACAAGTACCTTCGCGTTCTGACGGCCTATGACTACAACCCGAAGATCGCCGGTCACAACCCGGATACCGCGCTGAACATGGTGGTCAGTACCCGTGAAGTGGTGGCGACAGACGAGAATGTTGTCCGCCTGCGCTTCGAGTCTGCAGACCGCTCGCCGCTTCCCCCGTGGCAGCCCGGCTCTCATCTGGATTTTCATTTGCCTTCCGGTTTGCGTCGACAGTATTCGCTCTGCGGTGACCCCGCTGATCGCTGGGGATATACCGTCGCTGTGCGCCGAATTCCCGATGGAGGTGGTGGTTCGGTCGAAATGCATGCACTGCAACCAGGCGAGCACGTGACAGTTCGTGGTCCGCGCAACGGGTTTCCCTTTGTCGGTGAAGGTAGTGCGCTCTTCATTGCCGGTGGTATCGGAATCACACCGATCATCGCAATGGTCAGGGCTGCAAGGGAATTGGGAATGGACTGGCACTTCGTGTACTCGGGCCGCTCCCGCGAGTCCATGCCGTTCCTCGAGGAGATCGCTACCTGGGAACCGGAACGAGTATTCGTGCGGCCTGACGATGAATTCGGATTACCCACTGCCACAGATCTTCTGGAGAAGGCTCCGGAAGGTGGAGCCGTGTATTGCTGTGGCCCGACACTCATGCTCGACGCAGTGCGCACGAGTTTTCGTGAAACCTCCTCCACGGCTTTGCATTTCGAAAGATTTGGAGCTCCGCCGGTAGTTGGCGGGGTCCCGTTTGAAGTTCAATTGGTCAGCTCCGGTGAAGTGTTGACCGTGAATGCCGACCAGTCGGCACTCGACGTTGTCCGGAAAACCCTGCCCGGTGTCGGCTACTCGTGCCAGCAAGGCTTCTGCGGGACCTGCCGGGTGAAGGTCCTCGCCGGCACTCCGGATCACCGCGAAAACCGACTGACCGATGCCGAACGCGAAAACGAGATGCTGATTTGTGTGTCGCGTTCCGACGGCGGACGACTGGTACTCGATCTCTAGTTCTACTCACCTACGAAGGGTCTGCAGATGACCAAGCACGCGCCTCTCCATGCCGTAACTGCACGCAGCGTCATCGACGGTGCCGTCAGCCTTGCCGTATTCGAGCAGGGCCCGGTGGACGGTGAGACGATCGTCCTCGTTCACGGGTGGCCGGACACTCACGAATTGTGGAACCGCGTCGCGGCGCTGCTGGCCGACAATTTCCGTGTTGTCACCTACGACAGCCGTGGGGCCGGCGAGAGCACGATCCCGTCGCGAGTCCAGGACTACCAACTCAGTGCGATGGCCGGTGATCTGTTTGCCGTGATCGACGCCGTCAGTCCGAACGAGCCGGTTCACGTCGTTGCTCATGACTGGGGATCCGTCGAAACCTGGGAGGCCGTCTGCGAGCCGGGCGCCGAGGAAAAGATCGCATCCTTCAGTTCCATATCGGGACCGAATCTCGACCATCTCGGTAAATGGATCCGTTCCAGTGCGTCCAAGCGGCGGTTCCGCGGGCCGGCCGCGCAAGCTGTGGCGTCGGCGTACACGGTGCTGTTTCAGATTCCAGGTCTGTGCACGGTGCCGTTGCGGCTGTGGTTTTCCAAGCACTGGCCGGCGTTTCTGGGATTTTTCGACGGTCTCGACCCGAAATCGGTGGTGACCGCGCCGACAATTGCCGACGACATGGTTAACGGTCTCAAGTTGTACCGAGCAAATATTCGGCCTGCTCTGGGCAAACCGCGTGAACGGTACACGGACGTGCCCGTTCAGTTGATCCTGAACAAGTACGACAAGGCAGTTCGCCCGGTGGGCTTCGAAGATACGGAAAAATGGGTCTCCGACCTGCGGCGAACCGAAATTGCGGCCGGTCACTGGTCGCCGATTTCACACGCCGGCGAGGTTGCCGAACATGCGCAGGCCTTTATTGCGAGCCTGAGAGAGCGTCGCCAGGAGAAGCAAACGTCCTAGCGATTCACCCTCCCAGGACCAAAATAATTCGCCTGTGGCGCAGCCAGGGGTGTCATTGGGCGGTTCCTGTCGGTGCTTACCAGTAAGATGGTCTCCGGTAACTAGCGGCAACATTCTCGAACCCGCTCCGACGACACCCGCAAGGGCTTGCTGACGGCTGCGCTCGAGTATTGACGGAGAAGGAGAGCTACCAACCCGTGGCTGCCCAGAAGTCAGATACAAGCACTTCCAGCAAGGACTACAACGCGTCGTCCATCACAGTCCTCGAAGGACTGGAAGCGGTACGTAAGCGCCCAGGCATGTACATCGGTTCCACCGGTGAGCGCGGCCTGCACCACCTGATTTGGGAGGTCGTCGACAACTCTGTCGACGAGGCGATGGCCGGACACGCCACCAAGGTCGAGGTCACCCTCCTCGAAGACGGCGGAATTCGCGTCGTCGACGACGGTCGTGGCATCCCGGTCGGAATGCACGCGTCCGGAGTTCCCACCGTCGAGGTCGTGCTGACTCAGCTGCACGCCGGTGGCAAGTTCGACTCCGATTCCTATGCAGTCTCCGGTGGTCTGCACGGTGTGGGCATCTCGGTGGTCAACGCGCTCTCCACCAGGCTCGACGTCGACATCAAGGTCGACGGCTACGAGTGGCATCAGACGTACACGGACTCCAAGCCCGGCGAGCTCATTCAAGGTCCCGCCACCAAGGAGACCGGAACCACGGTCAGCTTCTGGGCGGATCCCGAGATCTTCGAGACCACGCGATACAACTTCGAGACCGTTGCGCGTCGCCTGCAGGAAATGGCTTTCCTCAACAAAGGTCTGACGATCACGCTCACCGACGAGCGCGCCGAGGTCATCGATGTCGACGAGGAATCGATCGACGTCGCGGAGGCACCCAAGTCGGCAGCCGAGACGCAGGAAGCGGCTGCTGCCGCTCCGCGCAAGGCCAAGACCCGCGTCTACCACTACCCGGGTGGACTCGAGGACTACGTCCGTCACATCAACAAGTCCAAGAGCCCCATCCACAACTCGGTGGTCGGATTCACGGCCAAGGGCACGGGCCACGAGCTCGAGGTAGCAATGCAGTGGAACTCCGGCTACTCGGAGTCCGTGCACACCTTCGCCAACACCATCAACACGCATGAGGGTGGAACGCACGAAGAGGGCTTCCGCGCGGCGCTCACCACGGTCGTCAACAAGTACGCCCGTGACAAGAAGCTGCTCAAGGAAAAAGAGCAGAACCTCAACGGTGACGACATCCGTGAGGGTCTCGCAGCCATCGTGTCGGTCAAGGTCGGTGAGCCGCAGTTCGAGGGCCAGACCAAGACCAAGCTCGGCAACACCGAGGTCAAGTCCTTTGTGCAGAAGGCGTGCAACGAGCATCTTCAGCACTGGCTAGAGGCCAATCCCGCTGACGCCAAGACCATCGTGAACAAGGCGGTCTCGTCGGCGCAGGCCCGTATCGCTGCCCGTAAGGCCCGCGAATTGGTTCGTCGTAAGAGCGCTACCGATCTCGGTGGCCTGCCAGGCAAGCTTGCGGACTGCCGCTCCAACGATCCGGAGAAGTCCGAGATCTACATCGTGGAGGGCGACTCGGCAGGTGGCTCGGCCAAGTCCGGCCGCGACTCGATGTACCAGGCAATTCTGCCGCTGCGCGGCAAGATCCTCAACGTCGAGAAGGCCCGTCTTGACCGCGCGTTGAAGAACACCGAAATCCAGTCGATGATCACCGCCTTCGGCACCGGCATCCACGACGAGTTCGATATCGCGAAGCTGCGCTATCACAAGATCGTGCTCATGGCCGACGCCGACGTCGACGGTCAGCACATCGCGACGCTGCTGCTCACGCTGCTGTTCCGCTTCATGCGCCCGCTGGTCGAGCACGGTCACGTCTACCTGGCCCAGCCGCCGCTGTACAAGCTGAAGTGGCAGCGCAGCGAGCCGGAATTCGCGTACTCCGATCGTGAGCGCGACGTCTTGGTGAAGGCTGGTCTCGAATCCGGCAAGAAGATCAACAAGGACGACGGCATCCAGCGTTACAAAGGCCTTGGCGAGATGAACGCCAAGGAACTGTGGGAAACCACGATGGACCCGACGGTGCGCGTTCTGCGCTTGGTGACGTTGGACGATGCCGCTGCCGCCGACGAACTGTTCAGCGTGTTGATGGGTGAGGACGTCGAGGCCCGGCGCAGCTTCATCATCCGCAATGCCAGGGATGTCCGTTTCCTCGACGTGTAGGGCCTACGGCCCTGTGCGCCTTTCCGGTAGCTCCGACAACCACAAAGGCGCACAAGGGGCTCGCCCCCATCTTCTTCTTAAGAAAGTGAACTCATGACCGACACCACGTTGCCACCGGACGGACCGCAGCACGACCGCATCGAACCGGTCGACATCCAGCAGGAAATGCAGAGCAGCTACATCGACTACGCCATGAGCGTCATCGTCGGTCGCGCTCTGCCGGATGTGCGCGACGGCCTCAAGCCCGTGCACCGCCGCGTGCTGTACGCGATGTACGACACCGGCAATCGCCCCGATCGCGGATATGTGAAGTCTGCCCGTCCGGTCGCCGAGACCATGGGTAACTACCACCCCCACGGCGACTCCTCGATCTACGACACCCTGGTCCGTATGGCCCAGCCGTGGTCGCTGCGGTACCCCCTCGTCGACGGTCAGGGCAACTTCGGTTCCCGTGGCAACGACGGCGCCGCCGCCATGCGTTACACGGAGTGCCGTCTCACGCCGCTCGCCATGGAGATGCTGCGTGAAATCGACCACGACACAGTCGATTTCACACCGAACTACGACGGTAAGACGCAGGAACCGACGGTTCTCCCCAGCCGCGTTCCGAACCTGCTGATCAACGGCTCCAACGGTATTGCCGTCGGTATGGCCACCAACATTCCGCCGCACAACCTGCGTGAAGTTGCCGAAGCCATCTACTGGGCACTCGAGAACTACGAAGCCGACGAGGAATCCACTCTCGCTGCCGTCATGGAGCGGGTCAAGGGACCGGACTTCCCGACGCACGGCCTCATCGTGGGCGGCCAGGGTATTCAGGACGCCTACACCACCGGTCGCGGCTCCGTCCGTATGCGCGGTGTGGTCGAGGTTGAAGAAGATGCCAAGGGCCGCACCACAATTGTCATCACCGAGCTGCCCTACCAGGTCAACCCGGACAACCTGATCACCTCCATCGCGGATCAGGTTCGTGACGCCAAGATCGCCGGCATCTCCGATATTCACGACGAGTCTTCCGACCGCGTCGGCATGCGCATCGTTGTCACCGTCAAGCGTGACGCCGTTGCCAAGGTTGTGTTGAACAACCTGTACAAGCACACCCAGCTGCAGACCAGCTTCGGCTGCAACATGCTCTCCATCGTCGACGGTGTGCCGCGCACCCTGCGCCTCGACCAGATGATCCGTCTGTACACGACGCATCAGCTCGAGGTCATCGTCCGTCGCACCCAGTACCTGCTCCGCAAGGCCGAAGAGCGCGCTCACATCTTGCGTGGTCTGGTCAAGGCTCTCGACGCTTTGGACGAGGTCATCGCCTTGATCCGTGCGTCGCAGACCGTCGACGTCGCCCGCGCCGGATTGATGAACCTCCTCGACGTCGACGAGATTCAGGCCGACGCGATCCTCGCGATGCAGCTGCGACGTCTGGCCGCCCTCGAGCGTCAGAAGATCGTCGACGAATTGGCCGAAATCGAAATCGAAATCGCCGATTACAAGGACATTCTGGCCAAGCCTGAGCGTCAGCGCGCGATCGTTCGTGACGAGCTCAAGGAAATTGTCGACAAGTACGGCGACGACCGTCGTACTCGCATCATCGCCGCCGACGGCGACGTCAACGACGAAGACCTCATCGCCCGTGAGGACGTTGTTGTCACGATCACCGAGACCGGCTACGCCAAGCGCACCAAGACCGACCTGTACCGCTCGCAGAAGCGCGGCGGCAAGGGCGTTCAGGGTGCCGGCCTCAAGCAGGACGACATCGTCTCGCACTTCTTCGTCAGCTCGACGCACGACTGGCTGCTGTTCTTCACCACGAAGGGCCGCGTCTACCGCGCCAAGGCATACGAACTGCCCGAGGCCAGCCGCACCGCTCGAGGTCAGCATGTCGCCAACCTGCTGGCCTTCCAGCCGGACGAGCGCATCCAGTCCGTCATCCAG
The DNA here is from genome assembly GCF_033142425.1 of Rhodococcus sp. IEGM 1366. Taxonomy (NCBI): domain Bacteria; kingdom Bacillati; phylum Actinomycetota; class Actinomycetes; order Mycobacteriales; family Nocardiaceae; genus Rhodococcus; species Rhodococcus sp. IEGM 1366. Next base: position 720,744 of record NZ_JAWLRZ010000001.1, read on the forward strand.
ATCAAGACGTACGACGACGCGCCTTACCTGGTACTTGCCACCCGCAACGGTCTGGTCAAGAAGTCCAAGCTCACGGACTTCGACTCCAACCGCAGCGGCGGCATCGTTGCCATCAACCTGCGCGGCGACGACGAATTGGTCGGAGCTGTTCTGTGCTCCGCCGACGACGATCTGCTTCTCGTCTCGGCACAGGGCCAGTCGATCCGTTTCTCGGCCACCGACGAAGCACTACGGCCCATGGGTCGCGCAACGTCCGGTGTCCAGGGCATGCGCTTCAACGGCGAGGACGAGCTGCTCTCGCTCAACGTCGTCCGTGAAGGCAAGTTCCTGCTGGTCGCCACTTCCGGTGGTTACTCCAAGCGAACCGGCATGGAGGACTACCCGGTCCAGGGTCGCGGCGGCAAGGGCGTACTCACCATTCAGTACGACAAGAAACGTGGCACTCTGGTCGGAGCGCTCATCGTCGACGACGACGACGAGCTGTACGCGATCACCTCGGGCGGCGGCGTCATCAGGACAGCTGCCAAGCAGGTTCGTAAGGCCGGACGCCAGACCAAGGGCGTGCGTCTGATGAACCTCGGCGAAGGCGACACCTTGCTCGCAATTGCGCGCAACGCCGACGAACCCGAAGAGATCGCTGCCGCAAACACCGACAGTGCAGACAATGCCGATGGAGCTAAGGAGTCCTAGTGAGCACTCCCAACCAGCCGGGCAGTGACCAGAAGAGCACGAGCACTTCCGGTTCGACGCCCCCAAAGCCGGAGCAGCCAGCTGCTCCGGCGGGTGCAGGGGGCTCGCAGTCTCCCGTTGAGGCTTCGAAACCTCCGGCCGCTGGTAAGCCAAGCGGCTCTGCCGCCGATTCCAAGGCTGTGGCCGACAAGTCGGCACAGCCTGCGGCTGGGAAGAGTTCACCGGCTGCTCCCGCTGCCCCGAAGGCACCTGACGCGCCTGCACCGGCTAATCAGGCACGGGGTAATCAGGCGCCGCCGTGGCAGCGTGGTCAGCAGCAGTCAGGTCCGCAGCAGCCTGTTACGCAGCAGGCAGGGGCACAGCAGCCTGTTTCTCAGCAGCCTGGGGTGCAGCAGCGCGAACCCCAGACCAACATCACCCGTCCGGCTGCGCCGCGACCTGATGTTCGGAAGGGGCCTGCACCTGCTGCCGGGAAACCGCCGGTCGGTCCGCCGAACCAGCGGCCAACAGGTCCTGGATCTCCGTCGCAGCCGCCGGCTCGGCCGGTGGTCACGGGAACGGCTGCTCCGAAGGTCACGAACAACGCGGCCATGAACAACGCGGTCGACAACAAGACCGTCGCGAACAAGACCGTCGCGAACAAGACCGTCGCCGACAAGACTGTGGCAAATAAGACGGTTGCGAATAAGACGGTTGCCCCGCCGAAGGGGCCCAACGCACCGGCCGGAAATGCTCCGGCTGGTCCCCGGGCCAAGGCTGCGGCGATCGACGGTCCGACTCGGCATATCAGCCGTAAGGATCTGCCGAAGGACATGCCGGACCTCTCCGAGGCGAAGCATCCCCTGCCGCAGGCGGCCGTTGGTGACAAAAATCACGTCGCTGCCGTTGCGGCTGCGTCCGGCGGGGGGCCTTTACGGGCGACGGTGCAGATCCGTCGTATCGATCCGTGGTCCACGCTCAAGATCACTTCTGTGATCTCGGTTTCACTTTTCTTCGTGTGGATGGTGGCTGTCGGTCTTCTGTACGTCGTTTTGGACGGCATGGGCGTCTGGGACCGCCTGAACAACGCTTTTACGGACATCGTGTCCGATGGCGGATCCGACGGACTGGTGACAGCGGGGCAAGTCTTCGGCTATTCCGCAGTGATCGGTTTGGCGAACATGGTGTTGTTCACCGCGCTCGTCACGATCGGATCGTTCATCTACAACCTCTGCAGTGACTTGGTTGGCGGCGTCGAGGTAACTCTCGCAGACCGCGACTGACCTGCATAAACGTTGCCCCACCGGACCCGTTTTGGTGTTAGCGGGCCGGTGGGGTAATCTTTGAAACCGGTTCAGGGGCCTATAGCTCAGGTGGTTAGAGCGCTTTACTGATAATGAAGAGGTCGGAGGTTCAAGTCCTCCTAGGCCCACTCCTTGTGCCGAAGAAGGGTTGCTGGAATGAAGGTTTTCCTGCTTGTCGGGGCTAGCATTCTGGTGTCTCTCGTAGTCACCAAGTTGATCAAAAGTCAGCGCGGAGACAAGGTTTGGCACGATTTGGAAACAAGCTAGAACATAGGTACTCTGACTCCGGTCGGAAAACCGAACGGGGCCTTAGCTCAGTTGGTAGAGCGCTGCCTTTGCAAGGCAGATGTCAGGAGTTCGAATCTCCTAGGCTCCACAGTAAGAAAACACCCTCCCGGGAAACTGGGAGGGTGTTTTTGTATGTGCGCACCCAGATCGTGAGAATTAGCATGCCGACTGGGCGGTACGGTGCCTGAAATGGGACGCTCTGCGCTTACGATTCCCGCATGAGATCTGTGTGGGACCGCATCCGCCGCTATTGCGGGACGCTTCATCCTGTCGGCCTTGCCTTTGCGCTGGTGTTTTTCACCTGGTCGATGACCCCGTCGCTCCTGCCCCGAGTGTGGTACTTGCAGGGCGTTGCGACGGGCATTTCGCTGGCAATGGGTTACGCGATCGGAACTCTGGTCGCGTGGACGGTTCGCAAGTGTGGCGTCGAACCGCAGTGGTCGGAGCGCACGAAGAAGATCGCGTGGCGGACGATGGCGGTGGTGGCCGTGATCGCGGTTCCGCTCTTCTTGATTTTGGGGGCGCGGTGGCAGCGGATCGTCCGTGAACTTGTCGGTATGCCGCGTGACAGTGCGGCAAACTACCTTCTGGTTGCGCTTATTTCGCTGTTCATCTGGTTCATCCTGCTCGAGGCATCGCGCGGCATTCGCCATTCCACGAACCGCCTTTCGCAGTTCGCATTGCGGTTCGTCCCGAAGGAAGCGGCGAAGGTCGCCAGCCTTGTTGTGGTTCTCGCTCTTGCTGTCTTTGTCGTGAACGGTGCGCTGTACAACGGGTTGATCGCGTTCGCGAACTGGAGCTTCTCTGGTGCGGATACCGAAACTCCGGACGGTATCGAACAGCCGCTCATTGCCGAACGCAGTGGTTCACCGATGTCTGCGGAAGCCTGGGACTCGCTGGGGCAGGAAGGGCGCACCTTCATGGGTAGTGGCCCCACCGCGGCGGAGATCACGGCGCTGACGGGGCGTGAGGCGAAGCAGCCGATCCGCGTGTATGCCGGGCGTGAGTCCTCGGATTCGATTCGCGGCGTGGCAAACCGGGTTGTGGACGAACTCAAGCGCACCGGTGGGTTCGACCGCGGAACTCTGGCCGTCGTGACAACCACGGGTCGTGGTTGGGTCAACGAGGATGTGGCGTCGGCGTTCGAATATGTCGAGGACGGTGACACCGCCATTGCGTCGATGCAGTACTCGTTCCTGCCGAGTCCGTTGGCCTTCATCGCGGACCGCGAAACTCCGATGGTTGCCGGCCGCGCGTTGTTCAACGCTGTTTTTGCGGAGTGGATCAACCTGCCCGTGGAGACGCGTCCCGAGCTGGTCGTGTTCGGCGAGAGCCTCGGTTCGTACGGTGGTCAGGCCGCTTTTGCCGGGGACCAGGACATGATGACGCGCGTGGACGGAGCTTTGTGGGTGGGTACACCCAACTTCACGGAGCAGTGGCAGGAGATCACGAACAATCGTGACTCTGGTTCGCGGGAGATTCTTCCCGTGATCGACGGCGGCGAGTCGATCCGTTTTGCCGCTGATCCGATCGACCTGGAGCTCGAGGCCGACTGGGCTGACGATCGAATCGTCTACTGGCAGCACGCCAGTGACCCCATCACGTGGTGGTCGTTCGACCTCCTCCTCAACAAGCCCGACTGGTTGAGCGAAAAGCCGGAGGGCCGCGACGTGGATCCGGGTATGACGTGGATTCCTCTTGTGACGTTCTGGCAGGTCACGCTCGACATGGTGTTCTCGGCGGATGTTCCGTCGGGTCATGGGCACAACTACGGCGAAGATGCCGCGGACATGTGGGCCAACATCTTGCATCCGACGACGTGGACGCCGGAGAACACCGAGCAGTTGCGTGCGCTCCTCACCAACAATGTGGAGCCGACGAAATAGATGAAAGTGGCTGTACAGCAACGACTCTAAGATTCTTTCCTTACCGGTAAGTTTGTTTTGCGGTATATGTTACCCTGCGTTCACTGTGTGTCAGAGCACAGTGCAAACGACGTGGGGAGAACGTGAACGTGAAGAACCGAATGTGGTGGGCAGCAGGCCTGTCCGTTGCAGCACTGGTGGTCAGTGCTGCAACGGCGCCGTTCGCGGCAGCTGAGCCGGCGGATTTCTACACTCCGCCGACTGAACTGCCCGCCGGGGACAACGGCGACCTCATTCGCAGTGAGCCGACGCCCTTGCTTCTCAGCGTGCCGGGATCGAATGGTCCGTGGCCGGCTACCGCCACCAAGATCATGTACCGCAGCGAAGACGCCACTGGTGCTCCCGTTGCAGTCACCGGCACGTACCTCGAGCCGACAAACCCGTGGACCGGGCAGGGGGCGCGTCCACTGGTTGCCAGCGCAGTAGGTACTCACGGACAAGGTGACCAGTGTGCCCCGTCCAAGCTGTTCAACACCGGACTGGAATACAGGTTTCCGACGGACGTGATGGTCGGCTACGAGTCCATCTGGGTGAATATGTTGTTGCTCAACGGCATTGCCGTTGTGGTCACCGACTACGACGGGCTGGGAACGCCGGGCGACCACACGTACGTGAACCGCGCCGCCGAAGCGCACGCCGTCCTCGATTCGGTGCGGGCTGCGCAGCAACTTCCGAACACCAGCATTCCCGACAACGGGCCCGTCGGCCTGTGGGGTTATTCGCAGGGTGGCGGCGCTGCCGCTGCAGCAACGGAGCTGAAGCCGTCGTACGCCCCGGAGCTCGATCTGAAGGGCACGTACGCGGGCGCTCCTCCGGCTGATCTGGAAGCCACCCTCGAGCAGATCGACGGCACATTTCTCACCGGCTTGATCGGATACGCGCTCAACGGAATCGTGGCTCAGTACCCCGACGTGGAGCCGCTACTCGACGCGGAAATCAACGATCGTGGACGCGCGATGCTCGCGGCGACCAAAAATCAGTGCGTCGGCGAGACGGGCCTGCAATTTGCCTTCCAGAAGACGTCGGAGTTCACGAAATCGGGCGAATCGTTGTCGGTTGTGCTCGATCGCTTGCCCGTTGCACAGGGGATCCTGGCAGAACAGAAGATCGGCAACCTGACGCCGACGTCGCCGGTCCTGATCCAGCACGGGCGAGCTGACGACATCGTGCCGTTCGGCCAGGGACAGGAACTCGCGCGGGAATGGTGCAGCAACGGCGCGACGGTGCAGTTCTCCGTCAACGAGCTGCCCTCTGTCGCTCCGGGTGTTGCACTGGGCCATCTAGCCCCGTACATCACGGGAACCCCGGAATCCATCGGCTACATGATCGATCGGTTCAACAACGTTCCGGCGCCGTCGAACTGCTGACTGGCGCTCACCAACGACGAGAGGCCCGGAACACACTGTGTTCCGGGCCTCTCTGCTTCAAGATCTACGCAGTCTGTTCGTCCACTCGCGGCGGAGCCGACGCCACCGGCGGGTGCTCGCGGTGGCGGCTCTTGTAGAAAACAGCTCCACCGATCACAGCCACACCGGCAATGACGAACAGGCCGATGCGCTTACGTCCACGCGGCTTCGGTTCACGCTCTGCGCGCGCCGCTGACTTGGCGGGGAGGGACTTTGCACACTCCACGCCCTTCTTGGCGAGAACAGCGCTCTGACGGCCCAGGAACAGGCCGAGCTGTCCGGCGCCACGGGCAGTTGCCGTGGCGACCACAGCGGCGATGCGACGGGCGTTGTCGGCTGCGTCAGATTCCTTGATGCGGGTTGCTGTTTCCTCGAAAGAGTCTTCGACGCGGGCCACGGCCTGGTCGAACGTGTCGGGAAGCTGGCTGCTGAGGGACTCGGTCACTCGTGTCATGACTCCACTTTGTCACAGGATCTGTCCCAGGAACTGTCGGGTGCGCGATTTCTGGGGGAAGCTGAATCATTTTTTAGCGGATCGAGATCATTGGTAGACATGGCGATGGGATCGATTCCACAAATTCGATACGCAATCGGACGGCGAGGGCAATGCCTTGGCACGAGATGTGGACGTGACGAAATGTGGGCAAAAATTCGGTATCGCGGACGGTGACCGTCAGCGACGTCCGTCATGCGGTGCGCATGAATTGCGTTCGATCAACGTGGATCCGATGCGGTAGGTGCGCCCCTGGTCTTCTTTGCCGATTATTCCTGAATCTATTTGCTGGAAAAGAAGATCCATCGCAACAGCGGCCAGTTGCTGTGCACCGTTGTCGATCGTGGTGATCGCAGGTTGCCACATTTCGAGCCACGGCATGTCCTCGTGGCACACCAGGGACAGATCGTTCGGAATGCTGACGCCGCGCGCGACCAGTGTGGGCAGGATACCGAAAACGGCCTCGTGATTAGCGGCGTAGAGCGCCGTCATCTTCGGTGAGTGCTCGAGTAACGACCCCATTGCTTCCGCTCCGAAATATGTTGTGAAGGAACCTTTTCGGACCAGAGACTCATCCACCTCGATGTGGTACTCCGACAGGGCGCGTCGATATCCCTCGAAGCGTTCCCGGCCGGAATCCGCATGTTCCGTGCCGCCGATGTAGCCGATGTTCCGGTGGCCTAGTCCTAGTAGCGCTCTGGTGGCGAACATGGCACCGTCGACGTCGTCGCCGAGAACATTGGGGGCTTTGCTTCCCTCCACGAATCTGAAGAGATTGACCACGGCACTGCTTGAAAGGAGATCGTTGGAAGCCAGGGCGTTACGGCCGCTGCCGATCACGACGGTGCCGTCGACGCCGTGTTCTGCCATCATCTCGAGGACCTCGCGTTCGCGTGCTACGTCGGCACCGGTAATGCAGAGAATGACCTGAAAACCCTTGTCCGAGGCTCGTTTCTGTACTACTTCGGCCACTGTGCGGAACGACGCATTGTGCAGGTTCTCCATCACCAGACCGATGAGATGTGAGCGGCGTGAGCGAAGGGTACCGGCGGCACGGTTGGGGCGGTACTGCAACTTGCGTGCCGCCTCCTGCACGGCTGCTCTCGTCTGCGGGGAGATTGACGTCGATCCGCTCAAGGCTCGGGATGCTGTGCTACGGGATACGCCGGCGGCGTGTGCGACATCGATCAATGTGACGGTCATCGGTTCCTCTTCGCGGCGGTGGATATGTGCTTGTGTCGTTCGAGAATTTCTGTGCAGTGGGTCTGCTTTCCGGTGTGGTGATTTTACCGGTTTTGACGCCGTTCATGGAATCGATCCCATGCTTGCCTGTATCGCGCAGAATTGTCATTCGATCAGATGAACTTTCAAATATTTCGGCCCAATCAAGAACTCTCCTGTGTACTTTCCGTATCACCTGGAATCACATGAAGAGGTGGTCGAATGATCGGGCAACGTATTGCGGGAGCTGCTGTTGCGGCAGCAGTGCTTACAGGATTCGCAGTCGCAGCATCCCCCACTGCCAGCGCTGACTCGGTATCTCAGTTTCAGACGGGTGCATCGGGACCGTATGGATATGGGGCAGTCAATATTTCCACCGAACCCGGCGGATATATCAGCGTCTCCGTAAGTGGAAGAACAAATGCAATAAATTCCGGCATGCCTGGCGACGGTGTTTGCTTTGTTCAGGTCGACGATCGTCAAGCTGACTTGAAGCTCGATCAAACAGGTAGCGGTGCCGTTCGATTCGGTCCACTCTCAAACGGAACATATACCGTCCAAGGCACCTGCGCGGATCGTGGTTTCGGTCGGATCAACATGGTGAATCCGAGTTCCGTTTCGGTCTCGATCGACGGAAACGGGCCGACGAGTTACGGCTCACGAGGACCCAGACCCCCTGCAGTGGAAACGCTTTCACAATATTGCGACCGAATGGTTGATACAGCCAATGGCGTTGGAACCATGGTCGCGTTGGCCGGGCTCGCCTATCCTCCTGCAGCGGCCGTCGGATTGCCGGTATCGGCTGCCGTGATGTCAGCTGCCGTTTCTATCAGAGGGACCTGCATGTACTACGCGACACAGATTGGGGATTCCGCGACAGTTGCGCAGCAGTTCTGCCGATCGATTGAGGACGCCATCAAAGCCCCGCTGGATGCGTTGCCTGTCCGCGTTCCAATCGCACCTCTGTTGCCGAGCTTCTGTTAGCTGTCGGGTCTTTCTGCTCCGCTGGCATTCGGCCGGTTTGGCAGCCTCACATCCATCGGAAGCCAGACAATGGCACGATGGGGTGGTGACTTCAACTCATCAGACCGCAACCGCAACGCTGCACACGAACCGCGGCGACATCAAGATCGCTCTGTTCGGCAACCACGCGCCGAAGACCGTCGAGAACTTCGTCGGCCTGGCCGACGGCTCGAAGGAATACTCCACCGAGAACGCATCCGGCGCCAAGACCGGACCGTTCTACGACGGCGCAGTCTTCCACCGCGTCATCGACGGTTTCATGATCCAGGGTGGCGACCCCACCGGAACCGGCCGTGGCGGCCCGGGCTACCAGTTCGGCGACGAGTTCCACCCGGAACTGCAGTTCGACCGCTCCTACCTGCTCGCCATGGCTAATGCCGGCCCGGGCACGAACGGATCGCAGTTCTTCATCACCACCGGCCCGACGCCGCACCTGAACCGTCGCCACACCATCTTCGGTGAGGTTCTCGACGACGAGTCGCGCAAGGTTGTCGACGCTATCTCCTCCACCGCGGTCGATCGCTCCGATCGCCCGGTCGAGCCTGTCGTCATTAACAGCATCACCATCTCCTGAACAGGTAAACAACGAAGATGACTAACCCCGGTTGGGGCGGCGGTGCGAGTGAGGGCCTCCCGCCCCAACCGCGGTGCGTCCGCCATCCAGATCGATCCACTGCTCTCTCCTGCAATCGTTGCGGCCGCCCAGCGTGCCCCGATTGCCTCCGTGAGGCGGCGGTGGGCTACCAATGTGTTGACTGTGTAGCTGCCGGTCAACGCGATGTTCGACCCGTGCGTGGCGTCGCGGGCAATACCGTGACGCAGGCGCGGCCGGTGCCGGTCGTGACGTACACGCTCATGGGCCTCAACGTCCTGGCGTTCCTGGCGACGCTCGTGCAGTCGCGCAGCATCATGAACAATCAGGTCGATTCGTCGATCTTCGCGAACTGGGCCCTCAACCCCGCACTGGTTGCGGGCGGCGAGTGGTTCCGTCTGATCGGGTCGGGATTCCTGCACTTCGGAATCCTGCATCTGGCCGTCAACATGTATGCGCTCTACATCCTGGGCCGCGACACGGAGATCGTGATGGGCCGCTCCCGGTACATCAGCATCTATCTCGTGTCGCTGGTCGGTGGCAGCGCGTCGGTGATGGCGTTTCAACCGGTCTTTGCGTCGGTGACGTCGCTGTCGTGGACCGCGGGTGCGTCCGGTGCGATTTTCGGCATCATGGGCGCGCAGGCGGTTCTGCTGCTGCGTCTGCGTCGTAGCCCGGTCCCGATCATCTCGGTGATCGCGATCAATGTGATCATCAGCATTTCGCTGCCAGGCATCTCGTTCTGGGGACACGCGGGTGGTCTGCTGGCAGGCGCCGCTGCCGCTGCCGCATTCCTGTACGTGCCGCAGTGGTTGGGTGCGGGTCAAGATCGGCTGAAAGCAGTCCGGATCGGCTGGATCGCTTTTGGTGCCGTCACCGTGGTCACGATCGGAATCATCGTGATGCGTGTCGTGCAACTGCGCGAGCAGGGGCTGTTCCTCACCAGCGGATAGCAGGATTTCACGGTCGTCGTTGGGTGGGCTCGACTGGTGTCATCGGAAATTCCTGGGTTGATCCCGCGGGTTTCGAGGCCGTATCGGGAATGAATCGTTGACCTGATATTTCGATCCGGATAGCACCGCCGATGTCGACCGTCGCTAATTGATCCAGAATGGTCGGGGTATTCGGTGTCAATACAACCGCATCTCCGCCTGGACGCTGACAGATCCGGGTGCCATTAGACGAATCCAGATCGGTCACCTCAAGGGAATCGCTTGCCGATAGATTGACAACCAGATGCTGACGACTGATTCGTGAAACCTCGGGGGTATTCGGAATCAAGGCATCAATGCTGATGCCATTGCGTAGCGGCCCGCGCCCTAGGACGATTGGCAAACCGAATTCAACCGGAAACCGGAACAGTTCGACGTCGCTATCGGCACTGAATGCGATTAGTTGTCGAGCTCGAGGTCGTGGCCCGAGTGGATCCAAAGCCTGCCTACACGTTGGGCAACAAGCGGTGCCGGATTCATCGACGGCCGGCCACAACAACAGAACGTTCCATAGCTTTGACTGCAAGCATAAAGAATTTTTGCACCGCCAATGAGTGTTGAGGATCGCCCGGTGGCCGCGTAGGTCGATTCCGAGTTGCTGGAGCTCCTTGCGCTCGATCATCATCGAAATTGCGTGGTGCGATTCGAACTTTATCCCGGATGGAACAAATTCTATCTTGTCGCCGTTATTGATCGGCTTCACGAATCGCGCAGGGTCGTCGATAATCCAGGGATGCTGCCGGCGATGGTCGACAAATTGATCTCGCGAGATCACTACGGCGTTATTGCGTTCTGCATAGTCGAGAATGATCTCATCGGCCACCGGGACCTCTGTTATCGCGTATTTTTCGCGTATTTCTCGCCACTTCCTGCCACGCATGTCTGAAACTGCATGGCGGAGCGAGTTATCTGCGACGCACAGCATGGTTGAGCCAGGAAATTGCTCCTCGAGAGCAGTCGCGACATCGACGAACCTGCTGACCAGTGGCCCGCGACCACCCAAAGGTGGAAGTGACTTGTCCCAGCAAATATTGGACAGGTCAATTGCGAAGATATTGATTTTATCGCCAGTAATCATCTTCCCTCCCCCTTTCTATTTTAATCACCGATGCGCGTGAGGGTCAAATCTGATTCCATGAAGTAATTGCATGGTTCTCCGACTGTGAAGTTTGATTTTCCCGCGAGGTTGGTGGCCGGCGACGATTTATCAATGCTGTTGACTGCCCCGAAAAACTCCCCTGAACCGGAAGGTGAATCTTCCCGAGTCCAGCATTTATAGATTCTGTTAATCTGCAGTATCCAGCTTCCGTTTTCGTAACTCCAGATATCTGTCCCACCGGATTCCCAACTTACTAACGACCCGCACTCTGAACCGTCACGCAAGCATATGGGTTTAAATTTTGCTTGACTGGACTGTATTTCAGGTAGTGACGATGCTCCAGTAACGGATCGCGGTGTTCGTGTATATTCATATGTTCCCGATAAATTCAAGGCTGATGAATTAATAAATTTCGGGTCGATTCCAGGCAGGGTTGGAAAGAGAACTTTCGGGTCTACGTCTCCTGTTCTCGTCAGTTTTAATTCGTAGTTTAATTCTCGATTGCACGGTGCGGAATAATTTGAGGTGAGACTTCCCGAATAGTCGCTCGAATCGGGATCGGATTTCCAGGTTCCTGACGCCCAAAATTTAGTATCGATTGGGTTAGCGGTTTTTGAAGCATCGCAAGTTCCGGGTTCATTGCCGGTGTAAACTGTATTCCAGGTTCCATCAAGGTAATCGGCGATGTATCGAGACGGAGCTTCGGAGCTGTCGCTCGGATCTGATTGTAAGATTGAAGCAACACAAACTCCTGTTTCTTCCGGGCAGTGTGATTTGACGGACCACTGATACGTAAAGGCCTTTGGTGGACCATCTGCCACTGTCTGCGTGTAAACCGCTCGGTAGGTACCGTCGAAACTTGCGCCGGGGTTGGCATCCGCTTGTGACGGCGAGGTCCAGAACCACGTTCCGGCGGCCGCCAGCACAACCGCAGCTCCCAGTACCAATGGTGCTCTGCGCCTCTTGCTCGGAGTCACGGGTGCCGGAGTTATAGCCTTCTGGAAAGCGCTGGCTAATTCTCCGGCGCTGGCGTAACGGTCAGCTGGTTTCTTGTCCATGCCCTTCGACATGACACCGTTTACCCCGCGAGGAAGTGACGGCACGATTTCGGTCGGCTTCGGGACTTGTTGCTTCATATGCGCGGCTATCAACTGTGGGCCGCTGGCTCCCGAATAGGGGCGTTCGCCGGTTATACATTCGAATAGCACGCAGGCCAAGCCGTAGATGTCGACGGATTTGCCGTTTTTTCCGTCGTAGCGCTCTGGCGCCATGTAGGCGTAGCTGCCGATGGGTACTCCGTGGGACAGGCGTTCCTGGCCGCTCTTGAGAGCCACTCCGAAGTCGATGACGTACACGTGCCCGTTCTCGTGTACGAAGATGTTCGACGGTTTGATGTCACGGTGGACGAGATCGACTTTGTGTGCCGCATCGAGCGCTGAGGCAGCGTCTTTGATTATGCGTGCAGTTTTGGCTGGAGTCAGCTTGCCGTCGCGTTTGATCAGGGTTTCAAGGTCAGTTCCGACCAGCAGAGCCATGTCGATATAGAGTCGGCCGTCGATTTCGCCGAAACTGTGGATCGGCACGATGTTGGGATCTTGGAGCGTAGCTGTTGTCCGCGCTTCACGATTGAACCGAGCTCGATACTCTTCGTCGTCCGCGAGAGTTGGGACGAGGAGTTTGATCGCAACCTCACGATCCAGCTCTGTATCGCGTGCACGCCAGACCTCTCCCATGCCACCGCGCCCGAGTTTTTCGATGAGTCGGTATTTGCCGAATGGACGCGTCACATTAATCTCCACCTTCACGCCTGTCTGAATCATCAGCAATATACTGCGTTTGCGCAACCGTGGTGCCTGCAATCCCTGTACGGTTCTATATCTTGGACGACTTGGTTGGTGGCAAAACGCGTCCACCGCTCATGAATTCGGAGGTTGTCGATGAATGTGACGCTTTCAGTGGTCGAGGGACCGGCAGACGAACGGGAGTACGTCTTCACCGAAAGAGCGACGGTTATTGTCGGTCGATCGAATGACTGTCACATGGTGATTCCTTCTGATAAGGAAGCTGCTGCGACGATATCTCGACATCATTGCCTGCTCGATATAAATCCTCCGAATATTCGGGTGCGCGACTTCGGAAGTCTGAACGGCACTCAGGTGAACGGTGTGGAGATCGGCCGCCGTGGGAAAGGGCAGACCCCGGCCGAGGGTGCGCTGTTGCGTCTCCCTGAGCTGGATCTGCGCCATGGCGACCAAGTCAAGTTGGGTCCGACACTGCTGTCGGTCGGAATTAGCGGTGGCGATGAGATCGCAGCTACCGCAATTCCCTGTTCTCGATGCGGTTCGCCGATTACGGGAGATGCGGTTCGGCGCGACGGAGACTTGGTGTGCCACCGATGCCGTCAGGACTTGACCGCCTGTGTGGAGGATTTGATCCGCAAGGCAGATGCGGGTGAACTCGATCTCAAGCCGATCAGTGGCTACGAACTGATTCGCGAATTAGGTAGAGGCGGCCAGGGAATTGTTTTCTTAGCTAAACATAGAAAATCTGGATCACTGGTGGCGCTCAAAGTTCTGCTCGCGGAAGTGGCGTCTTCCAGCCGGGCTCAGAAACAGTTCTTTCGTGAGATGTCGAGTATTTCGACTCTCAGTCATCCGAACATCGTGTCGTTTCACGAATCCGGCGAATCGGGCGGACAGTTCTTCTTCACGTCCGACTATTGCGACGGTGGGAGTATTGCCGATGTCATTCGAAATCGGAAAAGTCTATTCCCGATCGAATCGTCGGTGAAGTTGGTGCTTCAGGTGCTGCAGGCGCTGGAATACGCGCACACTGCAGAAGTATCGGTGCCTGGTCACACGACGGTTCGTGGGCTGGTGCACCGCGATGTGAAGCCGGAGAACATTCTGCTTTCGAGCGCGGATTCTGGGGTGACTGCGAAGTTGGCCGACTTCGGATTGGCAAAGGCATTCGATCTGGCGGGGCTCAGTGGCCAGACTTTCACGGGCGAATCTGCAGGAACGATGCGGTTCATGTCTCGGGAACAACTCACCAATTTCAAGTACTCGCGTCCCGCGATCGACGTGTGGTCAACTGCAGCGACGCTGTACTGGATGCTCACGGCGGAGGCACCTCGTGAGTTCCTGCCTGGTGCCGACCACATTCGCACGGTGCTGGACACGTCAGCCGTGCCGATTCGCGAACGTAATCCGAATGTTCCGGCAAGATTGGCGGCAGCGATCGACAAGGCATTGATCGACCACCCGAAGATCAAGGTCGATTCGGCTGCCGCCTTTGCTCGATCACTTCGTGAAGCTTTGTGAGTGTGAGGTCGGTGATGGCACTGGCCTGGGCAGGTCGCACGGACGTCGGGCGGGTGCGTTCGCAGAATCAAGACCGGTTCCGCGTCGACGCAGACCGGGGAATCTTCATACTTGCAGACGGCATGGGTGGTGCCGCTGCGGGTGATGTTGCCGCCCAAACCGTCGTGGACATGCTTCCTCAGTACATGGAGCGATATCTTGGCAATCTGCCAACGGCAGACTTCGTACAAGATCTTCCGAGTCGGTTGAAGTCGGCAATCGCGGATCTTTCGTTGCAAATCCGCAAGGTCAGCTCACGTTCGGTCCGGCAAGCGGGAATGGGGACCACACTTGTGGTTGTCGTAGCCGGTGAAACCGAAGTGATGGTGGGGCACGTGGGCGACAGTCGTGCCTATCTGTTTCGGGGTGGGCGGTTGCATCAGGTGACCAGCGATCACACTCTTGCGCAAGCATTGATCGATTCGGGTGATCTCACGGTCGAGGAGGCGTCCAGTCAATCAGGGCTACAACAGCTCACGCGATATGTCGGCATGGAAGAGCCTCCAGTTGTCGATGTCTCGTGCATTCAGTTGTTCGAGAATGATCGGTTGCTGATGTGCAGTGACGGGCTGACTTCGATGGTGTCGGACGCGGATGTGTCGAGGATTCTGAGCCGATTTGCTCATCCGGATGAAGCGTGTGTTGCGCTGGTGGATGCCGCGAACGCTGCCGGCGGTCGAGACAACACCACCGTTGTTGTTCTGCAGTGTGAATCGCACGTTGCAGACGAGCAGCCCGCACATGTGGAACAGCCAGCGTATTCAGGGCCGCCCCGACCTTCGGAGGAGTTCGGAGGCGACGATCGCACGACCGTTGATCTTTCCCTCAAAGACTGGGAGAGAGCAGGTACCGTTCGGCTCCCGGCATCCCAGTTCCCCGCACCCAGATCCAGGTTCGCAGTCGTGCAACGGTTGCGCGAATGGGCCAATCCGAGGCGACACCGCAATGAAGAGGAAGAATCATGACCGGCACAGCCTACTTACTCGCTGTGGCGATCGTTGTTGCTGCTTTTGTGCTCTGGCGATATCCACAATTGCGTGAGCCGGTCGTTCGGCTGATGCGCCCGCACGGCAGCCGCCGGGGGCGCGGCGCGGACGAACAATTGTCGAGTTCGAAAGCTGTCAGCAGGATCGCCGAGGCCGTGCGCTTCGAGTGCATCGACGAATCCGTGGAATTCAGCCACTACGTGGCAGTACAGGTACCTGAGCATCTATTCGACATCTGGCGAACAAGAATGGACAAAGTCGGTTCCGCAGTGGCAAAGGAAGTCAACGTGCGCGGTGAGAAGTTTGCGGCGCGGAACCGCGCGCAGTGGCGAACTATCGCATCGACAGACCTGCACTACTTTATGTCGGTTGGCGAATTCGAGGTTGCAGCAAGCTTTTACAAGCAGAAGTCTGCGCCGTCGGCGGAGGGATTCGGCGAACACGGAGAGGCTGTGTTCCAGAGTTCGTCGAATGATCGCAACAAGACCAGCATCTATGGGGTAGATCCGGGACGCTGGCGAGAAGTTCCACATGAAACGCATGTGGTGCGCTACACCGTGCGAATGCTGCACGGCCAGAACGAAATCGCTCGAACTCGACTCGATGAAGCCAAGGCGGCTGTGAGTATCGGTCGAGATTCGGGAAACACATTGGTGGTACCGGATGTGTCGGACCTGCGCGGTGTGTCGAGTCGGCACCTGGAAATTTCTCGTGAGGCAGGTGGCGTCGAGGTTACTGATCGTTCGACGAACGGCACCTTCCTTCTCGACGGCGAGAGGTTGGAAAAGGATGTCCCGACCAGGATTCTGGTTCCCTCGCAACTGTCTCTTGCCCATCCGCGTGGGGTCGCGATAGTGAAAGTGGATCATTCGTAGTGACTGCGACCCACGAGGAAGTCGATGAGAAAGTTGATTCGACGTGGTCGTCACACGTGTCGAAGTCGACGATTGTCTGGGCATCTATCGCCGTCGCTGCGGCTTTGGTTGCCCGCCCAGCCGAACTGGACCTTTGGATCACGTTGGGGTTGACTGCATTACTGTCCTTCGGTTGCTGCCTTGCAGTGTCGGCGTCCGGGGCAGCGGCGCTGCAATGGACCGGCACGTTGTGTGCGTTGACGGTGATCGGAGCGATGGCCCAGATCCGGCTTGGTGCTTCCCCGATCAAGGTTGCAGTGACCTGTATTGCCGCAGCCGCAATATTCGTTGTCGTTGTTCGATCTGTTCGTCGCCGAATTTCCCGTGATCTGTTGTCGTTCATATCGATAGCGGTATATGTGGCCATCGGATGTGTTCTTCTGCGAGTGGTGATTCCTATCGTGCTGGGCGCCGGGGATTTCACATACTTGTTGACGGGAACGATAGGTTTGCCAGGCACCGGACTGGCGATACAGGTCGGAGAGTTCACTCGAATCGGCCTGGTTGCGTCGGTGGGTGTAACGATGTGGGGTGTCGCACAAGCCTCCGGAGACAGTTCGGCTTCTACGGTGCCGCGCTGGAAGATTTGGGTAATCACCCCGTGTTTTCTTGGCTATCTGGTTGTTCTTGCTGCTGTCGACAATGGGCCGGCCGTGTTGACGGTCATCGGTGTCGTGACAATTGCGATCTTGATATTCGGCCCTGCGAGGCTGCTGAGTGCAACCTGGCGGAAGCTGCGAAGTCCGATCGGTCTGGGTGCGGTGGCTGTGTTTGCGGCGTTGGTCGTTCTTGCAGCCAGCCAGGTCGACGATTTTGCCACTCGGGCACCGGGTCGATTCTTGAGCCTCTTGGATCCCAACGAGCAGATGCGAGCCGGATTTCAAGCGATGCAGCGGGGCGGATTGCTTGGCTCGGGTATGGGCACATCTCCATTTGCCACAGGGGTTCCCATCGGCGAATCGGATTTACTTCCCGCAGTACTCGCAGCTGATCTGGGTATGGCGGTCATGGCCGCTCTCGGTATCGTCCTGTTGGTCACTCTGGCAGCCATCACCGTCAGAACACTTGCAACGGACGGATATTGGGCTGTATTAGGTACTGCATTGGCGGTCATGCTCCTGGTGCAGGCGGCGTGGCCGCTGTTGGCGAACGTCGGAATTCTGCCGTTGAGCGGTATCAGCGTGCCCTTCTTAGTAGTGACGGTATCTGCGCTGCTTCCCGTCACATTCTCGGTTGCAATAGCTATCGGCGTGTCCGCGAATTCGGAACCCACTACGGCGCTGCGTAGGCAGTTCGCCTCCGCGATAGGGGTCTTTCGGACCGTCGTCAGCGCAACGTTGACGATTGCGATACTTGTTCTTGCGCTGTTTATTTCACCGGTTTCCGATGCTGCCCAGATTTTCATGCCACGCGGAAAAATTGTGACGTCGGATGGCAAGATCATCGCCACAACCGCCGACGACGGGCGCCGGAGCTATCCGGGGGGCCAACTCTATGCCGAAGTGGGTCTTGTTCACCGCGACGGTGCCCAGTACGCCGTCGAGTCTGTGATGGCGGATGAACTCACTTGCGGCGGAACGCCGTCGATTCTCGACCGTATCCTCGTTGTGGTTCGACCCGCGCCGTGTACTCCCTCAGCTGTGGTCACGACACTCGACTCTCATTTACAGGAAGCGGCGGCAGAATCATTGAACGGGCTGTCCGGCTCAGTCGCGGTACTCGATTCCCAGACCGGGATGATTCGAGCTTTGTACAGTAGCGACGACATAGTCCCGGATGAGTTCCGCAGTGAAGACTTGCCGTCATCGCCGCCGTTGATGGCTGCGCGTCAGGAACCTGCTGCTCTCGGCTCGGTATTCAAGATCGTGACCGCCACAGCAGGGTTACTCGAGGGCGTCGACATGTCGGATGCACCAAGAGAAGTGTTCTCGGCGGACGGTGAAACCCTGCAGAATTTCGACAAGGCAATCTGCCCGTCGACATCGGTTGAGGACATGTTGACTTACAGCTGCAACACATCGGCGGCGTTCATCGGAGTTACTGTCGGCCAGGATCGTCTCGACGAGATCAGCCGGAAGTACTTTGGGGCCGGCGCGAACATTGCCACCGATATCGGATCATTTGCGATTGCCGGGATCGATACAGGGATGGGGGAGAAGGCACTCACGGACATGCAGGTCGGTCGTTCTGCGATTGGGCAAGAGGGGGCCACGGGCAATGCACTGTCGATGTCTGTGGTTACTGCTAGCGTCGTTCGATCGAGTTCCGAAGGTATGCAGGGAACTTCGGTACCTGCACCGCAACTGATCGAAGGTGTGTGCAAGGCCGGAAACCTTGTGTACGAATCCTCCGATCTGACCGTCGGCGAACCACTACCGACGGCCGTCGCCGACAGGGTGATGCAAGGCATGCGTGGCGCTGCGGTCTCAGGTACGGCGCGCACGTTGGAAGCCCGTGGACACTCGTTGGCCGCCAAGACGGGAACTGCCGACACCAATAATGCAGGATTTCCGGTGAATTCCTGGGTAAGCGTCGTCATTGACAGTCGGTGGGTACTCACAGTGCTCGTCCACACGAGCAGTGACGTCGAAGTGGCGGCGACGGGTGTTGCCAACAAGGTTTTGGCGCAGTTTCCCAGTAGCTTCAGCACGGGACTCTGCCCGAATTGAATCATGTCTGTCCCAGGAGGCGAACGTAGTGGTTGAGAAATTCGGTCGTTATGAATTGCAGGATCAAATCGGTCAGGGCGGCATGGGGCAAGTTTGGCGGGCTTATGACCACGAGACCGATCGCTATGTTGCTCTCAAGCTTTTGCCCAAAGAGTTCGCTGCCGACAGTCAGTTCCGGGCGAGATTTGTCCGAGAAGCGCAAATCGTAGCAAAGTTGCAACACCCGAATATTGTTCCCATTCACAGTTTTGGCGAAATCGATGATTGTTTGTACATCGACATGGCGCTGCTCGACGGAACGGACATGGAAACAGTAATAAGACGGACTGGACGGCTTTCACTCAAACGTACGACCGGCATTATTCAACAGGTTGCATCAGTGCTTGACTCCGCCCACAGCGCGGGGTTGGTGCATCGCGATATTAAACCCGCGAATATTTTTCTACATACTAGTGGCCATATTTATCTGATCGATTTTGGAATTGCTTACCAGGACGGAATGACTGCTCTGACGAGTGGTGTGGGTGCAATCGGCACGCTAGCGTACATGGCTCCAGAGCGTTACGACGGAGTGGTAGGTCCTGCGGTGGATGTTTATTCTCTAACTTGCGTCCTTTTTGAATTACTCACCGGTGAACGGCCTTTTTCCGGAGCCAGCGCTGCTCAGCAGGTTGCTGCGCACCTCACACATACCCCGCCGAGCATAAATGCCGTTAATTCGGAAATTCCCGTTGAAATTGACAGTGTTATTCTGCGCGGAATGGCAAAAGATCCGAGCGATCGTTACCAAAGTTGCACTAAGTTGATAGATGCCGTGACTAGGAATTTATCCGGAGAAAGTTATGAGATAGCTCATGGGCGGTTCGAAGAGCTGAATATAGAGAGTGAACTAGCGTTCGAGCCGGTTGAATTAAAAGAAGTAGCGAGGCGTTATGAAGGGCGAGTTTATAGCCTGACTCCTGGCGGAGTATTTTACGGAACCATTGCATTTGGTCGTTCCGGCGATGGTAAAAGAATAGCCGTAAACCATTCTGAAATGACAGAAGGTTCGACAGGCTTGGTCTTGGGTGACTTGGTAACATTTCAGATATTAAATTCGCCGCAATTTGCAACCCCCCGCGCGGTAGATATTGTAAAACTTGCAAGTTCATCTGATCTTGTAGAAGAAATGATCGGGTCACTGAATCCGAGTATTGTCGACGTAGCTAATAAGGTTCCCGTGCCTGGCATCTTTGTCGAACCAAAAGAATCGGAAAAGCGTTACGAAGGGCGAGTGCATGCCCTTACTCCACACGGAGATTTTTACGGAACGATTGAATTCGGTCGATCTGGAATTGGTGGAAAAATAGTAATGGATCACTCTGAAATGAAGCGAAGTTCTATCGTATTAGCTTTAGGTGATCGCGTAACTTTTAGAATAGTGATATCACCGGAATGGGGAACTCAACGCGCAGTCGATGTTCTTAAAATTACCTCATCACCTAAAGATGGAAAGTGGAATTTGTTTACCGGGCGTGGAAATTAGGGATCTGTATCCCTGAGGCGAGGAATTGTGACCTCTTTCGCCATGAACCCCGGCAAGGTGATCTGAGCGCCGCCAGTCGTAACCGAATCGATTTCCGGAGTTACATCGGCGAAATCCCACCTCCCTACTCTCGAGTTGAACCACTTGGTTCAACTCGACGTAGGGAGTCACGAATGTTCTCTTCTCAACTGACCACGGCCAGTATCGTTCCCCGGCGCGTGGACACCGTGGCGGCAGTTCGGGCAGCCATCGCGCTTGACGGCGCGGCGGTGTTCGGCGGACTGCATACGGAAACCGACGCCATTGCGTTTGCGTCGAAGTTACTCGGTGACAAGTACATTCGCGTCGGACGCCAGTTCGAGGCAACAGCCCGCAGCCAGGACGCGGAAGCTGCAGTTGTCGACGAGCAGCCGGTGGACAAGCGTGGCCGCAAGCGGTATTTCGACATGTCGCCGGACCGTATGACGGCGCACAACGACGGCTTTGCCTTTGGCGACTACGCGCCCGATTATCTGTTCCTGTGGTGCAAGCAGCCGGCGCTTCCCAGTGGTGGAGATTCGTTCCTGATCGATGCGGTCAAACTCACCAGACTGCTGGCACTGGATCCGTCCACGGCGGAGCTTGCGGACTTCTGCAGGAGCGTGGACATCGACCATTCCGAACCGAACTTTCAGCAGTCCACGTTCTCGCCCATCGCCAGGACGGTTGCCAGTGGTCGTGAGCAGGCGAGATACCACCCCTTCCTCGCGCCGATCGAGGGTGAATCCGAAGATGCGCAGTGGCCGATGGTCCGCAAATGGAGCGAGACGGTGACTTACGTGCGCGACAGTGGACCGATGTTCCGCGCCGAGGCCGGCGAGATGATCTGCATCGACAACTACCGCGTGCTGCACGGCCGTGACGGATACACCGATCCGAACCGTGAGTTGTACTCGATCTGGGGATGGTCGACCGAAGCCGTCGCGGTTCCGCAGCAGGCCCTCGACATCGTCCAACCGGACCTTGCGGCGCTGGCTATGTAATCGGTTCCGCAGCAGCGATGATCGACTCCGTCAGATGCCGAGCGGCGCGATTGACCAGTGTGCTGTCACCACCGCCGATCAGCGTCATCTGGAACCCGCGCCACGCGGCCACGATTTCGTGTCCCAAAGTTTCGGCAAGTTCGGCGTCGACGCCGGTTTCGGCTATGGCACGGGCGGTTTCGTCGGCCCACTCGTTTGCGACGCCCTCGAGGAGTGGTCGGTACTGCTCCGAGTCGAATGCGGCCACTCCGAAGAGTTCGAAGAAGAGCCGATGGTAGGCAACAAGTTCGGGGTCGGCGAGGATGTCCCACGCGCCGTGGAGACGGTCCGCGATGGGGATCTCGGAATCGCGGATCAGATCGAGGAGGTGGGCTATTCCGGAAAAGCGAAGCCCGGCGCGGCGTAGTGCCTCGAGGAGCAAACCGGCCTTGCTCCCGAAGTAGTAGAGGAGCATGCGATTGTTGGAGCCGAGGGCGCGACTCAACCCGCGGAGCGTTGCAGAGGAGACGCCGAACTCGAGCACGTAGTCGGCAGCAAGGTCGAGAAGGCGATCGCGCTCTGCGCTCTCCGGACTACTCACCGCTCGACTCTACTTCTCGGGCGGCACCAAGCCGTGGACTGTGAGCACCTCGAGGACATCCTCGGGGTTGGTGCCCAGATCCCAGCGTCCGAAGATCAACAGTTTCTCGGTGTCGGTCGCACGGTCCACGATGTCGATCTCGAGCATGGGGACGCGTCGACCCAGACGCGGGTAGCGCACCAGGCGCACCCGGTCGATCTGTGGCCGGGGAAACACGTGGCGGGCGAGTAAACGCTGCACGGCGATAGCTGGGGTGCCGTTGTCGTCGATCACGGCGAGTCGCGGACGCTGCTTCAGGGCGAGCCCGGCCATCACGAACAATCCGATCACGGCAAGGGCGAGAAGGAACCGTCCGGCAGTCTCCGTCGGCACCACGATCGCGGCGATCGCAAGCGCGATTCCACCCGCGAACATCGCGTAGACAGCACCCATCGGAGTGGCCCACGAGACTACGTCCGAGCCGTTGTCACGAGGCTGTGGATGAAATTCATCCTCGAGCATGTGGATAACTTCCTAGGTTGTCCACAGGAGTTATCCACACTGGGGATGAATGACACCCATGTAATTGAAAGCCGGTCACGATCAGGACTAAATCGGGAACGCGCAGGTCAACGCCATTTCATGGTCATGATGAGTCCGACCACCATGAATCCGAAGCCGATCAGGAAGTTGTACGCTCCCAAGTCGTTCATCCATGTGATCGAATCTGCGGCCAAGTAATACACAATCAACCATGCCAATCCGACAAGCATGAAACCGAGCATCACCGACACGTACAACGTGCTCGACGGACCCATCTTCACCTTGACCGGAGTGCGGTTCGCCGGGTTGATCGTGTAGTCGTTCTTCTTGCGTACCTTCGACTTGGGCATAACGTCCTCGCTCTTACGGTGTGACCTGCATATGTGTACCTACACGCTAACGTAGCTGGGTCCGGCCGGTCACGGGCCGACTGGGCATGACAGCGGAAGAACCAGGACAGGAACTAGGAGAGTGACGTGGGACAAACCGTCAGGTCCACCGGGTCACGCAACACCGGGTTACGCACCTTCTGGCGCGTCGGTGTCCTTGTTGTCTGCCTCGTGGCGGGACTGATGGCCGCAACCGCTACGCGTTCGGCCGAAGAAAATCAGCTTCAGGTCACCGACAGCACCAGGCTCTCCGATCTTGTGCGCAGCGCACAGGCAAACGCCGACGGTATTTCCACGACCCGAGACGAACTCTCGGCACAACTGAACGCACTTCAAGTGGAGGCCGCGCGGTCCGATGACGGTGTTGCCGAGGCGCTTGCGCAACTCGACGCGATGGCCGTCGACGCGGGTCTGACGGCCATGACCGGACCCGGTGTAGTCGTCACCATGACCGACGCTCCGCGTAATGCGGATGGCAAGTATCCCGTCGACGCCACCCCGGACGACCTCGTGGTCCATCAGCAGGACGTCCAGAGTGTCCTGAACGCACTGTGGGCGGGCGGAGCCGAAGCGGTCGGGATGCAGGACCAGAGAATCGTGAACACGTCGGCGCCGCGGTGTATCGGCAACACGCTGCTCCTGCATGGTCGGACGTACAGCCCGCCGTACGTGATGCGGGCGATCGGCAACACCGAACGGCTCGAGGCGGCGTTGGCCGGCGAACCGGGAATTCGCGTGTTCAAGCAGTACGCCACCAGGTTCGGTCTCGGCTATACCCAGGCGAGTTCGGGCGAGATCACAGTGCCCGCGTACACCGGCGGTTAGCTCGGGCGTTTACCCTGCTCCTATGAGGATTCTCGTCGTCGACAACTACGACAGCTTTGTGTTCAACCTGGTTCAGTACCTGGGTCAGCTCGGAACCGAAGCCGTGGTGTGGCGTAACGACGATCCGCGACTGACCGCTCCGGGCGGGCTTCATGCGGCTGCAGAGCAGTTCGACGGCATTCTCCTGAGCCCCGGCCCCGGCACTCCGCAGCGTGCGGGAGTGACCATGGACCTGGTGAAGGTGTGCGCCGATACCAAGACGCCGGTGCTCGGTGTCTGCCTCGGCCATCAGGCGATCGGCGCGGCTTTCGGAGCCACCGTGGATCGTGCACCGGAGTTGTTGCACGGAAAAACGAGCAAGGTTCTTCACACGAACGTCGGCGTTCTGGCCGGTTTGCCCAATCCGTTCACTGCGACGCGCTACCACTCGCTGACGGTCCTCGAGGACACCATTCCCGACGAACTGGAAATCACCGCGCACACCGAGAGTGGCGTCGTGATGGCGATGCGCCACCGCGAACTTCCCATTCACTGCGTGCAGTTCCACCCCGAATCCGTCCTCACACAGGGTGGGCATCGGATGCTGGCCAACTGGTTGACGGTATGCGGCGAGGCTCCACCGGAAGCGCTTGTCGCGGCCCTCGAAGCTGAGGTCGCGTCGGCGCTCGGTGGAGCCCTGCCGGCAATACTCTGATCTACCGACTCTGACCTATCGGTTGGGAATTCCCAACGCTCCCACACTGACCGTGACGACCGCGTCCTTGGAGATCTCGGACCCGGCGGGCTGAGTCTGCGAGAGAATCTTGCCGACCATTTCCGGTGTCAGTGTGGTGGTCTGCGTCTGCACCAACTGGGCGGCCGTTCCCGCCCAACCGGCTGCACGGAGCGTGGTCAAAGCTTCGGAGACGGTCTTGTTGGTGAGATCGGGAATCGCGATCTTGTTGCCGTTAGACACCCGGAGCGTCACCGTCGAGCCCTTGGTGGCAGAGGTTCCACCGACAGGATCAGTGGAGACGACCTGGCCTGCAGGCAGTCTTGAGTCGATCTCGGTTATCGACACGACAAATCCGGCGCCTTCGATGTTGGGTCGCGCCACCTCTTCACGCTGGCCCGTGACGTCGGGAACGCGGACCTGTTCGGGACCGGAACCGACGGTGATCGAGACAGCCGAATCGAGAACAACCGAAACACCGACCGCCGGATCTTGACCGACAACCTTGTCCACCTCGGCGATCGTCGACGGCGCCTGACCGATCGTGGGATCGAGTCGCAGGCCGATGGCGTTGAGTTTGCGTTCGGCGTCGTCCTGGCTCAATCCGGTCAAGCGCGGGATGGCGACCTGCTCCGGTCCGGTGGAGACGTCGAGCGTGACGGTGCTGCCCTTTTCGAGGTTGACTCCGCCGACCGGGCGCGTAGTGATCACATTGCCCGGCGCAACAACCTTGTCGGTCTTGTTCTGCCGCTCGACGTTGAAGCCGGCGTTGCGGAGAGTCGCCTCCGCGGAATCGGCGGGCTGATTGGTCAGGCCCGTCGGCACGGCGACGGTTTCCGTCTTCGGCGAGTTCACCTGCCACAGGAAGGCACCGATCAACGCGATGACGATGACGGCGGCGAAGCCCATCAACGCGTAGCGCAGACCTTTCTTCTTGGCCGGCGGCTCCGGTGCCCGCCTACTCGCGGCGGCGGTGGTGACGGGAGCAACGGGATCAGCTGCGGTGCGGAGATTTCCGGTCTCGCTGCCGACGGCACCGAGAATCGTGGTGCGATCCTCGTCGTTCATCACCATCGGCGCGCTCGGACGCTGGCCGCCAAGCACCCGAACCAGATCGCTTCGCATGTCGCCCGCGCTCTGGTAACGGTTGGCGGGGTTCTTGCTCATCGCCTTGAGGATGATCGAATCCAGCTCGCGCGGAATGTCGGGGTTGATCTCCGACGGCGTCGGCGGATCCTCACGGACATGCTGGTACGCCACGGCAACGGGAGAGTCGCCGGAGAACGGCGGCTGACCGGTCAGGACCTCGTACAGCACACAGCCGAGCGAGTAGACGTCCGAACGTGCGTCGACCTGCTCGCCGCGAGCTTGCTCGGGTGAGAGGTACTGGGCGGTGCCGATCACGGCAGCCGTCTGCGTCATCGGGCTGGACGCGTCGGAGATCGCTCGGGCGATACCGAAGTCCATCACCTTCACGGCGCCGGCGCGGTTGATCATGATGTTGGCCGGCTTGACGTCACGGTGGACGATGCCGTTGCGGTGACTGAAGTCGAGTGCGGCGCAGACGTCCGCGATCACTTCCATCGCATGACGCGGCGCCATCGGGCCGTTGCTGCGCACGATGTCACGCAGGGTGTCGCCGTCGACGTACTCCATCACGATGTACGGCAGCGGTCCCGCGTCGGTCTCGGCCTCACCGGTGTCGTAGACGGCCACGATCGCCGGGTGATTCAGTGCGGCAGCATTGTGTGCCTCACGACGGAACCGCAGGTAGAACGTAGGGTCACGCGCGAGGTCGGCCCGCAGGACCTTGATGGCTACATCTCGGCTGAGGCGGAGGTCGCGTGCCAGATGAACCTCGGACATTCCACCGAAGCCGAGAATCTCACCCAGCTCGTATCGGGAGGAGAGATTACGAGGTGTCGTCATTCGTCTTGTCCTAGCGGTTCTTCTGCAGCGTTTGTCGTGGTGGTTGTAGTTGTCGTGGTGGTGGTGGTCGTGGTGGTGGTCGGCTCGGTGGTGGTCGTCGTAGTCGGCACCGTTGTTGTCGTGGTGGTCGGCTCGGTCGTTGTTGTCGTCGGCCGAGTTGTCGTGGTGGTCGGCTCGACGGTTGTGGTGGTGGGACGCGTCGTTGTTGTCGTCGGCCGCGTTGTTGTCGTCGTGGGACGCGTGGTTGTCGACGACGTCACGACGGCCGGCGAGGAATTGTCAGGGCCGTCCGTCGCGATCCACACGCCGCCGATGATCAACGCCAGAGCGATCAAACCACCGCCGGCCCACGCCATCGCCTTCTGGCCACTGGTCAGTCCACCTGCTGCGGCCGCATCGTCAGCGGCCATCGCGGCCGGACCCGCGTAGCCGGCGGTCGGGGGCATTATCTGAGTGGCGCCCGTCGGCGGCAGCGTGCCGCCCTGGCCCAATCCTGGTGGCGGCGGACGCCTTCCAGCGCGGACGGCTGCGACGGCGTCGGCGAATTCGCCACCGTTTGCGTAGCGACCGGCCGGGTCCTTGGTCAACGTGATGTCGATGAGTTCGCGGATGTTGGGCGCCAGGTCGGCCGGCATCGGAGCCGGAATCTCCTGGACATGCTTCATTGCGACGGTCAAAGCGCCGTCGCCGGTGAACGGGCGACGGCCTGAAAGTGCTTCGTAACCAACGATTCCCAGCGAGTACACGTCACTGGCCGACGTGGCGTCCTGCCCGAGGGCCTGCTCGGGAGCGATGTACTGGGCGGTGCCCATCACCATTCCGGTGCGCGTGACAGGCGCGCTCTCGACGGCCTTCGCGATACCGAAATCGGTGATCTTGACCTGACCTGCGGGTGTGATGAGGATGTTGCCCGGCTTGACGTCCCGGTGCACCACACCTGCATCGTGCGCAACCTGCAGCGCCCGACCGGTCTGCTCGAGCATGTCCAGCGCATGCGGAACCGCAAGACGGCCGACGCGCGCCAACACGGCATTGAGCGGTTCGCCGTTGACCAGTTCCATCACCAGGTAGGCAGTGGAATCTCCTGAGCTGTCCCGAGTCTCGCCGTAATCGTAAATACCGGCAATGCCAGGATGATTCAGCTGCGCTGTGGTGCGCGCCTCGAACCGGAAACGTTCCAAGAACTCCGGATCGGACGAGAACTCGGACTTGAGTACCTTGACGGCAACGCGTCGATTGAGCCGGGAATCCGTGGCTTCCCAGACCTGTCCCATACCGCCGGTGGCGATGAGACGGTTCAGTCGGTAACGATCGGCGATCAAAGCGCCATTGTTCAACGCCATGGTTCAGCCCCCTTGTATTCCGGCTGCGATAACTGCTCGACCGATCGGTGCAGCCACCGAGCCACCGGTAGCGGCAAGTCCGCGGTCGCCACCGTTCTCGACGATGACGGCGACTGCAACCGTCGGATTCTGAGCCGGTGCAAACGCGATGTACCAGGCATGCGGCGGTGTTTCGCGCGGATTCACGCCATGCTCGGCGGTGCCTGTCTTGGACGCGATCTGGACGCCGGGGATCTTGCCCTCGCCGCCGGTGAAGTTCTCCGAGCCGATCATCAGATCGGTCAGAGTTGCCGCCACCGTCGGTGAAATCGCCTGGCCCATCGATACCGGGGCCGGTGCACTGAGTTCGGTCAGGTCCGGTGCCTGCAGTTGGGAAATCAGATTGGGAGCCATCCGCACACCGCCGTTGGCGACGGTAGCGGCGATCACGGCATTCTCGAGCGGCGTCACAGCGACGTCGCGTTGACCGATACTGGTCTGTCCGAGGGCCGCGTCGTCGGGGATGTCGCCGACGGTGCTGTCTGCGACCGACAACGGGATGGCGGGAGTGTTGGGGCCGATGCCGAATGCCTTGGCCTCGTCCTTGATGGCGTCGGCGCCGTCCTTGATACCCAGCTCGACGAATGCGGTGTTGCAGGAACGCGCAAACGCGTCACGCAGCGACGCCGTCGGATTGGATCCGCAGGTGCTTCCGTTGTAGTTCTCGAGCGTGGTGCTGGTTCCGGGCAGCGTGATCTGCGGCGCCGCAGTCAACTGATCCTCCGGGGTAGCACCGTTCGTGAGCGCAGCCGAGGTGGTGATCACCTTGAACGTCGAGCCGGGCGGGTAGGTCTGGGAAATCGCCCGGTTCACCAACGGATCGGCCGGGTCAGCGTTCAGTTCGTCCCACGCTTTTGTCGTCTCGGCGCCGTCGTGGCCCGCAAGCAGGTTCGGGTCGTAGCTCGGTGTGCTCACCATGCTCAGGATTCGGCCGGTGCTCGGCTCGATCGCAACGACGGAACCGGTGTAGCCCTTGCTGGTCAACTGGTCGTAGGCAACCTGCTGCATTGCCGGATTGAGAGTTGTCACGACGTTTCCGCCGCGCGGATCGCGACCGGACACCAGATCGAAGAATCGCTGGCTGAACAACCGGTTGTCCGAACCGTTGAGGATCGGATCTTCGGTGCGCTCGAGGCCGGTGCTGCCGTACTGCATCGAGTAGAAGCCGGTCACCGGCGCGTACGGGTACGGATTGGGGTATTCGCGCAGGTACTTGTACCGATCCTCGGTGATGCTGGACGAGGCCAGTACCTGACCGGCAGCGGAGATCTGACCGCGCTGGCGTGAGTACTCGTCGAGCAGCACCCGCGAGTTGCGGGGGTCGGCCCGCAGGTCATCGGCTTTGATGACCTGAACGTAAGTCGCGTTGGCGAGGAGTGCGACAACCATCAACATGACGGCCATCGCGACGCGGCGTAGGGGAATGTTCATACGCGCGGCATCATCTCGGTATTGGCGTCGGCGATAGGGGGCGGACCCTTCTTCTTGGCAACTGCCGGCGCGCGGGCCGCGTCGGAGATTCGGATGAGGATGGCCATCAGGAGGTAGTTCGCGAGAAGCGACGAACCGCCGTACGACATGAATGGCGTCGTCAAACCTGTGAGCGGAATCAGCTTGGTGACGCCGCCGACGACGACAAAGATCTGGATCGCGATGGTGAACGACAAGCCTGCGGCAAGCAGCTTGCCGAAGCTGTCACGCACGGCCAGTGCCGTGCGCAGGCCACGAACGATCAGGATCAGGAACAACATCAAGACAGCAGCGAGGCCGATGAGCCCCAACTCTTCGCCGATGGTCGCGATGATGAAGTCGGTCTTGGCGAACGGCACCTGATTGGGCCGGCCACTGCCCAAGCCTGTACCGGCGATACCGCCCGTGGCCAGGCCGAACAGCGACTGCGAAATCTGATAGCCGGTATTGGCGTAGTCGCCGAGCGGATCGAGCCACGTGTCGACGCGCACGCGGACGTGGCCGAACATCTTGTAGGCGAAGAAGAATCCGATGGCGAGCAGTCCGCCACCGATCACGAGCCACCCCACGCGCTCGGTGGCGATGTACAGCATCACCAGCACCGTGCTGAACAGCAGCAACGACGTACCGAGGTCGGTCTCGAACACGAGCACCCCGACGGACACGATCCAGGCGAGCAGGATCGGACCGAGATCGCGGGCACGCGGAAAGTCCATGCCGAGGAAGTGCTTGCCGGCCGTGGTGAACAGATCGCGCTTGGCAACCAGGACCGACGCAAAGAAGATGATCAGCAGGATCTTGGCGAACTCACCAGGCTGAATACTGAATCCGGGCAGGCGAATCCAGATCTTCGCGCCGTTCACACTCGAGAACTTCGCCGGCAGGATTGCCGGGATCGCCAAAAACACCAGTCCGGCCAGACCCAGCGTGTAGCTGAACCGGGCCATCAACCGGTAGTCCCTCAAGAACACCAGTAGCAGAACAAAACCCGCAATCGCCAAGGCCGTCCACATGACCTGCTGGTTAGCGTCCGGCGATGGCGCTTCGACGCCGTTGTACAGCGCAGTCTGTTGGTCGGCCAGGTCCAGACGGTGAATCAGGACCAGGCCGAGGCCGTTGAGCAATGCCACGATCGGCAACAGCAACGGATCCGCGTACGGCGCATATCGCCTGATCGCCAAGTGCGCAATCAGGAACAGACCCGTGTACGCCAGCGCGTACTTCGCCAGATCCAGAGTGATCTTCTGCTCCTGGCTTGCCTCCACCAGCAGCAGTGACACCGTGGTGATGATGACTGCAAACCCGAGCAGCATCAGTTCCATGTTGCGCCGAGTGGACTGGACCGGCGCCGGAGCAAAACCTCCGGGCGGGCTCGGAAAAGCCGTCCCAGCAGTGGCGTTGGACGACATCAGTTGACCGTCCTGCAAGTCTGACCGGGAATTCCGGTCGGTGTCGGTGTCGGAGTGGTGGTTGTTGCCACGGGAGGCACAGGCTCTACCGGTGGCGGCGGCGCTTCGGTAGTCGGAACCACCGCTGTTCCCACCGGCGGCGGCGTCGGAGTCGCCGAAGTCGTGGTGGACGGAATCGATTCACAACGAGGCAGAAGGTCGCCGCCGATGAGCCGGATCATCTGGCTCTGCGCGTCCGTACGATTGCCCGACGGCAGCCCGGCCCTGACCTGTTCCTGCGCCGACGGCTGCAGATCGGTCACCTCGAGGATGTTGCAATCGCCCGGGATCTCGTTCGGGGAGACAAGCGTCAGGACGTCGTCGTCGCCGACGCACCCGATCAGGTCAGCTTCCTGCAGAGAGTAACCGAGGACTGAACCGGGAATTCCGCGCAGCACCGTGACGCGGCCCTCGTCGGCTCCGACGTAGTAGTTGTTGCGGATAACGGTGCGTCCGATGACGGCGCCAACTCCGATCACCGCGAGCAGCACAACGGCGATAACCACCCACCACAACCGGTTCCGCTTCTTCTTCGGTTCGGGTTCAGGCTGGGAAACAACACGTTTGGGTGTCGCGCGCGGTGGACGCATAGCGGCAGCGCGTCCGGCAGCGGTATTGGGAGGAGGAGTGAACTCTTCTTCCTCGGTGGACGCGGCGCCCGCGACGATGGGACGTGACTGTCCGTAATCGAGGTCGATGACGTCGGCCACGACGACGGTGACGTTGTCCGGACCGCCGCTGCGCAGGGCCAACTCTATGAGTCGGTCCGCGCACTCTTCCTGCGAGCCCTCGCGCATCGTGTTCTCGATGGTTTCGTCGCTGACCACGTCGGACAATCCGTCGGAGCACAGGAGATAGCGGTCGCCGGCGCGGGCTTCGCGCATGGTGAGCGTCGGCTCGATCTCGTTGCCCGTCAGCGCGCGCATGATCAGCGACCGCTGCGGGTGAGTGTGTGCCTGTTCTGCTGTGATCCGGCCCTCGTCGACCAAGGACTGAACAAAAGTGTCGTCGCGGGTGATCTGCGTCAGATGGTTGTCGCGCAGCAGATACGCGCGCGAGTCACCGATATGCACCAGGCCGAGCTTGCTGCCCGAGAAGAGAATCGCGGTGAGCGTTGTCCCCATGCCGTCGAGTTCAGGTTCTTCCTCGACATGATCGGCAATGGAGTCGTTGCCCTCACGCGTTGCCACCTCTAGCTTGCCGAGCAGATCCTCGCCGGGCTCGTCGTCGTCGAGATGGGCAAGTGCCGCGATCATCAGCTGCGACGCAACTTCACCGGCCGCGTGGCCGCCCATACCGTCGGCCAGAGCCAGGAGGCGAGCGCCCGCGTACACGGAATCTTCGTTGTTGGAGCGCACCAGACCACGGTCGCTGCGCGCCGCGTAGCGGAGAACAAGGGTCACGGGCGTAACTCGATTACCGTCTTGCCGACACGGACCGGGGTACCCAACGGGACCCGCACAGCCGTGGTGACCTTGGCGCGGTCCAGGTAAGTGCCGTTGGTGGAACCAAGATCTTCGACGTACCAGTCGGCCCCGCGTTGGGAGAGCCGCGCATGGCGCGTCGACGCGTAGTCATCGGTCAGGACCAGCGTGGAATCGTCGGCGCGACCGATCATGACGGGTTGCGAACCCAACGTGATGCGAGTGCCGGCGAGAGCGCCTTGTGTGACGACCAGATAGCGAGGCACCTTCGTTTTACCGAGGGAGGGGAGGACTTTCCCGGCGCGTGTGTACCGCTGAGGAACACGCACTCCGGAGCCGGCGTAGATATCCGACCGCAGCGTGCGCAGGACTGCCCAGACGAACAGCCACAAGAGGAGCAGAAAGCCTGCCCGTGTGAGTTGCAGAATCAGGCCCTGCACGGCTGTCCACCTCCTTCTATGGCTCGATCCCCGCCGCAGCAAGGGTTCGAGCGTTGTCGACTGGCAGCATCATATGGGGCACGGGGCCCCGAAAGATCACGATACTGACATGCAGTGCCGGAGGCGCGCCGACGGACCGCCCTATGTTCGATTGTTATCGGAATATTCGCCAGCAACCTTCGTCACACTCAGAGGATACGGACCAAGATCTCGGAGTGACCAGCGCGAATGATGTCGCCGTCTGCGAGTTGCCAGTCCTGAACCGGCGCCCCGTTAACTGTGGTGCCGTTCGTGGAACCGAGATCGGACAGCATTGCCGTCCGGCCGTCCCAGCGGATGTCGATGTGACGACGTGAAACACCGGTGTCGGGAAGGCGGAACTGCGCTTCCTGGCCGCGGCCGATGATGTTGCTGCCATCGCGGAGCTGGAAGTGGCGTCCACTGCCGTCCTCGAGCTGGAGGGTTGCCGTCACAGCAGCCTGCGGGGCTGCGGGCGCGTAACCACCCTGGTTGTAACCCTGCTGGGCGTACGACTGCGTCTGGTCGTAGTTGCCGCCCTGATTGTTGTATGCCTGCTGGTCGTAGCTGCCCTGATCGTAAGACTGAGCGTCGTACGGCTGCTGCTGGTAACCCTGCTGGTCGTAGCTGCCCTGATCGTAAGACTGGGCGTCGTACGGCTGCTGCTGGTAACCCTGCTGGTCGTAACCACCCTGGTACGCCTGCTGGTTGTAACCGCCCTGGTCGTAGGACTGCTGATCGTAGGCAGGCTGCTGGTAGCCGCCCTGCTGAGCGTCGTACGGCTGCTGCTGGTAGCCCTGCTGGTCGTAGCTGCCTTGGTACGCCTGCTGGTTGTTGTTGTACGGCTGCTGCTGGTAGCCCTGCTGGTTGTACCCGCCCTGGTCGTAGGGCGCCTGCTGCGGCTGATCGTCACCGGTGCGGTAACCGTCGCCGCGGTCGTACCCGTTCTGCGGCGGCGCTTCCTGGCCCCGTGGTGCCGGGTAGTTGCCGTCGTCGTGTGAGTATCCGTTGCGCGCCGGCTGCTGATCGGGCTGGCGACCAGCCGGTTCGCGGCTGGACTCGTAGCCTGAGTTCTGCGTCATGGTGCCGGCTCCTGGTTGTGACGGGACTGGATTCGAAACAGGGGGAACAATAGGTGCAGGTGATTGTGGCGGTCGAGACGATACCTGCGGAACATTGGACCGGGGCGATGCCTGATCGGCATCGTCGTCCGGGTCGACAGTGCCGCGGGTGCGGAACTGACCGGTATGCAATGTAGGCGAGGGCTCGAAAGTCACCGAAATATCGCCATACGTCTGCCAGCCCTGATCTCGGATGAAATCCTGCAGATGCCGGCTGAAAGCCTTGATAGTGAGGTCGCGGTCGGCCGCCAACTCCTCGTGATCCGAATTGTTGATCGTGATCACATAGTGGTTGGGGGCAAGGAGAATTCCGCCGCCGAGGTGCTCGACGCGGTCGCGCGCTTCCTGTTGGAGCGCAGCCTCTACTTCTTGCGGTACGACGCCGCCGCCGAAGACACGTGCGAATGCGTCGCCGACAGCTCCTTGAAGCTTTCGCTCAAAACGCTGAACGATGCCCATCGGGGTCTCCTCTCGCTTCGCATTTCCCGGTGGAAAAATGCTCGGCAACTAGCGCCGGCATCGCCCACTCGCGTGTCGTTCGAACTGCTGTCAGGTTCCACGGTACTGTCAAACGGCTGTTCGGCAGTATCTGCCTCTGGTTCCTGCATGATATCGGTTCCTCCCACTGAAGTACCCTGTGTTCTTCGTTTCATGCCGTGACCAGTACGAATAGAAGTTTCAAATGTTGTCGTGATAATGTTTCGACGTTGCTCGGGCGAGTGGCGGAATGGCAGACGCGCTGGCTTCAGGTGCCAGTGTCCTTAGGGACGTGGGGGTTCAAGTCCCCCTTCGCCCACCACAGACGAGGCCACGAACTCTTTCGAGTTTGTGGCCTCGTTTTTTGTTGGTTGAGGTAGTCCGGAAATTACGCGTTGTTCTGTCGTCGGACCATCTCGTTGATCCAGATGGGTGCAAACGGAGATGTGCAGTTCGGGGGAGTCGGGTAATCCTCGAGTACCCGCAGCCGTTCGCCTATGTCGATTGCCCGGGCGCGGTACTCGGCGTGCTCGATCCCGATCTGAGCCAGGGTGTGGTTCATCGCCCACTGCAAGCGATCGGGGGCGTCCTTCATCTCCGCCTCGATGACGTCGAGCAGACGCGTTAGGTCGAGGCCATCGGGCTTCTTCGCCACTCGTTCGGTGGTCAGGGCCCAGCCGGCGCTGGCTACCACTGGATCCGGATCCTCTGACCAAGCCAGACGCAGTTCCTCGGAGTGCGGGTTCTTCTTCACTACGTAGTTCACGAGCCAGTCGTGAACCTTGGGAGTGCGGGCCTCCCGCAACATGGCGTCCAACTCGTCGCGGTCGAACGCCTTCGGACGGCAGATCAGGATCGCCAGCAGGCGCGCGGCGGTGTCGTCCGTCTTCCAAAGCTGTTGTGCGAGTTCTTGCTGCGTCTTCAGCCGCTTCGCGAGGGCACGCAATTTG
Organism: Rhodococcus sp. IEGM 1366; assembly: GCF_033142425.1. NCBI lineage: Bacteria > Bacillati > Actinomycetota > Actinomycetes > Mycobacteriales > Nocardiaceae > Rhodococcus > Rhodococcus sp. IEGM 1366. Next base: position 755,921 of record NZ_JAWLRZ010000001.1, read on the forward strand.
CTGAGGTTCACGCCATGATCGTCGCCGTGCTTCTCGTTCACCGCGCGGGCTTTCGGATCCTCGAGTGCGGCCAGTTCGGCGATTACCTCGGCCACTGTTGTAGCGGCTACCCCTGTTGTATCGGCCACCCCTGTTGTATCGGCCACCTCAGCCTCCTGCCCTTTGCCTGTGAGATCTCAGTCTAGGAGGGCAGTGTCGTCAGGAGGGCAGTGTCGTCGACCACGGTCTCCAGTGGCCATCCGTCGGCGGTTGCACCGGTCCGGCACGAAGCTCGGCGGCTTTCTCCCTGGACAGAGAGGACTTGCCGCTACGACCCCAGCCATTGCCTTCCCAGGAATGTTCGAGCACTGGCCGAAGATTGCCGGTGATGCGTTCGGAGAGTTGCCCAGCAGTCAGCGCTTCGGAGTATTCAGCCAACTCCCGCAAGGTGGATTCTGCGTCCTCACTGCACGCGTCGCATCCGCAGGAGGGGAGCGCGATGTGCTGCCACGCACCGACGTCGAGATACAACCCGGGAAACGAGGTGAAGGTGATCGCGAGCGGTGCCTGGTCCACGTGAACTGGAGTTATCTGTACAGACTCCAACGTCGCGACGCTCTTGGACTTCGACGGTGCCGCCGGACCGCGGGAAATCGTCACGTCGAACCTGGATACCAGATCGCGGATCAACTCTTCGGCAGCCGATATCAACGGAGCAAACCGTTCCGGGTTCGTGACGCGCCCGTATGCCTCTTCGGGTGGATCGTCCAACGTTGTATCCCTCCGCTTTGTCCGAAAAGACGTCCCCGCGGGGACGTTTCGATCAGAATCTACGCAATTCAGACGGATACTGCTTGTAGTCGAACCCGAAGTGCGACCGAACCCTACGATCTTGGTACGGACCAGTCTGCGCAGGAGGTATCGGCCATGCACGGTGCATTGATCGTTACATGGAATCCGGATCAATGGGATTGGGGTGCCGCCTATCTCGATGCCATCGACCAAACAGTCAAACGCGTAAAGGTCAAGGACAGCTGGTCTACCGGTGTGCGAAAGAGTGGGGTGAGCCCAGGTGACCGGGTCTTCCTGCTTCGTCAGGGAACTAAGGGACGAGGAATAGTTGCCAGCGGAAAAGTGACCAGCGAAATTTACGAGAGCAAGCATTGGGATGGTTCGGCGCGTCCGGCAAACTATGTCGACCTGCGGTGGGATGTAGTCCTCGCAGTCGAAGATCTGTTGCCGACTGAGGCCTTGGAAGAGGCTATGCCTGAGCAGCATTGGCGGCCTCAGGGCGGCGGCATCATGCTGGCGGCGAACGCAGCGTTGGATCTCGAAATGTTGTGGGTTGCACACCGGGACAGCCTTGATGTCGAGGCGGAAGGCCGCTTGGGTAGAGGGGCAGCTCAGGGGCGACTGCAGGACCCGGTGCTCCGGAAGAAGATCGAAGATGCTGCACAAGACCGCCTGATGGAGCATTATCGTTCGCGGGGCTGGAAGATAACGGATACCAGGCTTGGTAGTCCTTTCGATGCGACGGCCGAAAAGGGCGGAAAGCTGCTGTACTTGGAAGCCAAAGGCACACAGACTCTTGGCGCTGCCGTTCTGGTGACCCAGCGCGAAGTCGAACATGCGCTCGCCCACGCAGGTTCGACGATGATGGGTATTTGGTCGGGAATCAAATTCAATGATGACGACGAGGTTGATCAGAACTCAGGATATTTCCGCATAATCCCTTTCGATCCCGAATCGGGTGAGCTGACGCCTGTGACATTGAAGTGGTGTCCGGACGACTAGGTAATCACCGTCTTGTGGCGAGGCATTTGTCGGAAAAAGCGTCCCCGCGGGGACGCTTCAGCTCCTGGTCTTCAGCGCCGACTGCGCCGCGTTGTAGCCGCACATCCCGTGGACGCCGCCGCTCGGGGGAGTTGCGGACGAGCAGAGGAAGACACCAGGAACTCCGGTGGCATAAGGATCCAACCCGAACCTGGGGCGGGCGATGAGCTGCCTCGGTGTGTTTGCTCCGGCAGAAATGTCCCCGCCGACGTAATTGGGGTTGTAGGCCTCCATCTGCGGGACGTTGCGAACATGCACGCCGACGATCCGGTCCCGGAAACCGGGTGCGAAGCGTTCGATCTGCCGAGTGACGGACTCGGTGACATCACCCGAATATCCATGCGGGACATGTGCATACGACCAGAGAGGGTGGATGTCTCCCACTGATCGTGATGGGTCGGCCAGGAATTGCTGACCCACGAGAATGAATGGTGCTGAGGGCATTTCACCCCGGGCGGTCTGACGTTCGACGGCGGCGATTTCCGGCATCGATCCGGCGAGATGCAAGGCACCGGCTTTCCGGGCGTGTGGATTCGTCCACGGTACGACGCTTCCGTCGGAGTCGCCGCGCACGGCGTAGTCGACTTTGTAGGCGGCGGGTCCGTAGCGGTACTTGCGGTAGGCCCGCGCAATTCGATCGGGCTGACGGCCGTCGAGGAGTCGTGCCGCGGCGTCGGGTGCGAGGTCGAGCATCACGATGTCGTAGCCGGCCAATGGGGAGAAGTCGGTGACCCGGTTTCCGGTTTCGACGGTGCCGCCGAGGCTGCGCAGAATGGAGGTCAGAGCAGCGGCAATAGCGCCGGAGCCGCCGCGGGCGACTGGCCAGCCGTGCGCGTGGGCGCCTGCGGTGAGCATGAGTCCGCCCGCACTGGACAGTGGGGTAGTCAGCGCACCGAACATGTGCGCGGCGCTGCCACCGAACAGCGCCCGGGCCTGTGGGGTCTTCCACATACGTGCGAAACCAGCTGCGGGGAGAATCGCGCCGGCGCCGAACCTGGCCAGTATCAGCGGGTGTTTCGGGATATGGACGATCGGTTGAAAGACGTCCTCGACCAACGCGTCGAAGTGCTCCGACAGATACCCGAATACCGAGCGCCACCGCTTACCGTCGACGCCCATCTCGTCGGCAGTTCGGTCGATGTCGCGCCACAGAACCCCGGCGGTCCCGTCGTCGAGTGGATGGACCAGATCGATTTCGGGCCAGAGCCATTCCAATCCGTGATCGGCGAAACCGAATTCCCGGTCGAGCCCGCGGAAGAACGGTGATGCCAGCGCGGTGGGGTGGAAGCCCGCGCAGTCGTCGTGGATGAGTCCGTCGACAATGTATTCACTGCTGCGGGTGCCACCGCCGATCTTGTCGGCGCCTTCGATGACATGGACCGCGATACCGTGTCGGGCGAGTTCGATTGCTGCCGCCAGTCCGTTGGGGCCGCTGCCCACGACCACCGCTGTTGTCATGCGGCTGAGCGTACGGAAATCGCAGGGAGCGTAGGGAAATCACACGAATGAGATTCCGTTAACAATTGATGCCGCAGCAGCCCTTGGTTGATCGATCAACTTTTGCTACAGTTTCAGACACACTGGCCGCAGCTGATCTTTATCGCTGCGGCCAGTTGTTGCATTTATCGCACTTTTAGGCCGGTTGCCTGGGGATTCGGTATCCTGTGAAGCGGAACTTTTCTGCACGAACGCAGCCCTGAATCTTTCCGAGGCGCTCTCCGGCGTCCTGCATCGCCGCAGTTCAGAGCAAATATAGGGCTACCTTAGTTGCGCGCATGCTGGGGTTCTGAATTATCGTTTTCGTTACACGGTTGACTCGCAGAAGTTTCAACCGACTGTGCCGGACACATCGTCGTGCCGGTGCTTACGAACTTGCATTGCAAGTTGATGACCATCAGCGTTGCTGGTCGTCGGTGCATATTTATGGCATACGAAGGCTGGGTATGAAGCAACTTCCAGGCCCCCAGGGCCTCTATCACCCGTCCAATGAGCACGACTCCTGTGGAGTCGCATTTGTTGTCGACATGAAGGGTCGCCGCAGTCGCGACATCGTCGAAAAGGCGATTACCGCTCTGGTGAACCTCGAGCACCGCGGCGCTGCCGGATCCGAACCCAACACGGGTGACGGCGCAGGCATCCTGCTGCAGGTTCCCGACAAGTTCTTCCGAGCTGTCGTGGACTTCTCGCTGCCCGCCGAAGGCGCGTACGCAACGGGTATCGCATTCCTGCCCCAGGGCGACGCCGAAGCTCACGAGGCTGCTGCCGCGGTCGAGAAGATCGTCGTCGAAGAGGGCCTGACGGTTCTCGGTTGGCGTGAGGTCGGAACCGACGACTCGTCGCTCGGCGCATTGGCGCGCGACGCGATGCCGACGTTCCGTCAGATCTTTATCGGTTCCGAGGGTGACAAGTTCACCGGCATGGACCTGGAGCGTCGTGCTTACGTCGTGCGTAAGCGCACCGAGCACGAGCTCGGCAGCGCGGGCGCAGGCAAGGGCGGCCCGGGTAGCGAGACGGTGTACTTCCCCAGCCTCTCCGGCCAGACCTTCGTATACAAGGGCATGCTCACCACCCCGCAGCTCAAGGGTTTCTACCTGGACCTGCAGGACGATCGTGTCGAGAGCGCGCTGGGCCTCGTCCACTCGCGCTTCTCCACCAACACGTTCCCGTCGTGGCCGCTGGCGCACCCGTTCCGTCGGGTCGCTCACAACGGTGAGATCAACACGGTTACCGGCAACGAGAACTGGATGCGCGCTCGCGAGTCCCTCATCGACAGCGACGTCTTCGGTGGCCGCGAGAACCTCGAGAAGATCTTCCCGATCTGCACCCAGGGCGCATCCGACACCGCTCGTTTCGACGAGGTGCTCGAGATGCTGCACCTCGCCGGCCGCAGCCTGCCGCACGCAGTTCTCATGATGATCCCGGAAGCCTGGGAGAAGCACGAGAGCATGGACCCCGCTCGTCGGGCGTTCTACGAGTACCACTCGGCTCTCATGGAGCCTTGGGACGGACCGGCGTCGGTGTGCTTCACCGACGGCACCGTCATCGGCGCCGTGCTGGACCGCAACGGTCTGCGTCCGTCGCGTCTGTGGATCACCGAGGACGGTCTTGTTGTCATGGCGTCGGAGGTCGGCGTTCTGCCGATCGATCCGTCCACCGTCGTCAAGAAGGTCCGCCTGCAGCCCGGCCGCATGTTCCTTGTCGACACGGCTCAGGGCCGGATCATCAGCGACGACGAACTGAAGTCGGAACTCGCTGCCGAGCATCCGTACCAGGAGTGGATCGACGAAGGTCTGATCCACATGGACGATCTGCCGGATCGCCCGTATACGTACATGTCACACGAGCGTGTTGTTCTCCGTCAGCAGCTCTTCGGTTTCACGAGCGAAGAGGTCAACCTGCTCGTCAAGCCGATGGCCCTCTCGGGTGCCGAGGCTCTGGGCTCGATGGGCACCGACACTCCGATCGCCGTGCTCTCCGCACGTCCGCGGATGCTGTTCGACTACTTCTCGCAGCTGTTCGCTCAGGTCACCAACCCGCCACTCGACGCTATTCGTGAAGAGGTTGTCACCAGCCTCGGTGCCACACTCGGCCCCGAGGGCGACCTGCTGCACCCGAGCGCTGATTCCTGCAAGCAGATCGCGCTCCCGCAGCCGATCCTGCACAACGACGATCTGTCGAAGCTTGTTCACGTCAACGACGACGGCGAATTCCCCGGCTTCCGCAGTGTTGTCATCCGTGGCCTGTACCCCGTCAAGGAAGGCGGCGACGGTATCCGTCGTGCGCTCGACGGCATCAAGTACCAGGTTTCGCAGGCAATCGCGGGTGGCGCACGCCTCGTCGTGCTCTCGGATCGCGAGTCCACCGAGGATTACGCACCGATCCCGTCGCTGCTCCTGACCTCGGCTGTGCACCACCACCTGGTTCGTGAGAAGTCGCGCACCAAGGTCGGTCTCATCGTCGAGGCCGGCGACGCCCGCGAGGTGCACCACATGGCGCTCCTGATCGGCTTCGGTGCTGCCGCGGTCAACCCGTACATGGCTTTCGAGACCATCGACGAGTTCCTGCAGAACAAGGAACTCGAGGGTCTGACCCTCGAGAAGGGCATCGCCAACTACATCAAGGCAGCCGGCAAGGGTGTCCTGAAGGTGATGTCCAAGATGGGCATCTCGACGCTCGCGTCGTACACCGGTGCTCAGCTGTTCCAGGTCATCGGCCTGTCGCAGGAGCTGACGGACGAGTACTTCACCGGACTGCAGTCGCAGCTCGGCGGTATCGGCCTCGATCAGATCGCAGCCGATGTAGCTGCACGTCACCGCGTCGCGTATCTCGATCGTCCGGAAGAGCGCGCTCACCGCGAGCTCGAGGTCGGCGGCGAATACCAGTGGCGTCGTGAGGGCGAGTACCACCTGTTCAACCCGGACACGGTCTTCAAGCTCCAGCATGCAACTCGCACCGGTCAGTACGAGGTGTTCAAGGAGTACACGACCATGGTCAACGACCAGTCGGAGCGCCTTGCGGCTCTGCGTGGTCTGTTCGACTTCAACATCGGCAAGCGGCCGTCGATCTCGATCGACGAGGTCGAGCCGGCCAGCGAGATCGTCAAGCGTTTCTCGACGGGTGCGATGAGCTACGGTTCCATCTCCGCCGAGGCTCACGAGACCCTCGCCATCGCGATGAACCGTCTGGGCGCTCGCTCCAATTCCGGTGAGGGCGGCGAACATCCGTCACGATTCACGCCGGACGAGAACGGTGATTCGCGTCGCAGTGCGATCAAGCAGGTCGCGTCGGGACGCTTCGGTGTCACGTCGCACTACCTGACCAACTGCACCGACATCCAGATCAAGATGGCGCAGGGAGCCAAGCCCGGTGAGGGCGGCCAGCTTCCGGCTCACAAGGTGTACCCGTGGGTGGCCGAGGTTCGGCACTCCACGCCTGGCGTCGGACTCATCTCGCCGCCGCCGCACCACGACATCTACTCGATCGAGGATCTCGCTCAGCTGATCCACGACCTGAAGAACGCCAACCCGCAGGCCCGCATCCACGTGAAGCTGGTCTCCGAGGTCGGCGTCGGAACCGTCGCGGCCGGTGTCTCCAAGGCACATGCCGACGTCGTTCTGATCTCCGGTCACGACGGTGGCACCGGTGCCACCCCGCTGACCTCCGTCAAGCACGCCGGCGCACCGTGGGAGCTCGGCCTCGCCGAGACCCAGCAGACGTTGCTGCTCAACGGTCTTCGTGACCGCATCGTCGTGCAGGTCGACGGCCAGCTCAAGACGGGTCGCGACGTTGTTGTTGCTGCTCTGCTCGGCGGCGAGGAGTTCGGTTTCGCCACCGCACCGCTGGTGGTCTCGGGCTGCATCATGATGCGCGTCTGCCATCTCGACACCTGCCCCGTTGGTGTTGCGACGCAGAACCCGGTGCTGCGCAAGCGTTTCAGTGGCAAGCCGGAATTTGTCGAGAACTTCTTCATGTTCATCGCCGAAGAGGTTCGCGAGCTTCTCGCGGAACTCGGTTTCCGTACGCTGCTCGAAGCAGTCGGCCAGGTCGACATGCTGGACACCACACGCGCTCTCGATCACTGGAAGGGAAGCAAGGCAGGCAATCTCGATCTGTCGCCGATCCTCACCCAGGTCGAGTCCGCGTTCATGGATCAGGATGTCCACTGCACGGGCACGCAGGATCACGGCCTCGACAAGGCGCTCGATCAGCAGCTGATCGTCTCGGCTCGCAATGCACTCGACAAGGGTGAGCCGGTCGTATTCGAGTCCGCGATCACCAACGTCAACCGCACGGTCGGCACCATGCTCGGCCACGAGGTCACCAAGGCGTTCGGTGGAGAGGGCTTGCCCGACAACACCATCGACATCACGTTCACCGGTTCCGCCGGTAACAGCTTCGGTGCATTCGTGCCCCGCGGTATGACCCTGCGCCTGAACGGCGACGCCAACGACTTCGTCGGCAAGGGTCTCTCGGGTGGACGCATCGTCGTACGCCCGCCGCTCAACGCAGCGGAAGGCTTTGTCGCCGAGGACAACATCATCGGTGGCAACGTGATCCTGTTCGGCGCCACCAGCGGCGAGGCTCTGCTGCGTGGGATCGTCGGCGAACGCTTCGCAGTCCGTAACTCCGGCGCCACTGCCGTCGTCGAGGGTGTCGGCGATCATGGCTGCGAGTACATGACCGGCGGCAAGGTGGTCATTCTCGGTAAGACCGGACGTAACTTCGGTGCCGGCATGTCCGGTGGCGTCGCGTTCGTCTTCAATCCGGACCGTGATTTCGAAGCCAACGTCAACAGCGAACTGGTGGATATCGAGGACCTCGAGGGCGACGAGTACGTCTGGCTCAAGAGTGTCATCGAAAGGCACCGCGACGAAACAGGTTCCGAGGTTGCTGCGCGGATCCTCGCGGACTGGTCCCAGCAGGTGACCCACTTCGCCAAGGTGATGCCGCGTGACTACAAGAAGGTACTGATGGCAATCAAGGACGCCGAAATCCGCGGCGCAAACGTCGACGAGGCAATCATGGAGGCAGCTCGTGGGTGATCCAAGCGGTTTCCTGAAGCACGGTTCGCGCGAATTGCCGGTCCGTCGTCCCGTTCCACTGCGCTTGCTCGACTGGAAAGAGGTGTACGAGGAGTTCCCGAAGGAAGACCTCAAGACCCAGGCCAGCCGTTGCATGGACTGTGGAATTCCGTTCTGCCACAACGGTTGCCCTCTCGGAAACTTGATTCCCGAGTGGAACGACCTGGTGTACAAGGACCACTGGCACGACGCAATCGAGCGTCTGCATGCGACCAACAACTTCCCGGAGTTCACCGGTCGCCTGTGCCCCGCACCCTGTGAGGCGTCCTGCGTCCTGGGCATCAACCAGGATCCGGTCACCATCAAGCAGGTCGAGGTCGAGATCATCGACAAGGCCTTCGACGAAGGATGGGTCAAGCCGGTTCGCGCCGCGCGTTCCACCAACAAGCGCGTCGCAGTTGTCGGCAGTGGTCCGGCTGGTCTGGCTGCAGCGCAGCAGCTGACCCGCGCCGGTCACGCAGTGACGGTCTTCGAGCGGGCTGACCGCATCGGTGGCCTGCTGCGCTACGGCATCCCCGAGTTCAAGATGGAGAAGCGCCACATCGACCGCCGTCTCGAGCAGATGGAAGCCGAAGGCACCGTCTTCAAGACCAACGTCAATGTGGGCGTGGACATCACGGCTGACGAGCTGCGCGAGCAGTTCGACGCGGTGGTTCTGGCCGGCGGCGCTACCGCAGCTCGCGACCTGCCGATCCCCGGCCGCGAACTCGGCGGCATCCACCAGGCAATGGAGTACCTCCCGATCGCCAACCGCGTTCAGCTCGGTGATCTCGATGCTCCGACCATCGATGCCAAGGGCAAGAAGGTTGTCATCATCGGTGGCGGCGACACCGGAGCCGACTGCCTCGGTACCTCGCACCGTCAGGGCGCTGCCAGCGTCCATCAGTTCGAGATCATGCCGCGCCCGCCGGAGACTCGCGCCGAGCAGACTCCGTGGCCGACATACCCGTTGATGTACCGCGTGGCTTCGGCTCACGAGGAGGGTGGCGAGCGCCTGTTCTCCGTCAACACCGAGAAGTTTGTCGGTGAAGACGGCAAGGTCACCGGCCTCAAGGCTCACGAGGTGGAGATGAAGTCGGGTCGCTTCGAGAAGGTCGAGGGCTCGGACTTCGAGCTCGAAGCCGACCTCGTGTTCCTGGCGATGGGCTTCGTCGGACCCGAAAAGCCGGGTCTGCTCACCGATCTCGGTGTCGACCTGAACGAGCGCGGCAACGTCGCCCGCACGTCCAAGTGGAACACCAACGTCGACGGTGTCTTCGTGGCCGGAGATATGGGCCGCGGTCAGTCCCTGATCGTCTGGGCCATCGCCGAGGGACGTTCCGCAGCAGCTGCTGTGGACACCTACCTCGAAGGCGAGACGGCGCTTCCGGCTCCGATCCTCCCGACGGCGGCTCCGCAGCGCTAGTCGCACGAGACGTACAAAGCCGCACCCCACCAGAAACGGTGGGGTGCGGTTTTTCGTGAAGCCGGTCTATCCGAGTGGCGACTGATCAGAAAGATTGGCGTCGAACATCGATCGCCAGCTCGGTGCGGGACGCGCATCCGGTCGCAGCAAGGATTCGGCTGACGTACTTCTTGACGGTGTCCTGGGTGAGATTCAGTTGCCCGGCGATCGAGGCATTACTGCGGCCGTCGGCGACCAATGTTGCTACCTCTCGTTGGCGTGCCGTGAGCTTTGCAAACAGGTCGAGTCCTGGCAGGGTCTGGAGGCCGCGAGTGAGTATCGAGAGCTGCCGGGCCAAGAGTCGAAGAGCCAGAAGATCTTTCGGCCTTATCGCATCTTTGTCGGGATCGAACAGCCCGATCAGTGCATGCCCGCCCGCCGCGAGATCGAGGTGCATCGCAGTGATCGAATGCATCTGGTGCGGATGAAGATATTCGTGAACGTAAACCGCCGCAGGCTTGGGTAGCCCGCCCAACTCGGAAAGTGACGCGACTCTTGTCGATTGGAGCTGCTGCCGTGCTTGCGGGAGATTGAACACGTCGTGGCGTGCCCAATGTTCTTGGTAATTCGCCTTGATCGTCTCCCAGCTGCCGGAGCCGGAGCCGGCAGCTGTGACCGTGGCGTTCCGGTCGGTGAACTGGCTCTCGAAGGTGTCGCCTACGAAACAGGATGCGTGCCGGATGGGGAATGCTGCGGGTATCGCCTCGACTATGACGTCCCGGAACTCCGTCACCGTTCGCACCGAATCGCAGCGATCGAGGACTGCGAAAACCCGCTCGTATTCGACGGCGGTCAACGCGATGTCACTCACTGATGTCCCCCAAAGTGCACTGGTGCTGAGCTAGAACTAATTCTAGCGTCGTATCGACTGGTTCAATCGATATTGAGGAGTATTTCCATGGGCAGGCTACGTTTCGGTGCTTTCGTAGCACCGCATCATGCGGTTGGACAGAACCCGACGCTGGCGTTGCAACGTGACCTGGAGCTGGTGGAGCACCTCGATCGTCTCGATTTCGACGAGGTGTGGATCGGTGAGCACCACAGCGCGGGCAGTGAGATCATCGGCAGCCCCGAGATCTTCATCGCCGCAGCGGCAGAACGCACCAAACGGATCAAGCTCGGCACCGGTGTGACGTCGCTCAGTTACCACAACCCACTTTGGGTCGCGGACCGGTTGGTGCTTCTCGATCACCTCACTCGTGGCCGCGTAATGCTCGGTGTCGGTCCAGGTTCACTGCCGACCGACTCGTCGATGATCGGACTCGATCCCACGGAGTGCCGCGAACTGCTCGAGGACAACCTCGACATCGTGGTACGACTGTTGAACGGTGAGCGCGTCACCGCTAAGACCAAGACGCACAATCTGGTCGACGCGCAACTGCAGCTTCGTCCGTACTCGCACCCGATGTTCGACATCGTGGTCGCCGGCGTGGCCTCGCCGACCGGACCCCGGTTGGCCGGTAAGCACGGTCTGGGGTTGCTCTCGATCGGTGCGACCCTCACGCCGGAAGGCTTCGACGCGCTCGGTCATCACTTCGGGATCATGGAGGAACGTGCCACCGAGTTCGGTACCGTCGTCGATCGTGACCAGTGGCGACTGGTGTGCCCCATGCACATTGCGGAGACGGAAGAGCAAGCGCAGGAAGATGTGCGGTTCGGGCTCGGGGAGTGGATCGACTACTTCGGCAAGGTCGCGGCGTTCCCGCACTTCGGCTCCGGCGGCGCCGACATGGAACAGATGATCGCGTACATGAACCACTCCGGCATGGGCGTTATCGGAACTCCGGCTCAGGCGCGGGAACTGGTCGGCAAACTCGTCGAGCAGTCAGGTGGGTTCGGATCGATGCTGATCATGGGTACCGACTGGGCGAACCCCGCCGCAACTCGGCGCTCGTTCGAGTTGATCGCGCAGCAAGTGGCGCCGCACTTCCAGGGACAGTCGCAGCCCACATTCGACGCGGCGACCAGGGCGGGCAAGGTACGCGAAAGTCACAACGAGGCACAACATGCCGCGATTGCGCACATGACAAAGAAGTACGAAGACGAATTGGCGGCAAAGGCATGAGGGCGGCTGTCCTGTATGGCGTCGACGACCTTCGCGTCGAGGATGTTCCGGAACCGGAGCTTCGCGAGGGCTACGTGATGGTCGAGGTGGCGTTCAACGGCATCTGCGGCAGCGACCTCGGCTTGATTCACGCTTACGGGATTTCCGATCAGCCGCATCCCTTGACTGGTGCGTGTGGACCGCAGGTCCTCGGCCACGAATTCTCCGGAATCATCTGTGAGATCGGTGCCGGTGTCGTGGACGTGGCTGTCGGAGACCGAGTAGTGGTGGCGCCCAACTATTGCTGTGGTCAATGCGCGCGATGCCGTAGCGGTCTCGAGCATCTGTGTGTGATGGCGGCCTTCCATGGGATCAACGCGCATGGCGGAGGACTGTCGGAGCGCACCGCAGTTCCGGCAAGTGCCGTGCATGTTCTTCCGGACTCCGTGACTCTCAGGCAGGGCGCGGTGATCGAACCGCTATCCGTCGCACTGCATGCGGTAGAGCTCTCCGGCGCGGCGGTGGGTCAGTTTGCGCTCGTCCTGGGAGCGGGGCCCATCGGTATCGCGACTGCCCTCAACCTCCGGGCCGGTGGAGTGGACCGGATTCTGCTGAGTGAGCCGTCGCCGGTACGCCAAGCCGTGGCCACGAAGATGGGGTTCGACGTGATCGATCCCGGCATCGATGATCTGGCTGCGGCCGTCGCCCAGCGAACGGACGGGAACGGCGCCGACGCGGTGTTCGAATGTGCCGGTGTCGCAGCGACAGTCGAGAGTGCACTGGCATCGGTGCGAGCGCGCGGCGCAGTCGTCCTGGTAGCGACGTACAAGGAACCGCTCCAGTTCAACCCGTATGCGCTGATGTTGACCGAGGCACGAGTGATGTCGTCTCTCTCGTGTTCGCGTAAGGAATTCGAGAGCGTCATCGACCGGATGGCGTCGGGCGCTTATCCACTCGACCACTGGGTGGAATGTGTCCCCCTTGCGGACATCGTCGTCGAAGGAGTTGAGGCGGCGTCCGCTGGTCGCCGGATGAAAGTACTGGTTGAGGTCGCCACAGGAGGGCTCTGACCAAGTATGCTGCTCAAATATCTGCGGTGACTACAGGGGTCTGCCCGATCGGATGCGGGGTGTTTGATGGGTGCAAAGCGCTTTGTTGCGATGTTGTCGGTTGTTGCGGCCGCCGGTGTAGTGCAGGCCGTCGGCGCACCGACGGCGTCCGCAGCGCCCTGCCCCGAACTGTATGTCGTAGCGATTCCGGGAACGTGGGAGCCCTCAGGCGCTTCGCCCGGTGCAGGCATGCTCGCGCCGGTTACCAGTGGCCTCCCGTCGTCGGTGCGAACCGACTACGTCACGTACTCGGCCACCGCTTTCCCATGGGAATCGAATGTCTACGCCAGGTCGAAAAGGCAGGCGGTCGACAATGCGCGCGGCATGATCGGGGCGATGGCGGCGTCGTGCGGCGACACTCGATTCGCGATAGTCGGGTACAGCCAGGGCGCCGACGCGGCCGGCGACCTCGCAGCCGAAATCGGGACAGGCATCGGCGTCGTTCCGCCCAATCGTGTTGCGGGAGTCGGTCTGCTGTCCGATCCGCGTCGCGCCGAGTCCGATGTGTTGATCGGTCCGTGGGTTGGCGGAAACGGCGCCAGTGGTGCTCGCATCGGCGGATTTGGTTGGCTGTCAGCCGATACCGTCACTCTGTGTGCTGCGGGCGATCTGTACTGCTCGACGCCCGAAGACGATTTTGTGATGCGTCTGGCCGGCTTCATGGCGCAAGTTTCCGATCCCACTCCGGCAACGGCTCTCTCGTTGCGCGACGAGGCGGCTGTGATCGTGCGTGACTTGATCACTGCTGGTGGGCTTCCCGCTCTCATGGCACAACTTGATCCCGGCGCCAACGATCGACGTGTCGATCAGTTGGTCGATTTCTACGGGTCACAGGTTCATACCGACTACACGCGTTACGTAGTCGACGGTTCGGGCACCACCGCTACATCGTGGCTGCACAACTGGCTGGCCGGTAAAGCCTGATCAGCAATACGTGTTTTCTGCTGTCTCCACATAGATTTCGGCGATTCGCTGTGACGGCATCGGAGTGATCTGGGCATACACGTCGCCAACTGCCTTGAACTCTGCGAGCACCTCGTATCGCGGCATGCCCTGGGCGATGGCGTTGCAGGTTCCGTCGGCATAGAGGATCTCGGCGGAATCCATGCCGCTCGGGGGGATTCCCGCCAATCGCAGTGCCGCGAGGTAACGCTGACCTCGTTCACCGGCTCCGGCAACAATTTCGTCCGGTGAGCGCGCGTCGATGGGTGCACCGGCTTCGGTAACTGCCGGCGGCAACGGTTGTGCCGCAGTGGCTTCCGCAGAGGCTGGCGGCGGTGGCGCAAGCGCGGGCGTCGACTCCGCGGGAGTGGGTGGCGTCGGCTCAAGATCCGGTGGCCGAGTCGATTCCCGGCGCTGCTGTTTGTCCGGCGACCGCCGAATCCTGTGTGTCCGTTGTGGTCAACAGCGGGACCTTCAAGAACAACGGGTTCAACCTGCCCATTGGTGACGGCGACATGATCATTGCGGCAGAAGCCGGTGCGGGGGAGGGTGTGAGTACTGTTCTTCTGCCACGCGATGACGGTCATTTCGGTGTATACGCCAAGCCGATGACCGTGCCGGGTGGAGTACTCGGTATCGATCTTCCGTTCAACAATCTATTCGGTTTGGCGGGAGTCACGGCTGAGGTGCAGGCGGTGGGCGTGCCCGTCTTCAACGATCTGATCACCAACATGGACATCAGCCTTCCGGTTCGGATGAAGATCAACAACGCGTTCCTCGGCAACAACTGCTACCTGGGATCCGAAACGGCGCCGGTGAACTTCCACCTCACACCTACGGCCGACTCCAGTCCGGCTTTCGAAGTAGCGCCGTCGGGCTCGTTGAAGGTCAGCCCGGTCAAGAGTGCGACAACCGATTTCGCTATTCCGTCTGCCAGTGGTTGTGGCCCGTTCGGAGTGTTGAATCCGATCGTCAATTGGCGCGCCAAGGCGCCGGCAACTTCGGGTACGTCGCTCAATACGGTGTCCACGGCATACCTGTTCCCGGGCGGTATCGACGGATCCGATCCGCTCGACGACCTCGGTGGTGGAACAGGCTCACTCGGGTCGAGCGGTAGCTCGGGTTCCTGACCGTTCTTGCCGCGCTTCGGCTTCGGTTGCCTCATATTTGCCCGTAGCTCAGTATTGTCAGCGGAAGTCATTGTCTGCTGTTCACTACATACGGGGGAGATTCATCGATGAATCATGTTCGAGTTCTGACTTGGGCGGCTGCAGGTGCTGTGGGAGTAGCAATATTCACTGGCGCACCTGCAGTTGCCGAACCTTTGCCTCCGGTGCCATCGGTGGTAGCGGTCAATTCGATCGAGCCCGTTCGCTCGCTGCCACTCGGCGCCGAGGTTACGGTGTCGGGAATTGCGACTACGTCGTCCGGGGATTTCGAATCCAGCTTCTATGACAAGGGATTTGGTCTCCAGAGCGGCAATTCGGGCATTTATGTCAGTGATCCTGACAACTCGGTTGTAACTGTTGGTGACCAGGTCGAGGTCAGTGGTGTTCTCGCAGATCAGGAGGGCCTGCTTGTCATTCGTCCGAGCGCGGTCACGCGTCTTGGTTCCGCCCCGGCGGTACGGCCGGAGCGGTTGCCGCTCAGTGCAATCGGAGAGAGCAGTGAGGGACGGCTTGTCACGGTGTCCGGCATCGTCAGCGCGCCGGTCATCGACGATCTGCCGTACGGACACAAGATCTTGGTGTCGGGAGCGGGAGGAAACACTGTCATCTTCGTGAACACGCAGGCGGGTCTCGACCCGGCATCCATTCTGGTTGGCCGACCGATCACCGTGACCGGCTTCAGTGGGCAGTACGCGGACACGTATGAAGTGCTTCCCCGATCGAAAGACGACGTCCGACAAGGATTTACGGGAAGTCTTTCTTTTGGAAGCTAACAGCCGCCTCATAGAGCATTGATGCGGGCTCCGACGCGCATGGAACTCGGGTAGAACCGGCTGAGTCGATACCCGAGTTTCGCTTCGGGGGTGACGGGCACAATTGCCTTGTTGGTTCGCACTGCCTTGACGATTGCGCTTGCCACCCGGTCGGGCGTGAAGTTTCGTCGACGGTAGAAGTTGTCCGCCTTCGTTTGGTTTCGAAGTTGTTCCGCTGCAGTGGTTCCGGCAAACTCGGTGGTCTTGACGATGTTGGTGTCGACAATCCCCGGGCAGATGGTGCTGACGCCGATTCCGTGCGGAAGTAGTTCTGCGCGCAGGCAATCGGAAAGCATGAACACTGCGGCTTTGCTGGTCGAGTAAGCGGTCAACGCTTTTTGGGGTGTGTATGCCGCGGCGGACGAGAGGTTGACGATGTGTCCGCCGGAGCCGCGCTTGATCATCATCGGTGAGAAGGCGCGGCAGCCGTACACAACTCCCCAGAAGTTGATGTTCATGACTCGCTCGAACTGGGCCACAGTGGTGTCTGCGAAGGTTCCCGAAAAACCGATACCGGCATTGTTGACCACGATGTCGGGAACTCCGTGGTGTGCGGCGACGGTTTCCGCGAATCGAGTCATCGCTTGCTCGTCGGAAACGTCCACGTGATACGCGTGTGCGCCTCCACCGAAGACGGCTTCGGCTCCGCCGGCGCTCGCGGGTAGGTTGATGAGTGCGGCTGTGTCCTGGGCGCTTTCGAGGTTGACGTCGCACACAACGACGATTGCGCCCTCGGCGGCAAAAGCGAGCGCGGTCTCGCGGCCGATGCCACTGCCGGCTCCGGTGACAACCACGAGTGTTCCGGTGAGGTCGCGTAGGCGTCGCTGCAGCTTTGCTCCGCGTCGCCAGCTCCCGATGTCCTTCAGTAGTCCCATGCGGTTCAGTCTCATGTGTTTCCCCCGTCGTTTTGCGCAGCTTAGGCTATTTTGCGAAACACTGTGTCTCAGGTCACAAACTGTGAGAACTTCGCTTCACACCGCAGTTGTACGACCGACCTGGAGGTTTCGATGAGCCGCAATTCCCGATCAGGTAGTCGCCGCGCGGCAGCTGCCGCACTGGCGATCACCGCAAGTTTGTTCCTTGCATCATGTGCTGGAAATGACGACAACGAGGGCGGGGGCGGAGGCGAGTCGGCTGATTCCGGGTCGTCGTTGAAGATCGGAATGGTCAACGAGCAGGCCGATCCCGGATCGCCCACCAAGGGCGGTACTCTCACGTTCAGCGGCTACTCGCCGGTGACGACGCTCGATCCGGCCAAGGCCCAAGTGAGCGGCTCCACCGGTGGTAGCGAGCTCAGTGCAATCTACGACGTGCTGATGCGATACGACCCCATCGAGCAGACGTTTGAACCGCAGTTGGCGGAGTCGCTCGAGCCGAATGCGGAAAGCACAACGTGGACGTTGAAGCTGCGCGACGGTGTGACGTTCAGCGACGGAACACCTTTCGATGCGCAGGCCGTCACGGCGAGTATCAACCGGTACATGACCAACAAGGGACCGCAGTCGGGGTTGTGGATTGCCAAGGTCGCCTCGATGGACACGCCGGATGCAACGACGGTCGTCTTCAACCTGGTTGATCCCTGGACGGGAATCGAGCCGATGCTCTCCACCGGCCCCGGAATGATCGTCGCTCCGGCTGCGCAGCAGGGTGATCAGTTCACGCCGATCGGCGCCGGTGCGTTCACGCTCGAGAAGTTTGCTCCCAACGAGGAAATGCTGCTCGCTGCTCGTCCCGATTACTACGGCGGCGCGCCGAATGTCGACAAGCTCAAGATGGTCAGCATTCTCGGTGCACAGCCCACCTCCGAGGCGTTGAAGTCCGGTGGCATCGACGCCGCGTACATACGAACGTTGGGGCCGATCCTCGATCTGGTGGAGTCCGACTACCCGGGATTCATCGACATTCCCTCGCTCGGCTACATCGCAAACGTCAACATGGCCCCTGGTCGACCCGGAGCGGATCTGCGTGTGCGCCAAGCGATGGCATACGCCGTCGATCCGGCCACCCTTGATGTCCGGGCCAATGACGGCAAGGGACTTCCGGGTCAGGTGATCTTCCAGGACACGTCTCGCTGGCACAACGATGTCGCTCCGATCGGTGTGGATCCGGCCAAGGCCAAGGAACTGCTCGATCAGGCGAAGGCGGACGGTTACGGCGGCAAGATCAGCTACCTCACCATGCAGGAGCCGTCGGCGCAGGCCACGGCACTCGCTGTGCAGGCCATGCTCAACGCCGTCGGGTTCGACGTCCAGATCGAGAACGTCAACAACGTCGGTGACCTGGTCAAGCGGATGTATGCCGATCGCGATTACGACATGGCGACCGCTGCTCTCAACCTCACCGAGGCGGACCCCTCCGAACGTCTCTACACGGGCCTCAAGACCGGTGGGCGTAACAACACCACGGGTTACTCGGACGCCGAAATGGATCAGTTGCTCGACGAGTTGGGTGTTGCAATCAGCGACGACGACAAGAAGGCCGTCCTCGTGAAGATTCAGGAACGCGCCAACGAAACCCTGCCGTGGCAGGTGTGGGGCACCGGACCGGCTTTGGACGTGTGGAACCAGAATGTGCACGGACTTCAGCCGAGTATCGACGGGATTCTGCTCTTCGACGAGGTGTGGAAGAAGTAGGGGCTACGCTCCCGTGCGCCTTTCTGGTAGCCCCCACTGCCAGAAAGGCGCACAGGCCATTGGCCTCGTACTTTCCACTGAGTGGGACTGAGAATTAATACTTGTGCCTTAGGTCACAAACTGTGACAGCTTCGCATCACATCACAGTTGAAGGTCCGATCTGGAGGTTCGTAAATGAGTCGCAGTTCTAGGCGCGGCAGTCGAAAGGTCGCAGCAGTCGCACTGGCTGTTTCCGCCGGTTTGTTCTTGGCTTCGTGTGCCGACAGTGGAGCGGACGGCGGCAGCGGCGACGCACCCGAGTCCGGCTCAGCTCTGACGATCGGTCCCGTCAACGCATCGACGAACGAGGGCGATCCGGTCAAGGGGGGAACGCTGACATTCAGTGGATACTCCGCGGTGACAAGTCTCGATCCCTCGAAGACACAGATTGCCGGCTCGGTGGCCGGCTCGGAGCTCGGGGCGATCTACGACACCCTGCTTCGTTACGATCCCACGTCGCAGAAGTTCGTTCCGAAGCTCGCCAACTCGATGTCGCCGAGTTCGGATTTCAAGACCTGGACGCTCAAGCTGCGCGATGGTGTGAAGTTCAGTGACGGCACGCAGGTCGACTCTGCGGCAGTGTCGTCGAGCCTGGCTCGATACGTCACCAACAAGGGACCGCAGTCCAGCCTGTACGCGTCGAAGGTCGCGTCGGTCGACACGCCGGACGCGTCGACGGTTGTCTTCAATCTCGTCGACCCGTGGACGGGTATCGAGTCGCTGCTCGCCACCGGCCCCGGAATGATCGTTGCGCCCAGCGCGCAGCAGGGTGATCAGTTCACGCCGATCGGCGCGGGTGCGTTCACACTCGAGAAGTTCGCTCCCAACGAGGAGCTGATTCTCGACGCTCGTGAGGATTACTTCGCGGGTGCCCCGAACGTGGACAAGTTGCGCATGATCAGCATCGTCGGTTCGCAGGCCACGAGCGAGTCGCTCAAGAGTGGCGGCGCAGATGCCGCGTACATGCGATCACTGCCGAACGTGCTCGACCTCATCGACTCCGGCTACCCGGGCTACGTCGACATCCCGTCGCTGTCGTACCTGTCACTGCTCAACACGGCTCCGGGTCGCCCGGGCGCCGACGTGCGCGTGCGTCAGGCACTGGCTCTGGCAACGGATCCCGTTGCACTCGACAACCGACTCAACGAAGGTAAGGGCCTACCGGGGCAGGTCATCTTCCAGGACAGCTCGCGCTGGCACAACGACGAGGCTCCGATCGGTGTCGACCCGGCCAAGGCCAAGCAGCTTCTCGACGAGGCCAAGGCTGACGGTTACGACGGCAAGATCACGTACCTGACAATGCAGGAGAATTCGGCTCAGGCGATGGCTCTCGCGCTGCAGTCGATGGCAAATGCCGTTGGTTTCGACTTCCAGATCGAGTACGTCAACTCGGTTGCCGACGTCGTCAAGCGTTTGTACGTCGACCGCGACTTCGACATGTCGACCGGCTCCGCCAACCTTCCGGAAGCCGATCCGTTCGAGCGTCTGTACTCGAACCTCAAGACCGGTGGACGTAACAACGCAACAAGCTTCTCCGACGCTCAGATGGATACGCTGCTCGACGAGTTGGGTGTCGCGACGTCCGATGACGCGAAGAAAGAGGTCCTGGCCAAGATCCAGGCACGCGCCACTGAGGTTGTGCCGTGGCAGATCCTCGGCAACACGCCGTGGCTTGGCGTGTGGGCCAAGAACGTTCACGGTGTCCAGCAGAGCATCGACGGAATCATGTTCTTCGACGAGGCGTGGAAGACCAACTGACGGAACGTGAATAACTGAGTACGGCAAAGCTGAAGCCGGAGATGCGCACTGCATCTCCGGCTTCGGTGTATTTAACCCATCAGATCGTGGACATAGCACCAGCGCCAGGACTCGCCAGGTTCGTGGGACCGCATCACGGGGTGTCCGGTCTCGCGATAGTGATTGGTGGCGTGTTGGTGCGGGCTGGAGTCGCAACATCCGACGTGTCCGCAGGTGAGGCAGATTCGCAAGTGTGACCAGTTGTCCTCGCCCAGCTTGGCGCATTCTTGACAGACGCCGGGAGTTAAAGCGGCCGGGTCGGTTTCGGGCGTTTCAGCCAATTCTTCGCAACCGCTTGCCACCGGTTCGGGTGCCGGTGTGCGGGCGGCGACGCGCTTCAGGATTTTTTTCATCACCATCCATAGTGCACGGTGGCCGCCGATCCTGCATGCTGCCAGAGTGAACGGCATATTACTGGGGGTTGTAGTAGCGGCTTTGCTGGTCGCAGCGGTTGCGCGTCGATTCGGATTGTCGTCGCCGTTGATACTGGTGGTCTTCGGGTTGATCGCGTGTCAGATACCCGGCGTACCGGATCTCGAGCTCGATCCGGATCTTGTTCTGTTCGTGGTGTTACCACCGTTGCTGTACTCGGCGGCGTTGGACAGTTCATATCTGGCATTGCGATCGAATCTGCGTCCCATCGGGTTGCTCGCGGTGGGTCTGCCCCTCGCGACGACCGCAGCGGTCGGCTTGGTCGCGTATCTGATCGTGCCGGAGTTCTCGATTGCCGCGGCGTTGGTTCTCGGTGCGATTGTGGCGCCGCCGGATGCGGTGTCGGCGAGCGCAATCGGACGCAGGCTTGGACTGCCGCGTCGGATCATGACACTCCTGGGCGGTGAGAGCCTGCTCAACGACGCCACCGCCCTGACGGCGTACAAGGTTGCCTTGGCGGCGGCCGTTGGCACGGGTGCCACATTGGCGAGCGGGTTCGAGACGTTTGTGATCGCCGCTGTCGGCGGAACGGCGATCGGGCTTGCGGTGGGGTTCGTGATCTCCAAAGTGCGTGGCAAACTTCGCGATCCGGTGATGGAGAGTGCAATCGGCTTGGTGGTGCCGTTCTTCACCTACCTGGCTGCGGAAGAGATTCATGCGTCGGGCGTCATTGCCGTGGTGGTGGCCGGACTGTTCCTGGGTCAGCGCTCCACCCGGGCCAGTTATGCAACACGCCTGCAGGATACGGCGGTGTGGAAGGCCGTCGACCTCATTCTCGAGTCGTTTGTGTTCTTGTTGATCGGGCTCCAATTGCCCAGTGTTGTGAGCGGATTGCAGGGGTACAGCACCTCGATGGTGGTGTGGGCGTCCATTGCGGTGCTCGCGACCGTTGTGGTTGTGCGGATTGCGTGGGTTTTTCCGGCCACGTACCTGCCGCGGTGGTTGTCGCCGCGGATCCGCGCGCGGGAACCGGACGTGTCGGTGCGGTCGGTATTTGTCGTGTCGTGGGCAGGGATGCGCGGAGTCGTGTCGCTGGCAGCAGCATTTGCCATTCCCTTGACGGTGAACAGCGGTGAGGAGTTCCCCGGGCGTTCGCTGATCTTGTTCCTGACATTTGTCGTCGTGGTCGGAACATTGCTCCTGCACGGTCTTTCGTTGCCGTGGGTTATCCGCACGCTCGGTGTTCAGGGGGAGGAAGCGCAGTCCGACGCGAGAGCGGAGGCGGCGGCGCAGGACAAGGCGGCGCGGGCAGCAGCAGCGCGGCTGGACGAGTTGGTTGCCGAGCAGGACGGAGGTGTGCCCGCGGTGCGGGATCGAGCGGCGGACATCCTGCGGACCTGGAACACGCACCGAGCCAATTCGGCGTGGGAGCGGCTGGGGCGTAGCGACGACGATCTGGGGGAGAGCCCGTCGGCGGCATTCCGGGCTTTGCGTCTCGAGATGATCGACGCCGAGCGGACGGTTTTCATTGCCGAACGCGATGGCGGCCGCATCGATGACGAGGTCCTACGGAAGGTACTACGTGAGCTGGATCTGGAGGAAGCGACCTTGGATCGGGACTAGATCGGGACTAGACCGATAGGTCTCTTTGGTTTGACGGAATGCGCAGGCCAGGACGATTTAGATAACCGTTGAGGACCGCAACTTAACCAATTCCACTGAGCGGGACTCGTTCGAACCATTCTGTGCGTCGCATCACACACTGTTTCTTGTTCAACAAGAAGTCACAGTTTTTCCTGCCTTGGAGGCATCAGAATGAGTCGTAGTTCCCGCCGCGGGCATCGCAGATTAGCTGCGGTCACGCTGGCGATCACCGCAAGTATGTTCCTGGCGTCGTGCGCCGACAACGGGTCGAGCGGCGGCGGTGAATCTGTCGAGTCGGGTTCCGCGCTCAAGATCGGATTGGTCAACGAACAGGCCGAGCCCGGCACCCCGACCACGGGTGGGACGCTGACGTTCAGCGGGTATTCCGCAGTGACATCGCTCGATCCGGCGAAGATCCAGGTTGCCGGCGCAACAGGTGGCAGTGAGCTCAGCGCGATCTACGACGTGCTGATGCGCTACGACCCCATCGAGAAGACATTCGTTCCGCAGTTGGCGCAGTCCCTCGAGCCGAGCTCGGACAGCAAGACGTGGACGCTGAAGCTTCGTGACGGCGTCAAGTTCAGTGACGGAACATCTCTCGATTCCAAGGCAGTTGTCGACAGCATCAACCGCTACGTCAACAACAAGGCAGCGCAGTCGAGCCTGTGGGCAGCCAAGGTTGCCTCGATGGACACCCCGGATGCGTCGACGGTTGTCTTCAACCTCGTCGACCCGTGGACGGGTATCGAATCGATGCTCTCTACCGGTCCCGGCATGATCGTCGCTCCGGCTGCGCAGCAGGGTGATCAGTTCACGCCGATCGGCGCCGGCGCATTCACACTCGAGCGTTTTGCTCCCAACGAAGAGCTGTTGCTCGCTGCCCGTCCCGATTACTTCGGCGGCGCACCGAAGGTCGACAAGCTCAAGCTCATCAGCATCGTCGGAGCTCAGCCCACTGCCGAGGCTCTCAAGACCGGTGGCATCGACGCGGCGTACATGCGTACGCTCACCCCGATCCTCGATCTGATCGAGAACGGCAATCCGGGCTTCATCGACATCCCGTCGCTCGGCTACATCGCGAACGTCAACATGGCCGAAGGTCGCCCCGGTTCGGATCTCCGTGTGCGCCAGGCAATGGCAATGGCGATCGACCCCGAAACCCTCAACACCCGCGTCAACAACGGCAAGGGCCTTCCCGGACAGGTGATCTTCCAGGACACCTCCCGCTGGCACAACGACGTCGCTCCGACCGGTGTGGATGCGGCCAAGGCCAAGGAACTGCTCGATCAGGCCAAGGCAGACGGCTTCGACGGCAAGGTCACCTTCCTCTCCATCCAGGAGCCGTCCGCACAGTCGACTGCGCTCGGCGTGCAGGCAATGCTCAACGCAGTCGGTTTCGACACGCAGATCGAGTACGTCACCGGCGCAGGCGATCTGGTCAAGCGGATGTACGTCGACCGTGACTACGACATGAGCACCGCAGCCGGTTCACTGTCCGAGGCAGACCCGTTCGAGCGTCTGTACACGGGCATCAAGTCCGGTGGCCGTAACAACGTCACCAACTACGCCGACGCCGAGATGGACGTCCTTCTCGATCAGCTCGGTGTTGCCACCAACGACGAGGACAAGAAGGCTGTTCTCGCCAAGATTCAGGAACGCGCCACCGAGACGGTGCCGTGGATCGTCTGGGGCAACGTCCCGACGCTGGACGTGTGGAACACGAACGTTCACGGCCTGAAGCAGAGCATCGACGGAATCATGCTGTTCGACAGCGTTTGGAAGTCCTGACTCGACCTACACGTGTCCGGCCCTCGCGGGGCCGGACACGTTAACCGAGACGAATGAGATACGAGGAATTGCTGTGAATTGCGAGTTGGCTGCCCGAAGGAGACGAAATCTATGAACATCGGCGCAATCGGTAAGAAGTTGGGCCAGCTCGTCATTGTGCTCCTCATCGTCAGTTTCGGAACCTTCGTGCTGGCGTCGTTGATCCCCGGTGACCCGGCGGTCGCGGTATTGGGTGAGGGTCGTACCCCCGCCGAATACGAGGAAATGCGCCAGCAACTCGGACTCAACGATCCACTCCTGGTTCGTTATTGGGACTGGCTGACGAGCGCCCTTACCGGTGATCTCGGTACCTCGCTGGTCCCGCCGCAGCAGGAAGTTCTCTCCGCAATCGGCTCGGCTCTCCCGGTCAGCGTTCAGCTTGCAGTGATGGGTCTTGTCATCGCTCTTGTTGTCGCCGTTCCGCTCGCACTGTGGTCGGCACATCACGAGGGTGGCGTCATCGACCGCGTCATCAGCGCCGCAACGTTCGGAGTTCTCTCGATTCCGAGCTTCCTGGCCGGTTTGCTCCTCATCATGGTGACGGTGAACTGGTTGGGTTGGTTCCCGCGCTCGCAGTGGGTGCGAATCGGGGACAGCATCTCCGGAAACCTATCGCACGCAATACTTCCCGCAATCACCATCAGTCTGCTCGAGATGGCGATGTTCACCCGCGTTCTGCGCAGCGACCTCGTGACCACCTTGCGTGAGGATTACATCCTCGCCTCGAAGGCCAAGGGCATGCCCACGCTGCGCGTCCTGTTCAGTGACGCACTGCGGCCGTCGTCGTTCTCGCTCATCACCATGATGGGTCTGGCACTCGGCGGCATGATCGGCAGCACCGTCATCGTCGAGACACTGTTCTCGCTGCCCGGTATGGGCACACTCATCGTTCGGGCTGCACAACAAGGCGATTCGCCGATGCTGTTGGGTGCGGTGGTCGTGATCGCCGTCATCTACGTGGTCGTCAACAGTGCGATCGACGTTCTGTACACCTATCTTGACCCGAGGAGTCGTCGTGTCCATGTCTGAAGTGACGCCCGACGGAGCGGCCCCCGCGCCGGCCCCGTCCGAGGTGATGACATATCGGCAGCAGACCGTCCTGCTTGCGCCCGGTCCGATAGAAACGCTGGAGAAGCCGAAGAATCTGGTCCTGATCGGCACGATCCTGACCGTCGTCGGTATCGCTCTGCTCGGCACCGCCCTCTTCGGGTCCGGCATCATGATGATCGTTCGTATCGTCATCGGCCTGGCCTCGCTCGTGTTCCTGTTCAAGGGACTGGGGAAGATCGGTATCGCCAGGTGGGGGAGCCAATTCGACCTGTCGTACTGGCTGGCCTGCATCTGGCTCGTAGCGCTGGTTGTTGCGGCCATCGTCGCGCCGCTCCTGCCGCTCGGTGAATACAAGGACACGGTCAAGACTTTGGCCGAGCCCGGCTTTGCACCTCCGAGCCTGCTCTCGGAGCATCCGCTCGGTACCAACAACTTCGGTCTCGATCTCCTGGCCCGCGCGCTGTACGGAGCGCGTGCCTCGCTCACCGTCGCAATCTGCGCGGTGCTCATCGGTATCGTCATCGGCGGCACGATCGGCGTCATGGCCGGGTACTTCCGCGGCAAGATCGACGCGGTAGTCGGGATCCTCACCAACTCGCTGCTCGCAATTCCGTCCCTGGTTCTGCTGATCGCGCTGGCTGCTGTCCTCACGTCGAACCTGCGCAACATCACGCTCGCACTGTCGATTCTCTGCATTCCCAGCATGGTTCGAATAGCAAGAGCGAATACGATAGTGGTCGCCCAACGTGAGTTCGTGCTCGCTGCCCGGGCAATGGGTGCGACCAAATGGCGAGTCATCTGGCGCGAACTGGTACCCAACGTTCTGGTTCCCGTCGCAGCACTCGGCCTCGTCGCCGTGTCCGGCCTGATCGTCGCGGAAGCATCGCTCAGCTTCCTCGGACTTGGTATCGCTCAGCCGGATCCCACGTGGGGCAACATGATTGCAGAAGGCCAGGGCGGCATCGTGGAGAAGCACCCGTTCATCGTTTTGGTGCCCGGCGTCTTCCTCTTCCTGACGGTGTTCTCGTTCAACCTCATCGGTGAGAAGTATCGGAGCAAGCTGTGACCACTTCAGTGACAAATGGCGTACCGCTGCTGCAAGCGGACAACATCCGAACCGTATTTGCGACTCCCCGAGGCAAACTGCGGGCCGTCGACGGTGTGTCCATCCACGTTTCCGAGGGTGAGACTCTTGGCATCGTCGGTGAGTCGGGTTCCGGCAAGTCGGTTCTCGGCCGCACCATCATGGGTCTGCTGGAGAAGGGTCCGGCACTCGACATCACCGGAACGGTCACGTTTGCGGGCCGCGACATGTCGACGATGAAAAAGTCGGAGATGAAGCACTTCTGGGGCCCGGAGATCGCCATGGTCTTCCAGGATCCGATGACGTCCCTCAACCCGTTCAAGCGAATCGGCACGCACATCACCGAATCCTTGAAGTTCCATCTCGGACTCAAGAAGGACGCAGCCCGTGACCGTGCCGCTGAACTCCTGTCGATGGTGGGAATTCCGGAGCCCAAGCGCCGCCTCGATCAGTACCCCCACGAGCTGTCCGGTGGTATGCGCCAGCGAGTTGTCATCGCAATGGCTTTGGCCTGCGAGCCGAAGCTGCTGATCGCGGACGAGCCGACGACGGCTCTCGACGTGACGGTGCAGAAGCAGATCCTGGATCTGCTCGCCTCGCTCAACGACAAGCTCAACATGGCCGTGATTCTCATCAGTCACGACCTGGGCGTGGTGTCGGGACGCTCCGATCGCGTCGCCGTCATGTACGCCGGTTCCGTCGTGGAAACATCGGCGACGGAAGAGCTTTTCTCGCGTCCACGGCATCCGTACACCGAAGCGCTGATGGCCGCGATTCCGCGACTCGAATCGCCGACGCACACCGTGCTGCAAACCATTCCGGGTGGACTGCCGGACATGACAAAGCCGATGACCGGTTGCCGCTTTGCAGCACGCTGCAAGTACGCGCAGGACGACTGCCTGACCGGCGACCCGGCACTCGCGCTCGGCGGACCGGGCGACAGCACGTCCGACGGCCACTCGTTTGCGTGCCATTTCCCCGTCGACACCCCTGAGGGCACAGCGGCATTGGTAGCCAACGAGAAGGCCGGCAAGACCGCAGCGGGCCTCTCGCTCGCAGTGAAGGAGATGGTCTGATGACTGCAGCAACCGATACCAAGAAGCCGGTAAAGCTCGACGACGCATTGACGGTCGAAGATCTGGTTGTCGAGTTCAATGTCGGCAAGGGACAGACAGTTCACGCCGTCTCGGGAATCAGCTTCACCGTCGCTGCGGGTGAAACCCTCGGCGTGGTGGGCGAATCCGGTTGCGGTAAATCGACCGCCGGGCGAGCCATCATGCAGTTGCCCTCGCCGACATCGGGGTCCATCCGGCTCGGTGACGTGGAGATGACGGAGCTGGGCTCGGAAGAGTTGCGTCGCAGCCGTACTCAGCTGCAGATGATCTTCCAGGATCCGATTTCCTCGCTCAACCCGCGCCGCAAGGTCAAGGCGCTCGTGACCGAAGGACCGTCGATCTGGGGTGGTGAGGACAAGGCCGCAATCGAGGCCCGCGCCCGCGCCGTCCTCGCCGAGGTCGGCCTCGACCCCGACGTGGTCTGGGATCGCACCCCTCGCGAATTGTCGGGCGGTCAGTGCCAACGTGTCTGCATCGCACGAGCTTTGATGCTCGATCCCAAGGTGCTGATCTGCGACGAACCCGTCTCCAGTCTCGACGTCTCGGTGCAGGCACAGATCCTCAACCTGCTCGAGGATGCCAAGCGGCGGCACGGGCTGTCACTGCTCTTCATCGCGCACAACATGGCCGTTGTGAAGAACATCAGCGACCGCGTGATGATCATGTACTTGGGCCGCGTCTGCGAAATCGTTCCCGCAGAAGACATGCAGAACCGTGCGCTGCATCCGTACACGCAGTTGCTGCTGTCCTCGATCCCCGATCCCGACGCAACGGTGACTGCGGCGCAGAACGTCGACCAGAAGGTCGTCGAACTTCCGTCGCCGCTGAACCCGCCGAGCGGCTGCCGGTTCCGCACCCGGTGCCCTCTCGCCACGGATCGCTGCGCCGAGGAAGTTCCGGAGCTACGACTCGTAGACGGCGGACACCAGGTGGCGTGCCACAACGTGTGAGTTGAGCTAGACGCGCAACATGTTTCGGACGTGACCTGTTTCGTTGACCGACGCAACCCGTCGATTACCGTTGCGGGACACGAGAATACGAGTGACGGAGACATACTCGATCGGGAACGTCAGCGGACGCTCCAGGCCGAGTAACTCCTGCAGAACGATATTGACGACGCCGCCGTGGCAGAACACCGCCACGGTGGCGTCGTTGTCCGTTGACGCCACGATGTCGTCGATCGCTCCGAGGACACGAGTGCGGAATGCGTCGGCGTCGATCGATTCGGGTAGCCAACCGGCTTTGATGCGCTCGTAGGTCTGTGGTGCTCGCTCCAAGACCTGGTGCATCGGAATGTAGTGGGATTGCTCGGCGTCGTACTCGGCCAGACCCGCAAGCTCGGTGACCGGGAGTCCGAGAACGTCCGATACCGGACCCGCGGTTTCCAGAGCACGCTTTTGTGGGCTGCTGAAGAGTCCCGTGATCCGGTACGGGGCCAACGCCGCAGGCAGCCGGTGTGCCTGGGCGTGGCCCTCGTCTGTCAGCGCGGGATCAGCACGACCCTCGGTGACCTCTGCCAGTTCAGGGAGCGCGTGTCGGATCAGGAGTAGTTGCACACGGGACACCTTGCCAGACGGCCGTGTCGGCGGGGATCGTGCCGTTGCCGGGTAGTGGACCACTGGCAAGCAGAACGTCACCGTCGGGAAGCGCGATTGGCTCGGAAGACGTGTTGACGACGCAGCGCAGCGCACTGCCGCGCCGGAAGTCCAGCACCTGATCGTTGTCGTCGTTCATCCAGGTCAGCGTCGCGGTAGTCAGCGGCTCGGTGGCCAGCGCCGACAGGCTGCGGCGTAGGGACAGCGCGCTGCGGTAGAGCTCGAGAGTGGAGTCGGCCTTGCCCGTCTGGAACTCGACGGTTCGCTCAGCCCAACCCTGCGGCTGCGGCAGCCACGGCGCCTGGTTGGCGTTCGGGGGGCTGAAGCCGTACGGGGCGGTGTCGCCCGACCACGGCAGCGGAACACGGCAGCCGTCGCGGCCACGCTCGCGGTGTCCGGTCCGCTTCCAGATCGGATCCTGCAACTGATCGTCCGGAATGTCTTCCACCTCGGCCAGGCCGAGTTCTTCGCCCTGATAGATGTAAACCCCGCCTGGGAGTGCAAGCATCAGCATCGCCGCGGCGCGTGCCCGCCGCTCGCCGAGTTCGAAGTCGCCGGGGATGTCGCGGATCTGGCTGAGGAACCAGGTGCGCGAATCTGTCTGCGGCCTCGCATATTTGGAAAGATGACGGACGCCGTCATGGTTGGACAGTACCCAGGTGGGAGATGCATTCACCGCAGCATGCGACGTGATCGTGGTGTCGATGACGCTGCGCAGCGTCGCTCCGTTCCACGGCGCGAGCAGGAAGTTGAAGTTGAAGGCGCTGTGGAGTTCGTCCGGGCGAAGGTAACGGGTGAGGCGTGCGGGGTTGCCCACCCAGGCTTCGGCGACAAATACGCGCGGCGGATCGTAACTGTCGGCCACCGCTCGCCAGGAACGGTAGATGTCGTGGACTTCGTCGCGGTCGAAGTGCGGATGCTCCACCGGTTCGGAACCGTCGGCGGGGACCGGCGTGGGGTAGGTCAGCCCGTTCAGGTCGGGCAGATCCGCGTCTTTGCACAGTGACTGGGCGACGTCGATGCGGAATCCGTCGACACCACGGTCGAACCAGAACCGCAACGTCGTCTCGAAGTCGCCGCGGATATCCGCGTTGCGCCAGTTCACATCCGGCTGTCCGGGTGTGAAGAGGTGCAGGTACCACTCACCTGGATTGCCGTCCGAATCCTTGACGCGCGTCCACGCGGGACCGCCGAAGGAGCTGACCCAGTCGTTAGGTGCCTCGTCACCTGCCGCACCTTTGCCCGGGCGGAAGTGGAACCGGTCGCGCTCGGCCGAACCGGGCTGCGCGAGCAGGGCTTCCTGGAACCACGGATGCGCCTCGGAGACGTGGTTGGGCACCAGGTCGAGGATGACGCGCATCCCGAGATCATGGGCTTCGGCGATCATGGCCTCGGCCTGTTCCATTGTGCCGAATGACGGTTCGATGCTGCGGTAGTCGGAGAT
Organism: Rhodococcus sp. IEGM 1366; assembly: GCF_033142425.1. Taxonomy (NCBI): domain Bacteria; kingdom Bacillati; phylum Actinomycetota; class Actinomycetes; order Mycobacteriales; family Nocardiaceae; genus Rhodococcus; species Rhodococcus sp. IEGM 1366. The sequence goes on from NZ_JAWLRZ010000001.1 coordinate 786,434, forward strand.
GTCGTAGCCCGCATCCTCCATCGGCGACGGGTACCACGGGTTGACCCAGATGGCATCGACGCCCAACTCTGCCAGATAGCTCAAGCGATTTCGGATTCCGGCGATATCGCCGACGCCGTCACCATTGCCGTCGGCAAAGCTGCGGATGTACACCTGGTAGATCGCGGCGCTGCGCCACCATTCGTTGTCGCGGAAGGTGTTGTCGGGCAGGGTGAGATTCGGGGATTCGTGGGGCACCCTTCCGTTCTAACAGGTTGAGTGCGGCCAAATTTCGGCAGTCTTGTTGAGTGAGAAGCTCGAGGTTTCGAGGTCGAGACGTCCCCGCGGGGACGTTTTCGGCAAACCTGTCGGTACCCGCGTCTACTGTCGACGCACATTCGTAACGGTGGGGGGACATCATGACGAAAACAGACAGCGGCGTGACCAGGGATAGAGGCGTGACCAGGGATGGTGCTGCGACAACAGATCGGGATACAGCCGACCGGCTCGGTACCGAAATCTGCGCACTTGCCGGACATATTGCGGCAGCTACCGCCAGATTTCTGACTTTGGTGGCGCGATTCGACGAGACTCGCGGCTGGACGGGGCCTGGCCTGCATTCGTGCGCCCATTGGCTGTCCTGGAAGTGTGGGCTCAGCCAGCATACCGGGCGCGAATATGTCCGGGTTGCAAAAGCTCTCACCACGCTGCCGAACATGCGTGCTGCGTTTGAAGAAGGTCGCTTGTCCTATTCCAAAGTCCGATCTTTGACTCGTGTCGCCACGCCGCTCAACGACAAACAGATGGTGCGCCTCGGCACGAGTGCTCCGTCCGGCCAGATCGACCGTCTTGTTGCCGGCTTACGTAAGGCGACGAGCGATGATCAGGGCAAGCCGAAGCTGGACCGGTTCGAAACCCGGTGGCACTGGGATCCGGACACTGGTGACTTCGTTTTCCGGGGACGCCTCGCAGCGCAAGACGGTGCAAAGGTATTGGCGGCGTTGGCAAATGCGGAGCGGGATCGCACGCGCACCACTGAAGAAACTGGGGAATCCGTAGAGCCTGAAGAGCCACCGGCTGCCAATACGGTGCGGCGCCCACTGCGCAACATCGGTCCGGCGCTGGTCGCAATGGCTGACATCCTCGCGGTAGCAACGGATGCCGGCAAACGTACCCGCCCAGCCGAAGTGGTGTTTCTACGTGAGGAGAAGGTTGTACGCGTGTCCGGTGGGCCCGCGCTCGAGGACGCTGACGCCGACGAAGTGCTGTGTGACGCCAGAGTGCGGGCCGCAACCACCAAGCAGAAGTGCATGCTCAGCCTGGGTCGGCGTACCCGCATTACCAGTGCAAAGCAGATGACTGCGCTCATGTACCGCGACGGGTGTTGCCGCACACCAGGATGCGGACGCACGCGCTTCCTACACGCTCATCACGTTCGATTCTGGCGTGCTGGTGGGAAGACGGATCTCGACAACCTGATCATGTTGTGCGGCACGTGCCATCGAGCGTTGCACCGCGATGAGTTCATGATTACTGCGATTGGAGAGCAACAATTCGAGTTCCGGCTTCGTGGCGGTTCGGTGATGGAACCGGCGCCGCCATCAGTGGGTTTCGCGGATCGATTGCTCAGCGGTGAGATCGCCGACGATGCGATAGTGCCCGACTGGGGCGGCGACGCTCTCCGCCTGAATCACGCAGTCAGCGTCATTCTGGACGGTTGGGCTGCGTAAGACGGTTGGGCTTGTGGAGAGTCACCGTTGCCAATGCCAGCAGCCGGTCGTCCGCACTGGCGTCGACGAGCTGGATGCTCAGTACTGCGTGATCCGCGGCGTCGCGGATCACCGTGCCGTAGGACCGCGCTGGTCCGGTTCGGACTTGCGACAGGTAGTGCATCTGCATATCTGTTGCAACCAGCTCGGGCCGCATAGCCTGGGCTGCCGACTCTACGAGCAGGGCCTGCGCGCCGCCCATGATCGTGCCGATCTGATTGACCACAAACGGAGTGAGATCGAGTTCGAGAACGCCGGCCGAAGCATCGATGACACGCATTCCCAATCGGGAGTAAATCGTTCCCTCGACCGCTTGGGTCGGATGCTCCCTGAGTGTGCCGATCCACTGGTCCGGGGTGTACGAATCGGCGTCCCCCGCGGCAGAACGGGGAATGCGGGCAAAGGTGACGAGTCCGCGAGCTGCGAGGGTGGGTCCGCTGCCCGAGTCGATTGCGTCGGCCAGCGCACGGAGGTCGGTAAGGCCGTGGCCGTCGTAGACATCGGCGGAGACGATGATCGTCTTCTTGCCGATGCGCACGAGGTTACTGTCGACAACGATCGGTCCCTCGGTGAGTGGACCGGCTGAATGAAGTGAGAGATCTTGGGTTGCAGTCCAATCGGGCCGACAGGCCACCAATGCCGGGTCGGAGGTCACATAATCCGCCACGGTGACCAGGACTCCCAGGGAAGCCTGGCCCCCGTGTGACCGCAGTTTGTCGGTGAGATCGGCGCGCATCAGCGAGCGCTCCGGCGTCGGCTGGAACGAGGCCAGCCCGAAGTCGGAGGTGAAGGTTTTCATGCTTGCAAGCACCTGTGGCGACGAGCCGTTCGCGAGGACCATGAAAATGAGAATATCATTCTCATGTGACGGACCGGATCAGCTCCGCCAGTTTTTCGGGCTGATCGATCATCGCGTGATGGTGGGCGGGACGCAGGACGTGGAAGCGCCCGCCCAGGTATGTTGCGAGCCGCTGTTGTTTGGCCATCCAGGACACCGACCACGGGGTCGAGTGGCCGGTGTGGGCGGCTACGACGCTGATGCCGATGTCCGGCAGTCGGTGATCCTCGGACTCGCGTAACTTGTTGAGCTCCATCGCCATATCGGTGTAGGCGACATATTCGATCATGGCGGCTTCGAGATAGTGCGGTTTGCGGTAGATGTGCCCAACCCATTCGGCCATTGTGTGGGACGGGCCTGTCGGGGGCACGGATTGGTTGAGAATCTTTCGGGTGGTGGTGCCTAGAAGTCGTTGCAGCCCAGCGGTACTGGCGGTTGCAGCGGCCAGGTGTGAGGCCGTGAGCAGGAGGTTGCGCGGGACGAGCCGCTTCGGGTTTTTCTCGGCGCTCGAATCGAGGAGCAGGATGCCCGCTGCTCGCTCGGGAAACAGCCTCGCAAAACCCTCGGCATAGAAACCGGCTATCGAATGACCCACTGCCACAGCTGGTTCAGTGATTCCCACGGCATCGAGAACGTCGGCGATACGCTGCGCTTCGCCGCGAACGGTTGGGATTTGGGCGGAAGGTTCGCTGAGTCCGAAGCCCGGCCGATCGAACCGGACTACGGTGTGGTCGAGACTGAGGTTGCGCGCGCAGTCGTCCCAGTCGAACCAGTTGCCGGCCAGTCCGCCGCAGAGGACGACGGCAGGTCCGTCGCCCTCTACGAGCACATGCAGGCTGTCCCCGCCGACCGTCATCAACTCGCCCGGTGGTTTCACGTGGAACAGTCCCGGCATCAGTGCCTCGATTACTGGCGTGGTTTCGCGAGGGGGAACGCCAAGGTTTCGCGGATGCTGCCGCCGGTGATCAGCATGACAACACGGTCGACGCCCATTCCGAGTCCACCCGTCGGCGGCATTGCGTGCTCGAGAGCTTGGAGGAATTCCTCATCCAACTCCATGGCCTCCGGGTCGCCGCCGGCCGCGAGCATCGACTGCTCGGTGAGGCGATTGCGCTGATCAACGGGGTCCGTCAGCTCGCTGTATGCCGTGCCGAGTTCCACTCCCCACGCCACCAGGTCCCACTTCTCGGCGACACCGGGAATGCTGCGGTGCGGACGGGTGAGCGGCGACATCGAGGTGGGGAAATTGGTGTAGAACGTCGGGAACTCGGTGAAGTCCTCGACCAGGTGCTCGTACATTTCCTGTGCCACGGCGCCCGCGTCCCAGTTGGACTGATACGGGATTTCGTTGTCGTCGCACAGTTTTTGCAGCTTTTCGAGGCTTGTCTCGGGAGAGACATCGACGCCGAGTTTTTCGGCAACGGCGCCGTGCATCGTCTTGACGGGCCACTCGCCGGAGATGTCGACCTCGACCAGTTCGCCGTCGGGTCCTGGCCGCATGATGATCTCGCGCCCGAAAGCCGCCACAGCCGCAGCTTGGATGAGCTCGCGGCACATCCGCATCATGCCCTCGTAGTCGCTGTGCGCTTCGTACGCCTCGAGGATCGTGAATTCGGGGTTGTGTTTGAAGTCGACACCTTCGTTGCGGAACACGCGACCGATCTCGAACACCTTCTCCATACCGGCGACGCACAACCGCTTCAGGTACAGCTCGGGCGCGATGCGCAGGTACAGATCGAGGTTGTACGCGTTGATGTGCGTCAGGAACGGTGCGGCGTTGGCGCCGCCGTGAACCTGCTGCAGGATCGGCGTCTCCACTTCGAGGAACCCACGGTTGCCGAGTGAATCACGCAGCGACTTGACGACGGCACTTCTGGCTTCGAGTAGGTCGCGGGCCTTCGGGTTGAGGGCGATGTCGAGGTACCGCTGACGAACGCGAGTTTCGGGATCCGACAGGCCCTTCCACTTGTCCGGCAACGGATGCAGGCACTTGCCGTTCATGCGCCATTCGAGCGCGATCAGCGACAGTTCACCCTTACGGCTGCGACCAATGGTTCCACTGACCTCGATCAGGTCGCCGAGATCGAATTCGGCAGCGAACTCCGTCAACTTCTCGCGCCCGACGTGATCCTGGTCCACCAATACCTGAATGTCGCCGGACCAGTCACGCACGTCGGCGAATGCAACACCGCCGTAGTCGCGGACCCGCAGGATTCGTCCGGCAATGCGTACGCGGGTGCCTTCCGGTGACTGTGCTGCCGCGGCGATCGTGTGAGTCGGAGGGTAGGCGACGGGATATGCGCTGATGCCTTCGCCCTCGAGCGTCGCCAGTTTGTTCATTCGCACGCGAACCTGCTCGGGTCGCCGCGGTCCCGGTGCTGCCATCGCCGGTGCGGAGTCCGGCAGGCTGCCGTCGGCGTGAATGCCTTCGGCGGTGACCAGTGCAGCAGGCAGCGTTTCGTGAATTCCGGTGTGCTTGGTGGCCTTGCTCGATCTGCGACTGAAGGTGGGGAGAACAACAAAACCCTCGGCGATCGCCGACGCGAATCCGACGCGCGGGAGTTCGCGATTGTCCTCGAAGCACAAAAAGCGCGGTTCCCAGTCCGGCTGATACTTCACGTTGGAGCGGTACAGAGCCTCGAGTTGCCACCAACGGGAGAAGAAGACCAACACCGATCGCCAGATACGCAGGATCGGTCCGGCGCCGATGCGCGAGCCCTCCTCGAACACGGAGCGGAACACTGCAAAATTGAGTGAGACCCGAACGATGCCGAATTCGTCGGAGCGCGTGGCAAGCTCGGAGACCATCAACTCGACAACACCGTTGGGTGCCGTCGGCTTACGACGCATCAGGTCGAGGGAGACTCCGTTTGCCCCCCACGGGACGAGCGACAGCATGCCGACGACGGACTCGTCGTCGGTACCTTCGTCCATCACGGCTTCGACGAGGAGGCAGTCGCCGTCGAGTGGATCGCCTAGTCGGCCGAGTGCCATGGAGAAGCCACGTTCGGTTTCGGTGTCGCGCCAGTCGTCGGCGCGAACGATGGCGGCGGACATGTCGACCGGGGGCACGTCGCGGTGGCGTCGCATCCGGACGGTCACGCCGCCGCGTCGTACGCGTGTGACTGCCTGTCGAACGGGGCGCATGTCGCGTCCGTTGAGATTGAATTCGCGGGTACGCAGGATGGCCTCGTCGCCGAGCTGCAGGACGTTGAGTCCTGCCCGCTTGTAGGCGGTTGCACCGGTTTCGCTGGCACCCATGACGGCTGTTGCCCAGCCGTACTTCGAGGCCAGGTCCTGCCACGCTTCGATGGCGTGCGGCCAGGCTTCGGGGTCGCCGATCGGATCGCCGCTGGCCAGGCAGACGCCGATCTCGACGCGATAGGTGACCGCGGCTTTGCCGCTCGGAGCGAAGATCGCGGCTTTGTCGCGTCGGGTGGCGAAGTAGGCGAGGGAATCGTCGGCGCCAAAACCTTGGATGAGCCCGCGGATCGCGGACTCGTCGTTGCCGGTGAGTGCGTTGTTGGAACGTTGGGCGCGGAAGAGCGTGATGACGGCAGCGAGGAGTGCGATAGCACCGAGGAGACCGAGGATCGTGTTCACGAAGGCATGCGGATGACCGTCGAAGACTTCGTTGTCGACCGCCGCTGCAGCGGTGACACGGTTGAGCGCCCACGCAAAACGCTGATCTTCCGGAAGTGTGCCTGGGAAGAGTTCGACCAGTCCCCAGCCCAACAGGGTGGCGATCGCCAAACCGCCGATCAGTACGCCGAGTGCTTTCCAGCCGGCTCCGCGTCGTACGCGGGTGTAGAACTCGGGACGGGCCGCGATCAGAATTCCGATGACGACCAGCAGTACGACAGCAGCTACGGCATTATTCGGATTTTTGTCGGTGAACGTGAACAAGATGTTGCTCAGAGCGATCACGGACAGGTAGACCGTCAACAGCCACCACGCGATGCGCTTGCGGCTGGCTAGTGCGGCAGCAAGAAGACCGACGACGAGCGCCCACGACAAGCTCGTATCCGGTGCGTCGAAGTAGTAGTTGTCGATGTATTCGCGTGGGACCCGGACGATATGACGCAGCGTCGGCGACAGGCTCCACAGGAAGACGAGGACGGAGAAGACTCCGAGGATCAAGCCCGAGATATGCGGGACCTGGCTCAGCCGTCCCGACTGGAAGCGGCGTGCCTTTCGCGGATTCTCCGGCGGAGTTTCAACCAACTCCGCGGTTGTATCCGTTATCTCGCTGATAGGTGCCATCGAGCGTCCTCCCATACCGGTCGATCAGTCTCACTGTTCAGTGTGGCCGTTCGTGTCCGGTTTTGTGCGAGGAGCAGAATGATTGCCATGAGCGCCAACATCCCCGCAGTACCGATCCGCGACGAAATGATCCGTCTCGGCCAGTTCCTCAAGCTCGCCAACCTCATCGAATCCGGCGCAGAAGCCAAGGAAGTCATCGCCGACGGCATGGTGTCGGTCAACGGGGAGGTGGAGGACCGTCGTGGTCGTCAGCTGCGCGACGGTGATGTAGTCGAGATCGGCGGGATGGCCGCCAAGGTGGAAGCTCCCGCCTGATCTCGAGCTCTACTTCTAGCTTTCGCGGACGACTACCCCGTCCTGGTCGCTGTAGACGATCTCACCGGGATTGAAGGTGACGCCGCCGATTTCGACGGGCACGTTCTTCTCGCCGGAACCGGTCTGTGTGCTCTTGCGTGGGTTGGTGCCGAGCGCTTTGACGCCGATGTCGAGGGTGCGCAGGATTGCGGAGTCACGGACGGCACCGTTGACGATCACTCCGGCCCAGCCGTTGTCGACTCCGCGGCCGGCGATGATGTCGCCGACCAGTGCGGTGTGGATGCTCGCATCACCGTCGACGACGAGGACACCGCCGTTGCCCGGTTCGCTGAGGGTCTGCTTCACCAGCAGGTTGTCCTGGAAGCACTTGATGGTGGTGATGGGGCCGGCAAAAACCTCACGGCCACCGAACGCAGTGAACTGCGTGTCGCAGCTACGGATGTCTGGTCCAATTTCGTCGGCAAGGTCAGCAGTGGCTACAGGCTCGGTCATGCACGACAGAATAGTCGGCAGAGCGACAAAAGCTTCCTTCAACTTCACGCGATCACACCGTCAGCGGAATGTGCTTCCGATAACGTGGCCTTGAATTATTCGATTCACTGCAGTTGACGACTAGGAGTGTTCTGTGACGATTTTCGCGATTTTGGATGTGCGGTTGAAGAAGGAGAGCCTTGATACCGCGCGCGAGGTGTTCGGGCGAGTTTTGGCTGAAACCCGTGCTTTCGAGGGTTGCGAAGGCGTCGACGTGGTGATCGATGCCGAGGACGAAACGCACTGGTTGTGCGTCGAGAAGTGGGCGTCTGCCGAGGCTGATGCCGCTTACCGCGAATGGCGCGCGGGTCCGGGAGCTATCAAGGATTTGGGACCACTTCTTGCCGGTGCGCCCGGTCTGGGTAAGTACGAACTGGAATCCGCGATCTGATTTTTTTTGGGGGGCGTTTCCTTCGCGAACTGTGCCGAAGGAAGCGCCCCATTCTTGTCTTACCGCCACGTCACGCTTGGGCTTGTTCACTCGGCTTCACGTGCTTGACGGGGCACCCCGTGGGAAAGGTTCCCAGTTGGTCGACCTTGTAGCCGGCTGGGTAGCTGCGGATATTCGGAAGATCGCGGGCGAATTTCCGGGCGGTGCGCGGTGGGAAGAATCGCAGCAGGCGGCCGCGTGCTTTGAGTGCGCCCCTGGAGAGCGCACGAACCACCGCAGGTGGGCGCTTGTACCCGAACGCTTCGAGAAGGTGATCGTCCATGAGTGAGTAGGCGAATGCCTTGATCAGGGGCTTCGGCGCTAGGTTGTTGGGCGGGAACGTACACATGAGTTCCAGTGTGGAGTCGGCAACCGCCCTGGCACCCGGATCGAACGAAAAGTGTTCGCGCTCATACTCGTCCAAGAGCTTCGCGAATCCGTCGTAGGTCGTTGGCATGTCCTTGATGTTCATGTGACGGCCGAGTTCGCGGTAATAGAAGGTGGATCCGGCTATTTCGTTGGGCGTCAACGGGCGCCAACCGTACGATTCGAGCCAGCGCACCGGAGTGACGACAAAAGTAGCCAACACGTATCGCATGTCGTCGTTGGAGATGTCGTACGAGCCGTGCATCTGGTTCATCCGGCGAACACTCGATCGACCTTGGTCGCTGCCCAGGCCGTGTTCGAGGACGGCGTCGAGAATGAGGCTGGTGTCGTCGTACCGTTTCTGGACCCGGTCGGTGAATTCACCCGTGGAGAAGAGCAGTTTGCCGATCGACGGCACCGCGTAGGTGCGGAACAGCGCAAAACTGAGGGCCTGGTTGATGTCCCAGGGAAACTCTTGAGCAGCAAGAATGCGAGACATCTCTTCGTAGTCGGTCTCGGGATCGAGCTGATCTGTGCGCGCGCGAAGGTCGTAGCGCTTCATGTGAACACTCCCATGGCTTCGGTGTGAGCTGTGCCACCGAGAGTAGTTCTGACAACGCATGTTGTCTAGAGGTGTCGAATTGCCACTGTTCGGTCGTTTCGGGTGTTGTACCAGGGGTATCCGATCAGGGAGTTGTCGACCCGAGGAGTTTCAATGAGTATCTCCCGTACTGCCCGAATCCTGGCAGCCGTAGGTTTGCCGATCGTTGCGTCACTCGCATACGTGGGCACCGCTTCGGCGGATCCACCCCATCCGTTCGGTGGTGCTGCAGTGACCATCGGTTGTCCCAACCAGGGGTCACTGGCGTCGATGACCGGTCTCACCGGGCAGTCCGGGCCTGAAGCCAATCCGCCGATCGCCAAGGGCGACATACGCTTCGAGTCCTTCCCGGCAGCAGCACCGATACCGGCCGCCGGGCAGGTCACCGTCGCGTGGGTCAACACCGACACCGGTAAGGCCGGAATCGTCGATCTGATGGGGACGTACCCCTATCTGTCGGCGACGGTGAATACCGGTGTCGGCAACGTTGTTGCGACCGCTTTCGGTTCCATCAACTGGGGCAGTAGCCCTATCTGCCAAAGCAATCCGACGATTGGACGGTTCATAGCCTGACTTTGTGGCCTGATGTTCTAGCCTGACGCCGCAGCAGTGGCGGTATCGCGTGATTATCTGTCATCTCGGAGATACCGCCACGACCTTGCTGTCCCATATTCTGAAACATGTTCGGTAAAAGTATATTTCAGGTGAGGGAGAAGGCTGCGGCGTGAATGGGTCGAGTGCACGTCAGTTGATGAGCCGGCTGCTCGTAGAGAAGCGCAATAGCCTTGCGCCCGAGAAGGTCGGTATTCGATGCGAGGGTGCTCGTCGCATGCACGGCCTCAGCAGACGTGAGGTCGCGCAGATCGCCGACATCAGTTTCAACCACTATCAAAGGCTGGAACAGGGTACGTCCGTGGGTGTTTCGTCTCGGGTCATGGTTCGTATCTGCGATGCATTGTTGATGGAAGACGACGAGAAAGCGCGCATGCTGGCGTTGCACCAAGCATGGGCGCGTCCGCGTCGTCCGGGGGCCCGGCCTCAAGCTATAGGGGAGATTTCCGGCAGGCAGCGCTCGAGTTCCGCGGGCGTGTAGAAGAAGCTTCCGCTTGCTACCGGCGTGCAGGGCGCTGCAAACGCGGTTTCACGCTCGTTGTAGAGCATGCGAACCAGCTGCGCGTTGTCCGGTCCGGCAAAGACGTCCCACTGGATGTTGGCGCCCATCGGGCTGACCTGCTCGCCGCGCCACGGGTTGTTGTCGTACGTGTACAAGGTGCCCTCAGGCTGTGCGACCGTGCTGCCGGGCAGCTTCAGCAGTGCAGCAAAGGGGATGATCGTCTCGGCGTGCGCAAACCGAAAGTCGGCCCCGGGCAAAGAATCTGCACCTGAATGTTCTTTCAGCCCCGCCAGGAATTCGTCGCGGAGCACCGTCGCCATCCGGTAGGTAACGTCCTCACCGGCAAATCCCGGTCCCTTGGCGTAGAAGTCCTCTGCGTCGTTGGTGTATGCCAGCCACTGAGCGTCGTCCTGGTCGATGAAGCGACCGAAATTCCAGTCACCTTCCTCGGACATGCCGGGGGTGATGATGTACGTGTTGTAAAGCATGTACGCGGCATCGACCTCGTTGTTGATCTCTTCCGAGCCCTTGCCCCGGTCGACGAGTGAGAACTCGCCGGCGACAAGACGATCCACAAAGCTCTTCGAGTACAGCTTCTCCATCATGTGACGTGACACGTCGCGAGTGCGAGGCAGGTTCTCGATCTGCTCGTCCACGGCTTCGAGGCGAGGATCGGAATCCTCGTATTCCTTGTAGTCCGCGTTCAGATCGGAATCGTGGAAGTAGAGGACGTCAGGATCAGACGTGACAGCTCCGATATTTCCGGCGATCGCCGGAAATGCGGTGCTCACGCCCTGGGCGAAGTTGGCGGCACTGTCCACTGCGCGGTCCACGCCCGAGGACGTCAGGGTGATCGAGCCGTCCTGCTTGGCAATTGCGTCGAACAGCTGCGGAAGGCGTTCCGTCACACGGGCACCCATCTCGCGATGCTCGGTAATGCCGAGGCCGCTCAGATTGCCGTAGCCCAACGTCTGGTTGGCCGCCATGAGTTCACGAAGTACGGGGCCGAACTCCTTGCCGACGGGAGTCAGAGCGTTCTCGGCTTCGGCGATCTCCCAGAGTTGCAGGCTCAGGTCGTCGTACTTCAGGCTCGAGAGCGCGCGGGAACCATGACGTGCAACGCTTTCCGTGTACACGGGCGTGAAACCAGCGGGCACGGCCTGGAGTCCGCCAATGGCCTGGCCGGGTGAATACGGAGTCTTGGACGTGAAGCCCCCGACGGCAGGTGTGCCCGGGGCCCCGAGAGAACCGGTGTCGAGAGAACCGGTGTCGAATGAACTGAATGGTGACGCGTCGGCAATGGCAGAAGTGCCGGTCGTGACAAGCATGAGTCCGACAGCGCCTGCGGCCGCCAGCAATCCGAAGCGGGGGCTTCGCATGGTGATGAGTCCTTTCTGCTCGCGCCGATATGGCACGACGAACAGGAAGTTAGATCGGCTAAGCGTCCGTAGGTGGCCATAGGACAGACGTCCAGGTGGCCGCAGGGTTAAAACTCGGATTCACATGGCCAGTCCGGCTACGCTTTTGGCAAACAGCACGGTTGCCGCGGTGAGGATGATGTAGGTGGTTGTGCGACTCAAGACCGCCAGGGAGATCCGCCGCGCCAGGTACGAGCCGAGCAGGTGTCCACACACCAGCAGGGGAGACAATGCGAGTGCGCCAAGCAATTCGCTTCCGGTAACACCGATCTGGAGATGGAGTGCGATAAGCGTCGCCGCAGCCATGACAAGAAAGATCGTCGACAACGTAGAGCGCAGGGTGGCAGCATCGTCCGGCCGATAGGTCAGCGACAGCGGTGGGCCGGGCATCGCGGCCAATGCGCCCATGAACCCGGCCGCGGCCCCGGCGCCGGCCAGGGTTCGCCGTGATCCGGTCACGGACTTACCCGCGAGCATCACCGCCCCTGCTGCCAGCGCGAGAACGGCCACCAGGAGTTGAACGGACGCCGTTTCGACGCGCTGTATGACCCATAGGCCTGCGGCGATACCGGGAATCATTGTGGCGGTCGCGATTCCGACCGTGCGTGTGTCGCAATGCCCGCGTTCTCGCGCCGCCACCATCAGCATCATCGGGATGGTGAGAATCAGTAGCGGGGCTGGAACAAGCCACGGGGCAATCAGAATAAGGGCGGGTCCGGCGATCAAGCCGAAACCCGAGCCGGTTGCCGATTGAATCGCCGAGGAGGCAACAAGAACGCAGGCAACCAGGAGAAGAATCACAATCCCATTCTCTGGGCGATCTGGCACTGACGGAAGATCCAGATCGTGGGAGCATTAATGGGGCCAGAATCAGGAGGAGCAGGTTGCGATCACACGAAAATCTCGGAGAGTTCCTCGAGGGCAGGTCGGCGTATCTCGACTCGGCCACCAACACGCCGATGTACCGGCGCGTGCGGGCCATGCTCGAAGACCTGCTTGCACGTGGAGTGTTCGACGGTGGTCGACCCATGCCGTCGACGCGCTACCTGGCGCAGGAACTTGGCGTTTCCCGAAATACGGTGGCATCGGCCTATGACGAGCTGATTGCGCTCGGAGTTATCGAGAGTCGTCCTCGCAGTGGTCTTTACGCGGCAGCCCCGCTCACTCGAACACCTTCTGCAGAGTCGTCGCCGCCCGCTCCGCCAGTTGACTGGTCGACATTGCTACAGCCCCGCGAGAGCGTCGAGTTCACCCGAACTCTGGGCCATCCCGACGCCTTCGACTATCCGTACCCGTTCATCAGTTCTCAGCCCGAACTGCGCTCCTTCCCGGTCCGCGGTTGGTTGCGCGCGGCGAGTGAGGCGATGACGGGCCCGCATCTGCGATACAGCGTGCGTGATGCTGTCGATCAGGACGATCCGCTGCTGGTGGAGGCGCTGCGCAAGGAAATTCTCCCGTCGCGTGGCATCGAAGCAGCGGCTGACGAGATCTTGGTGACGAGTGGAACTCAGCAGGGGCTGTCGCTGATTGCCGACGTCCTGTTGCGACCCGACAAGATCATGGGCTTCGAGAACCCCGGATACCTCGACGCTATGCACATTTTCAAGCGCTCCGGTGTGGAACTGTCTCCCATTCCCGTTGACGGGCGTGGGGCGGTGTTCGACCGATCGACTGTCTTCGACGCCATGTATCTCACTCCGAGTCATCACCACCCCACCAACGTCACATTGAGCCTGCCTCGCCGCAAGCTGCTTCTGGAATTGTTGGAGGAGAGAAACGGTTTTGTAATCGAAGACGACTATGACAGCGAATTCCGCTTTCGTGGGAGGCCGACTCCGTCCCTCAAATCCTTGGGGGACAACCGCCGGGTGATCTACCTCGGTTCCTTCTCGAAGTTTCTCTCGGCCGGCCTGCGCATCGGGTACATCGTGGCGGATCCGCCTGTCATTGCGGCACTTCGAGCAGAACGGCACCATCGAACCAAACATCTTCCGGGACATATTCAGCGGTCGCTGGCGTTGTTCATCATGTCCGGTGATTACCACAAGGTGTTGCGCTCGCATCGTCGTCGGCTCAAGCAGAACTGGGAAATCATCACCGAGTCGATCAACAAGTACATGCCACGAGTTGAGACGCCGGCGTTTCCTCCAGGCGGTGTCAGTGTCTGGTACACCGGCCCGGAGGATCTTGACGCTGCCGAACTCACGGAACGTGCAGCCCTGCAGGGGATCCTGGTGGCCGACGGCTCCCGCTACTTCTTTCCAGGGACAGGCTCCCGAAACTGCCTTCGACTGGGCTTCGGTTCGATAGATCAGAATTCGATCGAACCGGGCATCGCACTGCTTGGAGGAATTGCTCACCGACTACTGGATGAGTCTCGCCGGATCAGTGAGTGAGGCCGCGCGCGCGGTGGGCCCGAGCGACGCGACCGACTGCCAGGGTCATTGCGGCGCGTCGGAGCGTGGTGCCGGTAGCACCAGCCTGATCCAGTACCGCAGCCCAGGCTGCAGTCATCCGATCATCGAGTCCCCGTTCTACTTCGGGGAGAGTCCACCAGTAACCCTGTTGTGCCTGAACCCATTCGAAGTAGGACACGACGACTCCGCCGGCGTTGGCCAGGATGTCCGGGACCACCAACACTCCCGCTCGCTCGAGTGCGGCGTCGGCCTCGGCGGTGGTTGGCCCGTTTGCACCCTCCACGACAATACGTGCCTGGATGCGATGTGCGTTGCCGCCGTGGATAACTCCTTCAACCGCAGCGGGAACCAGGAGGTCGACATCCAGTTCGAGAACGGCAGCGGGGTCGATCTGCTCACCTCCGGGGAAGCCTGCGACGGAACCGTGCTCGGTGACGTGGGCTCGCAGAAGGGGCAGGTTCAATCCGTCGGCGTTGTGCACCGCGCCGAATCTGTCGCTGACAGAGATGATCCGGACTCCCGCGTCGACGAGGTAGTCGGCAGCGTCGGCTCCCACCTTGCCGTATCCCTGGACAACGGAGGTGGCCGAGTTCGGTTCTATGCCTGCCTTTTTCAGAGCCAACAACGCGATGTGCGCAACACCGCGTGAGGTTGACGTCCGGCGGCCGAGCGAACCGCCGAGATCAAGCGGCTTGCCCGTCACCACGCCCGGGACACCACGGCCCCGAGTTGCGGAGTAGGCGTCCATCATCCAGGCCATCGTCTGCTCGTCGGTGCCGACGTCCGGAGCGGGAATATCGTTGTCCGGTCCGATGACGGGTGAGATTCCCTGGGTGTACGTCCGGGTCAGTCGTTCGAGTTCGGCCGGCGAGAGAGTCAGGGGATCGACGTCCACCCCACCTTTTGCCCCGCCGTACGGAATATCGAGGAGCGCGCATTTCCACGTCATCCACATTGCGAGAGCCCGCACTTCGTCAAGATTCACTCCGGCGCTGTACCGGATCCCGCCCTTCGCCGGTCCGCGCGCGATGCTGTGCTGCACGCGGTATCCGGTGAACACTTCAACGTCGCCGTTGTCGCGGACCAGCGGAACGCTGACCGTCGTCTCACGTCTGGCGGACCCGAGGATGCGGTGCAGGCCGTCCGGGTAGCCCAAGGCCGCCACTGCCTCCGCGAGTTGCGTGCGCGCGTCGTCGAGCGCACTGGCGTGGACGGCCGAGGCTGTCACCGGGGACCGTCGTAGTAGGAATCGGCCACGTCGAGGGCAGTGTCGAGCATGGCGAGTGCGGCGTCGACCTGCGTCGGCGTCACGGTGCACGGCGGGACGACGTGGATGCGGTGGTAGTTGTTGAAGACGAGCAGTCCGGCGTCGCGGGCGGCGGCCATCGTCTGGCCGATCGCGGCGTTGGTGCCGCCATACGGTGACAGGGGCTCGCGCGTCTCGCGGTTCGTCACGAGATCGAGTGCCCAGAAGACTCCGAGACCGCGGACGTCCCCGATGCTCGGGTGCTTGTCCGCGAGAGCGCGTAGGCCCGGTCCGAGTGACGTGCGACCGATGAACTCTGCGTTCTCGACTATGCGCTCCTCGTGCATCGTGGTGATGGTGGCCACCGCTGCGGCGCAGGCGAGCGGGTGGCCGGAGTACGTCATGCCGCCGGGGTACGGACGCTCGGCAAACGAGTTGTAGATCTTCTCGCCGACGATGACTCCGCCCAGGGGCACGTAACCGGAGTTCACACCCTTGGCAAACGTGATGAGATCGGGGACAACGTCGTAATGGTCGATTGCCAGCCAGGCGCCCGTGCGGCCGAAGCCGGACATGACCTCGTCGCAGATCATGACGATGCCGTATCGGTCGCAGATGTCACGAACACCCTTCAGATATCCGGGCGGCGGCGGCATGATGCCGGAGGTGCCGGGAACGGATTCGACGATGATCGCGGCAAACGCGGCCGGACCTTCGAAGCGGATCAGAGTTTCGAGATGTTCGAGAGCTCGCTCACATTCCTGTTCCTCTGTCTCGGAACGGAATTCGGATCGGTACAGGAAAGGTCCGTGGAAATGAACGGCGCCCGAGTTTCCGTAATCGTTCGGCCACCGGCGGTGATCGCCCGACAGGTTGATCGTCTCGGCAGTAGCGCCGTGGTACGAGCGGTACGCCGAAAGGATCTTGTAGCGACCGGTATGCAAGCGCGCCATGCGAATTGCGTGCTCGTTGGAGTCTGCGCCGCCGCTGGTGAAGAACACCCGGTCCATTCCTTCGGGTGAAATCTCGGCGATCAGACGCGCTGCCTCGGACCGAGCCTCGTTTGCGTGCGCCGGCGCGATGGTGCAGAGCTTCGCAGCCTGCTCCTGTACCGCCGCGACAACCTTGGGATGCTGGTGACCGACGTTCGTGTACACGAGTTGCGACGAGAAATCGAGGTATTCCTTGCCGTCGCCGTCCCACAGGTAGCAGCCGTCTGTGCGCTCGACCACCATGGGCTGCAAGGATTTCTGTGCCGACCATGAGTGAAAGACGTGTGCGCGATCCAACTCGTACGTGCGTTGTGACGTGCTGATTGCGGGAGCTGCCATGGCAGAAACCTCCTGATCGAGGGTTGGAACTTCTTCAGTCCACTCAAGGATGGGGAATGGTTGTGGTCCTGCGCCAGATCCAGATTCGAGGGCATCTCCTGGGGCCAGTTACACGATGGAACCTTCGCGTTAACACGAGACGGCTACGTTACGACTGGCCCGAGAAATTCACCACGCAGGTGGCACTGGAGTGGGGGCCAGATCACGACCACACTGGTGGGCAGTTCATTCGCCGCCGTCGGGATCTCGTGTCTGCGGATCTCTCAGGGCCGAAACATCATTCATCGAGGAGTTCACAACTATGTCCGTCATGAAAGCTCCAGTTGCCGTGGTCACCGGGGCCAGCAGCGGCATCGGTGCCGCTACGGTGCGCCACCTCGTCAAAGAGGGTTTCGACGTGGTGATGGGTGCACGCAGAATGGATCGACTCGAGGAGTTGGCCCGCGAAACAGGTGCTCGCGCTCTGTCTCTCGATGTGACGGACGTCGAATCGGTCGACGCATTCTGTGACGCGATCGAGCGGTGTGACGTGCTGGTCAACAATGCCGGCGGCGCATTGGGAGCCGACAGTATCGCCAACACCGACGAAGCCGACTGGTCCGCGATGTTCGACGTCAACGTGCTCGGTGTACTGCGCGTCACACAGCGACTTCTCCCGCGCCTTCGTGAGAGCGGAAACGCTACTGTCGTCACCATCGGGTCGATTGCCGGACGCGAGCCCTACCTCGGCGGCGCTGGGTACAACGCCGCGAAACATGCTGTGACAGCACTCACTCGGGTTCTTCGCCTCGAACTGCTCGGCGAACCCATCCGTGTCTGCCAGATCGATCCCGGCATGGTGGAGACGGAGTTCAGCATGGTGCGCTTCGGTGGCGACAAGGAGCGTGCCGATGCGGTGTACGCCGGCGCCGATCCGTTGACCGCGGACGACATCGCGGAATGCGTTGCCTGGGTTGTGACCCGCCCGAGCCGAGTCAACGTCGACTCGATGCTTGTACTGGCTCGCGACCAGACCTCAGCTCAGCGAGTGCACAGGAGGACGGCATGACCACCACTGCTTCACCGAGTTCAACTGCTTCACCGAGTTCAAGAGAAGCTACGCGTGTACCTACTCCTCCGCCCGCAGTGTCCGCGAAGAAGCGCACACCGATCTTCACGCCGGAACGGGTGCGCTCAATCGGAGTCCGGATTGCGGCTCTGGTTGCGTTCCTCGTGGTGTGGTGGGGTGTTACCGCAGCCGGTGTGATCGACGAATTATTCCTTCCTTCACCAGGTTCGGTGTGGGATGCGTTCATTCGGGCCAACACCTGGCATCAGGTGGCGCCCGGTGTCGACCGCGAAGTGCTCGGCGAACAGAACTACTTTCTCTGGGAACACTTGATCGCCAGCGGTCAGCGCATAGCGGCGGGCGTCGGCGCGGCCGTGATCGTGGGTCCGCTGATCGGTTTTGCGATGGGAATGTCCGTCCCGATCAGAACCTTCGTGGAGCCGTACCTGAACTTTCTGCGTGCGTTGCCGCCACTCGGCTATATCGGCCTGCTGATCGTCTGGTTCGGTATCGGTGACACCTCCAAGATCTGGCTGCTGTTCCTCGCTGCCTTCCCGCCGATCGCGATAGCCACACTAAACGGCGTCACCTCGGTGAAGGTCGATCAGATCAACGCCGCTCGAGCTCTGGGTGCGAGCCGAACTCAGGTACTGACCAATGTGGTCTTTCCGTCGACGCTGCCGGAAGTGATCAACGGTATTCGAATCGCGGTCGGCTTTGCGTGGACCACCGTGGTGGCCGCGGAACTCAACAACGGCATACCCGGTATCGGCGGGTTGGCCTATCTTGCCGGCACGCAGCTCAATACACCACTCACAATCGCATGCATCATCGTCATAGGTTGCGCCGCACTTGTTCTCGACTCCGCGATCAAGGCAATCGGAACACTCGTAGCACCATGGAAGGGTAAGGCATGACCGGTCAGTCGAGGCGAATTGCAATCGCGGTGGTTTCCGCTGCAGCTCTGGGAACAACTTTGACCGCGTGTGTGGAAACGGGTCGAGGTGAGATGAGCCGCTCGATGGACAGCTCAGTGAGTTGTCCTGTCACAGTGGATGAATCGGTGACTACATCGGCACGGATCGGGTATCAGGACATTCCGAACGGTGACCTGATCGTCAAGGATCAGGGACTGCTCGAGGCGTGCATGCCCAATGCGGATATCACGTGGAGCAAGTTCAGTTCGGGGCAGGATGTAGTGCAGGCCTTCGGTTCCGGAAGCCTGGATCTGGGAACCTTGGGGTCGAGTCCGGCAACAATGGCGTTGTCGGCACCGCTGAATATCCCCATGCAGGTCGTCTGGATCCAGGACGTGATCGGCGAAGCCGAGTCTCTCGTTGTCAAAGACCCATCGATAACCACATTGGAAGGGTTGAAGGGCAAGAAAATCGCGACACCGTTCGGCAGTACGTCGCACTACAGTCTGCTTGCAGCCCTCGGAGCGGCAAACATGACTGCCGATGTCACCCTCATGAGTCTGAAACCGGACGCAATGCTCGGAGCGTGGCAGGGTGGACAGATCGACGCGGCCTGGGTGTGGGATCCGACGCTGTCGAAGCTGACGGCCGACGGTCACATCATCATGAGTAGCGCTGATGTTGCGACACAGGGCGCGCCTACGTTCGATCTCTCGGGTGCTACCACTGAATTCGTCTCCGCCAATCCGGAATTCATGCTCATGTGGACCAAGCTGCAGGACTACGCAGCCGGCCGGATCAACGCCGATCCCACTGGTGCCTCAGTATCGATGTCTGCTCAACTCGGTATTGCCCCCGATGTCATCAAGCCGCAGTTGGCGGGCTACACGTACCTCTCGGCGGCGGAGCAAGCCGGCCCCGCCTTCCTCGGCGGCGAATTCACTCAAAGTCTTTTCGGCACTGCGGAATTCCTGCTGCAGCAGGGAAACATCGACGCAGTAAGCCCCAGCAGCACCTACGCCGAGGGAATCTACACGGACGCAGTGACGAAAGTGGGCCAGTCATGACGAGCACGGCTACAGACCTCAGCACTCGCGTCGTACTCACCGAAGTTCGGAAGGAGTACGTCACCGCAGGTGAATCGGTACTCGCGCTGGCCCCCACCAGCTTGACTTTCGAACCGGAAGAATTTGTCTGCGTAGTCGGACCGTCCGGTTGTGGCAAGACGACGCTCCTCCAAATGCTTGCCGGTTTCCAAGCGCCGACCGAGGGAACCATCATGGTCGGGAACACTCACATCAAGGGGCCGGACCCGGATCGTGGTGTGGTGTTCCAGCAAGCAAATCTGTACCCGTGGTTGTCGGTGCGGAAGAACGTCGAGTTCGGGCTGAAGATGCGGGGAGTTCCTCGCGCCGAGCGTGCCGCCGAGGCCGATCGGATGCTGGAAATGGTCGGCTTGGAGTTGTATGGTGACCGTAAGCCCTACGAGCTGTCCGGTGGCCAGCAGCAACGCTGCCAGATTGCGCGTGTACTTATCACAGACCCGCGAATTATCCTGATGGACGAGCCTTTTGGTGCACTCGACGCCATGACCCGCGAGAAGTTGCAGCTCGAACTGCTCGACTTGTGGCGCGAGCGTCGTAAGACGGTCTTCTTCGTCACTCACAGTGTGGAAGAGGCAATCTTCCTCGGAACCCGAGTGATTGTGATGGGCGCCAGGCCGGGTCGCGTCATCTACGACCGCAAGGTGTGGTTCAAGGGTGACAATCGCGAACCCGTCCCCACCACTGTCCGTTCGACCCCCGAGTTCGTGGCTATGCGAGACGAAGTCGCAGCCAAGATCTACGAGGCACAAGGTTTGATCGGCGCAACGGTTGCGTTGCACTGACTTTCACTGCACTGACTTTCACTGCACTGACTTTCACTCATCTGGAGGAGTTTTCGTGAAGCTCGAACGCAAGAGACGTCTGATCCGAGTGTCCAGTGGAGCCCTGGCACTGTGTGCGGCTGCATCGGTAGCAGCCTTTGCTGCCCCGGCGTCGGCCGAAGGGTCACTGTCCTTCGGAGATCCGCAGGCACCACAACTGTCGCCGGGAACTCTGATCACCGCGCACAATCTCACCGAATCTGCTGCACTGCCCAGCGCGGCGAAGAACGAACGTATCACCTATATGTCCCAAAGTGCCTCAGGTGAACCGATTCTCGTCTCTGGCGTTGTTGCTATCCCCAAGACGCCTGCCCCGGCAGGTGGTTGGCCGGTGATCAGTTGGGCACACGGCACAACCGGAGTTGCCGACGCCTGTGCGCCGTCGGCGGATACTCCCGCCGGTCCGGTTCACGACTACCTGTCGGTGGTCGACCAGACGCTCGACCAGTGGGTCAGCAGTGGGTACGTTGTGGTCCAAACCGACTACGAGGGTCTCGGTACTCCCGGCGGTCACTCGTACATGAACGGGACCAGCGCAGCCAATACCGTGACCGATATCGTTCGAGCCGCTCGGCAGGTGGACGATCAGGTTGGCAAGGACTGGTTTGCGATGGGTCACAGCCAGGGTGGGCAGGCAGCCGCTTTCACGTCGCAGATCGGCAAGGACCGCGCACCGGAACTGAATCTGAAGGGTGCGGTATCGATAGCTCCCGGAAACGGCACGGCCCAGATTCCGGCAATGGTTGCTACGGGAAATCAGGCTATGGCAGGGGGAGTGCCGTTTGTTCCGGTCATCCTGCTGGGCGTACAGGCAGTTGATCCGTCTGTAGTTCCTGAAGACTTGTTGTCGGACCAGGCTCAGCCGCTCCTCGAGGCTGCCCGGACGGGGTGCCTGGCGGCAGTGCGTGCGGTACCCACCGTCCCCGTTGATCAGATCTTCCGTGAGGGTGCAGATCTGACGGCGTTGACAGCAAACCTGAACGAGCAGGAACTGTCGACCGTAACCCCGAAGGTGCCCACCTTGTTCGCGCAGGGAACCACGGATGTTCTTGTCTCGGTGGCAAGTACGTCCGGCGCAGTCAAGGATTACTGCGCCAAGGGCTCGGACATCGAGTTCAAGACCTACGAGGGTGCCGATCACCGCGGAGCAATCGCGGCGTCCTACAACGACGCGATGGACTTCACGACAAGAATGCTCGCGGGCGGAGAGGTGAACCCCGGGGCTTGTTGACCTCGCTAGGCCGATCGCACTCGTGAGGGCTGTCAGCGACCGTGCCGCTTTTCGTAGTCCTCACGAGTGCGATCGGCGCGGCGCTGGGCTTTCTCGTTCATCAGTTCGGGATCGAGGCCGTGACTCTGAAGGCGGTGACGGCGGTAGATGTTGCCGAGCGCCACGACAAAATAGGCCAGCGGGATGAGCAGTAGCGCCATCATGGCGAGAGGGATCCAAATGGGTCCCGGAATCAGGAGAAACAGCAGGAGGATGAGCGTCGCCGGCACCGTGAAACGGACGATGTAGCGAACCTGGGCGCCCGGTCCGACCAGATCGTTCCGAACCCAATCCTGGTACTTGTCAGGGAGTGTCTTGCCCAGAAGGTAGCCGCAGTACTGGAGGAAATTCGGGCGGGTCGATTCAGCCATACCTCCAGGGTAGTTGCCGGGAATGGCAGATTTACCCCGGTGCCTGGAAAGTGCGGCGATAGGCACTCGGCGAGACGCCGAGCGTGTCACTGAGGTGCTGACGCATCGATGTGGCGGTCCCGAATCCGGTGCGCGTCGCAATCGTGTCGATCGAGAGATCGGTTTCTTCGAGTAGTTCGCGGGCGTGATCGATACGCCGAGCGGTGAGCCAGCGGTTCGGTGTTGTCCCGACCTCGTCGCGGAATCTGCGACTGAAGGTGCGGACGCTCATGTTGGCGCGATTCGCCAGGTCCGTCAGAGTGATCGGTTCCCGGAGATGCTCGAGAGCCCAATGCCGAGCGGCGGCAGTCGATTCGGAAGGTTTGTCGGCCAGCGGGCGTCGAATGTACTGGGCTTGCCCACCGTCGCGCCACGGCGGTACGACGCATCGCCGGGCGACGGTGTTCGCCACTTCCATGCCGTGATCGCGCCGCACGATGTGTAGGCACAGGTCCACTCCTGAGGCCACTCCGGCGGAGGTCAGAATGCGGCCCTCGTCGACGAACAGGACGTCGGGGTCCACCTTCACCTTGGGGTAGATGCGCTGGAAGTGATCCGTGTTGCGCCAGTGAGTAGTGGCCCTCAAGCCGTCGAGCAGGCCGGCCGCAGCCAGAACGTACGAGCCGGTGCAGATCGACACGAGCCGTGTCCCGGGGCGGATGTGTTCGAATGCCGCCGCCAACTCGGGGGATAGGTAACCGTCCTCGTAGGCGGGACCAAGTTCGTACGACGCCGGAATGACGACGGTGTCCGCTGTGGCGAGTAGTTCACTGCCGTGGTCGACCGTAATGCTGAAATCGGCATCCGTTCGCACGGGCCGGCCATCGACAGTGCAGGTGAGGATCTCGTACAGAGGCTTGTCCTCGGCGTCGACCGCGCGTCCGAAGATGCGCGCCGGGATGCCGAGCTCGAAGGGAATGACACCGTCGAGGGCAAGGACAACAACGCGATGCGGTCCGCTCATGGCCTGATTCTTTCATATATTGGCAATCTGGCCACTGTCGCGGGTTGGCGCGGTACAGCAGAATCCTCTTGTGACTTCTGAGATCGCTCTCCCTGAATCGGGCCGACAGCGGGTGCGCCCGCCGCGCTTTCACCGTGCCTGGTCGGTGGCGATCGTGGCCTTCCTGGCGCTGGTCGGTGCTGCCAGTTTCCGAGCGGCACCGTCCATTCTGATCGACCCCCTACATGAGGATTTCGGCTGGTCACGCGCCAGTATCTCGGCTGCCGTATCGGTGAACCTGGTCCTGTACGGACTCACCTCGCCGTTCGCGGCGGCCCTGATGGAGCGCTTCGGTATCCGCGCTGTTGTCACCTCCGCGCTGGCGTTGATCTCGCTCGGCAGTGGTTTGACGATCTTCATGACGTCGAGTTGGCAGTTGATCCTGCTGTGGGGCGTCTTTGTCGGCTTGGGGACCGGATCGATGGCACTGGCCTTTGTCGCCACCGTCGTCGACCGCTGGTTTGTCGAGAAGCGTGGGCTCGTCACCGGCATCCTGACAGCCGGTGGTGCGGCCGGCCAATTGGTGTTCCTGCCCGTCCTGGCAAAGATCGCCGAAACCTACGACTGGAAGAGCGTCGCCTTCACGGTCTCGTTCGCCGCGTTGGCCGTCGTACCGTTTGTGCTGTTGTTCCTGCGCAACTACCCGTCGGACGTCGGGACGACGCCGTACGGTGCACCCGCCGATTACGTCGCGCCCGCTGCGCCGGTTCATCAGCGTGGCGGCGCCGGGGGCCGTGCAATCTCCGTGCTGATCATGGCCTCGAAGACCAAGGTGTTCTGGCTTCTTGCGGGCACTTTCGCGATCTGCGGCGCGAGCACCAACGGCCTGATCGGCACGCACTTCGTCCCAGCGTCGCACGATCACGGCATGCCGATCACCACGGCCGCGTCTCTGCTGGCGTTGATCGGAATCCTCGACATGATCGGAACCATCGCGTCCGGGTGGTTCACCGACCGGGTGGACTCGCGGAAACTGCTCGGCATCTACTACCTGTTTCGCGGAATCTCGCTGCTCTTCCTGCCGTTGCTCCTCGCGAACACGGTGAACCCGCCGATGATCGCCTTCGTCATCTTCTACGGACTCGACTGGGTGGCGACGGTTCCGCCGACCGTCGCGCTGTGCCGTCAGCACTTCGGCGCCGACGCTCCCATCGTGTTCGGTTGGGTGCTGGCGTCGCACCAGATCGGAGCGGGACTGGTGGCCTTCCTGGCGGGCCTGGTCCGTGATCAGATCGGCTCGTACGACGCGGCCTTCTACGTGGCAGGCGCTCTGTGCGCGATCGCCGCTGTGATGTCGCTGATGATTGCAAAACGCCGTACTGTGATCGGCACCACCGACGGGGTAAGTTATACGTAACTCCAAGAACTACTCACCAGTAGGGGTACCGAAATGCCAGCTCCGTCCGCTGCGACCTTCTCGCGGCTCGCCGAACTGATCGCCATCGACAACGCTGCCGATCGCCCGACGAAGTCCATCACCGAGGTGTTCACCGGCAAGGAGCTGGCGACCATCCCCGTTGGCACCGCCGACGACGCACTTGCCGCTATCGCTCGCGCCCGCGTCGCACAGAAGGAGTGGGCAAAGCGCCCCGTCCTCGAGCGTGCCGCGATTTTCCATCGCTACCGCGACCTCATCCTCGAGAACCGCGACGCACTCATGGACATGGCACAGGCGGAGACCGGCAAGTCGCGCGCGGCTGCGCAAGAAGAAGTTCTCGACATTTCGATGACGGCGCGGCACTACGCGCGCGTCGCCCCGAAACTGCTGCGTCCGCGCCGAGTATCCGGCATGCTTCCCGGCCTGACCAAGACGGTTGTGCGGTACCAGCCCAAGGGTGTTGTCGGCGTCATCTCGCCGTGGAACTACCCGATGACGCTGGCGGTGTCCGACGCCATTGCCGCGCTTCTCGCCGGTAACGGTGTTGTTCTCAAGCCCGACAGCCAGACTCCGTACTGCGCTCTTGCCTGCGTCGAATTGCTCTACAAGGCAGGGCTTCCCCGCGATCTCTTCGCCGTTGTTCCCGGGCCGGGTGGCGTTGTCGGAACAACGCTGGTCGAGAACACCGACTACCTCATGTTCACTGGTTCCACTGCCACCGGACAGTTGCTCGGCGAGCAGGCCGGTCGCCGTCTCATCGGATTCTCCGCAGAACTCGGTGGCAAGAATCCGATGATCGTTCTGGCCGGCGCAGATCTGCGTGAAGTCACCGACGCAGCGGTGCGCGCGTGTTTCTCCAACTCCGGCCAGTTGTGTATTTCCATCGAGCGCATTTACGTCGAAGAGTCCATCGCACCCGAGTTCATCCGGATGTTCGGTGACCGCGTCAAGAAGATGAACATCGGCGCCGGGTACGAATTCGGAATCGAGATGGGCAGCCTCGTCTCCGAAGCCCAGGTCAAGGCTATTTCCTCGCATGTCGACGACGCTGTGGTGAAGGGCGCCACCGTCATTGCCGGTGGAAAGGCGCGCCCGGATATCGGACCGCTGTTCTACGAGCCCACACTCCTCACCGGCGTGCCCGAGGATGCGGAGTGCTACCGCGACGAGACTTTCGGCCCCCTCGTTTCGATCTACCCCGTCAAGGACGCCGAAGAGGCAATCGCCGCTGCAAACGACACCGAGTACGGTCTCAATGCCAGCGTGTGGGCGGGAAGCAAGGCCGTCGGTGAAGCGATTGCCGCACGAGTCCGCGCCGGAACCGTCAACGTCGACGAGGGCTACGCACCTACCTGGGGCAGCACCGCTGCGCCGATGGGCGGCATGGGAGTTTCGGGCGTCGGACGCCGTCACGGTGCCGAAGGTCTGATCAAGTACACCGAGCCGCAGACGGTTGCGACCACTCGGGTCATGAATCTTGGTGGGCCACGCGGAGTTCCGGCCAAGCTGTGGGCCAAGATCATGCCCCATGCCATCAAGATCATGTCCTGGGTTCCGGGTCGGTAGGCGTCCAGGTGGATCGCTCGAGCGCGTACATCGAAGCCACGCCCGACTCCGTCTGGACCTTGGTCAGCGACCTCGAAGGGATGGGTCGTTTCAGTCCCGAAAATACCGGTGGTGCCTGGACTTCCGGAAAGCCGGGTACGGTGGGCGCAACATTCAAGGGCACCAACAAGCATGGTCTGGTGCGGTGGAGTACCCGCTGCACCATTACCGAAGTTGTTGGTGGGCAGAAGTTCGCCTTCGAAGTAGCTGAGTCGAAGGCGCGATGGAGCTTCCTCGTGGAGCCGTCGGGAACGGGCACTCTGCTCACCGAGACTCGTGAAATATTCGCGACTGCGCCCCGGTATGTACGGATTCTGTCCGGTAGTGGCGTTCTCGGCCGCGGCCGAGATCAGATCATCGCGGCCGGGATCGACACCACCCTCGCGCGTATCAAGATGCATCTCGAGCAGTAGGGAGAACACGCAGTGGGGCCAGTGCGGCCCCACTGCGTGTTTTGATCAGACTGCGGCGTCGGCAATTGCTGTGTAGACGCGCGCCGGTTCCTCGGCAATGCGATTGAGGACGTAGAGCCACCACTCGGTCCCGAAGATCACGTATTCGCGAGTGGTGAAACCGTCGGCATGCAAAGCGTCCAGTTGCTCGGTTCCCAAGCCGAGCAGCATCTCGAACTCGACGTGTTCCGCAGCCAATGCCGAACCATGTTCTGCTCGAAGTGTTTCGAGGATGTCGCGGTCGTGTGTTGCGATCGCCACGAGATGTCCGGCCTTGACGATCTTCGACGCGTACGTCAGGTATGCGTCCTGCAACTCGGCACTTCCGCGTGGGTATGCAATTGAATCCGGTTCCAGGAACGCGCCTTTCACCAGTCTGATGCGCCCGGGCCGATCGAGGAGTGTTGCGATGTCCTGCGCCGTCCGGTGCAGTCTCGCCTGAACGGTGACACCGACGTGAGTGAACCGTTCCGCTAGTCGGCCGTGAATGTCGAGTACAAGATCGGTACGGTCGGAGCCTTCGGCCGAGATCATCAGTTCGGCTCCGGCACGCTCGGTTGCTTCGGCGAGCCGAACGACGTTGCGGTAACACAACTCCGGATCGACGACGAGACCGATGTGCGATAGGTCGAATGACACCGTGCTGTCGACGCCCGTCTTGCCGATGCGCTCCGCCAGTTCGACGAACACGTCGGTTTCGGCGTTCGCGACATCAGCGTCACGAACACTCTCCCCGGTGTATTCGATGCTGCCCTTATGCCCACGGGCAAAGATCGCCGGCAGGCGATCGAAGGCTTCGTCCATCGTTTCGCCACCGATGTAGCGATCGGCGACTCTGCGCGCAATTGCTGCGGATGCCGGATCGGCCATCGTGCGCTCTTTGAGTGTTTCGTCGAGGGCCATCCGTCGGAGTACGTCGGCGGCCTGGGCTGCGGGGTCGGGATTCACGATGTCAGCCTACGTTCCCGGGCGGGGCAGGAATTTTTCTTCAAACCCTTGCGTTCGATCTATTGTCGATATATCGTCGATACGTCAAACAAACACAAACAGTCCAGGAGGACAACATGTACGCCCCACACAACAACCCAGAAATGCAAGAACGCCGCGAAGACTGCGGACGTGGACACCAGCGCCGGGATCGCGGTCAACGCCGCGGATTCGGTGAAGGTCGCGGATTCGGCGGTCGCCCCGAAGGCTGGCCTGAAGGTCGTCCTGAAGGCCGACGCGGCGGAAATCCTGAAGGCCGACGCGGCCGTGGCGGCCCCGATCGTCGAGGTCACGGCGGCCCTGAAGGTCGTGGAGGACGCGGAGAATTTGGTGGCCGTGGCGGACGCCCGGAGTTCACCGAGGCAAGTGCCGCACTTCGCACTGAGACGGGTCTTCTCCGAGGCGCCGTAGTTGCGGTAGCCACTGGCGGAACACCCGAGCAGGTAGCTCAGGCGCAGGCAATTCTTGCTGAAGCGCGACGCGCGCTGTTCGAACTGCTGGCCCAGAAGCCGGCTGAAGCGCCCGCTGAAGAATCTACCGGTGAGTCCGCTGAAGAATCTGCCGAGACTTCGGCAGAGTGACCACCTCGCTCAGGCGCCGACGGTAACGTCCTCGCTGTTCATGCCGGAGACATGACCGTCGGCGCCCTCTCGCCAATAACCGACAACATTGTGCTTGTCGCGGGCGATTCCACGAACTTCCCTCAGATGCTTACGAATTCGTCGGCTTGTTGCGCTTTCGCACGCCACCCAGGCGTAGGTATTCTCTGAATCGGAGTCAGGGAACTCCACCTTCTCGACGGCATCGAAAAGTGCGCTCGGCGCCTTTCCGAGACCACTGCCCGTGAGCCACGTGTACGTGACTTCGCCGCGAGTGACTAATTCCTGTCGATCGTCTTCCGTTTCGACCTCGATGATCGCGTGTGCGACATCGCCTTCGCGGAGTTCTTCGACAATCCTGCCCAGCCCCGGGAGGCCCGTTGCGTCCGCGACAAGCAGTTGCCAACGAGGGCCGTCGGGAGCTTGGTAATGGGAGCGCGAACTATCGGACCAGAAGACGCCGAGCAGGTGTCCGGGTTCGGCCCGCAAGGCCCAATCAGCAGCAATACCGCCAGGGTGCACGACGAAGTCGATGTCGAGACGTCGACCACCGTCGTGCACCTTGCGCACTGTGTAGTGCCGCCACGGCGGCTCGGTCCCCAGTTCGGCTTTGCCGTAGTCGGGATTGTTGAAGAACTCGTAATTCGCCTCTGTTTCACCGGGTTTCGGGAAGGCGAGGTCGATTCGCTCGTCACCCTGCCCGCCGGTCGGCCAATGCCAGTCGCCTTCTGCCTCGATGCTGATCCGCCGCATGTGCGGTGTCAGGGACACGACGGATACGACGCGGGCGGGCTCGCAGAAAGACATGCTTCGACCATAGGGTTTCGGCCTGTCGATGTGGGGACAGATGCTGTCGCAAGGAGGACACAATCCCGCGATTATCGGGTTCAGTCTCGGTGGACGGGGCCCTGGCGGGTGGTGGAGCGGCGGCGTCGTTGTTTCGGGTCGATCGCGGACGGTGGGATGAACCACGGTTTGTGATCGGTGCCCATCTTGACTTCCCAGATACCGCGGAACCCGCTGGTGCTGTGGATCAATCGGTGGTGGTTGCGGCAGAGGAGGGTGAGGTTGTCCATCACCGTCAGGCCTCCGACCGACCACGGTTTTATGTGGTGGGCGTCGCACCAAGCCGGTACGGCGTCGCAGTTGGGGAAGGCGCAGCCTTTGTCGCGGGCGATCAGTGCCGTCCGCTGCTCGGGTGTGACGAGGCGTTTATGTGGAGTCGCATCGAGCGGTGCGCCGTTGCCGTCCATCAACACGGTGGAGAGCATGCAATCGCACGCGAGCATGCGGGTCAGGCTCACACTGAGCGGCCCCATCCACGGCATGTACCCGACATCAAGGTCCTCGACATCAGGCTCATCGTCATCGAACGCACTGCCGTAGAACTCGCCATCATCCGATGCGGTATTGCCGCGCATGGTCGCGCATTCCCGATGCTCGGCAAGATCTTTCGCGGTGATATGCACATTCACGTGCGGACGCTGACCGCCATCAACACCGGTCATGGCGTTGTCGAGGTACCGGCGAATCAGTTCCGTGAAGGCGTCGGCGGTGCGTTTGGCTGCCGACCGCTGATCTGGGGTCCCATCCGCGGCCGGTTTCGGCATCGACAAACCCGAGAGAGCCGACAACAACATTTCACCGGTGAGTGCATCGAAATCGCCCTTGATCGCGACCCGACCGTTGAGCGTCGGCGAAATCCGCAAGACGTTGAGGTCATCGTCCTCACCGGGCGGGGTGTCGTCGGATTCGAAGATCCGCTCGAGAACCGCAATCGCGTACCGCAGTTTGATGGTGGTCGCTTCCACACCGGATGCGGCAGCGAGAAGGGTTGCCATGCAGGACGGTAGAGCGTTCTCCGGCATTCCTTTTGGTGGTGATTCGCAGAACGAGGCGATTATTGCCGCGTGATCGAGCGAGAGGTCACCGGCCTCGAACTGCGCAGCAACATCCGGGAATACCCGCAGTGCAGCACCGAGAGCCGCGATCTTGTTACCGGCCGCATTCTGCAGCATCGTATTCGCCGCCAACCACCGCCCCACGCCGCGGTAGCAAAGCACCTGCTCGTCCGGATTGAGCGCCAACGCGTCGACTGCGGCAACCCGAATCGCTTCCAACCGAAGGATTTCCGCAGACACGCAGACAGCGACATCCCGAACCTCGGACGGACGCAACCGCCACAACCTGCCACGCACACCCGCCGCCGGACCGGCTACAACATCCCCCACCACAGTTGAATCGAAAACCGTCGTCATCAAGGCCTCCCCACCCGTGACCTCAATTATACTCGAACACCTATTCGAATCAAGAGGCATTTCGGACAGGTTAGATCGAGCCCAACTCCCGAGCCCGGGCGACGGCGGAGGTTCGTGACTTCACACCCAGCTTGCCGAAAATATGGACCAGGTGAGATTTGACCGTAGTCTCGCTGAGGAACAGTTCCTTGCCGATTTCGCGATTCGACTTTCCGGCCGCTACCAGCTTCAGAACCTCGATTTCTCGTGGACTGAGGCTGGTTTCGGGTTTTCTGACCCGGGTCATCAACTTGGATGCGATCGCGGGAGAAAGAACGCTGTCGCCCGCAGCGGCAGAGCGGACCGCCGCGAGGAGTTCTGGCGGCGGAGTGTCCTTGAGTAGGTATCCGCTGGCTCCGGCTTCGACGGCGCTGAGGATATCCGCATCGGTGTCGTAATTCGTCACCACGAGTACGTGTGGCGGGTCAGGCAGTGCGCAGACGCTTCGGGTGGCGTCGACGCCTGATTTTCCAGGGCCGAACCGTAAATCCATGAGTACCAAGTCGACTGGTGTGGTGGCGCAGAATGCGATGGCTTCTTCGGCGGTTCCCGCTTCGCCGATCACTTCGATGTCGGGTTCACTCTCGAGGAGAGCGCGCAAACCGGCTCGTACGATGGCGTGATCGTCGGCCAGCAGTAAACGGATCATTCGTCGCCGATCTCGAGGGGGAAGGTCACGGTGACTGCAGTGTGCCCTGGCTCCGACTCGATGTCGAAAGTGCCGCCTTGCAGTTGGACACGTCGCCGAATTGCGTTGAGTCCAAAAGATTCGGCTGGCCCGCGATCCAGGACCGAGATGTCGAAACCGACACCGTTGTCGACGATGTCGAGGCTGACGGTGTCCGTGGAATACGTGAGTGTCACGGCCATTCGAGTGGCGTGTGCGTGGCGCAGAACGTTCGCCACCGCGCCCTGAGCGATCCGGACGAGGGTTGCCTCGAGCGGCATCGGTAGCGCGATCGGCTCGCCTTCGACTACGGCACGGGCCTCGATGTGAGCGCTGGACGCGCGCTCGCAGATTCGGCCAAGGGCGTCGGACAGCGACTGACCATCCAGCGCTGCGGGTGTCAATTCCGCTATCAGTTGCCGGGTTTCGGCAAGGCTGTCTGCTGCAGCTTCGCGGGCGAGGCTGATCTGACGCACGGCAGGACTGTTCGGATCGGCGCGTTCTGCGGCATGCAGCAGCATCTGGATGCTCGAAAGACCTTGTGCAACAGTGTCGTGAATTTCGGCGGCCAGTCGCTCGCGTTCTGCAAGTTTGCCGGCATCTCGTGACGTCGACGCCAATTCCTCACGCGTGTTCATCAACTCGTCGATCAGGCGACCGCGCTCGGCGGCCTCCCGGTACAGCGCTTGATAGCCGAGTCCAATGGCAACCGCGACAGCGGCGCCGATCATCGGACCGATTGCCCCCGCGATGGACCATCCCCGGTGCAGACCTGTTCCGATCACCGCGACCGACGTCGCGGTCACTACCGCTACCAGGCTCCACGGGCGTCGTAGCAGGTGAACGTAGAGGAAGAACAGACCGAAAACGAGGTAGGCAGCCTCGGCGGACAGCGCCATCAGAACTATCCACACGAGGGTCAGCATGGCCAGCCACCAGCGCGCGGCATTCCCGCGCAGGCGCTTGACCACCCCGAACAGATAGACCGCGGTGAAGATCGCCGTCAAGGCGATGATGTACGGCATCGCCGCGGTTTCGTCGACGATCGCCCTCAGAAGAACAACGCCGGCCAGCGCGACAACCAGTATGTCCTCGCCGAGTTGGAGGCCGGCAAAGACAGGTGTGAGCGGTGATCGGTGCATCTCGCCCAGCTTAACCAGGTTCGGCGCCGCGCCATCCATCAAAAGTTGTAATCGCGGGTCCTACTTCGGTTGGCCGCGATGTCCGTCCGAGGTGCGATGGAAAGAGTGTGGATCAGCGGGAGTGTAGAGGCAAGCACAGGAAAGGAATTCACAGTGTTTGTCGCAATGAAGGACTTACGGGCAGCGCGAGGTCGTTTCGCGTTGATCTCGGCGGTGGTTCTGTTGGTTGCACTGCTGGTCAGCTTTCTCAGCGGTTTGACCGCCGGGCTACGCCATCAGAATGTTTCTGCCATCGAGTCGATGACGGCGGATACCGTCGTGTTCGCCGATACCGGGGCGGGTGCGTCGTTCGACGAATCGGCACTCACCGCTGATCAACTCGCAGCCTGGACGGCAGGCGCGCAGACTGTGGATCCCGTCGGCATCGGCCGCGGTAAGGCCGGTGTCGTGGGCTCGAACCAGAAGTCGGTGGCGCTGTTCGGCGCTGACGGCGGTTTCGGCAACCGGACGCCCGACGCTCCGGGAACGGTGGTCCTCAGCGAGGGCGCAGCCCGGGACTTGGGCGCAGCCGACGGTGACCGAGTCAGCATCGGCTCCGGGGAGTTCACCGTCAGCGCAGTTCGCGGCGATGACTGGTACAGCCATACTCCCGTCGTCTGGACGACACTCGCGGATTGGCAGGACCTGAATCCGCGCGGCGGGGTAGCAACAATTCTGGCTGTATCCGGCGCGTCGGATCCTTCGGCAATCGACGATGCGGCATCAACCACGTCGACGACGGTGACCGGATCGCTCGATGCCATCGGGTCGTACAAGTCCGAGAACGGGTCGTTGACCTTGATGACGGTGATGTTGCTCGCGATCTCGGCTCTCGTGATCGGCGCATTCTTCACGGTGTGGACGATCCAGCGCATGCCGGATATCGCAACGTTGAAAGCGCTCGGCGCGACGTCGGGTTCCTTGGTCCGCGACGCGCTTGGCCAGGCGTTCATCGTGCTTGTTGTCGGCGTTTCGCTCGGAATCGGCTTGACTGCGATCGCCGGTTCGGTGATCGGCGATTCGATGCCTTTCGTATTGGACGCGTCCACAACTCTGGTGCCCGCAGTGGCGCTCATCGGGCTCGGCCTGCTCGGCGCCGCGTTTGCTCTTCGATTCCTCTTCACCACTGATCCGCTCACAGCACTAGGGAGTTCGCGATGACCTCTGCAGCCGGAAGCACCGTTCTCGACATCCAAAACGTCAACCTGACATTTCCCGACGGACAATCCCGCGTCACCGCTCTCGACGACGTGTCCCTGCGACTCGATCGCGGGGAGATTGCCGCGATCACCGGCCCGTCGGGTTCGGGAAAGTCCAGCCTGCTCGCGGTGGCGTCGACGCTTATTCGCCCGGACTCAGGCCACGTCTACCTGCGCACCGGCGGCGAAGCCACGGATCTTGCGACACTCGGCCGCCGCGACGCGTCCGAACTACGACGCACGTCCATCGGCATCGTGTTCCAGCAATCCAATCTGGTGTCGTCGTTGACGGCGCTCGAACAGCTCGAGGTGATGGCGCATCTGGGGCAGTCCGTGTTCACGTCGCGGGCGCGCCGCAAAGCCGCGAAAACGAAAGCGATGGATTTGCTCGATGCGGTTGGATTGGCAGATCACAGCGGGAAGCGTCCAGGGCAACTGTCCGGTGGTCAGCGTCAGCGTGTGAATCTCGCGCGCGCCTTGATGAACGATCCGCAACTGTTGGTGGTGGATGAGCCCACGAGCGCGCTCGATCAGGAACGTGGCGCGGCGGTCATGGATTTGATCATCGGAGTCGTGCGAGAACACAATGCTGCAACTCTTCTCGTGACACACGACCGCGGACACCTGCATCGGATGGATAATGTTTATCGTGTGGTTGATGGATCCTTGACAGTCGATCGGGAGGTATTCGCGGCCTGACTGCGGGGGCATGGTCTCCAGTGACCGTCGAAATTCCCCAACCGGAAGTCAACCGACGATTAGCTGGGACGCTAGACTGTTGCGACTGGGCAACATGAGAGGACGTGTTATGGAACGCCGCCGCAATGTTGCGCCGCCGACGCAATCACCGATCGCAGATCTCGAGCAGATGCCGCCGTTGATCCTGCTGGACAGATTGCCGGTCCCGGTGGTGGCCGTGCACCGCGACGGCAGCATTGTTTTTGCCAATCCGTCCTTTGCCGACATGCTTGGCTACCCGAAGAAAGCCGTCGCCGCCTTGCGTCTGCAGGACATCATGTACGACAAGGATGCCGACGACGTCAGTGCCGAGCAGGCTCACCGCGAGTTGAGTTCCGAGCCGGGTTCGATCAAGGAATTTGTCCACGCCGACAGCACTTTGGTTCGCGCGACGGTCAGTCAATCGTTGCTTCGGCGTGACGACGACACAATCACTCTGGCAGTTTTCCACGACCTGACAGAGCGATTGTGGAACAACCCGCGTCATACCTTGGACAAACCAAACGCCTGATCACATGCGGCGCGGCCTGGACTTCTTCGCTTGGTCCAGGCCGAGGGTGGAGGCAAGTGTGCCGACCACCCATTCTTCGTATTGCTCTCCGGTCCACCCCGACTCGACCACGAGATCGGTATAGGTTTCGGCACTCGTCAAAGTGAGCGCGACGTTGATCGCGGTCTCGAGATCGACGGACGGGTCTTTCTCCACGAGCCCGATCATGAGGTGCTGTTGCACGGTTCTCCGCTGAGCGAGATTGGTTTGCCACAGCAGTGCCGCGTCCTCGTCAGCGGATGCGGCGGCGCGCAAGGCCAGCAGGATGTCTGCGGTTCGTTCGAGGATGAGTCGCCCGTGATGAACCTGAATGCGCAGTTGTCCGAGGGGATGTGGCGCACCGAGTGCCGCCGCCACCCACGGCCGATCCAGAGTGCTTATCCGAGCCTCGTCGCCGGCGACCTCGACTTCCAGCAGCGCCGACAATACGCTCGGCTTGTTGCCGAACACGAAGTAGACGCTTTGGACCGAAACGTCGGCCGCGTCGGCCAGTTGTTTGATAGTCGCTGCCGCGTATCCCGGATTGACGAAGACATGCCGCGCCGCCGCGATGATCTTCGATCGTGCGGTCGCCTGTGCCACTGTTTCTACCCCCACCATGCGCTGGAGTTTAGCTCTAGAGTGAAGCTCTAGCTACTCGGAGGGAACAAGAAAATGAAGGTCCTGGTTCTGGGCGGCTATGGCGCAGTGGGTGTCCCGCTGATGGAGGAGTTCCGTACGGACCCCGCCGTGTCAGCGTTTTCTGCCGGGCGCAACGCCGCTCGCGCCGACGTGGCTGTCGATCTGACCGATCAGGACGCCTACTCTCGGGCCGTATCGGGCTACGACGTGGTGGTCAACGCGTCGGGATTCGAAGACGTCCGGTTGGCGCAGCAAGCAGTTCGCGGTGGAGCTACGTTTGTGGACATCACCGCGACGTCGGCGTACTGCGATGCATTGGAAAACGTCGACGGTCCCGTGCTGCTGGGTGTCGGATTAGCGCCGGGATTGACCAGTGTTCTTGCGGCGGAGGCACATCGACTCGGCAGCGGACCGGTGGACATCATGGTAGGTCTTGGCGGCGGCGAACTTCACGGCCCCGCGGCCACGGCGTGGACGTACGGAATGTTGGGCACCAGGTTTCGTGATCCGAGCGGTGAACTCGTCCGCAACTACACGGGAATGAAGGTATTCGACGTCCCGGCCGAGGCGCCTGGCTACCGCAAGGGTCCAGCGGTGCGCGCGGACTTCTCCGATCAACATGCTTTGACGCGTGATCTCGGCGTGCCGGTGAGAACCTACTTGCGTCTGGATACCTCGGCGGCGACGCTCGGTTTGGCCGCGATGACGTGGGCACCGCCCTTGCAGAAAGTAGTTCCCAAGAAGATGTGGGGTTCGGATCGCTGGATTGTCATGGCCCGCACCGAAACCGGCCCGACGCTGTGGGCGTCCGGCCGGAGTCAATCGGCTGCGACAGCCATGATCGCTGCGCGCGCCGTGGACGTCATTCGTCAGTCTCCGATTGCGCGACCGACGTGGCTTCATTCGGTGGAGTCGACTGAGTCGCTACAGGCGGGTATTCCAGCATTGGTGGTCAGGCAGAGATAGTAATGGAAATGATTTCCATTCCTGTGTCGCTGTGCAAACTACGCAATCAACTGCTGCGCCCGGTCAATTCCCTCCGCTTCGCGAGTGGCGTTGTGGAGAACCACCGCTTACAGCTCCGGGTCAGGGTGCTCGGTTCGGAATAGCCAAGTTGCCGTGACACTGCGGAGACCGGGACGTTCGGGTTGGCGAGAAGGCTGAGAGCGAGTTCGCGCCGCGAATCATCGACGAGTGATTCGAAAGTTCTGCCTTCAGAGGCCAGCCGTCTCTGCAGTGTTCGCGGGTGCAGCATCATCAATGTCGCGACTTGCTTCAGTGTGGCCACGCCTGCGGGCAGAGACCGCACGATCAACGCGGACACCGCGTCGTAAAACGCCACATTCGGATCTCGACCCGCCATGAAACGCACAGCAACGCCGTAGGCCAACGGATCCACCCGGGGCAGCTGACGATGCATGACTCCGCGCGGAAAGGTCAGCAGATTCCGGTCTGAGCCGAACTCGACCGAGCACCCGAAATATTCGATGTACCTGTGCAGTTCGGAGATGCGCGGATGCTGGAATGAGATGTGCGTCGGATGAAAATCCGGGCCCGCCATCATCCTGAACGTCTGGAGCGTCACTCCCATCGCCAGTTCCACGACGTGCGAACGGTACGGCAGTCGATGCAGCACGGTGTCGAGCCCATAGGACACGTCGGTGTCGCCGATCGTCAGATCGACGGCCAACGCCGGGCTGTACACGTGGGCATAACGGGCCACGTCGTGCAACGCGTCGCCGATCGTCTCGGCGCTGCGGGCCGCGATGGCGACCGGACCGAGGATGTCCGGGTCTTGTCTGCTCGCAAGCCTGAGGGCGAAATCCGGAACCCCAAGCTCCTGTGCGCATTGTCCGAGCAAGGTGGACAACGCACTGAACGGAACGAAGCTGTCGTAGGTGCCGATCATGGCCGGATCGATGCCCACACGGTCACAGAACTCGTGGGGATCACCCCCGAGTTCGGAGATCAACTCGGGCAATCGCGTCAACGACGAAGCACTGATGAGATCCGCCATGTGTCGAAATGTAAATAAATTGGCGCGTGAAGTCAATTTAATCCTCGCGTGGGCAGTGATGATCGACACAGATGACTTGTTCAGCGTCGAACGCCATCCTCGGAGGAGCCAGAAAATGACATCGCGCACCGACCACACCGCTCTGTTCATCGACGGAGCGTGGAGGACACCGGACAGTTCGGAAACCATCCCGGTTGTCTCACCTCTCACCGAGCAGGAGATAGGTTCGTTCCCCGCATCCACGACGACGGACGTCGACGCGGCGGTGACATCGGCTCGAAACGCGTTGCGGCGGAGCGACTGGGCGGAACTTTCCCCCACCGAACGTGCAGACGCCATTCGCAGATTCGCCGACGAACTCGAGAAACGAGCCGAGGACCGCGCGACGACGGTCACTCACCAGAACGGCATGCCCATCGAGCTCGCCCGATTCGCCGAGGGCGCCGCACCCGTCCAACTCTTGCGCTATTACGCAAACCTCGCCGAGTCGACGCCCCCCGAGGAACGACGCGTCAGCCAACCGATGCCGGGCACGACGATCGTGCGACGCGAGCCCATCGGCGTCGTCGCTGCCATCGCGCCCTGGAACTTCCCTGCGGTGCTGTCGATGTTCAAGATCGCTCCGGCTCTAGCGGCGGGTTGCACCGTCGTATTGAAGCCGTCGCCCGAAACTACTTTGGACTCTTACGTATTGGCTGAAGCCGCCATTGCGGCCGACCTTCCTGCGGGCGTCATCAACGTCGTGACGGGTGGACCGGAGATCGGCCGGTATCTCGTGGCGCATCCTGGGATCGACAAGGTCGCGTTCACCGGATCCACCGCAGCCGGTCGACACATCGGCGAGGTGTGTGGCGGAATGCTTCGCCCCGTCACCCTGGAGTTGGGCGGTAAGTCGGCAGCCCTGGTTCTGGACGACGCGGATGTCGAGCAGACGGTAACCGGTCTCGCGACGGCATCTTTGCTCAACAGCGGGCAGACCTGCTACATGTCGACTCGAATCTTGGTCCCGCGCAGCCACAGTCGGACCTACATCGATGCCATCACTGCCATGGCGGCGGGTCTGCAGGTCGGCGATCCGATGGACCCGTCGACGTTCGTCGGCCCCATGGTGAGCGCAAGGCAACGCGATCGCGTGCTGTCCTTGATCGAGCAGGGTCGTTCCGAGGGCGGAACCATCACAACCGGTGGTGGACGTCCTACCGACCTCGACACGGGATTCTTTGTGGAGCCCACCGTGTTCGCCGACGTGAACAACGCCAGCACAATCGCACGGCAGGAGGTATTCGGGCCGGTGCTGTCCGTCATTTCCTATGACGACGTCGATGATGCGCTCGCACTTGCCAACGACTCCGAGTACGGACTCGGTGGGACGGTGTGGACCTCCGACGAGGAACGCGGAATCGAAATTGCCCGGCGCGTCGAGACAGGCTCGTTCGGCGTCAACACCTTCAACCTCGACTGGGGTTCACCGTTCGGTGGAGTCAAAGCCAGCGGTGTGGGCCGCGAACTCGGTCCAGAAGGACTCGCGTCGTACCAGCAGCTCAAATCCATCTTCCTCGCATCCTCTTGAGAATCGAGTCACCATGTCCGAGGCAGGACTCGCCGGCGCCCGCGCGCTGGCAGAAAACACAGTCAAAATCGCCGAGCAGTTCGGGACCGCCGAATGGGAAGCCGACAGTGCGTGCCACGGCTGGCGCGTTCACGACCTCGTTGGCCACATGGCGTTCTTCTTCAACTTCATCGCCGATCCGGACCTCGTATTCCCGCCGAACCCCAGTGGAATGTCCGAGCGGCTCAACGACGCTGCTGTTCGCGAGCGCGCAGATCTACCGCACGAGCAGATTCTGGACTACTACCGGGAACAGTCCGCAGCAGGTCTCGCGACGCTAGCCGCGCTGCAGGGCGAAGAGCTTCGCAACAACACACTCGAGATGCTCGACCTCGGGACCTATCGTCTGCA
This sequence comes from Rhodococcus sp. IEGM 1366, assembly GCF_033142425.1. Taxonomy (NCBI): domain Bacteria; kingdom Bacillati; phylum Actinomycetota; class Actinomycetes; order Mycobacteriales; family Nocardiaceae; genus Rhodococcus; species Rhodococcus sp. IEGM 1366. The sequence goes on from NZ_JAWLRZ010000001.1 coordinate 825,878, forward strand.
TCAGCTCAGCGATGCGGTGTCGTTCGACCATCTCGTTCATCTGACGTCGGATCTTCTGGCACCGTTCGGACCGATCTCTCACGGGGATGTCGACGTGGCGGCTGCTATCGATCCGGCGATCGACTGGATGGTCTCAGGACTCCCACAGATGTGCGGCGAAGCCGTCGCTGCCGCCTTGACATCGCCTGTGGCACTTCGACTTACCGGTGCCACCGAGCGCACTTTCGTCCTGGCTCGTGGCGACGAAGGAGTCACCGTCACCGAAACCGGTGACGTGCCCGAGAACATCGCGACGACCCAGGCCACCGATTTCCTGCGATGGGGGACCACCCGATCTGCATGGCGGTCAGCGGTCGATGTTTCCGGCGATCGGAAGACCGTCGCGGGCGTCCTCGATGCCATCAACATTGTGTGATCCACACAGAACTTTCGGTGTGACCCACACAGAACTCACGCTTTCGAAGAAAAGGGAAAATTATGTCTCAATACTTGCAGGACAAGGTCATTCTCATCACCGGCGCGGGCGGTGGGTTCGGTCAGCTCATCGCCGAGAAGGTGGCAGCGCAGGGCGCCAAGGTCGTCGGCGTCGACATCAACGAAGCCGGTCTGAAGGCTGTGTTCGAGGGTATCGCGGCAGCAGGGTTCACTGGCACCTACAAAGTTGCCGACGTCACCGATATGGACCAGGTCGTCGCTGCAGCACAGCACGGAATTGCGGAATTCGGAGCGCTCGACGTACTCGTCAACAACGCCGGGGTTATGCCTCTCGCCTACTTTGCCGACCACGAGCGTGCATGGCAGAAGTGGCACAAGGCAATTGACATCAACATCAAGGGCGTCGTCAACGGAATCTCCGCCGTCTACGACCAGATGATCGAACAGGGTCGTGGCCAGGTCGTCAACATCTCGTCGATCTTCGGCAACGCAGGCATCGACGGTTCCGGCGTCTACAGCGCGACAAAGGCTGCAGTCACCACGATCTCGGATTCGCTGCGAATCGAGGCCAAGGGCAAGATCAAGGTCACGACGGTCAAGCCAACTGGCGTGACAGGCACCAACTTGGCGAGCTGGATCGTCAACGAGAAAGCGATCCTCGGGCTCACCGGTCAGCGCGCCGGCATCTACATGGAGAACGTCGGTCACCTGACCGAGGGCACCATGCGTCCCGAGCAGAAGGACGTCGACTCGATCGAATACTGGCTCATCAAGCCCGACGATCTAGCCGATGCTGTTGTTCACGTCATCGATCAACCGTGGGGCATCAGCATCAGTGACATCACCGTCCGCGCCAGCGGCGAGGACTACTTGTACTGACGGGCGCTCACAACGCCGACAGACCAAATCGATCCGTCTCACCACTGCCACTGACTCGAAAGACGCAGGAAAGCAATGAAAATCGAAGCAGCCGTCCTCCGTGGCGAAGAAGCCCCCTTCAGTATCGAGGACCTCGAGTTGGCCGACCCGACCCCGCATGAGGTCCTTGTCCGGATCGTCGGGGCCGGCCACTGCCACACCGATGTATTACCCAGGGCCGCAGCAGGGTTCGGAACCCCACCGATCGTTCTCGGACACGAGGGCGCCGGAATCGTGGAAGCCGTCGGATCCGCGGTGCAGACCGTCGCGGTCGGTGACCACGTTGTCCTGAGCTTCGACTCCTGCGGCACCTGCGCCAACTGTCTTGACGCTCACCCGGCGTACTGCGACACCTTCCTGGCCCGCAATCTCGTCGGCAACGCCCTCGACGGCTCCACCCCGCTGACCGACACCGCCGGAAAACCCGTCGCCGGAAGATGGTTCGGCCAGTCGTCCTTCGCCACCCACGCGGTCGTCGACGCACGTAACGCCGTGGTCGTCGACAAAGAACTGCCGCTGGAATTGCTCGGCCCCCTCGGATGCGGAATTCAAACCGGCGCCGGTGCAGTTCTCGAAGTGCTCCAGGTGCGTCCCGGTGAAGGCATCGTCATCGTCGGCGCGGGTGCAGTCGGCCTGTCCGCGGTCATGGCCGCCAAGGTCGCCGGCGCCGGACCGATCATCGCTGTCGACTTGAACAGCGACAGGCTCGAACTGGCCCGCGAACTCGGTGCCACGGACACGATCGTTCCCGGAGTGGGTGATCTGACAGAACAGATCCGCGCGATTGCTCCGGCCGGAGTCCGATACGGCCTCGACACCACCGGGCTACCCACCGTCATCGCGGCTACCCTTGATGCTCTTGCTCTTCGCAGCACTCTGGGACTGGTCGGCGTGCAACAGGGCGATTTGATGATCGCACCACTTGCTCTGACTGCCGGTCGCACCATCACCGGCATCCTCGAAGGTGACGCCAACCCGCACACCTTCATCCCCACCCTGATCGCACTGTGGCAGGCCGGGCAATTTCCCTTCGACCGCCTTGTCACCACATTCCCTCTCTCCGAGATCAATGCCGCTGAAAAGCGCGCTCTCGCAGGGGAAATTGTCAAACCGATACTTCTCCCAGGCACCTAGTTCACTCGCGCACGAGGTCTCGAAGTAAGGGCTGTGCTCATCCCCGCAATCGGCGGGGATGAGCACGATGACGCTCAGTTCCCGAGAATCCGGGCCTTCTGGGCGTCGAACTCGGCGTCGGTGAGGATGCCGGCGGCTTTGAGCTCACCGAGCTTGGTGAGCTGTTCGATCTTCGCGTCCATCGATGCTGCCGGCGCAACCTGAGGCGGCAGCGGCGGCAGATCCGGAATCGGTGGAACAGCCTGTGCTGCTGCCTTGGCCTGATCTTCTGCTGCCCAGCGAGTTCGCTGGCGGCGCTGAACATTTCCGTGGATGGAGCTCGCGACAGCTACTCGGCTGGCCCGCCTGAGGAAGCTCATTCGTTGTTCTCCGTTTCATTCAAGGCATCGGCCAGTTCGTCGACTGAAATGTGACCTTCGGTGATCACTCGGGCACCGCTGCGAACCCACGCATCCAGAACGGGGAGCACAGTCAACTCCTCGTAGACGAGAACCGCTGCAACACTTCCGGCGGCGATGTCCTCGCCCACGGCGGCGATGTCGCCGGCGTCGAGCAATCCGGACGCGGCACCGTCGAACTGGGACAGATCAAAATCTGCGAGGTCGAACGTGGATGCCGGAACCACGCGCAGCGAGTTGTCCGCAGCTTTGACAACAAACTCGAGATCGAGAATGCGGATGGTTCCGTTGTCGACGATCTCGAGCAACTGCTCGAAACCGTCGGCAGTTATTGCGCCATCGGGAAACTCGACGGCAACATATTCGATAGGACCGAACTGGTCTTGACTGGCCATCAGTTCTCTTGTTCCTTCTTCGAGGTCGGTGTTCCGGCCTGGTGAAATGATCATCTGCAACTTTAGTCCGACTGTCTGGTTTCTACGCTTTCACGGTTTCGGCGACATCGCGGTAGACGATCATCTCGCGCTGCAACGCACGACGGAACCGCGGCTGCTCGGCCAGCAGCACTGCCAGCACCGTCAGGAGTAACCACGTCGCGGCGGCGCTCGCAACCAGCATGAGCACCGGAATCCACGGCCCACCCATCTGCTCGAGTAGCGTCGTCTTGGCCCAAACACGCCAGTACAGCATGAGATTGACGACCAACCCGACACCGTACGAGATGGCGAAGGAGAGCATGAAGGGTTTCCACGTGCCGTCGTAGCGACGTTCGAGAATCGGTTCGGCACGCAACGGCAAGCTCACCGACATGACGTTGGCGACTCCGAGCCACAGCAGGATCATGGTCAGGACCTGCCCGCAGGCTTTCAACAATTCGGTGCTGTTTCCGGCGCGCCATGACAGAACGACGCTGAGAACAAAGCCGGCGGTGCCGACGAGGATCAGCATCACGATGTTCTTGGCGACCAGCACATGCCACAGGCGGGTACCACCGGAGAGCGCGGCGCGCACCCGGCCGGCGTCGAAGCTCAGTGCATTGGTGCAGACCACACTGCCGATGACCCCTGACAATGCGTACAGAGCCAGATAGGGCAGTCGGTCTTCCTTGCTGTCCCACTGGAAAAGTCGGATGAACGCCAGATACGCGAACCCTAGCCCGAGGCTCAGGCCCAGACGGAACGCAATGGATCGAGGTTTCCCGTTGAATACGTGTCGGAATTCCTCGCGAATACGGCTGCCGAGGTCCTGCATGTGCCGAACCGCGGGGTTACCGGCCGCGAGCGGGACATAGCCGCGGATCGCAGCGGCAACGTCGTCACTGTCGCCGGCATCGAGGGCGGCGACACGAGCTTCGAGAACTGCGAGATGTGCTGCTTCGAGCGCAATCCGGGCGGTGGTGACCGCTGCTACCGCGTCAGCTTCTGCTTGAGCTGCAGCGCCGATGCTGGCGTCGGCCGGCAGGGGTGGCTGAAGGCGGGTGATCAGTTCGAGTTGGCGGGCCATGTGCGGTGACGGCGAGAGGCCGCTGTACGTCGGTTGGTTCAGTGCCGCTCGATCCTTGTCCAACAGATCCCGGGCACCGATCGCAGCCTTCTCCACTGCAGTTCGGCTCTGCCATCGGACCGAACGTACTTCGGCTTCGGCCGCGAGGGCCCGCGACGCCACTTCGGCCAGATCTTCGACCGCGGTCAACTGCTCACTCCACTCGGTGGTTGTTATGGGGAAATCAGCTCTCCTGCGCACTATCTCACGCAAGAGCAGGCATCGGTGCAACACTGACAGACATGACTAGCGTGCAAGACAAGGCCGATCTGCAGCGATACCTTCAGTCGGCTCGGGACGCCTTGCTCTGGAAGCTCGAAGGGCTGTCCGAGTACGAGATCCGGCGACCGATGACGCCTACCGGCACCAATCTGCTGGGGTTGGTCAAGCACATGATCGGCGTGGAACTCGGGTACTTCGGCCCGGTGTTCGGACGCCGGGTGCCGGACCTGCCGCAGTGGTTGCGCTCGGACGAGCCCAATGTCGATATGTGGGCCCGCGCAGACGAATCCAGGGATTACATTCTCGAGACGTACCGTCGCACGTGGGTCTTTTCGGATGCCACGATCAATGATCTGGATCTGGATGCAGCGGGCGAGGTGAAGACGTGGCCGCCGGAACGGCGTGACGTGACCTTGCATCAGATACTCGTGCACGTCGTGACGGAGATTCACCGTCATGTCGGCCACGCCGACATCGTGCGCGAAATGATCGACGGCGCTGCTGGTCTGCGATCCGACAACGCCAACGTGGCGCCGGGTGATCAGGCGTGGTGGGCCGAATATCGAGACCGCCTCGAACAGGCAGCTCGCAGCGCCGACCACGCCTGACCCATTTCTACTCGAGAACCGCGGCGGCGCCGATCACGACGACCACGATCACGAAGTTGATCAACAGCAGTGGCCAGACGAAGCGCAGGAACTTGTCGTAGCCGACCTTGGCCATTGCGAGTCCACCGACAACGACGACGTTGGTGGGTGCAACCATCAGCATCAGGCCGTGGCCCATCTGGAAGGCCGTGATCACCAAAGACCTACTGACTCCGGCAAAATCACCCAGCGGTGCGAGCAGTGGCATTGCGAGGGTGGCGTGTCCCGAGCTGGACGGAATCAGGAAGGCCAGTGGAATGTTCACGAGCATCACGAGGATCGCGAACACACCCGCGGACGCGCCGGACACCAACTGTTCCATCGCATTGAGGATGGTGTCGAGGGTTTCGGTGTTGGTCATGATCACGGAGACGCCGCGCGCGAGCAGGATGACGATGGCGGGCCCCACCATGTCGCCGGCGCCACGGGTGATCAGTGAGACGGTCTTCTTCTCGCCCATCTTGGCGACGATGCCGACGAGGACGGCTGCGAGGATGAACAGCATCGCCAGTTGCGGGAACCACCAGTTCAATTCGAACCAGTATGGCTCGGTGGCGGTGACGTGGTACGCGTCGTACTCGGCCGGCCCGGTGGTACCGCCGAAGATGCTCGACCACGGGATGACGGAGAAGATCATCAAACCGAAGGTGAGTCCGGTGATGACGAGGACCAGTTTCTGAATTCCGGTCAGCTTGCTGTCGATGTCGACAGGTGGTGCTGCCTCTTCTTCCTCGTCGTCGATGTCGAATCCGACGAGCGAGGTGGCCGGATCCTTCTTCACCTTGGCGGCGTAGCGAAGTACGAATACCACTGCCACTGCGGTCAATACGATCCACAGAATGACACGCAGGACGATACCGTCGCCGATGGAGACGCCGGCTTCACCGGACGCGACGCCGATCGAGAACGGGTTGACGGTCGACGCCATATTGCCGACGAGTGCGCCGAGGATGATCATCGTCGCCGCGACCATGCGGTCGTAGCCGAGAGCCGTCATCAGGGGGATGAGGAGCGCGTAGAAGCCGAACGTTTCGACGGAGAACCCCATCGTCGATCCGAGCAGCGAGAACAGCACCATGATGACGGTGATGAGCAGCCAGCCCTTGTCGCTGAGCTTGGTAGCTAGTTGCGAGACAGCGGTTTCGAGGCTGCGAGTGGCGAAGCTGACGGAGATGAATGCACCGAGGGCCATGATGAACAGAACGACACCGACAGATCCGAAAAGCCGACCGATGTTGTCGGTGTCGACAAATCCCGTGAGTGGATCCTGGACACCGTAGAGGCCGTTGACGGGGGAGAGAATCAGCTGCTGGATGCGTTCGAAGAAAGTCAGCGGGGACGTGACGGTTTCGAAGCTACCGGGGACGGGTGATCCGTCGACGTCGACACCGAAGCGTCCGGCCGGAATGAACAGCGCGGCAATCCATACCAGTACCGTGACGATGGCCAGCATCGTGACGGCGCCGGGAAACTCGAACTTCTTCTTCGCCGGGGTGTGCGCGGCGCCTTCTTCGGTCTTGGTGCTCATTTCTTTCCTTCGAATGTGCGGGCGTACTCCTGGAAGAACAGAGCTTTCGCGACAACGGCCTTTTCGAATTCGTCGAGAAGCACACGCTCGTTGGGGCCGTGAATATTTGCGTACCCGTCGGTTGCGCCGAAGAGCAGTTTCTCGGCGGTGGGCACGGCAGTGTCGAGAGCCATCACGATCGGGATGGAACCGCCGCCGGCCATCTGTCCGGCTTCGCCGTCCCAGGACTCCGAGAGCGCGAACATGGCCGCGTCGAATGCGGGGCCGCCCTGTTCTGCAGCAAAGCCGTCCCCGGTTTCTCCGGCTTTGACGTCGAGTTCGAGGCCGAACGGGCGTAGTGCCTGTAAGTGCCGGACCAGTGCTGCCTGCGCTTCGGATGCAGGCTGACGCGGATGCACGCGCAGGTTGATCACTGCGCGTGCGGTGCTCGCGACGGCGTTGACTGCGCCGTCGACGGGCGGTGCGTCGATTCCGGTGACGGTGATCGCCGGACCGGACCAGATTCGTTCACCGATTCCGCCGGTGCCGAGGAGGGGGAGTCCGTCACGTACTTCGGCGAGGGTGCGGAATTCTTCGTCGGTGTAGCTGCTTCCCGTCCATTCCTCGCGCAGCAGACCGTCGACGGCGACATCACCGTTGTCGTCATGCAGCGATGCCAGTGCGCGGATGAGCGCGAGGCGCGCGTCGGGAGCGGCGCCGCCGTAGAGGCCGTTGTGTTTGTCGGCTCCGAGAGTGGTCAGTTCCACGATCACCTGGGCGGATCCGCGCAATGCGACGGTCAGGGTGGGTGATCCGGGGCGAACACTTCCCACATCGGCGATCACCATGGCGTCGGACTGGAAGAGTTCCGGGGCTTCGGGCGGATAATTGTCGAAGGGGCTGCCGAATTCTTCCTGGCCTTCGATGACGAGTTTGACTGTCACAGGCGGTTTTCCGTCGAAGACGCGAAGCGCCCCGATCATGCCGATCACGTTTGCCTTGGAATCCGCCGTCCCGCGGCCGTAGAGCGCGCCGTCGCGTTCGGTGGGCTCGAAGGGCGGTGTGTCCCACAGTTCGAGGTCTTCGGCGGGAACGACGTCGTAATGCGAGTACATGAGGACCGTGGGCGTCCCGACCGGACCCGGAATGGTCGCAATGATGACAGGTGCCGTCTTACCCGGAATTTCGAGACGATCGATCTGGGTGACCCCGGATTTCTCCAAGAGCGACACGATGAAATCGTGGGCCTCGAAGAGTGGTGCTGCGGGATAGCCATCGGTCGCGATCGACGGTATCCGTACCAGTTCGATCAATTCCGATCGAAGCGCAGGCATCAAATCTGCCGCAGCGTTCTTGATCTGAAGAGGCGTCATCGGCCCAGCGTTTTCGGGCATCGCTTGATCTCCTTCTGGAGCAAAGTGGACAGTGGGTACCTAGCTCTGCGACAAGTCGAGCCGAGCACCCTTCAGACCGGTCAGTCCTTAGTCGGAAAGATTACGGTTGTCTGGTTGATTTCGTGCGGTCGGTGTAGACATTGCGCCCGTTCGTGCCGGGCGGCAGCACGCGAATGGTGCGGGTCGAATTGCGTGATTCCATTCATTCTCGGGCCGCGTGCGCTATGGGATCGCGACGCGCCGTGAGTTGATCAACAGATAGTCGTTTGGTCGATTTGTCACCATTCAGCTATCGGTAAGCACAGCTATCGTCTTGTAACTGTGTCGATTGTTGAATTTGTGACGATTTTCTTCCGGATTGGGAAATTGTTTCGGGAACTGTTCGCCCTTGTGGATAAATGCACAGGTTATCGCCGGTTTCCCCCTGTATCTGTGACAAAGTGTCACATAACAAACCTTTTGGCTGTTTTGCGACGCTATGGGCGCTTTCCTCCGAATAGTGACGTTTGACAGCAAGCGCGCAGCAAGTTTCAATCGTCGAACTGTGTTGGCAATCACATGGCTAATGCCATGTTGGCCTGCTGGGTGCCCCAACTGTTACTTCGCGAGGAGATCGTCCATGAACACATCGTCATCGTCATCAGCCGTGGTGCGGCGGAAAAAGATCGGGCTGGCATCCGTGTCCGCTGTGTCGACGCTTGCATTGGTCGGTGGAATTGTCGCCGGTTTGGCAGGGCCGGCAACAGCGGCGCCCGCGTCGTCGGCCGCCTTCACTGCGCCGATGTGCGAAGGCACGCAGACGTCCGCTGACTATCCCTACGCGGACGACATGGTTATCGATGGTGTGCGCCTGGATTACTACAACGCCGGAAATGTGGTGCCGCTGTACTACAACAACGACCAGCGGTCACCTGCCCCTATCTGTGGTGTGCGCGACGTCCCCGAGGCCAGTGGTCCACAGTCGGAGTGGATGTACTGCACCGACATGAAGGAAGAGACGTGCGATGAGATCTCGCCTGATGGCGAGCCTGGCTACAGCGATGGCGGGCAGTTCAACGTAGTAGGACCGACGCTTCCGGTCGGCGGCAACGATCGTCTGACTCAGGAACAGGAACTGCTCATCAGCTACCTGATTCAGAATCCCCACCCGTTCACGCCGGGTGGCGTCGCTGATGATTCGACGGCTGCGAACAGGGTAAATCGTCAGCTTCTTATCTGGTGTGTATCGGACAAGGAGTACCTCGAAGGAACCGACGCCGTAGTCGATTGCGACGCGGATCTCGGTCCGGCTGAGCAGGCTCGGATTCTCGGGGTCATGAATGTGACACCCGCCCTGAGTATTTCGCTCGCAGACCCGGCCAGTGGCACTCTCGCCAGTGGCGGCAAGGCAACATTCACGGTGTCCACCAACATGTACGGCAAGCCGCTCACCGTGAGCGCTCCCGCAGGCGCAACTTTGGAACTGTGTGAGCCGAACGCAAATGTGAAGCTGACCGGAAACACCCTGGTTGTCACCGGTGAGGGCAATGATCCGACTGATGTGGCGCTGTGCGTCACGTCCCCGGGTGCAGGCGCGGTCAAGGTATCCGTCTCCGGCGCACCCAGCTCGTTCGAGAGCATCCACTGGAACAACGCCGGCGCCGAGTGCCAGGTTTTTGCAACGTTCAACACCGTCACCCCGGCCAAACTCCAGGGTGATGCGACGGTGACCTTCGATGCGGCTCCGACCACAACGCCGTCCACGACTGTTCCGACCACGACGCCGGGAGCTCCGACCACGACGCCGTCCACGACTGTTCCGACGACAACCACCAAGCCCAACGTGATCGTTCCGATCATTCCGATTATCCCGATCATTCCGGTGATCCCCGGAGTGCCGGTTGCTCCCGCTCCGACCACGGTTGCGGTACCCACCCCGCGTGTGGTCACGCAAACGACCCCGAAGGCTCCGACGGGTGAGCGCCCGACCTCCATCGACGGTGGCGCAGCTGACGAGACTGCAGGTCCGCACGTCGGAATTGCGATTGCGGGACTCGGTCTGATCGGGCTGGCTGCCTGCGGAGCAATCGCCGTCCGCCGCCGCCGCTCGTAGCAGCGGAAATCTGAACCAGTTTCGATCGAGCAGCGTCCGGTGCCGACTCTCCCCGTCAGCACCGGACGATGCTCGTTCACGACAAAGGAACATCTCTGATGACGTCGATGAATCCGAATCCCGTACCGGATGAGCCAGGCACCAGTTCCGCGGAACCTGTGCGCAGGCGCAAGTCTCGCGTATTTGCTACTGCGGCAATAATTATCGCGGTAACTGTGGGCTTACTCATGACATACCTCGGCTCTCGGTCGGGTGAGAGTACGGCGATACCGCCGGCGCCCACGGCCGGCCAATCGGCGCCGGCGGTGCTCGCTCCTGCTGATGCGCAGATGTCGCCTGCTACTTTGTCCCTCGATCCGCTCGGGGTGCAGGCACCGATCGTCGACGCGAGTGTCATCGATGGAGCATTGACCCCTCCCGACGACGTCAGCGAGGTCGGGATCTGGTTGGACGGTGCGCCATTGGATTCGCAGACGGGCACAACACTGATCGCCGGGCATGTGAATCTTGCCGGTCAGGGTAACGGTGCGTTGTTCGATCTCGGGACAGTCGAGCCTGGGCAGGAGATCCGTACGTCGGATGCCGCTGGGAACAGCACACGGTGGCGGGTGACGGCGGTGGTGTCGCGAGCCAAGGCGGACGGAATCGAGGAGAGTGTTCTGGCCGGGCCGGACGGTCCGCGCAAGCTTGCCGTGGTGACGTGTGGTGGGGAGCTGGAGTTCTCGGACGGGGTCGGCAACTACCAGGACAACGTGTATCTCTACGCCGACGTGATCTAGTGGTGCGGGCGATCCCCCATGCTTGACATTGACGTCAACGTCAAAACACACTGTGGCGGTGACTGACTGCGAAACCTCGGAATGAGACTGCTGATCGCCAATCGAGGCGAGATTGCTCTGCGCATCATTCGAACAGCCCGCGAACTCGGGATCGAGACCGTGTCGGTCTACGCCGAAGATGACGCAACAAGCCCACACGTCGAAGCTGCGACAGAGTCGTTTCCACTGCCAGGCAGCGGCGCGTCTGTGTATCTGGATCAAGACTCGCTGTTGTCGATCGCCCTCGATTCATCGGTCACGCATATCCATCCCGGATACGGATTCCTCAGTGAGAATCCGGATTTCGCACGGGCGTGTGCCAGTGCGGGCCTTGTATTCGTGGGTCCGAGCGCTGAGGTGCTCCGTATCTTCGGGGACAAGTCACGCGCGCGTGGCGCCGCTGTGGAATCCGGCGTTCCGGTGTTGCCGGCCACGGCGGGCGATGCAAGCCTCGACGAGGTGCGGGAGTTCTTTGCGCGGCATTCGCGGGGAATCATGATCAAGGCACTTTCGGGTGGCGGCGGTCGGGGCATGCGTGTCGTGCGCGATCTGCCCTCGCTCGACGACGCTTACCGCGTGTGTGCGGCGGAGGCTCGGGCCGGCTTCGGCAGTGCCGAACTGTTTGCCGAGGTGCTCAGTGAACGTGCTCGCCATATCGAGGTCCAGGTTGTGTCGGCGCCCGGCGCGGCGGGTATCTGTGCGACGGCACTGGGAGATCGCGATTGCAGCGTTCAGCGCAGGCATCAAAAACTTGTCGAAATTGCTCCCGCGCAAGGTCTTTCCGAACCACTGCGCGAGCGTTTGCATGCCGCTGCGGCGAGGTTGTGTGCGGAGGTCGGTTACCGTGGGATCGCAACAGTGGAGTTTCTCGTGGAGGAGCGAGGATTCGTTTTCCTCGAGGTCAATCCGCGTATCCAAGTGGAACACACCGTCACGGAAGAGGTGAGCGGTGTCGACCTGGTTGCCGTGCAGTTGATGATCGCCGACGGCGTGAGTTTCGAATCATTGGATCTTCCTGAGGGGATTACCTGTGCAGCAGGAGTTCCTGGGCATCAGGGAACCGTTGCGGCGGCGTCGGGTATCGCAATCCAGATGCGGGTCAATATGGAAACCATGACGCGCGACGGCGGTGCGCGCGCGGAAACCGGAACGCTTGACGTGTTTGCGCCGCCGAGCGGACCGGGAGTTCGAGTCGACACCTTCGGTGCGGCGGGTTTGTCGCCGAGTGCCCGCTACGACTCCTTGCTGGCGAAGGTGATCACACACACCCGTCGGGCAGATTTTGCTGCGGCGGTGCGCAAGTCGATTGCCGCACTCGACGAGTTTGCGATCGAAGGGGTTGCGACCAACCTTCTTTTCCTGCGGGCGATCGTGTCGGAGAAGGATTTCCGTGACGGCGTCGTCGATATCGACTGGCTCGAGGGACGTATTGCCGATCTCGTCCCGGAAGCCAAGGTTTCGGAGCCTCCCGTTGCAGTGCTGGGTGAGACCGTCCTGCGCGCGCAGATGGCCGGAATTGTCGTCGAGATTGCCGCTGTCGGCGATGCTGTTCACCAGGGCAGTCAGGCCGCTGTGCTCGAAGCGATGAAAATGCAGCATGTCCTGGCTGCCGAGTCCGATGTCGAGGTGATTCGCGTACTCGGCAGGGTCGGCAAGGCAGTGGTTGCGGGTGAGCCACTCATGGTGGTGCGCGATGCCACAGCGGCCGAGCGAGTGGAGCGTCCCGAGGACCTCGACCTGGATCTGGTGCGTCCTGACCTCGCGGAAATCCTTGCCCGACATGAGGTGACCTTGGATGCGGCGAGGCCCGAAGCGGCAGCCAAACGGCACAAGCTGGGTCGTCGGACGGCACGCGAAAATGTCGAGGACCTGATCGACGACGGCAGCTTTGTCGAATACGGCGCCTTGACTTTGGCGGCTCAGCGTAGCCGTCGCAGTGAAGAAGACCTGATCGCAAATACGCCCGCAGACGGATTGATCGGTGGCGTGGCAGCAATCAACGGCGGTGAGAGCGTCGTCATTTCGTACGATTACTCGGTTCTTGCCGGTACGCAGGGCATGCGCAATCATGCCAAGACAGACCGACTGCTCGAGCTCGCCGCCCGTAAACGTGTTCCCGTGGTGCTGTTCGCGGAGGGCGGTGGTGGTCGCCCCGGTGATACGGATGCCGGAGCAGGGTCGGGGCTTGAACTGGGTACCTTCCGGGCGATGGCGGCATTGCGCGGCCGAGTGCCGTTGGTGGCCGTCGTATCGGGTCGTTGCTTTGCCGGCAATGCCGCGTTGGCGGGTGCGTGCGATGTCCTGATCGCCACGCCGGACGCCAATATCGGAATGGGTGGTCCGGCGATGGTCGAGGGCGGTGGACTGGGCACTTACCGCCCGGAGGACATCGGGCCGATCGACATTCAACGGCGAAACGGGGTTGTGCACGTGGTTGCCGAGAATGACGCTGAGGCAGTCGAATTGGCAAAGAAGTATCTCGGCTTCTTCCAGGGTGCGGCGCAGCAGTGGACCGCGCCTGATCCTCGGCTGGCTCGGCATGTAATGCCGGAAAACAGGCTGCGTTCGTACGATGTGCGACGCGCCGTCGAGGCGATTGCCGACGTCGATTCGGTGCTGGAGTTGCGGCGCGATTACGGCCGCGGCGTCGTGACGGCGTTGATCCAGGTGGAAGGGGTTCCGGTTGCCGTGCTCGCGAACAGTAGTGAGCATCTGGGCGGGGCAATCGATGCGGAAGCAGCGGACAAGGCGTCGGACTTCCTGGAACTGTGCGAGGCGCATCGGATTCCGCTGGTTACGCTCTGCGACACTCCGGGATTCATGGTGGGGCCGGATTCCGAGGAACAGGCGACGGTACGGCGATTCGGTCGCTTTTTCGTGGCCGGTGCGAGGCTCACGGTGCCTTTCGGGACGGTGATCCTGCGTAAGGGTTACGGTCTCGGTGCCATGGCGATGGCCGGCGGGTCATTTCACGCGCCCGAGTTCACGGTGGCCTGGCCGACCGGCGAGATCGGGCCGATGGGGCTTGAAGGCGCTGTCCGACTGGGCTTCCGGAAGGAACTCGAATCAGTCGAAGATCCGGCTGCGCGGGAAACCCTGTTCGGTCAGTTCGTGGAATTGGCCTACGCACAAGGCAAGGCGCTGATGGCGGCAACAACATTCGAGTTGGACGACGTCATCGATCCGGCAGATACGAGGAAGTGGATCAGGCAGCTTTGCGGGGCCGAAGGCCCTAAGCGGTAGTGGCAAGGGCCGCTGCAAGCCCGAAAGCAACTGCCATGAGGACAACTTCGCCGATTGCGCGGCGAAGCGATCCGTCGGCGCTCATGCGGTGGGCGGCACTCGCGACGACCCACGTACGACGCCACCACCATCCCAACCCGAGGAGCAGGGCAACGGCAACGAGCTTGGCGAGGACGACGCGGCCGTAGGCGGTGTCGACAAACGCGGTCACAGATCCGAGTCGTACGGCTGCGTTGACAACTCCCGTGATGACCAGCGCAAGAACGCATCGCCACGCGAGAGCAGAGTATTTGGGCAGCCAGAGTGCCCAGGCGCCGCGAGCGGGCATGGCGAGCGCGAGGGCGGCGAGGACGCCGAACCACAAGCCGGCAGCGAGTACATGGATGGCATCGAGGATGGAACCGAAGCTCTGCTGCGCCATGTGACCGGTAATGGGGCGGGTGGCAAGGGCAAGGGCGGTGACAACCAATGCCGGTGCGACGGGCGCTGTTTCAGGGTTCTTGAATCCGTAGACGCCGTAGCAGACGACGGCAAAAGCGCACACGATGATGGCTGCTCCGACCCGGCCGACATTGACTTCGCCGACAAAAGTTGCGAAGTGGCCGACGGTCAACGCGGTGATCGGCTGTCCGTCGGCGGCAGCGGCACTCAGTGCGAGCAAGGCGATTTCGGCAACCAGCCACACGGCGGCGATGGCAGTGAGTTGTGTCCACATCGCGCTGTTGGGTGAAGCCGGCCGACGCTCGCCCCGGCCCATCCAGGCGAGTGTGGCGATTCCCAGTGTCACGGAACCACATCCGATGGCGAGGACGCGTACCGTGCTGGACGCTTCAGGGCCGGCGGGACTCGCCAATCCCCACGCGATCAGCACTCCCAGCAGTGCTGTGGGTACGGCAAACAGCAACCACCACCTGTTTGCCGTACCGCTCACGGATCAGCTCGACTTCGGCTTGCGGAGCACGAAGAACAGTGCGCCGCCGAAGACGACAACACCGGCGAGGATGAATCCCCACACCGGGATGCTGCTCGACGACGACTCGGACGACGAACTGTCACCAGCCGACGCAGCCGGGGTGACCGGGGTGCCGGGACCGGCCTCGGTGAGTGTGAAGTTCAACGTTCCCTGAACCGGATGGCCGTCGGCGGACGTGACGCGATACGCGATCGTGTACACACCGGCGGGTCCCAGATCTCCCAGGTCCACGCTCACTGTTGCCCCCTCGACTGAGGGCTCGCCCTTGGACCATTGATCGCGGCTGTCACCGGGGCCCGTGACGGTCAACGCCGCGAACTGCGCTTGCAGTGCTTCGTTGAAACTGACGGAAACGTTGTCCGGGGGAACCTGGATGGACGCGCCGTTCTCGGGGTTCGACCCGACCACCGCGGAGTGCGCGCTGGCTGTGCTCACCCCGAGCATGGACGCGAGCATGGCAAGTAGGCCGATAGTGACGACCTTCAGTCGTGTGCTCATGAACGCTTGCTCCTCACAAGTGCACCCAGGCCCAGTGCAGCGCCGAGCGCGCCGAGAACCAGTCCGGCTCCTCCGAGCCAGCGGGCGGTGTTGTCGTTCGATGATTCTGTCGCAGTTGTCTCGTTCGTGGCGTGAGTATCGGCGCTGCTTCCGTGCGCGTCGCCCGTCGAAGCTGCCAAGGTCAAGGACGGCGCCGGCTTGTCGGGCTCACTGCCGTCGGCGAGGGCGGCCTGATCCCAGTTGACGACGTTGCCGTCGCTGTACGTCTGCACCGCATTGAACGAGACCTCGTCCTGCGTGGGCAGCGGGCCGGCGGAGAGAACGAACTGTTGGAACTGGCCGGGGCCGACGCCGACACCGGGATCTGCCGTCCAGGTGACGGACTTGGCGACCAACGACGTCGGATCCTTCTCGACGACGGCAGTCCAACCTGGCATCGGTTCGGTGCGCGCGGACTTGAGGTCGGGCAGTGCCACCGTCACCTTGGTGGTGGACGCGGTGTCGGATTCAGTGGGTACGCGGAAGGTCAAAACGCTGTACCCGCCCTGGGTCGCTCCCGGAGCTACGACGCTGACGTGCGCCGACGCGATTCCGCCGGCGAGCAGGATTGCCCCGCCGGTTGCTGCTGCCGTGATGAGCGCACGCGAAATCAGGGTGTTCTTCATGTGGAATGTGTCCTCTTGGTCTGGTGAAGGGTTTCAGTGCGAGTTCTTCAGACCAGAGCGGGAGGTCCGCGCGGGGAAATGCCGGCGCGAAGGAGTGCGCCATTGGGGCCGAGGTGGTGCGTCGTCGGGAATCGACGGATCAGCGCTGCGACGGGCATCGCCGGCGCGGACAGCACGACCTGCACGACGCGGGTGACGACTCCGAACAGTCGCTCGGCAGCCAACACGAGGGTCGCGCAGACGAGCACGGCGACTATGTGTGCTCCGAGCATCGCCAGCCCCGGAGAAGGGGAATGAGAATGCACGGAGAGTGTCATGGTGGTGTGCGCTGCCAGTTGGCCGGCGCCGAGAGCTGCAATGAGTGGTAGCGGTCCGCGGGTCGGAACGGGAAGCGTTCCGGTGATCGCGCCCACGGCTGAACACACGGCTATCAGCAGGGTCAGCGCCGACGCCGGCGGTACATCGCCGCCGGCCAGGCCGTGCGCTGCGATGGCAAGAGCGGTCGACACAGCCCCGACAGCACTACCCCGAAGGAGTGCTGTCGTGGGCGCGTCGGTGGACACTCGAGCAGGTCTAGCGGACGCCGAGGCGTGCGAGCAGATCAGCCTCTACGCCGTCGAGTTCGGAGGAAATAGCGTGGTGAGCGGCCTTGCGGCGAGCCTGCGGCATCTGCTCGGCCGCCCGCACCGCGGTGCTCAGGTCGCTCAGACGCTCACGGATGGCTGCGGCAAAACGCTGCGTCTCGGCGTCGTTCGGCTTGTGGCTGAGGATTTCGGTGACCGAGCTTTCCGCTCCCGCAATGCGGGCGCTCAGCTTGGCTCCGTGGCCGGTGTAGTCGCCCAGTTGGTCGACGGCGATGCCCATCTTCTGAGCGCGCGCGGTATCCAACTGACCACGAACCGCGGTTGCCGCTCGATAGATGATCGGCAGCAGAACCGGAGCCAGTAGCCGAGCGACACCCAGGTACTTGCGCACCTTGGCAACGGTCAGGCCCTGATTCACAGCGGCCTTTTCCTGGGCCTTCAGCGTGGCGATCTGCGCCTTTTCGATCTTGTGCGTCGACTCGATCTCAGCCTTTTCCAGCTTCTTGATCGACTTGGTCTCAACCTTGTCGCGCTTGCGTTGGCTCTTGGCGTTGAGTTTCGCCTCGACCTCGGCCTTGTGCTTGAGAGCCTTCGCCTCCGCCTTGCGGGTGGCACGAGACTTTCGCTTCTTGAACAACCCCATCGAAAAGGACCCCGTTTCCAGGTGTTTGTGCGCTGCCAGGTACCTGCGCTTCGGCTTCAGCCTAGGGGAGCACATAATCTTCGTCATCGTGTGTTCCGATAAAAGCCCCGCGCCCTCGCTCCCTCTGATCGATTCAGGGGCGCTCACGCGTTGCCGTCATCGGGTGCGCCTCGACGGATTGTTTCCGGGCAAGTGGGCGTCGGAGCCTCTCGATACGGGCATCAAGCAGCGTCAGGAATCGGCAACGGCCAAGCGTGCGGAGATCGCGGAGCTGGTGATCGGCGCCGCTCCGGATCGTTGGGTGCGGATCAACGCCGATCAGTCGACGGCGGCGCAAGCTCGCGACACGCTGGCCGCATGTGAAGCCGGCGCCGACCGCATCTGGGGCGCCGTGTTGCCTGTCGAACGTGACACCGGCCGCAAGGGTCGATGCGAAATGTTGATCCGCGATACCGACGGCGGCGGCTATATCCCGGTGATCGTTGTCAACCACAAGGTCACCGACCCGGGGCAGGGTGCGATCACATCTGGCCTGTTCGAGTGGGAGCCTGCAGTCGATCCGAAGCGCAAGGTGCGAGGCCAGGTTCGTGATCAGATGCGCGTCGCGCAGGTCTACCGGATGCTCGAGCGCCGGGGACTGGCGAGTCCGTCGTTGCAGGCGGGTGCGATCGGTTACAACGGCGACTGCATCCTCGTTCACGACCTGAGTGCGATTCTCGAGGACTACGACGAGCGCTACGACGACAGGATTGCCGTGGCGCGCGGTGAGGTGCTGACGTCTCCCTCTCAGGTCAGTGAGTGCAAATCGTGCCCGTGGTGGACGGAGTGCAAGGAAGAGTTGGTCCGCAACCGTGATGTGAGCCTGGTTGCGGTCGGTTCCCGGGCCGAGCTTCTGCGTGACGCCGGATGCAACACCATCGATCAGCTCGCGGCCTGGGAGGGCGAGCCGCTCGAGGATTGGCCACACGGAAACTTCGACGACGCCGTCGTCATCGCGAAGGCGTGGCTGGCGGGCGCTCCGTTGGTACGACGGTTCGACAAGATCTCGGTGACGCGCGCCGATATCGAGATCGATGTCGACATGGAGAGTTACCAGGAGCACGGTGCCTATTTGTGGGGAACTTTGCTCAATGTCGGTGGCTTCTCGATGTATCGGGGATTTGCGACGTGGGATCCGTTGCCGACACGGGACGAGGCGCGATCGTTTGCGGAGTTCTGGGGTTGGCTGATGGCAGAGCGTGCGGGCGCAGCGGTGTCCGGTAAAACCTTTGCCGCCTACTGCTATTCACGTTCGGCGGAGGACAAATGGCTTCTGGATTCTGCGCGTCGATTTGCCGGTGAACCGGGCATTCCGACCAAGGAAGAGATCCGGGAGTTTATCGACAGTCCGCAGTGGGTTGACATCTACCAAGCCGTCAGCGATCAGTTCATCTGCCCGGATGGCAAGGGGCTCAAAAAGATTGCGCCCGTTGCCGGATTCCATTGGCGCGACGCCGAAGCCGGTGGTGAAGCGTCGATGGCGTGGTACCGCGAGGCGGTCGGCTACGACGGTGAGCCGGACGAGACGCAACGGACGCGGATCCTGCAGTACAACGAGGATGATGTCATCGCCACCAAGGTCTTACGTGAGTGGATGACGGACCGCGCGGAGAAGGAAATTCCCCTCGCCTCGGACCTGTAATCCGGCTACTCGACGTATACTTGGCCCGCGTTGCATGAGTCGGGGGGTCTGACTCGTAGGTCCGAGGGGGGATCGTGGGTACGTTTGCGGCCGATATTGCTGAATTGAAAAGCTTGGGCGGGGTGCTACACGGGCTCGCGGATGAAGCTGGTCGGCTGAGCGTGGGACCGTCGGCCGGTGCTCCTCCCGCCACTGGTGGCACGTTTGTCCCCATGGCGCCTGGGCCCTTGCTCGGGAATCTCCCTTTTGCGCCTGCGAATACGGTGCTGACCTCTTTTCTCGAAGCATCAGCGATCTCGCACGAGCTTGTCGAGGGTGTGCTGGTTCCCTCATTGCAGGAACGGTTGGGCGAGACCGGCGACATCATGATCAACGTCGCCGAAAAGTTCCGCAGTCGCGACGAGCAGTCTGCGGCCGAACTTGCCACCGCGTACACCGACGCCACAGGCGCCTGGGTCGCCCAGGAACCCACCGCATGACCCCGACGCGTGCACAGATCGAATCGTGGGATCCAGCGTCGCTCACTGCCGTTGCCGACGCGTGGGTTACCTTGGGCAGCAAGGCGGAAGATCTGTTTTCCCGGTACCTCAGCAGTGTTACCACCGTCCACGGTGCTTACTGGGAAGGAAAGACCGCGGAAGCGGCTCAGGACAGGGCCGCCGCAGACAGGAAGACTGCCGGCGAGGTTGTCGATGCTCTCGAAGCTCTGGCAAAAACCGCACAGCAAGGCTTTCACGAGATCGACGCTCCCTTGCAGCGGGCCCGAATGGCTGTTCTTGCAGCAGAAGCGGATAGATTTGTGGTCTCGGACGCGCTTCTTCTCACCGACACCGCGGCCGAACCGGACACAGCCCGTGTTGCCCTGATGGTCGAACGGCAACGTGAACTGACCGACGCCGCAAATGCCACCGAGAATGCGGACAACACTGTGCGAAGCTCCCTGGCAGGCGCTCGTGACGGGCTACGTGTGACATTTGTATCCGCAGCTACCTCGGGTGGGGAGCAGGGTAAGAGTGATTCTGACGCTTTAGCCACACATCCGGCGTCGATGACGCCGGAACAATTGCAGCGGATCACGGAAACCGGCCACCTGACACCGGAACAGGTCACGGCGTTGGAGCGTGGTGAAACTGCGATAATCCCGGCGTCGCAGATGGAATACCTCAATCAGCTGGGAAGATCACTGGATGGGAAATCGCCCCAGGAGATCGAAGACCTGCTCTCGAAGTTGCCGCCCGATGCGCAGGCTGCGGTCGCAAACTCGCTGCAGATACTGTCCAACGAGAACGTCAGCGCGACGGTCGAGGGTGATCCGGACGTTCCGACCAAGGGCGGTCTGAACCTTCTACCCGACATGATGCGAGAGTCTCTGACTCGGGATGACTTGGTGGTAAACAGCTTTGAAGTAGCTGGCGGATCCGGCCTTCCCAGCATCGCACTCAACGGGGTTGCCGACAATCAGGCGAGCGCCGACATCGTTTCGATGGGCGACGATCAGTACAAGAGCGGAAGCACCCTGGACAGTGCGCTTCTCGACGTGGGGCAGAAATACCTGGATGCGCAGGTCGCTCATGAACAGAACCCGGAACACAAGTTCGAGTACTTCATGGTCGATGGGCGTGGTACCCAGGACATGGCTGTCACCGAGCAGATCTTCGCCGCTGTGGGACATGACAAAATTGCCGTCGATGCCGTTGTCAACAATCCAGAGATCGGCAGCGACTTCGTGAAGGATGTGCTGTCCCACAACTGGACTGACGACGGTAAAGCCGCGTCGACGCTCTTCGACTTCCCGGATGGTGATGCCACTGTGGAGAATCCGAATGATCCCACCGATGTGGCCACGGCAACTCGTACCGGCAGCATCATGTCAGCTGTTGGGGAAGCGGTTAGTACTGACGACGCGTGGAAGTTGCTGTCCAATATCCCTGAAGCCGACGGCCAGTCGACTGGCCAGCTCAATCCCGATCTGTTGCAGACAGTTTCGAATAGTATGAGTCCCTACGTTTCTGATCTGGCTGGTGAAGATCCTGAGAATCATCCAGGTTTCAGCATCGGAGGGTGGACTGATCCCGACGGGTTTCGTCACTACACTGGCTCGGCAAACGTGTTCGCTCTGATGAATACCGACGAAACGGCTGGCACGAACTTTACCCGAGCGGCATACCAGGAGATGCTCGCGAAGCAGGGTGCATATGCGCTGAACCCTATGGGGGAAAGTGCAGCCAACAATTTGGATACTGCGGGAAGGCTGGCGGGGCTGACAGACTACGGATTGATGCGTGGCACTCAGGATGGTTACGACGACAAGGCGGCGCAGGCGGCCGAAATATATGCACGCAAGAACAATGCATATGGCGCCTTGATGAGTCTCGGAACCTTGGGAATCGGAAACCTCCCTGGCGGGGATTACATCAACGCCATGATCGGTGCCGGGGGTGATCCGTTGAAGGAGTCGGTAATCGGTGCCCAGCCTTCAGGGCCTGAAACCGCTAAACTCGCAGGTTTCGATTCAGCTAGACAGGCTTACAATATTCTGAATGCGGCACCGGAATTACCGCCTGAATTCAAGGAAGTTTACCGGTGGGCATTCGATGATGGAGAATTGAAATCTTGGGATCAAATTAAGGAGGCGACCGACGAAAAACCTTATAGGCTGGGTGATATTGACACAATGTTTTCGACGTTTGGTTCCTCAACTGATTTCCATGCGACGCGGATGCTGGAAAAATATAATGCGGTGGCGTGGAATGCTCCCTAACAGGGCACTTTCGGTGGCGGTAGCGCTGATATGTGTGGCCTCTATTTCAGCGTGTGGCAGCGACAGATCGCCGACGAATTCTGCCGATGTCGCACCTGCGTCGGAGTTTCCGCACACAACGGTGTGGTCGGCTGATCCTGGTGTCGACTTATTCGGTCGCGGTGCTGAATTGATTCGAGCGACTGCCGAAGCCACTGCGTACACCCATACCGGCGGACCAGAGTTTACTTATCCGGGCTACATCGATGCGATTCGTGACATTTCCAGGGATCGTTCTTCAATTAGTTCGTGGATCGTGAATCAGACTCCCGACTACGATAATAGGTTTACTTGGTTCCGGAATATTGTCGATTTTTCGGAGAGTTCAGATTCGGTGTCGGCAATTGTGTGTGACTATTTGGTTCACGAGAAGCCGTCGAAATTTGACAGTTCGGTTGTTCTCGATGGTTCAGTGCGTATAGTTTTGGAGAATGCTGCTGAATTTGCGGGCAGTTCGGGAACCGTAGACACCGATGTGGGAGGTCATGATCCACGTGCCCAACGCCCACCCTCGTGGAATGTTTTCGGGAACTGGAAAATCGTGGAGGAAAAATCGATTCCGGGCAATGCGATCTCGCAAGGGTGCGTCGATTGGTGGAAACAAGAGTTCCCGACGTTCACCGTAGACACCCAAGGGAGTAGAGCGCTGATTTCGCCTCCCGGGTATGTCATGCCGACTATGCCGATGGCTGTGCAGTTTCCGGAGTGGATCGGTCCGTCGCTCGGCGTCGCCTAATTGGACCGTCTTCGTGCGACGGGGATCGCAATTGCGTTGGACGACTTCGGAACCGGCTACTCGTCTTTCGAGAGTTTGAAGAAACTGCCCGTGGACATTCGCAAAATCGACAGATCATTCATCACTGAGCTCAGTGAAGGTGATTCGCCGGTTGTGAGTTGGTTCAGGGCTATTACATCAGCGAGCCGATACCGGCGGCGGACGTCGCCGAATACCTCAAACGGTCATAGCCCTTGTGCGCCTTTGTTAACCGCGGGCGGTTGACAAAGGCGCACAAGGCAACAGAAACCTACCGCGGTGTCATACGGAGAGCGCCGTCCATGCGGATGGTCTCGCCGTTGAGGTAGTCGTGCTCGACGATCATCTGAGCGAGTTGCGCGTACTCGGACGGCTGGCCCAGACGCGACGGGAACGGAACGCCGGCTTCGAGGCCCTTGCGGTACTCGTCGGTGACGCCCGCGAGCATCGGGGTGTCGATGATGCCGGGAGCGATCGTGTTGACGCGGATGCCGAACTGAGCCAGGTCGCGGGCAGCCGGAACCGTCATGCCGTGCACGCCGCCCTTGGATGCGGAGTAGGCGATCTGTCCGATCTGGCCTTCGAATGCGGCAACAGATGCGGTGTTGATGACAACGCCGCGCTGGCCCGACTCGTCGACAGCCTCGGTCTTGGAGATGGCGTCGGCGGCCAAGCGCATGACGTTGAAGGTGCCGAGCAGGTTCACAGTGATGACCGTGCGGAAAAGCTCGAGGTCATGCGGGCCGTTCTTGGACAGGATGCGTCCGGCCCAGCCGACGCCGGCGCAGTTGACGACGATTCGCAGCGGAGAGCCGGATTCGACGATCTGGTTGATGGCAGCTTCGACCTCTTCGCCGCTGGTCACATCGGTGGGGATGAGGGTGACACCGGCGGGGACATTGTCGCCGGCGCGTTCGATCGATGCGGGCAGATCCAGGCCGAAGACGGTGGCGCCGGCGTCGGCGAGGCGCTTGGCCGTAGCTGCTCCCAGTCCGGAAGCTGCTCCGGTGACCAGTGCTGCGGTTCCCTTGATTTCCACTTCGTATGCTCCTCGAGTTAGCGATCGGTAAGGCAGTGGTACGTGTTGAGAACCATAACGCGGCGCTCTATGTGAGGGCGAACGCGCGAGGGCTCCACAGCGCTGGGTACCTTTGATGCGAGGTGAGACGTAAGGTTTCGACCTCATCGGATGAGAGGGGGCCGCGGTGAGCAAAGCACCTGTGCGCCCCGCCGCCTCGGTCGAGAACTTCGAGCGATTGCAGGGCGACCCACTCTTCGAGGATCTCGCCGAGTTGATTGCAGAGGTACTTTCCTACGCGTTCGACGCTCCGGCGGCAGTCGAGATCGAGCAGTGGACGATCAGCTGCCTGCCGTCGACAAACCGATCCGCGGATCGCCATCGATTGTTCACCCTCAACATCGGTCCGATGGAAGTGCTGAGCGTCGAGTGTCATCTTGCCGGCGGGCAACCGATCGAACACGTCATGTCGGTCTTCGTGTCGAGTTCGGCGTTGGAATCCCGAACGGGTTGCAGTATCGAGGAACTTGCTGCAAAACACGATTTGCTCGGTATCCGGCGTACTGCGTTAGCTTCAGCTGACGGCGACGGGACCATGATCGACTGCAGCCTCGAGGACTCGGAAGCGTTGGAGCAGTTCGCCGAACTGCCCGTCGACGCGTCGACCGTTCGGCCGCTCGCGGAGCATCTCGTGGCCAAGGGCAAAGGGCCTTTCCGGCAGTACCACAACCCCGGATTTGCCAAGTACGTACTCGAAAGGTCGGTCGATCATGGTTGAGCAAATGTCCATCCGCTTGCCGCGTGTGCTGCGAGACGGTGACGATGCCGGCGCCGTCGACGTGTTGCAGGAGTACTTCACGAGGCCGCTCCGAAAGACAGGGTATCTCCGTACCGGTGCGTTGTGGGATTCCTGGGATCCCAGTGGTAATCGTGGTCGCGATGCGGACGTCTTCACTGCGGAAGATCTTGTCGCAGTGACACTTCTCTCGGTTCAGGTTCCGGCCCAGGGTGCATTGTTCCTGCTGGGGGAGAGCAACGCTTCACTGAATGCGCTCCTGGCTGATGTAGGTCCAGATCGCGATCTGGTGGACGAAGTTGATCCTTTGACGCCGGAATCTCCGGTGTGGCGGCTGGAGACAGCGCTGCGCGAGATCCACGGCGTCGGCCGCACGATGGCATCCAAGCTGATTGCTCGCAAACGCCCGCGGCTCTTCCCGATCTACGACGACGTCGTCGGTCGAGAACTCGGAACGAAGGCCGCCCATCTGGAGCCGGTGCGCGGCGCCTTGCGCGACGGGGAACTCCAATCGCGATTGCAGGGCCTACGCGATCTGGCAGGTCTGGACGAAGTAGTGCCCGCAGTGCGGATTCTCGACGTTCTGGCGTGGATGCAGGGCAAGGGTTACAAGCCCGCTTCGGAGTAGACGGGTTCTTTCGAATCGTTGCATGATTGGGCACGATGGCAGTGCGCAACTGTGGGTCACGGTTCATTGAATATTCTTGTACGTCAACAAGTCTCGATCACAGATTCGCTTAAACGTGTCCGATATGTCCCTAGGAATCGAAATTATGTTCGACTAAAATTAGTTCATGGAAAGTCGGGAAGCGTGGCAATACGACGGCGAGGGCCTCAAGGCCGAGGTACTCGACCTCGCTCGCGCCCGGCACGAGATGCAGTCCCGCATGGTTGTGATGATCACGGAGATGTTCACCCGCGACACCCTCGGCGGCAAAGGATTCCGCGCTATCGCGCAGTGGCTGCACCTGTCCACCAACCTCGAGATCGGTGAATGCAGCCAGTTGGTGGGTCTGGCGCGGTTGTTCATGCTGGAACCTGTTGTCGGACAATCTTTTCACGACGGTGACATCGACGCGTTGAAAGCGCGTCAGGTTGCCCACTTCTGTCAGCACCCGCCCAAGAACATGAGCCTCGCCGACGTCGAGAAAGCCCGCGAGGTCCTCCTGACCCTCGCCTCGAAAAAGGTCACCGACTGCGATTCCGTCCGCGCCGCGATCCGGCGGATTCAGAAGCAGTACGGCAACCGCGCCGACGGTGTACCGGCCGGTGAGGATTCCGAGCTCAACGAGTTCTACGCCTCCCGCGGTTTGTACGGGCGAGTCAGCGTGAAAGGTGACCTCGACGCCGTCAACGGTGCCCGTCTCATCGCACTACTGTCCGCCCTCTCGGCGCCCACGCCGGAGAAGGACGGTGTGAAAGACGAACGCACCCCGGCACTTCGACGCGCCGACGGGTTCTGCGAAATGCTGCGCCGCTACGAAGCCGCGGGCCTCGGTCCCGTCGAAGGCGGCGTGAAACCGCACCTGACGATCACCGCCACCGCAAAAGACATGACCGATCTTCAAGCGCTGAAGGATATGTTGCCCTCCACTGAAGAACTCGGGTACGCGATCACCAACTGGGCCGGCCCCATCAGCCTCGACACCGCCCGCATGCTGGCCTGCGACTGCGAGGTCACCCGAATCCTCCTCGATAGCAACGGTGTTCCGCTCAATCACGGCATGAAGGCACGCCTTGCCAGTGTCCCGCAGCGGCGGGCCCTGACGGTGCGAGACGGTGGATGCGCCTTCCCCGGTTGCGGCACCCCACCGGGCTGGTGCGACGCCCACCATCTGATCCACTGGCTCGATGACGGCCCCACGGATCTCGATAATTTGATCTTGTTATGCGGTCACCACCATCGGATGATGCATCACACCGAATGGCGCGTGGACATCGGAGACGACCGAAAAACCCGGTTCTATCCACCGATGTCCGTGGATCCGTACCAAGTTCCCGTTCCCGGGAACACACCGCCAACAGCAGCCTGAAAAACCACCGTGTGCACCGGGGATCAAACATGCCCCGGTGCACTTTGCTGCCTACAACTCCGATATCGGCGTCTCCAAAGTGATGTCCACACCCATCCGTCGCAGATTTCCGTCGAGAACCTGCCAGATGGAAAGCTCGAGGAACTCGGCCAATTCAGTGCCGGACACGTCGGAACCGGGTTGGCTGAGCCAACGATTGACGCTGACGTCGACCAAGCCGATGACGCCGAAAGCCAAGGGCTCTGCCATCTTCGACGGTTTGCCGCGGCTGGCGAGGATCGCACCCAACAGGTTTCCCAACTGGACGGCGATGGCTGTCTTGGTTCCGGTCACCACTTTCGAACCGGTAGCTCGGGTGCTCGGCGAGCCCTTGCCTAAAAAGTGGTGCAGTCGCGGGTATTTCACAATCCATTGAAGGTAGGTCTCGACTGCCCGTGAGATGGCCTCGCCGACCGTGCCCTGTGGCGTGAGGGTGGGTGTCAGGTCGGTCATCATCATCTCGAGGATGCGGACTCGCAGCTGCTCGTCGAGGTCGGCTCGATCCTTGAAGATCCGGTAGACAACAGAGCGGGGGACGTCGGCGCGCTCGGCGATCTGCTGGACGCCGACGTCGGCGCCACCTTCGTTGACTGCATCGAGTGCTGCGTCGAGGATCCGCGCTTTGCGCTGCTCCTTGTGATCGTTCCAGCGAGTGCTGCGCCCGTCGGGCTGCGCCGACTCGGCTGTTTTTGTCATAAATCGAACGATACTCACCCGGCCATTGACTGGACAAGATGTCTCACATACTTTGGTGGGACAGCGTGTCACACACAGATACCGTTCTCTTCAGGAGTGGCAATGAGTAACAGGGTTTTTGTCGTCGGCGTCGGCATGACGAAGTTCGAGAAGCCGGGAGCCCGCGAGTGGGACTACCCCGACATGGCACGCGAGTCGGGTACCAAGGCGCTCGAAGACGCGGGTATCGACTACACCGAGGTCGAGCAGGCATACGTCGGCTACGTCTACGGCGAGTCCACCGCAGGTCAGCGCGCTGTCTACGAGCTCGGTCTGACAGGCATCCCCATCGTCAACGTCAACAACAACTGTTCGACGGGATCGACCGCGCTCTATCTCGCCACGCAGGCAGTCAAGAGCGGTCAGGCCGACTGCGCACTGGCGCTGGGCTTCGAGAAGATGCAGTCCGGGTCCCTCGGATCCACCTACGACGACCGTGAACAGCCACTCATGCGGCACCTCCTCGCTCTCGCCGAGCTGCAGGAGTTCGCGATGCCGCCCGCTCCGTACATGTTCGGCGCGGCCGGCGTCGAGCACATGGAACGCTTCGGAACCACTGCAGAGCAGTTCGCGAAGATCGCCGTCAAGAACCACAAGCACTCGCTGAATAACCCGTACGCCCAGTTCCAGGACGAGTACACCCTCGAACAGATCCTCGAAGCACGCCAGATCCACGGCCCGCTCACCAAGCTCCAGTGCTCGCCCACCTCGGACGGATCCGGCGCGGCGATCATCGCCAGCGAAGCCTTCGTCGAGAAGCACGGGCTTGCCGCTCAGGCGATCGAGATCGTCGGGCAGGCCATGGTCACCGACATGAACAGCACTTTCGAGGACAAGAGCGCCATCAGTCTCGTTGGCGCGGACATGACCCGTAAGGCCGCTGAGAAGGTGTACGCGCAGGCCGGGATCACCGCCGACGACGTCGACGTCATCGAACTCCACGACTGCTTCTCCACCAACGAGTTGCTGACCTACGAGGCACTTGGACTGTGCGCAGAAGGTGACGGCGGCAAGCTCGTCGACGCCGACGACACCACCTACGGCGGACGCTGGGTGGTCAACCCGTCCGGCGGCCTCATCTCCAAGGGTCACCCCCTCGGCGCAACCGGCCTCGCACAGTGCGCCGAACTCACCTGGCAGCTCCGCGGAACCGCCGACAAGCGTCAGGTCGACGGCGCGAAGGTCGCCCTCCAGCACAACATCGGACTCGGCGGCGCAGTTGTCGTGACCGCATACAAGCCCTACGCACGCTGAATCACACCCACAACCCGCTAGCTACCCACTAGGAGTTTCATCATGGCTTCCGTTTCCGTCTCCGCTGTACTGCCCGCATCCCCCGAGAAGACCTGGGATGCGCTCTCCGATCTGTCTCGCTGGGAAGAGTGGCTCACCATTCACCAGGGCTGGAAGAGTGAACTCCCTACCGAGGTTGCGTTGGGCGCCAAGTTCACCGAGGTCGTCTCCGTGATGGGTATGGCAAACAAGATCGAGTGGACCGTCGAAGAGGTCGAGGTTCCGAAGATGGTCAAGATTGCCGGTACCGGAATGGCCGGCGTCACCGTCGAATTCGTTCTCTCGGTCGAGGCCGACGGTTCGGGTTCGAAGGCAACCGTCGACGCCAGCTTCAAGGGCACCATGATCGTCGGGCCGATCGGCAAGGCAGTTGCCAAGAACGCCAAGGCTGATCTCGAGGCCTCGCTGGCCAAGTTCGCCGAGCTGGTCGGGTAACGGCTCAATGACAACACCGAAGACGACAACACCGAAGACCAACGCGGTCGAATTCGATACGTCCGGGCTGGACGTATGGACCGATCCGGAGCACTTCGAGGTGACAGCCGAGCGCATCGCCGAATATGCCGCTGCCACCAACGATCCCATCGAGCGACACCTGAAGGGCGAGATCGCTCCACCGGTCTTCGCGGTGGTACCCGTCTTCATGTCGATGGCACCCGCTGCGCTGTCGGTGGCGCCGGTCGAACTGCTGATGAAGCTCGTTCACGGTGAGCAGGACTTCCTGTTCCACCGTCCGATCTACCCCGGTGACCATCTGGTCGCTCGCGCCAAGCCCATCGGATTCGAGGGCCGGGACAACGGATCCACCGTCGTCATCTACGTCGAAACCAAAACCGACAAGGGTGAATTGGTCAACGAGCAATGGATGACAGCGTTCTTCCGCAAGGTCGACGCGGGCCCCGGACTGGGCGAGAAGGCTCCTGAACACCGATTCGACGACGCTCTTCGCGCGGGTAGTCCCGCAGCGGTGGTGAACCAGCATATCGACGAGGACCAGACCTTCCGGTACTCACCGGCTTCTGGCGATCCGATGCCGATCCACCTCGACGAGGAGATCGCTCGGATGTCCGGGCTCCCCGGAATCATCAATCACGGGCTGTGCACGATGGCGTTCACGTCGTGGGGAGCCCTGACCGAACTGGCGGGCGGAGAGACCGAGCGGTTGCGCCGTCTCGCAGTGCGATTCGCGAAGCCCGTGCTCCCGACCCAGGACATCGAGACGGTGTTCTACAAGTCGGGTTCGGCAGACGGAGCCACGTCGTACTCGTACGCAACCAGCGCGGTCGGCGACCTCGTCATCAAGGACGGCCTCGCGGTCATCGCCGACAAATGAGTCTTCATGTCCGACAACTGAACTGATGGGAATCTGAACTGATGGGAAGTCTCGACGGTCGCGTAGCGATCATCACCGGAGCAGGACGCGGCATCGGCCGTGAGCATGCGCTGCTCTTCGCTCGTGAGGGTGCGAGCGTCGTGGTCAACGATCTCGGCGGCGCAAACGACGGATCGGGCGCAGATGCCGGCCCGGCGCAGCAGGTAGTCGACGAGATCGTTGCCGCAGGCGGAAAGGCGGTCGCCAACACCGACAACATCGCCACCTGGGACGGCGCCGAGGGCCTCGTCAAGCAGGCCGTCAGCGAGTTCGGCCGACTCGACGTATTGGTCAACAACGCCGGCATTCTTCGTGACGCCTTCATCGCCGGTATGGACGAGAGCCAGTGGGACGCAGTCATTGCCGTGCACCTCAAGGGGCACGCGGCGACGCTGCACCACGCTGCCGCCTACTGGAAGGACCAGAGCAAGGCAGGGGAGACCGTCAACGCTTCGGTCATCAACACTGCTTCGGCTTCGGGCACCTTCATGCCCAACGCGGGCCAGGGCA
Source organism: Rhodococcus sp. IEGM 1366 (assembly GCF_033142425.1). NCBI lineage: Bacteria > Bacillati > Actinomycetota > Actinomycetes > Mycobacteriales > Nocardiaceae > Rhodococcus > Rhodococcus sp. IEGM 1366. The sequence continues at coordinate 856,622 of NZ_JAWLRZ010000001.1, forward strand.
ACTACGGCGCGGCCAAGGCGGGCATCGCAGCTCTGACCTTGGTGGCCGCAGACGAGCTCGATCGATACGGTGTGCGCGTCAACGCAATTGCGCCGATCGCGCGTACTCGACTGACGCTGGCTACACCCGGTATGGGCGCGTTGTTCGCCGCCGAGGTCCCCGAGGGTGAGTTCGACGCGTTTGCGCCGTCCAACATCTCCCCGCTGGTGGCCTATCTAGCGGCAGCGGATTGCAAGCTGACCGGCAAGGTGTATGCCGTTCAGGGTGGGGCCATCACGGAACTCGCCGGCTGGCACGGTGTGAACACCATCGAGAGCGAGGGTCCCTGGACCACCGCCGACCTCGCAGAACGTCTGTAAGCGCATGGCACGCAACGCATACGAACTCGGCCTCGGGCTGAGTGAGGAGCACACCGCACTCGCAGATTCGGTGCGGTCATTCGCCGAGCGCACCATCACTACCGAGCAGGTGCGCGCGGCGGTGGAGTCGAGGACCGAGGACAAGTTCCCCGAGTTCTGGACGGCCCTGGTCGGGCAAGACCTTCTCGGGCTCGCGGTTCCGGAAGAACAGGGTGGTCACGGCGCCGGTCTGCTGACCTTGGCGGTGGCACTGGAAGCATTGGGCCGCACTGTCTCTCCCGGCCCGTTTGTTCCGACGGTATTGGCAAGCGCCGTTCTCGGCGGCGCCGATTCCAAGGCGGGACCCGAGTTCCTGCCCGGTCTGATCGACGGAAGTCGTACGGCAGCAGTCGCCTTGGGTGCTCCGTTGGCGGCCGAGTCGTCGGACGGCGGATACAAGATCACGGGCGCACTCGACGGTGTGCTCGGCGGTGAACATGCCGACGTGCTGCTGGTCCCGATCCAGTTGCCCGAGGGCGTTCGCTACGCGGTGCTCGAGAGCAGCGCAGTCGCGATCACCGTGCAGGACAGCATCGACGTGCTGCGCGGCAGTGCGCGGATCGAAGCTGACAATGTTCAGATCAGCGCCGAACGGGTACTCGACGGTCTCACCGAGGCGCGGGTACGGTCCATTGCCGCAGTCGTTCTCGGCGCCGAAGACGTCGGCGTCATGTCCTGGTGTGTTTCCACTGCGTCGGAGTACGCCAAGACCCGTGTGCAGTTCGGGCGACCCATCGGCCAGTTCCAGGGCGTCAAGCACAAGTGTGCGCAGATGGGCATTGCACTCGAGCAGGCACGCGCCGTTGTGTGGGATGCGGCAAGCGCATTGGACAGGGGCGACGACACGGCAGATTTTGCCGCCGATATCGCCGCAGTCATCGTGCCGGACGCCGCAGTGCAGGTAGCGCAGGATTGTGTGCAGGTCCATGGCGGCATCGGATTCACGTGGGAGCACGACGCCCACCTGTACTACCGGCGCGCGCTCTCGATCCGCGGCATTCTCGGCACCCGCGAGGATCGTGCCAACCGTGTTGCGCAGCAGGCACTTGACGGTGTCAGCCGGGCTTCGGTTCTCGAACTGCCGCCAGAGGCAGAGGAGATCCGCGGCGGCATCGCGGCCGAGCTTGCCAAGTTGGTCGAGCTCGACGAGGACGACCAGCTGATCGCGCTCGGCGACGGCGGCTGGGTTCAGCCTCACCTGCCGAAGCCGTACGGGCGCAGCGCCGCTCCGCTCGAGCAGATCGTCATCTCCCAGGAGATCAAGGCTGCGGGTATCTCGATGCCGCAGCTCCTGATGGGCACCTGGGCCGTGCAGGCCGTCGTAGCGCATGGTTCGGACAAGCAGAAGCAAGAACTGGCAGTACCGACCCTGCAGGGTGAGCTGGTGTGGTGCCAGCTCTTCAGTGAGCCCGGTGCTGGTTCCGACCTCGCGTCATTGTCGACGAAGGCCGAAAAGGTCGACGGCGGTTGGAAGATCACCGGTCAGAAGATCTGGACCACGGTTGCGCAGTTCTCCGACTGGGCAATGTTGATCGCGCGTACGGACGCCGCCAAGCCGAAGCATCAGGGCATCACGTACTTCGTCCTGGACATGTCGACACCGGGCATCACCGTCCGCCCGCTGCGTGAGATGACGGGCTCGGCGCTGTTCAACGAGGTGTTCCTCGACGATGTGTTCATCCCCGACGAGAACGTGGTCGGCGAGGTCAACGACGGCTGGAACGTCGCACGTACGACGCTGGCCGGCGAGCGCGTCGCCCTGAGCCAGAAGATGGAGGCGTACGCCTCGGACTCCGATCTACTGAAGTTCGCGAAGTCAGCAGACCTGAGCCCGATCGGGCGCTACCGCGTCGGCGAGCTGGTGGCCGAGAGCCAGGCTATCGACCTCATCGGCTCCCGCGTTGTGCTCAAGCAACTTTCGGGAATCGACGTGAGTACGACGTCGAGCGTCGGCAAGCTGCTGGCGATGAAGATCAGCCAGTCGATCGCCGAGTTCGTCGTCGCTGAACTGGGTGCTGCCGGAGCGGTCAGCATCCCAGGTCAGCCAAGCGACAAGGCGATGGAGCAACTCATTTCGGGCCGTGCCACCACCATCTACGGCGGCACAACCGAGGTGCAGCTCAACGTGATCGGTGAGCGCATGCTCGGATTGCCGCGAGACTGAGGGTATTTATCGGGTGGGGCTCAGTCCTGGATTCTTCTCCAGGGCTGAGCCTCTTCCAGTTCGAAGGCCAATTCGAGGAGTGTGCGCTCGTCGCCGAGATCGGCGGAGAAATGCGAAGCCAACGGCAAACCGTTGCTGGTCTGGTGCATCGGTAGCGAAATCGCGGGGCCGCCGGAGATGTTGTTGAGCGGTGTGAACGACGTGTACGCGATCAACTTGTCGAAGAGTTCCTCGAAAGGCTGAGCAGGAGAAAGGTATCCGAGCTCGGGGGTGGTGTGCCCCAGAGCCGGCGAGAGCACGACGTCGTACTTCAAGAACATGGCGCTGTATTGCTGCTGGAGCCGTCGCAGGCGGTAGAGCACGCGCGGCGTCTTCACCAGGTTCTTCCGGTACAGCGTGTACAGGCCCTTGGTGAGATTGTCGGTGCCGGACTTGTCGAAGTCAGGCCCGAGCATCTGTTTGCCACCGGTGGAGATGGCAAACGACAAAAAGCCCCAGTAGATGCTGAAGTCGTCGATGAATTCCGGTCCGACGGGCAATGCCGCGTCCTCGACGTGATGGCCAAGGCTTGCAAGGAGTTCAGCCGTAGCTTCGACGGACTTGCGTGTCTCGTCGTCGGTCTTGGTGACCGTCACGGAATCGGTGATCACGCCGACGCGCAGGCGGGTTGAGCTGGGTCCTTCGATCAGGCGAACCGGTGCGAGTCGTGGATTGCGGTAGTAACTTTCGGCCGCTGACATCCATCGTGCGGTGTCGCGAACCGTGCGGGTGACGGCGCCCTGAGAGATCAGCCGGATCGGCATCGACTTGTCGGCCGGATCGGCGATGGTACGGCCGCGAGTGGGTTTGAGTCCGACCAGTCCGCAGGCAGCGGCAGGAATGCGAATCGATCCACCACCGTCGTTGGCGTGCGCGATCGGGAGGACTCCGGCAGCAACCAGTGCAGCAGCGCCACCCGAGGAAGCGCCCGACGAGTAGGCCGGGTTCCACGGGTTGTGCACGGGTTCTTCCGTCATGTACTCGGTGGACGCACTGAATCCGAACTCGGGCAGGCGGGTCTTGCCGATCGAAATGGCCCCGGTGGAGAGGAACTGCTTCGCGAAATCGCTGTCGGCCTTGGCGGGGACTGCTGTGAAGGCGGTGCTGCCCTGCTGGGTGGGAAGGCCGGCGCTGTCGGTGTTGTCCTTGATCGCGGTGGGGACGCCGGCGAAGATGCCCGTGGTCGACCGGTTGCTCCTGGCGAGGGCGCGATCGAAGTCTGTGCAGGCCAGACCGTTCAATTGCCCCTGCACTGCCTCGGCGCGCGCGATCGACGCCTCCATGACTTCCCGTGCGGTCACCTCGCCTGATTTGATCCGGGCGGCGACGCCGGTGGCGTCGAGATCGCCCAGGGCGTCATCGGTGAATGCGTGGACGGGGGTGTTGGGGCTCATGGGGATCCTTGTCAGGCGGAGGCACTCAGGTCGTCCGTCCAGCATATTGGACGGACGACCCCTGAGTGGCGCTATCTGTGGATTGCGGTATCAGCTACCGAAGATCGTCACTGCCTGCTCTGCTGCCTGCGGTGCCTGCTGGAACAGGCCCTGAGGGATGAACTGCTGAGGGATGAACTGCTGAGGGATGAACTGCTGGGGACCCAACTGCTGGAAGTTCGTGACCATCGGGTGGATGACGTTGTTGAATACATCATTGAACATGTGTTGTGTCCTTCGGTTACAGCGTTTTTCGAACTTCTGACTCCATCGACACTAAGCATGGTTCGAGTGGGTTTCAACGAAAATCACTGATACACAGTCAAGTTCAAGTTCACTGCCAGCTAGGGGCCAGGAATCGGCGCTTCTTCACAGCTTCGACGCGGTGCCATGCAGGTTCTTGGCTGTCGGGGATGTCTCGACGGATTTGGGATCGGGGTACGTGCCCAGTACGCGATCGGCCGTTCCCGCGGTGGTGACGGTGAACCAGTAGTGCTCGTTCTTGAAGTGATGGTTGCGATGGTTGCGCCAAACCGACCGGTAGAGAGCAGTTTTCGGCTTGTAGTCACTGTGGATGAGGAAATGAATCCACTCGTAGCCGAGGCCGAGTACGGAAATACAGGTCAGGAAGGTCAGACCGAGTTCGACGCGGGGAAACGCCAGGAGTGCGACGGCAGTCAGGACGGGAATCACGATCAGGAGCGTCTGCCACGGAATGAAGATGAGTGAGACGGTTCGCGGGGCGAAATGGTGCTCCCGATGGCTGCGCGCCAGGCGTGAATCGAGGGTGACGCCGGCAATGGTCCGCGGCTTCCAATGGAGAACGAAGACGTGAATAATCCACTCCACGAAGGGAAATGCGGCAAGCATAACGAGCGGAACAAGGGCGTCGGTGATCTGCCAGTTGCCCAGCGTGAAGCGCGCCGCCGCGGCGACCACCAACATGGTGCCGATCATCCACGGCGTCGGTGACTTGCGGAACGTCCGTGCTGCGTCGGCCAGAGTGAGAGGCTTGCTCATGGTTTCAGTCCTTCCAGGAAGGTGAGAGCGTCGCCGATTGCCGTCGTACCGGTGTGAAGGAGCTGTGCGGCTGACGCCTCGGCAGTTGACTCGTCGTGTGAAGTGATGGCGGAGGCCAGTTTTCGATACAGGTCGGTCTGGCCGACTTCGGCGACCATGACGGAGGCAAGTGCAGTCATCGCCGGTTCGTATGCAGCGCGCAGGCTGTTGAAGATCAAACGGAAGGCAATGGAATCTGCGCTGTCGACGACGACGTCCCAGAACACCAGAGCGCGGTCTTGCAGCTCTACCGGATCTTCGGTGGCGCCTAGTTGATCCACAGCCGTGTCGAGTTCTCGGGCAGATTCCGCGGAGATGCGACGGGCGGCCAGCACCGCGATCTGCGGTCCCATCAACTCGCGAGTTTCCAGGACGCTGCGCACCACGGCCAGGTCGGGGACGCCGTCTCGAACCAGCAACTGGGGGAGAAGTTCGGGTCCGGCCTGGCGCCGGAAATCTCGCACGGACGTGGACTCGCCCTGGCGGACCTCGACGAGCCCGGCCTGGGCTAGCTTCTGAATTGCCTCTCGGACCGCGGGCCTCGAGACCCCGAATGCCTCGGCGAGCTTGCGCTCGCTGGGGAGATTTTCGCCCGCCGCAAGCTCGCCGGCCAGCACTTTCACCGAAATCTGATCGAACACTGCGCCGGAAGCCGAGGTACGTGCAACGGGTTGGAACATGTACTGACGATAGGCCACCTTCTGGCAAGAGGTCAAGTGGTCAGACCAGTTGTCTGTGGCGTGAAAGAGACAACCCTTGACCGATACTCTTCACCGTAACCCCGCAGGTGAGGATATTTTTTAGGTCACCCTAATTTCAGTTACTGTCAGGACACTTAATGACATCACTTCTGCTGCCGACACTCGATACCGATGACGAATTCGCTCGCATCACCGCCGCACTCACCCGGCGAGGTTTCCTCGGGGCCGGTGCCTTAGCCGGGATCGGATTGCTTACCGCCTGCGGAACCAGTTCGGGCGAAACGGCCGAGGGCGAGACGCGCACGATCACCACCGTCAACGGCCAGGTGGAGGTACCCGTTAATCCGCAGCGGGTGGTCAGCGCCGATTACTACACGGGCCCCGCGATGTTCGACGCCGGATTCACGCCTGTCGGATTACCGGTCGACTACGAGAACGCCGACGGCGTCCCGGAACCGTATGCGTCTGCCCTGCGGTCCCTCCCCAAGGTAGGGCGCTGGTACGAGCCCAACGCCGAGGCGATAGCGGCTTTGTCTCCCGATTTGATCGTGATGACCAACCTCCTTTCGGAGAACAACCCGGATCTTTTCGAGCAGATCCGGTCCATCGCACCCACCGCGGTTTTTGCCGAAGACGGCCAGTATGCGTGGAAGGAGCGTGCCCTCGGGGTCGCGGACGCACTCAACCAGAGTGCGAAAGTTCAGGAGTTGGCAGACCGGTACGAGGCGCGGATTGCCAAGTTCCGCAGCGACAACGCGGACGTGCTGAGCAAGGTGAAGGTCGTCTACACCACGTACTTCGAGGAGAGCGGCTTCTCGCTGTACTCGCCGACCAAGTATCAGACGACGGTCATCAGCGAGGCCGGGTTCCAGTTCAACGACCGCTCACTCGCAATTCCCGCCGGCAGCAACGAGTGGTTCCCGAAGGAGCAGTTGGAGTTACTCGACGAGGCCGACGTCATCATCACCAACAGTGGTAAGGGTCCGATCAACGAGAAGTTGGCGAACGACACCATCTTCCAGCGTCTGCGCGCCGTCAAGAACGATCAGGTGTACTCGTTCGACTACGAGGGCGTCGCCTCATTCGGTTGGGCGCTTACCTTCCTCGAGCAGTTCCAGCCGATCGCGCAGGAGATCAGAGCCAAGCTCTGAAGGAGGCTTCGGATGGGTGCGCTTCCAGGCCATCCGGGCCAGCGCACCCACCACGGACATTGCCAGGACAACTCCGCCGCCGATGATGCCGGCGGACGAGTCCGGGAAGATACCTTCGAGCAGCAGCCAGACACCGAAGACGAAGAACAGCACCGCGGCACCGATCTTGATGAATCCCTCCGGGAGGTGCTTGCCCAGCACCGAGCCGACGATGATGGCGAGAGCGTCGGCCGCCACCATGCCGATGGTCGATCCGATCCAGATGCCGATCCAGTCGTTGTCGGTCGCAAGGGTGATGGTGGCGAGCATGGTCTTGTCGCCGAGTTCTGCGAGGAAGAAGGCCGACGCGACGGCGATGAAGGCTGAGCGGGTGACGCGTCCGGCCTTGTTCTGCTCGTCCTCGGTGAGATCGTCACCGCGCAGGGTCCAGAGGCCGAAGACCAGGAAGGCGATACCGCCGACGATGGAAATTGCCGCCGTGGGCAGTGCGACGCCCAGGTAGTGGCCGACAGCCACTGACACCAGGTGAACAAGGGTGGTGGCGACGGTGATTCCGCCGAGAACAACCCACCAGCGATAGCGCAGGGCAAATGTCATTGCCATCAGCTGGGATTTGTCGCCGAGTTCAGCGACGAAGATAACGCCGAAGCTCAAAAGTATTGCGGCTAGCAAGATTAACTCCTCCGGTCCGTATCGGTCGGAGGAAATATGGGGCCTCCGGCCTGGACAGACGCAACGGGTGCGTTTGTCCGGCCGAAGGTCTCGCCCACCGAGGTCAGAAACCTTCGGTTCGCCAGGCCGGGCGCTTCGCGATCCGCACCAGGCGGAACGCGTTGAACCAGTATGTCGACACAGGCGATTGGGGGCTACTCCCCTTCGTTGTTACCGAGGTTAGCCTGCGTTTCGCGAATTGGCAAAGCGCACAGCAAGTTTGGGAGCCCGAACTTATCGCTTACCGTTACCGTCAGCAGGCGAGGAGCATTGCCAAAACTGCGGTGTCGGGATCGCTGATCGGATCGATGCCTACCCGGCTGATCATCGAGACGACCGTCCCGTCGGCCTCGGCTTCCACCCAGGCCGCGCGATGGTCCAAGCCGAGGTACGGCAGTCCGGGAAGCAGGACACACCCAGAGGCGCTGCCCTCACATTCCGGCAGGCTGGGAGTCGTTTCGGAGGGTGGGTGCAGCATGATCAGCGCCGGCGGTTGATGCTCGGAAAAACGTCCAGGTGGCAGAGCAAAATCTCCGAGAACCGGACCTTCGGCCATCACCAATCCCACAGTGCCCGGTTGTGGATCATCCGGGACGTCCTCGCGCACGCCGAAAACCGTCGAGGTGGGCAACAGACCGGGGAGTGACGCGACCCGCACAGCCAATGCGAGCAGTTGCGCCCATTCTTTGGTGGTGTCGGGCCAACGCCCCGAAATGACAAAACCCTGCAACGCTCCGGCCGACTGGAACGGTGAGATGCCTATCGCTTCATTTCTATTCATCTCTGTTCCTCCCCGAGGTGATGACAGGTAAATCCGGCACACGTCGTTGGGTAGCTAAAATATGCGCCTAAACACTGCTGGCACACAAGAGTAGGAGAGTGCCAGCGGTGATGAGCGCAGGTGCCGGCGGTGGTTTGCGCAGGTGAGAGCGGTGGTATCCATCACGCATGACTGCCTCGAAGCGCTCGTCGTTGGATGATTTGGCAACGCAGGCCTGGATATTCGGATATCCACTGTTGATCGCGGCGGTCTCACGGGACGTGATGACGGCAACGGCGACACCACAAGGCATGAAAGCGCCGCTCAACCAGTTTGCGTACGCGCGGGAAACCCCGGATGCGTCGTTCACGGATGTGGTCTCGCCCAACGCGGACACTCTCTACTCGTCGGCGTGGTTGGACCTGCGGACCGAACCGCAGGTCTTGACGTTGCCGGACTTCGGGACGAGGTACTGGCTGGTCCCGATTCTCGACGCGTGGAGCGATGTCTTCACCGTGCCCGGTTCCCGCACGGTAGGTCGTACCGGCGGACCGTACGTCGTGGCGGGTCCGACATGGAAAGGCGAAGTGCCGCGGGGTACGACGCTTCTCCGCTCGCCGACGGCGATGAATTGGATAGTGGCGCGCTACGCCACATCGGGCGGCACCGACCTCGCCGCAGTACACACGTTGCAGGACGGAACCCGGCTGACACCACTGTCGCAGTGGACGGACAACAAGGCGGGACACACGGCGCCCGAAGGCTCGCTCGACCCGACAGTCGATACGTTCACACCCCCGGTCGACCAGGTTGCCGCGATGGACGGACAGGCGTTCTTCACCGCACTCGACGCGCTACTCGACGACAATCCACCGCGTCCCGAGGATTCCGAGATCATGAAGCAGCTCGGCGACATAGGAATCGGGTCGGGACTCGCGTGGGCGTCGCGGCCACCCGAAGTGCGCGACGCATTGGACCGCGCCGCACGCAGCGGCATGGACCTGCTGCACACTATCGCGGCCGACGCCGAAAGTTCCCCGAAGAACGGCTGGACCATGCACCGCGGGTTGGGGCACTACGGAACGCACTATGCGCAGCGGGCTTTGATCGTATGGCTGGGATTCGGCGCCAACCTCGACGCGGACGCCGTGTACCCGCATGCCACCACTGACATCGACGGCAATGCCCTGACCGGGGAGAAGAACTACGTCCTGCACTTCGACGAGGACGAGCTTCCGCCGGTCGAAGGGTTCTGGTCGCTGACAATGATGAACGAGCGACAGTTCTTCGTGGACAATCCGATTGATCGATACGCCATCGGTGACCGAAGTGACCTGGGGTTCGAGGACGACGGCTCCCTGAATATCTACATTCAGCACGAGTCTCCAGGCGGCTCGAAGGAAAAGAACTGGTTACCCAGCCCGGCAGACGGATTCAACGTATTCTTGCGACTGTATTGGCCCAAGGCTTCGGTGCTCTCGGGATCGTGGACGGCACCGGGTATTCGTCCGACGAACTGAAATGCTCGGAGGCTACTGATGGTCGCAACGAACCCGTTTGTGTTGTACGGCAAAGAGATCTGGTGGATGATCCTGGTCCGCGGAATCTTCGGCGTGATTTTCGGAATCATCGCCCTCGTGTGGCCGGGAATAACCGTGGTGGCCTTGGTCTTCGTTTTCGGTATCTACTCCATCGTGGACGGTGTGGTCACCCTGGTGCGGGCAATCCGCGACCGAGCGCATCTCAGTTCATGGGGATGGTTCGTCTTCACCGGCGTGGTTTCGGTGGCAGCCGGTGTTGTCGCATTGGTATGGCCCGGAATCACTGCGGTGGTACTGCTGTACATCATCGCGTTCTACGCCATCCTGTTCGGAATCCTCGGCGTGGTCGGATCTTTCAAGCTCAAGGGCTTGTCGGGCTCCGGGTGGGGATGGCTACTCGCCGCGTCGGTGCTGGCCGTGATCTTCGGAATAATCCTGCTCATCTTCCCTGGTGAAGGCATCATCGGGTTGACCTGGTTGCTTGGTTGGTACGCAATATTCTTCGGCATTCTGATGATCGTCGGTGCGTTCCAGATCAGGAGTCGGGCAAAGGAAGCTGGTGTTCTCTAAGCGGGCTCCCGCTCCTGTTCCCGTCCCCGCCCCGGCACCGACTGTCACAGGCAGCGAACATTGGTCGATTCCGCGCGGGCTGATCGTGCTGCTCGGCGCTGCCGCAACAGTGGTCGCGGTTGCCGGGATGAAGGGCTTCAGTGGAATTCTCGGTCCTGTATTTCTGGCCTTGATGCTGACTGTTGCCGTTCAGCCGATTCAGGATTGGGCGCAGAAGCACGGCTGGCCGAAGTGGCTCGGCATGCTCGGCGCCCTGGTCACGGTGTATTTGATCCTGATCGGCTTGGCCGCGTCGTTGGTTGTCTCGACTGCTCAATTGGCCACGATCCTGCCGGAGTACTCAGACAAGATGGGTGCGCTCCTGGACGAGGCTCGAAGTAGTCTGGCTAGCTTCGGAGTTGATACCGAGCAGATCCAAAACACGGTCAGCAGTATCGATCTCACCAAGGTTTTGGGAGTGGTCGAGACAGCTCTCGAGGGCCTCCTCGGAGTGTTCTCGGACCTCGTGTTCATTTTGGCGCTACTGCTGTTCATGGCCTTCGACGGCATGAGTATCCGGTCGAGACTGCATATCCTGGCCGAAGAGCGCCCTGAAATCTCTTACGCTCTTTCCACTTTTGCCAAGGGAACCCGCAAGTACCTGGTGGTGTCCACCGTCTTCGGTCTGATCGTCGCGGTGCTGGACGGCGGCGCGCTGTGGTTGATGGGGATCCCCTTGCCGATTCTGTGGGCGTTGTTGTCGTTCATCACCAACTACATCCCGAACATCGGATTTGTGATCGGTGTGATCCCGCCGGCACTGCTCGGACTCCTCGAGGGCGGACCATGGTTGATGGTGTGGGTGATCGTCGTGTACTCCGTGATCAACTTCGTCATCCAGTCCATTATCCAACCCAAGTTTGTCGGTGACGCCGTTGGTCTGTCGGTGACGATGACCTTCCTCTCGCTCATCTTCTGGTCGTGGGTGTTGGGCGCGCTCGGTGCGCTGCTGGCTATTCCGCTCTCACTTCTGGTGAAAGCCGTCCTGCTCGACATCGATCCGTCTACCCGGTGGGCCGACATCTTGATCAGTGGTCCGAAAGAGGTTGCAAAGCCACCAGATGCTGTCGAGGAACCGGAAATGGACGAGGAGCCGCCTGAAGAGCAGTCACGGGTGAACACCGAGCCAACTTCAGGTTGACGCAACCTTTCTTCGAGATTGACAGCAACTTGGCAGCTTTACTCCAGGATTACCAAAGCCTGGTGGAGTGGACTGTTTCCCAGTCGACGAAGAAAGGCCACGTCATTGGGAACGCCCGAACGATCTCTGCGCACGGCTAGTTCGCTCCATGCGTTCAACCGGTATGAGATCAAGTATCTAGCCCACGAACGAGACGTTCCCGCATTGCGCGAGGAACTGAATGCACACATGGACTCCGATGTGAATTCGCCGATCGGTGGATACCCGGTGACCAGCCTGTACTACGACACACAGAGCCTTCGCTTCTACTGGGAAAAGATCGAAGGACTCAAGTTTCGCCGGAAACTCCGAATTCGCCTGTACGGTCGCCCGTCCGACGCAGTTGACGAGACGCCTGTGTACGTCGAGATCAAGCAACGGGTCAATCGTGTGACTCAGAAGCGGCGCGTTCAGGTTTCCTACGATGTTGCGCGGCAATTGTGTGACGGCCGACGCGACATCGACGTGGACAGAACGGCGCAGCCCTTTGTCAACGAAGTGTCCACGCTGATCGGCAATCTCGACCTCCGGCCGTCGGTCACGACCGGATATCTGCGTGAAGCGTTTGTCGGTATCGACGCCGACCTCGGCTTGCGGGTGACCATCGATCACAAAATTCACGGCCGAGATCGCGACTTCCACTTCGCGGCCGAAGCGCAGAATCGCTTCATCATTCCACCGCACCTGTGCATCGTGGAGATCAAAGCCAATGAGCGTGTGCCTTATTGGGTTACGGATATGGCAGCACGGATGGACATGTCCGTCGTGCGAATCTCCAAATACTGCCAGAGCGTCGAAGCCTTCGGGATGGCGCCGCGTTCGCGCCTGCATGCCCGTGAAGAACTGCTCACGCCCTCGATTCCATTCGAGAGCTCCCTCGTCACATCAGGACTGTAAATGAATTTCGATCTACAAGATCTCAGCGGCACCTTTTCGACCTTCGACATCATTGTCTCGCTTGCACTTTCCTTCGTGCTGTCCGCGACCATCGGCTACGTGTACCGATTGACGCACAAGAACGTTTCGTACAGTCAGTCGTACGTGCAGACATTGGTGATGGTGGGCATGGTCATCAGCCTCATCATGCTGGTTGTCGGATCGAACGTCGCACGGGCGTTTGCGCTCGTCGGCGCGCTCTCCGTGGTGCGATTTCGCAACGCGATCAAGGAAACTCGCGACGTGGGCTTCATCTTCCTCGTCATGGCAATCGGAATGACCACGGGTACAAGGTTTTACCTCCTGGCAATTGCCGCAACCATCGCCATCTGCCTGGTCTTGGTCCTGATGAGCAAATTCAACATGTTCAAGCTCGACGTGCAACGTCAGGTCGTGAAGGTCCAGGTTCCCCCGGAGCCCGGATACACCGCACTGGTCGAAGACATTCTGATCGATTACACCAAGGAATTCGAACTGGTGTCCACCGAATCGGTACGTTCGGGTGCTCTCACCGAGCTGTATTACACCGCCCAACTGAAGCCGGGTAAGAAACCGGCAGAACTGATCTCGGCACTCAGTGGCGTCAACTCCGGCCAGCGAGTCACAGTCCTGACCGGTTACGACCAGACTGATATCTGATGGGCGAGAATGCAGCGCCGGTTGCACCCCGTAGGCGGCTGATCCACAGGGTGCCAACGCCTCTGCGTCAGCATTGGAAGTTGGCTGCTGCGTTCGTCGCGTTTGTGGCTGTGCTTGCCGGCGTATTCGGTCAGACTCGGGTGCGTCCGTACATAACCGGCGACGCCACGGTCATCGCGTCGCAGGTTACCGAGAACATCACGGGCTCAGTTGATTTCTTCGACGCATCGGTTGAACACACCTTCAGTGTGGAGTTCAGCGAATCCGACTACGACAAGATGATCGATGCTTACGCAACCGACGGTGAGAAGGAGTGGATCGAGGCCGACATCACGATCGACGGCACCCTGGTCACCGATGTCGGCTTGCGTCTCAAAGGCAACTCCACGCTTCGTGGCCTGAGTAGTACTGAATCCGGCGGACGCGGGATGCAAATCCCGGACGGTGTAGTGGTTCCTGATGGGGCAGTAGTTCCTGACGGTGCGGTGATACCTGATGGCGCAGCCGCACCCGAGTGGGGTGGCGGGGGCGGCGGCATGGTCAGCCTGTCGGCCGATGATCCGGCGTCTCTGCCTTTCCTGATCAGCTTTGACAAGAATGTGTCCGGGCGGGCCTACCAAGGTATGACGCAGCTGTCGATCCGGCCGGGCAGCCCAGTGCTGAACGAGGCGATGGCGCTGTCGCTCACCGCTGAATCCGGCCAGCCAACACAGCGATACAGCTATGCGGTGTACTCGGTGAACGGCTCCGAAACCCAGACGCGGTTGATACTCGAGCATCCAGACGAGGGCTATGCGAACTCACTGTTCGACAGTGACGGAGTGCTCTACAAGGCCGATGCCAACTCGAGCTTCACCTATCAAGGTGACGACCAGACGACCTACGTCGACCAGTTCAAGCAGATCAATGCTGAAGGGTCGCAGGACCTTCAGCCGATCATCAGCTTCCTGAAGTGGCTGGATTCGGCGACCGACGAGCAGTTCGACTCAGAACTCGCAAACTGGGTCGACGTCGATTCCTTCGCCAGATACGTTGCGACGCAGAATCTTCTGGTGAACGGTGATGACATGGCGGGGCCGGGCAAGAACTACTATCTGTGGTACGACCTCGAGTCGAAGAAAATCTCTGTCGTTGCGTGGGATCTCAACATGGCGCTGAGCGGTAATTCCGAAGCGGGACCGCATGATTCGATCAGCATGGGAGGTGGCGGTATGCGCGGCGGCGCTCAGCAGGGAGCCGCGACGGACGACGCCGCACCGCAGGGCGCAATGACAGAAGGCGCAATGCCCCCCGGTCGTGCAGCGCGCGGTGCAGGACAGATGGGCGCGGGACAGATGGGTGCGGGAGAGACGGCTGCCGGACAGGAAGGCGCCGAGCAGGCGCCCGGCGGGGCCATGGGCGGGGCCATGGGCGGCGGAATGGGAGGCAACCAACTGAAGGAACGGTTCCTCGCGTCGACGGCCTTCACCGAGACCTATGACACGGCGTACCGTGAACTGCACGAGCAGCTCTTCTCGAGTGGCCGCGCGCTGGGAATTCTGGACGATGTCGCGTCGTCGATTCCGCTCAGTGACGGTTTGACGGAGGAGGCTCTTGCCACCCAGGTAGAGACGATGAGGACGCGGTTGCAGGCCAGGACGGATGCGCTGGCGGACGATCCGGTGATCGCCGGCTGAGGTAACTCTCAGTATTTCTACAAGATCGCCATCTATCGTCTCGGCCATGAGCACCGCGAACAACACCGAGAACACCCACCGCCAGCCGTCGTTACTTGGTCGACGGCTGGCGGTGGGTGGTTTGGCAGCTGTTGTGGTGGGTGCGGTGGCCGGTACGGGCTGGGTGTGGTTCTCGGGCAGCGAGAACAACTCGCGGGCAGTTGCGATAGTCAACACCGATGCCGGAACCATGCTGGACGGCGAGGAACTACGCGCCGGTGACACGCTGGTCGAGACACTGAGCGCGAGTGAAGACTTCGAATTCCACGTCGTGGACAGCCCCGGCGGTAACTATTTTGCGACCCTCACCGTGCCGGAGAATTTCAGTGAGTCGGTTGCCTCGATGCTGGGCCCGGATCCTCAGCAGGCAAGCATCGACCTCGAGGTTCAGGGCGCTGACGGAGCGCAGGCGGTGGCACTGACCAGCGCGGTGTCGGCGCAGGTCAGTGCCGACGGTATCAAGGGTTTGATGTCACAGACGTCCGCCGCCCGTCGAGCATTCGATCAGAATCTTGTGACCGCGCAGATGCTGGTAGCGGGAACAGCGGGCGCCGAGAAGTCGATCGACCAGGTGAAGGCCGGGGCAGACACGATCCTGCCGTACCTGGAAACAGCGCGCGCGGGTTCGTTGCAGTTGACGAGTGTCGCGGAGCAGGTTTCCGGCGTCGTGGATCAGGCTGCCGGGTCGGCGGAGGAATTGGCCACGCGCGCAGACTCGCTCGGCTTGACGTTGGGTGAGGCGTCGTCGTCCACCGCAGATCTCAAGTCGCGCATCGATTCGCTGACCGGTGCGTTGAGCGGATTGCCGGTGCCGCAGGATATTACGGCGCAATTGGCGAGCGTGAGTACCGACTTGGGTGCCGTGACTGCGCAATTGAACGCGGTGCCGTCGATGTTGGGTGGGTCGGTGGGCCCCGATACGGCGCTCGGCGATTTGGTGCGTACTGCCGTCGGCCAATTGCAGGGTGCCAGTGCTCAATTGAACAGCGCTGCCGGTCAATTGAGTGACGGTTTGATTCCGATCGCAGACCAGGCTCCGCAGATGCTCGAAGATGTGACCACTCAGATCACCCAGGGGTTCGGGACTCTCAAGTCGGTTGCGACGTCGTTGGTGACCGGGTTGGACACCGCAAAATCCGGGCTGCCGGCGTTGACAACTCCGCAGCAGGTTCAACTGATGTCGGTGCTGTCCGATCCTGTGGCGGTGAATCAAACCACTGCGCCGGGAAGTGGATCGGATTCGCGCACAATCGCTTTGGTGTTCGGCGTGGCGACAGCCCTTCTTGCGGGCGCTTTGCTGATGCAAACGGCGGCGCCCCTGGTGAAGGAGCGCCGCCGCGTAGAGCAAGAAGAACGTGACTAGACGATCAGGCCTGCGGTCTGCGTACGAGCGCGCTCGAAGCGTGCCGTGACGTCGTTCCAGTTCACGATGTTCCAGAATGCCTTGACGTAGTCGCCCTTGACGTTCTGGTAATCGAGGTAGAAAGCGTGCTCCCACATGTCCAGCATCAGCAGCGGCGTGAGGCCGATGGAGATGTTGCCCTGCTGATCGTAGAGCTGGACGATGACGAGGCGTGCGCCGATGGAATCCCACGCGAGGATGGACCAGCCGGAGCCCTGGATGGCGTTGGCGTTCGCGGAGAAGTGTGCGCGGAAGAGATCGAACGAACCGAAGTTGTCGTCGATCGCTGCGGCGAGTTCGCCCTCGGGCTTGTCGCCACCGTCAGCGCTGAGGTTGTTCCAGAAAACGGTGTGGTTGGTGTGGCCACCGAGGTGGAAAGCCAGGTTCTTCTCGAGCAGGTTGGCCTGCGCGGCGATGGTGTCGTTCTCGCGAGCCTCGGCCAGCTTCTCGAGTGCAGCGTTGGCGCCGGCGACGTATGCCGCGTGGTGCTTGTCGTGGTGCAGCTCCATGATCTTGCCCGAGATGTGCGGCTCGAGGGCTGCGTAGTCGTAGGGGAGTTCCGGCAGCGTGTAAACAGACACGAGGGTCCCTTCTTTGCGGGCTCCGTGAGCCCTGCTTCTTCGAGAGTATGGTGCTTGGATTGCGGATCAATCTTGGGTATCCACCCAATAACATTCGTACACGGTCTGCAACAGTTCAGCTCAGGTAGTCATTCCCTGACAATAAAGTTCGGGTAACCGAAAACTGCGTGATCTCGGACATTGGGGCATCCGGAAATTCGTCGTAAAGGTGAACGGAACCTTAAACTTGCTCGATGCCCGCACCAGTTTTTCTCCCGGAGTCATCAGAGGCGGCACCGCCTCGGGTGTACCTTCCGGGCGCTGACCTGCTGCGCGCACTCGCTGTTGCGGCGGTGATCTACTCCCACATCTCGTTCTACGTCATCGACGATCTCGGCTCCGGTTGGTGGCTGATCGACGTCGTGTACGGCGCCTTGATCGAACCGGCTCAGCTAAATCAGCACCTGTCTTTTGTCGGCGTCGCGACGTTCATGATGTTGACCGGCGCCCTGGTGACTCGGTCCGCGATACGTGATCGGCCGGGCAAATTCCTGACCAACAGATTGAGTCGACTGGTACCGGCATTCTGGGTGGCAATTGCGATTGCCATCCTGTTGGTTCGTCTCGGTATCAACGGCATGTTCAGTGGCCAGGACGGTATTTCGAATACCCAGGCGTTGATGAGCTTTTTCCTCGGCGGGTTCTTTCTCACGCCCGAAGTGGCTGTTCTCGGTGTGACCTGGACGTTGACGGTCCAATTCCTGTTCTACCTTGCCTGCGTGGCGATGCGGCCGATTCTGCGGATGCGGCCGGTAATCATGCCGCTCGGCGGGGCAGCGCTGTGTTCGCTGGTATTGCTCTACAACATTTACGCACCGATGCCGTACACCGTTCCGATGCTCTCGAAGATCGCGGCGACACTCCCGGCGGTTTTCCTCGGACAGATCATGTACCTCGCGTGGGCGCGGCTGGCACCGGGGCGATGGCTGATCGTCGCCGTTCTGGCGCAGATCCACGTGATCCTCGTGGCCACCGAGTTCCGCGTCTACTGGGCCGGTGAAAACTATTTGTGGACCATCACCGTCGTAGCCGCCGCGGTGGTCCTCATCGGCCGCTACGACGGCGGCCCGACGCGCTGGGCGTTCGTGAAGTGGTTGTCGACGCGGAGCTACATCATCTACCTCGTCCACACGCTGATTCTGTATCGCGTCGTCGAGAACACGACCCCCCACGTCGGTCCGACGCTCGCCTTCGGCCTCTTTCTTGTTGTCACGGCGGTCGTCGCGGAATTCGGCTATCGCTGGGTCGAACTGCCAGGTGCCCGAGCCGTCACGGCATGGCGGAACAAGCGCTCACGCGTAGAATCAAAGAATGAGCTGGTACGACGACATTCTGGGGCGAGCGTCCGCACAATCCACCCTGATCAGTCCGCAGGACGCACTGCCAGGACGTGAGACCGCGATGCCAGTGCCTGCCGCGCATTACGTGAACGGGCATCCGCTGACGCCGCCGTTCCCCGAGGGGATGCAGACCGTCGTCGTCGGTATGGGTTGTTTCTGGGGTGCGGAGAAGGAGTTCTGGCAGCTGCCGGGCGTCTACAGCACCGCTGCCGGATATGCGGGCGGATACACCCCAAACCCCACGTACGAGGAAACCTGCTCGGGACGCACCGGGCACACCGAGGTAGTGCTCGTCGTCTTTGATCCGGCCGTCATTTCGTACGAGCAGATCCTGGCTCATTTCTGGGAAAACCACGATCCGACGCAGGGGATGCGTCAAGGAAACGACCAAGGTTCGCAGTATCGATCCGCGATTTTCACGACTTCCGAAGATCAGGAACAGATCGCGCACGCATCGGCACTTGCATTCGGCAAACGATTGACTGACGCCGGTTATGGCGCAATTACGACGGAAATAGGTCCGCTGCGTGATTTCTTCTATGCCGAGGACTATCACCAGCAATATCTTGCAAAAAACCCCGGCGGATATTGCCCAGTTCATGCCACGGGAGTCAGCTGCCCGGTAGGACTATTGCGCCAAGATCAGGTGCCGGCACAGACCGATATTCTTCCGCCTCACGAATAGTTGGTGTTGGAGGACACATGTGATTCCGATCGTTAATACTTGCAACTAGATCGAAATAGAGGGAATCTCGATAGCAAGAGTGTCTTGTCGAGAGAACTGAGCGCATCATGTCCGCTAGTACGCGAGCAACAGCGTCGTTGCTCCGACGCACCATTCACGTCGGCCACGACCCGATGGTCAGGCGTAGTGATCGCATCGAAGGATTCATGTCCTTCGGCTTGATCGTTCTTGCGATCCTGCTGGTGCCGTTTGCCATCTGGGCAGGCGGCGCTACGGCGGCAAGCCAGAATGCCCTGATCGCCGACCAGGCCAGGAGCACCCATTCCATCGCCGCCGTCACGACGGGCGACTCGGTCACGTCCAGTGTCGCGACCGCCGATTACATTCCTGCGAACACCGAAACAGCACCGGCTCAGTGGAACTGGAACGGACAGGTTCATCGCGAAGACATCACCGTCGACGAGACCACGCCTGCCGGCACTTCCGTCGACATCTACGTCGACAACAACGGTGACAAAACCATTGCCCCGATCACGCAGAGCGCAGCTGACGTAGCCGCGGTTGTGACCGGAATCTTCACGTGGTTCAGCATCATGTCGCTGCTGACCATCGGTTTCATGCTGATTCGGGTATGGCTCGACCGTAGCCGCGACGCACAGTGGGACCGGGACCTGCGCGCATTCCTCGACGCACACGGCTAAGGGCTTCGCCCCTGTGCGCCTTTCTGGTAGTGGGCGCTACCAAAAAGACGCACAGGCCGAAGGCCTAGGCGATCTGCGGCATGACCTCGCTCGCCACCAGTTCGAGATGATCCAGATCGCTGAGATCAAGCGTCTGCAGGTACATACGCTCTGAACCGGCCTCGGCAAATGCTCCGAGTTTGTCCACCAGCTCCGACGGCGTTCCCGCCAAGCCGTTTTCGCGCAGTTCGGCTACTTCGCGGCCGATGGCAGCGGCCCGCTTGGCGATTTCCGCCTCGTCACGTCCGCAGCACAAGACCAGTGCGTTGGAATACGTCAGCTCGTTCGGGTCCCGGTTGATATCGACACAGGCCTGACGAACGCGCCCGAAGATCTCCTTGGTGTCGCCCGCGGACTGGAACGGGATATTGAACTCACTGGCATACCGCGCCGCCAAGGCCGGTGTCTTCTTCTTACCGACGCCGCCCATCAGAATGGGCGGTCCGCCGGCCTGGTGCGGCTTCGGCAATGCCGGAGAATTCTTGATCTGCACGTGCTTACCGTCGTAGTCGAACTGCTCGCCGACGGGTGTGCGCCACAAGCCAGTCATCACGTCGAGGGTTTCCTCGAGCAGTTCGAAGCGGTCCTTCAGTGCCGGGAACGGAATCCCGTACGCCTCATGCTCCTTTTCGTACCAGCCGGCGCCGATACCGAAGTCGACGCGGCCGCCACTCATCTGGTCCACCTGCGCGACGGAGATGGCAAGCGGGCCGGCGTACCGGAACGTTGCCGACGTCACGAGCGTGCCGAGGCGGATCGTCGATGTCTCGCGGGCAATGCCGGCCAGCGTGATCCACGCGTCGGTCGGTCCGGGAAGGCCGTCGGAATTCATGGCCAGATAGTGATCGGAACGGAAGAACGCTCCGTACCCGAGTTTTTCGGCCGTCTGGGCCACCGCGAGTAGTTGTTCGTAAGTAGCGCCCTGTTGGGGTTCGGTGAAGATACGTAGATCCATGCGCTCAACTCTGCCACTGCGGGTGCGTCAGGGCAGCGCGGGAACAACAACACCCACCTGTCCGGCGGCAAGGCACAGTGACAGTCCTGGGGTCCGCGGCGCTACCTTGACGGTTGTGCCGTCGCCGACAACCTGCACGAATGCCGAGTGCAAGCCCTGCTTCACGGGAACGGAGACCGCGTCACCGGTGGTCAAGGACACGTCGATCGTTCCGTCTGCGCTCGCGAGATAGTTGAGCTGAACTGTCCAATCCCAGACGGCCAACGGTCCGTCCAACGTCAGTTCTGTCGGGCCGTCGACACGTGTTCCGCACTGCGGATCCGTGCCCTCGAGAATCCGTCGCGTGAACGTGACTTCGCCGTCGACGACAATGCCGTTGTCGTTGATCAGTCGCAGAATCGGTGTACTGGAAGCAAATTCGGGTCGATCGGGCAGTGGGCCGAGTACCTGGGAAGCCATGTTGTTCGGGTTGGTGAAAGGAAGGAGAACCCAGATCGAGACCGGCTGATCGAGCAGCGGCGCATCCGTGTTCTGCGCCAACGACACCCGGGCATTCTGAAGATAGTCACGGGTTGGGCTTTCTCGCCAGACATTCACGAACGAGAATGTCGAGACCAGGGAACTGACGACAAACAGAACCGAAAGACCCACGGCAATAGCGCGGATCGGCACCGTGGTGTGGGAGTCGACGCGGGGTTCGACCCGGGGTGGCGCCGCGAAGTAGAGCGCAATTGCGAGAGCGAACACCGTGGCCGAATCCGTGAAATACCGCAGGGTCTGAGCCAATTCGTACGTCGTGCCCTCGGCGGTGCGGGTGACGGTCATCGCAGCAACCGACGCCAGAAAATACAGAGCAGCGCAGATCCAGATCCAGGCAGCGCCTTGTCGGGAGCGCACGGTGACCGCGAGTGCCGTCAGAAGCATGATCCAGGCGGCAATGACCAGGAACATCGGCGGATCGGCCCACGCGGGACCCGGAATCCATCGTTCCCACTGCCACGGCCCACCCAACAAAGTCGGGAGCATTCCCAAGGAAGTTCCGTGGTGCAGCAGGGCCGTGGACATGCTGCGACCGTTGCCCGTCACCGGCGATTCGACGGTGAACAGGTACACCGGAATCCAGATCGCGAGCACAACGGCGCACGGAATCCACAGCGCCTTGGCTTTTTTCGCAGCTGTGCGGATCGGCGACGCGTCGGACTGCGTGCGCAGGTACAAGACGAGGAACACGAGCGCCACAAACGGCACGAGTACCGACTTCTCGAAGAACAGCAACGAGACCACAAAAACTGCTGTCCCCGAGGCGGCATAGCGCCGTCGGCCGGTCCGCACGAGTTGTATCGCGTCGCCGCACACCCACGCGAGAGCAATCTGCAGAGGAAGCGCGTTGAGCGCCGCCGACCACCAGGCAAATGCCGGCAATGTGAGCGGGATGAACAGATAGCCGAGCAACGGAATCAGCAGCGCCGGACGCCATCCGAGCACCAGTCTGAGCGTGCGGAGCAGCGCGAGTGATGCCAACGCCTGACCGAGGACAAGCAGCATCACCGGAAGAGCCCACTGGTACGGGGCAATTCGCGTCACGAGGCCCGTCAGGAAGAAGGCTGCCGGCATGAAGTGACCGTCGTGGTCGTAGAGCAGCAGTTCGCTCGAGAAGAGGGGGAAGCGAGCTCCGCGTCCGATCAGGATGAGATCGTCCCAGTAGAAGTAGTTCTGCGATGCCACCCACGTTCGAATACCGAGTGCGATCGCGATCGACGCGAGTGCGATCGGCAAAACGTACCTGGCACTGGGCTTGGTCATCGGGAGAGTCATCGCCTGGCAATGCTGCCAGGTGCCGTCCCACAGTGCTGCCAGGTGCCGCGTGAACGGATTGTCCGGTGGACTCCGGCCGCGAATTCACAGGGAATTCGCCCGCTTGTCAAATTCATCCTCGAGCCTGTGCATCGTTCGCTAACACCTGTCAGTAAACCCACAACCCATGAGCCCTGACCTGTGGATAAAGGTCTGTGGATTCATCCCAAGCTGGGGATGAACCTGTGGATAGTGTGGATAACTCGAGTTTTTCGGTGTCGCAGGTCACATTATCGGCACAAAGTTGTACCTGGAGATGAAGTTCAGGTTACGGAACAGCTCCGAAACCATTTGCTGCCGTTACCGATACGGCGTGACAGAATCGAGCGTGTGAACCAGCTACAGGTCTGCGCACGGTGCGCCGCACGATGGCCCGTCGTCGGTCCCGCGGGTAGATGGTGTCCCCGCTGCGGCGGTGTCCTCCTCATGCCGGTCCGCACCGACGTGTATCTGCCCCCTTCCCGTCGCGGCTTCCGGTGGATCGCCCGCAACCCCGGGGAACCACGTGGCGTCGGAGATCCCAACCCGCCGCGCGCCGACCCGTCGACGCCCCGCTACGACGCCGTCCCGACGTGGGGACTCACCGACGTCGTCGACACCAGCCCAGCCGAGGAGTCTCGCGCCGACCGGATGGCCGATCGCGTCGGCTCGTTGCTCACCATTGCGGCAGTCCTGTACGGACTGGCCGTCTTCGCGGAACTCGGCCGCTACACGATCCTGGTGTACAACCAGACCCGTCTGGTCCCACAACTGTTGTTGCGGCTGTCGGACGCCGCCGTCTACTTCACGCAACTCGGTGGGCTGCTTACGGCTGTTCTCGCCGCCGTGGCCGCGGTGTGTTGGCTGCTACGTGCGCGCCGCGACCTGTACGCGCGGGAAAAGCGCATTGATCCACGCTCACGCGGTGAAATCCTGGTCGGCTGCGCCGTGCCGGTCCTCAATCTCGTGATGCCGCCCGTATATCTACTCGAACTCGTGCGCCGCGACCCGCGCGGGAGCCGGCTCGTCAAGATCTGGTGGGGGTTCTGGGCGTTCAGTGGCTTCCTCCTTGTCGTGAACGCGTATTGGCGCTCGCGACCCGGCCTCCAGGCAATGGCCGACGGAGTGCTCCTCTCGGCCTTCATTGCGTTGATCGCCGCTGCCACCGCTGCGCTCCTGCTGGTGGTGATCCGGCGTATCGAGCACAAGGATTGGCGAGGCGAACCGGACACCGCGACCAGATGGGTGCCGGTTCCACGATCGGTGCTGGAAAATGCCGTGCCGGCGAGCTCGGTACCTGAAAACGCCGTGCCGGAAAAAGCAGCCGCTCAGTGAGCCCGGATCGCCGAGGCCCGCTCGTCGTAGCGCATCGAGGTGCGTCGGCTGCGCGGCCGGAACACACGCTTGCCGCCTACGAGCTTGCCCTCGAAGAAGGGGCAGACGGGCTCGAGTGCGATGTCCGGCTCACCCGCGACGGCCACCTGGTCTGTGTCCACGACCGCAAAGTCGACCGCACGTCCAGCGGCACCGGCATCGTCAGCGAGATGACCCTCGATTCCCTGACCGCACTCGACTTCGGATCAACCGGCGAGCCCGCAGATCTGCTGACCCTGTCCGAACTCATCACCTTGGCGCTGGATTTCTCGCGTCCGGTGAAACTGTTCATCGAAACCAAACACCCCGTGCGGTACGGCGGACTGGTCGAAGCGAAACTCCTCGCCGAACTGCACCGCTTCGGCATAGCGTCGCCGCCGTCCGCGGATCATTCCCGGGCCGTCGTGATGTCCTTCTCGGCCAGCGCGGTGTGGCGTGTGCGCCGAGCAGCCCCTCTTCTGCCGACGGTCCTTCTCGGGGATGCGTCGCGGTATCTCGGCGGCGGAGCGTCGACGGCTGTTGGTGCGACCGCGATCGGCCCGTCCGTCAAGGCGCTGCGAGAGCATCCCGATCTTGTGGACCGCGCCGCTGCGGCCGGACGCGCTACCTACTGCTGGACCGTCGACGACAAGGCGGATGTGGACCTGTGCCGTGAGCTCGGGGTCAGTTGGGTGGCCACAAACCATCCCGGACGCACGAAGCAATGGCTGGGCAGTGCTTGATCGTGCGGGACGCAGTGCTTGATCGTGCGGGACGCAGTGCCTGATCGCGGGTGATGCCGTGTAGTTTTGCCCTCGTGGCTAAGAAGAGCAAGAGAAACAGTGGACCGAAGGTAGACAGTGGGCGCGCAGCGAAGCTCGCAGCCCGCCAAGCAGAGCGTGACGCCGCATCAGGCGCGGTCAACCGCCCGTTCGAAGGCCTCGCGGCAGAGTGCGACCTGGTTGCCATGCGCGAATTCGTTCCTTCGGCCACGGCTCCGCTGCCCGTCATCGGCTCGGATCGTCCCGTCACCGTCGCGACGGTTCTTCCCGGCGCTGTTGCCGCTCTCGTCCGCAACGAGGGTGAGACGGCAACCGGATTTGTCGGTGTTCAGGTTCAGGCTCACTCCGCAGATCTGGGCGCAGACCTCGCCGCATCCGTGACGTGGGTTGCCGACGCAGCCCCCGGCGACGCGCTCCCCGCTGCCGATCCGGCCGAGGACACCCCGGCCGTTACCGCGGTCGTCGATCCCGCCGCACTGCTCGACATCACCGTCTACCAGGACTTCAACTGGTGGATCCCCGAAGGTACCGAAACGGATGCCCAGGTCAAGGCCACCGTTGAGCAGGCCAACGCGGCAATCATGCCGTCGGCTCGCCTCGAAGGTGACGGCCTCGTCGCAGCCTGGTGGGTAGACGCCGGCGAGAAGGCGCACCTGCGTTGGGTTCGCCCCGAAAGCGAAGACGATCTGATGCTTGCACTGGCTCGCGTCCACGCTGCCGGCGGACTGAACCTGGGTGAGGGTTCGCGTTACGCGGGATCCTTCCGCACCCACGGACTGCTGGTTCCGGTCTTCGACCTGGACCCCGAGAAGCACGCAAACGAGTGGGTTGCGGCAACCGTCGAGTTCGGCGATCGCCTGGCGCAGGCCCTGGCCGTCGACGCACCTCTGACGTCGGCCGAACTGCGTTCGCGCGACGGACTGCGTGGACGTCAGGTCACGCTGCGCTGATAGCGCTTCTATAGACGTTACGCGGGGTCACGTATAAAGTTCTACGGATGACCTTGGCGCACGACATCTCCGGTAGCGGTCCCACGCTTGTGCTCGTCCATGGCATTGTCCATCGGCGCCAGGCGTGGGATTCGCTTTTGGATCAGTTGACGCCGTATCGGCGCGTCGTCACGGTTGATCTCCCCGGCCACGGGGATTCTGCGCTGCCCGAACTCGGCACTGATGTCATGGGCCAGTTGATCGACGACGTCAGTGAATTCATCACAGAGGTGACGCCGCCGGGCGAGCGCGCCCACGTCGCCGGTAATTCTCTCGGCGGGTGGATCTCACTGTGCCTCGCGGCACGCGGCGACGTTGCTTCGGCAACGGCGCTCTCGCCGGCCGGATTTTTTGTCAATCATCTGGATCAGGTGCGCGCGATAGGCACGTTTCAGGCACTCCGAAGCACGGCCAAACTTTTCGGCGACGGATTGCCCCGCGCGCTGCAGTACAAGCTGATTCGCTATCCGGCGCTTGCCGCGTTCTTTGCGCATCCGAGTCACGTCGACTACTCCGCGGCCCTGGCCGACTGCCGTTCACTTATCTCGAATGAGCTTGTCGATCTAGGGATGGAACTCGATTTTGTGCTGCCGCCGATCGTGAATCCGGCTGTGCCCGTGACAGTTGCGTGGGGCCGACGCGACCTGATCCTGCCGGTCTATCAGGCCCAGCGCGTGAAAAAGCCCTTCCCGCAAGCAAAACTCATAGTTTTGCCTGGGGTAGGGCATGTCCCGATGACCGACTCACCCGAGCTGATCAGCTCGATTCTGCTGGCCGGCAGTGAGTTGCGGCGTTAGACGGCTCCACCGGCAACTGCGGGTGCTCCCGAAGAATCGCCAACGACGCTCATTTCACGAGACACGAAATCCTCGATGTCGAACAGGTTGGCGCCCGCACGATCCGCGATGGTGAGAAGTGTTGTCATGCTCGCAACTTCCTCGACCTGCTCCTTGAGGAACCACTGCATGAACTGCTCACCCAAGTAGTCGCCTTCCTCACGAGCGGTGCTCGCAAGCTGAACGATCTGCTCGGTGACCGACTTCTCCTGGGTGAGTGCAAGCGCAATGGCTTCCCGGACATCCTTGAAGTCGGACTTGGCGCCGTCGACACCCGTGAGTTCGACGTTGATGCTGCGATCGAGGAAGTACTGGACGATCATCATCGCGTGATTGCGCTCTTCAACGGCCTGCTTGTAGAAGTGCTTGGCAAGCTGCGGAAGATCGGCGTAGTCGAAATAAACAGCAGTTGCCGTGTACTGGTGCGAGGCGTTGAATTCGTTGCGAATCTGGTCTCGGAGGAGCGCATGGAATTTAGTCATGTGTGTGTCACCAGAAGTCATGAACCCCAAGATAGTGCAGGTCAGGGGCACTGTCATCCCAGTGCAGCCTTATTGTGGTAAGCGTTTCCAAACTAATGGAAACCTAATTATTCAAGCCCCGGCACCCGCAATTTTCGGAGCAGTGGCATCGGCTGCGGGCGGATTGTTCATCTCGCGCGCCACAAAGTTTTCCAAGTGGAAAAAATTGTTTCCTGCCCGATCCACGATCGACAACAACGTGGTCATACTCGCGACTTCCTCAACCTGTTCCTTGAGGAACCACTGCATGAACTGCTCACCCAGATAGTCTCCGGTGTCACGAGCAGTGCGAGCCAGACGCGTGATCTGCGCCGTGACGGTGTGCTCCTGCTCGAGCGCCAATTCCACAGGTCCGCGCACATTTTCGAACTTCGTGACAACCTCGTCGACTCCGGGAATCTCGACGTCGAGATCGTTGTCCAGCAAGTACTGGATCATCATCATGGCGTGGGAGCGTTCTTCGCTCGCCTGGTTGTAGAAACGCGTCGCCATTTGCGGAAGATCATGCGAATCGAAGTACACGGCCACCGCGACGTACTGCTGAGACGCCGTGAACTCGTTCCGGATCTGCTCACGCAGAAGAAGGGTGAATTCGCTCGAGTTCTTCGCCTGTGTCATGTCTCCAGGTTACTGCGTGCAGGCCGCCGTCCGGGATCTACGTTGCTCAGCCGGGTGTGACCAATTCCGCAGGAATCTGCTGATCATTGGCGAGCGCGTCGAAGAATTGTGATGCCTTGGTCTTGTCCCACAGCAGAACGTCACCCGAGCCGTCGACGTAATCGAATCCGCCGACGGGAACCGTTGTAGTTGTCATGCCGCCGCGCAAAGCCCACGCGAGTGACGCCAGATTCCAGATGTGATCACCGTTGTCGACCTGAAGCGACTTTGCCGTGTCGGTGGCAAGGGACCACAACCGGAACGGATTGAGGAACGTCGTAGGACTGGTGGCCTTCGACAGCAGAGCCGACATGAACTTGCGCTGATTGTTCATGCGATCGAGATCGGCCATCGCCGTTGCGCGGGTACGCACAAATCCGAGCGCCTCCGAGCCTGTCAGGTCCTGACACCCGGCAGGCAAGTTGATACCGGCAAGGGGATCGTCGATCGGAGAATCCAGGCACACGTTGACCCCGCCGACAGCATCGACGATTCCCGCAAAACCGCTGAATCCGATTTCCGCGTAGTGGTCGATTCGCAAACCCGTTGCTTCCTCGACGGTCTGCACCAGCAACGGCGCTCCGCCCCACGCGAATGCGGCATTGATCTTGTCGGAACCCTCACCCGGAATCGGAACATACGAGTCACGCGGAATGCTGACCATCGTGGTCTTCCCACTCTTGGGCACATGGACCAGCATGATCGTGTCCGTGCGCTTGGGTCCGGTATCGCCACCGGTCGCGAGCGCCTGCTCCTGCTCCGGAGTCAGACCGTCGCGGCTGTCCGAACCCACGATCAACCAGTTCGTGCCAGGTGTATCCGCGACGCGGCCGGCGTAGTCGGGAAGCGCGTCGATCCGATTCAGTGAATTGTCGACGTAGAAAATCGCGCCGACAAACGCGAGAAGCAGGACCAGCAACGTGATGCCGATGCGCTTGCCCCAATTCTTGCGTCGACGAGGCGCCGACGGCGGCTGCTGACGCGGCGGTGGCTGGCGGGGTGGCTGATTCGGCGGCGTCCTCCGCGGAGGTGGCGGGGGAGCTTGACGGTATTGCTGCGCTTGCCGATCCTGCGGTGGCTGCCGGTTCTGCTGGGGGTCCCGGTACGGCTGTGGTTGCTGCGGCGGGGCCCAGTTGTTGCGGTTTTGGGGCGGTGGGGTCTGCGACCACGCCCGGTTCTGGGGTGGCTGGTTCTGGGGTGGCCGGCCGTCACGGCGAATGACCTGAGTTCCCTCGGGCGGGCGCTGACCCTCGGGCGGCCGCGGCGGCTGACGCCGCGGCGGCGGACCCTGAGGTGGAGGACCCGGTCGCGGCGGGCGCTGAGGATAGGGAGAGTCGCCGGTCACCAGTTCACGGTACCGGTCACGGCAACCAACCCACATGATCGCGAAGCAGGGCGTAACCGATGAACGCCACCATGTCGATGAGCGCGTGGGCGATGATCAACGGCCACAGGCGTCCCGTTCGCTGCCAGTACCGACCGAAGATCAGACCCATGACGACGTTGCCGACACCACCACCGAAACCTTGGTACAGGTGATAGCTGCCCCGCAGCAGCGACGACGCGAGCAACGACGAGTTCTCGCCCCACCCGAGCAGGCGCAGCCTGCTGATCAGATACGCGACAACAAGAACTTCTTCGGCACTCGAGTTCGCGATCGCCGAGAGAATCAGAATCGGGACGCGCCACCAGTGATCGTCGAGGGCACTCGCCTGGACGGTGAGATTGATGTTCAACGCCTGCGCCGCGAGATAGAACAGCAGTCCGGGAAGGCCGATCAAGGCGGCAAGGCCAAAGCCGGGCGCGATGTCGCGTCGTAGCTTCGGTTTGGGAGGAAGGCCGGCCGCGGTCGGGCCGATACCCGCCCGCCAGAGCAGGTACAGGCCGAGTGCAGCCCACGCGAACAGTCTTGTCACACTCAGCAATTGACGAGCGAGGTCGATCCAGTCGATCGCTGCCTGCGACGGATTGAGCGCCACCGTCTGATCGGACAATGCGACGGGCGTCGCGAGGGATTCGAGGAGCGACAAGACGCCGGAAAGGCCACTGAGGCCGAAGGTGACCAGCAGGACGATCGTGATCTCGATCCGCACACCGCGACGTTCGGACGCATCGAGAGCAGGTCCGGCGGGAGCGGGTGGGTTCAACCACGAGCGGACGGTTTGGCGGGCATTCACCCGCGCAACGCTATCCGTTGGCGGCGCCGCCTGTGACATGTGAACCGCCGGGGCGCAGGCCGTTGAGGAACGGGCAGCCGACAAGGATGCGGATTGCGCGGGACAGCGAGATGGCGTCGTCGACGGGGTTGGCAAACGGCATCCAGACGTCCCGGTCGCCTGCGTGGTCCTCGATGCGCAGACGCAGTCCGTACCGGTCGATTCCGAGGGGGCGTACCCGTCCGGTGCGCAGGTATGAGGGCAGTTTGCGTGTGAGCATGTCCACAAGGTCGCTGTGATCTTCGTCGAGGTGCTGCAACCACGCCGTTTCCATTTCGCAGAACGGATCGGGGTGAGCGGCGAGCAGGTCTTCCACGGCGACGGGTTCGGCTCCGGACGAGTCTGCGACAACGGCCGACGCGAGGCTCAACCGGAGTAGTACCGAGGTGTGACCGAGGTCGAGGAGTGCGGGGTGCGGGTGTTCGGCGGCGACGTCGTCGGCCAGTACCCGCGATTCGTAGTCCGGCACCGCGTGCAGTGTGCCGCGCAGCCAGACGAGTGAGCGGACAGGTTCGCGCAGGGCCAGCGGCGCGTGATCGGTGAGCTCCAGCACTGCAGGTAGGCCGCCGTTTCCGGCGCTCCAGGCAAGTGCTGTTGCAGCCGAGCCGGAGGGGACGGCCACAACGATGTCGCCGTTGGATCGCAGGTGGTGCACCGATGTGACGGTCGGTTCGCTGCCTTCGATCGCGAGAACCGCATCCTGGGCTCGGGCGCAGGCGCTACGTACTCGTTCGGCGGTGGATGGACCGGTGCTCGTTTTCGTAGCCATGCTGCCCCCTCGGTGGGTGTTTCCGGTTACCTCACCGGCTGATGAGGTAACCCTAACCTAAGCTGCTGTGGTGTGAATCGCAAGACTTTTGCGCAACTCGCCTGAAATCCCCGACCACACCCGCCACTACGGTGGAGCGGTGGCCATACCTCTTTCCCTCGGGTTGCCCCCGAAAAGTTCCCGCGGACTGCTCGACGGACTCCTCCTCGGCGCCCCTGGCGAACCCCGAGTTGTTCCCGCATCGGCGCTGCTCGGAGCCGAATCCGCTGGACGCGTCGTAGTTCTCCTCGATATCGACCCCGCGCGGTTGCGAGCGGATGCCGGTGCGTCGTACGAAGCGGTGCGCTTTGATCTGGAGTGCACAACCGAACAGATCGACGACGCCATCGCACTTCGCGTGCCCGCCCCACTCGCGGTGTACGTCGTCGGCGGCGACGAGGTTCTGTCTCCGGCCGAATCTGCTGCGTTGCTCTGTGAAGGAGGACGCATTCCCGGCCTCGATTCAGAGCACTCACCTGCCGAAATCGCCGATTTTCTGGCCGTGCTTGCCCACGAATCGGTGGGTTTTGTCGCCCGAGCGGCCGACGCGGACGAGGTGATCGGATTGCTGTGCGGAACCATGGCGGCCCTGCGCGGCGACGACGCCCGCGCTGCCATTCTCGACCCGCAGCCGGCAAAACTGGCTGCGCTCATCCCCGAAGCCCAGTCCGCGTTGCGCGAGGTTCTCCTCACGATCGAAGTATCCGACCCGACTTCGGTGGAAACGGCACTACGTTCGGCAGGTTTGAGCTGATCGTTGCGTAACCTTTGAGGCGTGCCAAAAATCGCGTATTTCGGTCCGTCGGGAACCTTCACGGAGATAGCGCTCGCCCAGTTCGAGGCAGAGGGCGCATTCGACGAGCTGGTCGAACGGGTGCCTGCCGGTAGCCCACCCTCGACGCTCGACCTGGTTCGTGACGGCGTTGTCGACGGCGCCGTGGTGCCGTTCGAGAACTCGGTGGAAGGCGGTGTCGCGCCGACGCTGGACTCACTCGCCTTGGGTTCGCCGCTGCAGATCGTGGCCGAGACCGAGATCGAGGTGAGCTTTTCCATCCTCGTTCGCGACGGCATCAGTGCGGATCAGGTGCGCACCATCGGTGCCTACCCGCACGCGAGCGCCCAAGTGCGGGGATGGATCGCGGCCAATCTCCCGAACGCGGAAGTTGTGATCTCCTCGTCCAATGCCGGTGCCGCGCTGGACGTGCAGGCGGGAACCGTCGACGCCGGTGTGTCCACGGCCTTGGCCGGCCAGATGCTCGGATTGTCAAGCCTTGCAGACAATGTCGCCGACGTCGGCGGCGCCGTGACGCGCTTCGTGCTGGTCACCAAGCCTGCGCCGGTACCGGCCAGAACCGGCGCAGACCGCACCGCCTTGGTGCTCCACCTCGACAACGCTCCCGGATCGCTGGTCCAGGCTCTCTCCGAATTTGCCGCTCGTGGAATTGATTTGACGCGAATCGAATCGCGTCCGATGCGCACGGAGCTCGGAACTTACCGATTCTTCGTCGACTGTGTCGGACACGTCGAGGACTCCCTGGTGGCCGAAGCGATGCGCGCGTTGTACCGAAAATCCGGAGTTCGCTTCCTGGGGTCGTGGGCGACCGCGAATTCAACAGGGCCACAGCCTCCTTCGGATGAAACAGCGATCGCGTGGATCGAAGACCTCATGCGTGGAGAGGGAGAACGATGACCGGCAGGCTCATTCTCGTTCGGCACGGCCAGACCGAAGCCAACGTAGCCAAGCGGCTCGACACAGCGTTGCCCGGAGCCAAACTCACCCCGGAAGGGCTGGCGCAGGCCGAAGTTCTGGGCAAGGGTCTGGCCGCCGCGCCGCCACTCGCCTTGGTGTCGTCCTTGGCGTTGCGTGCAAGGCAGACAGCGGGATTCGTCGAACAGGCCGCCGGGGTCTCACTGGACGTGCGAGACGGGTTGCATGAAGTACAAGCAGGTGACCTGGAAGATCGCACCGACGAAGACGCGCACCGTCTGTTTGTCGAAACCTTCCATCACTGGCACACCGGCAACCTCGGTATGCGGATACCCGGTGGCGAAACCGGTTACGACGTCTTGGAACGGTATATCCCCGTGGTCAACTCACTGCGCGAGGAGTTCCTCGAAGGATCACCGGGGGCCGGCGATATCGTTGTCGTGAGCCACGGCGCCGCCATCAGGCTGGTCGCAGCTCAGCTCGCGGGCATCCCGGGACTGTTCGCGGCGAACAATCACCTTGCGAACACCGAAAGCGTCGAACTCCTGCCGCGAGCCGACGGCGGTTGGGAGTGCCTGCGCTGGGGGCCCGTGAACCCACCGTTCGAGCACCGGCTCATTCCGGGTGCCGACGACGTGATGGGCTGACGCTCCAGCTCACCACCAAGTTGTCGCTGAACCCAGCTGACGGCCGAGTTCCGGCGTCAAGGTTCGGACGTAGCTTGCCGTGAGATGGTGGGAATCGTGGTACACCAACACATTTCCCTCCGTCACGCGGCACAGGTCGGGGCCGCAGACACCGTCGCTCAGATCCAGTAGCTGCACGTTGGAGAGTTCCGTAATTGCGTCCCACGCCGGGTTGATGTCGCTGAGCATGTCTGCCCGCGGCAACGCGCAATGATCCGCTGAGGTAGCAGTCGCCAGGCAGTCGATGGCGCGATACGGAACGCCGTCGTGGTGCAGCCATGGAGTATCGCGGATCGCGAGAACCTGAACGCCGCTCTGCTCCAGTTCGTGCCACACCTCGACGTAGGCTTCGGGCGTCACGTCGCCGGGACCGTCCGGACTGGGCCGGCTGGCGGTCGTGAACACGAAATCGGGTGTGGTGGCGGCAAGTCGGTCGATGACCGCGCTCGACCACGGCGCGCAATCCGGTACGTCGCTGACGGCGGGGCTCTCTCCCGCGACCAGCGGACAACCCATCTTCAGATACGTGTCGACCCGAAAACCATTGCTGCGGCCCAGTTCGTCGAGCGCGGTGATCCAGTGCTCGGAGTGGGATCCCCCGGCGAGGGCGATCGCGCGGTCTGCGTTCACGTCACCGTACGTGCAGGTCAAGATGTCGATCTGCTGGAAATCCGAGATACAGCCGTCGAGTGTGGTTATCGGAAGATCCAGTGGTGCGTCGAAAATGGACGGAACCATCGACGCTTCCGGGATCGAGACGCCGTCGGTCAACGTCAAGGCGCCCGGGTGCGTTGGGATGTCGAGAGTATCGGCTGCGCGCTGACCCGTGCTCTGACTTCCCACGTAGGCCTGCCAACCGAACATTCCGGTGACGATGACCGCCGCACCGACGACGGAGGCCAGCAGGATCGGCCTCCGTGCCGGAGCATCGCGCTCGATCGGTACCTCGACCGCCATCCGCAAGCCGTAGGCCACCGCGAGCGATGCGGCGATGATCAACGTCCCGCCCACAAATCCGGCTTCCGGGCGCCCGGTGACAAGGAGAGCGAACACCAGGATCGGCCAGTGGACCAGGTACAGCGCAAAGGCGAATGAACCCAGCTGCGAGAGAACGGGGTGCGCGAGAACCTGTGCGGTCCAAGTCTTGTTTCCCTCGCCGCTGACTATCAGTGCGATGGCCGCGAGCGTGGGAACCAGGGTCCACGGTCCCGGGAATTGCTCGGCGCCGTCGAGGAAGAACCCACACAGCAGAATCGACGCCAGTCCGGCGATGCCGAGAACTGTTTTCAGCGCAAGCGGCCAGGCCCCGACCCGCGTGATATTCCAGCGTGTCAGCATCAACGCCGCGAGTGCGCCCACCGACGGCTCCCACAGGCGGGCCGCGGAATCGTAGTAGTTCCAGGCTTGATCGTGGCCGGACATCACTGCGGCGTAGGTAAACGACGTGATCGCAAACGCGCCGAATACCAGCGTCAGTGTTGGCCGCAGAAGCTCTGGGCGAGTGCGTGATACGCACGACGCGACCACCAGCACCACTGCGATGGCCACGAGATAGAACTGACCCTGCACGGCCATCGACCACAAGTGTTGGAGCGGAGACACCGAACCGTCGGCCGCCAGATAGTCGCTCGACGTAAGCGCAAGCTGCCAATTCTGGAAGAAGCCGAGAACGGCTGTCAGCTCGTCGGCGAGGCCGGCCCATCGGGTTCGAGGCAACAGCACCAAGGCCGCCGCCGCGGTCAGGAACGTCACCGCCGCGATCGGGGGGAACAATCTGACGAATACCCGTTTGAACGCCGGTAGGGGATTGAGCGAGCCACCGGCCTCGGCGCGGCGAACCAGCGAACCGACAAAGAAGTAGCCGGACAGAACCAGGAAGACGTCGACCCCGCCGGATACCTTGCCGAACCACACATGGAAGACCACCACCAAGGCGATCGCGAGTCCCCGAAGCCCGTTGAGGTCTTCGCGGTACTGCCGTGTTCTCGGTTTGTGCGGTGACTCGACGGTGGTGGTGGGGGTGGTCAAAGGCATGCTGGGTGAAGGCTCCGGGCGTCTAGGGGATCGCCCTAGGTTACCGGGAGACGGCACCAGGCGATTCGGACAGCAGTTCTACCAGCGAATTCACCGCCTGTCGGAGCCGTTGGGGTGTTCCGGAACTGATCGAGCTCCACTGCGTACCGTCGGCCGACGTGCTTGACGACGCGACAACGCGGCCATGCGCGGTATTGAAGACCGACACCACTCCGGCGGGGAGATTCTCGATGCCGACGCCCCGCGGGACGGCAACAATTTCCGTGAAGGACGTGCAGGTGACAATCGCACTGCCGAGCTGGCCGGCCTCGACGGGTGGTACCCCGGCTTGGGTCAGAGCGTCGGCGACGGTGTCTGTGTCGGGTCCGGCGTTCAGTGCGGCGCTCAGCATGTCGGTGGGTGCGTTGATCACGGCAACCTGCAAGGCGTTCGACGGGCCGAGTACGCGCACCACCACATCTGCCGGATTCGCGACTTTGTGAAGTGTGTAGATTCTGGTTGCTTCGTTGAAAGATGCTTCCACGCACAGTGATTCGTCGGCGGCAACGCACACCCGGGTCAGTGTTCCCTGGTTGTGGCTGCGCAGTGCAAGTTCCCACGCGGGGCGCGTCAGGGTGCGCAGTGTCGCAGCAATGCCGTGATGGATCTCGCCGCCCAGGAGAAGATCTCGCGCAGCCAAAGATGTTGCTGCACTGCGCATTGCCGCATCGTATTCGGCTACCGAATCCCAAAGTGCTGTGCCGCCGAGTACCACCGGGAGCACGTCGAGGCCAAGGCGCTCGCGGGCGTACTCGATCTCCGCCGACGTCAGATCGACGGAGGGGAAAACGTCGGTGTCGGTAGCTATTCCGAGATCAAGGGTGCTCACAGGCGCGATTCCAGATCGGCGGCACCGATCACCGAGGTGATGACGGTACGCCCATCGGCAAAATGTTCGAAGTGCTTGAGGTAGTCGGGGGTGTCGTGGAATTCGGTATCGTCGTCATCTGCCGCGGCATGCCGACCACTGGCGACGGGGCCCGTTCCGGAACTCGGCGTAGCGCGGACGGCATCGGTGCGGACGGCGTCGGAGCGCACACTTTCGGTGCCGACAGCATTGACTACTGTCCCGGACGCCGCGCGGGGCGTGATCTGGTCGGCAGAACTGACCGAAAGCCCTGCGCTGGTCGAATATGCGCCGACGGGTGTTGTGGCAGACGCTGCGGTGGTGGCTGTCGCATGCCGCCCAGTGCTGTTACCGCCGGTCAGGGCGGTCAACGGTGAACTCAGGAATGATGTTGCACCCGCGCCCAGCCCACCGGCTAACCCACCGCCCGCACCGACCGCCGCCGACACGGCACCAGCCGCCGCGGTAGCCGTGGTTGCGGCTGCTGTTGCTGCAGTGGTGGCGGCGTTGGATCCGGCGAGTACGGTACCGAGCTGGGAAGCGGCCGCAGTGACAGCAGGGTTGGAGAGCACCGACGTGATTGCCGCCGCAGCAGTGCGAACCGGGTCAACAAATGCGTTGACGGTCTGTTCGGCGACGCTGACATTCTGCTGAGAGCCCTGGCCGGCAACATCGGACATGGTGATGGACGGCGGCGGCTCGAACTCGTCCCGTACGGCGAGGGGAGCCGTAGCGGAATCGTAGGTTTCCATGGCCGCCGCTGCCCGGAGCTTGAGCTGCTCTGCAGCCAGTTCGGCCACCGCAGCCGATCCGGTGAGGGCACCGCCGAGGGTGTACGCGGCTAGCTTGGCTGTTTCGACGGCAGCGATTTCCGGTAACGACGGCATGGCGATAGCCGCGACGGTGTACGTCGCTGACTGAACCTGCGCTTTGCCGCCGGTCTTCTGGGCGAGCATGGAAGACCGTGCTGCCCACTCCTCGAACGGCTTGAACTTCGCGAGAGCGGCATCGGCGGCGTCGCCCGTCCAGCCGATTCGTAGATTTGCCATTACTCGGCTGACCGTCGACGCAGTGTCTCCGAGTCCGGCGGATACTGCCGTCCAGGCTCCGCCCGCGACGCTGAGTGGCACCGGGCCCGCGCCGGCGATCAACGCAGCCGAATTGGGCGCTGCGCCGCGTGGATACCAGATGACGCCGGTGATGCCGACCATTGTTCTTCCCCCCAGAAGTGGAAATGTGCGAAGTAGTGACGTGTCTGCGGACGAGAATCAGAGTGGAGCCGAAGCCAGATCCGCCTGCGTCCGGTTGTCCTCGAATTCATAGGCGGCGGCGTAGCGGCGCAGTGCGGCAGCCGCGTCTTCGAGTTCGGCAACAGCGCGGTCGGCCGACGATGCCAAGCTTTCGGACGTCGCATTGAAACTGTTCGCGGCGCTGGTGGACACTTCGTCGGAGCCGGACGGCAGGACTTGCCGGGCGGGTCTTGTGGACGCGACGACTCCGCGCAGCCGTGCGGCCCCGGCTTCGAGTTCGAGGGCAGCGGTAATCAGTGCGTGAGGATCGACGTGCATGTGCCGAACTCCTAGGTGACCAGTGCGAATGATGGGCGAGGATCATCATCCGTCGCCCTACAGACGCCGAACGTCAAACTCCCCGCACCTACTTTGATGCGCGCCGGGAGCTGTCGGTTCCCTCGAAATCGGACTGGTTTCTCAACCCCACCCGAGTTCGTGCAAGCGGTCCTCTTCGATTCCGAAGTAGTGGGCGATCTCGTGGATGACCGTGACCGCAACCTCGTGCACGACCTCTTCTTCGGACTCGCAGATGTCGAGGATCGCGTCGCGGTAGATGGTCACCGTGTCCGGCAGGTATCCGCCGTACTGAGAATCGCGCTCGGTGAGGGCAATGCCCTGGTACAGCCCGAGAAGTCCCGGTTCCTCGGGGTCACGAGGTTCGACCAGGACAACAACGTTGTCGATGGCCTTTGCCAATTCCGGCGGAATGAGATCGAGTGCCTCGCCGACCAGGTCTTCGAACCGGTCGTCGTTCATGGTTACCGTCATGGCTTACGACGGCGGGGACGCGCCGGGCAACGGTGTCGGCACTGACCGACCTTCCGGTGCTGAAGGCGGCGGGACCGGAGCCGCGCCGTTGATCAGGATTTCGCCTTTGGCGCTGCCGGTGATGGCCGCGAACCCGCCGGTGGCGACTTCCGTGCCGACGGAGCAGTTGACGCGTCGGCTGCCGGCCAACCAGCTCTCGAGGGCGATGTTGTCCCAGAACAGGGTCAGTGTCTTGTCGCGCAAGGCGTCGGCTGAACCCAGGTACTCGTTGGCAGCCTGCGTGCAGACTCCTTCGAGATAGGCGTCCTGATCCTCGACCGACGGCATGCCTGCGGGAAACTGGGTGCCCAGGTCGATCACCGAGATGACCTCGTATGCGTGGGGGTTCGCGCAATCCACGGGGTCGGTCGGGAGATTCTGGTTGATGCCGATGCAGGTTCCGACGTCCCAGACATTCGACTGATCCTGATCGGCAACCCTGCCGATGAATGGCAGAAGTTCACCGGTTGTGGTCGAGAACTGCAGACCACAGCGCAGCGAACGGTCGCCGGACGTCCAGGACGATTCACTCGGGAACATCAGCCCGACGCTGAACTTGCCCTTCGGGTCGAACCGCGAGCCGAGGTACGAGTTCACGATCGGAGTGCAGTGCTCGTCGCGCAGTTCTGCGAACCGCAGCGCGCCCGGGTATCGCGATCCGGGGCCGAACTCCGCGCCCGGGAACACCGACAAGTCGAGCGGGCCGGCAACTTCGAATCGATGCTCGGTGTCGCACGAGACGATGGACATGTCGGTGCGATCACCACCGGATGCCGTCGCAGGCGTCCAGTTCAGGCAATCGCCTGCGCCGGCCGACGTGAAGGCGTTTTCCTCGGCGGACTTGTTGGTGGCCTGAGAGCCGATTCCGCCGACAGTGGCAGCTGGCTTGTCGCCACTGTTCAGGCCGCCGGAAATCGCGATTGTCGCAATGGCGGCAACAACCGCGCCCACCGCAACAGCAGCCAGAACGCGTCTGGTGCGGTGCGCTGAGACGGTTTTCTTCCCCGACGCGCCCGTCGGGCCCGCCGGATCGGACGGCTTCTCGATCTTGTCTTCAGGCATCGATCCCATCATGCCTGTTTTCCATGCCGTACCGAACCTTCACGGCAAAACGTTTACGTCCGAAGCAGGTATTTTATGGACTATGACCGAAGAATCCGGGCTCGAACCCGAAGCCGTCGAACTTGCCGGGCGCCTCTTCGACATGGCGCGGACCGGCGACGCGGCGTCTCTGGCGTCGTACATCGACGCCGGGATTCCGGTGGATCTGACCAACAGCAGCGGCGACACGCTGGTGATGTTGGCCGCATATCACGGCCACGTTGATGCCGTCGTTGCTCTGATCGAGCGTGGCGCCGACGTCAATCGGGCCAACGACAAGAACCAGACACCCCTTGCCGGTGCCGTCTTCAAGGGTGAGGACGCCGTCGT
Organism: Rhodococcus sp. IEGM 1366; assembly: GCF_033142425.1. Lineage (NCBI taxonomy): Bacteria > Bacillati > Actinomycetota > Actinomycetes > Mycobacteriales > Nocardiaceae > Rhodococcus > Rhodococcus sp. IEGM 1366. Next base: position 896,239 of record NZ_JAWLRZ010000001.1, read on the forward strand.
AAAAGCACTGGTGAGCGGGGGAGCCGACCCGCGCGGCGGGCATCCGAGCGCTATCGACGCGGCCCGGATGTTCGGACGCGAGGACTATCTTTCCCTCCTCGAATCCTGAGCGTCTCCCGGAGCGGCCGCGGACGTGACCGTTGGCGACCTGGGGTGAGTGGGTAAAGTTCCTAGTCGTGATTGACCTCAAGTTCCTCCGCGAGAATCCCGAAATCGTCCGCGAGTCGCAGCGCACCCGTGGAGAAGATCCCGGACTGGTCGACGCTCTGCTCGAAGCCGACGCGTCCCGACGCGCCGCTGTGCTGACCGGAGACAACCTCCGCGCCGAGCAGAAGGCGTTCGGCAAGAAGGTCGGTCAGGCATCTCCGGAGGAGCGTCCCGCACTGCTCGCGGGGTCCAAGGAACTTGCGGCCAAGGTCAAGGAAGCCGAAGCCGCGCAGCACGAGGCGCAGGCCGCGCTCGACGCCGCGCACCGCGCGATCTCCAACGTCGTGCAGGAGGGCGCTCCCGCCGGCGGCGAAGACGACTACATCGTTCTCGAGACTGTCGGCGACATTCCGTCGTTCGACTTCGAGCCGAAGGATCACCTCGAGCTCGGTGAATCGCTCAACCTCATCGACATGGAGCGCGGCGCGAAGGTCTCGGGTTCGCGTTTCTACTTCATGACCGGGTACGGCGCGATGCTCCAGCTCGGTCTGCTGCAGCTCGCGGCGCAGAAGGCTATTTCCAACGGCTTCACGATGATGATTCCGCCGGTGCTCGTGCGCCCGGAGATCATGGCCGGTACCGGCTTCCTCGGCGCTCACTCCGACGAGATCTACCACCTCGAGGAAGACGACCTCTACCTTGTCGGCACCTCCGAGGTCCCGATGGCCGGTTACCACTCGGGTGAAATTCTCGAGCTGAACGAAGGCCCGAAGCGTTACGCCGGTTGGTCCTCGTGCTTCCGCCGTGAAGCGGGCAGCTACGGCAAGGACACCCGCGGCATCATCCGCGTCCACCAGTTCGACAAGGTCGAAATGTTCACATACTGCCGACCGGAGGACGCCGACGCCGAGCATCAGCGTCTCCTGCGTTGGGAGCGGGACATGTTGGACGCCATGGAGATTCCGTACCGCGTCATCGACGTTGCCGGCGGAGACCTCGGTTCTTCCGCTGCCCGTAAGTTCGACTGCGAGGCATGGGTTCCGACGCAGCAGGCGTACCGCGAACTGACGTCGACGTCCAACTGCACCACGTTCCAGGCGCGACGGTTGAGCGTTCGGTACCGCGACGAGAACGGCAAGCCGCAGACAGCTGCCACCCTCAACGGCACCCTGGCTACGACGCGCTGGATCGTGTCGATCCTCGAAAACCACCAGCAGGCCGACGGCACCGTTCGCGTCCCGGCAGCACTGGTTCCGTTTGTCGGCACGGATGTGTTGCGCTGACTTCTTCCTAGCTGAAAAGCCGAGGCCGCGACGATTTTGTCGCGGCCTCGGCTGCTTTTCTGCCCGACCAGGTGTGTTCGGCTTGGGGGTAGTTGTTTCGCGCAGAGCGGGGCTGAAGGTCTGATGATCTGCAGCTCCGCTCTTGTCTATTTCGGCCTCCTTAGCTCACCCAAGACGGTGGCCAGCAACATTTTGCTCCTTATTGGACGTCCGTCTTACCAAAACTGATACAGGTAGCAGTTTTCTAGCTACTCTGTGATTCAACTTTTGATCAACAGTTCCTAACCAAAATGTCGGCTCGCTGGGTGGGCTTCCCTTCTGCTGCGCAAAGCAGATTCGGATTCAGCTCAACTGCTGCTGTGGCACTGGCTGCGGCGGTTGTTCCGTCCAGTCAGCTCATCGCAAGAGAGGGCTCGAAGCACATGAAAGACAAGAAGTTACGTCGGTTGTTAGCCGGCGTCAGCACCGCAGCGATGGCGGTGGGCTTCGCGACGTCGTTCGGCGTCATGACAGCGTCCGCTGCGCCCGTGAGCACATCGACGACGTCCGGCAGTTGGACATTCAACCGAACGATCAGCAACGGTACGCCCGTCCCCGGCGAGACAATCACCGTCACGAACAACATCCGGTGGAACGGTGGTATCGCTCCGACCATCAGTGCCTTCAAGGACATTCACCCGGACTGCCTCACCTACGTCGTGGATTCGTCAAAAGTCGCCGGTAAGGGCGTCGGCACGAATACGACCTCCACATCTGTGAGCATGACGGGATCGTGGATCCGCAGCGCCGTCGATCGGAACATCGACTACACGGTCAAGTACACCGTCGGCCAGAACTGTGCCCGCGACGTAGCCCTGATAACGGGCGCCGGCATCAGCGCGAACCAGGGTACGGGTTCTGAAACCGCCAATACGGGTCCGTCGATCACCGTTGCAAAGGCTGCGACGCAGACCACCCTCGCCGTAGCGCCTGCACCGCAGGCCGATCGGGCCTCGACTCTGACGGCCACCGTCACAACAGGTGCCACCGGCGACGTCGCCTTCTTCAACAACGGCAACCCCCTTGGTACCGGCACGATCGCCAACGGCACCGCTACCTACGCGTGGACCCCGTCCGGCGCGGACGCCGGCAAGCCGTACTCGATCACCGCGAAGTACCTCAGCGACGCCACCAACGCAGTATCGACCTCGACAGCGCAGACCGGAACTGTGGCAGCTGCGCCGACCGCACCGGCAGCGCCGACCGCAGTCACCGTGAACCCGACATCTGTTGTTGTCGGTGGCACTGTGACGGTTTCCGGGACTGCTGAGGCCAATTCGGAGGTCACTGTCATCGCGGGTGACAAGACGTGCAAGGTTACGGCTGGTGCCGCCGGCGCTTTCAGCTGTGACATCGTCACCAGCGAGGTCGGCACCCTGACCGTGACTGCCGTTGCGGCGAATGCTGTTGGTGTCGGTCCGATCTCAGCTCCGGTCACTGCGACCGTCTCGGCTCCGCCTGATGTTGATTCGACGCTTGGTTTGACGGTTCCGTCTGTTGCGACGACGGGTGTTGCTGTTGATTTGACGGCGACGGTTGCTCCGGCGAATGCTGTGGGTACGGTGCAGTTTCAGGACAACGGTGTCGATATCGGTTCGGCGGTGACTGTTGTCGGTGGTGTTGCGACGATGAATAACGCATTCGCTTCTGCTGGTGCGCATTCGATTACGGCGAACTTCACTGCAGGTGCGGGTTTCAAAGATTCGGTTGCTGCTGCGAAGACCGTGACAGTGTCTGATCCGGTCCCGGTTGATGTTGATACGACGTTGGGTTTGTCGGTTCCGGCTTCGGCGACGACGGGTGTTGCTGTTGATTTGACGGCGACGGTTGCTCCGGCAAGCGCTGTGGGTTCGGTGTCGTTCAAGGTTGGCGGTGTCGAGGTTGGTACTGCTTCGGTGTCGAATGGTGTTGCGACTCTGTCGCACACGTTTGCTTCTGCTGGTGTGCAGTCGGTGACGGCTGATTTCTCGGGTGTGGGTTTTGTGGCGTCGAGTGCGGGTCCGTCGTCGGTGACGGTCTCTGATCCGGTTCCGGTTGATGTTGATACGACGTTGGGTTTGACGGTTCCGGCTGCCGCGACGACGGGTGATGCAGTTGATTTGACGGCGACGGTTACTCCGGCTTCCGCTGTGGGTTCGGTGTCGTTCAAGGTTGGCGGTGTCGAGGTTGGTACTGCTTCGGTGTCGAATGGTGTTGCGACGCTGTCGCACACGTTTGCTGCTGCTGGTGTGCAGTCGGTGACGGCTGATTTCTCGGGTGCTGGTTTTGTGGCGTCGAGTGCGGGTCCGTCGTCGGTGACGGTCTCTGATCCGGTTCCGGTTGATGTGGAAACGTCTCTGGTGCTAAATGTTCCGGCTGCCGCGACGACAGGTGATGCTGTTGATTTGACCGCGACCGTTGCTCCGGCTTCCGCTGTGGGTTCGGTGTCGTTCAAGGTTGGTGGTGTCGAGGTTGGTACTGCTTCGGTGTCGAATGGTGTTGCGACGCTGTCGCACACGTTTGCTGCTGCTGGTGTGCA
>NZ_JAWLRZ010000001.1:900325-1220298 GCF_033142425.1 Rhodococcus sp. IEGM 1366
GTCGGTGACGGCTGATTTCTCGGGTGTGGGTTTTGTGGCGTCGAGTGCGGGTCCGTCGACGGTGACGGTGTCTGATTCAGTGGTGGTCGACACGACTTCGACAACGGTGCTCAGTGTTGCCGGCGAAGCGAAGGTCGGTGTGGAACTGGATCTTTCCGCTGCGATTGCCGGTCAGCCTTCAGGTGATCCGGCTCCGTCAGGCGGCACGGTCACCTTCAAGGTTGACGGTGTCGGGGTTGGTTCGGTTCCTGTAGTCAACGGGTCTGCGACGTTGGCACACACGTTCAACGCCGTCGGCACGGTTACGGTGACTGCGGTGTACAGCGGTTCCGGTACGTTGGCCGGCTCGACGTCGAACGCGGAGACTGTCAATGTGACTGTTGAAGCGTCGACTGATGTGGATACGACGACAACGCTGAATGTTCCGGCATCAGGTGTTGTGGGTAAGAGTGTTCAGTTGAAGGCCAATGTGTCTCCGCTGGACAGCGTCGGCACAGTGCAGTTCTTCGAAGGCAATGTGCCGTTGGGCGCAGCGGTGGACGTGGTCAACGGTGTTGCTGTACTTGATCACACCTTCGCTAGTGCGGGTAGGCATTCGATCACTGCGGTGTTCAGCGGTGGTCTCGGGATGAAGGCGTCGGAATCTGCCGGGTCGACGATCAACGTCACCGAAGCGGAGACGGAAACCGGTGGATCGGGTTCGCTGGGTAACATCTTCGGCTCCTAGAGCCGAAGTGAACATCCTTCACCCGTAACATGAAGTGGGGCTGCAGGTCTGACGACCTGCAGCCCCACGTTTGGCTATGTCGAGACTAGAGCTTGCGGGTGCGCAACTCGTGTCCCTTGGACGTCTTGCAGGCGCCGGTTTCGAGATCCCACTGCCAGCCGTGCAGGTTGCATGTGAGCTTGTTGCCTTCCACCACACCGAATTTGGTGAGGTCGGCCTTCAGGTGCGGGCAACGACGCTGAATCTCGTAACCGCCCAGCTCAATTGACGCGGTGTCGTCGTGGGCTTCGGAGAACCAGCCGTCGGCGTAGGTGATGCGCTCGTCGGTGAGGCACTTGAAGAACGTGTAAAGGAACTCGTTGTACCCGCCCACTCGCCACGCCTGGAAGCGGGTGGAGAGGAAGATGGTGTTGACCCAGTCAGGTTCGTCGTCGCGCAGGACGGTGCGAACCAGCTCGGGTGCGATGCGGAATCCGTAGCGGTACTTGCCTTCACCGTCGATGGGCTCGCGGACGAGGCGCTTCGGGAAGTCGAGGACTAAGGTCTCGTCGCCCATGACAAGTCCGACGGGGTAGCCGATGCCGTCGCAGATGACGTCCGACTGGGCCATGATGGGCTCGAACTTCGCCTTGATCGCCTCGAGGAGCGGTTCACCCTCGGCCGGTGCCCACGATGCCTTTTCGGCAGCGAGGACGGGAGCCATCTTCTGGGCCATGTTCTCGATGTACTCGGCTTTGTTCGAGAAGATCTTGTCGACCTCGGCATCCGGAATCGGATGGGACAGAACAGCTTCACTGCCGTGAATATCCACGACGGAGCCGGGGATCATCAGCAGGCCACCGTTATTGCCGTGGATGCGCATCTGCTCGAGGAACACGATCTGATCGGGGAAGATGTTTCCTTCGTCCTCGTGATCGTCGTTGAGGTCGCGCAGAGCGTCGTCGAGGAAAACCGGCGGGCCGGCCGACGGGACGACCCAGGTAGCGTCGACCTGCTCGATGTAGCTACGGCAGCGATCCATGCCGCGCTGACGCTTCTGCTTGCCGAAGTTGCGCTTGGTGCCCTTCGGGATGTCGTACACCATCGGGTACCAGATGGCGCCCGAGTACTGCAGAAGATGGATGTCGATCTTGCCGAACTGCTCGCCGAGAACATCCATGTCGACGGGACGCGCGTCGTTCATGTTGAAGCAGGTGGTCTCGCCGTCGGAAATCACGATGCCGGAGTCGCCGATCGGGCCGTCGGCCGGGGCGCGCAGGGCAATGATCATGATCTCGAGGTCACCCTTGGGGCCCGAGACGGTGTGCTTGACGGAATCCTCGGTTTCGAAGAACTTGTGGAAACCGAGCTTCTCGAGCTCACGCTTGAGGTCCGGGACCGGGTAGTCCGGCAGCAGGACCGTGGCGTCCTTGTTGACATGCTTGCTCAGGTTCTCGGGATCGAAATGATCCTTGTGAAGGTGCGAGACGTACAGGTAATCGCAATTACCGATGGCGTCCCAATCCAACTCCGAGTTATCCGGGAACGGGAACCACGACGCAAAATACGCGGGGTTGACCCACGGATCGCACAGGATCGAGCCTGCGGCCGTCTGAATGTGGAATCCGGCGTGACCGACGCTGGTGACCTGCACTGGTATGCCTCCTGAAAATGTGCTGAGCGACGGTACCAGGGTAGGCCCTCCGCGCAGCGGGTTCGATCAGGCAACCCCTGGGCATCGCGGATAACCCGACGTCACCACCGGAAACACGCGCCCACGCGGTGGGTCAGATCACGGGTTCACCGCTAGGCTGGGAACCTGTGGACCCCGTATACAGAACAGTCATCGGCATCGCCCGTACCGTCTTCGCGTTCGAAGGCCTGAAGTTCTCGGTTCAGGGCGATCGGAATATCCCCGCAACCGGTGGTGCGGTGATCGCGATCAACCACACCGGATATATGGACTTCACCTACGCGGGTCTTCCGGCGCGCACCCCGAAGCGGTACATCCGGTTCATGGCCAAGAAGGAAGTTTTCGACAACAAGATTTCCGGGCCCATCATGCGAGCCCTCAAGCACATCCCCGTCGATCGTGGTGCCGGCGCTGATTCCTACAAGGCGGCCGTCGATTTCCTCAAGCGCGGTGAACTGGTCGGCGTATATCCGGAAGCCACGATCAGTCGGAGCTTCGAGATCAAGGAATTCAAGTCCGGTGCTGCCCGCATGGCCATCGAGGCCGGTGTTCCCATCGTCCCCGTCGCGATCTGGGGTGCACAGCGAGTGTGGACCAAGGGCTACCCGAAGCGGTTGGGCCGCACCAATACTCCGATCTCCATTGCCGTCGGCGAGCCCATCCAGCCTTTCGAACCGGCCAGTGAGCTGACGGCCAAACTGCGCACGACGATGCAGGAACTGCTGCTCGAAGCTCAGAAGGGTTACCAGCACCCCGCAGGTGAGTACTGGGTACCCGCACGATTGGGTGGAAGTGCGCCCACCCTCGAACAGGCAGACAAGATGGATGCCGAAGAAGCTGAGGCCAAGGCAAAAGCACGCGAGGCCCGCAAGTCGGAAGGCTGAGCCCGTGACCGCCGAACCCGTGTACACGGCAGTCGAGACCACCGCGCGTGTTCTCTGCCGTCTGCAGGGTCTGGCGGTCACCCGAACCGGTACCGAGAATGTTCCGCGTACCGGCGGAGCCGTTATTGCGATCAACCACACGAGCTACCTGGACTTCATCCATGCGGCCCTTGCCGTGCGCGAGTCGAAGCGGAAGCTTCGGGTGATGGCCAAAACCGAATTAGCGAACAACAAGGTTCTCGCGTTCCTCATGCGCGGCTGTGGCGTCATCGAAGTGGATCGCTCGGCGGGCGCCGAAGCCTTCCAGGTCGGCGTCGACGCGTTGCGTCGTGGCGAATTGGTGGGCGTGTATCCGGAGGCGACAATCAGCCGGAGCTTCGAGATCAAGGAATTCAAGTCCGGTGCAGCGCGGATGGCAATCGAAGCGAATGTGCCGATCATTCCCGTGATCGTCTGGGGCGCGCAGCGGTTGGTAACAAAAGGTGGCCCGAAGAACCTGGGCCGCAATCACTTTCCCATCTCCGTAGAGGTTGGTGCGCCAATTGATCCGGTAGAACCGGCGGACGCGCTCACCGAAATCCTGAGAATCGAGATGGACGCCATCTTGCGTCACGTTCAGGATGGGTTTGCGCATGAGTCGGGTGCGTACTGGGTCCCGCGTCGGCTCGGGGGAGGGGCGCCTACCTCAGAGGAAGCTGCTGCGATGGATGTGGCGGAGCGGGCGAAGCGGACGCACTGAGCGAACACCCACGGATCCGTTACGTCCGCACTTCGATTTCACCCGGCGCGGTCACTCCGGATAAGGTCCGACTCTAATTCGGCCATCAGCCCGAGTTGCCGAAGAACATATTGCCCATCGAATCGGTTGGGTCGTAAGACTATTCCGTTAATCGACACTGTGCCGCATTTGGCTCGCCAACTTTTTGACTGCTTCTTTTGACATCTGCACAGGACGAGAAGGGCAGTCGAGTTTGGCCGCGCAGAGACGTCGTAGTCACCGGACCGTGTTGATCTCATTGTTGAGCCTTGGACTGGCGTGATCGCCGCCCCCTTATCCTTGGCTAGAAATGCAACGTGGATCGACCAATCCTGGGCGGCTGTACTCACGCGCGCGTAAAGCCGGTCTTCATTCCATTCGGATTTTCGCCGTTCACGATGTGCTGCACACCGATCGTCCACGAGAAACTATGCAATACCGGATTTTTTCAACGGACAGCGAAATGGACGGACAGCGCTGTAATTGTCCCAGGTGATCGCACACAAGAGCGTGCTTGAGATCGTCCGGTATCACGATGGTCAAAACGCACACCCAACTCCGCAGAAATGATCTGAGCGCGAATCGGTTGCCAGGCTCGTGAGCAATCAGAAACCGCTCGGCTGGGCGTGTGTCGTGGTGCTCCTATCTGAACGGATGAAGGGTTGCGCAGAGATAATGAGCGGATGAGCCTGAGCGCGTGTACTGATGTAGTCGCTGCCGATTGGTTGGTCGGGCAGGATATGCGGTGGTCTCAACTGGCCACGAAGGGTCCTCTCGGTTTTCCTGCATATGCGAGGCTCCGGTTCCTGCCAGATCCCGCTTTCAAGGCCACAAAGACAACGCTGCGTACCCCTCGGACGGCGCCCTCGACGAGACTGAGCAACTCGCAATCGTCCTGGAGGCACTGTCCCGCTATACTCATAATATCCCCCATACAGTCGATTGATGAAATACCGTCAATGCCGTTCGATGTAGTTGCATCATTTTCAATGACTATCGAGCAGGTAAAAGACAATATGAATTGAAATGGGCGCCAGCACAGCCTGTGGTTCTGTGATGCAGAAGAAAAGGAATCATACGACTGGTACGAGACCGCTTTTCATCGAATTAGAGGACAGAGGCCGCGTCTTGAACCTTACGCACTCATTCCCCTTGATGGAGATGCTCAAATGGCGTTTAGTCCGGTGATTCACACCGTTCAGGTAGCCAGGAAGCTCATCCGCGTCAGCGACGAACAGGCCGACGAGTTTATTAGCCGATGGCTCACCTACATTGGAGAGGCTACCAACGGCCAACTGGCTTACCCGCTGATGCTGCCCGAAGGTGAACGAGCTGTGTGGCGTAGAAGTTAGTGCAAGTTAGTACATTGAGGGTGGCCGGAATCGATAGACACGTCCCAAAGCGATGCTGCATTGCTGCATCGTTGGGCAACCCTTTCGGGCGAGATGAAGCTGCCACCAGTGAGCCTGCGAGGTCAGGGCTTCGGTGCTGTGTCGGACCAATCTCTTACGATCTCCCGATGTCCAACATCATCCGGAATCACCACACAGTGCCGCGGTTCTACTTGAACAGATTCGCCGACACTCAAAAGCAGATTGGTGTCGTTGAACTGCCGGGTGCTATCCGTGTTACCCGATCGACGAAGAGCACAACTGTCGCGAGGAACTTCTACAACGTGGAGGGGCTGGATGCACCGGAGGACTTTTTCGAGCGGGAGTTCGGAAAAATTGAGGACACGACAGCCAAGGTTTTCGCCAAGGTGCTGGACAAGAACGTGTGGCCGCTGGAACCCGATGGTCGCAGGGCCATCGCGGTATTCGCCGCGTTGCAGCACCTGCGGGGTCCTAGCCAACGCAACCACCTCGGGCAGCTGAACACTGCGATGACCCGACTGGAAATCGCTACAGCCGGGCGTGAAAACATCCGCCAGTTCGCGAACGATCGATTCGGATTCGTAGATCTCAGGGACGACGAGGTCGAACGGATATGGCAATACGCGGTCAAGCCAGACGCTGTTCCGAGCAAGGTGCCCGCATTGGCTCACATGAGTCAGCTAGCAGATTATCTTCCCAAGAGTGTCAAGTACTTTCAGGGACGTCCTTGGACATTGATTCGATTTGCGCGCAAATCCATCTTTACCTGTGACACACCTGTGAGCCTGATACCGGATCCGCATCGGGAATCTTACGAGGGAGTTGGTCTGATGACGGCTTGGGGAATCACGCTTCCGCTGTCGAGACACGTCGGTCTGCTCATGGCCAGCACGGACCCCGTCATTGATGCCAATATTTCTTTCGACAGGGTTGCGGCAGGTGAATTTGATATTCAGCAGCCGCCGTCAGCGAGCTTCGCGCGTATGTTCAACGACGCGTCCGTACGAAATGCGCGTCGACACATCTTGCACCATCCCGATGATGCGGCGATTGTGCCCCGTCAGCTCCCCGAACCTACTGGGGTGGAAGTCGATACCAGCGGAGTTGAAGACCTGATCGACGCGGTGCAACAAATGGACTTCACACAGACGAATCTCCCTGACCCGATTGACCAGGAAACAGGATTTAGCCAACTTTAGGCAGTGCCCGAAGCTGTCGACGATAAGTCATCGGCTTTATGAGTCATCGAATGCAATTTCGCCCGTTTTCTGCCGTAGCCGTCATCCGAGATTGAGCCTGTCCAGAAATGGCAGTCCCGTTCGCCAGGACCACGGACTATGAACCGATCGAAACGTTCCCGCTCCGGGTCGCCAGGCGCGGGCAATGACAAACACATCACGTCGACTTTTCTGACTGTCCGGAGCTTGAACTCCTGGAAGCGTTAGGTCACCGGGTTCGTCACCTTAGCCACCTAACGCTCCCAGGAATGGCCGACCCGTCGGCTTGGGTTTCCCCCCAACCGGGCACAGCGATTTCCCTCATGTGGATGCCCGAGATTTCTGTTCCCGCTCCGCTCGAGCTCAGGCAACACACAATCGGTCGTTGACACCCAACCGGGGACTTGGGGGCAGGCCGAAACCGAAACAAGCAACCGACGGCCCGACTCTTTGTCGTTTCCTTTATTGATCGTCACGCCGCTGCGATGGGTCCTGCGTATGAACGGATATGGGCTATCTGCGATTCTCGACGATTGAATCCCACGACGTGCCGCCGCTTTCGATAGCTTGCCCACACTCGCGGCAGTGGATTTCGCTGCAGTCAATGATGCGCGAGCGATCTTGTGCCCGACTGCTTTGCGTGCTGCTGGATTCCGCCCGTTTGGCATCCTCCCCCGCCTGGTTGGTGATCGCTACCGATGCATCGATCCTGGCGGGCGCATCCTCGGAGCGAGACCGTCGTACCTCACAGGCACAATGGCGGGGTGAGCCCAGAGCGCCCGACCAACCCAGCCCGTCCAACACTTGTCGCGACAGATGTCGACGGCACCTTGATCAACGAGGACGAGTTGGTCAGTGCTCGCACCCGCGAGGTGATTCATGCCGTCGTGGAATCAGGAACACCTTTCCTGCTGGCAACGGGGCGCCCGCCGCGCTGGATTTCTCCGGTCGTCGAAAGCTTGGGATACGCACCTTTGGCCGTCTGCGCCAACGGCGCTGTTGTCTACGACAGTTACGCAGACCGCGTGCTCAGCGCCGCAACCTTGTCGGTGGAGGCTCTGATCGAACTCTCCGGACTGGCGCTCAGCGTGCTTCCCGGCGCCGGCCTGGCAGCGGAACGAGTGGGGGAGAGCGCCCACGACGCGGCTACCCCACAATTTGTCAGCTCCCCGGATTACGAACACGCGTGGCTCAACCCCGACAACACGGAGATGTCCGAGGACGATGTTCTGGCGGTGCCCGCCGTGAAACTGCTGATCCGTCGGCCCGGAATGACGAGCACCGCAATGTACGACGCCCTGGCCCCGCATGTCGGGTCGCTGGCAGACATGACGTACTCCACGGAGAACGGGCTGATCGAACTCTCGGCTCCCGGCATCACGAAGGCGTCGGGCCTGGTGGCTGCGGCGAATCAGTTCGGGTTCGACCTGTCCGGACTGGTGGCATTCGGCGACATGCCCAACGACATTCCGATGCTCGCGATGGCAGATCTGGGAGTGGCGATGGGCAACGCTCACCCCGAGGCAAAAGCCGCAGCAGACGAGGTTACCGAGACCAATTCACAGCACGGGGTCGCAAAAGTCCTCGAGCGCTGGTGGTCGTAAAACCCACCAGCGCTCGAGGACTTCCCACAGGAGTTATCCCACGGCATTGAGAATCTGTGTGACTACACCGGTGATCTGATTGAAGATCAGGGCGCCGTTCTCGAAGTCGCTACGGAATCCGTCCGGAATCGAGTACTCGTCCGAGATGGGGAGTCCGAGCGACCCCAGATCCGATCCGTAGCTCTGCCATGCCTTGAAGATCTCACCGACCACGGTGTACACGCCCCCGTTGGGGGAGGTGTAGATAGCGCCGTTCTGGAACAACGCTCCCAGATTGCCGAACTTGGCCTGCAGTTCCCCGGTGATCGCCTCACCGAGACGGCCGAGGTCGCCACCTTCGGCGATCCACTTCTGCGCGAGCGGTGAATCGTCCGTCAACTTCAGAACCTGGTTGACCAGGTCCGTCACGGAAGACCCGGTGCCGCCGGCAACGGTGTCAGCCGGAGTGTTGGGCTTCTGCACGGGAGGCGTGACGGGGTTGGCCGGCGCCGTTACTCCGCTAGCCGCATTGGCTGCGATCTGGCGGATTTCACCCATGCGGGCGTACGCGGCATCGCCCGGGCAGGCGGTGCTTCCGACGTCACGGTGAGCGAAGATGATCGGCAAATCGACTGCAGCACCCTGCGGGTACGGCGTGTACGGCGTGCCTTCGGAGTACATCGTGGTGCGGCCCATCGGATTGAGACCGGCCAACTTGAGCCGCCATCCGAGGAACTGACCAACCGAATTCAGCATCGCCGACGACGGCTGAACGGTGGAGTAGTCACCCATCATCGCGATACCGACGGTGTTCTCGTTGAAACCACCGGCATGTGCACCCTGGACGGGCTTGTCCAGACCGCCTGCGCGGCCTTCGAAGATCTGACCGTACTTGTCGACGAGCACGTTGTATCCGACGTCGCACCAGCCCAGGGTCTGTGCGTGGTAGGCGTAGATCGAACGGACGATCCCAGCCGACTCGGCCTTCGTGTAGTTGTTGACACCCGCGGTGTGGTGCACGGTGGCACCGCCGAGGCCGTCGTCGTACGTCGGGCCGTCGCAACGCAGGCCTTCGTCCGCACCCCACTGCGAGCGAGTGATCACTGCGGGACCGCCGGTGGAGAACGGTGCGGCTACTGCCTGCAGATTGTCGTCCGACGGGCTGGTGCCCGGATCGATAAGGACGGCCGTGACCTCGTCAGCGGTGGTCTCGACCTGGCGAAGCGGCTTCGACACCGATGCCGGGGTGTAACCGAGTTCGCCTTCGGGAGCGGGGGCGGCCTCAGTGGTGGGCGCAACCTCTGCCGGTGCCGATGAGGCGGGCGCGGGTGCTGCATCAACTGCCGGTGTGTCCCGCGGCGTCAGAATCTGGATGGCCTTGGTGAGCCCGACGTAGAGGGGCTCGGTGGCGGAGAGAGTATTCGTCGCCTGTTCGGCGTCGATGGCATCGGGGGAGAACCACGGGCCCCAGATGCCGTCCTCGGACAGCGCGCGGATCTTGGACTGCGCCGAGTCGACGGTGTCCGAGGTCAACGCGACCATGCTGAACGGGGCGTCGCGAGTGAGTTGCTTAACCACAGCGCCGGGGAATTCCTCATCCTGAACAGGCGTTTCCGTCGGCGCAGCCGGATCAGCCGGTGCCGGCAGAAGCTCCGTCGGAATCGTGATTCCGGGAGGCAGCGCGATGTCGGTGGGGATCAGTGCCTTGAGATCGCCGAGGTTGATGTCGGGCAGATCGAGCCCCGTCAGTTCCTTGAGCGGAATGACGATGTCGGGAACCGACGCGAGCAGAACCTGCGAGATCTGGGTGGGCACCGCCACGGACGACGTCTCGTTTGCCGAGCGGACGTCAGGCGTGTCGTTGGTGAGGCCGTATACCGCAAAAGGACTTGCGACAGCCAGTGCGGCTACGGCCCCAAGTACGAATGAGGGCTTCGGTCGACGGTGTGGCAAGGGATGACTCCTCGGTTGTAGTTACTTACGAGCGAATTTCAGGGCCGGTAACGGCCTCGAACAGAATCGGCCGGAACCGGATCCGAGCAGGTCGGAGGCCATGTTGCGCGGATCAACTCCATCTTTCGGTCGCATATGTCTGCAACTCGTGATGCGGATGTGACTCGTGTGACTGGTGTTGCTAAGTCCAGGCACTCTTGCCACACTAGTCACAAGAGTCCATAACGCTCAACCTTAGGGTGAGACTTTAGCCAAATCGTTGTGGACTGGACCACGTGCGGAGAACCGACTTCGCAACCCCGTGAGTCCGGTGGCGATGAGGAGAGCGTTGATGGCGAAGAGCGAGCGAAGCGGAACCGCAGGTAAAAAGCCTGTTAGACGCCGTTTCCTGGTGAGTGGACCCGGTCGACGCCGTTCCGTGATGCGTATCTCCGTGCTGGGATTGATTCCCGCTCTGGCGCTCGGAATTGCCGTCGGAGGTATCGGAACTCTTTACCAGGACGAGCCGTCGGTTATGCCCGTCGTGTCCGCCGACACCCAATTCACTCTCTCCGGCCATGGCAACGGCCACGGCCGCGGAATGGGGCAATGGGGCGCTTACGGCTACGCCAAAAACCAGGGTTGGTCCGGCGAGCGAATTCTCAGCCACTACTACGGGGGCACTGTTCTCGACTCCATGCCGCCCGCTCAGATGAGCGTTCGGCTGACGGCCCGCGACGACGAAACACTCGACGTGTACTCCGCCGCCGGCATGGTCGTGAACGGGCAGCGCACCGCGCCCGGTGAAGCCGCCCACCTGACCGCACTTCCCGGAGGTGGCGCCAGCGTTGTCGTCACCAGCGGCTGCGGCGGCGGTGTCGTCTGGGAAGCGGTCACAAACCATCCGTGGGTGGATCCGGTAGATCTGTCCCCGGACCGGCCCGCCGACCAGTTCTTGACGATGTGCGACGACAACGCCCCGTATCGCGGCGCACTTGGTGTTGTGCTCGACAACGGCGCGGCGCGGACGGTCAACCTGCTCGACATGGAGGACTACCTACTCGGAGTGGTGCCGGTAGAGGCGAAGGCCGATTGGGCCGATTCCGGTGGGGCAGAAGCACTGCGGGCTCAAGCCGTCGCCGCGCGGTCGTATGCCGCAGTCGAGCATCGCAGCTCTTACGCCGACACGTGCGACACGCAGGACTGCCAGGTCTACGGCGGCGCGGGCAAGGAAGATCCACGAACCACCGAGGCCGTGCGCAGTACCACCGGCGCAGTTCTCTCACGCGACGGTGACATCGTGGCAACCGAATTCTCCTCGTCTACAGGCGGTTACAGCTCAGGTGGAGCATTCCCGGCTGTGGCAGACGAAGGTGACACCATCTCGCCCAATCATGACTGGACGCAGATGTTTTCCGCCGGCGAGATCGCGGAGGCCTTCGGGGTCGGCGAATTGACGTCGCTGAAAGTTCTCTCCCGAAACGGCCTCGGCGTCGACGGCGGCCGCGTCACGGCTCTCGAAGTTGTCGGAACAAAGGCAACCGTCGGTGTCACCGGAATGCAGGCGAGGATGAAATTGGGGCTGAAATCCGACTGGTTCACTATCGGTGACGGCGCTGGTGTGGTAGAGAGTCCGGTATCGGAAACTGTAGCGCCAGAACTAAATTCGCAAATTACTGATTCGTCCGGTACGGTTGTCGAGACGCAGATCGAGGCAAAGTATCGAGAGTTCGGTGGCGCCACCGGCACCCTCGGCGCTCCGGTCGGCCCGGAGATGCAATTGCCCTCCGAGGCAGGCACCTTCCGCGTCTTCGAAAATGGAACCATCATCTGGACCGAGATTTTGGGTGCGCAGGTAGTTGATGCCAACGTGCTCCGCGAGTGGATACCGACGGATATGAGCTAGGGGAAGATCGGTCGATATTTACCTCGCACAAAAACGATTCTGTCGGGCCTCGCCGCAATCCGGTGCAGGCCCGACAGGTCGTTTACGGCCCGGAGATCAGATGGTGGGCGCGTCGCCGAGCAGTCGATATTCGAGCCACAGTTCGGCCCGTTCGGTAGGGGAGCTGAGATCGAGTTGGAGCAGGCTCTCGATGCGAGCGAGCCTGCTGCGCAACGTATGTCGGTGAATGTTCAGTGCAGTGGCCGCAGCGTCTCCCACTCCGTTGTGAGCCAGCCACATGGCCAAGGTCCGGTAGAGGTCGCTGCCACCCTTTGCTTCGAGGAGTGGTCGAAGATGGGCCGCCGCAAAAGCCGTCGACCGATCAGGGTCGAGAAATGCCGACAATCCACTTTCGGAGAGTTCCGCAAAACGCATCGACGGCAGGTTACGGGCACTGGCCTCGGCTGCTGCCTGCGCGGCCTGCCTTCTGGCCCGCGAGAGATCGTCCCACCACAGCATGTCCGACACTCCGACGGTTACGTCGATGCCTTTGATACGACCGAGGATTCGTTCGCTGTCCGTGGCCGAGACGACGGCGATGAGCGCGCCGTCGGTGATGCCGAATGCCAGATCGCGACTCAGGCCGTCGAGCAATGAGACGGACACGCTCTCGAGTAGGCCGACGGGGCCCGCGACGTGGAAGACCTGAAAGGGTTCAATCGGAAATCCGCCCCATAGCTCTCCGGAGATGTTGCGCGCGAGCGTATTCTGGCCCTCGAAGAGCTGATGCATCGCCACCGTGCGTAAGTGATTCATCGTCAGTTGCGCATCTCGGGTGCGGGCCGTCATCAACGTGAGAAGGGAAGCGGCGGTGATCACGATGCCCTGATTCAGTGACCCGACGGCGCCGGGGCAGCCGGCGACGAGGTATCCCATCAGCTTTCCCCGCGACGTTGTCAGGGGATGGGAGATGACGTCCTCGTTCTCGCTCGTGACAAAGCTGACCTCCATCGGGCGGGCCTCACGCTCGGGGGCGGTGCGCTCGATTCCCGCGGCTGCGGCGGTGTGCGATATCTCGACGGTGTGGCCCGCCGAGTCCAGCAGTGCCGCCCATCCGCCGATCAACTCCGCGACCCGGCGCACAACTGCTCGGGTCCCGTTGACCGTCACAGCGGCTTGGAGGAGCCGTCGCACGCTCTGATAGTTGTTGCGCAGGGCTTTCATATCGTCCTCGGACTGCGCCCGGGACACCGCTTTTGTCAGTGCGATGAACGGCGTTCGCAGCGGGACGTCGAGAAGAGGCACGTTGAAACGTGTGGCCGCATCCACGAGAGCCTGCGGTACTTCCTCGTATCCGAGGCCGGTTCCGAAACCGATTCCGGCAATTCCGACGCCCACCAGGGTCCGCACGAATCGGGTTGTTCCCGCCGCCGTCATGGGTAGTGACACCCCGGTGATGAGGAGTAATTCGCCGCCGTCGAGGAAGGGCGTCGGGTCGGGCAGTTCGGAGACATGTGCCCAGGTCAGGGTGCGGTCGAGCTGATCTTGCCCGGCCAGTACTCGCAGGCCGAACTGTTCGGTCGCGCAGAGCTGGCGCAGGGTGATGGGCATGGGTCCAGTCTGGCACCTTGTTCGCGCCACTATGTAGTGCCTGCGGTCACGTTTGTACAAAGTGGAGCCTGTCGCGAGGGGGTTCGAGGTCCGACACTGGCGCTAGCCAAAAAGCGCCACCAAAATCCCACCGGAGAATCCCACAAGGAGTTTCGATGTCCAGTACGGACCAACCCGCGCTTCAGCACACGCTGAAGAAGCGGCACCTGTCGATGATCGCGATCGCAGGCGTCATCGGGGCCGGACTGTTTGTCGGCTCCGGCGTGGCGATCCAGGAAACGGGCCCCGGCGTCCTGATTTCCTACGCACTTGCCGGCGTCGTCGTCATCCTCGTGATGCGCATGCTCGGTGAGATGTCGGCAGCGTCCCCGGAAACCGGGTCGTTCTCCTCGTACGCAGACAAGGCCATCGGCCGCTGGGCCGGCTTCTCCATCGGCTGGCTGTACGCGTGGTTCTGGATCATCGTCCTCGGAATCGAAGCCACCGCAGGCGCTCTCATCATGAACCGATGGGTACCGGGTGTTCCGCAATGGACCTGGGCACTGATTCTGATGATCGTGCTGACCTTGACCAACATCATCTCGGTCAAGTCGTTCGGTGAGTTCGAGTTCTGGTTCGCGTCCATCAAAGTTGTTGCCATCATCGCGTTCCTCGGCATGGGTGTCGTCGCGATCTGTGGATGGATGCCAGGCGTCGAAGCGCCAGGCATGACCAACCTGACCGGCCACGGCGGATTCCTGCCCAACGGCACGGGAGCCATGCTCGCCGCAGTCCTTGTGGTGGTGTTCTCGTTCTTCGGAGCCGAAATCGCCACCATTGCCGCCGGTGAATCGGCCAACCCGCTGGAAGCTGTTCGTGCAGCCGTCAAATCCGTCGTGTGGCGAATCCTCATCTTCTACATCGGCTCGATCGCCGTTGTCGTCACCCTGCTGCCGTGGGACAGCGCGTCTGTCGCGCTCAGCCCGTACGTCGCAGTCATGGACTCGTACGGCATCCCGGCCGCGGGCAACATCATGGACGTCGTTGTTCTCACCTCCGTCCTGTCCTGCCTGAACTCCGGTCTGTACACCGCAAGCCGCATGATCTTCTCCCTCGCCGGACGCGGCGACGCCCCGAAGTCGCTCTCCCGCATCGAGAAGACCGGCGTCCCGATGCGCGCCGTGCTGGTCTCGACCATCGTCGGATTCCTGACGGTTGGCATGAACTACCTGTCCCCGGACAAGGTGTTCCTGTTCCTCGTGAACTCCTCCGGTGCGATCGCGCTCTTCGTGTGGCTCGTTATCTCCGTGTCCCAGTTGCGAACTCGTCGCAAGCTCGAAGCGTCGGGCCAGGAACTGGAACTGAAGATGTGGCTCTTCCCGTACCTCACCTACGCCACCATTGCCGCGATCATCGCGCTCTGCATCGGCATGGTCGTCCTCGACTCGACCCGTAGCCAGATGTTCGTGTCCCTGGGTCTTGCGGCGATCCTCGTGGGCATCGGGCTCTACCGCTACCGCAACGACGACAAGACGGACGACAACAAGACCGGGGCCGCCCCGGCAGAGGTAACCCCAACGGTGGAAACGACAACAGCGGCAGTCACTACAAAGGCCTGACGCCTACGTCCCCATCTGCGCGATACTTAGATGTCCTAGTATCGGCCACGGACCGAGAATTTCGAGCGCCGTGCGCACAGCAGATGGGGACAATCATGACCACACCCGAACCGATCGTCATCGTCGACGGGGCTCGCACCCCGGTCGGTAGCTTCGGTGGCGTCTTCAAGGACGTCCCCGCCCACGAGCTCGGCGCCACGGCTGCCAAGGCCGCGCTGACCCGCGCCGGCGTTGCACCCGAGGACATCGACGAGGTTGTCATGGGCTGCATCGGCCAGGTCGGTCCAGACGCCTACAACGCGCGCCGCGTCGGCATCGCAGCCGGACTGCCCGAGAACGTTCCCGCCTACACCGTCAACCGCCTGTGTGGCAGCGGTCTGCAGGCAATCTGGTCGGCAGCAATGCAGATGCGCTGGGGCGCCGCCGCCATCACGCTCGCCGGCGGCGACGAGAGCATGTCCCGCATGCCGTTCTACGATTTCTCCGCCCGCGCCGGCTTCAAGTTGGGCGATCACGGCCTCGTCGACGGCACCGTCGCGATGCTCACCGACCCCTTCAGCAACGCCCACATGGGCCGCACCGCCGAAGCTGTCGCCCGTAAGTACGGCGTCAGCCGCGAGCAGCAGGACGAGTTTGCCGTCGAATCGCAGCGACGCGCAGCTACCGACGCTGCAAAGGCCGCTTTCGCCGAGGAGATCACCGCGGTCGAAACCGGTGGCCGTCGCTCCGTCACCATCACCGAGGACGAGCACCCCAAGCCCGGCACCACGATGGAAACCCTCGCGAAGCTGCGCCCCGCATTCGAAGAGGGTGGCTCCGTCACCGCCGGTAACGCGTCGGGCATCAACGACGGCGCCGCAGCCCTCGTTCTCGCGACGGGCACCGAGGCAGCCAAGCGCGGCCTGACCGGTCTGGTCACCCTCGAAGCCGTCACGACGGCAGCCATGGAGCCCGGCCTGATGGGCTACGCTCCCGTGCTCGCCCTCGAAAAGCTCTTTGCACAAACAGGTTTGAAGCCGTCCGACATCGGCACCGCCGAGGTGAACGAGGCATTTGCTTCGCAGGCCATCGCCGTCATCCGCGACGCCGGCCTCGACCCGGAGAAGACCAACCCGTACGGCGGCGCCATCGCGCTCGGCCACCCCGTCGGCGCAACCGGAGCGATCCTGACTCTGCGCGCAGCTCGCGACATGGTCCGCCGCGACCTCGAATTCGGCATCGTCACCATGTGCATCGGCGGCGGCCAGGCCCTCGCAGCTCTGCTCAAGCGAGTCTGATCATGGGAACCAAGCGCAAGCCGTCGTGGTACGACGACGAGATCACCGCAGTCGCAGAACTGGCCCGCGGATTTTTCGATCGTGAGCTGATCGCCAAGCGTGAGCAGTGGGACGCTCAGCATCGCGTCGACCGTTCCGTGTGGCTCGAAGCCGGCAAGCTCGGCCTGCTGTGCTGCTCCATTCCCGAGGAATACGGCGGGGGCGGCGGAACCTTCGCGCACGACCTCGCTGTCTTCGAGGCGCAGGGGTACTGCGGCGACTACGCGCTTGGTAACTCCGTCCACAGCGGCATCGTCGCGCACTACGTGCTCGAGTACGGCAACGAAGAGCAGAAGCAGGCGTGGCTGCCGGGCATGGCGACGGGCGAAATCCTCGGCGCCATCGGAATGACCGAGCCGGGAACAGGTTCCGACCTCAAGGCCATCACGACGTCGGCGATCCGCGACGGTGACCACTACGTAGTGAACGGGTCGAAGACGTTCATCACCAACGGTGGCAGCGCCGACATGATCGTGCTCGCCGTCAAGACGGACCCCAAGGCCGGCGCCAAGGGTGTCTCGCTCTTGATCGTGGATCTGCGCGACTGCGAAGGCTTTGCCGTGGGCCGCGTGCTCGACAAGGTCGGCCAGCACGGAGCCGACACGTCCGAGCTCTCGTTCACGGACGTCCGCGTTCCCGTCTCGAATCTCCTGGGCGAGTCCGAAGGCCTCGGCTTCGGTCAGCTGATGGCGCAGTTGGTGCAGGAGCGTCTCATCATCGGCGCTCAGGCCATCGGCACTATCGAGCGGGCCGTCGAAGAGACCGTCGCGTACACCAAGGCGCGTCAAGCGTTCGGACACAGCCTCTTCGAGTTCCAGAACACAGCATTCGAACTTGCTGAATGTCAGACCATCGCCCGCACCTGCCGCGTATTCCTCGACAATTGCATCGAGGATCACCTCAACGGTGAGCTCGACGGCGCCGACGCCGCGATGGTCAAGTACTGGCTCACCGAGCAGCAGTGTGCCGTCGTAGATCGTTGTGTTCAGCTCTACGGCGGCTACGGCTACATGCGCGAATACCCGATCGCGCGCATGTACGAAGACTCCCGCGTGCAGAAGATCTACGCCGGCGCCAACGAAGTGATGAAGGGAATCATCGCAAAGAGTCTGTAGACGCCAGCTCTCGAGGACGTCCTGGCCATCTCACTCCAGGGCGTCTTCGATAGCGGTGGCGGCAGAACGGACGCGAGAACACATGCTGGCGCGACTGATGTAGGTGTCGTCTTCCCTGATGACCACCATGCTGTTGTCCATCATGTCCAGGACGATCACGCAGCCGGGTTCGAACTCCTCCTCGGATTGGGTGAGAACAAATGCCTGATGTGTGCCGATGGTGATTTCTTTGCTGTCGGCTGAGACTTCCTGCGCAAGACGCGCTGCAAATGGGGCGGCAACAACGTCGTAGCTCGCGATTCGCAACTCGAAATCCGGGCCACGCCACGCGCAGTCGTCCAGCAGCGTGGTAGCCGATTCCATCGACCGCTCAGCGGTGGACTTGTCGACGTTCAACTCCGTCGCGACGTCGTCGGGAATGTCGCACAAACCGTCGTCGACTGCTGGTTCGGGGGACGGTGTGGTGCTGGTAGGGGACTGTTCGAGCGTGGCCGTTGCCGCCTGCGCCCGCGCAGTCCCTTCGACGCTGCGACCACAACCGGTCACCACCGAGATCAGAACGGTCGCCAGCATCAGCGCTCCGGCTATGCGTGTCATGTCGGGCCCCACCTCCCGCTGCCCACCCGGGCAGCCCACGTGCTTGGACGCATCGGACCGGGGTATCGGTTCCACAGCGGGTGTGATCACGACTGCTAATACGCCCCCGGTAGATCAGGTCCGATACCCTGGTTCATCGTGACCGCTGCAAATTCAGAGACCGCCCTTGCTCAGTACGACCTCATCGTCGTCGGTTCGGGATTCTTCGGGCTGACCATCGCCGAGCGCGCCGCCACCCAGTTGGGTAAGCGAGTGCTGGTTCTGGATCGCCGTCACCACCTGGGTGGCAATGCCTACTCCGAGCCAGAGCCGGAGACAGGCATCGAGATCCACAAGTACGGAGCGCATCTGTTCCACACTTCCAACAAGAAGGTCTGGGACTACGTCACCCAGTTCACGGAATTCACGAACTACCAGCATCGCGTCTTTGCGCTGCACAAGGGCCAGGCGTACCAGTTCCCCATGGGGCTTGGCCTCGTCTCGCAGTTCTTCGGCCGGTACTTCACGCCGGAAGAGGCACGCGCGCTCATCGCGGAACAGTCCAGCGAGATCGACGCGAAGGACGCCTCCAACCTCGAGGAGAAGGCGATCTCGCTGATCGGCCGCCCTCTGTACGAAGCCTTTGTGCGTGACTACACCGCCAAGCAGTGGCAGACCGATCCCACGGAGCTGCCCGCGGCCAACATCAGCCGCCTGCCGGTCCGCTACAACTTCGACAACCGCTACTTCAACGACACGTACGAGGGCCTGCCCGTCGGCGGCTACACCGCGTGGCTCGAGAACATGGTCACGGACCCCAAGATCGAGGTCCGTCTCGACACCGACTACTTCGACGTCCGGGACGAGCTGCGCAGCGCCAACCCCGACGCACCCGTCATCTACACCGGCCCGCTCGACCGCTACTTCGACTACTCCGAAGGTGAGCTGGGCTGGCGGACCCTCGACTTCGAGACCGAAGTTCTGCCCGTCGGCGACTTCCAGGGCACCCCGGTCATGAACTACAACGACGCGGACGTCCCGTTCACCCGCATCCACGAGTTCCGCCACTTCCACCCGGAACGCGAGTACCCGGCCGACAAGACCGTCATCATGCGCGAGTTCTCACGCTTCGCCGAGTCGACCGACGAGCCGTACTACCCGATCAACACGCCGGAGGATCGCGCCAAGCTCGCCGCGTACCGCAGCCGCGCCAAGGCGGAAACCGCTGACAACAAGGTGCTGTTCGGTGGCCGCCTGGGCACCTACCAGTACCTCGACATGCACATGGCCATCGCCAGTGCGCTGACGATGTTCGAGAACACCCTGCGTCCGCATCTGGAATCGGGTGCGGAATTGGCAGGGGAGAGCGAATGAACGCACGTCATCTACTCGAGGGTGAAAACGCCGACGTGGGGGACGAGGTGAGTTACCTCGGTAAGTCGCTTCTCCAGCGGATCATCCTGCCGCGCGCCGGTGAACCACTCGACGTTCGTACGCTCTACTTGGAAGAGTCCTGGTCCAACAGCCGGCGGGCGCACTCGACTTCGCGCACGTCGGTAGCACTCGGCGCCGAGACCGAGGTCTCGTTTGCCACCTACTTCAACGCTTTCCCCGCCAGCTACTGGCGACGCTGGTCCATCCTGAAATCGGTGGTCCTGCGTCTGGAACTGTCCGGCCACGGCCGCGTCGACATCTACCGTTCCAAGGCAGATTCCTCGCGAATTCACGTGGAGGGCAAGGAATTCCACGACGGCGACGCCGGTCTCGAGTTCGAGGTCGAATTGGCGCCGTTCGAGGACGGTGGGTGGATCTGGTTCGACATCACCACCGATTCGGCCGTGGTTGTCGAGAGTGGCGGCTGGTACGCCCCCGTCGAGGCTCCCGGCGAAGCGACTGTCGCCGTGGGTATTCCGACGTTCAACCGACCGACAGACGCTGTGAAGGCACTTGCCGCGCTGGCATCCGATCCGCTGGTGTCCGACGTGATCAAGGCAGTCATCATGCCGGATCAGGGCACCCGCAAGGTGCGCGACGAACCCGGATTCACCGAAGCCGCTGCAGCGCTTGGTGATCGGCTCACCATTCACGATCAGGGCAACCTCGGCGGCTCCGGCGGATACAGCCGAATCATGTACGAGGCACTCAAGAACACGTCGTGCCAGCACATCCTGTTCATGGACGACGACATCGAGATCGAACCCGACTCGATCCTGCGCGCCCTGTCCTTCTCTAGGTTCGCGAAATCGCCGATGCTGGTGGGCGGCCAGATGCTCAACCTGCAGGAACGCAGCCACCTCCACGTGATGGGTGAAGTGGTCAACCGCGGCATCTTCATGTGGACCGCAGCGCCGAACGTCGAATACGACCACGACTTCTCGAAGAAGCCGCTGCGCGAATCGAAGCTCCTGCACCGCCGCATCGACGTCGACTTCAACGGCTGGTGGATGTGCATGATCCCGCGCCAGGTCGCCGAAGAAATCAAGCAGCCACTACCGCTCTTCATCAAGTGGGACGACTGCGAATACGGTTTGCGCGCAAAGAAAGCCGGCTACCCGACCGTCACACTTCCGGGTGCCGCGATCTGGCACATGGCGTGGAGCGACAAGGACGACGCCATCGACTGGCAGGCGTACTTCCACCTCCGCAACCGTCTCGTCGTTGCCGCACTGCACATGCCGGGCAACGGACGCGGCCTCGTGGTCAACACGGTGAAGGCAACGCTCAAGCACCTGCTGTGCCTCGAGTACTCCACCGTCGCAATCCAGAACAAGGCCATCGCCGACTTCCTCGCCGGCCCCGAGCACGTCGCGAACATGCTGCCGACCGCACTCGGTGAGGTACACGCCCAGCGCAAGGAATTCTCCGACGCCGTCGTACTGCCGTCGTCGACGGAACTGCCACTGCCGTCGGGTGCCGACGTCGGAGACGTGAGCTTGCCGCTCACCACCGTCGCGAAGGTGACCCGAGTCCTTCGGGCCGCCGTTCACAACGTGAAGCCGGCCAAGGCCGAACACCTCGAGCGACCCCAGCTCAACGTGCCGACCATCGACGCCCGCTGGTTCCTGCTCTCGCAGGTGGACGGCGTCACCGTCACCACCGCCGACGGCCGCGGAGTCGTCTACCGCAAGCGCAACCCCAAGCAGGCACTCGAACTGCTCAAGGAAGCCACCCGGTTGCGCCGCGAACTCGCCGCCAGGTTCCCCGAACTGAAGAAGCAGTACCAGGATGCCGTTCCTTCACTGACCAGCACGGAAAGGTGGGAACGTGTCTTCGGTATCTCCTGAGGCTGTATCTCCCGAGG
Organism: Rhodococcus sp. IEGM 1366; assembly: GCF_033142425.1. Lineage (NCBI taxonomy): Bacteria > Bacillati > Actinomycetota > Actinomycetes > Mycobacteriales > Nocardiaceae > Rhodococcus > Rhodococcus sp. IEGM 1366. The sequence goes on from NZ_JAWLRZ010000001.1 coordinate 921,873, forward strand.
CTGTATCTCCCGAGGTCAGGATCCTCGCCGGAATCCAGTCGACCGTCGGGCAGGTGCCTGGAGCCGTCGCCGTTGCTCGCGGAATGTCGTACTTCGGTGAGCACTCCCTCGGCTGGATCGCGATCGCTGCCGTCGGCGCTGCCGTCGACAAGCCGCGTCGCCGCGAATGGGCTGGCGCTGCAGTCGGTGCCTTCGGGGCACACGCCGCGTCGGTCGTGATCAAGCGTGTCGTGCGGCGCAAACGCCCGTCCGACCCGTCGTTGCAGGTCAACGTCTCGACGCCGAGCAAGCTGAGCTTCCCGTCCTCGCACGCCACGTCGACGACGGCGGCGGCATTCCTGATCGGTCGACTCACCGGGCTACCCTTACCGGCGTTGCTGGTGCCCCCGATGATGCTTTCGCGCCTGGTTCTGGGAGTTCATTACCCGACCGACGTGCTTGCCGGTGCGGCACTGGGCGCCGCATCCGCGGCGCTGGTGCATAAGGCCGAACAGAAATATGGAGAGAAATGAGCGAGGAAGCGGCCACGGTCAGCGGACCCCCTAAGTCCCTGCCCGCCGGCATCGTCAAGGCGCTCCGCCCACGCCAGTGGGTCAAGAACGTTCTTGTGCTCGCCGCGCCCATCGCGGCAGGCACAGCCACCGAAGCCGACGTGCTCTTGCCCGTCGCGCTGGCATTTGTCGTGTTCTGCATGGCGGCGTCCGGCATCTACCTCGTCAACGACGCGATGGACGTCGAGGCAGACCGAGCGCATCCCACCAAGCGCTTCCGCCCCATCGCGGCCGGAGTTCTGCCCGTCAACATCGCGTACGGCATGGCCGTGGTGCTGCTGACCGGTTCGATCGCTCTCTCGTTCATCGCCAACTGGCAACTTGCCGTGGTGATGTCCGTGTACATCGTCATCCAGCTTGCGTACTGCTTCGGTTTGAAGCACCAGGCCGTCATCGACATCTGCATCGTGTCGTCCGGATTCCTGTTGCGCGCCATAGCCGGTGGCGTCGCAGCCGAGATCGAACTGTCGCAGTGGTTCCTGCTGATGATGGCATTCGGTTCGCTCTTCATGGCTGCCGGAAAGCGGTACGCAGAACTGAAGCTGGCCGAACGTACCGGCGCCAAGATCCGCAAGTCGCTCGAGAGCTACACGATGACCTACCTGCGGTTCGTGTGGACGATGGCCGCGACGGCACTCGTGCTCTGCTACGGACTGTGGGCCTTCCAGCAGGACGACATCAAGGGCACCAACTGGTACGCCATTTCGATGGTCCCCTTCACCGTCGCAGTGCTGCGGTACGCCGTGGACGTCGACGGCGGCGAAGCCGGCGAGCCCGAGGAAATCGCGCTCGGTGACCGGGTTCTGCAATTCCTCGCAGTGGCGTGGATCGGAGTAGTGGGTGTCGCTGTCTACATCGTCTGAGCCGGCCGAAGTAGCCGACCAGGTCGCCGACACCGCGGCACCGAGCACCACCCCTAACCGAGCAGTTTTCCTCGGCGGGGTGGTGCTTGCTGCCGTCCTCACGTTCTGGGGAGCGTGGGAGCGTCGATGGATCGCCGACGACGGACTGATCGTCCTGCGCACGGTGCGAAATCTCCTGGCCGGCAACGGCCCCGTCTTCAACGCCGGTGAACGCGTCGAGGCGAATACGAGTACCGCGTGGACGTACATCGTCTACGCCTTCGGCTGGCTGACGCAGATCCGGCTCGAATATGTCGTCCTGGCAATCGCTTTGGTGCTCTCGACCGCAGCTGTGGTCTTGGCGATGCTCGGAACGGCCCGCCTGTACCGCGATCTGCGACCAGGCGTCGGCGGGACGGTTTTCCTCGTTCCGGCCGGCGTTCTCGTCTACATTGCTGTTCCGCCCGCCCGAGATTTTGCGACGTCCGGCCTCGAGACGTGTCTGGTGATTTTCTGGATCGCGCTGCTGTGGTTGCTGATGGTTCGGTGGGCACAGGCGTCAGTACCGTCGACGGCGTCGATTCTGATTCTCTCTTTTGTTGCCGGGCTCGGGCCCCTCGTGCGCCCGGAGATGGCGATCCCTGGTGCTCTTGCACTGATGATGATCGTCGTGTCCGCGGGCTTGACGTGGAAGGTCCGCGCGATGATCGTGGTTGTCGCCGGACTCGTTCCGGTGGCGTACCAGATCTGGCGCATGGGTTATTACGGGCTTCCGTACCCCAATACCGCGGTCTCGAAGGATGCAGGCGGTGCAAAGTGGTCGCAAGGATTTGCCTATCTGTGGAATCTCGTCGGACCGTACTTGCTGTGGTTGCCTTTGCTGTTTCTCCTGGTCGGTGCGCTGCTACTTCTTGCGATCGGCAGGAACGAGCGCACGTCCGCGCCCCAGACCGTTTCAGGGTCGCGCTGGGTGCGGTTGCAGGCGTGGTTGCGCACCCCACGCGCTGTTGTCACGTTCATTCTCGGCAGCGGCCTGATTCTGGGTGTGTACTCGGTTCGAGTCGGTGGCGACTTCATGCACGGCCGCGTCCTGCTTCCGGTGTTGTTCTGCCTTCTGATCCCGGTGGCGGTCATTCCGCTTCGGGTTCCGGCGCGCGCGGCATTCGGCCGCAACCGGGACACCGCGATCTTCGGTGTCTCCACAGTGCTGTGGGTGGGGACCATCGTGTGGGCAGCCGTCGCCGCAAATACGACCGGCATGCCGGAAGGCTCGATCGTCGGACGCTCGGGCATCGTCGACGAGCGTGCGTTCTACGCTCTCAACACCGGTCACGAGCATCCGATCCGAGCCGAGGACTACCTCGACTACCCCTGGATGCGAGCAATGGTCGAGACCATCGCGGACACCCCGGACGGTGGACTACTCATTCCGTCTCCCAGTTACAACGCGTGGTTCGTCGTTCCGCCGCCAGGGCCGATAGACGAATCGGGCGAGCATGTCGTTTTCTTCCTGAACCTCGGTATGACGAGCATGAACGTCGGGCTCGACGTTCGTGTGCTCGATCAGATGGGATTGGCGTACCCGCTCGCCGCGCACACGGAGAGGCTGGAAGACGGCCGTATCGGTCACGACAAGAACCTGTATCCGGATTGGGTGGTTGCGGACACCGGGATGGTCGACGTCCACCCGTGGCTGCCCTTCTTCCTCGACGAGGAATGGGTAGCTGACGCGAAGCTGGCGCTGACCTGTCCGGAAACGCAGGAGTTGCTGACCTCCTACCGCAGTGAATTGACGTGGGCGCGATTCAAGCAGAACTTCCGTCAGGCATTCGACTTGGCAAAATATCGATTCGATCGAGTGCCCGCGTACGAACTACAGCGATGTGGTCTTGTGCCACTTGAAACCCAAAAGTGATGCAGATCACTATGCCGTCGGAGAAAACATGTTGCGATCCCGTAACGCTCCCGTGATCGGCGCCGATGTATCCGAAGACGATTCACCTACCCGAAATGCTCCCGTGAGCACCAGGGGAGAAGCGCCCGGTGGTTGAGATCCATTTGTCACAACCAAACCTGTGACATAGGGTCCACCGAGCGCAGTGTGACTTGGAACGAGGTCCGCTGCCAGTCTGGTTTGTCCAGGCTGGCGCACATACCTGTTCCCCGACGGAATCCGTCGGTACTTCCCCTTGTCGGGGGTAGCTACCGCAGACGAAGAGAGAGAGCAGTATCCATGCGATTTGCCCCGACGAGGCTGACACAGCGCCTCAAGCACCGAGCACTTGCCATCGGTGCGGCAGCACTCGTGCTTCCCCTTGCCGCAGGCGTCGCCGGTAGCGCAGTTGCTACCGCTGCTCCCGCGCACGCTGCACCGGTCCAGACCGCGCCGTGGGGCGGATTCGAAGAGCTGTGGGTGCCCTCCACGATGGGCAACATCAAGGTTCAGGTCCAGTGGGCCGCTCGCGGCGGAAACGCTGCCCTCTACTTGCTCGACGGCCTCCGCGCTCGTGACGACGCCAATGCGTGGAGCTTCGAGACAAACGCTCTCGAGCAGTACCGCAACGACAACATCACCCTCGTGATGCCGGTCGGCGGACAGTCCAGCTTCTACACCGACTGGTACGCACCCTCGAACTTCAACGGTCAGCAGATGACCTACAAGTGGGAAACCTTCCTCACGGAAGAGCTGCCCAACTTCCTCGAGAACTACGGCGTCTCGCCTAACAACAACGCTGTCCTCGGCCTGTCGATGGGTGGCAGTGCCGCACTGACTCTCGCCGCGTACCACCGCGACCAGTTCAAGTTCGCCGGCTCGCTGTCGGGTTACCTGAACATCTCGGCTCCCGGTATGCGTGAAGCAATCCGCGTCGCGATGCTCGATGCCGGCCGCTTCAACGTCGACTCCATGTGGGGACCCCCGTGGAGCCCGGCATGGCTGCGCAACGACCCGTTCGTCTTCGCGCCTCGCCTCAAGGGCCTGTCGATGTACATTTCCGCAGCAAGCGGTCTGACCGGTAAGTACGACAACCCCAAGGGCTTGGTCGGCTACTACAACACGGCAAACGCCATGGGCCTCGAAGCACTTGCGCTGGCCAACACCCGTGCATTCCAGATCCGGATGAACACGCTCGGCATTCCGGCCACCTACAGCTTCCCGTCCAACGGCACCCACTCGTGGGCGTACTGGTCCGAGGAACTGTTCAAGGCCCGCGGCCAGATCCTCGACACCATGAACGCCTGGTGACCATGCTTCACCGCTTTACCGTGCATCACTGCATGACGCTGCACCGCAAGACCTAGACAGACAAGTGCCGTTCCGGACTTCCGACAGGAAGACCGGAACGGCACTTCTGTTTTGGAGATGCCGTAAACAGGAACTTCGGTAACAATTGCACCACCAGTAACAGCGCGGCAACCCCTAGTCGGAGTCGTTTCCGTGTAGAAAGAGTTTCGACAGGGCTCTGGTCGCCGAGGTGGTGTGCGAGGCAGAGATGCCTCGCCGCGTAGGCACTGAACACGTGAGATACCGAAGACGTGAGACACCGAGTACGTGAGATACCGAGTACGTGAAACACCGGGTAGTAAGACACGCGGACCGGAAGTAAGGGAAAGAGAGTGAACTCATGCGAGTAGGCCTTGCCAAGCGGGACCGCAGTCGGTCCTTCGGGACCTATAGAACCAAGGTCGTCGGAGCGCTGGCAGCACTGCTGGTTCTGCCGATCGCAGCAGGTCTGACCACGGCAGGCACGGCTGTCGCTGCGCCGAGCCCGGCTCTCACCGCGCCCGCCGCAACCCAGAACCAGGGCGGCGCCACCGTCGGCAAGGTCGAATGGCTCAGCGAGCGCCGTGTCGCACTGTGGATCAACTCCCCGTCGATGGGAATCCCCATTCAGGTTCAGATCCTTCTGGCCCGCGACTGGAACGTGAACCCGTCGGCAACCTTCCCGTCCGTCTGGATGCTCGACGGCCTTCGCGCCACGGACATCGAAAACGGCTGGACCGCCGAGACCGATGCCGAGTCGTTCTACGCGGACAAGAACGTCAACGTGATTCTCCCCGTCGGTGGACAGTCCAGCTTCTACTCCGACTGGCTCGAGGCCGACAACGGTGTGTTCTACCAGTGGGAGACGTTCCTCACCAAGGAACTTCCGTCCATCCTCGAGAACGATTGGCGCACAACGCAGACCCGCGGCGTGGTCGGTCTCTCCATGGGTGGCACGGCCGCGATGTCTCTTGCCGCGCGCAACCCCGGATTCTTCAAGTTCGCCGCGTCGCTCTCGGGCATCCTCACCACGACGTCGCTCGGAATGCCGCAGGCAATCCAGTTCGCGATGAACGACGCGGGCAAGTTCAACTCCGCAGCGATGTGGGGCCCGCCGTCGAACCCGCAGTGGGCAGCCCACGATCCGTACACCCAGGCCGACAAGCTCAAGGGCGTCAGCCTGTACGTCTCGAGCGGTAGCGGCACCACCGGACCGTACGATCAGCCGTCGGGAATCCCCGGTGTCAGCACCAACTACGCCGGTATGGGCCTCGAGATTCTTGCGCGCCTGACCTCGCAGACATTTGCGACCAAGCTCAACTCGCTCGGCATTCCCGCGCAGATCAATTACCGCCCGTCCGGCACGCACTCGTGGCCGTACTGGCAGTTCGAGCTTCATCAGCTGTGGCCGCAGCTCGCCAACGCGCTCGGCACCGACGTGGAGAAGCCGGCATGTGGCGCTTCGGGTGCCATCGCGGCAACCGCAGCGGCAAACAGCTGGATCGGTGACTGTGTCACTGCCGAGTACAGCGTCGCGGGTGGCCTGGCTCAGGACTTCCGCAACGGCCGCATCTACTGGACCTCCGCCACCGGCGCGAACCCCATCGCGGGCCGTATCGCCGGCGAGTACATGAACACCGGCGCAGCTGCCGGCCCGCTCGGCTTCCCGACGACCCCTGAACTCGGAACCCCCGACGGTCAGGGACGGTTCAACCACTTCCAGAACGGCTCCATCTACTGGACCTGGTGGACCGGCGCACACGCCGTCCGCGGAGCGATCCTCAACGAATGGGCAGCACAGGGCTACGAGGGCGGTCCGCTCAAGTACCCCACCGCAGCGGAGATCGCGACCCCCGGCAAGGCCGGCGCCGTGCAGGGCTTCGAAATCGGCGCCATGTACAACAGTGCAAACGGCACGTACGCCGTGCTCGGCATGATCATGGGCAAGTACGGCGAACTCGGTTGGGAAAACGGATGGCTCGGGTTCCCGAAGTCCAACGAAGTGGCGATCAAGGACAACGGTCGCTTCACGGAGTTCGACGGCGGCAACATCTACTGGAGCCCCGCAACGGGCGCCTGGTCCGTCGCCAACGGCCCGATCTTCGACGGCTGGAAGAGTGTCGGCTACGAAGGCGGCAAGCTCGGATACCCGCTCAGTGACAAGTTCGACATCCCCGGTGGAACTCAGCAGAACTTCCAGTTCGGCTGGATCACGGTGATCGACGGCAAGACCGAGATTCACCCGTAGGACGCAACGTACGACACACAACGCACGGCGGGCGGGCCCGATCACGGATCGGTGCCTGCCCGCTGTGCGTTGCGTAACCTGATGATGGACTTTCGACTGAAGGCAAGGACGGACATTGATGTCGCTTTTCTCGGGTAACCGAAATACTTTTGCGCGCGCGATCGCAGTGGGCTCTCTGACACTGATCACCGGTGGGATGCTCGTCGCTTGTGGAAGTGACGACTCGACGGTCACCTCCACCCCGACCACGACGTCCGCCGCGGCATCGTCGTCGGCTGCGAGCAGTTCGGCTTCCGCGAGCGCGACCACAACGGCGTCCGCAGCGCCCACCAGTCCCGGAGCGGCCGCTACGGCTCCGCCGGAGCAGCCCCAGAGCATCGAGGGTTTCCCCGGTCCGACAGAAGTAGAGGTCAACCCGCAAGCACAGGCATTCCTCGACGGTTTGAAGGCCAAGGGAGTTACTCCCGAGGGTGACGGCAGCATCGCGATCAACACGGCCAACTACATCTGCGCCGCCAATGTTCAGGGCACCTCGGACGAGGAGATTCTTGCGTTGGTGACGGCCGTCGTGGGTTCCGCGGCGACGGATGGCACTGCGATCACGTCAGAGCAGGCCACCGCCAACGCTCAGATCTACATCGATGTCGCCAATGCCACATTCTGCAAATAAATGATGGCGCGAGGCGGAAAGCGTCGGGGTTGCCTGGTCCCGCTGCTGATCATTCTGGTGGTCGCTGCCGTGGTGATCGGCGGTTGGTACATCCTTGCCGGGCGGGTGCCGACACCCGAGCCGTTGCCACCCGGACCGGAGAAACCGGCGTCGCAGCCGGCTAGTTGTCCCGATGTCCAGGTAGTTGCCATCCCTGGAACCTGGGAGTCCAGCGCTGCCGACGATCCGTATGCTCCGGCGGCAAATCCGGCTTCGTTGATGCTCAACGTCACGGGTCCTTTGCAGAATCAGTTCGACGCTTCACGTGCGGATGTCTACACGGTTCCTTACGTTGCGCAGTTCTCGAATCCGGTGGCGTTTCCGCCGGACGGGCAGCAGTCGTACAACAACAGCCGGGGTGCGGGAACTGCTGCCACCAACGACTTTCTGGTGCAGCGCCATGCCGAGTGCCCACTGACGAGTTACGTACTCACCGGCTTCTCGCAGGGCGCGGTCATCGCCGGTGACGTAGCCGCGAGTATCGGCAACGGGACGGGCGCAGTGCCGGCAGATCTGGTGCTCGGTGTCGGCTTGATCGCGGACGGGCGTCGTGATCCCGCGTACGGAATTACCGTTGGCCCAAGCGTTGCCGGTGTGGGTGCCGAGCTGTCGCTGAACGGTTTGAAGTTGCCGGGTCTGACGATGACGGGTCCCCGTGAGGGTGGGTTCGGCAAGCTGAACGACCGCACCTATCAGATCTGTGCGCCGAGTGACGGAATCTGTGACGCCCCGGCAGGAGCGATGAATCCGGGCAACCTCATGACGTCGCTGCCGCGTTTGGCGGAGTACTACAACAATCCTGTGCATGCCATGTACAACTCCTTCCAAGTTGATTCGGAGGGCACGACGGCGACCCAATGGGTGGCACAGTGGGCAGCGGACATGATCAACGGTGCGCCGACGCCGCCGCACAGTTGATCCTTTTTGTCTGGCTGGGGTGCGTCGGCGAGTAGTCTGCTGGATTGGTCGTGGCAAAGTGCGACCACTGCTCGCCTGGTCCTCTAAAGTGCTGTCACGAACGTGACTGGCGAGTAAGTTCGGATGTTCCAGCCTTGACTACGAAGGAGTGATCCATGGGTTCCACCCACAGCCTTGGTGCGCGTCGCGCGCCCCGGCTCGCAGTTCGCTGCAGGGTGGGGATGATCACAACTCCAGGTCACGGCATCCCGCGGGGTGCAGCGGTGGAGCGCACGCGCGGCGCCCCGGAGCCGCCAGGCTCTGCGTGCCTGGCAGTCGGCACTTTCGAGGAGTGCGAATCGGCTGTGTCGACGCCGCTGGACACGATCGCCACGATCGGTTCTTCGCTCGCCACGATCCCTGAGGCCGAGCACGCGCGGCGATGCGGATGATGCCGATCTGTAACATATCGATGGTTTGGGATCGATGAAGTGATTCAGGTGAGTTGCGCACGTAGTGCGTTTCGATTGATTGACGATATACCCGAGAGAGCGAAGGAAGTCTGGGGCGCAAGCATGACCAAAAATGCTTGTGTGATCGCTTCGGAGGAGATGGAATGAACGCGCTGTTCGATGGTTTTCTCGACGAGAAGGGCCGGATTCGCCTGAAAGAGGGCTTCACTCTGGTCGACTACGTCGAGCAACACTCGCGTGTGAACGCGGACGAGCTCGCGTACCGCTACATCGATTACTCGCGTGAGCGTGACGGTGAAGCACAGGAGCTGACGTGGCACCAGTTCGGTGTACGTCTGCGTGCTGTTGCCGCCCGCCTCCAGCAGGTCACCAAGCCTGGCGACCGCGTGGCGATCCTGGCACCTCAGGGTCTCGACTATGTCATTTCGTTCTTCGCGGCCATCCAGGCCGGTTCCATCGCCGTTCCGCTCTTCGATCCGGACGAGCCCGGCCACTCCGATCGCCTGCACGCCGTTCTCGGGGACTGCAAGCCGTCGGCAATCCTGACTGCCGGATCATCGGCCGCAGGTGTGCGTGCGTTGTTCCGTTCGCTGCCCGCCGCCGAACGCCCGCGCATCATCGCCGTCGACGCCATTCCCGATACCGTCGGCGAAACCTGGGTTCGCCCCGATATCGGCTTCGACGACATCGCCTACCTGCAGTACACGTCGGGTTCGACGCGAGTTCCGGCCGGTGTGGAGATCACCCACCGTGCTGTCGGCACCAATGCACTGCAGATGGTCGACTCCATCGAGCTCACCGAAGATTCACGCGGCGTCACCTGGCTGCCGCTGTTTCACGACATGGGTCTGCTGACGGTCATCCTGCCTGCGTTCGGTGGCAAGTACATCACCATCATGAGTCCGCGCGCCTTCGTTCAGCGGCCCAACCGCTGGATCAAGGAACTCGCGGCGGCCTCGGACGGTGCAGGCACCTTCGCGGCCGCCCCCAACTTCGCTTTCGAGCATGCTGCTGCCCGTGGCCTGCCCAAGGACGGCGAGCACCTCGACCTGAGCAACGTCATCGGCCTGATCAACGGCAGTGAGCCGGTCACGACGGCGTCGATGCGCAAATTCAACGAGGCGTTTGCCCCTTACGGTCTCCCCAAGACCGCGATCAAGCCGTCGTACGGCATGGCGGAGGCGACGCTTTTCGTGTCGTCGACCAAGCATTCCGACGAGGCCAAGGTCATCTACGTCGACCGCAACGAGCTCAACAACGGCCGCATGGTCATCGTCGATCAGCACGCCGACAACGCCATCGCGCAGGTGTCCTGTGGATACGTCTCACGCAGCCAGTGGGCCGCCATCGTCGACCCCGAAACGCAGACCGAGGTCCCCGACAACCACGTCGGCGAGATCTGGCTGCACGGCGAGAACATCGGCGTCGGTTACTGGGGCCGCCCCGAAGAGACCGCCGAGACGTTCCACAACACGCTGACCAACCGCCTGCCGGAAGACAGCCACACCGACGATCTGCCGCTGGACGCGCACTGGATGCGTACCGGCGACTACGGCGTCTACGTCGACGGCGAGCTGTACATCACCGGTCGCGTCAAGGACCTGGTGATCGTCGACGGCCGCAATCACTACCCGCAGGATCTCGAGTCTTCCGCTCAGGACGCGAGCCCCGCATTGCGTCCGGGCTTCATCGCGGCGTTTGCCGTTCCGGCAAACCAGTTGCCTGCCGTCGTCTTCTCGAATTCCCACTCGGGTCTGACGTTCGACGACGACGATTCCTCGGAGCAGTTGGTCATCGTTGCCGAGCGTGCACCCGGTGCCGGTAAAGCCGACCCGCAGCCGATCGCGGATACGGTCCGCGCCGCGATCTCGACTCGTCACGGTGTGACCGCACGCGACATCCTGCTTGTTCCGGCCGGTTCCATTCCGCGTACGTCCAGCGGCAAGATCGCTCGCCGCGCGTGCAAGGCAAGCTACATCGAGGGGACGCTGCGTGGTGGCTATCAGCAGACGGCATTCCCCGATAGCGTTTGAGGAACATCCCCTTCATGATCGGTAGCTTGGTGAGTTGATGGTTGAACAAGATGGTGCGCAGGACAGTTCCGTAGACGTGAGCGCTACTGCTGACGCGAGCGGTGTCGACATGAGTGTCGCGCAGCTCCGTGAGTGGTTACGCAACTGGATCGCCGACGCGACCGGTCAGCCGGCCACGACGATCACGGACGATCGTCCGATGGAGGAGTTCGGGCTCGCATCACGTGATGCGGTTGCCCTGAGCGGCGACATCGAGGATCTGCTCGGAATCACACTGACTGCCACCGTTGCGTATCAGCACCCGACCATCGCGTCGCTGGCCACTCGGATCATCGAGGGCGAGCCCGAGGTGCCGGAAGAGAGCGTCGACGCGTCGTACTACGCGCCAGGCGCCAGCACGGATGCCCACGACATTGCCATCGTCGGCTTGTCGACTCGTTTCCCCGGCGCCGGACATACGCCGTCGGAGATGTGGGAGATGCTGTCCGCGGGCCGCGACGGCATCAGCGACCTGCCCGAGGATCGTTGGGTCGAGTTCAAGTCCGATCCCGCTCTCAGGGCCGCGATCGAGAACGCCAACACCAAGGGCGGCTACCTCGACGACGTCAAGGGATTCGACGCGGAATTCTTCGCGATGTCCCCGCTCGAGGTCGTCAACGTCGATCCGCAGCAGCGCCTCGCTCTCGAACTGACCTGGGAAGCGCTCGAGCATGCGCACATTCCCGCGAGCGATCTCAAAGGCAAGCAGGTCGGTGTCTTCATCGGCAGTTCCGCCAACGACTACCAGCTGCTCGCGGTCAGCGACCCCACGAACGCACACCCGTACGCACTGACGGGAACGTCGACGGCCGTCGTCGCGAACCGTGTCTCGTACTTCTTCGACTTCCGCGGGCCGTCCATCGCGCTGGACACCGCGTGCTCGTCTTCTCTGGTCGCAGTGCACGAAGCTGTGCGCTCGCTGCGCAGCGGCGACTCCAACATCGCTTTTGCCGGCGGCATCAACATGCTGCTGGCCCCTCCCGGAACTCTCGGGTTCGATCAGATCGGCATGCTCGCTCCCGACGGCAAACTGCGCGCCTTCTCGGCTCAGGCACAGGGAATCGTTCGCAGCGAGGGCGGCGGACTTGTTGTGCTCAAGCGTCTCGAAGATGCCGAGCGTGACGGCGATTCCATCCTTGCGGTCATCGCCGGTTCTGCCGTCAACCAGGACGGCCGCTCCAACGGACTGCTTGCACCCAACCCGGACGCTCAGGCCGACGTGCTGCGTTTTGCGTACCGCGACGCCGGAATTCTGCCGAGCACCGTCGATTACATCGAAGCTCACGGCACCGGCACCGATCTCGGTGATCCCATCGAGGCCGACGCGCTCAGCCGCGTCGTCGGGCGTGGACGTGACGACAACAAGCCGGCACTGCTCGGCAGCGCAAAGACCAACTTCGGGCACCTCGAGGCCGCAGCCGGTGCTGCCGGCCTGATCAAGGTTGTCCTGGCGATGCAGGAAAACAAGATTCCCGCGACGCTCAACTACCTGGGCCCGAACCCGCACATCGATTTCGAGAAGGCGCACCTGCAGGTGACGCCCGAGGCCACCGAGTGGCCCCGCTACACCGGCAAGGCGATCGCCGGTGTGTCCGGCTTCGGTTTCGGTGGAACCAACGCGCACGTCGTGGTGACGGAGTACGTGCCGGCAGCCGCTGTTGTTTCGGACTCCGATGCTGATCTGGATGTCGAGACTCTGGATGTCGAGACCGAAGCTGCCGGTGTTCTTGCCGACGCAGCGCAGTCGATGGGGCTCGTCGAAGACCAGACGGTTGTGCTCGCTGTGTCCGGCGCATTGCCGTCGCGTCGTCGCCGCGCGGCCGCTGATCTGGCGGACTGGCTCGAAACCGAAGAGGGCAGCACGACGCCGCTGGTGGATGTCGCGCGCACACTCTCGCGTCGTAATCACGGCCGCTCACGCGCCGCCGTTGTGGTCAAGACTCGTTCCGAAGCCATCAGCGCCCTGCGCGCCGTTGCTGCCGGAAAGCCCGCTGCCGGTGTGTTCTCCGCCGACGCACCGTCGCCCAAGGGGGCGGTGTGGGTGTTCTCGGGCTTCGGTTCGCAGCACCGCAAGATGGCCAAGCAGCTGTATCTGGAGAACTCGGCGTTCAAGGCAGCCGTCGACGAGGTCGACGTGTTGATCCAGGACGAGGCCGGGTACTCGGTGGCGGAGATGTTCCTCGACGACTCGTTCGAGTACAACGTCGAAACCGCTCAGGTCGCGATCTTCACCATTCAGGTCGGCCTGGCCGCGCTGCTGCGTCATCACGGCGCCGACGCCGACGCTGTTGTTCCGCACTCGATGGGTGAGGCTGCGGCGGCCTACGTGTCCGGTGGCCTGAACCTGGAAGATGCTGTCCGCGTTATCTGTTCGCGTTCGCGTCTGATGGGCGAAGCCGAGGGCGCCCTGGTCGGTGACGACATCCGCCTGATGGCTCTGCTCGAATACAGCGCGACCGAGATCGAAGCGCTGCTGCCCACGTATCCCAAGCTCGAGGTCTGCGTGTACGCGGCGCCGACGCACACGGTGATCGGTGGACCGCAGCCCGATATCGAGGCAATCGTCGCCGCCGCTGAGGCCGACGGCAAGATGGCTCGCGTTCTGCAGACCAAGGGTGCAAGCCATACGTCGCAGGTAGATCCACTGCTCGGCGAACTGGCTGCCGAGTTGGCCGGTATCGAAGCGTCGACGTTGAAGGTGGGTGTCTACTCGTCCGTCGATCAGGACACGTTCTACAAGGCCGGCCACGAGCCGATCCACCAGGAAGCGTACTGGGTCAAGGGACTGCGCCACAGTGTGTACTTCACCAACGCTGTGCGTCTGGCAGTTGCCAACGGCCACACCACGTTTGTGGAACTTGCTCCCAATCCGGTGACCTTGATGTCCGTTGCCGCAACGGCATTCGATGCCGGCCTGCACGACATGCAGCTCATTCAGACGCTCAAGCGTAAGGAAGACGAGTCCGTCGGCGTGCTGTCGGCTTTGGCTCAGCTGTACGTTCACGGTCACGCTGTGAATCTCGAATCTCTGCTTCCTGCAGGTGAATTCGCAGTTCTGCCGCGCACTGCTTTTGTGCGCAAGCCGTACTGGCTCGACATTCGGGTCAATGCGGGCGGCTCGGGACGCGCTCCCGGTTCGCACGTTGCCCTGCCCGACGGCCGCCACGTGTGGGAAGCCGACGCATCCGTCGTCTCCGACCTGGCCGCTCTGGTGACTGCCGCTGCAGCTCAGGTTCTTTCGGATGTGACGCTCACCGCGGCCGTCCCGCACGGCGAGCTTTCAGGCGCCGCGACGGTCACCACTACGCTCAACCCGCACCCGGGCGGAGCGTCGGTGCAGGTGCATGCCCGCGAGAACGGCTCCTTCCGGTTGCTGTTCGACGCGGTTGTCACGTCGGGTGAGGCTTTGCCCGAGCTTGTCGTCGCCGCACCGGCCCGTCCGACGGGCGCTATGGAAGCTCTTGCCGAGGTAGTCGAAGATGCCGGCGACAAGTGGGATCCCCACGGTTCGCAGAGCCTCGACGACCGTCTGAGGATCGTTGTCGCGGAATCCATGGGTTACTCGCCGGAAGATCTGCCGGCCGAGGTTCCGCTCATCGAACTCGGTCTCGATTCGCTCATGGCGATGCGCATCAAGAACCGCGTCGAGTACGAGTTCGACATTCCGCAGTTGCAGCTCCAGGCAGTCAAGGATGCAAGCCTGCTCGAGGTCAACAAGTACCTGCGCTACGCCATCGAGAACCGCGAAGAGGTTCAGGCGATGGCCGATCAGCAGGCCGCCGAAAAGTTGGCGGCGGATGCCGGCGACGGCGAGGTGGTTTCGGCGTCGGCTTCGGTTGAGCTCCCGGTGGAGATGCCTGCTGCCGATCCTTCCCGTGCGGGCACTGCGGACGACGCAGGTTCCGACGTCCCGCCGCGAGATGCCGCTGAACGCTTGACGTTTGCGACGTGGGCAGTGGTCACCGGCAAGTCGGCCAAGGGCATTTTCAATGCTCTGCCCACCGTCGACGACGATCTGGCACAAAAGTTGGCTGTCCGGCTGTCCGAGCGGGCCGGCGGCGAAGTCACCGTCGACGACGTACGTGGTTCCGGCACGATCGAAGACCTTGCGGACGTTGTGCGTCAGTACCTCGAAGACGAGGGCAAGATCGACGGTGTGGTGCGTATTCTGCGCGGCCGCCCCGAAGGTTCCACTGCCGTACCGGTATTCGTGTTCCACCCGGCCGGTGGATCCACCGTTGCGTACGAACCACTGCTCAAGCGTCTGCCTGCCGGCACGCCGATGTACGGGTTCGAGCGCACAGAAGGCCCGATCGAGAAGCGCGCCGAAGAGTACGTGCCGTTGCTCCGTGAAATTCAGGGTGACGGACCGTACGTGTTGTGCGGTTGGTCGCTCGGCGGCGTGCTGGCGTATGCCGTCGCAGCCATCCTGCGCAAGCAGGGGGCCGATGTGCGGGTTGTCGGCATGCTCGATACCGTCATGGCCGGCGAGGACGTTCCGGACACCGCGGAGGAGCGACGGAAGCGGTGGGAGCGGTACGGAGCCTTCGCGAAGCGCACCTACAACCTCGATGTGCCATTGCCCGTGGATGTTCTGGCCGAAATCGAATCCGATGAAGATCAGATGCAGTTCCTGATGGACATGATCAAGATGAGTGGCGTCAAGATCCCCGGCGGCATCATCGAGCACCAGCGGACGTCGTTCCTGGACAATCGCGCCATCCAGACCGCCAAGTTCCAGAGTTACGACGGCGACGTCGTGATCTACATGGCAGACAAGTACCACGACGAACTGATGACGCTCGAGCCTGCATTCAAAACCCGTAAGGCAGACGGTGGTTGGGGCAGCTACGTGAAGAACCTCGAGGTCGTCTACATCGGCGGGGATCACCTGCAGATCGTGGACGAGCCGTATATCTCGAAGGTCGCGGCAGACCTCACCACCAAGCTGGCCCAGATCGAAACAGCCCAGATCAAAGCAGCGGAAACCGGAGTTCAGAAGTGACGACAACCACCGCGGAGAAGCTTGCTGAACTCCGCGAAAAGTTGGAGAAGGCAAAGGAACCCGGCTCCGCCCGGGCCATTGCCAAGCGCGACGAGGCAGGGCACAGCACGCCCCGTCAGCGCATCGACATGCTTCTCGATCCAGGCAGTTTCATCGAGATCGGCGCGTTGGTCAAAATGGCGGGCGAAGGCAATCCGTACAGCGACGGCGTCATGACCGGACACGGAACCGTCGACGGGCGCCCCGTCGCTGTATTTGCGCACGATCAGACGGTGTTCGGCGGCGCTGCCGGCGAGATGTTCGGCCGGAAGGTCGCCGCTGTCAACGACTTTGCTCTCAAAGTGGGCTGCCCGGTCGTCGGCATCAACGATTCCGGTGGAGCCCGAATTCAGGACGCGGTCTCCTCACTGGCGTGGTACGCCAACATGGGTTCACGTCAGGAGCCTTTGTCCGGCGTGTGCCCGCAGATTTCGGTGATTCTCGGAAAGTGTGCCGGTGGAGCGGTATACGCGCCCATCAACACCGACGTCGTGGTTGCCACCGAAGAGTCCTACATGTTTGTCACGGGCCCCGACGTCATCAAGTCGGTGACCGGCGAAGAGGTCAGCCTCGACGACCTCGGTGGAGCGCGCAAGCAGGCAGAGAACGGAAACATCCATCACGTCGCCCCGGACGAGAAGGCTGCGTTCGAGTGGGTGCGTGAGTACCTGAGCTTCATGCCCTCCTCATGGCAGGAGAAGGCGCCGCTCATCAATCCGGGCCTCGAACCCGAGATCACCGAGACGGACCTCGAACTCGATGCCTTCATGCCGGACGCGGACAACGCCGGCTACGACATGCACGACATCATTCTGCGGATCTTCGACGACGGCACCTTCCACGAAATCGGAGCCCAGGTCGCGCACAACGTGATCACCGGGTTCTCCCGCGTCGACGGCTTGCCTGTGGGGGTTGTCGCGAATCAGCCCACGTACCTCAGTGGTGCCCTCGATGCGGCGAGTTCCGACAAGGCTGCGCACTTCGTCCGCCTGTGCGACGCGTTCAACATCCCGCTCGTCTTTGTCGTCGATACACCGGGTTTCCTTCCCGGTGTCGATCAGGAAAAAGTCGGCGTCATCAAGCGCGGCGGGCGTTTCCTGTTCTCGTACATCGAAGCCACTGTGCCGAAGGTGACCGTGGTAGTTCGTAAGGCGTACGGCGGCGGGTACGCCGTCATGGGTTGCAAGCAGCTCGGCGCCGATATCAACCTCGCGTGGCCGACGGCGCGTATCGCTGTGATGGGCGCCGAGGGTGCCGTCAACATCATGGGCCGCCGTCAGCTTGCCGAAGCGGGCGACAATGCCCCCGCGGTGCGTGCTCAGCTGATCAACTACTACAACGAGTTTGTCGCGACGCCGTACATCGCGGCCGAGCGCGGATACATCGACGCGGTGATCGAGCCCTCACAGACGCGTCTCGAAATCCGTAAGGCTCTGAAGTTGCTCAAGGACAAGACGATTTTCAAGAACCCGCGCAAGCACAACTTGATGCCGCTGTAACCGTTCAGTTGTCGCGGCCCGGTACTTTCGAAGTGCCGGGCCGTTGTCGTTGGATTGTCCTAGTCAACCGTGTCCTGTGCCGTGTCCTGCGCTGTATCCAGGGCATCGAACTGTTCACGCAGCGCCTCGATCGCTGCCCGCACAGCGGGCCGCTCGCTGTCGGTTCGCCAGGCCACATAGATGTCGCGTCGCAGCGGCGGAAGAGTGTCGCGCATCCGAACACCTACCGGTGGTATCACTCTCGCGAGACGCGGAATCAGCGCTACGGCAAGCCCTTGCGCCACAAATTCCACTTGCGCGGGGAACTCGGCTACCTCGTAATCGATTCGTGGGTCGAATCCTTGTGCGCGCAAGACTCTGACGGTGAAGGTGTGGAAATCCGTGCCGCGCGTCCAACTCGCCCACGCGTGGTCGGACAACTCGCGCAGCGCAACAACCTTGTTCTCCGCCAGCGGATGTGACGCGGGGATGGCGACCACCGCGACGTCGTCGTACACCGGGGTGAACGAGAGTCCGTCAGGGAGTTCGATGGGCAGAGTGCTCCAGCTGTCGACCACAACAACATCCAGGTCGCGGCGGATGAGGGCGGGGAGAAGTTCCTCGGATTCGCCTTCGGTGAAGGTGATTTCGAGTTGAGGATGCGCGCGTTTGATCTCGGCGACAGCTTTCGGCAGCACCGTCCGGCTGGGAGAGACGAGTGCACCCAAGCGCAGTCGTCCCGTCACCTCACTGTGCAGTGACGCGATTTCGGCCTCGGCCTGAGCGAGGACCGAGAGAACCTCGGCGGTTCGCCGGGCCAGGACGCGGCCCGCTTCGGTGAGCCGTACGCCTCGGCCTTGGGGAACGAGTAGCGCCACACCAACTTCGCGCTCGAGTTTGTTCAGCTGTTGTGAGATGCCCGACGGCGTGACGTGCAGAGTGCGCGCGGCAGCGGCAACTGATCCGTTTTCTGCGACGGCGTGCAGGGCGCGCAGCCTTTCGAGGTTCAACACGGTAGTAATGCTACGCAATATGCGATCCGAATATTTGCTTGTGCTGAATAGTTAGCGGCAGGAACATTGTGGGAGTGACCACCTTGACCTCACCCACGCGCACGCCCACCCGAATTACTCAGGCTCGCTTCGATCCTCGATTACTGGTCATCGGCGGCGCCGCTGCTATCTCCGTCAGTTCGATTCTGATCAAACTGGCAGATGTATCGCCGTCGACGGCGGTCTTCTTCCGGTGCTTCCTGGCCTTGCCGCCGCTGGCCATGCTGGCGTGGCGCGAGTATCGGCGGGTGGGAATGCCAACCCGAAGGGCGCTGGTGCTGCAAGCATTGGGCGGCATCCTGCTCGGGCTGGACTTTGCTCTGTGGTCGCAGTCGATTCTCATGATCGGCGCCGGGATAGCAAGCGTCGTCGTGAATGTGCAGGTGATCGTGGTGCCCGCACTGTCCTGGCTGGTGTTCGGCAATCGCGTTCCGCTGCGCTTTCTGTTTGCGTTGCCCTTCATGTTCACCGGAATTGCCTTGGCGGGCGGTGTGTTCGGCGGCGCAGCGGCCGGGACGGATCTGCTGTGGGGAACAGTGCTGTCCCTGATCTCCGGAATCGCCTACGGCGGCTACATCTTCGTTGTCGGCCGGATCGGCACGGCCGACCGTGCGGCGAGTCAGGTACTGGTGTCGACAGCCTCGGCAGGTATTGCCGGTTCCCTGATCGGATCACTGTGGGGGCAGATCGATTCCACCCCCGGCTGGGAAGCGTTCATCTGGCTGGCCGCTCTTGCTCTGGTCGGCCAGGTGTTCGGCTGGATGCTGATGGGCTATTCGCTACCTCGGCTGCCTGCGGAGGTGGGTGCGACGCTCCTGCTCATGCAGCCGGTACTCGCCGTACTGCTGGCGGTCGTTCTCCTGGGTGAACGGCCAAGTGCTGCGCAGCTACTCGGGTGCGTCGTAGTTGTCGGAGCGGTCTCGGCCGTCTCCGTACGTCGCACCCGAGTAGGTAGTGCAGGCTAGTGCACCCGCATCTCGCCGGGCATCCACATACCCGAGCGGGTTGCGGTGCCCGTCTCCACTTCTGCGGGAACGGCATTCGGGAAGTACCGGTCGTAACGTTCGAGAGATCCCCAGTCGCGGGCCCAGTCGTTCTTCAGGTACGTCGGGACTGCCGTGGCCTCGGCCAGGACCTCGGTGAACCCGAGCGGCCCGCCGTTGTCCGCGGACTGCCACGTGTCGGTCGAACTGACAGCCAGTGGCCGGTCCGGGAGGATGCGGAAGTTCGGCATCTCCGCGACGCCGTTCACATGCGAGAACGGACGCTGGCACGGGAACTGAAGGCCGACAGCCCAGTCCAGGAGAATCGGCTGCTCGCTGCCGAGGTACGAGTTGAGTGACTCGAGCTTCGGCACGCGAGGCGGCGTGAACGCCATCCACTGATCGCCGGTGAGGTTGGGATCGAAGGCAACCACGCGGACTGCGTCGGCGTCGGTGGCGAGTTCGTCGATCGGGATACGAACATTGCGCCACGACGGCGCCGGCCCGATGTCGCGGGGCATGTACGAACCCTGCAGTGCCACTGTCCCGTCCGGCTGCGTCTTGCCGTACTCGACGAGCAGTGACTGACCGTAGGTCACCGCTCCGGTGTTGTCGACGGACCAGACGCGTCCGGCTACCGACATGACAACGAGCGGAGATTGTTCGCTGCGAGCGGGTAATTGATACCAGCTCGAGATCAGTGACGCCGGTTCCTGCACGCCGGCCTGGTAGCTGCCCATGATGGGCGTAGTGGCCGGGTCGAGGCCGTAGGGGAGTTTGGCGGTGGACCCGTTGACGCCGATATTGCCGGTGCCGCCGCTGGTTCCGGAGTCCGAACCGGTTTCGAATGTGGGGCCGACGCTTTGGGTATCGGTGTTTCCCATGCCCTGCTTGACCTCGATGTAGTCCGCGGTCAGATCGGTGGGAACACCGTTGGCGGAGAAGCCCTTCGCCTCTTCGCCCGCCAAGGGGTCTTCGGCATTGAATCCAGGGCCGGGGATGGGCGCCAGGTTGCCGGAGTTGACGTCGGTCTCGGCCAACACGTCTTCGGCCATGCCGCAGGTTTTTCCGGCGAGGGCTTCGATGTTGCTACGGCCCAGTGAGTATGCCGGGTACTGGGAGACGGCACCCTTGAGGAGAGAGAGGACTTCGAAGAGCACCATGAGGCCGGCGATCACGGTCAGCGGCGCTGCGGCAAATTTGCGAATCCGCTTGCCCTTGACGGTGTTCGGCTTTTCCGGTGCCGCCGCAAATCCCTCACGCAGGTACTGCCAGGCCGCGACGGCCAGAGCGAGCCCGAAGAGTGCGAGGAACAGGGTGTTTGATTCGTGTCCGCTCAAGGAGACAGTCTTGTCGAACCACGGCACACCGTAACTCGAGACATACCAGTAGCCGTTGATGCCGGCAAAGGTCAACGCCAGCATCAGGAGCAGGCCGGCCACGAACACCGAGCGGTTGCGGCGCGATCGCAGTGCCGACGCGGATACTGCAACAGCTGTCAGTGCCGCGAGCGAACCGGCGATGCCGGCGTACGCACCGAAGTGGTGAGTCCACTTGGTGGGGTTGAACATCATGAAGAAGATGGTGCCGAAGACAACTCCGACCAGACGCCACGACGGACCCGTAGCGGCGCCGGGAACCCGGCCGCGTCGGAGCAACACGAAGAGCGTCGTGAAGAGGCACAGGATCATCGTCAGGAAGGCGAATCGGCGGGCTACCGAGCCGTCGACCGTGTCGACAAAGAGGTAGTAGTACCGCAGGAAGTCTTTGTACCACTCGAGATTTGGTCCGATGATGGTCCGGACGCGGGTGGCCTCGAGAACGCCGGCCAGCGTCTGATCAGCAAAGATGACGACAAGCACCAAGGTTCCGGCCGCCGCGATCGGTGCAAGCAGTGGCAGTGTGCCGACCTCACGGTGACGCTTCACGACGATTCGGATGAGGGGCCGGATACCCGCGAGAAGCGCTGCGATACACATCAATCCGGTGGGGGCAGCAGCGAGCGTGAAGGCGCCGATCAGCACTGCAACGGCAGCCGGGAACAGTCGGCCGGTCGCGATGGCGCGTTCGATGGAACACCACGTCAGCAGGGCGCCGAGCGCGACGATGGGCTCGGGTCGCAGACCGTTGTTGTAGGCGAGCCAGAATGCGAGGAAGACCATCCCGCCGGTCCACAGCGCGACGTTGCTCCGGCGGACCGCACGTCCGAGGCGTGGAACAACTTCACGGCTGATGACCATCCAGCACAGGATTCCGGCAATCAACGCGGGCAGGCGCATGAACGGGCTGGCCGTCGAGATCTTGGCCATCACCGCCAGCACGTCGTAGTACCAACCGAACGGGGCTTCGGGGACGCCGAACCAGCGGAAGTAGTTGGCCATGTATCCGGCGTCGGGAGCAACGCGGGCCATGGTGAGGAGATAACCGTCGTCGGAGGTGTTTGCGCCGATGAAGTGCCACAAGGTCAACGTGCCGACAACAACGCCGTCGAGTCCGGAGAACTTCCACCAGCGTGCGGGGAGGAAGCGGCGGTGAGTGCGGCCGTCGATTCCGTCGAGCTTGGCGAGGGCGATCAGCGACACGATGGTGGACAAGACGGCCACGATCATCGCAACCAGCTTGAGCGTCGTCGGACTGGACGAGAACCGGGAATCGACGGTCATCGAGAATCCGAGACCTTCGGGGGCCGCGCCGTCGGGGAGGTCGCTGAAGACACCGACCACCTGGGGACGGAAGTCGCCGTCGAGTTGTCCACGAACGGGGTTGCCGTCGGGGTAGGTGAGTCCCTCGAATGCTGCGGCGGTCCGGTCGACGTCGGAGTTGAACGTGATGGCGTTGCAGCGGCTGGACTCGACGTCCTCACGCGAAGCCGACGCCACGACGACATTGCGGTCAAGGACGTCGACGTTGCTTTCGGACACACGCACGAACATGGAACTGAGGGCAGCACCGTCGCCCTGAGCGGGGGCCGTGGACATGAGGATGCCGCCGCCAGCGGGAAGGGAGCCGACAGTGGTGCAGGGTATCGACGCGTTGACGTCGATGGGGACCTGAGCCATCAAGGGTGCCTCGACGTCGCCGATCACGCCGTTCTGCGGCCAGTTGACCGCTGCCGTCGTCTGCACCACCGGAAGAAGCGGGGTGGCGAGTGCCAGAACAAATCCGATGAGGCCCGCGATTATCGCGATCAATCGCGTTTGTCGGAAGCGCATCCGTGCATCCGGACGGGATGGCGGCGAACTCGGAGTTAAGGGTGGCACTGTGGCGACGTCTGGCACGGCTACCGATGTTATGCGAGTGTTACCCGTGGACCTACCGTGCCCGGGAGGTTTGGTAGGTCCACCGGTAACAGTTATGACTGGTATCGAATCGGACCTGGTGTCCAGGTGCCCGAACGGGTCTCGGTTGTCACGTCGATCTGAGCGGGTTCCGCCGCCGGATCGAGCGGTGTGTACTGCTCGAGCGAACCCCAGTCGCGATCCCAGTCGTTGTCGAGATACGTCGGCAAGGTGCGGGCTGCGAGCAACTCACTGGTCCAGCCGAGCGGACCGCCGCCGTAGTGGTCCTGCCAGGCATTGGTGGACTCCGCACCGATGCGATCGGGAAGGATGCGCCAGTCCGGAACTTCGGCCACGCCGTAGAGATGATCGACCGGACGCTGGCACGGGAATGCAAGACCCACAGCCCAGTCCATCAGTACCGGATCGGTGGATCCGACGACGCTCTGCAGAGTGCGCATGTCGGAAACCCGCGGTGGGGTGAGTGCAACCCACTTCTCGCCGCCGATGTCGGAGTCACTGGCGATCACACGCACGGTGTCGGCATCGGCGGGGAGCTGATCCATCGGGACACGCAGGTTGCGCCACGACGGAGACGGGCCGATATCGATCGGATCGATCTGGCCGAGCGCTGTCACGCTGCCGTCGGCCTGCGTCTTGCCGTATTCGACGTGGACAACTGCACCTGGTGTGACGATGCCGTCGGTGTCGACGTAGCGGATACGCCCGGCGGCAGCGATGGTCAGCAGCGGCGCCGCGTCACTGCGCTGCGGCAAGGCGTACCAACCCGTGGTCAGGGAAGCGGCTTCCGACGAGCCGAAGCTGCCGAGAACCGGAGTGGTCGCGGGATCGAGGCCGAACGGGAGCGCAACGTTGCTTCCGTTGATTCCGGCCGTCGACGCCGATCCGCCTCCGGTACCTGCGCCCGTTCCCGGGGTGGTGGTGCCGTTTGCCGACGTGGTGGTGTCGAGGCTGTTGGCGCTGCCGGCAGCCTTGTCCTCGGCATCTGCGGTCAGGTCGCTCGCCACTCCGTCCGGGGTGAATCCTGTTGATTCGGTTGCCCCGAAAGCGCCTGCGCCTGCCAGGTCGGCGGGGCGGTCGATCAGCTGCAGAACACCGGTATCGGGATCGGATTCGACCAGGACCTCACCGGCGAGGCCACAAGTTCCGCCGAAGACGGATTCGACGTTGGATTTGCCGATCGAGTACGCCGGATACTGCGCGACCGCGCCCTTGACCAGGGACAACACCTCGAACAGCACAACCGCGCCTGCCGCGATCGTCAACGGGGACGCTGCGAGCAGGCGAGCTGTCCGGCCGTTGTTCTTCTTCGGAGTCGACTTCTCGAGGGGTTCACGAACGTGGAACCACGCAGCCAGCAGCAACGCGAGAATCGTCAGGCCGAGGAACGCGGTGGAGAAGCCCTTGCCGGCGATGGACGGCGGCTTGTCCCACCACGGGACGCCGTAACTCGAGACGTACCACCAGCCGTTGGAGCTGGTGAACGCCACGGCCAGGATGAACAGGATGCCTGCGGCAAAGAGCGCACGGTTCCGCTTGGAACGCATGCTCGACGCGCTGACTCCCACCGCGGCGAGCACGGCCACCGTTGCTGCCAGCCCCGCATACACGCCGAAGTGGTGAGTCCACTTGGTCGGCGTGAACTGCATGAGGAGCAGCGACGCGAACACGATGCCCAGGATCCGGCGCGACGGCCCGATCGCGGTGCCGGGAATCCGGCCCTTCCGCAGGATCAGCATGACGCAGAAGATCAGTCCGACGATCATCACGAACATGCCGAAGCGGCGTGCCAACGAGCCGTCGGGGGAGATGGTCATCAAAGCGTCCCAGCGAACTCGTTCCTCGAACCACGGGACGTTGGGGCCGATAGCTGTTCGCACCCTGGTCGATTCGAGCACCGTTGCCAACGTCTGATCGGCAAACACCGCAACAAGTACGACGGTTCCGGCCGCGAGGACCGGCATGATCTGCGAGAAGAAACCCACTCGTTTGCCGCGGGCGATCAAGATCTGCACGATGGGGCGCGCCCCGGCGAGCAGTGCACCGATCGCGATGAGTCCCGACGGGCCGGCAGCGAGGGAGAACGCGGCAATCAGCACCGCAACCGCCGCAGGCAGCAAACGGCCTGTGGCAACGGCACGTTCGATGGAGCACCACGTCAGCAGAGCGCCGAGCGCGATGATCGGTTCGGGACGCAAACCGTTGTTGTACGGCAACCAGAACGCCAGGAA
The DNA here is from genome assembly GCF_033142425.1 of Rhodococcus sp. IEGM 1366. Taxonomy (NCBI): domain Bacteria; kingdom Bacillati; phylum Actinomycetota; class Actinomycetes; order Mycobacteriales; family Nocardiaceae; genus Rhodococcus; species Rhodococcus sp. IEGM 1366. Next base: position 947,014 of record NZ_JAWLRZ010000001.1, read on the forward strand.
CACGAGGCCGCCGGTCCAGATGGCAACCTTGTTGCGGCGCACCGCAACACCGAGCCGTGGGATCACCTCGCGGCTGATCACCATCCAGCACAGGATGCCGGCGATCAACGCGGGCAACCGCATCCACATGCTGGCAGTACTCACCTTGGTGAACGCCGCGAGGACGTCGTAGTACCAACCGAACGGCGCCTCGGGAACACCGAACCACCGGAAGTAGTTGGCCATGTATCCAGAATGTTCCGAAACCCGGGCCATGCCGAGGAGGTATCCGTCGTCGGACGTGTTGGCGCCCACCACATGCCACAGCAGGAGCGTTCCGATGACCAGGCCGTCGACGCCCGTGAATTTCCACCACCGCGCCGGGAGGAACCGTCGTGCGCGTCGGCCGTCGACGCCGTCGATCCGGTGCAGCGCGTACAGCGAGACGATCGTGGAGAGTGCCGCGACGATCATCGCAAAGAGCTTGAGAAGTGTTGGGCTGGAAGAGAATCGGGAGTCGATGTCCATGTTGACGGACAGGCCCGCCGGCGGAGCGCCTTGCAGATCGGTGAAGATGCCGACAACCTGCGGACGGTAGTCGCCGGTCAGGGTTGTAGTAAGGCCGTCGATTCCGGTGACGGTGGCGACGGTCTGCTGGTAGTCGCTGGTGATGGTCAGCGCGGTGCATCCGGTGAGTTCGCCCAATGGCGCCGAGATCAGGACCGATTCGCGGGTGATCGCCTCGAGGCGATCCGCGGTGGTCCGAACGGTCAGGCCGCGCGCATCGCGGTCGGGCGCACCGTTCGGCATGGTCGAGACCAGCGTGCCGCCGTCTTCGCCGAGCTGGCCAAGCGCGGGGCACGGGATGGTGATGTCGAGGGAGGTCGGGGAGTAGGAGATCAGCGGCGCCGAGACGCTGTTCAACGACCCGTCCTGCGGCCAGCTGACACTTGCTGCCTTCTGGTCGACCGGGAGGAACGGGGTGGCGAGCGCCAACAGCATGCCGAGCAGACCGGTGACGATCGCGATGATTCGTGCCTTCTGCACCCGTTGGGCATCCGACTCGGGGCGAGCGTCGGGGCCAGTGGGCGGAGACTGCGGGGGCACTACTACGTCAGACGGCACAAGGAACGATGTTAGGCGAGTGTCGCCCGTTACATCCTGAGAGACGACTTAAGGAAGCGCTACTTGTTGGTCGTCTTACCGCTCACGAGGTCACGGACGTCCCACACCCAGACGTCGTCGACCGAGGTGGCGTCGAAGCCCACCAGAGCGTTGACCGTCTGACGCAACGCGTTGTCGTTGCTTGCTTTCGGGAGTACCAGGACGTCGGCACGCCAGAACCGCAGGTCGGTGAGGGCGTCGGCGCGGGTGGTGGCGTCGACAACGGGGATCTGACCGGTCTCGTTGGTCTTGACCAGAAGCGACGACGTGGGGCGGAACTCAGCCCCGTAGATGCCGCCGCGGGTAATCGAATGAGGGCCGACGAAGTAGCCGCCGGCGATCGGGAAGCCGAAATCGGCATCGATCTGCCAGCGCATGGCCCGCGCTTCTTCACCGCTGGACACGGGAACCGACACGAGGCTGCCGTCGCTGACGTAGTTCTCCCACGATCCGCTGGTGATGAACTTCGGGGTGTCCGGGCGTTCGACGGTATCGATGCGGGTCGGAATCAGGACAACCACTGCGAGTGCCAGCACCGCCAACCACGCGCCGGGCAATATCAGGCCAGGGCCGCGAGAATTGCCGCCGCGGGGATTACGAAGCTCCACCAGCGCGCGATACGTACCCAATGTCAGCAGCAACCCGATGGCGGGAATTGCACCCATGGCAAAGCGTGACTCCAGGACCGACTCGAACAGCGGCAAGTGGGCCAGGAACTTCCAGGGCAACGTGATGCCGGTGTGATCGCCCTTGTAGACAAGCTCGGACCCCAGTGACAGCACGCCCATCACGACGATAACGGCCCCAGCGGCGCGAGTGAGCTTCATCTTCCACAGCCATACCGTCGCGAAGAAGATCAGAATGACGATCGGCCAACCGAAGTACGAGTTCTCCTCGGTGGGGTTCATGCGGTACTCGGCGCCGGTCTTGTCGCCGCCCATCGATTCGGTGGGGAGGGTGGTGAACGCGCCGAAGTCGGCTCCCGCCTGGCCGTGGCCGACGCCGTCGTAGCTTGCGGGGCCGAAGAACTGTGAATGGAGCGGTATCGCAGTGATGAGGATGGACACGATTGCGCCGACGGCCAAGCCGGGCAGGCTGCGCTTGATCGCAGCCCGCGCTCTCGGAAGATCCGAGAGTGCGTACACCGCGCCGAACACCATCGCGGACATGGTGAAGATGAGGAGTGGTTCTTCGCCGAGGAAGATCTGCCACGCCATGAGCAGGCCAAGGACGACGCCGTCCCTGACCACATTGGTTCCACGTGAAACGCGGATAACCTGCATGAAGATGAACGGAATGACAAAGAAGGCCACAAAATTCGGGTGACCGTTTGCGTGCGAGATCATGGCAGGGGCAAATCCGCAGAACCCGCCACCAATTGCGGCCGCACACTTCACCCGAACGGAAACGCCCGTCAGCACATGCCGAGAAAATGTCCAGTACCAGGCGATTGCGGTACCGGCCAGGCCTAAGGTCAGCCCGATCGCATAAGTCGGCGTCGGCCCGAAAAGCAAGGTGAGCGGCGCCAGCGGCATGCTGATGCCGAACATCGCGGTATTGGCCATCAGGTTCACACCGAGCGGATAATTCAGCAGGTCGCTGTACAACGGTGTGCGGAACTGAGAGAGCGCGTGCGCGGTGTCGGCGAAGAACCATTCCCACATCGACTGGTCGCGGCCCGCGTTGACCAGATAACCGGACTCCAGGTTGCGCCAGAGATTCGACATCACCCAGAACGCGGCCAGGACAAAGAGCACCATGATCGCAAGATCGACCATCCGGCCTCGGCTGATAACTGAACGGACCCGCCCTGGTGTCGCCTCGACCAGCTGTTGTTGAGGTTCGGGCAGAGTCTCGGTCATGCAGTCGGCGCCTTTCGGATGAAACCAATCTCGGTGGTTGCCTCGGTGGTTGTCTCGGCGGTTCCTCGGTGGTTACGAGGTACCCGCTGAAGGTATCGATTCGATAACTTATCCCGCCAGCGTAACGAACGATGCCCTCGAGGCCAGTCTGTAGCTGCGCGAGCAGGCCGTATTCGGGGCAGTTCAGGCTCGCTCGTGCCTCGTTCGAGATAACCGGTCGGTCGAGTTTGGCGGCTTTGTGACATGGGTACCTCGGAGGTGTCCTGCTCGAATTCGTGTACCCCGAATTCGTTCACACAGCCCCGACGGATCGCGTTCTCGACAAAGCGGGAACCCATCGGGGTCACAACCTGATGGGATGGTGCTTGTGCATGACGAACACACGGGTTTGCGGCGGCGCAGGGGGTAAACGCGCAGCGAGTAGGAACAAGGCTCGTAACGGGGCTCGCATCGGGGCTGTCGGGGCAGTGGCCGCCCTTGCCGTCGCGTTCGGCAGCACCAACGCGTCGGCGGGAGTCGACAACGCGAGTTCGATCACGGACGTCAAGGGAAACCGCATAGAAGTCCTGCAGATGGACACAGCCATCCACACAGTCCCGCCGCTCGACAGTTCGCCACTGAGCGTCGAGTTCTTCCACGACGGCGTTGCGTCGGTGCGCATCGACGGCCCCGACGCGGACAGTTTCACCGGAACCCAACTGACGATCGGCTACCAAATCGGCTACCCGATCGCGTTGACCGGTGCCACGGTTGTCCTCAACAGCCCCGGACTCGACTGGGGCGTGGAGAGCGGAACCAACCTCGGAATCGGGTTCATTCCCGAACCGGCTCTGGGACTCGACATCTCGAATGCATTTGTACTCGGTGGAGACATCATCCCGTCACAGGAACTTGACGTGGATTTGGCGCCGGGTGGAATTACCGACGTGGAGTTGCTCGAAGATCAGACATTCGACGGCCGCGAAGCGACGGTGCGGATGCAAGGAATCCACGGATACGTGCAGGGTGCCATCGGTCCGGTCACCATCCGGCCGTACGCAAAGGCCGTGACATCCAATGGGGACACGGTCGTCACATACGGAGCGCCGCAGAGACTTTGACTTTAAAGGGCAGAGGCTTTGATCGTTACGACTCTCACCGTCACGCTGCAACAGTGTGACGGTGAGAGTTGTTGGGAGCCTGCGTATTCGACCGGTATTCGGTAGGGATCGACCGGCGGTGAGTGCGGGAGGCGCGGACGGCCTTCATTGCGAGTGCCACCGCCGCCCACGCCGTGCATGCCGCCGTCACAAGAAGTAACAGCGCCCAGTCGTGGGCAAAGAATCCCACAATCGCAGCGATGGTGAACGCCAGCGACACAAAGACGATGCGACCGGCAAGATCTGTCGAGAGCAGGTAATCGACAGCAGGTTCGTCGGCTGGGTGACTTTCTACCTCGGCGTCGTCGGTGTCGTGCGCGTGCAGTGTTTCCCGGGTGGGGAGATCCAGAAGTGCACCCCACTGCGCCGCAGCGACGGTATGCGGCAGATCCTTCGGAAGGCTCTCAGGCTCACGTGTCTGCGACACGTCGATAAGAGCCCGCGCCAAAGTGAGCACCGCGATCCGATGCTCTGTCGCAACACGGAGCAGCTCGTGAAATGCCTGCTCGGGGCCGTATGGCTTACCTCGCGCAATGACAAGAGTGTGCTCTGCTGCGTCCAGGATCGCGCGATGTGGAACCAATTCGTGACTCTGCGCAACGAGTTCGCTCAATGTCATCACCTGCCCCGCCACGATGGGTGCGCAGTTGTCATGTCAACCGCGTCGTGAAGCAGTCGAATACCCCGGTGGTGGCGAGGACAAACTCGACCCCTGTCTGACTAGGGGTCTAACTGGGGCCGGGTGTGATCAGGGTTGGGGTGCCGGCGCGTTCAACGCACCGAGGCAACTCTCGATCAGATCGGCCACGATGAGCTTGGCTTGTGCAGGGCTGTGAACTCGTCCTTCCCAGGTAGCAAATGTCACGATGGCCAAAACGCTGAGTGTGCCCGCGCGAAGATCCGCGATATCGGTCGGCAACTCCGACGCCGACGCAATGCGCTGCTGAACATCGCGAAAGGTCGCTGCCTGCAGGTGGTCCCGGATGACCGTCGACATTCCCGGATCGAAGATGGACTGCACCAGAAAGCGCGCGTACAAACTGTGCTCACGTTCGATCGTCTGCTCGGCCAACGGCAGCACCGACGCCTCCACGAGTTGGCGCATGGTCGGCGGTTGCTGCGCGACGTCGATCGCGTTGAGAAGATCGTGTCGGCGCTCCGCAGCCGGCTTCATCCGTGACTCGATCACCGCGGACAGCAAGCCTTCGCGTGAACCGAAGTGGTACTGCGCTGCCGACTTGTTTGCCTGCCCAGCCTCGATCTGGACGTCGCGCAAGGTCAGTGCTGCTAAACCGCGCTCCGCCACCAATCGCTCGGCCGCATCGATCATGGCCGTGCGGGCATCGGTTTTTGTCACGTTATGAAGTTAGGGGTGCGGAGGGGGCGCGTCAACGACCGTCACCGGCAAGCCGACTGTGAAGAATATCCCGTTTGTTTACTGTTATCGGGGGTACCGCGTCAGTTGCGGGTGACAACCACGAACGGTCCCTGCTCGGTGATCGTGAAGCGAGGATCGTCGAACAGCTCCTTGGGGAAGGTGACCGTGTACCTGCGGACATTGGGATCGTTGGGGTAGACATCCTCGGCCAGGCGCAGGGTGTATCCGTCGGCGCCCTGGCGGAAGACAAATGCGTCGGGGCTGCGCCACGGTGCGGCATCCAATGCGGCAATCAACTCGTCGGGTGTCTCGAGTTCCGACCACTTCTCGATCAGCTCCGCGCGGGCCCGGAAGTCTGCCAACGGATTTGCGTAGTGCGATGTCAATCCTTGGAAACCGAAGTACGGGTAGAAGCTCAGGAAGCCGATATCGGCTGTCAGGACCACCAGATCGTGGGGCTCGCGGCCCAATTGTTCGCGGATGATGCGGTCGATGTCCGCGTAATTCGCTTCGGCTCCCGGCGGGCGCTTGTCTCCGCGCTCGCCGTTTCCGTCGGTATCGCTGTATGCCACAGCGATATCCGGGGCCAGCACCTGCGGGATGTTCTGCGCAAAGGAAATCGCGCCGATGACGCCGAGAGCAACGAGTACTGCTTTGACCCGCGGATTCTCGCTGGTGGCCAACACGATCCAGCCGGCGAACTCGAAGAAGCCGAACACACCTGCCGCGGCGAGGAGCCCGATCAGAACCGGCTCGAGCCGGAATCCGAGAAGAGTGCTGCCGGCAACCGTGAACATCATCGACAACAGGGCCCACAGGTACACGGCGATCACGCCGATACCCAGCGCCCGTGCCCTGCGTGAGAACAGGAACCGGGAAATCAGCCAGATCGTGCCCAACATGCACAGCGCGCCGACGAGTGAGAAGTGCAGCATCGGGAAGGGGAGTACCGCGCCGGAATCCGGGAGGTAATGCATAGCGGTGCCCGACTCGGCGGGAGCGCCCGAGAGCGCTTCGAGCAGGTAGGGAGCCCAGACAGTCAGAGCGACCACGCCGGCGATGACGGCGATGACGATCAGTCGGATCAGTGGTCCGAGTGCGGCTTTCCAGGTGTTCTGGGCGCGGGCTGCGAGAACCGCCGCGACGATACCCATCAGTGTTACCGCAAACGCGGCAAATCCGAGGTACAGCGTGTAGACGGTCGCTGCGTATCCGAGGAACAAGCCGGTGCCGAGAACTGCTCCCGCTCCGGCAAACCGGGACGAACCCGGGCGATCGAGGGCGCCCCAAGCGAGGATGAGCACCGGCGGGATCAGGAGGTTTACGACGGCGCCGTACGCCTCAGGGGAGTTGTACGCCAATACAACCGCGGTGACGGCCAACGCCGCGACTACCGCCCAGTCGCGTCGAATGAGCTTGGTCCACAACACGAGTGCAATCACGGCGACAACGGCGATCGAGCCGATCGCATAGGGCTTGAAGGCTTCCCAGCCGTCCATACCCAGCAAATTTGCGACGCGTCCACCGACCCAGAACCAGCCGGCCGGGTAGAACGGCGGGAGATCCACATACGTCATGTCTTGCAGCGCAGCGGAATCCGTGAGCCGAGTCAGGTATTCGGTGCGGAATTGTTGATCGACCGAAACCCCGTGCAGATACAGCGTGGTTGCGGCGAGGGGGAGTCCGAGCGTCGTGGTGACGAAGCCCGAAAGCCCCGCCCACGAGAGGAGCTTTGCAGTTCGCTGCGCTTTGCGGGCGCGGAACATCAGCACGGCGACGCCGATCACGGCGATACAGACAACCTGCAAGACCGTCGTGACGGCTTGAGTGACATTCGACGACGTGAACGCCGGCCAGTCGACCTGGCTGAACGCGAACAGTCCGACAGCGGCGACGACGACCGCTACCAGTGCCGCGAGCGCCATTTCCACCACCGTCGCCGCGGCATTACGCCACGGCGACGGGGAGGCAGTTGTCAGAGCTGGTTCAGCTGTTGTCTGTGACACGAAAAAGAGCTTAGACGGGCAGCTTCCGGAAGATAGGTCGCGGCACGTGGCGCAGAGCCATCATCACGAAGCGGAACGGGCCCGGGGCCCAGACAATTTCCTTGCCCTTGTCCGACGCTGCAACAGCAAGCCGCGCGACGTCTTCCTTGTTGACGGTCAGGGGTGCTTCCTTGACGTGGGCGCTGAACTTGGTGCGCACCATGCCCGGTCGAACCACCGTTACGCTCGGGCCGAACTCCGCCAAAGCCTCGCCGAGGCCCAGATAGAAGCCATCGAGACCGGCCTTGGTGGAGCCGTAGACGAAGTTGGCGCGCTTCACGCGCTCACCGGCAACCGACGACATCGCAATGATCTTGCCGAAGCCCTGAGCCTTCATCTTCTCGCCGATCAGCACGCCGACGGAGACTGCCGCGGTGTAGTTGACGTTTGCGACCAGGACAGCCTTGCGCTGGTTCTGCCACAGCTCCTCGGCGTCACCGTCCAAACCGAACGCAACGATCGCGACATCTACGTCGCCGCCGGCCCATGCCTTGTCGATGACGTCGGGGTGGCTGTCGAACTTCACAGCGTCGAAGTCGACGACCTCAACCTTGGTGGCGCCCTTGGCTTCGAGGCCCTTGACCGCGGCATCGGTGCCGGGATCGCTGGGCAGCGTCGCCAGAATGATGCGCAGCGGCGACTTCTTCAAGTACTCCTCGCACATCGCGAGGCCGATCTCGGACGTTCCACCGAGAAGCAAAACAGTTTGCGGGTTACCTACAGCGTTGATCACAGTTCCAGCCTTCTGGACATATCGGAGGCGAAAACGCCTGTGGGGTCGTACTTTCGGCGCGTCGCCATCCACTCGTCGATGCGCGGGTACATGGAATGGAAGGTCTCTGCGGACGTCCGCGAATCCTTGGCCGTGTACAGGCGTCCGCCGAATTCGAGGACTCGCTTGTCGAGTTCGGTGACAAATTCGTTGAGGCCCGGCTTGATGCGGAAGTCGACGCAGATGTTCCAACCCGGGATCGGGAAGCTCAGAGGAGCCTGATTGCCCTCGCCGAACAGCTTGAACACATTCAGGAACGAGTGATGACCGCTGCGCTGAATGTCGACGATGATCTTCTTGAACTCCTCGACAGCCTCCGGCGGAACCACGAACTGGTACTGCAGGAATCCGTTGGACCCGTAGGCGCGGTTCCACTCACCGAACATGTCGAGCGGGTGATAGAACTGCGTCAGATTCTGGACCTTGCCGCGGTACGTTCCCGACTTGCGGAACCACACCTCACCGATCGCCGAGAAGTTGAACTTGTTGGCGAGCCCGTTGGGGAAGATGTCGGGGAACGTCAGCAACTGCGGCGCGTCGAATGCAAGCGGGTTCTTCTGCAGCTTGGTCGGAAGCTGGTCGAGCTTGGCCAAGGAGCCCCGCGAGATTGCCGCACGACCGAGCTTCGGCGGCGCAGCGATTGCGTCGAACCAGGCGCTCGAGTACTCGTAGTTGGCCTCACTGCCGTCGCTGTGCAGTGCGATTGTCTCGTCGAGGCTGTTGGTGACATCGCCGTCGGCGATGAAATATGCCGTCTCGGTCGGCGTCATCTTGATGGTGGCCCGCAGGATGATGCCCGTCAGGCCCATACCGCCGATCGTGGCCCAGAACAGCGCAGCCTTGGGATCGTTACGCCCGCCCTTGGGGGTGAGGGTGCGAACCTTGCCGTCAGCCGTCAGCAGATCCAACGAAACGACGTGGTTGCCGAAGCTGCCCGCGCTGTGGTGGTTCTTGCCGTGAATATCGGAACCGATGGCGCCGCCGATCGTGACCTGGCGCGTACCTGGCAGCACGGGAACCCACAGGCCGAACGGCAGAGCAGCCTTCATCAGCTGATCCAGGTTCACCCCGGCGTCGACGTCCACCAAAGCGGTGTCACGATCGATGCGATGAATACGGTTGAGCGCATTCATGTCGATGACCAAGCCGCCTGCGTTCTGCGCCGGATCACCGTACGAACGGCCGAGACCGCGCGCGATGACACCGCGTCGCAAATGCGACGGCTTGGACTCGTTCTTCTCCGCAACCTGGGCGACCGCACTTGCGATCACTTCCACGTCGGGGGTGGACAACACCTGTGCGGTGGTGGCGGCAGTGCGTCCCCAACCGGTGAGGGTGCGGGCTTGGGTGTGGAGAGCCTGCTTGGGCGTCTCTTCTGCTGTCGTGGACATCAACGTAGAGGTTACCTGGGAGTAGAGCCGGACGGCTTGGGCTGGAGTCGTTACGCTCGTCGTCGTGCCCGAAACGCCTGCGAACCACCAGCACGAACCCCACGTCCCTCTGCCGGTGGAGATTCCCGTCACGACGGACCTCGCCGATGACGCTCTCGACCTGAAAACGCAGATCGTCCGGTTTGTTGCGACGGGCGGGTTGTCGGCGATCGTGGACTACGGGCTGTATGCGCTGCTTCACGCGTTGGGGCTGTCGTACACCGCAGCAAAAGCTCTGAGCTTCGTTGCCGGTACCACCACGGCGTATCTGATCAATCGCCGGTGGACGTTCAAGGCCGAGCCGTCGCGCGCCCGGTTTATCGCTGTTGTCGTGCTGTACGCGGTGACCTTTGCCGTTCAGGTCGGGCTCAACGCAGTGATGTTGCATGTGCTCGCCGACGAATGGTGGCGCATGCCTCTGGCGTTTGTCATCGCGCAGGGCACCGCAACGGTCATCAACTTCATCGTCCAGCGAGCTGTGATCTTCAATATCAAGTAAGAGTTGCAGCAATTAAGGGCTGTGTGAATTAAGGGCCGCGTGAATTAGCGCATTCGTCCCGTTCTTGAGGGAGAATGCAGGTCATGATCATCGTCCTCGACTCCTCCGCCTTGGTCCGCGGCGCACGGTTCGACAATTCCGTCGCCGACGCCAAAGCTCGCGGACTCCGCGTTGTGGTCCCGCGCCTCGTTGCCCTCGACGTCGCAAATCGCTACCGCAAGGAATCCGCGGACATGATCGCCGCTCTCAGCGTGCAAGCGCGGATGTACGACCGACTCGGTCTACGCCGGGACCTCACCCGATTCATCGACGCCGCCCACGACAAAGCGGACAGCTATGTGCAAGATCTGGTCGACGATCTGCAGGGAATCGGCATAGAGGTCATCGACCCTGTCGACGTGCCGCACCTGCTCGTGGCCGAACGCGCGATAGCGATGCAACGGCCGTACGTCGACAAGAAAAAGCGTGACGGCTACCCCGCGACACTGAACTGGTTGACCCTGCTCGATCTGGCCGATCGGAATCCCGGCACCGAAATACTGTGGGTCAGCGACGACACACGGGCGTTCGGTGACACGCAGGAAGCGTCGTGGCATCCGGATCTACTGCGCGAACTCGACTCACGTTGGTTGGACAGCCGCGTCCGATGGGCGCTGGAATTCCCTGTCTTCGACGGGCCGGCGCAGCTTGAGGCGACGTTTGTTGAGGAGCGGGTTGTTGAGGCGCGGGTTGTCTTGCCGGAGCTTGTCGAAGTGCCCGAGCTTGTCGAAGTGCCCGAGCCTGTCGAGGTGGCTGAGGTTGTGGTGCGCGAGGTTGTGGTGCGCGAGGTTGTGGAAGTCGCTGAGTCGGTTGGATATGCCGCGCCGGCTGCTCCTGTTCCTGCTGCGCCGGTGGCACCCGCTCCTAAACCGGTACAACGTGCAGCCCGCACCCGCGTTGCACCCCAGCGCATTCCGCCCGCACCCAAGCCGACGTCCGGTGGACTACGCAACCTCGGGAAAGTGATCGGTGGGCGGAAGCGAAAAGTCACTATCGTCGAAGATCTTGACGAAGTCGACCTCGCCGGGAACTGACCGCCCTTAATCTAGGCGGATGTCCCTGTCACCGATAATCACTCGCCGAACCGGCACGCGGTTCGGCAGCCCGAGTACCTCGTCGCGGATTCTGTACAACGTGTGTCGCGCGATGGTGCGTCCGGTTGTCGGAGTGGCGCCGTTGACATACGGCGCAATTCGGCGCGCAGCGGTATTGGATTCCGCGGCACGGATGCGAATTCCGTCGGGAATCGATCGAGAGATGATTCGTTTTCCTGATTCCGGCGGGGGATCGGGCTTCGACGGAGAACTGGTGCGCACAGCCGGTTCTACGGCCGATATTCGCGACGGAGCGGTTTTGTACCTGCACGGGGGCGGCTTCATGTGTTGTGGCCTCAACACACATCGTCCAGTGGTTGCGAGCATTGCCAAGCGGACAGGTTTGCCGGTGTTGCATCTTGCGTACCGGCAGTTGCCGTACACGAGCATCAGTGGATCGGTTGATGATTGCCTGAGCGCGTATCACTGGCTTCTCGCGCAGGGCGGATTACCGGAAAAGATTGTCTTCGCCGGTGATTCGGCGGGCGGATTTTTGGTGTTCGCAACAGCGTTGGCGGCGGCTGTCACTGATCTTGCGCCTGCAGGGTTAGTTGGCTTGTCGCCATTCCTCGACCTGGACTGCACCGCAAAATCTGCACACGCCAATGCTCGACGCGATGTCATCGCCCCGGTTTCTGCCTTGACAGCAATCGGTTCGTTGGGCGGCGTAATGCCGTCGCCGGTCGACGGAGACCTTGCAGGGCTTCCGCCGTCGCTGCTGATAGCAGCGGAATCCGAAGTGCTCAGAGTGGACGCGGAACTGATGGCGCAACGACTTTCGATAGCCGGTGTCGAATGTTCACTGCAAATCTGGGACGGGCAGATTCACGCTTTCCCAGCGGTGTGGCCGAGTCTGCCCGAAAGCCGTGCAGCTCTCCGTGACGTCGCAACGTTTATTCGGGCGCGCATCGCCTGAGTCTTGACGGTGTTCATCTGACGCTCGTCTTGCTGGAGTTTCTTGTCGGACCCTCGGAATAGGGTGTGGTGCAAGTTCGAACCGGGGGGTTCAGTGAGCGATATTGCACCAGATGACGGGGGTCATCGCCAGTTGGTCGATGTGTTGTCGTGCGCTGCCGAAGAATTGGTGCAGTGCTCGTCTGCGGCGTTGACCGACGACGGAATCATCTCTGCTTTGCGAGATCTCGAGCGAACAGTTCGGCTGATCGATGCTGTTGGTTATCAACTCGTGGCCGAAGGAATGGAACGTAGCCTGCACGTGGGACAGGGGCTTCGGTCGCCGAATCAACTGCTCGTGCAGGTTCTCCGTATTTCTGCGTCGGACGCGTCACGGCGTGTGCGGGCGGCACGGTCTGTGGTGCAACAAGTTTCGGCCTTCGGGGAGCAGACTCCCGCGGTGCTCCCCGAAACCGCTGATGCAGCACGTGACGGGGATATCGGCCGTGATCACATATCGGCGATCGCGGATGTCATGCACAAAGCGCCTGCGGCACTTGATTTCGAAGACCGACAAAGCCTCGAAATGGTGCTCGCCGAATACGCGCGCACGGGTACTCCGGAAGGAGTGACGGCTGCCGGCATCGAGGCATTGGCTTGGCTCAACCCAGACGGTGAACTAACCGATGACAGGGATCGGCGACGTCGGCGGTACCTCAGTGTGCGCAGACAGGACGCAGATCTGATGGCACGGATCTCCGGTGAGCTCGATCCGGTTGCAAAGGCACAACTTGATGTTGTGCTGGCCAAATGGGCGAGACCAGGGATGAACAACCCGGATGATCCGGAATCACCTGGCGGGGACTGCTCTGAGGTGGGCGAGTCGGCAATTGCGGCAGCAGCGTCACGTGACACACGTACCGCCGGTCAGCGAAACCACGACGCATTTTCAGCGCTGTTGAAATGTGTCCTCGACGGAGGTGTGATGGGCAACCATCGCGGCCTTCCCGCGACAGTCATCGTCACCATGACATTGGAGCAGTTGGAGGAATCGATCGGCGGCGTGGCAACCACGGCAACCGGCGGTATTCTGCCGATTCGGGACGCTCTCGCGATGTCCGAGAAATCCCATCCGGTGTTGGTTCTCTTCGATCATGACGGCCGCCCGCTGCATTTCGGTCGTGGGAAGCGACTCGCGACTGTTGATCAGCGCCTGGCGCTTATTGCAGCTGACCGGGGATGTACGCGGCCCGATTGCGACGCACCGCCCTCGCGGTGCGCCGTCCACCACATGACCGAATGGAATGATGACGGACTCACCGACATCGAAAACCTCACACTCGTCTGCGACAGCTGCCACAGCTTGGTCAAAAAGGGCCCGCAGGGCTGGATCACCAACGCGCGGAACGAGAACGACGGGTACACCGGAAGAACGGAGTGGACACCGCCGGCGCATATCGATCCGGAACGGCGGCCTCGAGTGAACTCCCGGCACCATCCACGAGAATTGCTGGAACGAGCGCATTCGATCATTGCGTGGCGCAAGAAACTACATCGAGGAGACCCGAATCGGCAGAGACGGTCTTCGACAGAGGATCAAGATCCTGAGCCGAATTGAAGAGCTTGATACAGGTCAACGTGGCAGTTCAACGCGGCGGTCCCTCGTCGAGGACAAGGGAACCTGACCGCTGTTGGCCTTGCGCGTCGAACCAGATCAGGTCGACCGTATCGCCAGGGTGACGCATGCTCATCGCGATATTCAGGTCGGACGTCGAGGCGATAGGAGCTCCCCCGAAATTCGTGATCACGTCACCTTCGGTCAACCCGGCAAGCTCTGCTGGCGAATCGAAGCTCACTGCAACCACTTCCGCACCAGGCGGGGAGCCCACGTGATCTTTGACTGCTACGCCGAGCACCGGCGTGGGGCCTACACGTACCGTCTCCGAGGAGCGACCACTGAGTATTTGGTCGACAATCGGAAGCGCGGTGTCGATCGGGATCGCGTAAGACTGCGGGGCGGGTGAGACTTCCGTTCGATCTTCGATGGCGATGGCATTGCCGGCGCTACTGACTCCGATCAATTCGGCAGCAGCGTTCACAAGTGGTCCGCCGGAATCGCCGGGCCGGATGTCGGCATTGACCTCGATGAGGCCCTTCAGCTGATTTCGTGAGCCATCCGTCGAATTGCGAGTGTTGACTGTGACCCCGAAACCGGTGATAGTGCCGAGCGCAGGAAGTGGAACTCCTTCTCCATCGGCATTTCCGATGGCGGTAACGGGATCGCCTCGCGCGGCTGTCTGTGAGCTTCCCACGGTGGCAACTGGAAGGTCGGACGCTCCGACGAGCCGCAGTACTGCGAGGTCTTGGCCGCTGTCGTAACCGAGTACTTCTACGTCGTAGATCAGTCCATTGGACATGTTCACGGCCGTGATTTCGGTGCCACCGCTGATCACGTGATGGTTGGTCAAGACCACCCCGTCCGGAGACAGGACAATACCTGTTCCTGCCGTGGTGGTGAACCTGGCGGACGAAGTGATGGTGACAATGCTGGAGACGACCCGCGCGACCAGTTCTTGTGGCGTCAGCGAAATCGCAGGCGGCGGCGGGGTGGTGGTGATGACCGTGACGGGTGACTGGGCGTTCGGTTGCAGTGAGTTCGGTATTAGTGAGCTCGGTGTCAGCGGCGGCGCGGCCAGCGTGAGACCACCGAGTCCCAGGACGAGCAGTACGGCGATCAACAGGCCCCGTTTGGTGCCGCGGCTACCACTGTCTTCGCTCATCCGTGGACCCATGTCGTCGGTGTACCCATGTCGCCTGTGTACCCATGCCCGTCGGTTACCAGTACCGGTGTATCTATTTTGGTGCAGATTACCGATTCGGCGGTGGTGCGGTCACAAAAACGGGGCACTGGAACCTGGTCACCTAGAACTTGGGCCCCTAGAACCTGGGCAAGAGTCCTTGTGTGCGAAGTGCCTCGAGTGATGGTGCGGCACTATCTTTTGCAGACAGTTCGTAGGCCAGGGGGTGACCTGCCCGGTCGGTTGTTGGCCAGGCGATGTTCAGTTCCGGATCGAAAGGGTCGAGGTCGCGGTCGAATTGCGGGGAGTATTCGATGCTGCAGAGATACATGACAGTCGATCCGTCCTCGAGGGACAGAATGGCGTGCCCCAGGCCTTCGGACAGGTAGACCGCTTTGCGGTCGATGTCGTCGATCAGGACGGAATCCCATTCGCCGAATGTAGGGGATCCGACGCGCAGGTCGACGATCACGTCGAGGAAGGCCCCTTTGACGCAGGTGACGTACTTGGCTTGCCCGGGAGGTGTGTCGGTGAAGTGGATTCCGCGCAGACTGCCCGCTGCAGAAACCGAGCAATTAGCTTGCGCCAGTTCGAGGTTGCGGCCTGTTGCGGCCGTGAATGCTGAGCTCTTGAACCATTCGAGGAAAACGCCGCGGTTGTCTCCGAACTGTCGGGGAGTGATTTCCCAAGCTCCGGAAATTTTCAGCTCGCGGATGTCCATGTCACCATTCCTTGCCGTGTTCGAGTAGGGCGAGGAGGTAATCGCCGTAGCCAGATTTACCCAATGTTTCTGCTTGGGAGCGCATTTGGTCGGAGGTGATGAATCCCTGCCTCCAGGCAACTTCTTCGGGTGAGCCGATTTTGAGGCCCTGACGATGCTCGATTGTCCGCACGTAGTTGGCGGCTTCGAGAAGGGAGTTCGAGGTGCCGGTGTCGAGCCAGGCGGTTCCACGGGGGAGGATATCGACTTGTAGACGACCCGCGTCGAGGTAGTGGCGATTGACGTCGGATATCTCGAATTCGCCTCGGTCGGAGGGCTTCAGGTCTCGCGCGATGTCCACAACGCCGCTGTCGTAGAAATACAGTCCGGGTATGGCGTAGTTCGATTTCGGGGATTCCGGCTTTTCCTCGATGGAGATCGCGCGTCCGGCGTCGTCGAACTCGATGACCCCGTAGGCGGTGGGATCGGAGACCCAGTAGGCGAAGATCGCCCCTCCGTCGATGTCGGAGAATCGCTTCAACTGGGTGCCCAGACCCGGACCGTAGAAGATGTTGTCGCCCAAGACAAGTGCAACAGATTCGCTCCCGATGTGTTCGGCGCCAAGGACGAATGCTGTTGCGAGTCCGTTCGGTTCGTGCTGGATCGCGTAGGTCAGATTGACCCCGAATTGGGAACCGTCACCGAGTAGGCGCCTGAATTGTTCGGAGTCGTGCGGCGTGGTGATGATGAGAATGTCGCGAATGTTCGCCAACATCAGAGTGGAAAGCGGGTAGTAGATCATCGGCTTGTCGTAGATCGGCAGCATCTGCTTGCTCACTCCGAGAGTGATCGGGTGCAGGCGAGAGCCTGTGCCGCCGGCCAGAATGATTCCACGCATACGTGCAGTGTCCTGCACGTACGCATATCGAAGCAAACGGATCGGGCACCGATGGGCAAACGGATCGGGCACCGATGTGCAAACGGATCGGGCACCGATGTGCAAACGGATCGGGCACTAATGGGCAAAGCGGTCAGATCCGACGAGCAAACCGGTCAGGCGCCGACGGGCGGTAAGGTTCGAAGGGTTCGGCAAGCTTGAGGAGATGAACGTGCGACTGCTGGTCACCGGGGGTGCCGGGTTTATCGGTGCCAATTTTGTTCACCAGACGGTGACTTCGCGTCCGGGCGTCGAGGTTACGGTTCTCGATGCTCTCACCTATGCCGGTAATCGGAGCTCACTTGCCGAGGTGGAGGATCGTATCCACTTCATTCACGGTGACGTCGCCGATCAGGGCTTGGTGGACGAGTTGGTAGCGCGGTCCGATGCGGTGGTGCATTTTGCGGCGGAGAGCCACAACGACAATTCGTTGAGTGATCCGGAACCGTTCATCCGAACTAACGTGATGGGCACGTTCTCGCTGCTGCAGGCTGTTCGGGCGCATAAGGTCCGGTATCACCACATCTCGACGGACGAGGTGTACGGCGATCTTGAACTGGATGACCCGACGCGATTCACCGAGTCGACGCCGTACAACCCTTCGAGTCCGTATTCGGCGTCAAAGGCGTCGAGCGATCTGATTGTGCGGGCATGGGTGCGTTCGTTCGGGATCGAGGCAACGATCTCCAATTGCTCCAACAATTACGGCCCGTTGCAGCATGTCGAGAAGTTCATCCCGCGCCAGATCACAAATCTGATCGACGGTGTGCGTCCCCGGTTGTACGGGGAAGGTCGCAACGTTCGCGATTGGATTCACGTCGACGATCACAATCGTGCGGTCTGGGACATCCTGGAACGAGGCAAGTCGGGCGAAACGTACCTGATTGGCGCGGATGGTGAAACGGATAACCGGACGGTGATTGCAGCCCTGCTCGAGATTTTCGGGCGCAAACCAGACGAATTCGACTTTGTCACTGACCGTCCAGGCCACGATATGCGGTACGCGATCGATCCGACGCGAATTCAACGGGAACTGGGATGGCAGCCGTTGTATCGCAATTTCCGCAGTGGATTGGAAGCCACCGTGGAGTGGTATCGCGACAACGAACAGTGGTGGCGTCCACAGAAGGCTGTCACCGAGGCAGGCTATTCAGCGTCGGAAGCTGTCGTGGACTGAGCGGCTTACTGGACTTTGTCAGCTCTGGCTTTGCTGGGATCGGGTACCCGGGAACGCTCGTGCACGAGAGCGTTGCGCAGGACCCGCGATCCCGAGAGCGCAGCCACGACGCCGGCAAAGACTTCGCAGAGGGTGAAGAGCAGCCTCGACGCCAGCGCGAGGCCGAGCGCGACGCCCGCATCCATGAACGGCGAAAGCGCTGCGACGATGACGGCTTCGCGGACACCGATTCCGGACGGGACGACAAATACCAGGACGCCCGCGCACATACCGAGGGCGAGAGCCCCGATGCATTGGACGAGCCCACGAATTTCGAATCCCGCCGAGCTGGACGCGAGCAGCCACAGTTGGATGCCGTAGAGCACCCAACTAGCTGCGCACCAGCCCAGCGCGAGGGCTATTTTGTGCATTGTGAGCGGTTTGTGCAGGGGTGCGCGGCGGAGCAATTTCAGCGCGAGGTTCACCAAACGGGTGAGGACGGGTGGGTACGCGCAGACCAATGCGATCGGTACCAGGATGATCACGCCGACCGCTGCTACCGTGCTGACCTCGAACAGAGCAGGTAGACCGAAGAGTCCCACGACCAACGCCGAAGTTGTACTCAACCCCACCGTGACCAGCACTGCGACAAAGCCTGCGGCCCGGGACACGCCGGCGCGCCTCACGAGTTCCGTTTGCAGCACAAATGCCCACACACTGCCGGGAAGGTACTTGCCGAGTTGGCCGACCAGATAAGCGCGGGCAGCGTCGAACGCCGGGATCGGTTGTTCCAGGGCACCGAGTGCGTGTTGCCAGGATCGCACTGCGGCGCCCATGCCGAGGAAGATGAACAGCGACGACGCAGCGAGCGTCCACCAGTTCAGTTCGGTGATCGTGCTTTTGACGGCTGCCCATTGGGACTTCACCGCAAAAATGATTGCAATGACGATCGCGACGGTGACCAGAACTTTGAATCCGTTGACGAGCAGTCCGCGCAGAGTGTTCGGCTTCGCGGCTGGCTCGACATCGTCGACCGGCATTTCGGGTTTGGGATGTTCGGATTCGGGGGGTGTACTCACGCGCCTGGAACTTCCCACCCGTTCGTCATTTGCCTGACGATACCAACCAGGGTTCTCCCAGCTACACAACGAGTGGTTTGTCGGCCCGTTCGCGCCACCAGGTGAAGGCGTCGCGCAGAGAATCCGGGAAGGCGGTTAGACCGTCGAAGCTTCCGGCGGCGTAGATCGCCGCAACTGCCTCGATAGCTTCTTCGGAGATGCCCGAACGGCTCATACCGATCCGGTTGACGCCGTGCAGTGACACCGGATTGCCGAAGGCCTTGGCAAACGGAGGAACGTCTTTGACCACCACGGTTCCCATACCGATCATGGATCCGGATCCGATGACGCGTCGTTGATGAGCGACGGTATGCATCCCCAGATTGACGCCGTCTCCGACGCTGACATGCCCGGCGAGCGTAGTCCCGGACGACACGACACACCGGTCACCGACCTGAACGTCGTGTTCGATGCCGACACGGTTCATCACGAAACAATCGTCACCGATTTCGGTGCGTCGTTCGCTGCCCTGGTGGACGGTGGTCAGTTCACGGATTGTGGTTCGGGCGCCGATGCGGATTCCGAGGCCCGCGCTGTCGGACCACGAGGTGGGATGGTGTGCGCCGAGGATCTCCGGTGGTGCTCCCAGCACGGCTCCCGCCCCGATCCAGCAGTCGTCGCCGATGTCGAGTGGACCGGTCAGGACTGCATTCGGTCCGATCGTCACACCGGTTCCGATCAGTACTTCGGCGCCGACCAGGGCGGTGGGATGGATATGGCAGTCAGGACGTGAAGACATGCGTGTTCCGGAATCCTCTCGAAGTATCGAATTGCGTTTCGATACGCTTCGTTGGTTGTCGGAGTATTTCGTTCCGACGACAGTCGGATGAATCTATCGGAGGTAACTCAGTGATCGCGATATCCAGTATCTCGTTCGGGGAAGAAGTCGAGCGCGAGGTGCTGGACACTCTGCGATCGGGGATTGTCGCGCAGGGCCCCAAGGTCAAGCGGCTCGAGGACGAGTTCGCGGCTTTGGTCGGTACTCGTCATGCGGTGGCGGTGAACAACGGCACCACGGCGCTGATCGCGGCACTTCAGGTTCAGGATCTGCAGCCCGGTGACGAGGTTCTGACCACGCCGTTCACATTTGTTGCCACGTTGAATGCGATTCTCGAGGCCGGTGCGACGGCCAGGTTCGCCGATATTTCCGAGTCCGATTTCAATCTGGACCCCGCTGCCGCTGCAGCCCGAATCGGCGATCGTACGAAGGTGCTGATGCCCGTTCACCTGTACGGCCAGTCGGCTGACATGGGGGCGTTGATGCCGTTGGCCACGACGCATGGTCTGACTGTCGTCGAGGATGCTGCTCAAGCTCACGGTGCGACCTTCGAGGGGCGCGGCGCCGGCAGTTTCGGGTTGGGCTGCTTCTCGTTTTACGCGACGAAGAACCTCACGACCGCCGAAGGCGGAATGATCACCACTGACGACGACGCGACAGCCGACCGACTTCGTGTCCTGCGTAACCAGGGTATGCGGGCTCGCTACCAGTACGAGATGGTCGGCCAGAACTACCGGATGACCGATCTACAGGCAAGCTTGGCGCTGCCGCAGATGGCGACGTACATGCAGCAGGTCGAGGCGCGTCGACGCAATGCGGAAGCCTTACGAGTCGGTTTGAAAGATGTCGACGGGCTGATCCTGCCGGCTGAGCTGTCCGGCCGCGGACATGTCTGGCACCAGTTCACCTTGTTGTTGGCCGAGGACGCACCGATTTCTCGCGACGAATTGAGCGAGCGTCTCGCAGCGAAGGACATCGGCAGCGGGATCTACTACCCCAAGGCTGTGTACGACTACGAGTGCTACCGCGAACATCCCCGTGTGGTGATCGAGGACACGCCGGTTGCGACGTCGGTGGCGTCGCGGTGCTTGAGTATTCCGGTCCACGCGGCATTGTCCGCCGGAGATGTCGATCAGATCGTTGCCGCAGTGCGCGGCGCTATGGAGGCCTGAAAATGACCACGAGCAAGCCCCGTATTGCCCTTGTCGGCTCCGGCCAGATGGGTTCGCTGCATGCGCGTGTCATCGCGCAGTCGGCTTTGTGCGAGTTGGAGTTGTTGATCGAGCCGCGCGAGGAACAGGGCAAAGCTGTTGCGGAGCGGTTCGATACGCGCTGGGCTGCGGATTTCGACACACTCGACGGTATCGACGCTGTGGTGATCGCCGCAGCCACACCGGCCCACTACGAGTTGGCCGGACGGGTTCTCGATCTGGGTAAGCCCGTTCTGGTGGAGAAGCCGTTGGCCGCGACGTACGAGCAGAGCGTCGACTTGGTCGATCGTTCACGCGCGTCCGGTGTTCCGCTGATGTGCGGTCTCCTCGAACGCTTCAATCCAGCTGTTCGCACTGCACGCGAGTTCTCCGGCGATGTGTGGCAGGTTAACGGTATTCGTCACTCTCCGTTTGTTTCTCGCATTCCGACCGGCGTTGCGACAGACTTGTTGATTCACGACATCGACTTGGCTATCGGATTTGCCGGCTCGGAGCCGAGTTTGGCTAAAGGCGAGTTCGGATACTTCCATCCGACTTCCGTGCAGAACCGGTCGGAAGATTGCGCCGACGCTGTTCTGCGTTTCGATTCGGGTGCGGTAGCGACTATTTCGGCCAGCCGAATCAGCCAGCGCAAGATCCGTCAACTGTCGTTGCTCGAGGCTGATCGACTCATCGAGATCGATCTGCTTCGTCGCGACATCACGATCTACCGTCACATCGACGACAACATGCCCACCGATCGGGACGGCTACCAGCAGCAGACGGTCATCGAGATTCCGACGATCCGTTACAGCGAGGAGCCGCTGGCAGCGCAGTTGACGCATTTCCTCGGGTTGGTGCAGGGAACGGGTGATGCGGACGGTGAGCGGGCGTCAATTCTGCCCGCTCACCGTGCGGTTCACGAAGTCACGGAATCTGCGCTCGCTGCGACGCTTTCTTCCTGATTGCGCCGCGTTCGGAACGCCCAGGCGCCTTGAGACAAGGCGACCAGTAGCCCGACGCCGGCGATGCCCCATCCGAATGTGCTTCCAGGCGGGGCGAATTCGATGGTGAGTGTCGATCCGGCGTCGGCGCTCGGCGGTAGATCGACTTGCAACAAGCCGCCGGGGCTGGCCTTCGTTTCCACCGACTGCCCGTCTACGGTTGCGGTCCAGCCGGGCCAGGCGAGCAGGGCGAAGGTGACCGTGCCTGATCCGGTGTACTCGACGGTTTCCCGGGTGTCCGTTGCGGCGGCGTCGCCCTGAACATCGAGTCCCGGTGTGGTTGCGGAGACACGACCGTCCGGCCACTGGTGATCGGTGGTGCGGCGGCCGACCGTGACGACGCGATCGGGCGAGACGGTCCAGTCGCTCTCGGGAAGGGCGTCGAGTGCGCTTTTTCCACCGTACGGTCCGGAATTCTGAACGACGACGGTATCGATGCGCATCGCGTCGAGCCAGGACACGCCGGTGCCCGGTGACTCGGCGAGTAGTCGATCGACTGCGTCGGGGCACTGGACGCCGCCGTAGTAGTTCAGGCACAGGGCTTGAACGAAGTCGTTGTAGCTGATTCCCGCGTAGCTGTTTACGGCGTCGACGCCCGCAGGCTGCCAGGCATTTCCGAACAGCAAATCTCCCCACTGTCCGGTTTGGTTGTCGAGCGGAATGTTGACGGGATCGGCGATGGCGAAAGTTGTTCCTTGGTATCGGTCTTCGAATTTCGATTCCAGGAACGCGATCTGCCGCGGGAAATTCCACGGTGTGACGTTGTAGTTTCCGGTGAACCAGAAGTTTGTCTGGGCACTGAGCATTACGACGATTCCGGCCGCGAGTGCACCTGCCAGGTATCGGGGTTTCCGGTAGGTCACGATCAGAGCGACGGCCGTCAGAACCACGGTGATGAGCAGCGATGCGAAGTGAATGCCGATGTCTTCGGGGACATTCGACCAGGCGAGATAGAACTGGAGCGCCAACAATCCTGCGGTGATGATCGATCGCGCGCGGATTCGATCACGCTGCAAGCCTGCGGACAGAGCAACCGCCGCGACAACGATGGCGGGCAGTTGGCCGTATTCGAGAAGTCTTGCCGGCCAACGGAACAGCCACAGATTCGACGGGCCGAGAAGCAGCACCACGTAGATTCCGCCGAAGACGAAGAGCGAAACACTGTGACGCCCCAGCGCCTTGAGCGAACTCCATCGAATCCAGGGAGCAAGCGGGATCAGGAACCAAGCCAGGTAGACCAGGGGAATCGTCATGGCAGGTGATGCAAATGCCGTGACGTACGGCTGGTTGGAAGGTCCTGAAACGTTGATCAGATCACCGAGATCGGGGCGTAGCGAGCCGTCGTTCGCGATGCCGGACTGCGTGCGCACGGATACGCCGGTGGTGAACAGAAGTGGCAGGTACACGATCAGCGACATCATGATGATCGCCGTGGCACTGATGAGAAGTGACCGGATACTGCCTGCCCGTTTGATCGCGATGCATTCCGCGATGACGGCGATATAGACGACAGCGACGCCAACCGCTCCGTACGGGTTGCCGGTGGTCATGGCGAGATAGCCGAATGCTATCGGTACCAGCGGATTCACGCGCCCGAGTGCACTGGCCCGCGTCGACCACCACACGTGGGGGATCCACGCGAAGGCGATCAGTCCGGATGCCCAACTGGAAGCGTCGAAGTAGAGTGTGTAACCGGCGAATGGCATGGCAAATCCGGCGATGAATGCCATCGACCGGTTTGCGCCGTACTGCCGAGCCACGAGGTAGACACCGACGGCAAGTATCGCCATGAATTGCATTTTGACGAGCGTGATCCCGATGCCGAGGTTCGGAATGAGCGCGATGGCAACCGAATCCAGAAGGATCACGGGATTGTATGTCCCGTAAAGGGCTTCGGCGGTGACGTTTCCACCGGCCCACAATTCGGGAATGAGCGTCGGCCACGAACCGGACAGAATTCGTTCGCCGATCGTGTGCCATCCCGGCGTGAAAGCTGCTGCACTGTCGTCCCAGTAGTAGAACCAGCGATTGGAAATCAGTGGGATTGCCGCGACGATCGAAACCAGAGCGGCGAGCAGAATCGGCGGCACTACGCGTTGAGCAAGCGGCAAGTCAGATTTCACGATGTGCTTTCGTCGTCGAGTCGATGGCTGTACTTCGGAGCCCGGGGCGTGCCCTATCCCTCAGAGCCCTGTTTCTCAGTGCCCTGTTTCTCGGAGCCCATTTCCTTGGAGCGTAGTATTCCGACGAGTTCGAACTGCAGTCGGGGAAGAAGGAGATCGGCACGTGGCGACATCGCGGACGGAACCCGTTCGTGGGGAATCAGCTACGCCGGAGCTTTCGGTGGTCATCCCCGCATACAACTCAGGTGAGGTACTGGAGTCGACGGTGCGACAGTTCGCCGAGTACTTCAGCGCCAACCCTGCCAAGAGCACCAGCCCTGCCAAGAGCACCAGCCCAGTCGAGATCATCGTCGTGGAGAACGGTTCCACCGATAACACTGCGGACGTGTGTGCCGCGTTGTCGGCTGCCTGGTCCTGGCCGGCCGTGACTTTCCGCCCCATGACCAGTGACAAAGGCATGGGTGCGGCACTGCGCGCGGGAATCATCGCGTCACGGGGAGAGCGGGTGTTGCTCACCGCGGACGATCTGCCGTTCGGTTTCGGCGACATCGAAGGCGCGAACCGTGTGATGGCTGATTTGGGGTCTGTTCCTCCCGTGGTCATCGGTTCGAAGGCCCACGCGGAATCCGAGGTGCAGCGTGGCCTGTTGAGAGCGATCATGACCGGTGGATTTGCCACCCTTCGACGAGCCATATTGGGTACCCGGACGGGTGATCCGCAGGGAACGTTCATCGTCGACGGCACCTTGGTGCGCCAGATCGCGCCGGCTTTGGCCGAGCGAGGTTTTCTGTTTACGACGGAACTGGACTACGCGCTGGAATTGGCGGGCGTGCGCCCTGTGGAGGTTCCGATTCGTCTCAGTGACGATCACCTCGCGCATGCAAGCCGGATTTCGCCCAAGGACGTCATTCAAATGGCAAACGGATTGTTGTCGCTTCGCCGGCGAAAGAAGGAGCTGGCCGCTGTGGCCGGCCCGGGGTACCGCGGGTAGAACCAGCGTGGCCTGGTGCTTGCGGCAGGGGTGAGCGGGTTCGCGATACCCTGCGAGGTGTGGATACCGTGAAAGTGACCGATGGCCAGTCCGACACCGGGCAGTCCGACAGCGGGGTCGAGTTGATCGAACATCGTGCGAGCTCGGATCGCCTGGTAGCGCAGCGCACGTTGTTCACCGGAACCTCTCCCGTCGCCAGTGACGAGTTGTACGCCGTAACCAAGGTCGGCATGTCGACACGATCTCGGTTCGAACTGCGACTTCAGCCCGGAGCTGTTGCGCACACCAATACTTTCTTCGGTCGATTTCCGGCCAGCTACTGGCAGCGGTGGACGGCTGTCACCGAGGTCACCGTCACCGCGCGCGTCGTAGCCGAGACGGCCTGCCGCGTTCAAATTCAGGCGTCCGACATCGGTGGTCACCGTCGTATCGTGACCAATGTCGTTGTTACCGGAACCGAGCAGATTTCCATGACGGCGCCTCTCGACACTTTTGTCGACGGCGGCGCGCTGTGGTTGCAGTTCGAAGCGCAGGGCGGCGGCGCAGTTGTCGACGACGTCGAATGGTCCGTCGTTTCACCGAAGCTGATCCGGCCGGTAGCGGTAGCGATCTGCACGTTCAACCGCGCCGACGACTGTGCGCGCACCGTCGAGGCTCTTGCGTCCGACGAACGCGTGTTGGGGTTGCTCGACGCGTTGTACGTCGTCGATCAGGGCACCGATCCGGTGGAGAGTCGTGAGCTTTTCCAGGAAGTGTCGAAGAAGTTCGGATCGCGCCTGCAGTACCTGCGGCAGGCGAACCTGGGCGGTGCCGGCGGGTTCACGCGAGGACTGTACGAGGCTTCGGAGGCCGGACCGCACTCCGACGTGATCTTGATGGACGACGACATTCTGTGTGAACCGGAATCGGTCCTTCGACTGAGTGCGTTTGCGAACATGACAACGGAACCGGCCTTGATCGGCGCTCAGATGCTTTTCCTGTTCAATCCCGACTACTTGTTGGCTTCGGGTGAACGCGTCGATCTGGGCACCCTTCAGCGCGGTGTGCCGACCGACGAGCACGGGGTCCGTAACCGGAGCGTGCTCGAGAAGCTGCCGGAACGCCGAGTGGACGCCGAATACAACGGTTGGTGGACGTGCCTGATCCCCGCTGAAGCCATCGAACGCATCGGGCTGCCCCTCCCGGTGTTCTTCCAGTGGGACGACGTCGAGTACAGCCTGCGCGCCGGACGGGCCGGAATCCCCACCATCACGTTGCCGTCGGCCGCGGTCTGGCATGCGGACTTCTACTGGAAGGACGTCGACGGTTTTGCCCACTACTTCAGTACTCGCAACGGTCTGATCACCGCGTCACTCGATCCGGGTTTTGCGCCGAAGACACTGGCCAAGCAACTGGCCCGGGATATTTCGCATTCGATAGTCGGTTTGCAGTACGGCCTCGCGCACACACAAATCCGGGCGATCGAGGGATTCCTCGAAGGCCCGGCGGGCCTGGCCGACGGTGGGCAGAAGGCGTTGGCGACGATCAACCAGGAACGAAAGCGGTTCCCGGAGACGGTGACTCGTCCGGCGTCTGAGTTGCCGGGAAGGCTGCCGATTCGCCGCGTTGCGCCCAGTCCCAAGACCGGCCTGTGGACCGATCTTGTTCTTGCGAAACGCGCTGTGATGCAGGCTCGCAACCAGCTCGAGCGGGGTCCGGTGGCGATCTCCTACGAGGACGCGCAGTGGTGGCACGTCGGACGCTTCGATCATGTCTTCGTGACCGACGCTTCGCAGGGTGGCGTGCGTGAACGCCGCTTCGACAGTGAGACGGCTGCCGAGATGAGTGGTCGCCTTGCCGGCGTGATCAAGCGATTCCTGGCCGAAGCACCAAGTGTCGCTGAGGCATTCGCCCGGGAGTTCCCGCAGCTCACCAGCCGCGAGAACTGGGCTCGCCTGTACGAGAAGTGACTCTCACCTGACTATCTTGGCTATCACCTGTTCGTTGTCGAAGGTGTAACCGACGTACTCGAAGGAGATGCCGGTGCGTGTGACGTATTCCGTCCACGCCCGGTATTCGTGGTTCTGCCACCCGGGGTAGTTGAAGAATTCGTCGAACACGATGATCGATCCCGGGACTAGGCGGTCTCCCAGGAGATCGAGCACTGTTTTGGTCGACGAGTAGAGGTCGGCGTCGACGTGCAGGAACGCCACGGTTTCACGTTCCTGATCGAGGAATGTCGGTAACGTTTCCTCGAAGAGTCCTGGAACGAGTTGTGCCCCAGGTACTTCGGGGAGAGATTCCTGGGCGAACTCACCGGCCGGAAATCCGGTTCGCCATGTCTCCGGTAGCCCGGAGAACACGTCGAAGCCGGCAACGATGCCATCACGTTCGTGAAATTCGTCGGCGATGATCTTCAGAGTCGTTCCGGATGCGACGCCGAATTCGAGTGCCATTCCTGGAATCTCGACCAAGTTCAGTGCGTGTCGCAGTGTGTCGTGAGGATGACCGAACGTCTGCGCCACCCGCATGTGTTCCAGGATGAACGACGCGCTCGACGCGGTTGCTTCCAAATCGACTGCGTAGGCAAGGTCGCGGCGTTGGCGGAATTCCAGTTCGTCGATTCTGCTCCGAAGGCCCGCGATATCTTCGCGGGCCCCGGCCAGTTCGTCGTGCGAGCGCGTTAGTTCGTCGAGAATCTGCCGTGTGCGCTCGGCATTGTGGCGGTCGGCGTTCTCGATCACCTCGGATACCGCACGCTGAAGCTTGGTCCTGGCGCTGGAACGGAACTGCTCGAACATGGCAACCTCTCGTCGGGATCACTCCCATGCTGCCAGGGTTCGGCCGTTACTGCCTTCGGCCCCGGTAATGATCCTTGATGCGGCGGGAGAGCACCTTGATCTCTCGCGTGCGTTCCGCCTGCAGTCGGGCGTCGCTGCGTGCGGCGTTCCACGCGTTCTCCCGCTGTAGTTTCCGATAACTTCTGAGTCTCCGCTCGTCGATATCACCGCGTTCGAGTGCGCCCACGACCGCGCACCCAGGCTCGGAGTTGTGTGCGCAATCGGAGAACCGGCAGGCCGAGATCAGTTCCTCGATCTCGGGGAACGTCTTGTCGATACCCTCGCCGGCGTTCCACATGCCGACGCCCCGCAGTCCCGGAGTGTCGATGAGCGTCCGGCCGCCGGAAAACGGAATCAGTTCTCTTGTCACGGTGGTGTGGCGTCCTTTGCCGTCGCCGGCCCGCACCCGGCCCGTTTCGAGTACGCAGCTCGCGGCGGTATCACCGAGGAGCGCATTGGCAAGAGTTGATTTGCCGGCGCCGGAAGGACCGAGTATCGCCACGGTGCCGTCCAGAACTGCGTCGAGTATGTCCATTCCCTCGCTGGTTTCGGCGCTGACGGCGAGCACTGTTGCGCCGGGTGCGACGGCGGAAACTTCGGCAAGAACGGCGGAAATATCAGGAGCTGCATCGGTTTTGGTGAGCACGACGACCGGTGTTGCGCCGCTTTCCCATGCGAGTGCGAGTAGTCTCTCGATGCGTCCGAGGTCGACGTCACCGTCCGACGCCGTGGTGATGACGACGGTGTCGACGTTCGCGGCCAGTATCTGACCTTCGGATTTTCCGGATGCGGAGGATCGAACGATGCTGCTCGATCGTGGGAGTATCGAAGTGACCGTGGGTGTTTCGGTCTCACTCGTGGTGTTGACGGGCGTGGTGTTGGCGGGCGTTGTGTTGGCGCGCGTGACTTTGGAGACTGCAACCCAGTCGCCGGTACACAGCGAATTGCTGCCACTGAGTGCGCGGACGGTACCGGTCGCGACGGCAACGTCACACTGGCCGCGGTCCACGCGTATGACGCGCCCAGGTTCCGTGTCAGGTGAATTGACAAGCAGTGCGTCGAATGTATCCGAAAGTGTTGCGTTCCAACCGTATTTGGTCAGTAATGTGCTGTTTTCTGGCATGGTGAAGGTGTCCTCGAGTACGAAGAATCGTGAGTATTGACGGTGCGATAGGTGCAGAACACGACAGTCATCAATACTCACTCCTCGAAAATCTCAGGACGCACCATGCGTCGGTGCAGAATCGTCTCAGACGGTGGCAGAGCGGTGCAACCGAATTAAATTAACTCGGGCGCTCGAACTTCTCTTCCCGGCCGAGTTTGCGCAGTCGCATCCACTCGCGCAGACCTGCGGGATCGCGCCGCGTGATCAGGAAGTACCAGCCGAACCGAATCCATTCCTGCGGAAGCAGTTTGCGCATTCCGGGCTGTGCAAGGATGTACCCACGGTTGCGGTAGGTGAAGAAGCGCTTCGTATCGTTGTCCGGGTATTGCGTGTGCATCCGCCCGCCCAGGATCGGCTTGAATTCCTCGGCGCCGTTGGGATGTACGTAGGCGGTCTTCAGGCACGTGCCGAATTTCAGGCCGGATCGTACGAGTCGACGGTGTACTTCCACTTCGTCGCCGCGGACGAACAGCCGAAGATCCGGAACACCGACGGCGTCGATGGCGTCGGCGGTGAACAGTGCGCCGTTGAAGAGGGATGCGATCCCCGGCAGAAGGTCCTCGTCGCCGAGTTCGGAGGTGTCGAGTTCGCTACGCAACCGACGCCACGAGGTGCCGCGGCGCAGGGGGAACGCCAGGCGGTCGGGATCGTCGATGTCGCAGACGACGGGAGAGACTTCGGCAAGGTCGTGTCGGAGCGCGCACGCGAGCAGTGTTTCGAGCACTTCGGGTCCCTCGGGGCGACCGTCGTCGTCGGCGAGCCAAACCCGGTCTGCACCGAGTGACAATGCATACAGAATGCCAAGGGCAAATCCTCCGGCACCGCCGAGATTGTGCTTCGAACCGATGTAGCTGGTGGGCAGGGAAGCGCCTTCGACCAGTTCACGCACCGCGTCTTCGTCGGCATTGTCGACGACAACGAGGTGATCGAGCGGCCGGGTCTGTGTGCTGAGCACCTTCAGCGATTCGGCGAGCAGTTCACGACGCTTGTGTGTGACGACGACCCCGATGATCTTCTCGGGTGTGCTCACGCGGGCGTCTCCCGTTCCATGTCTCTGATCACGTGGCGGACATGTTCGGCGGCGTCGTCGCCCTCGTAAGCACGGACGACGTCTTCGATGTCACCGTGCATGCGGATCTGACCGTGGTCGATCCACATCGCGCTGTTGCACAGTTGGGCGAGGAACTCGTTGGAGTGGCTTGCAAAAACCAGGATTCCGGAGCGTTCGACCAGTTTCTGCAGACGTACGCGGGCTTTTTTCATGAATTCCGCGTCGACGGCGCCGATGCCTTCGTCGAGGAGCAGGATTTCCGGGTCGATGCTGGTGACAACACCCATGGCGACGCGCACGCGCATGCCGGTGGAGTAGGTGCGCAGTGGCATCGAGAGATACTCGCCGAGTTCGGTGAATTCGGCGATCTCATCCATTTTCGCGAGCATCTGCTTGCGTGTCTGACCGAGGAACAGGCCGCGGATGATGATGTTCTCGTAGCCGGAGATCTCGGGGTCCATCCCGACCCCGAGATCGAAGACCGGCGCGACGCGGCCACGGATGGTGGCTGTTCCGCGGGTCGGTTCGTAGATCCCGGAGAGGAGTCGCAGCAGGGTGGACTTGCCTGCGCCGTTATGGCCGACCAGTCCGATGCGGTCGCCTTCTTTGAGGGTCATCGTGATGTCGCGGAGAGCTTCGACGACAACAACATCGGAGTCGTTGCGGCCGATGGATCCGCCGGCCTTACCGAGGAAAGCTTTCTTGAGCGAGCGGGATTTGGCGTCGAAGATCGGGAAGTCGACGCACGCGTTCTGCGTGTGGATGCTGACTGGCTGACTCATGTGTTTTTCCTCTAGACCCAGTAGGGCACGCGTGCCCGGTACTTGCGGAGTGCCAGGAGCGCGACGGCCCAGCCGACAACGGTGAGGGCGATGACGATGTACCAGTGGTATGCCTGCTGATCGGCTCCGATAAGTGGTGCTCGGATGATCTCGAGGTAGTGGTACAGCGGGTTGAGTTCGGCAAGCTTCACTCGGTCTGCGGCTTGCCCGCCCTGATCTTTGAGAGCCTGCGTCGTCCACATGATCGGTGTCAGCACGAACAGCAGCAGGGTGAGGCTGCCGAGGATGGGTGCGATGTCGCGGTACCGCGTGGAGAAGATGCCGAACACGATCGATACCCACAGTGTGTTCGCCACGATCAGCACGAATGCGGGTATTGCCGCGAGCGCCGTCCAGCTCATGTTCTGCCAGATACTAAAAGCGAACAGGAGGATTATGTAGATCGCGAAGTTGTGCGCAAAGAACAGCACTTGACGCCACACCAGGCGATACACGTGCACGCTCAGCGCCGACGGCAGCTGCTTGATCAGGCCCTCGTTGGAAATGAAGACTTCGGAGCCCTCGAGGATGCTGGCGCTGATCAGGTTCCAGACGATCAACCCGACCGTGACGTACGGCAGGAACTCCTTGAGTGGGATGTTCAGCAGAGCGGAGTACAGGAGGCCCATCGCCGCGGCCTGGACACCGGTGGCGATGGTGATCCAGAAGGGGCCGATCACTGACCGGCGGTACCGCTGCTTGATGTCCTGCCAACCGAGGCTCAGCCACAACTCGCGCTGCCGTAGTCCATCGCGCAGGTCTTTGAAAGCGCGATGGAAGGTCTGGGAGTCGGACACGGGCACAGGTTGCTCCGACGTCTCGGATTCGGTTGCGGATGCTGACACGGAGGTCGAGCCTACCGGCCCCGGTGCAGTGCGAACTTTTCCTCGGGTGTTGTGGTGGCCGGAGTTACAGATATTGGCCGGTGCCGGGGGACTGTTGGTCGGGGTGCCCGGGGTTCCCCTGTGTGTGCGGGACGCCGATGCTCATGCCCGGAGGTAGTGCACCTTGACGCATTTGTTCGAGCTGGGCACGTGCCGCCATCTGCTGGGCGAACAGTGCTGTCTGAATGCCGTGGAAGAGGCCTTCCAGCCATCCGACCAGCTGTGCCTGTGCGATCCGCAGTTCTGCGTCGGTCGGAACGGAGTCGTCGGTGAAGGGCAGTGTCAACCGTTCGAGTTCTTCGCGGAGTTCCGGTGCGAGGCCCTGCTCGAGTTCGCGGATCGAGGATCGGTGGATTTCCTTGAGCCGTACTCGGCTGGCGTCGTCGAGCGGTGCGGCGCGCACTTCCTCGAGGAGCTGTTTGATCATCGTGCCGATTCGCATGACCTTGGCCGGCTGCTCGACCATGTCGGCGATCGATTCGCCTTCGGGCTCCCTGGCGTCTTGCCGATCGGTGTTTGTCTTCGCGCCGTTTGTCTCCGCGCCGTCGGGGCCGATGACCAGTATCCGTTCTTCCTCTGGCTTGTTCATAGCTCCATCTTGTCGTGTCAGGGCGACAAACTGCACTTAACCCCGAAAAGGTAACCAAAAAGTAACTGTACTGACGGGTATTTCGGTGTCTGCCTTCGACTACAGAGCCGCATGCCCCTAGAGTGTCGAGCATGGCTTACGACGTTGCCCGCGTTCGGGGATTGATTCCCTCACTCGGTGACGGCTGGATCCACCTCGACCCGCAGGCGGGTATGCAGATTCCCGACGCAGTCTCTCGGACAGTGTCCACCGCATTCCGGGCAGCCGCGTCGTCGTCGTCCGGTCGGCACGTCTCGAACCGTCGTAGCGCGGCAATCCTGGACAGTGCTCGGTCCGCCGTTGCAGATCTCGTCGGAGGTGATCCGGCGGGTGTTGTCCTGGGCTCGGACCGGGCGGTCCTGCTGGCCTGGCTGGCAGAGTCTCTGAGTTCGCGACTGGGCCTCGGTACCGGTCTGGTGCTCTCCCGGCTCGACGAAGAAGCAAATGTGGCGCCCTGGCTGCGCGTCGCCGGTCGGTACGGCGCACAGGTGCGTTGGGCGGAAGTTGAAATCGAGACGTGCGAACTACCTAGTTGGCAGTTCAACGAGCTTATTACCTCCACGACGCGACTTGTAGCTTTGACTGCGGCTTCGCCGATCGTGGGTTCGGCGCCCAATGTGCGTGCCGCGGCGGATCGGCTGCACGAATTCGGCGGCCTCATGGTCGTCGACGCTGTTGGTGCTGCTCCCTACGCGCATTTGGATATGGCAGAACTCGGCGCCGACATCATCGCGGTCAGTGCGCCGTCCTGGGGTGGTCCGCAGGTTGGTGCGCTGGTGTTCCGCGATCCCGGCCTGCTCGACCGTATCCCCGCCGTCTCGCTCAACCCGTACGCGCGTGGTGCCGAACGTCTCGAAGTGGGTGGGCATCAGTTCGCGCTGCTGTCCGGGCTCACCGCGTCGATCGATTTCCTCGCAGGCCTCGATGAATCGGCCACTGGCAGTCGCCGGGAGCGCCTCGAAACGTCGATCAGTTCACTGCAGAACTATCAAGACGGCCTTTTCGAGCACCTGCTGCGGTCCCTGTCCGCGCTGCCTCATGTCATGGTCATCGGGCATGCACCGACGCGGGTTCCGACGGTCAGCTTCACGCTCGACGGTACGGCTGCCGACAAGGTGGCAGCGCATCTCGCAGACAAGCGGATTGCGGTCATGAGCGGCACTCACGGCAATTCACGCCTCCTCGACGCGTTGGGTGTCAACGACGAGGGTGGCGCGGTCACGATCGGGTTGGCGCCGTATACGACGCGATACGAGATCAACCAACTTGTTGCCGAACTCGGCACGCTCGGCTGATCTCGTACCTGTTACGTCACTTCACGGTGAGGATGACCTTGCCTACCGTTTCGGGCGAATCCAGCAATTGGTGAGCTAACGGCGCTTCGGCAATCGGAAGCTCAATGGAAACGACCGGTTGGACGGAACCGTCGGCGATCAACGGCCACAGTTTGGCTCGAACGTCGGCCACGATTTCGGCTTTTCCGCCTGGCCCCGTTATCGGACGCCCACGTAGGCCTGTCGCGGTGATGCTTCCGCGTTTCCCCAACAACTTGCCGATGTCGACTTCGCCTTTACGTCCGCCCTGCATTCCGATGACGACGATGTGCCCGTCCATCGCGAGGGCGTCCACGTTCCGGCCCAGGTACGACGCTCCCATGTTGTCGAGAATGATGTCCGCGCCGTGTCCGTCGGTGGCCTCGGCGAGAGCGGCGACAAAGTCCTGTTCGCGGTAGTTGATCGTGATGTCCGCACCCAGCTCACGGCAGCGCGCCAGTTTTTCCTCCGAGCCGGCGGTCACGGCAACTCGCGCACCGAGAGCTTTGCCGACCTGGATGGCGTGAGTTCCGATTCCGCCGCCGCCCCCGTGGATCAGCAGAGTGTGTCCGCGGCGCAGTCCGGCGCGCATGACCACGTTGGACCAGACCGTGCAGGCGACTTCCGGCAAGGAAGCAGCGACTCGCAGATCCACTCCCTCGGGTATCGGAAGGAGTTGTGTCGCAGGTACTGCGACCTTCTCGGCATATCCGCCACCGGCAAGCAGTGCGCACACTTCGTCGCCGACGGCCCATCCGGTGACACCTTCGCCGAGCTGGCTGATGACGCCGGAGCATTCGAGTCCGAGGACGTCACTCGTGCCGGGTGGTGGCGGGTAGAAACCTTGGCGTTGCAGGAGGTCGGCTCGGTTGACGGCGGTCGCTGCGACGTCAACCAGGACATGCCCGCGAGGCACTTCCGGATCGGGCTGCTGCGCCCAGGTCATGACCTCGGGGCCGCCTGGCTGGTCGATAGTGATGGCGTACATGGATACGACGCTAGCGAATCGCCCCGCAATAGGAGGGTTTGGCGCTACCGTCGCTGTCGTGACTTACTTCGGGAACATGCAGAACGAGATCTACCTGAGCGGCCTGGGCGGCACCGTCCCGTCGCTGCCCATGACAGCGACTGGGCTGGAAGCTGCCGCGCGTGAGCAACTCTCACCCGAAGCCTTCGGATATATCGCGGGCAGCGCTTCGACCGAACGCACCGCAGCATCGAACCTCCGGGCGTTCGAGAAGCACGCGATAGTGCCACGCATGTTTCGAGGCGCCGCCGCCCCCGATGCCCGCGATCTGAGCGTCGAGGTGCTCGGTACGCGTTTGGCTGCGCCGATTTTGAC
This sequence comes from Rhodococcus sp. IEGM 1366, assembly GCF_033142425.1. NCBI lineage: Bacteria > Bacillati > Actinomycetota > Actinomycetes > Mycobacteriales > Nocardiaceae > Rhodococcus > Rhodococcus sp. IEGM 1366. The sequence goes on from NZ_JAWLRZ010000001.1 coordinate 982,127, forward strand.
CGCGCCGGTCGGAGTACTCGGCTTGGTACACGACGACGCAGAGGTTGCGGTCGGTTCGGTCACGTCGGAATTGGGTATCGGCTCGGTTTTGTCGACTGCGGCCTCGTCGACCATCGAAGATGTCGGCGCGGTGTCGGGAGATAACTGGTGGTACCAGTTGTACTGGCCGGCGGACGACGAGCTTGCCGAATCGCTTGTCCGCCGTGCTGACATCGCGGGAGCGAAGGCCATCGTGGTGACGGCCGATACGCCCGGCATGGGTTGGCGTCCAAGGGATCTGGAACTGGGTCACTTGCCGTTCCTGCGGGCGAAAGGTATCGCGAACTATCTGTCCGATCCGGTCTTCCGCGCGAAGTTGGCGACACCGCCCGAGGAAAGTGCGGAAGCACTGCAGATTGCGGTTCTGACGTGGGTGTCGCTGTTCGGCAATCACGCCGTTCGGATGGCGGATATCGCGAAACTTCGCCAGTGGACGTCACTTCCGATCGCGGTCAAGGGAATTGTCCATCCCGACGACGCTCGCGCCGCGGTTGCGGCCGGTGCCGACGGAATCATCGTGAGCAACCACGGTGGTCGTCAGGTGGACGGGGCGATATCCGCGTTGGACGCGTTGGGGCCCATAGCGTCGGCCGTAGGACATGAAGCTGACATCCTGATGGATTCGGGTATTCGGTGTGGTGCCGACGTGATCATCGCACTGGCGCTCGGAGCAAAGGCGGTTTTGTACGGGCGACCGTGGGTATACGGCTTGGGATTGGCCGGAGCGGACGGCGTCCGCCATGCTTTGCGGAGCCTGCTCGCCGATTTCGATCTCACGATGGGACTGGCTGGGGTGTCTTCGGTGGGGGAAATCGACAGGTCCCTATTGGTGGCCACTTCCGGACATTAGCGCCTTTGGCCGCTTCAGGACTTCAGGCCTGTGAAGAAGACTGAATGTGGCGTATGCAGGTCTAAACTGGGGAGCCGTGACAACTGACACGACAACCGACGAGGCACCCGTACTCCGGGAGCCGTCCAGCGTACCGGCGGAAACGTCGCCTTCGCAGCAGGAAATGCTGCCCGCGCAGCAAGAAACTCCGTGGCTGACGCCTGCCGAGATGCGTGCCTGGCGCGGATACATGGACGGCAATCAGCGGCTCATGGAGGTCTTGAACCGGGAGCTGCAGGATTCGCATGATCTCTCGTTGGCGGATTACCGCATCCTCGTGATGTTGTCGGAAGCCCCGGACGGTTCAACTCGGATGAGTGACTTGGCAGACGGTGTCCTGTCCTCTCGTAGCCGCCTCACGCACCAGATTCGTCGCATGGAGTCTCAGGGCATAGTCGAGCGCACTACCTGCGCCGAGGACGGGCGTGGCGTGCTTGCGCAGATCACCGACGAGGGCCGACGACGCCTCGCTGCTGCCGCACCCACCCATGTCGCCGGCGTGCGCAAAAATCTCGTGGATTTGTTGACGCCCAATGAACTGGAAGTGCTGGCAGACGTCTTCTCGAAGGTTGACGCGGCCATCGGCGATCGCTGAGTAACGGGGAGCCGTTTTCACAGTTCGCGAGTGCACCGGATAGTATCGCCCACGGAAGCGTGGCAGAGCGGCCGAATGCACTCGCCTTGAAAGCGAGCGTGGCGTTAAACCCACCGGGGGTTCAAATCCCTCCGCTTCCGCCAACAGTCCCTCACCTGCTTGCGCAGGTGGGGGACTTTTTGTCGCCAGCTGCAGAGACACGGTTCAATCTATTTGTTGCAGTACGCAACCTTGCGGGGATATTCAAGAATGAATCGCGGATTTGTGGATGTTCAACTGAACAGTTAGGCCACTAATTCGCGTAATTACCTGACCATTCGGATAGGTATTGACGTGGACTTGGGCAACTTTTATTTCCACTTCGATGTTTTGCAATCGAAAGCATATTAGAGAAGCGCCGCGATGCGGGTGTCGCGCCGTAACTGTGCTGACTGACTATTGTTATTGTTCGGTGACCGAAAGAATGAAATAAGTTCTGTCCGTTACTGTTTCGACTCCGAATTCAGGAACTCTCCCTAAGTTGGCAGAGCAGAGCAACCCCACCATTCGGTACGAAATGTGCAACCATGGCACCGGCGCCTTCGGTTGGATATTCGCTGTCGGTGTTAACCGCGCACCGTCGTTCGTACGCGTAACGAGAAAAATCGAGACCTATTACGGTCTTATTACTCGGAGGTGGTTTTACCGATGCTCGCCGAACCCGTTATAAATAGTGGTGACACGGCCTGGGTGCTCATTTCCGCAGGGCTTGTCCTCTTTATGGTTCCAGGTCTCGCGTTCTTCTACGCTGGATTGGTGCGCGGCAGTAACGCGCTGGTGATGTTGCAGCAGAACCTGGTTCCGCTCGGCTTGGTGTCCATCACCTGGGTTGTCTTCGGCTACAGCTTTGCGTTCAGCGGCGACTGGGGATCCGGCTTTCTCGGCGACTTGAAACTCTTCGGCTTGCAGGACATTCACACCGCCGCCGCGCCGGGATTCCACTTGATCGAGGGGGCTGTTGCAGTCCCGACCTTGGCGTTTGTCGCCTATCAGATGATGTTCGCGATCATCACGCCTGCTTTGATCACCGGTGCCACGGCAAACCGTCTCAAGCCGTTGGGGTGGGCTGTTCTCCTTGTTCTGTGGTCGATCATCGTCTATCCCCCGATCGCCCACTGGCTCTTCAATCCTGAAGGCTGGTTGGCGCTCCGTGGGGCGCAGGACTGGGCCGGCGGAATCGTCGTCCACGCGTCGGCGGGCGCCGCAGCACTCGCGATCTTGTTGGTTGTCGGCAAACGCCCGGGCTGGCCGAACGCGGAAGCCGTTCCTCACTCCGTTCCGTTGGCTCTGGTCGGCGCTGGCATCTTGTGGTTCGGCTGGTTCGGTTTCAACGCCGGCGACGGTCTGGCTGCGGATGGCGTTGCGGCGCAAGCCTTGATCAACACTCACATTGCCGCTGCCGGCGGCATGGTCGTCTGGCTGGTCATCGAGCGGTACACCGAGGGTAAAGCCACGGCGATCGGTGGAATCACCGGCGCGGTCGGAGGTTTGGCGACCATCACACCTTGCGCCGGCTTCGTGAGTACGTTCTCCGCCTTGGCAATTGGTGTGCTTGCCGGATTGATCTGCCACTTCGGATTGGCGCTCAAGTCCATTTTCAAGTTCGACGACGCACTCGACGTCATCGCCGTCCACTTTGTCGGCGGCATCCTCGGATCGCTGCTTCTCGGTCTGTTTGCAGAGAAGGCGATCAACCCGATCGGCCGCGACGGACTTCTGTTCGGTGGCGGACTCGGTCTACTCGGTGAGCAGGCTTTGGCTCTGATCACCGTCATCGCCTTCTCGTTTGTCGTGACCTGGTTGATCGCCATGGGAATCGAGAAGACGATCGGGCTCAAGCTGGCTCCGAAAGACCAGGTGAACATCGACCGTCGTCAGCAAGGCATGGACGCATACCGCTACAACCCGGCGTTTGTCGAAGCAGGTGGAGCACCGCAATCGACCGGGTTCGACGGGGGAGTCGTAGCCGACGGAGAAAAGCTTGCTCCACATCCCGATGCGCCGAAGCATGAACTGATCACTGCGGTCCTCCAGACCATCGAGTCGGAGAAGTTGCGTGAGGCATTGCTGGCTGCGGGAGCGGAGTCGATCGTGGTTTCGGAAGCCCATGTGTCCGCGAGTGATTCGGATTCTCTCAAGTTCCGCGGCCAACGCAACGACGTCGTCTTCACCGACCGATTGCGGGTCGAAGTTCTTGTACCGTCCGACCGCGCCCAAGCCGTGCTCGACGCAATCAACCGGCACTCCCTCGGAAGGAGGAGTGGATTTGTGCAGCAATCCGCGGAACCGTTGTCGGGGTCGAGCGCACCCGGTACCGGGACCTGACCAGCTTTCCAGCTGACCACACGGAAGTGAAGAGTATGAGCGAGAAGGAGTTGTCGGAATGCATCTGACACCGAGAGAACTCGACAAGCTGACCATCCTCATGTTGGCTGACGTGGCTCTGCGACGAAAAGCAAAGGGGCTCAAGCTTAATCACCCGGAGTCGGTAGCTGTCATCACGGCGGCTGCCTTGGAGGGTGCTCGCGAGGGGAAAACTCTCGAGGAAGTCATGGCGGACGCGTCGCACGCATTGACCGTCGACGACGTCATGGACGGTGTCGCGGACATGATTCCGCGCGTGCAGGTCGAGGCGGTCTTCCTCGACGGTAGCCGCCTCGTCACCGTGCATTCGCCCATCCAGTAGCCGTACCGAACTCAGGCCGAAAGACCAACTCAGGAGCACCCGAAGATGGCAACAAAATCATCGAAGAAGAATTCCGGCGACGAGAAGAAGGTTCCGGTCGGGGGATACGTCCTGCGGGATGAACCGATCGAGATCAACGAAGGCCGGCCGCGTCTGAAGCTGCGTGTGCGAAATACGGGTGACCGGCCCATTCAGGTGGGGTCGCACTATCACTTCATGGAGGTCAATCGAGCATTGTCATTCGATCGAGAGAAGGCGTTCGGCTGGCGTCTGGACATCCCGGCCGGTACTGCCGTGCGCTTCGAACCGGGAGACGAGAAGGAAGTGACGTTGGTGCCGTTCGGCGGCAAGCAGCGCGCCCACGGATTCAACAGTTTGGTGGACGGTTGGGCTCCCACGCACGCCGCGTATCGCCCGCGCTTGCCCCGTGCCGTCGCTCTTGCCGATGAGCTCGGCTTCTTGTCCGAACCACAATCCGACTGAGCCTCGTTCACGGTGGCCGAAGGAGAGCAATACTCATGACAAGCATTTCACGGCAAGAGTATTCGGGCCTGTTCGGTGTCACGAAAGGTGACCAGATCAGGCTCGGCAACACGGACCTGTACATCGAGGTCGAGGAAGATCTTCGAACCATCGGTGATGAGTCGATCTACGGCGGCGGCAAGACTCTGCGCGACGGTATGGGCCAGGATCCGGCGTCGTGTAGTCGCGATGGCGCACTCGATCTGGTGATCACCAACGTCGTGATCCTCGACGCCACGATCGGCGTCGTCAAAGCCGATGTCGGTATCAAGGACGGCAAAATCGTCGGGTGGGGCAAGGCCGGCAACTCGAGCACGATGGACGGGGTGACGCCGGGACTCACGACGGGACCGGCAACGGATGCCATCTCCGGTGAGCAGCTGATTCTGACTGCCGCTGGTATTGATCCGCACGTCCACCTCGTTTCTCCTCAGCAGGCGTACCACGCGCTCAGTGGTGGTGTGACGACGCTGATCGGCGGCGGTATCGGGCCGTCGGACGGTACCAACGGCACCACCATCACCTCGGGTATCTGGAACATGGAGATGATGCTCAAGGCCAATGAGGGTCTTCCCGTCAACATCGCCATGTTGGGTAAGGGCAACTCGTCCGGCTATCCGTCTTTGATCGAGCAGATCAAGGCAGGTGCCGCGGGATTGAAGGTCCACGAGGACTGGGGCGCAACACCAGCCGCGATCCGGGCATCGCTGCGTGCGGCCGACGAGATGGACGTTCAGGTTGCCATCCACACGGATACGTTGAACGAGGCCGGCTATGTCGAAGACACCATTGCAGCATTCGAGGGCCGCACCATTCACACCTATCACAGTGAGGGCGCCGGCGGCGGCCATGCACCGGATATCCTGAGGGTGACCGGTGAGGACAACGTTCTTCCAGCGTCGACCAACCCGACGTTGCCGTACGGCATCAACACGCAAGCCGAGTTGTTCGACATGATCATGGTTTGTCACAACCTCAATCCCAAAGTGCCGTCCGATGTTTCGTTTGCCGAGTCACGCGTTCGCGCGGAGACGATCGGTGCGGAGAACGTGCTGCAGGACATGGGGGTCATCTCGATGTTCTCGAGCGACTCGCAGGCAATGGGCCGTGTCGGGGAGAACTGGCTCCGGGCGATCCAGACAGCCGACTGCATGAAACGTGCCCGGGGAAAGCTGCCGGAGGACTCCAAGACGCACGACAACTTCCGGGTCCTACGGTACGTCGCGAAGACGACGATCAACCCGGCCCTGACATTCGGGTTGTCCCATGTCATTGGTTCCATCGCGCCGGGAAAAATGGCGGATCTTGTTCTCTGGGAACCCGCTTTCTTCGGTGCGAAGCCTAAAATGATCATCAAGAACGGAATGATCAGTTGGCACGCCATGGGAGATCCGAACGCATCGTTACCGACCCCGCAGCCGGTGATCTACCGGCCGATGTTCGGTGGGTTCGGTAAGGCCCTGCCCGAGAGTTCGGTGTCGTTTGTGTCCCAGGCCGCGTTGGATGACGGCATCAAGGATCGACTAGGACTCGAGCGTCAAGTTCTTGCCGTCGAGGGCACTCGCACCGTGACCAAACGCGACCTCGTGCGAAACTCTGCCACTCCGGAGATCAAGGTCGATCCGGAGACCTTCGCGGTGACGGCGGACGGCGTTCACGCCTACGTCGAACCGGCCGAATCCATTCGCCTGAACCAACTTTACTTCTTCAGTTAGGGGAATCCTGTGTCTGAAACAATCGCACACACTCACGGCGAGATGACGGCGTCGACAGGCAAGCCCACTCGAGTCGACGCGCTACTCGGGAAGGAGACTGACGAAGAGTGGGCCGGTCGACTCGAGAAGGCAGTAGTCGACGTACTTTCACTCGATCAGTGGGAAGCGCAGAAGAGCAGGTTGCGACGCACGACGGTCGGCGGACGTGAGTTGGCGGTGTCACTCGACCGCGGTGTTCAGTTGCAGGACGGCGACATTCTGCTGTGGGACGAGCCGGAGAACACCGTCGTTGTCGCGCGGATCAACCTCAAGGACGTGCTCGAGATCGACCTCAGTGCATTGCTCGACGTGACACCGGAGAAGATGATCCAGACGTGTCTCGAGTTGGGTCACGCTGTGGGTAACCAGCATTGGCCGGCAGTGGTGAAGGGAATGAAGGTCTATGTTCCGCTGACGGTAGACAAGGCGGTCATGGGTTCGGTGATGCGCACCCATGCGTTCGAGGGCATCGAGTACACCTTCATTCCTGGCTCCGAGGTCATTCCCTACATTGCTCCGCACGAGGCACGCCGACTGTTCGGTGCGGCAGCGCGCGAGGGTGAGGGGCATACCCATGACCCCCTCGTGTGAAGGGTCGCAGCTGAGCATCAACCGTGCGATGCGGATGATGCAGTTTTCCGATTCGATGTTCCCGGTCGGTTCCTTCTCGTTCTCGAACGGGTTGGAATCGGCCGTGGCGCAAGGAATTGTCACCGATGCTCCGTCGTTGCGGGAATTTGTTCTCTCGGCCGCGCATCAGGGTGCGACATGCGATGGTATCGCCGTGCTGGCCGCCCACCGGGGTGCGTCGGACGGTAATTTCTCGGCGATTCTGGCGGCGGATCATGCCGTGATCGAACGCAAACTCAACGAAGAGTCCCGAACGATGACTACCCGGATGGGTAAGAAGCTGGCGGAGCTCGGCGGCCGACTCGCCGGTGAGACGTTGTTCGGCAAGTGGCTATCGGCGATCGAGGCTGGAGAAACCCCCGGCACGTATCCGGCGGGTCTCGGAATTGCCTTCGCGGAGATGGGTTCTCCGGAGCATGATGCCTTTACCGTTCATCAGTACGGTGTGGCGATGACGTTGCTCGGTGCGGCGCTCCGTATCGTTCGGGTAGATCACCTTGCCACGCAGGAGATTCTGTTCGAGGTGAATCAATCCGCCGACGGCGAGTATGCGGCCGTTCGCGAGTACGGGCTTGATGACATGTCCAACTTTTCCCCGATGATCGACATTCTGGCAGCGGTTCACGTCAAGGCACATGTCCGAATGTTCATGAACTAGAAGGAGAATCATGAAGAAGACAACGCGCATCGGAATCGGCGGTCCTGTGGGTTCGGGCAAGACTGCCCTCATCGAGGCGATTACGCCGGAATTCGTGAAGCGGGGGACCAGTGTACTGATCATCACCAACGACGTGGTTACCACGGAGGATGCCAAGCATGTGCGCAAGGCACTCAAAGGTGTTCTCGTGGAGGAACGTATCGTGGGAGTGGAGACTGGTGCGTGTCCCCATACCGCCGTTCGCGAGGACCCCAGTATGAACCTCGCGGCGGTCGAGGACATGGAACGCACGTTCCCGGACACGGATATCGTGTTCATCGAAAGTGGTGGTGACAACCTCACTCTGACGTTCAGTCCCGCTCTCGTCGACTATTTCATCTACGTCATCGATGTAGCTGCGGGAGATAAGATTCCGCGTAAGAACGGACCCGGGATCTCGCAGTCGGACATCCTGGTCATCAACAAGACGGATCTGGCACCGTACGTGAAGGCCGATCTGGGTGTCATGGATCGAGACTCGAAGGGAATGCGCGGTGACAAGCCGTTTGTCTTCACCAATTGCATGACCGGCGAGGGAATCAAGGAAGTGGTGGACCTCATCGTGCACGGTGTCCTCTTCGACGAAGAGGAAGTGGGAGCGAGCGCCAAGTGAGCGCTCCAGCTGCCTCGGGGGCCGCGCGGTCGCTCCCGGGGCCGATCCCGACCGTTCCGGAACTCGACCAGTACCAGGATCAGCCGAAGCAAGCCCCGGCCGGCAAGGTGGGCAAGACCGGGGTGCTCGAGATGCGTTTTGTCGATCGCGGCGACAAGACGATTCTCCGGGACATGTATCGGAAGACGCCTTTACTTGTTCAACAAGCGCTGTACTGGGACGAAGCGTTGCCGGCAATGCCGTGCGTCTACATGATCTCGACGTCCGGCAGTGTGCTGCAGGGTGATCGGCTGTTCCTGACCATCGACATGGAACCCGGATCCTTGGCACACGTCACGACACAGTCGGCAACCAAGGTGCATCAAATGGATGCGAATCATGCGTCGCAGTTGCAGAAGGTGACCTTGGCTGAGAATTCGTATCTCGAACTGATGCCGGGTGTGACTATCCCGCACCGCAATGCGAGGTACTTCGCACGCACCGATGTCACGGTGGATCCGTCTGCAACGCTGCTATTTTCGGAAATTGTGATGCCTGGCCGTAAGTACCACAGGAGCGCCCAGTCCGATACGGAGCTGTTTGTCTACGACCTGTACTCCACCCTGATCAAGGCGCGGCGCCCGGATGGAGCGGATCTCTTCACCGAGAAACTGGTGATCGAACCGCAGCGTTTCCCGGTGCGATACAAGGGAATCATGGGGGAGTACGACGTCTTCGGCAACGTCATTCTGCTCACTCCGAAAGAGAATGCCGACGAGATACTGGAACAGGTTGTTCCGGGGCCCGACGGGAAGGTCTTCTCGGGTGCGAGCCGACTACCGAACGATGCCGGGTTGATCTTCAAGGTCCTGGGTCCCGAGAGCGAACCGGTCAAAGCCAAGGTCCGTGATTTCTGGGCGCTCGTTCGAAAGTCGGTTCTGGATACCACTATTCCGCCCGTCCCGCTCTGGGGATGACGCGGTTCGCCGGGAGAAGAAGTGTGAGGGATGTGAGATGACCACCATCACCAAACCCTGGGACGATATCGCGGACAAGAACGTCGTGCTGCGATTCATCGACACCAACCTCAAGGGCTCCGGGCAGGTGATGTTTCAGGGCAATGCCCTGACCGGACTGCTGTTTCTCATCGGTATTTTCTGGGGTGCGATAGCCGCCGACACGATCACCGTGGCGATCGGCGCGGTTGTGGGTTTGGTGGTGTCCACGGTTACCGGGATGCTGCTGCATTCGGATGACGATTCGATGCGCATCGGTTTGTACGGATACAACGGAATCCTGGTCGGCGCAGCATTTCCCACGTTCCTTGCCGGCGGCGTGATGCTGTGGATTTACCTGGTTGTCGGTGCTGCGGCGTCCACTATCGCATTTCTTGCGGTTGCCAACGTCTTCAAGACCTGGGGTGTGCCGGCGCTGACCTTTCCGTTCAACCTCGTCAACTGGTTCTTCCTTCTGGCCGCCTTCCAGTTCCTGCGGATCGAAACGTCGGACCTCAGTGCCGCACAGTTCCCGCAGCACATCGGGGATTCATCGGTTCACGCCGACATCACGTTCGGCTTCCTCTGGGACACACTGTTTCGCAACGTCTCCCAGATATTTCTGATCAACAACACCATCACCGGAATCATCTTCGTGGTCGCCTTGCTCGTTGCGTCCCGGTGGGCGGCGGTGTTCGCCCTCATCGGTTCCGCCGTAGCGATCGGTTCGGTACTTGCGCTCGGCGCAAACACCGTCGACATCGGTAACGGCCTTTACGGGCTCAGTTCGGTGTTGACGGCTATCGCCTTGGGGTCGGTGTTCTACAACCCGTCGTGGCGTGTGTTTGTCTATGCGGTCTTCGGGGTGCTGGTGACGGTAGTCATTCACGGCACCCTGGTCTCGGCCTTCGCGCCGATCAGTCTGCCGGCGGGTACCGGTCCGTTCGTGTTTGCGACGTGGCTGTTCCTGCTACCGAAGAAGAAGTTCGTTCCCGTCCAGCACGACACCATCAAGGGCGGCGCCGCAGAGGGCAAGGACTCGATCGCGAAAGCAAACGGCTAGAGAACGGGAGATACTCTACGGTGATGGGGACATGACTGCCGTCGTCGATCGCCCCACCGCCACTTCCCTTGAATAGAAAGCGTCTCTCATGACAGGCACCAGCGCCCCTCGCATCCATCTCGGTCCCGTCGAGGATTCGCACCTTGCGGACGGGATTCGCCGAGCCGGTGGAGTGCTCGTTCCACTCGCCGAGGCCGAGGGCGTCGTCTGGGCGGATGGGCCGGACACGTTCCCGTCGTCGCTGCCCGACTCGGTTCGCTGGGTGCAGTTGCCGTTTGCCGGGATCGAGCCCTGGTTCGACGCCGGCGTCATCGACGACAAGCGGGTCTGGACGTCCGCTGCCGGCGCGTATGCGGGCAACGTGGCCGAGCACACGATGATGCTCCTCCTTGCTGGAGTGCGCTCTCTCCCCGAACAATTGGCGGCACAGTCGTGGCGTAAAGAAGAATTCGATCCGCGAGTGGGCACCTTGCAGGGCTCGACGGTGGCGATCGTCGGCTGCGGTGGAATCGGTCGCGCGTTGATCCCGTACCTCGCCGCATCCAAGGTCGAGGTTATCGCGATCACCCGCTCGGGGACCCCCGTCGAAGGAGCCGTCGAAACGCTCTCGGCCGATCGCACCGGTGAAATCTGGTCCAAGGCAGACCACTTCGTGATCGCTGCACCGTCGACGTCGGCGACCCGGCATCTGATCGGCAAGGCGGAACTGGACCAGATGTCGGAGTCGAGCTGGATCGTGAACATCGCCCGCGGAAATCTCGTCGACACGGATGCGCTGGTCGACGCCCTCGAAGCCGGATCGATCGGCGGTGCGGCACTGGACGTCACAGATCCCGAGCCGCTGCCGCACGGACACCGGTTGTGGAAGCTGCCTAACGCGATCATCACTCCGCACGTCGCCAACCCGGCTACGACGCTCACGCGCGTCCTGGCAGATCACGTGGCCGCCAACGTTGCTCGATTTGCTGCGGGTGAGGACCTCGCTGCCGTGATCGATCCGTCGGCGGGCTACTGACCTAGATCAGACCGACAGCACACGCAGATCCTCGAGACCGTCGACAACCGGGATCCGCCAGGCCGCAAGTTCTTCCGGTCCCTGCTCGTCCCAGAGCTCGAACAGTTCCGAGTCGGTCGACGCGATGGTGCGCTCCACCATCTCGATCAGCCACGTGAGCCGCTCGCTGGTCAAGGCGTCGGCAAAGGCGTCGAGATCAAGTTCCTCGACGGCAGGATCCCGTTTGCGATCGGCGCGCACAATGAGCACCAATTCGAGTAAGGCAACGGCGATCTGGCCGCCGTCCACCTCGAGGTAGTCGTCCTCGAACGCCCATTCCACGGACTCGAAGGTGAAATCACCGTGCCCGATGGATGCAATCAAATCCCCCGCACCGTCGTTCTCGAACGGTCCCGATCCCCACGCGCCCACTGTTGTGCTCTTCTCTGATGTGTCGACTCAGCGCGCTTCCAGCGCGATCTTCGCTCCGAATCCTAGAAGAACCGTGCCGGTCACACGTTCAAGTGCCTGCCGCACTTTCGGCTTCTCGAAGGTGCTACGGGCGCGGGAGAGAAGCACGACGTAGGCGCTGAGCCACGCGATGGAGATCGCTGCGTGGATGATCACCAGGAGTGCGAGTGACGGACCCGTCGGCCATCCCGCTGGAACCAGTTGCGGCAGCAGGCTGGTGTAGAAGACCGCGATTTTGGGGTTGAGAAGGTTGGTGGTGAAACCGGTTTTCCAGGTCCCGGCCTTCTGCGAACGCGGTGCGTCGACGCTGCGCAGTTGGGATGAACGGCTGCCCCACAGCGCTCGCGCCCCCAAATAGATCAGATAGGCAGCGCCGGCGAGTTTCACGGCGGTGTATGCCTCCGCGGAAGCGGCCAGCAACGCCGACAAGCCGAGCACGGTGAGCAAGCCCCATACGAGCAGTCCGCTGATGATGCCTACCGCTACCCGGAATCCGGACGATCGACCGCCGGCGAGCGCTGCCTGCGTCACGACGGCCATGTCCGGTCCGGGCACGAGTGTGAGGAGTGCCAGAACGGCGGCAGCGGCCAACAGGGCGGAGATCATGGACTCAGTATGGGGAGTTGCCTCCTTGTGAACAAATCATGTCGCGTTGGGTCGGAACTGCATGGACACGCCCGAAACGGCAACGGTTCGGCGAATCTGAGGACAAAGTTATCCACACTGTGTAGAACCCTGTTAGTCGAGGTAGGTGGAATAACCTTGATGTAATTCATGTAGTTGTGCACAGGTTATGCACAGTCGTGGGCTGGATGTGAATGAAGTTATCCACACCTGTGTGTGCATCGGTGGAGAACTTGCCAAGAGTGACGCATACCCGGCTTTTGATCGACTCAATCCTTCGGTCGAATCGGCAGCCACGACCGAACAGTCTGACAGGGCGTTATGTGAGAAGGTGGCCACTTATGCGGACGTCAGTGGTACTCGGAGTGATTCTCTCGGTAAGTGCATTCGGCCTCGTCGGTGTTGCGCACTCCGATACAGCTGTTGCTCACGCCGAGACAGGGATAGCTCACGCCGAGACAGAGATCGCTCATATCGCACGGATCGAGCAGTTGACGCCCACTCGCAGTGCAGTGTTTGTCGACTCCCTGTCGATGCGCCGCGAAGTTCAGGTTCAGGTTCTGCATCCCGCGAGCGCGCCGGGCCCTCGGCCGACGTTTTATCTCCTCGACGGGGTCAGTGCCGGGTCGGAGTCGGGATACACCGAAAGTACGTGGACGCAGAACACCGACATCGAGGCGTTCTTTGCCGACAAGGACGTCAATGTGGTTCTGCCGGTGGGAGGTACCGGTAGTTTCTACACCGACTGGCGCAGCGACGACCCGAACCTCGGTGTGAACAAGTGGGAGTCGTTTCTGACGCGAGAGTTACCGCCCCTCATCGATGAGGCATTCGCCGGGAACGGCACCAATGTTGTCGGCGGCGTATCCATGGGCGCGCTGGCTGCGGGCAACCTGATCACTCGGAATCCGGACTTGTACACGGGATTGGCTTCGTACAGTGGGTGTCTCGACACCACGGCGCCGTACTCACAGGACTTCGTGCGCGCCACGGTTGCCAGCAAGAACGGCGACGCCACGAATATGTGGGGGCCGGCCGGGGATCCGGACTGGCGCAATCACAATCCGTCGGGCAATGCGGAGGCGTTGCGTGGCAAAACGATCTACAGCTCTGCGAGCAGCGGATTGCCAGGAGCGCACAACACAGCCCTCACTCTGGAAGGAGCGACGGCGATTGTCCGGGGTGGGCCGCTCGAAGCGCTCGTCCATTCGTGCACCCAGGCCTTCGAGAGCAGGCTCGAAGGTCTGGGCATCGCGGGAGTGTTTGCCTACCGGGACAGCGGAACCCATTCGTGGCCCTATTACGAGGATGCATTGCACGATTCCTGGCCGATACTGGAATCCGCACTCCGTCGCTGAAGAACCATGCTGAGGATCTACTCTGCGAGAGCCAATTCCAGCAGCTTCATCGCATCGTCGCGAGTGTGCGCGGCAGCGATGAATCCGGCCTTGTGGCAGAACACAGACGAGTCGACACCGGTTTCGGCCGCCAGATCCGAACCGTTGAGGCCGCGCCACTGCTCCGGCAACAGCTTTCGTGAACCGAACTTCGAATCAGCCGGCTTGACGGTCTGAATCGACCAGCCGCCGTTGGTGTTCGGGAAGATCGTGAACAACAGCTCCGGCTGAGCCGACGCCGCGCGGCCGTGCGGAATGAAGCGTTCCAGGACGACAAATCGCGGATCCGACGCTTTGGCGTACGTGTCCGCGAACTCCTTCTCGGCCGCTGCGTCGCCGGCGTACTTGGCGCGCAAGCGAATCAGGATCTGCGTTGCGAGCGCAACCGCGAGTTCGAATTGAATGTCGAATTCCTCGTCGGTGGACGAGATGGGATTGAACAGATCCAGAACCGCGGAAAGGTCGAATGGCTTGGTGCCGAACTCGTTGAGGGTGTAGATCTCCTGACCGTTGTCGACGGCGTCGATGCCCTCGACCAGGCGGCCGTCGATACGACGGCACACGGACTCGTCGCCGTTGCAGAACTTCAGGCCGTATTCCTGCCACAGCAACCCGAAGGCCGAGTACAGGATGCCGTTGCTGCGTTCGCCCGCACCGCGCTGGTGGTGGTCGAAACGGCCGGCTGCCGGCTCGTAGCGTCCGCCGACGTCGAGCACGATGTCTGCGCTGTTCAGGACGTCCTCGTCACGGGTGCGTACGACGGTGGCGTCGGGGTACAGCTGCTTCAGGAGCGATACGCCGAAGACGTCGTCTGCGTGGAACTTGCCGTTATGGGTCGCGATGATCACCAGTCGAGACTAGGCAATCGGCTCGCTGATGCCTATTCAGCCGACCGTGCGGATGCGATCGGTGGCCGGCGGCGCAACTGGTGAGCCGGAGGTGAACAGGGCAACCAGGGCGTCGAGGTCGTTGCCCGCCCCGGTTGTTTCGATGGCGCTGCGCAGGGCTGTGAACCCGTCGCCGCCTTCGGCGAGGAACTTGTTGACCGCAACACGATAAACCGTGTCCGGGTTGATGTTTTCGCCGTTCAGGCGCATTTCCGAGACGCGTGACCCGGCGGGGGCCTTGCGGTCGAGTGTGTAGGTGAAACCAGCAGACGGGGCGAGGATTCGTTCGAACGGCAAGTATTCCGGCGAAGATTGGAACTGCTGTTCCAGCGCGTCTTTCAGCGCCGCACCTGTGATGGACAGCACCTCGAGGCTGTTGCCGAACGGTTGCACCGCATGGGCCTGGCGGTACGTCACGGTTCCGGTGTCGAGGTCTTCGCGGATTCCGCCCGGATTGGTCAGAGCGATTTGGGCTCCCCGCGCGGTGCCAGCCGCCAATTGAGCGTCGGCGATCAGGTTGCCGATGGCGGATTCTCCGCTGGGCGATTGGTCGCGAGTCAGGTCGGCGGTGATTGTGCCGACGGGACGTTGTGCCACTTCGGCAGCCGCATTCCATGCTTGATCGGCAAGCGCTGCCGTGTCGGGGTCCGGCGAAATATCGTGTGTCACTATCTGATTGAACGACGATGTCTGATCGCGCAGGACGTCCCGAGTGGTGCGGTCGATCACGACATCCGCGACGGAGACGATGCGACCGTGCGACGCGCCCTGCATCACCACGCGGGGATTTCCGGCGGGATCGGGGTATTCGCAGTTGTACTGCTGATGACTGTCCGCGGTAAAGATGACGTCGACTTTCGGCGATGCTCGCAACGCGATGTCGCGAGCGGGACCGGATGTGACGTTGCAGTCGTTTGGCCCACCCGCAATGTCCGGTTCGTCGCCGCGGTGCAACAGCACGGTGATGGCTTTGACGCCGAAGAAGTCGAGAACGTCCGCGGTGCGATCGATTGCTTCGACCTCGTCGCCGAATTTCAGGGTCGAAACGCCGTCCGGTGCCACGATCTGAGCTGTGTTACTTGCCGCAATCGCGATCACGCCGAGGGGAACGCCGTCCACGATGTCGACCGTGAAGGGCAGCGTTGCCGGTGTGCCGTCGGTGTACGTCATGTTGGCCGCCATCAGCGGAAAATTGGCTCCGCCGAACGTGGGACTGAAGGTGCAGGCGTTCTCCGCGGAGCACCCACCCGATTCCATCCGACGGAATTCCGCGAGGCCGTCGTCGAGTTCGTGATTGCCGATCGCCGACGCATTGATCTGCATGCGGTTGAGGAGTTCGACTGTCGGTTCGTCGTTGAACATCGACGATTCCAGCGCAGACGATCCCCAGTTGTCACCCACGGAGTAGAGCAACGAATTCGACGCTTGGTTTCGCAGTTGGGACACGTACGCGGCGAGGTATGCGGCGCCGCCCGCGGGGGTGTACGAACCGTCGGCCTGCATGATTTGGCTGCGTTCGCCTTCTGGTGGCAGCAGACTGCCGTGGAGATCGTTGAACGCGAGCAACCGGACCGAGACGGTATCGGGGCTCTGGGCGCTAGCCACGCCAGTCACACTCAGGGAGGTTGCGAGGAGAGAAGTCGCGAGCACAGCACAAGCGCGTGTGATGCCTCGCGTCATACTTCGTGCTCCTTCCTCCGGACCGGTTTCGAACCTTCCTGAGTGTGCCTGGCCGCGAGAACGAATTCTAGGGCTGGGCGTAACAGTTATGTATCAAGTGTCACGCGCTGACGCCGATTCCCGCCAAGCGCTTGGCTTCGTCGGTCAAGGCAAATGCGAGGAAGGCATCGTTCTCGTCCGGATCGCCGATGGTCATGCGGACGCCCTCGGTGCCGTACTGGCGGATCAGGATGCCGGATTCGGTACTTGCATCGGCGTAGCCGGGAGAGAGTTCGCGGAGCGGCAGGTAGACAAAATTCGCCGACGATTCGGGGACGGTGTAGCCGGCCTCGATCAGTGCGGTGCGAACGCGAGTCCGCTCCGCGATGACGGCGTCGGTGCGGGCGAGGAGTTCGTCGGCTGCGGCCAGCGACGCGATGGCGGCGGTCTGCGCGAGCGCGCTCACCGAGAACGGTGTGTGGACCTTGCCGAGCGCGACGATGATCTCGGGATGGGCCACCGCGTAACCCACCCGGATGCCGGCCAAGCCGTACGCCTTCGAGAACGTGCGCAGTACAACCACATTCGGGCGATTGCGAAACAGTTCGATGCCGTCCGCATCGGATCGGGAGTACTCGTAGTACGCCTCGTCGAGAGCGACGACGACACTCGACGGGACGGCGTTCAGGAAGCTTTCGAGTTCCGCTTTCGACAGTGCATTGCCGGTCGGGTTGTTGGGGTTGCAGATGAAGATCAGGCGCGTGCGGTCCGTGATCGCGGCGAGCATCGCGTCGAGGTCGTGCCCGAAATCCTCGGCCAGCGGGACCTTCACCGACACTGCGTGGCCAACCTGAGTCACCACCGGGTAGGCCTCGAAGGAGCGCCACGCGTAGATGACCTCGTCGCCCGGATCGCATGTGACCTGTACCAACTCTTGGCACAGCGTCACAGAGCCGCAACCAGCAGCGACGTTGGCCGGTTCGACATTCAAGAATGACGCAAGCGTCTCGATCAATGCCACCGCGCCGTTGTCGGGGTAACGATTCGCGTGTCCGACAGCTTCGGCCACGGCATCACGGACGCTGGGCAGCGGGCCAAGTGTCGTTTCGTTGCTCGCGAGTTTGATCGCACCCGGAAAATTGCGTCCGGGAACGTAGGCGGGGATCGAAGCGAGGTCGGGGCGAATGTGTGGGGTCACAGTCCGATTATGCGCGCTCTGATTCGGTGCGCTCGAGCCGTCCACGTGTCAGAGTAGGAAGCATGTCGGGAATGTTCCGAGATGCCGCGAATCTGCGGGTGGCCGACGGCGGCGTCGCCACTGTGCCACTGACCGTGGTGGAACCCGACGGCCCGACCCGTGGCGCGATCGTCGTATTGCACGAGGCGAGGCAATTCAGCAAAGCGCTCCTCGAGTTGATGGCTGCCCTTGCCGTCGACGGCTGGCTGACCGTCGCCCCGCATCTTTTTCACCGTGAACCCGAGGTAATCCAGGGCGATGTTTTTGGTGACAACCTCTTTGCCGACGTCGACGCGACCCTCGATTGGCTCACGGGCCGCGATGTCCCGGCCGACACCATCGGCGTCCTCGGTTTCGACGCGGCAGGCACCGCGGCGATGCTCGTCGCAACCAGTCGTCCCGTCGGTGCGGCTGTGAGTGTCGCCGCCCGTGGGATCGTCGAAGCGCTGTCTGTCGACGCGCAGGCATTGCTCGACGCCGCGGTGTCCTTGCAAGCCCCGTGGCTCGCCCTCTACGGGGAGGACGATCCCGACACTCCACCCGAGCACGTCAACAGACTGAGGGAGGCGACGGCAAAAGCCGACGTGGCGACCCTGGTGGTGAGCTACGCAGGATTGCAGCATCGAGCGGACGAACCACCACAAGTCCCCGAAGGCCGGGACGACGACGACCCCTGTGCAGCCGCGATCATCGACGCCCGCACCCGGATCTTCGACTGGTTCGACGGCAACCTGCGATAACGCCATGAATCAGGGCTCTGACCACTCGTTTTGCCATTGGTGGTGAGAAGTGTGTAATCTTTCGTCCCGGCGGTCCGAAAGGATCGGAACCCCCAGGGAGGCGTGCCAGAGCGGCCGAATGGGACTCACTGCTAATGAGTTGTCCCTTTTACGAGGGACCGGAGGTTCAAATCCTCTCGCCTCCGCCACGCCGGTGATTTTGACCGGCGGGTAAGAAATGATAGAAAGTACGACGGCAAGACACGCAAGACCAGCAACACAACAGAACATGCGCCCGTAGCTCAACGGATAGAGCACTTGACTACGGATCAAGAGGTTAGGGGTTCGAATCCCTTCGGGCGCACAACAGAAAGCCCCTCACCAGCAGAGATGCCGGTGCGGGGCTTTCTTGTATTTCTGCACATGCACACGGATGCATCCGATTGGCCTGATGTCTATTGGCGACGTAGGCCTCCACATCCCGCTGTTATGTCCATCACTTAGCGATGTCGGTGACGTCACCGCCGTGGATCACGTGACGCAAGTACCGCTCCGGCGTGGTGAGGACAGTGAGGTCCTGCTCCGGGTCCCCGTCCAACACGAGGAGGTCCGCGTGAGCGCCCGGCGCGAGGGTGCCGATCTCTCCTTCCATGCCGAGCAAGCGCGCAGCAGTGCTGGTGGCGCTGCGTATCACGTCGAGGATCGGCTGAACGCGCGCACGGATCGTGAACTCTTCGAGTTGACGCGTTTGCAGATGCCCGAGCAAGTCGGTGCCGTAGACCAGATTCACTCCTGCCCTGTGGGCCTGTTCAAGCGCGCCGACGGCCGCTGTCCGAACCTCGTCGAGCTTCTTCAGTGATCCTGCGGACAGGCCGGATGCAGCACCGGCCTCGTACATCGCCTCGTACGTGATGATTGTCGGGACCAAGAAGGCGTCGTTCTCGACGAGCAGGCGGATCGACTCGTCGTCGATGAGGTTGCCGTGCTCGACGCATCGCACGCCAGCCCTCAGCGCCTGATTCACCGAGCGCGGGTGGTAGGCATGCACCGTGACGTACCGATTGTGGTTCTCAGCCTCGATGACAGCCGCACGTATCTCTTCCTGTGTGTACTGGACCGCTGAGATCTCGTCAGTCGGGGATGCGACCCCACCGGAGACGACAAGCTTCAGGTGATGCGCGCCCTTGCGGAACTCGTCGCGGGCCGCGTGGCGAACGGCATCAACGCCGTCCGCGATCCGTCCGAAGTCGGGTTTCAGCTGACAGCAGGGCACAGAGGTGTCATTGAGAGAGCGGAAGTCTCCGTGGCCACCGGTCTGCGATAGTGCTTTACCGCCGAAGATCAGTCGCGGCCCTGGGACCAAGCCCTCTTGCAAAGCACGGGCCATTCCATGGTCGGCGCCACCGACATCACGCACGGTGGTGAAACCACGTCGGAGCATGTCGCCCGCCGAGCGCAGCGCTCTCACAGTCGCATAACCCGGCGTCCATCCAGCAATTTCGGCGGTATTTGTCGTCGTCACCAGGATATGGACGTGGGCGTCGACCAAGCCGGGCATGACGGTGCCCCCACCTGCATCGATGATTCGAATGTCGCCGGGCGAAGCGGGGGGCCGCCCCACCCCGCTGTCGACGATCCGCCCGTCGGCGATGTCGATCCAGGCATTCTTCTGCCGCTCGCCAGTCGAGGGTTCGAGCGTGTGGGCGTTAATTACCCGAGTGTGCATGGTCTCTCCTTGAAAGCGACTGATTGTTGTCCGTGGGCTGCGTGAATGCTCGCGTCGAGGCTGGGATGCGCGCAACATTAGATGCATAGTCGTGATTTATGCAACACTTTGTTCATGCGAAGTTTCCCCAAGGAGGCCTGAGATTGCGGTGATAGCGTGACTGCGACCAGTGACGTGTTTCAGGTCGTCAGCGACGCTTGATGCCATGTATTAGATCCAGTGAAAAGAGGCGCTCCGAGGTGACGGTTGGGACGATGCTCGCGCAACGAGCAGAGCGCGCGAACCTCGGAGCTCAGGCCGATCGGGTCATACAAGTTCTTGCACAGATGCCGCAGTTCGCCTCGTATGCATCTGGCCGCGAAGTCGCCGAGCGCGCTGGAGTGAATGTCTCCACTGTTGTGCGGACCGCCCAGCAACTCCAGTTCGAGGGGTGGAGCGATCTTCGTCAAGCGCTCAGAGCCGAATATCTCGACTCACTCGTGACAACAAATCCCGAGCGCCCCGAATCAACGGAGGCGGCGGCGCAAATGCTGAGGCAGGATGTGGCAAACCTCGCCGCCGTCTCGTCCGCGGCCAACGTCACTGCCATCAAGAGCATTGCCGACGCGATGAAAGCGGCCCGTCGAATCGTGTTGATCACCAGTGGATCCGGGGCAGGACCCGCACAGGTACTCAGTCACCTGGCGTCCGTCTACGGATACGACATCCGCCTCTCGGCCGGCTCCGCAACGTCGCAGGCGATACACGTGTCACACCTGGACGAACGCGACTGTGTCATTGTCATCAATGTTTGGCGCCTCACCAGTACATTGCGTGGATTAACCCGTCTTGCACGCGAAAGGGGCGCGACTATCGCCGTTCTCACCGACCTGCACTCGTCACCCCTGAACACATTCGCCGATCACGTCGTGATCACCCCGATCGAGGGTATCTACGTGACTCCGTCGCTGACAGCCATGGTCGCTGTCGTCCAGGCCATCCTCGCCGAGCTCGAAAGCTCCGATGCTCGTTTTTCGGCCGGACGCATCGAGCAGGCTTGGGACACGCTCGGTCTCATGGACGATCAGGCTTGATGCATAGTCCCGCCGCCGATGAGTTTCACCTCTACGCCGAGTCTTAATTCCCGTATTGCCATCATCGAGAGTGTGGGAGCGCACAGTGAATCAGCTACTACGGGTCCAGAACTTCACCATCTCCAATGACGGAGTCGCCGCGGGTGAGAACCAGAGTTTCGA
Organism: Rhodococcus sp. IEGM 1366; assembly: GCF_033142425.1. Lineage (NCBI taxonomy): Bacteria > Bacillati > Actinomycetota > Actinomycetes > Mycobacteriales > Nocardiaceae > Rhodococcus > Rhodococcus sp. IEGM 1366. The sequence goes on from NZ_JAWLRZ010000001.1 coordinate 1,003,577, forward strand.
GAGCCCGTTCGGGTTCGACCATCGCGATATGTTTGCGTGGGCCGGAGCCACGGCCAGCTGGCCGAATCGAACCGACCCCGGTGGAAGTCGAGGGCTCGACGATTACTTCTCTCGCGACTTCGCCCAGAATATCGGCGCCGAAATCATGGGCCGCAACAAATTCGGATTCCAGCGTGGACCCTGGAAAGACCTCGAGTGGCAGGGATGGTGGGGCGACGAGCCGCCATTTCACACGCCCGTGTTTGTCATGACCCACCACCCAAAACCGTCGTTCACCCTTTCCGACACGACTTTTCATTTTGTCGACGCAGACCCGACGACCGCGCTCGAGCAGGCCCGCGAGGCCGCACAGGGTAAGGACGTTCGGCTCGGCGGTGGGGTGACCACAATCAGGGAGTTTCTCGACGCGGATCTCGTCGACACCATGCACGTCGCGGTTTCTCCGGTCGAGCTCGGTTCCGGGCTCCGTCTCTGGGAGTCGCCGGACGAGCTGCGTGACCGTTTCAATCTCGAGATCGTGCCAAGCCCGAGTGGGATGACCCACCACCTGTTCTGGCGAAAATAACTCAGAGCGGTAACGCGCCGCTGATGTAATCGCAGGCATATCTGTCGTAAATGCCCGATAATGATCCGTGCCCTCAATTGCCTCGTCGCTGTTCTGGATTGCGCTGATCGCTGCGCTCGCGCCCTTTGTCGCGGGCCTGTTCCCGCGGCGCCTGGTACCGGAAGTTGTGCTGCTGTTGGTCGCCGGCGCGGTTGTCGGGCCATTTGCGCTCAACTTGGCGGCAGAGAGTGAGGCCATCGGGATCCTTCGGGAACTGGGCCTCGGCATGCTGTTCTTGCTCGCCGGCTACGAGATCGACCGCAAGGAACTGAGCGGCGCTGGTGGCCGGCGAGCGCTGTACACGTGGCTGTTCTGCCTCGCTTTGGCATTTGCGATTGTCGCGCTCTTGGGGGCGCAGGGTGTGATCTCCGCTGAAGCGGCGGTCGCGATTGCGATGACGTCGACCGCGTTGGGCACCTTGTTGCCGATTCTCAAGGACAACAAAATCCTCGACACCAGGCTTGGCCGGACGGTCCTCAATCACGGCGCTGTCGGCGAACTCGGCCCCGTTGTTGCGATGGCCGTATTGCTCGGTGCGCGTGGCGCTGTCCTGTCGCTGGTGGTCCTCGCGGCATTCGCGCTGATCGCGGTGATTCTTGCGGTGCTGCCGACCAAGCTGATCTCGCACGGATCGTGGACGCACACACTTGTCCGTTCCGGCGCGGACACCACAGCTCAGACCACGGTTCGCCTGACGATCTTGTTGCTGGTCGGGCTGGGTGCACTCTCGGCCGTATTCTCGCTGGACGTTGTTCTCGGCGCCTTTGCGGCCGGTTTCATCCTGCGACGCCTGATGCCCGACGGCAACGAGCGGTTGGAGATCAAGCTCGACGGTATTGCTTTCGGATTCCTCATTCCGATCTTCTTCATCACTTCCGGAATGGCAATCGACGTGTCGGCGGTCGCGGAGAATCCCACCGTCCTGCTGGCGTTCCTTGTTCTCATCATCGTGGTTCGCGGTGTGCCGGTGTTTTTCACGACCAAGTTCGAGAAGGTCGAACCGCCTTTCAGTACCAGGGAGAGTGCACAGGTCGCGCTGTACGGGGCTACCGGGTTGCCGATGATCGTTGCCGTCACCGGTGCTGCTGTCAGTGCCGGTCAGATGTCGTCGTCCAATGCGTCGATTCTGGTGGCGGCCGGCGCAATTACCGTTCTGCTGCTCCCGATGTGTGCGACGCTGCTGAACCGTACGGAGAAGGTCGGTTCAGTCGTCTAGAGCCCCAACTGCTCGTCGAGCCAGTCGAACATGCGTTGGTCTGTGAGGCGCCTTGCCATCGGTTGGCAGTGGAAACTCGCGCCTTCGGCGGCCGTGAACGGAACCAGAGTGGTGGGCCCGCCGGACAGCGAAGCGAGGCGTTGCGATTGCCCCGGCCAGAACTGTTCGTGTTCGGGATCGGTGATCAGCAGGGGAGTGGTGATCGAGCCCGCAACATGTTCGAGGCGGTATTTCCGTACCTCGGCCAGAGTGTTGTAGTAGCCGTCAGTTAAGTATGGCCGCGCTCGGAACCGCCAGATGCGGGCCGTTTCCTTCGACGCTCGCAACCCCATCGCCATGTCCCGGTCGAAGGCCTCCGACTTGCCTTCTTCCAGCAAGTTCTGCATGCCGCGCGGGATGTGAACGAGCCACGACGCGGATACGTCGACCACGCCGGGGTCGGCGATTGCGGCGGCGATCCGATGCTCGAACGCCAGTGACTGTGGCACCCAATAGCCGCCCTGACTGATGCCGCACATCGCCAACTTCGACGCGTCGACGTCGGGTCGGTCGATCAGGAAGTCGACGACAGGGGTGATGACAGCTTCCCAGTCATGGCGGAACGGAATATTGTTCTCGAACAGCATGGACTGCTGACCCGGTCCGTCGAACATCAACACGTTGTAGCCGCGTTCGAGCGCTCCGGCGCCGCCGTTGACCCACATCGAACTGATGGGGCCGTCGCTGCCGTTCACCATGATGAGCGTCGGGCGTCGTACATCTCCGGGTGGACGGAAGAAGTACCCGGGCATCGTGGTGTCCTCGTACGGAATCCGCACGCGCTCCACGGAGTGCGAGGTGGTGTCGACAAAACCGTCCCACGCGCTGCGGTGATGCCGGAACGTGGGAACCAGAACCGAATCGTCGGTCAGTCCGTCGACGGCATTGACGGCAACAGCGAAGTACGACGCTGCCCGCAGGTACGCACTCGACGCGCTGCGCGGATGTCCGGCGCGCGCGGATTCCTCGGCTTCTTCGAAGATCCGCGATCCGAGGTCGAACCACGCGACGTACCAGCCCTCGTGGTCTTTGTCGCCGACTTCGGCGATGGCAGCAAGAACTTCGCCGGTATCGGAGGCGCCGTACGTTGCCTGCCCGAGGAGGACTCGCAGTTCGTAGTCGAACGACTCGTTGCGATAAAACCCCGTGGTGAACGCCTGATGTGGGTGGGAGAAGAACGTCGACGCGAGTGACATGGGCACACCCTTCGGTAGGTCCGTGTATGTCAGGATCGCCCGAAATCGTTGTTCAAAAACCTTTCCTGTCGCCGCAATACCGCACAACCCAGGGTGCACAGCCACAAAGACATTCCCAAAACCTGTGCACGTTGGGCGATTCCCAAGCCCAGATTACCGCCGCCGGCCAGTTCTATGCCGTTAGTTGTCAACATCCACACCGTCGCAAGGGAAGTCACGATCAAAAGGCCCAATCCGACGGTGCGCAACAGCGGATGCTCGCGATAACGGAAGGCCCCGACGGTGAACGTGATCATCGCGGTGAAGATCGCAAAGACCGCTACGCTGCTGGTCAAAGCATGAACGTGATGTAGTTGCGGCAGTAGTCCGCCGGGCTCGCTCGCCGCGCAATCCGGGCCGGAGCAGTCCAGCGGAAACGACGCGTCCGCAATCGTGGCAACGCCGAACACAGCCAGTGCAATCCAGCCCGCCACATAGAATTTGCGTCGCTCCGTAACCAGTAGCCCGAGCGTCGCTGACACCAACATCAAAACGGCGGAGATAACGTCGGCGTTACCGAACACGTCGCGGTACTTCTGATTTGCCGCGTCGAGTTCACTGAGGAACGACGTCACCGGATCAAGTCCGGTGTCGAGGAAGAACTCCAGAACCCACGACGAGTACACGATTCCACCGAGAATCAACGCACCCGCCAGAACTACTCGCGCTCCACCAAGTCCGCTCACCTCACGAAGCTTACGGAGACAGAAGAGTGTTCCGGACGCGTTCGGCCGCCGTCGACGGATCTTCGTGCTCCCAGATGCGGATGACGGTCCAGCCCTGTTCGGCGAGGCGTGCATCGGTGTCCCGGTCTCGCAGCACGTTGGCGGCCAACTTGTCCGCCCACCACTGCGCATTGTTCTTGGGGTATGTCGCGTGGAGCGGGCAACAGTGCCAGAAGCAGCCGTCGACGAACACCGCCACCTTCCGCCGCGGAAACACCAAATCGGCCCGTCTACGAACACCTTTGACGGGAGCCCGATCGACGAAGTACCGCAGTCCACTCCGATGAAGTTCGCGCCGGATCGCGATCTCGGGTTTGGTGTCGCGTCGACGCTGTGCGCTCATTCGAGCGCTGGTTGTCGGATCCGTCGCGGGCACTGTCTTCACTTTCGTGGGGTTCAGCTGTCGGAGTCGTCGCCGTCGTCCGGGTCTGACCAGGTGGGGGCAAACCTGTTGCGACGTTCCACTTCACCGTGCACGATGGTGACAAAATCGTCAAACGAGAGTGTTTGACTCTCGGTGGGACGGCCGTTGCGGGGAGGCGGCTCGTCGACGTCGAAAAAGCGTACGCCGCCATCGGTTTCGTACAATCCGATGAACACTTTTTCGAAGAGGTCGTAGCGCGTGTCCTCGGCGCCCAGATCAACCCACGCCTTACCCGGAACGCCGACAACCGCACGTTTGCCGCGGCCGGAACGCTTCGACAGCGTCGTGACGTGGTGGGCGAACGAGGATTTGCCGGTGTCGCTGGTCTTGGTGGGGTCGCCGTCGTCGCACGTGGCGTACGGCTCGAACATGACGGCTACCAGAACGCTGTAGGGCTGTCGCTGATGCAGAACCATTGCCTCGCCACGCAATTCGTGATCATTGCGGACGATGTTCTTGGTCCAGCGGCCGAGCTTTCCGCTGCGGGGACTGTAGTCCTGGAAGTTGTACGTCTTGATCGATACGCACAGGATCAAGCCGAGTGTGGGGTCGAGTGCCTTGACATCCAAGCGCTTTCGGCCCTTCGCGACATCGACCGTCGCTTCCTGACCTTCGCCCGTAGCGGTGGGGGTGATGTTGGGGTACAGCGGGCGCAAGGCGTCGGCAACCGTTTGGGCGAGTTGATTGGAAAGCCGCTGCGCGTAGTTCTTCTTCTCGCCGCGATCGGCGTCTGCCGCAGGTTTGTCGCCCGCGAGTCGCAATGCGTCCCACAGTGGTTCGTGCTGGGGTTCCGGAAACAGCGTCTCCGGAAACAGGGCCTCCGGCTCGGGAAACAGTGAACCCTCGTTCATGCCACTGCCCCGTTCATGCCACTGCCTCGGGATATCCGCCCATCCGTTCGAGATGGCTTTCTACGTCCTCGATGAATCCGGGAATGAAGCGAAGGTTGCCCATGCGTGCGCGTTTGAGGAAGCCGGCAGTGGCCCGAGCGGACAGCAACCGAGTGTCTTCGAGGAATCCGCTCAGATCCTCGTAGTCGTGTTGAACGGGCCACGTCGAGGTATGGACGCGGAACGCTTGGCGGTTACGGCCCCACGCGGCGCTCGGCCAGGCGTCGCCAGGTTCGAGGGGTGTCTCGTACTCCGCGTCGTATTCGATGGGGTCGACCAGACGGCTACCCACCCACGACGCCATTCGCACGCTCACGGCATTGCCGACGAGCTTCCAGCGATGGCTGTGGCGTAGGCCGGGAACGTCGACGGCCGGCAGTGTCCAGTCGGGATCAAAACCCTGTAGACGTTCGGCGTCGACCAGGCCTGGCGTGACGATCTCACCCGAAGGTAAGCGGACGGCCGGCTGGCTGGGGATTCCGACGGACGAACCGCCCTTGAGCGTCGGTACGGCGTTGACGGCCCAACCGAGTCCGCGGGTGCCCTCGGTCCAGTAGAAGCCGCACGGGAAATCGGCAGGGTCGCCGCCGAGTCGCTCACCGGCATCTTGTCCGAAGAGGATTTCGCGGGGATCTTCGGTGCGCGATGCCAGCATGATGACGCGCTGGCGGCGCTGCGGGAGGCCGAATGCCCGGGCGTCGACAACGCGGTACGCCCACGTGTAACCGAGGTCTTCGAGAGCGTCGGTGATGTGCCGCATGGCTGCGCCCTTGCCTAGCTGCAGCATGAATGGCACGTTTTCGATGACCAGCCACCGTGGACCCTTTTTGCGCTTGACCAGTCGAAATACTTCGTCGACGAGGCCCGAGCGGGCGCCGGTAATGCCCGCAGTCTTACCGGCCTGCGAGAGGTCCTGGCAGGGGAAACCGGCAGCAACCAAGTCGATATCGGCCGGGAGCGCGCGCAGTTTCGTGACGTCGCCGTGCAAAGGGACGTCCGAGAACCGGGAACGGAGAACTGCCTGGGCGCCTGGGTCGATTTCACACAGCAGTTCGGTGTTCCACCCGTGCTCCGACAGACCCAACTCGAGCCCACCGATACCGGCAAACAACCCCACCATGCTTTGCGACGACGTCACAGCACCCTTCCTCACGAACCGACTTGTAAGCACGTTACTCGAGAAGTCCGACAGCTTTTGCCACAACTTTTCGCGCACCGGCATTCCGCACGTATCGGTGGACGAATCGGGCTGTGAATCGCCTTACACACACAGTCCCAGGTCACCGACGCCGCGGAAAAGGTCCCTGATCGCGGTAATAATCACCAGCCAGCAGTGCTCTCGAGGGCATCGTCCATTACCGTGGTCGGGTGAGCATCCAACCTTCCGATAGCGCATCCTGGCCTGCGGTATTGACCTGGCAGGCGCACAACGCTCCTCGCATGGAGTCGGTACGCGTGCAGTTGAGCGGAAATCGCATCAAGGCGTCAGGCCGGATCATCGGTGGCGCGTGTAGCGAACATCCCGCATTCAGCGCCTCATATGACCTGGTCACAGACGAGGCGGGTATCACGCGCAGGTTGTCGGTGCGTACCGCCCTCGCTGCGGGTGAGCGTCAGATGTCGATCAGCCGAGACGAAGAAGGAACCTGGATGGTGGAGAACGGCGCCAACCACCAGCGCTCGTCCTTCTCCGGCGCGCTCGACGTCGACGTGATCCTCAGCCCGTTCTTCAACACCCTTCCCATCAGGCGTTTCGGGCTGCAGAACGACACCCAAGATGTCGAGGTTCCGGTTGTGTACGTCAACCTGCTGGATCTGCGGGTCGAAGCCGCAACCATCACGTACAGCAGCGGTACCGACGGCATCAGCGTGATGTCACCCGTATCGAGTGCAACGGTGACCGTCGACCACGAAGGATTCATCCTCGATTACCCAGGACTGGCCGGCCGGATCTGACACTCGGGATCTGACAGCGGGGATCTACCTGCGTCGCCGGATCACGCCGCCACGGCGGCCGGCGTCGCGCATCCGGTTGATCCAGTCGGATTCTCCGACGCGCACATCGGTGATGTCCCAACGCTCATGCGATTCGTAGGCTCCTCGCGCGGCGAACCCGGCATCGACGATTTCCGCTGTCGAACCGTGCGCGTGCAGTTCGCTTCGCGCCCTCTGCAGTAGAGCAAGAGCCTCGTCCAGTGCGACCAGCAGTGCATCGCGGTTGCCCTCGCACATCGCCCGCACCAGTCCCGGCGCACTGCCGGCCACACGGGTGCCGTCACGGAACGAACCTGCGGCCAGCCCGAGTGCGAGTTCACCACCGGCGGCGCCGGTGATCGCCAACGATTCGGCGAGCAGGTGCGGCAGATGAGAAATCCGGGCCACAGCCCGGTCATGTTCGAGAGATTCGGCCGGAACGACGACGGAACCGCAGTCCAGAGCGAGGTCCGCGACCTGCGTCCACACATCTGCGTCGACGCCGTCGTCGGTGGCCACGACCCACACGGCGTCGATGAACAGGTCTGCGTCGCCAACCGCCCAGCCAGACGCGGAGGTTCCGGTCATGGGATGGCCGCCGACAAAGCGGGCACTCAGGCCACGACGCTCGACGGCTGCCTTCACCTCGCCCTTCACGCTCACGACGTCGGTGACCGGATTGTTCGGGGCATGTGCGGCAATGGCTTCGAGGGTGGCGTCGACGGCCGGCATGGGCACGGCGATCACGATGATTGCGCCGGTCTCCTGAGCTTTCCGAAGAGTGGCAGCAAGATCGGTGTTGGCTTCGAAACCGTCGGCGCGCGCTGCGTCGGCCGACTCGCTCGAACGGTTGTAACCCCACACCTCGCGACCGGCGCGGGCAGCGGCGCGCAACAGCGAACCGCCGATCAAACCGAGGCCGAGGACGCAGACGGGAGGGGCAGAATCGGTCGCAGACACCCGTTCAGGTTGGCATATCCGGGCGCGGACTTCACTCACGGGCACTAGCCGGGCTACCGTTGCGCCATGGGTGCACAGCGCGCGAGTAACAAGAGCGCCTCCTCGAACCAGTCGGAGGAGTTCGAAGGCTTCGGCGTGGCAGTGGTACGTGACGAAGGCAAGTGGACGGTCAAGGCTTTGACCTCTGCGGCTTTGACGTCGTTGTCGAGCGCCGAAACCGAACTCCGCGAGCTTCGTAGCTCGGGTGCCGTTTTCGGCCTTATCGACGTCGACGAAGAGTTCTTCATCATCTTGCGGCCCGCGCCGACGGGAACGCATCTGCTGATTTCCGACGCGACTGCCGCGATCGACTACGACATCGCCGCGGACGTACTCGACGCGCTGAACGTTGAAATCCCCGACATCGATCCAGATGACCTCGACAATGTCGAGCCCTGGGAAGAGGGGGATCTGTCGGTCCTGGCTGATCTGGGGCTACCGGAACCCGTTCTCTCGGTGATCACTGCCGATACTGATCTGTATCCCGACGAACAATTGGCGATGATCGCGCAGCGACTCGGATTCGAATCCGAATTCTCTGCCGTGCTCGACAAGCTCCCACGGTAGATGTCACTCGCTGACGATCAGCGCATGATCCGTGCGGCCATCAGTGCCGCGCGCAGTGCATCGGTCTCCGACGTTCCCGTTGGTGCGGTTGTCTTCGACGCGGACGGCGTCGAGGTTGCCCGTGCGGCCAATGCGCGGGAAGCGTCGTCCGACCCAACTGCTCACGCCGAGATCCTCGCGTTGCGTGCAGCGGCGAAAATTTACGGCGACGGTTGGCGTCTGGAAGGTGCGACGCTCGCTGTCACACTCGAGCCGTGCACGATGTGTGCCGGCGCGTTGGTTCTCGCCCGTGTCTCCAGGGTCGTTTTCGGGGCCTGGGAGCCCAAGACCGGTGCCGTCGGATCGCTGTGGGACGTTGTTCGGGACAGAAGATTGACCTACCGTCCGCAGGTGCGCGGTGGGGTGCTCGAAGACGAATGTGCTGGGCTTTTGGAGGATTTCTTCCGCGATCAGCGGGGCTGATTCCGCTATTCCCGAGCGAGACGGATTCCACATCAGGGTGGCAGTAACCGGCAGACGCAGGCATGGTGGAGGACAGATGCCGTCACGGTATCTGCGAATTGCCGGAAGGTGATTTGTTTCGCGTTCACTCAAGGGAGTACTCGTGGGAATCGCAGACAAAGCTCAGAACAAGGCAGAAGATCTCGGCGGCAAGGCCAAGGAAGCTACTGGCAGTGTCACCGGCAACAAAGACCTCGAAAACGAAGGCAAAGGCGACCAGGTGAAATCGGCGGTCAAAGACGCTGGTGAGAAGGTCAAGGATGCTGCTTCCAGCGTCAAGGACAAGCTGACCTAGCGATCCGCCACCAGGCGATTTCGGTCTCGGGCACACCATCCGGTAAAGTCACCAGCGGTGGCGTGTCCGAGCGGCCTAAGGAGCACGCCTCGAAAGCGTGTGACGGGTAACCCCCGTCCGAGGGTTCAAATCCCTCCGCCACCGCCAAAAGCTCCCCACCTGTTCACACAGGTGGGGAGCTTTTTTTGTGTTTCTTGCCGGTGCTGCAGCTGCGTTGAGAGTCGCTCGACACAACGAGTAGGACACAACGAGTAGGACGATCGAGACCCGCCTGCTGACAGTGGTGGGCAGTCAGAACCGCACGGTGAACACCACGTGCCGATCGTCGCGGGCCGCGCGCTGGAAAAAGTCCACCACTTCCTGCAGCCAACCCCAGGCGTACGTGCGCTCGTCCGCGCCGTACTCGGGGTTGCGGTCGTCGAGCGGCATCGCGTCATAGCCTGCGCCGAACTCGAATTCGGTGATTTCCGCCAGGTACGAGGCGACTTCGGCGACCCGATTGGGCGTCATATAGGTAATCAGTTGGTCGTCGGTGTTCGTGTTGAGGTCCTCGTCCCCCAAGATCACGCCACATGCCGGCCAGTTCTCGGGCGCGCGCTGGTACCCGCCATTGGAGAGGGAGCACAGGATCGGGTCCCACGCCTTGTCCGTGTCGCATGAGAACTCGGAGCGCCCTGTCTCCTCGATGTCCTCGACCAACGCATCGAGTCTGTCGTCGTCGCCACGTGCGTCGAGAAGTTCCGCTGCCACGTGGTCTGAAAGCGCGAAATGTACCCCAAGTTCCATGGCGTGATGCTAACGGCTGCCCCCACAGATTCCTCAGTGCCCGTGCCTCTGTGGTCAAGACGACTACGCAGGTATACCCCGATCTTCCGCACCGTCACCTGCCCGCACTTCGACGCCCACTCTTCGTTCTCACGCTTCACGCGCGCTGCCTTCGTCTCGTTTGGCACGTTCTGTAAACGAGACTTCGGGGCCATGCGTCGCCGCCACTGTGAATCGTCATCCATTGCGTCGATTGTGCCAGCGGTTTCGTGGCCACATTTTGGCCACACTTCACCGAAAACCGAGTGATTCAGCGTAATTTCCGATGATGTGTTTGGCCAGTTCAGAGGCTATTTGCGCGAATGGCCTGGTGGTCAACTCGGGTTCAAATCCCTCCGCCACCGCCAAAAGCTTCCCTGAGGTGCCTGAGCATTGTGCCAGCGCCCGTGATTCTCGCTTCGGGAGAGGTGGATTTCGGTGCTGCGGCGTAGAACGTCTGCGAATGCGATCACCACAGGCGATCCTAGGAGCCGTGGCAGGAAGCAGGATCTTCCGTGGATTCCGCAAGGTCCACGAGGCGGCGTAGATGTTCGGGCACCGGCAATCCGGACCCGGAGTTTGTTCGCGCCCGCGGCTGACCGTCCTCAGGAGCGTCGTGCAATCCACTCTGCCGCGGCGTCGTCGATATCCTGCTTCAATTTCTCGAAGAACGACGGCGCTGGGTTAGGGATCAAATAGGCTGCGGCAGTGAGTGATTGACCGAGGGTGATTCGACGCTCGCGCAACTCGTCGTCGCACAGGAGGGTCAGGTCCGACATCGCGAGTACCTCCTTTGAAGCGTAGTGTCACTTTACCAAATCATTACTAAGTGACACAGATGACCTCTCGTGCCCAGTCGTCACGGAGCATATTCACAGAGTTCCCACAGTTGGCAACCCCTGACATCCGTTGAAGCTGCAACTATCGTCGAACGCATGAAAAAGATGTGGTGGATCGGCGGAGCAGTAGTCGTGGTCGTGCTCGCCCTACTCGTGGGGCCGTGGGCGTACGGGAAGTTCATCGCAGAAGATGACGCTCCCGCAGCCGTGGTGTCTACGGAAGGTGCCGAGGCGGCGTCCGGGTCGATCGACGGTGCGTGGACCGTCGTCGCGGGACAAGGGGACAACCAGACGGCAGCCGGGTACACCGTCCACGAGATTCTCAACGGATCGAGTGTGACTGTCGTAGGTACCACAGGAGAGGTAAGTGGCAATGCGACGGTCGACGGTGAAAAGCTCACGGCCGGCGAAGTGACCGTGCAGGTGGCGAGCATCAAGACCGACTCCGACCGGCGTGACAGCCAGTTCACGGGCAATGTGATGGACACCAGTACCTATCCGACGGCGACGTTCACGATGGACTCGCCGGTGGATCTCTCGTCGGTGCCGACAGATGGGACAACCGCGACGGTGACGGTGCCTGGCACGTTGACGCTCAAGGGCCAGTCCAAGCCGGTGTCCGTGGACATGACGGTTCTGCACTCCGGTGACACGCTGATCGCGTCCGGCTCCATTCCGGTGACGTGGACCGACTTCGGTGTGCAGCCTCCGTCCCTCGGGTTCGTAACTGTCGACGGCAGTGGCAGCGTGGACTTCCTGGTATCGCTCGACCAGTCCTGATCAAGCCCGGATGGCGGTGCGTTTCCGCCGCCAGGGAAGATTAAGGACATGAACTTGAATTCGCGGCGCGTCCTCAGGTACGAGTGTTGTCTCGGTGGACGGTCCCACTAATGCGATTGTGGAAGCCGTTCCGCTCAGGCGAAGACCCGGATCCGCGGTTCACTCTCGCAAACGAGCGGACGTATCTGGCCTGGGTGCGCACCGCGACGGCGTTCATTGCGTCGGGCGTCGGCCTGGAGGCTTTTGGCGGCGACATCCTGAACGAGAGCGTTCGCTCCGGTCTGGCGGCGCTCCTCCTTGTTGGCGGAGCGCTGATCGCCATCACATCTTTTGTCCACTGGATCAGTGCGGAGCGCGCGTTGCGTGCCGAACGCTCACTGCCGGTGCCTCTCATGGCGCCGGTAGTGGGAATCGTTCTGGTCATCTGTGCGACTGTCCTCGTGGTCGAGGTTGTGAACTAGCTTGACTACCGTAGAGCCGTCCGACGCAATCAGTCCTTCGGGCAGGAGCGCGATCAGCCCTCCTGACAAGGGATTACAGTCCGAACGCACGTCGCTCTCATTCGTGCGTACGAGTCTGTCCATCCTCGGTTTGGCCGTGGCGTGCCTGCGCTGGTTGCCGCCGTTCGGTTCGGTGGCGATGATCGGTCCCGCAATCGCGGCTGTCCTGATTGTTGCCGTCACGATCTACGAGCGTCGGTCGAGGTCTGCGCGGCTCGAGCTCTTTGCCAGGGAAAAGGCAACGCCCGCTTTGGGTATGGGTGCTGTACTGGCGGTGAGCCTGCTGGTTCTCGCGGCTAGTGGGTTGTGGATTCTGGTGACGTGAGTTCGGCTTTCGGTGACCATCCGGGAGGCCCGAACACATAGCCGCCGCGATTGCGCCATGACGTCGACGCTTTCCAATCGCGGGCAATGGCAGCGTATTCGCGCGTTTGCAGTTTCCAGATGTTGTACGTTCCGACTGGCGTTGTGAGTCCGTATGTCGGCCGGTGTGTTTCAGCGGCAAAGCTGCCGAAGATCCGATCCCAGACGATGAGGATTCCGCCGTAGTTGCGGTCCAGATATTCGGCGTCCGACCCGTGGTGAACGCGGTGGTGTGATGGCGTATTGAAGATGAATTCGATGGGACGCCAGAGCTTTCCGACCCGCTCGGTGTGCACGAAGAACTGGTAAACCAGGCTGACGGAGAAGCCGACGAAGATCATCCACGGCGGAATTCCGAGGAACGGCAACGGTAGCCACATGATTATTTCGCCGCTGTTGTTCCACTTCTGACGCAGGGCGGTGCTGAAGTTGAAGTATTCGCTCGAGTGGTGCGCTTGATGTGTTGCCCAGATAACTCGAACGCGGTGTGCGATGCGGTGATACGCGTAGTAGAGAATATCGATTCCGAGAAGCAGGATCACCCAGGTGTACCAGGCGCTCGGTGAGAGATGCCATGGCGCGAGATATACCCAGATGGCGGAATATCCGATCAGGGCAAGGACTTTCCAGAAGGCACTGGTCGCGATGGAGACCACTCCGAGTAGGACGCTCGTGCGGGCGTCGACGCCACGGTAACCGCCCGTCGCGGGGTGTGCTCGGCCCTCGGCGTGGTCGGGATGATCCTCGAGTTTGCGTGCTGCTGCCCATTCGATCGCCAGGAAGAGGACAAACGCGGGGATGGCCAGCGCTACCGGGTCATGGAGTGGTTCCAGGAGAGACTTCCAAGATTCGAGGAGGGTGTCCCACACGCTAGTTGTCCTGTCCGTTCACGGGTTTATCGTTACATTATGCATTAATGTGTAACGACATGGAAGATGCATTCCCTTGCGCCTTTCCATAGGGGAATGGTAGGAATTGCCGGTGCACATCACCGCAAAGGTGGACTACGCCGTGCGAACGTTGGCGGAACTCGCAGCAGCTGGTCCAGGCCCGGCCAAAGCCGAGTTTCTCGCAACGTCGCAGGTGATCCCCCATAAGTTTCTCGAGGCCGTTCTGTCGGATCTACGACGCGGCGGCCTTGTGACGAGTAAGCGCGGACCCGAGGGTGGTTACTGGCTTGCCCGTCCCGCGTCGGAAATCACGATTGCCGACGTCATCCGTGCAGTGGAAGGTCCGTTGGCGTCGATCCGTGGGGAGCGCCCCGAGGATGTCGATTACACGGGTCCGGCGACGCAGCTCAAGGATGTGTGGATAGCGGTCCGCGTCAATCTTCGCGCGGTGCTCGAGAACGTCACGATGGCGGATGTGGCCGACGGCCACCTACCTGACTTTGTGAATCAGTTGACGGCGGATCCGGGGGCCTGGAAGCGGCGCTGACGGGGGCCTGGAAGCGGCGCTGACGTTGGGGGCTGTAGCGGCGCTGTCAGTTCCCGGATCGGTCGAAGCGCGTCATGTCGAGTGGCGCGGTATTCGCGGAGTTCCCGCCGGATGATTTCGCTTCGTACATCAGATGATCGGCATGGACTATCGCGCGGGAGAACGCGGTGTAGTCGAATTGCTCCATGTCTGGGGTGAACGGCATCGTGGAGGCGCCGATACTGACTGTCGCCAGGGGTGCGTCCGTGGCTTCGACAACTGCGCGGGGCAGAGCCGCTATGCGTTTGCGTAGTCCGTATGGCGTTCCGATCATGACGAGCGTGAATTCTTCGCCGCCGGTGCGCGCTGCGTATCCGAATCCGTTGACGTGTTGTTGAAGTCGGTTGCCGGTTCTGATGATGACGGTGTCGCCGACTTCGTGCCCGTAGGCGTCGTTGACGGCTTTGAATTTGTCGATGTCGACGACGGCGACCGCAACGTCGACGCGGTTGGCGTGTGAGGTCGACCAGACCCGCTCGGCCATGTCCCAGAGTCCGCGTCTGTTGAGGAGGCCGGTCAGTGCGTCGACTTTAGATCCGTTGGCGCGTGCGAGTAGTTGCCGCCAGGCGAATTGGATGGTGGCCGGGATGAAGATGACGGCGCACAGGATGACGTCGGTGCGCGCGATGACGCCGGCAGTGGGCAGTGTCCCGCGGGTGATGGCGAGGATCGCCAGGGAAATGATGAACGTACAGGAGAAGGCAAGGTGGAAGGCGAGCCATCGAAAGTTGAGAAAGTACGTGAAGTAGGCGCCGGAGGCTACGAAGAGCACCGCGCCGAAGAGTGCTGCATCGTGGCTGGTGAACGTGATGATGACGGAGGCTGTTCCCAGATCTGCCCAGATCCCGAACAGTTTCAGAGCGCGCGACCCGCGAACTTTTCCGAGGAACCAAAGGGCAGTGGGGATGAGGTTTACGGTCGCGAATGCGATGAGCCAGGTGCGCGCGAACTGTCGGTCGGGGCCTTCGCCGCTGATCAGGAACAGATAGGCAACCAGGGAAAAGTTGAGCGAGCAGAACCCGATGGTGAAGTTGACGAGCCGCAGCATTGAACCGGGGCCGTTCTTCGATCCCCACAGCATGACCGATGGCGGCACCGGCCAGCTTTGTAGGAGTGGGTCCATGAAATTCCTCAGTTGTTCAAGATCGGGTGGTTGATCCGCAGCGGTTAATCCATGCGGTTGGTTAATCAATGGCAACCGTTTTGACCATTGTCTGGTGTAGGCGTGGCTTTTGTCGAGGCGGTGCCGAGCCGCGAGCCTGGCGAGTGTGACCTACCCGACAATTGCCGCGAGGCTGTGCCGGAATCCACAATTTTGCATGACTCTGCAAACTTGCAGATGTCTGCAAGTTCCGTAACGTGGAGAGAGTGATAATCGAGCCAGGTCTCCGAGACCGCAAGAAGGCGGCAACCCGCGCTGCACTGAGCAGTGCGGCAGAACGGCTCGCTCGGGCTCTCGGAATCGAGTGCGTCACCGCCGATGCGATTGCGTCCGAGGCGGGAGTGTCGACGAGGACATTCCACAACTACTTCTCCAGCAAGGAGGAGGCGGTACTCGCCAGCTTCGAGGAATCGGTAACTCACTGGATCGAGGCGCTTGCGGCTCGGCCCGCGGACGAGCCGATTCTCGACGTCCTCGAGGATCTTGTGGTCGAAATCGTGAGCGGTTCCGGTCCGACAGCGAGTAAGACAGCGAGTATCTGGATGCTGTCGGACGCGAGTCCCGCTCTCTATCGGGATGCTGCGGACATGCATCAGCGGATCAACCGTGCAGTCACTCAGGCATTGGCCGTCCGTACCGGTACGGACGCCGAACGTGACGTGTACCCGACTCTCCTCCTCGGAGCGGTGGCCGGAGCCGCCAAATCGGTGATCGACATCTGGTCCGGCGGAAAGTCGGAGGCTTCCGGACCGGAAGAACTGGTCCATGACGCTTTTCGGCAAATTCGTGCGGGGTTGCCTGCGCCGCCACCGCGTCTCTGAGACACCGCGTCTTCAGCACGCACACGTAATACCTGTCCACGTACACGCACCGAAACAGCAAGGAGCCCGTCGTGGCCACCTATCTCTATCGGATCGGCAAGTTCGCCTACCGGCGAAAAGGCGCGGTCCTCAGCGTTTGGTTGATAATCCTGGTTCTGATGGGCGTCGGGGCTGCGACCCTGTCCGGTCCCACCAAGGACTCCTTCAACATTCCGGGTACTCCCGCGCAGCAGGCTCAAGACCTTATGGCGGAGCGTTTCCCGGACGCTCCCAACACTATGGATTCGTTGAGTGCCCGATATGTTCTCCAAGCGCCTGCAGGTACGACGTTGGCTGATCCGGCAAACGTCAAGGCCATGGACGACATGCTCGCGCAGATCCGCGCGATCGACACGGTCGAGGACGCTGCCAAGGTCGATCCGGCTACGGCGACGCCGGAACAGGCCGCGAAAGCGTTGGTCAACCCGGTTGCCGCCAATGATTCGATGACGGCGATGTTCCAGGAGCAGGCCGCTGCTGCCGGAACTTCCGAGGCAAAAGCAAGCTCAGACGCTGCGGCATTGTCGCCGCTCAGCGCGGACGGCACGGTCGGATACATCGAGGTTCCCTTTGTCGGCGCTGTCACCGATGCCGATGAGGCGATGCGTGAGTCGATCAATGCTGCTGCCGATGTGGCACGGGCCGAAGGACTCAACGTCCAGGTCAGTGGTACTGCGGCACAGGAAGCGGAGATGCCCGGTGGGCTCACCGAGTTGATCGGTATTGCCGTCGCTGCCGTCGTTCTGGCAATCACGTTCGGTTCGCTTGTGGCCGCTGGACTTCCGCTGATCACCGCGATCATCGGCATCGCAATCGGCAGCCTCGGTATTACCGTCGCGACGGGCTTCATGGACCTCGGATCGATGACGCCGACGTTGGCGATCATGATCGGTCTCGCAGTGGCGATCGACTACTCGCTCTTCATCATGTCCAGGTTCCGGCATGAGCTGACCTTGACCGACGACCGATCGGAAGCCGCCGGACGCGCAGTCGGAACTGCCGGTTCCGCAGTCGTATTCGCTGGTCTGACGGTCATCATCGCCCTCGTGGCATTGCGTGTCGTCGGCATCCCGTTCCTCTCGGATATGGGTGCGGCAGCGGCATTTACAGTGCTCATCGCAGTGCTCATCGCCTTGACGTTGTTGCCCGCGATCCTGGGTATCTTCGGCCGGAAGGCTTTTGCCGGCAAGATTCCGTTCCTCGGCAAGAAGGCTCAGGAGTCCGAGGATTCGGGTAAGCCAACGCTGGCTCTGCGCTACATCAGCGCCATCGTGCGACGCCCGCTCGTTCCGCTGATCGGCGGCGTTGTACTTCTGGGCGCTTTGGCTTTGCCGGCAACGGGATTGAGCCTGTCATTGCCGTCGGAGGCAACGGGTGATCCGGCAACAAGTTCGCGTCAGGCGTACGACTTGATCGACGAGGGCTTCGGGGGCGGTAAGAACGGTCCGCTGCTCGGTGTCATCGACGCACAGGGTG
Source organism: Rhodococcus sp. IEGM 1366 (assembly GCF_033142425.1). NCBI lineage: Bacteria > Bacillati > Actinomycetota > Actinomycetes > Mycobacteriales > Nocardiaceae > Rhodococcus > Rhodococcus sp. IEGM 1366. Next base: position 1,021,306 of record NZ_JAWLRZ010000001.1, read on the forward strand.
CAGACGTTCCGGCCGGCGAGGCATTCGAGAAGGTCGTCTCGACGATCTCGGGGCTGAACGGCGTCCAGAATGCACAGATCGTCAAAGTCAACCAGGCCGGCGATACCGCGCAGATGTTGATCACTCCGACAACCGGTCCCACCGATCCGGCAACCATGGAGTTGGTGAGCAGTCTCCGCAGTGCCGAAGCAGGACTGGCTGATTCGATCGGTGTGAGCTACGGAATCACAGGTCAGACTGCACTCGAGGGTGATATCTCGGATACCTTGCAGGACGCGTTGGTTCCCTACCTTGCGGTAGTGGTCGGCCTGGCATTCATCCTGTTGCTCTTGGTGTTCCGCTCGATCCTGGTTCCACTGACCGCGACGTTGGGCTTCCTGCTCAGCGTGCTCGCGACATTCGGCGCCACGGTTGCGATCTTCCAGCACGGCTGGTTGGGAATTATCTCGAACCCGCAACCTTTGGTGAGTTTCATGCCGATCTTCCTGATCGGTGTGGTGTTCGGACTCGCGATGGACTACCAGGTGTTCCTCGTGACGCGCATGCGTGAGGAGTACGTCCACGGAGCTAACGCCAAGCAGGCTGTCACCATCGGCTTCAATCACGGTGCCCGGGTTGTCAGCGCTGCCGCGATCATCATGATCTCCGTGTTCGGTGCCTTCATCGCGGAGCCGAACTCGTTCATCAAGTCGATCGGGTTTGCGCTCGCTGCCGCAGTCTTCTTCGACGCCTTCATCGTTCGTATGGTGATCATTCCGTCGGTCATGGCGTTGCTCGGCGACAAGGCGTGGTGGCTGCCTAAGTGGCTCGACAAGATTCTGCCCAACGTCGACATCGAGGGTGAGAAGCTGAGCCAGCAACTCCGCGCCGACAAGGAAGCGGAATTGGCTGCAACATCTGCCTAACTGCACAGCAGGGTCCCACACACGTGCCGCAATCGACTCCAAGTCGGTTGCGGCACGTGTGTTTTTGTCGGAGTTCCCGGTGGCCGAAAAAACCTTGCGGCACTTGTCGGCAGAGATTGGTAACCTTCGCTCACTATGCTGATCAGGCTGCTGCGCACTTACCTAGAGCCCTATCGTGGCGAACTCACGGGCGTTGTCGTCCTGCAGTTTATTTCGACTATGGCTGCCCTTTACCTTCCCAGTCTCAATGCCGACATCATCGACAACGGTGTGACAAAGGGGGATACGGGCTACATCCTGTCAACGGGTGGGGTGATGCTCCTTGTGACGTTGACGCAGATCCTGTGCTCCGTGGGTGCGGTGTACTTCGGTGCTCGTGTTGCCATGGGCATCGGACGCGATCTACGGGCGTCGGTGTTGCATCAGGTCGGTACTTTCTCGGCCCGCGAGGTCGGCTATTTCGGTGCGCCGTCCCTGATCACCAGAAATACCAACGACGTCCAGCAAGTGCAGATGATGGTCGTGATGAGTTGCACCATCCTCGTGATGGCTCCGATCATGTGCGTCGGCGGCATCATCATGGCGCTGCGTCAGGATCTGAATCTGTCCTGGATTCTGGGTATCAGCGTGCCGTTGCTGGCGATTTCGATGGGTTTTTTGATCGCGCGGATGGTTCCCGGCTTCCGGCTCATGCAGGGTCGTCTCGACGCGGTCAACCGCGTTCTACGCGAACAGATCACCGGTATCCGGGTTGTCCGCGCGTTTGTTCGCGAGCCTTCCGAGGTGAAGCGCTTTGGTGTAGCCAATGACGAACTGACCGAAACGGCGCTCGGTGTCGGCAAACTGATGGCGGTGATGTTCCCGCTGGTGATGCTGATCAGCAACGTCACCAGTGTCGCGGTCATCTGGTTCGGTGGGCATCAGATCGACAGTGGAGCCATGGAGATCGGCTCGCTCACCGCGATGCTCAGCTACATCATGCAGATCCTGATGGCCGTCATGATGGCTACTTTCATGGCCGTCATGCTGCCGCGTGCATCGGTCTGCGCAGAACGTATCTCCGAGGTGCTCGATACAGCGTCGTCGGTCATTCCGCCCGAGAACCCGATTCGAGAACTGAAGAACCCGGGCGTCGTCGAACTTCGCGGCGCTCAGTTCCAGTTCCCCGGCGCCGAGGAACCGGTGTTGCGCGACATCACTTTCCGGGCCGAACCAGGCAAGACCACCGCGATCATCGGCGGCACCGGATCCGGTAAGACAACGCTGCTCAACCTGATTCCGCGACTCATCGACGCCACATCCGGGTCGGTATCCGTCGGTGGTGTCGACGTCCGCGACATCGACACCGACCTGCTGTGTTCCGTTATCGGACTTGTTCCGCAGAAGCCGTACCTGTTCTCGGGAACCGTCGCAACCAACCTTCGCTACGGCAACCCCGACGCCACCGACGAGTGGCTGTGGGAATGCCTCGAGGTCGCTCAGGCCGCAGACTTCGTCCGCGCGATGCCGGAAGGCCTGGACACCCCGGTTTCCCAGGGCGGTACGACGGTTTCCGGTGGTCAGCGTCAGCGTCTGGCCATTGCGCGGGCACTGGTGCGCAAGCCGCAGATCTATTTGTTCGACGATTCGTTCTCGGCCCTGGACCTCACGACAGACGCGAGACTGAGAGCGGCGCTGCAGCCCGTTACCCGGGACGCCTGCATCGTCGTTGTCGCGCAACGTATTTCCACCATCGTCGAAGCCGATCAGATCATCGTGCTCGACGACGGTGCGATTGTCGGTGTCGGTACCCACGACGAACTGCAAGTCAGTTGTCCCACTTACGGCGAAATTGTCGCCTCTCAGCTAGCCGTACAGGACGCATCATGAGCAATCGGCCGAGTTCCTCACCTCCGATCGGACCTCCCGGCGGTGGTGATCCCACCAAGAAGGCCATGAATTTCGGCCCTTCGCTGAAGCGTCTTCTTGCTCGGCTCAGCCCCGACAAGCCCGCTGTCATCCTGATTTTTGTTCTGGTCACGGTCAGTGTGGTGCTGTCTTCGATCGCCCCGAAGATCCTGGGTAATGCAACCAACCTCATCTTCGACGGCATTGTCGGTAAACAGCTTCCCGCCGGAATTACCAAGGACCAAGCAGTGGCGGGTCTGCGCGAGCAGGGCCAGAATCAGTTCGCGGACATGGTGTCCGGCATGAACGTGGTCCCCGGTACCGGGATCGATTTTGCCGAGGTCGGCCGAGTGCTGATGATCGTGCTGCTGCTGTTCGTCTGCGCGTCGCTGTTCAGTTGGTTGCAGGCGTACCTGCTCAATATTGTCGTGCAGCGCACGGTTCGACGCCTACGCGAGGACGTCGAGCAGAAGATTCATCGACTTCCGCTGCGGTACTTCGACACTCATGCGCGAGGCGATGTTCTCTCGCGCGTCACCAATGACATCGACAATGTTGCGCAGAGCCTGCAGCAGACGCTGAGTCAGCTGGTGACGTCGGTGATGACGGTGATCGCGATCCTCGTGATGATGCTGGTCATCTCGCCGATTCTGGCTTTGATCGCCATCGCGACGGTTCCGCTGTCGATCATCGTCACGGCTGTCATCGCCAAGCGCTCGCAGAAACACTTTGTCGCACAGTGGAAGAGCACCGGCGGCATCAACGCGCAGGTTGAAGAAGCATTCACCGGACACGAGTTGGTCAAGGTGTTCGGCCGGCAGAACGAGGTCGAGGAGCGTTTCCGCACGCAGAACGAGAAGCTCTACCAGTCGAGCTTCAAAGCGCAGTTCATTTCCGGTCTGGTTATGCCTGCTGTCATGTTCCTCGGCAATCTGAATTACGTCGCCATCGCAGTTGTCGGCGGTATGCGGGTGGCCTCCGGCACGATGACGCTCGGTGATGTGCAGGCGTTCATCCAGTACTCACGCCAGTTCACGCAACCGCTCACGCAGATCGCGTCGATGACCAATCTGCTGCAGTCCGGTGTTGCATCCGCTGAGCGGGTGTTTGCGCTCCTCGACCAGGAAGAGCAGTCCGTCGATCCCGCCGACGCGCAGTCCCCGGCCGTGTCCAAGGGACGGGTGGCATTCGAGGACGTCACGTTCAGTTACAAGCCGGAGCAGCCCCTCATCGAGGATCTGTCGTTGGTGGCCGAGCCCGGTCAGATGGTTGCCATCGTCGGCCCCACCGGTGCCGGCAAGACCACCCTGGTCAACCTGATTCTGCGGTTCTACGAGCTCAATTCGGGTCGCATCACTCTCGACGGTATCGATATCGCGAAGATGACGCGTGACGATCTGCGGTCGCGCATCGGCATGGTTCTGCAGGATGCCTGGCTGTTCGGCGGGACGATTCGGGAGAACATCGCGTACGGCAAGCCGGGCGCCACCGAAGAGGAGATTCAGCGCGCTGCCAAGATGAGCTACGTCGACAAGTTCGTGCACTCCCTGCCCGAGGGATACGACACCGTCATCGACGAAGAGGGCAACAACATCAGTGCCGGTGAAAAACAGCTGATCACCATTGCTCGAGCGTTCATCGCGCAGCCGTCCATTCTGATTCTCGACGAGGCAACCAGTTCGGTCGACACACGAACTGAGCTGTTGGTTCAGAGTGCTACCGCGGTTCTGCGCAGCGACCGTACAAGCTTTGTCATCGCTCACCGGCTTTCGACGATTCGTGATGCGAACTTGATTGTGGTGATGGAGGCCGGCCGCATCGTGGAACAGGGAAGCCACGAGGAGCTGCTGCTCTCGCGGGGTGCGTACTACCGGCTCTACAACAGTCAGTTCGTGGGCGCGGAGATCTAAGGCCTAAGTACACTGAAGCAGACTTGGTCCGCTGGGTGGACCACAATCTGTGTACTGGAGGCGCTCGGCGGTGCATTCGTTGCTGGGGAAGGCGCGCCTGATACTCGATTCCTTCGACGCGGATTCGGGCGCGCTTTCGCTGACCGAGCTTGCGAACCGAAGCGGCGTTGCGAAGGCGACGGTGCATCGAATAGCCGGTGAACTGGTGTCACTGGGCCTGCTGGAACGAGTCGGGACCAAGTACGGATTGGGGTTACGGCTTTTCGAACTTGGCCAGTTGGTGCCTCGTCAACGGATTCTGCGTGAGGCGTCGCTTACGTATGTGCAGGATCTTCATGCGGCAACCAGGGAGACGGTTCACCTCGTGATTCGTGACGGTCTCGAGGTTCTGTACATCGACAAGATCTCCGGTCATCACGGTGTGGACCTGCCGTCGCGGGTGGCCGGCCGGCTGCCGATGTATGCGACGGCCACCGGCAAGGCGATACTCGCGTACTCGCCGGATTCCGTGTTTCGAGCGGTGGTAACCAACGGATTTGTCGAGTTCACCGACCGGACGGTGAACTCGGAGGACGGGTTACGGAGGCAACTCGATGCCGTTCGCTCGGAGCAATTGGCGGTGGAGAGCGAAGAGGTTCGGCTGGGGACGTCGAGTATCGCCGCACCGATCTTCGGTGGACACGGGGAAGCGGTTGCTGCGATCGGCGTCTCGAGTCCGCGGTATCGAATGGATACCGAGCGCTTTGCCGAGCCGTTGCGCGCGGCAGCTGCCGGAATCAGCCGGAAGGTGTCGGTTCTCGAACGCTCTGCGTAAGCGTTCCTATCGATGCACACACAGCAGTGCTATCACTCCGAGAACCGAAGCCCCGGTCATGGAGATGGCCACTGCAAGACTGGTATTACCCAGCAGGCCGACGATCGGTGCAACCACTGCGGCAGCGCCGAACTGCGCAAATCCGATCAGTGCGGCCGCTGAGCCCGCGGCTTCTCCGTGACGCGACAGGGCAACCGCCGGTGCGTTAGGCATGACAAAACCCGTTGCGCACAGCATCAGCAGGATGGGGACGGCAAACCCGACGAAGCCCCACGAGTCGGTGGCAGCAACGACAACAAATGCAGCGCCGACGACGCTACTGCCCCACATTGCCCAGATCGTGATGGAATTCGGCGACCACCGTCCGAGCAGCACGACGTTGAGTTGAGACGAGCCGATCAGCACTACGGCCCCGCCGGCGAAGGCAAACCCGTACGCTGTGGCGCTCAGACCGAACTGTTCCTGCATTACGTAGGACGACGCCGCGATGTACGACCACAGCACACCACGGCCGAGACCGCACACGAGAACCAATACCATGAAGTGAGCATCACGACCGAGTGCAATGTAGCTTCGCGCTATCGCGCCGATGCCCTTGCCTGACCGATTCTCGGGTGGAAGTGTTTCCGGGAGTGACGCTGCGGCGAGTGCAATCATGGCGATACCCAGGAGGAAGAGAGCGAGAAAGACTCCGCGCCATTGTGTTACGGACATCAGTGCCCCGCCGATGGACGGAGCCAGGATGGGCGCTACGCCCATGACCAACATCAGTCGCGAAAGTACCACCGCCGCATCGTGTCCGGTGAAGAGATCACGAACGATCGCCATCGCGATCACACCGGTGGCCGCGGCGCCAAAACCTTGAAGGGTTCGCAGCGTCGTGAGGACTTCGATGGACGGCGCAAAGAAGCACGCCAACGATGCGCCGACGTGAATCACTGTGCCCACGAGCAAGGGGCGTCGACGCCCGTAGATGTCGGAAAGTGGGCCGATGATCAACTGACCGAACGCAAGACCGAGAAGCGTTCCGGTCAGGGTCAGCTGAACCATTGTCTCCGACGTGCCGAATTCCTGCGTGATCTGCGGCAGCGCAGGAAGATACATGTCGACGGTGAACGGCCCGAGGGCGGTGAGGATTCCGAGAAGCAGTACCAATCGGATCCGTGCACCGCCCGTCGGGGCGATTACCGTTCGTTCAGTTGTGCTGTTGGTCAAGGAAACCCGAAACAACACTGTAGTAGTCGTATGGCCGCTCTTCCTGAAGATGATGCGACGCCTGGTCCATGATGTAGAGGTGGCCATGCGGGATCATCCGCGCCAGCATGAGCGGGTAGTCCGGGGTGAGGAACGCGTCGTGCATTCCCCAGGCGAAGAGCGTCGGTGCCTGGATCTGGCCGAGTTCGGCTGTGAGGTCCTGCCAATCGCCACGAGGGGAGTCTGCCGAGGCAGCCAAGGCCATTTCCTCGGGGTCGAGGCTTTGCTCGTATCGCATCTGGAGGGTTTCGGCGGGCAACTTCGATCCGTCGAACCATTCTAGGCTGGTGATCAAGGTGCGGAGTTTTTCGAGGGTGGGGCCGGTGCCGCCGTAATAGACGTCGCGGGCGTTGCGGCCGCGACGGCCATCTTCGGGGAGCGGCGCGAGCGGGCCGTAGAAGACGGGCATACTGCCCGTGATCACCAGGGAGCGAACGCGTTCCGGGTACTTTGCCGCGAGGTTGAGCGCTATGGTGCCGCCCCACGAGTTGCAGACGAAGTCGGCGCGTTCGATGCCGAGTTCGTCGAGCAGAGCAACCATCTTGGCGGCGTGGAAGTCCCACATGGGGCCGGTGATAGTGCACTTGTCGGACCGACCGTATTGCAGGAGATCAACGAGAATCACCCGTCGATCCGAGGCGAAGAGAGGGGCCACCGGCCCGAAGTCGGACCACGCGGTGCAGCCGGGTCCACCTCCGTGCAGGAAAATCGTGGGGTCGCCCTCGCCGAGGTCGTAGTAGTGGAATGTGACGCCATCAGTTTTGGCGTACAAGCTCTTCGGTTGATCAGCCATGGCTATACCTGACCTCGAGGTGACAGCAATGGGAAGTATTGCGGTCCGGCAGGCGAACCCGGTTCGTGGCTGCGACACTTCCGAATGCCTAGCGTGCTGGCATGAGAACAGAACTCGAGCACGCGCGTGATCGCGCAGAGGCGATGATCGGAACGCGGGAAACACGAGAGCTGGGAACGGTGCGCCCGGCGGAGTCGATTGCCTTTGCGGTTGCCGCCGCCGAGACCGACCCCCGGTTTCTGGACCCGGAGCACCCGGCATTTGCGCTCCACCCGATGTATCTGCCTTCGCTCTTGCGCGGTCCGCAGGGCGGATCCGATCGAGAGTACCGATCAGACGGCATGTTTCGTGACGAAGTCCCGGGCACAGACGGCATCGATGTTCGCTTGATGGCAGGCGGGCAGAGTGTGACGTTCCTGCAACCAGCCCCGCTCGGCGAGCCGGTCACCGTAGCGCGGGCACTCGATACCGTGGCGATCAAAGGTCGGGCTCCTGACGAGTTTCTGCTGCTTTCGGTCACCAAGACCTATCGGGGTGCGCAGTCCGGCGCATTTGCCGAGGTCGTCGAGAAGTTCATCGTCCGATGACCGAAACCGTAGTCGTCGGCACACCGATCGAGTCGGTGGCTTTGGTATGCGATCCGGTCCGAGTCCTTCGATTCGGGGCGTCGACGCACAATTCGCACCGTATTCACTACGACGCCTCCTACGCTGCGACGGAAAAGCTGTCCGCGCCGGTTGTCATGGCTCAGTTGCAGGGCACGCTCTTCTACCGTGCTGCCGCACAGTTTGCCGGTGGATATGAAGGCGTTGTCTCCGTGTCGTGGCAGAACCGTGCGCCTGCTCCTGTCGGAACCACACTGGAAGTCACGGGTGAAGTCACTGAGATACATGGTGAGAAAACAACTTTGACTCTACGAGAGCACTCCGATGACGGCGTCCTGTGTGCTGTCGGAACCGCTGTGGTGGTCCGGGTCTGCTGAGCGAACCGAATCCGTTGGCGTAGACCGCGATGTCGCCCAAGATCTGTTTCATTCAAACGTTCAGTGTCGAGAGGACTTCACATGACTGGTGTCGAGGCGTCGGAAGCCACGTTCGCGCTGCCCGAGCGGCCGCGAGCGGCCGGTCGGCAGGATTGGACGGCATGGCCGGGTTACAACGCAGCCGGCAGCGGATACCGCGGTTACTGGTACCCGGTCACGTGGTCGAACCACATCACCAAAAATCCCAAGAGCTACACCATTTGTGGTGAAAAGCTGGCGATCATCCGCGACGCCGGTAAGGTGTACGCCCTGCATGATCGGTGCCCGCACCGCGGCGTTCCACTGTCCGAGGGTGATCAGCAGTTCCCGGGCACCGTCAGTTGCCCGTACCACGGCTGGACGTACCGTCTCACCGACGGAAAACTGGCTGCGGTCATCACCGACGGTCCGGATTCCAAGATCTGCGGCAAGCTGAACGTCCAGACCTATGCGGTCGAGGAGCGACTCGGTCTGGTGTGGGTGTACATACCGATCGCCAACGAGCCGGCACCGTCCATCGACGACCAGTTGCCGCGTGAGCTCGTGGAGAACAAGGGCATCGTCGGCGGTCGCATTCAGCCGCGAGAAGGTAACTGGCGCTTCGCATGTGAGAACGGTTTCGACGAGGGACATGCGAAGTACCTGCACCGCACCGCATTGTGGCGCTTGTTCAAGCCGATGCCTACGTGGAACATCACGAGCATCATCCCGGAGGGTCGCTGGATTTACCGGGTACAGGAAGAGGTGTACTGGGAGGCCGACTTCCCGGGCGTGGGAACCTGGACCAATAAGCGGTGGTGGAAGAAGAAGCCCGACGAGACCCAGATTTCGCAGATCGGAAACGTCGGTGCCGGTCTGGATGTCAATCCTGTGATCGCAGCACAGAACTTTCCCGGTTTTGCTTCGCTGTCGATGCCCGGTGTCCTGCGCATCGCGTACCCCAAGTTCATTCACTACGAGTTCTACGTGCCGGTGGACGAGGACAACCACAAATATGTCGGCCTCATGGTCAACTTCGTCTCCGGTGCAGCAAAATTGGGGTTCTACGCCAAGTACCTCGGCGCGATCCGCTGGCTGTTCCACGGTCAGTTTTCCGGGCAGGATGCATGGATGGTCGAGGTCACCGACGCGCCGCCGGAGAAGCTGTACCGACCCGACGTATCGCTGACAACGTGGCGAAATCTGGCAGAGGAAGAGTACGCCGAGAAGATCGCCGCCGCGGCCGAACACACCCCCAAGGCGCCGGTTCGGCCCACCCGCGAGCGTCGGACGGCTGCCCCGCGCCCGGCTCCGGTCACCGACGCCCAGATCCCCACCGGCACCAGCGAATAGGAGAAACGCATGTTCAAGATTCTGACGGCAGTCGCTATCGGTGCCGCTGTTGCCGTGGCAGTTCCCAAACTATGGCAGTTGGCGGGCGAACGCAGCAATACCCAGGTACATCAGGTCAATCCATGACCACTGCGAGGGCCGACGCTCTCGCAGGCCTTGACGACACGCGCCGGGAATGGGTCGAGCAGGCCTGGGCCAACGTCGATCGCGCGAGATTGCGAAATCTCACCACCGGGGTTGTGGACATCCCCAGCCCCACCGGCGACGAAGCACCGCTGGCCCGCCATATCACGGCGGTCTTGACGGCGTCGGGCATCGAGGCCCATACGATGGATCTCGATGACCGGCAGGCGAACTCGTGGGGACGATTGCGCGGTGACGGGTCCGGGCCGGATCTGTTGCTGTATGCGCCGATCGACACCGTCACGACAGGTGATCCGGCAGAAGATCTACCGTGGGTGGGAAACGAGTTGCGAGCCGACCTGACGCCGCACGCCCAGGTCGACGAGAACTACGTCATCGGGTTAGGTGCGTCGAATCCGAAAGGCCATGCCGCCTGCATCATCGCAGCGGCCGAAGCAATTGCCGCAGCCGGTATTCCACTCCGCGGTGACCTGGTGCTCGGATTCGGTGCCGGTGGTATGCCGACCAATGCCCGCCCCGGTGTCGGAAACCCCCGGCGCAATACCGGTCAGGGCGTCGGCTGCTCGTTCCTCCTGGAACAGGGAGTGTGGGCGGACTGTGCGCTGATCGCCAAGCCCGGCTGGACGGTCTCCTGGGAAGAAGTGGGGCTGGCTTGGTTCGAGATCACGGTGCACGGGCTGCACACCTACGTCGGTTCTCGCCACCGGCTGCCGTATCGCAACGCGATTACCGCGGCCGGTGAGGTTGTCGCGAAACTGGAGGAATGGTTCCCGAAGTACTCAGCGGCGCATCAGGACGGATTGGTTGCGCCGCAAGGAATTGTCGCCAATATTCGTGGCGGGTGGGAGAGAACAGCGTCGTTCACCCCTGAGCAGGTGCGCCTGACCGTTGATCTACGGCTGAGTCCACGGACGACGCCCACCGCCGCCAAACGTGAACTCACTGCCGTGGTTGCGGACATCGCACAATCGCTGGATCTACAGATCGAGGTCGAACAGGTACTGGCAGTACCGGGGGAGGGTTCGGATCCGCGGATGTGGTTGCGGCACTCGGCCGTCGACGCGTGGGAAGCCGCTGAGGGGAAGCCTCATCAGGACTTCTTCGACGCCAGTGGTGCAACCGACGCAAACATCTTGCGCAGCCGCGGCATCCCGACGATCCGGGTGGGTATGCCGAAGGTGGTCGACGCTCCATTCGAGGTGGACTTCGCGATGGGGATGAACACAGTCGATCTGGCTGCAGCAGAGAGATTTACGAAGTATCTGATCCGAGTGGCCCTCGATACCGTCACCCGCTCGCTCGAGGAAGTAGGAATCGACTGATGGCGAAGATAGTTCTGGGTGTCGGTGCTTCCCACAGCACATTGATGAACACCCATTGGGAAGAGACGACGCACAAGGCGGAGGCCGAACGCTTCCGGGACGCGCTGCATCTGACCCGGGAGAAAATCGCGGAAGCGAATCCCGATGTTGTATTGATACTCGGCTCCAACCACTTTCGTGGTTTCTGGCTGGATCTGATTCCGGCTTTCACGCTCGGCGTCGGCGAGTGTATTTCCAGTGGCGAGTCCGGTACACCCAAGGGCCCGCAGCAGGTGGACGTGGACTTCGCGAGGCACCTTGCAAACGAGCTGATAGAAGGTGGCCGGTTCGATCTTGCCTACTCGGCTCGATTGCAGATCGATCACGGTCAGTCCCACGCGATTCAGTACCTTCTCGACGGAATCGATGTTCCCATAGTTCCGTTGGTGGTCAACGTATTCGCGCCGCCGCTGCCGACTTTCAAGCGATGCGAGGAAGTGGCGAAGGCTCTGCGGGACGCCATTGCGTCGTACCCGGCGGATACCCGCGTGGTGGTGATCGCCTCCGGCGGTTTATCCCATCGGCTGCCCTGGCCTGACTGGCGTGACCCGCACGGTGAGGACGAGGATTTCATGGTTCAAGCCTGGCTGGACGGTCGGGAGAATTGGTCCGACTACGACGTCCGACGGCGTCAGATCATCCGTGCCGCCGATGCCGCGATCACACCGGAGTTCGATGACCGAATTCTTGATCTGTTTGCCAGTGGTAAGGCAAGTGAGCTTGCCGAGTTCACGACGGAGCAGATCGAGGACGAGGCGGGCAATGGTGCGCAGGAGCTACGGACATGGCTCATGATGGCGGCCATGCTCGACTACATTCCGGGAGAACGCCTTGCCTACGAAGCGATTCCCGAGTGGCTCACCGGTATGGGCGTCACGGTTCTCGATCCAGCTGGAACAGCCAGCGTAACAACATAATCTGCCACCTTCAGCAAAGGAAGTTTCTCTCATGACAATTTGGAACGAACTTGCCGGACTCGATTTCGAGTTGACGACCGTCGACGCGGGCGGTGTCCCCACGCGCTCTCTGCAGGCCGGATCCGGCGACGAGGCCGTGATCTTCCTGCACGGCACCAGTGGACACCTCGAGGCATTTGCACGCAATATCGCGCCGCACGCCGAGTCCTACCGGGTTCATGCGATCGACATGCTCGGTCACGGCTACACCGGTAAGCCCGATTACCCGTACGAGATTCCGCGTTACGTAGAGCATTTGGTGAATTACCTCGACGCGGTCGGGCTGGATCGTGTGCACCTGGTGGGCGAGAGCCTCGGTGGTTGGGTCGCCGCCTACCTGGCCAGCGAGCAACCCGAACGTGTCCTCTCGTTGCAGTTGCTCGCGGCTGGCGGTACCGTCGCGAATCCGACGGTGATGGAGCGTATCAAGACCTCGACAGCGAAGGCCGTTCAGAGCGACGACATCGAATTGACCCGCGCCCGCATGCAGTTGCTCATGCACGATCCGGCCAATGCAACGGAGGAATTGGTTCAGGCGCGTCACCGGATCTACCACCAGCCCGACTTCGTGGCCAACATCCACAACCTTCTTTCCTTGCAGGAGATGGAGGTTCGCCAGCGGAATCTGTTGCGCCCGGATCGGATGGCACTCATCAAGGCGCCTACCCTGGTGGTCTGGGGACAGGAAAATCCGTTCGGCGACGTTCCTGAGGCGAAGAAGATGGCCGAGGATATCCCGGGTGCTCAGCTCGAGCTCTACGCGGAGTGCGGTCACTGGCCGCAGCACGAGCAGGCAGCGAAGTACAACCCGCTGAGCCTCGAGTTCCTGGCCAAGGCGTCAGCAAGCGCGAAGGCAGCCATCTGAGAACCAAACAGACTGCTGCGTAACAGAGCCGGCCTCTCGATCAGGAGGCCGGCTCTGGCGTTTTCCGAAGGTACAGTCATCGTCTCACCCTGAGGAGTTCTCGTGAAGAAAGTACTTCTACTGACGGCAGACGCCGACAACGGACTCGGCAGCGCGATCCGTGACGCCGTGGGAAGTGAGGCCGAGGTAGTTCGCTTGCCCGAGCGCACTACGGAAGCACTACATGCACTGTTGCCGATGTGTGATGTCGTTGTGGGTGACTGGAGTGGTGATCTGCCGCTCGGCAAGCAGGAAGCCGAACTCGGACGGCAACTACTCCTTGTCCAACAGCCAGGTGCCGGAACCAATTTCATCGACGTGGATGCGTGGCGCGCCTTCGGGGTTCCGGTCGCGAATACACCCGGCGCCAACGCGGAATCGGTTGCGGAATGGGCAGTGCTGGCGGCAGGTGCGTTGTGCCGCTCCATGTTCTGGGCGCACAACGAGGTCACCGGCGGGTCCTGGCCACAGGAATCCATCTTGACGCGAGATTGTCGCGACTTGGCGCAGCGCCGGGTCGGCGTAGTAGGGGTCGGTTCGATCGGCCGTCGGTGTGCAGAGTTGTTCGGGGCCTTTGGTTGTGATGTCTACGTCACCGCGCGTTCGAGACCGCGCGAGCCTATGAATGCGACCTTTGTATCGCTCGAGGAACTGCTGCCTCTCTCCGACGTCCTGGTGCTCGCCGTCCCGCTCACGGAATCAACTCGGGGACTGATCAATTCCGATCGAATTTCGCAGTTGCCCAACGGCGCGATCGTCGTCAATGTGGCGCGCGGCGCTGTTGTCGAGGACGTTGCATTGGCACGAGCTCTGCGTTCGAAGCATATCGGCGGCGCGGCCCTCGATGTGTTCGACGTTGAACCACTGCCGATTTCGAGCCCCCTTCGCGGATTCGATTCGACGCTCTTGAGTCCTCACGTCGCAGGGGGCAGCGCCGGAGCGCGTGCGTCGATCTACTCGATGACGGCGCAGAATGTCGCAGGCGCGCTGCGCAAGCAGACAATTCGGTGGACATTGTGACCGAAGGCCGTGTTACCGCAGTATTTCGGTTCGCACGTTCCTACAGGTACGGTGTTTCGCCCAGGTAAGTTCCTGTCCCCGGTCCGCACGGTGGACCCGGTTGGTTCTCGGTCATAGGTAGGCACGGCTAGGTTTGCTCTCCACAACCCGCAACTGCGGCACAGATCACAAACAAAGGTGTGAGTAGATGGCCTCGCTGTCAAAGTTTGGAAGGACTGCTCTTGTTTCGGCTGCGCTGCTGCTGACCGTTGCAACCGGCGCATGCAGCCGCCCGGCGACGCAAAGCACAGCTGATTCCGCCGGAAGTGGACCACTGCGTATCGCAGTCGGAATCGACGCTTCCTATGCTCCGTTCTTCGTGGCGGATCAGGAAGGTATGTTCGACGCCGCAGGTCTGGACGTCGAACTTGTCCAATTCGGTCGTGGTGGCGAGGCCGTCGACGCACTCTCGACCGGCCAGGTCCAGATCGCCGGTAGCTCCGATACGACAACCATCGCCCAGTTGCGTCAGAATCCGTCGTTGCGCGCGATGTATTCGTACGAGGCGTCGGGCGACTACATCAAGGTTGTGCTGCGGAACGGCGTCGACTCACCCGCTGCGATCAAGAAGATGGGCATCGTCCCGGGTCTGAGCCAGATTTCGACGGACAAGTATCTCGCGGCCAATTCGATTGCCCCCGGCTCGGTGGAGATGATCTCGGCAACCCCGACGGACATGCCCGCGCTGCTCAGCCGCGGCGACATCGACGGGTTTGTTCTGTGGGAGCCGTGGCCGGCAACAGCCCTGGATCAGGGCACCGGCCACGTAGTGGCAGTCACCGGAGACTACGGCTGGTTCTACCATCACTGGGCGATCACGACGGCTCCCTGGCTGTCGGCCAACGAAGAGACCGCGCGGACCGTTGCGAAGGTGCTCGACGAGGCAACGCGCAAGGTCGAGTCGGATCCGGCAGCTGCAGCGTCCGCGACCAAGACCGCTGTGAACGTCAGTGAGGATCAGACTATTGCCGCGGTCGACGAGATCGACTTCTCCGTCGTGAATCTCGAAGCTGCGGATATCGAGTCGGCACAGTCGATCGTCGACTTCTACAAGTCGATCGGTGTTCTCAGTGAACAGCCGGATCTCGAATCGGCAATGCTTCTGGATTGGTACAAGGATGGTGCACAGTGAGTATCGCAACAAGTAGTACGGGCACGACCGGCCCTGGTAAAAAGAACACGGGTGTGGCCATTGACGTGGTCGACCTCGGGATCAGTTTCGGCGCGGCGGAGATCGTCGCCGGAATCGATATGCACGTGCAGCCCGGTGAATTCGTATGTCTGCTCGGGCCGAGTGGCTGCGGCAAGTCGACGCTGCTGTCGTCCATGGCCGGTTTCGTGGAACCCAGTGCCGGGGAGATTGTGTGCGACGGAGACGTCGTCGACGGCAGTAACCGCCACGCAGGCATGGTGTTTCAGAGTTCCGAAGCGCTATTCGAATGGATGACCGTAAGCCAGAACGTGGCGTACGGACCCCGGATGCGCGGAGCGAACCGCAGCGAGCAGGCCAGTATCGCCGCCGAGTACCTTGCGATGGTCGGCTTGCCCCACGCCGGGGCAAAGTTCCCCTCGCAGCTCTCCGGCGGTATGCGGCAACGTGTTCAGATCGCACGAGTTCTGGCCAACCAACCGTCGCTGGTTCTCATGGACGAGCCGTTCGGTGCGTTGGACGCTCAGACTCGTCAGGTTCTGCAGACCGAACTCGACCGTATCTGGCGGCACACTCGATGCACCGTGGTGTTCGTGACTCACGATATCGACGAGGCGCTGACATTGGCTGACCGTGTGGTTGTGATGTCGGCCGGCCCGCGGGCTCGGATCAAGAGCGTCTACGAGGTCAATGCGGCTCGTCCCAGGGACCGTAACGATCCCGAGGTGATCGAGCTCTACGAGAAGCTGCGCGACGATATTCGGGCAGAAGTGGTTGCGTCGCTGCGGAACCAAGGAATTGAGGAGGACGAGCTGTGACGGCTGTAGTGACCGGTGGTTCAGCCGGTGTGAGAACAGTAAAGGTGACACAGACGCAAAAGCGTTCGTCGGCGCGGCGATCCAAGATTGTCAAGGCGACACTGATGTATGCCGCTTCAGCGGCAATCGGTCTGGGTATCTGGTCGTTCCTGGCATGGTGGTACGGACCGACCACGATTGCATCACCGGCCGAGGTCTGGTCTGCGGCACAGGAACTGTGGGAAAGCGGCGTTCTGTGGTCGTCGATCACTGCGTCAGGTCAGCGAATTCTCATCGGTTGGTTTCTGGGCGTCGTGATCGGCGCTCCCGTCGGAATTCTGATGGGGCGCATCGCCATCGTGCGACAGCTTCTCGATCCGTACATCGAGTTCTTCCGGTTCATTCCGCCGATCGCATTTGTCACTCTTGCCGTCGTCTGGTTCGGCATCGGTGAGACGTCGAAGGTTGTTCTGATCTTCTACACCTCGGTGTTCATCGTCACGGTCAGCACGATTGCCGCCACAGTTGCGATCAGCGAGAACAAATTGCAGGCCGCAGCCAATCTTGGTGCAGGCAAGCTGCAGATCATGAAAACGGTGGTCTTGCCGTCGTCGATCCCGGGTATCGTCACCGGCGCTCGCCTGGCCATGGGTAACAGCTTTCTCACCATCGTGTCGGCGGAGATTGTCGCCGCCGACCAGGGTATCGGCTCGATGATCTGGCAGGCCCGAAACTACGGCCGGATCGACTGGACGTTTGTCGGCATCATCGTCCTCGGCATCATGGGTTTCATCTTCGACCGGATTCTCCGAATTCTGTCCTCTCGGTATCTCGCCCGTTACGGCGTCAAATAGTCAGGAGCGCAGCATGAGTAACCCGCTGAGCATTGCCGAGCAGGCCGGAATTCCCGGCCCGCCCGAGGTCGTCGACGTCGAGAGCGAACGACGTCGACGTAAGACCGCCGTCATCGGCGGATATCGGATACTGTCGAAATTCGGTTTGGACGAAGGAATCTCGGGACACATCACGGCCCGAGATCCCGAAGAACCTGAAACGTTCTGGACGGCGCCGTTCGGTCGGCACTTCTCCCAGGTCCAGCCCGAAGAACTACTGCACGTGGCATCGGACGGCACGGTGATTTCCGGCGACGGACCGCTGAACCGCGCAGCATTTGTCATCCACAGCAAGGTTCACGAGGCCCGTCCCGATGTGATCGGAGCTGTTCATGCACATGGTCTGAACGGCAAGGCGTTCTCTTCGCTGCACTGCCGCCTCGCTCCGATCACTCAGGACGCGTGCGCCTTTCACGAGGACCACTCGATCTACGAGGAGTATCACGGGGTGGCGCTCGATGAAGAGGAGGGGATTCGCATTGCGACGGCCCTCGGATCGAACAAAGCGGTGATCCTGACCAATCACGGCCATTTGACTGTCGGAACCTCTGTCGAGAGCGCAGTGTGGTGGTACGTGTCGATGGAGCGTTCGATGCAGGCAGAATTGGCGGCGCGAGCCGCCGGTGATCCGGTTGTCCTGCACGAGAAGATCGCTGCGCAGACCTACGAGGCTGTCGGCACCGAGAAGGTGGGGTGGTTTGCCTACTCGACTATCATCCAGAAGATTGCGGCAGACGAACCCGAGGTGTTCGCGCGCTGAATTTCGTGAGTACGGGCCCGTCGACCGAAAGGTCGGCGGGCTCTTTTCATGTTGTCCCGCAAACGTTACCGAGGTCTGTTGAGCGGACCGGTTTCATTTGCGAGGGTCCGTCGGCGCAATACCGTATCGGGTGTGAACACAACGTCTTCCACGGCGGCCGACAACGAGATCGGCGTCGATATTCTGATCATTGGTGCCGGCCCCGCCGGGCTGTACGGCGCGTACTACGCAGGCTTCCGCGGCCTCTCCGTTGCCGTGATCGATGCCCTTGCGGAACCGGGGGGGCAGGTCAGTGCGATGTACCCGGAGAAGGCAATCCTCGACATTGCGGGATTCCCTTCGGTCAAGGGACGCAATCTCATCGAGGGCTTGATTGCCCAGGCTGCCCCATTCGATCCGGTGTACTTGCTGGGTATGCAGGCTCGTGAGTTGTCGCATGACGACGCCGGCCGGGTGCGAATCACCACCAGTACAGGCCAGGTGGTGGTCGCCGGCGCGGTTGTCATCACCGGCGGCATCGGAACTTTCACGCCCCGTCCGTTGACGAAGGGTTCGGAGTTCATGAATCGGGGATTGAGCTACTTCGTCCCGGATCTGTCGGCGCACACGGGGAAAGACGTTGTCATCGTCGGCGGCGGCGACAGCGCATTCGACTGGGCTGTCCACCTCGAACCGATTGCCAAGTCCGTCACTCTGGTTCACCGACGAGATCGATTCCGCGCGCACAAATCCACAGTTGCCAAAGTTCAGGACAGCAGTGTCCAGGTTCTTGTGAACGCGGATGTCTCGGAGGTACGTGGAAACGGGTGGATCGGCGAGGTCGACATCACCCACAAACTGGACAAGAGCACGTCCACGTTGCCGGCTCAATCTGTCATCGCAGCACTGGGATTCACCGCTGACCTGGGCCCGATGATGGACTGGGGGATGGAGATCGACAATCGCCATATCGCCGTCAACACGCGGATGGAAACCAATGTTCCGCGCGTGTACGCAGCCGGGGACATCACGGATTATCCCGGGAAGGTCCGATTGATTGCCGTCGGCTTCGGCGAAGCCGCGACTGCTGTGAACAACGCTGCGGCCGTGCTGGATCCGGAAGCGGAGATCTTTCCCGGACACTCTACGGAACAGGAGGGTTAGGCAATGGCATTTGTCATCGGTGAAGCATGCATCGACTACACGGACCGATCATGCATGGAAGAATGCCCCGTGGATTGCATCTACGAAGGTGACCGCAAGCTCTACATCAACCCGAATGAATGCATCGACTGTGGCGCTTGTGAATTGGCGTGCCCGGTAGAGGCGATCACCGTCGACCGCAAGGCAGACCCGGACTTCAAGGAAGACAACAAGCGCTTCTTCCTCGACATCTTGCCCACCCGCGGTGAACCCGTCGGAAATCCGGGTGGTTCGGCAAAGATCGATATTGTCGGCGTCGACACTCCGATGGTTGCGGCGTTCTGATGGGAAGCGGCACGCGATTCGGATACGTGGATTCGTCCTTCGGGCAATTGCATTACGCGCAGCAAGGTTCGGGTGAGACGATTCTCCTGCTTCATCAGGCACCCCGTTCGTCGGACGAGTTCCGCGAGCTCATCCCACTTCTTGCCGCCGACTTCCACGTGGTCGCGATGGACATGCCGGGGTACGGCAACAGTGCTCCGGTGCCCGGGCCGCAGACCATCGAGACCTATGCGCGAGGTGCGTGGGAATTGCTCGACGGGCTTGGCGTCGACCGAGTCACGGTTCTCGGCCACCACACCGGAGCGGCAGTGGCGCTCGAGATGGCGGCATCGCGCCCCGAGCGGGTAGCCGCCGCCGTGCTCTCGTCGTGCCCGTGGGCCGACCGCAACTACCGCGAGGGGCACTCGGGACCCGGTGGGATCGACTGCGTCGACCGAGCTGCAGACGGCAGCCATCTCACCAGTCTGTGGGAGATGCGACGGCCGTACTACCCGGAACCCGGCACCGCGCTGCTCGACAGGTTCATCCGGGACGCGCTTGCCTACCGGGTTGATCCGGCGGAGGGCCACAAAGCCTGTGCTCGCTACGTCATGGAGGAAAGAATCGGTTCGGTGACCGCGCCGGTTTTGCTGATCGGCGCGCAGAGAGATCCCTTTTCGATGCCTAATGTCGCCCCGCTGCGTGCACATCTGACGAGTGCGGCAGTGGTGGAAACAGAGATCGTCGAATCCGGGACCGTAGCGCTCATCGAAGAGCACGCCCCGCAGATTTCATCCGCCGTCCGCATGTTTCTGGAGAATTACGCAGGTAGGCGCCCCGTGTAAACTCTGCGGGACGGGTTCACTGAGCGGACCGTGTGGCGTGCGTCTCATCGTATGGTCACCATAGTGTCGGTTCCGAAAGCACCTGCACCCAACGAGCACCCCGACTGATTCGGTCCCGTGGCAATCGGGCTCGGCAGGCTGTCACAGATCGTTCAGGAGGACACTCATGGCCGCTCCACAACAATCCGTCGGGTTCGGATCAGTACTGCCCATCGCGCCAAGTGCTGCTGCGCCGTTGCAGCCCGCAGGAGAGCTGTCCTCGGTCCTGGGCAAGGCTCGAATGATCTTGGACGCTTTCGACACCGACCACAGTGACTTGTCTCTGACGGAACTCACTCGGCGCAGTGGGGTCGCGAAAGCCACGGTTCACAGGTTGGCCGGCGAGCTGGTCGAGTGGGGACTGCTCGAGCGCGCGGGCACAAAGTATCGGCTCGGCCTGCGATTGTTCGAGCTTGGCCAGTTGGTGCCCCGTCAGCGGATTCTGCGGGACGCCGCTTTGCCCTACATGGAGGACCTGCTGCTGGCGACACAGGAGACGGTTCACTTTGCGGTGCGGGACGGCATCGACGTCCTGTACATCGAGAAGATCATCGGACACCGCGGCCTCAATCAGCAGTCACGGGTGGCCGGCCGGCTCCCGCTGTACTGCACCGCCACCGGCAAGATCATCCTTGCCTTCTCGCCGCAATCGGTCTTCGACGAGGTGGTCGAGCAGGGTTTCACCGCCTTGACCAGTCGGACGACGATGTCAGTCGGTGTGCTGCGCCAGCAACTCGAGCGGATGCGTAAGGAACAGCTCGCGGTGGAGGTCGAGGAGACGCGGCTCGGTTACATGAGCGTCGCGGTACCGGTGTTCAGCGGCCCGCGCACTCTTGCCGGTGCGTTGTCCGTGACAGCGCCGACGGCTCGGCTCAACGTCAGTCGCATCACCGGGGCCCTGCGCACAGCAGGCGTCGGGATCACCCGCAAACTTCATGCCATGAAGTGCACGCATTCACCGAGTGACCCGCTCGCACTGCGTACGATTTGCAGTCCGGTGATGTGTTCGTTCAACGGCTGTGGCAAGTAGGCTCTACCGCCGTGCGCGGAACATGCTCTTCTCGCTGTCCCAGGTGTGTTGGCCAACGCCCCGCTCGCGCAGCGGTGCTTTCTGCACCTTCCCGGTTTCGGTGAGTGGCAACGAATCCACGATGTCGATGTACCGCGGGAGGGCAAAGTACGGCAACTGTTGCTGGGCAAAATCCAGAATCGAGATGGGATCGAAATCGGCACCGGGACGGAGTATTGCGGTCGCCATGACGTCGTCCTCGGCCAGCTCCGACGGCACCGGGAAGACGGCAACCTGACTGATCGACGGATGCAGCGCGAGAACTGTTTCCACCTCGGCTCCGGAAATATTCTCACCTCGCCTTCGAATCACGTCTTTGATGCGATCGACAAATCGGAACCAGCCGTCTGCATCACGAATCACCCTGTCGCCGGTGTGGATCCAACTGCCTGGCTCCGGAATCGGGTCGCCCAGATAGCCCTGTGAGCACGAGCCGGCAACCGTGGTGCGGACAACCAGTTCGCCAGGCACTCCGTCGGGTACGGCGCTACCGTCGTTGATCACCGCAGCGTCGTAGCCGCTCATCACCGTGCCCATGTATCCGGCCCGTCGATTTCCGGGAAGCGTGCCGATCACAAGATTGGTTTCGGTACTTCCGAATCCGTCCACGAGTTCCACACCGAATCTCTTGGCAAACGGTTCGATCAGATGCGCAGGGGTTGCGGGCGCCAAGGCAACCCGGATGTTGTGCTGCCGGTCCTCTAGTGCGGGGTCCGCGTTGATCAGCATCGCAACCATCGCACCTAGCAGATAGTCGACAGTCGCCCCGATCTCACGAACCTCACTCCAATGATTACGGACCGAAAACCGTTGTCCCAAGACAAAAGTAGACCCGGCCCAGACGGACTGAACAAAGGCATTGAGAGCATTGGTGTGAAACAGGGGCAGACAGTTGTACAGCACATCATCGCGAGTGAGTCCCAACGAGGCGCCAACGCTTTTGCCCCACTGCAGGAACTGCGCATGCGGGCATCGCACACCCCGGGGTATACCAGTGGTGCCGGAAGTGAAGAGTATCGCGGCCATGTCGAGGGGATCCACTGCTTCGGGTTCACAACCCGGATTCAAACCGGCCGTGGGGACGTGTGGTTCGCCCATGACCCACACGGTGCCATCGAATCCGGATACAACGTTTGCGCATTCGGGTGAAACCAGGATGCGTTGCACTTCAGCTTGTTCGAGTGCGCTGACAATACTGTCGGCGCGAAGAGCAGTATTGAGCGGAACGGCCACCGCGCCGATCCACGCGCATCCGAGAACAAGGTCTGCCAGTTCGATCCTGTTGCCGGACAGTGCCGCCACACGTTCCCCGCGGCCGACACCCTCGCTGCGGAGAGCAGACCCCATCGACGCAGCGCGTTCGAGCAGTTTGCGGTAGGTGACCGTGATCCCGCCGACGACAAGGGCCGGGTGCTCCGGACGCTCCAAAGCTCGCCTCCGGATCAAATCCGGAAGCGAGCGCGGAATGGCATGTGTGTCGCAGGGCATGAACGACTCCTTGCCGATGACTCGTAGGGTGCGTAATTGTATCCCTCTCAGGGTACGACGACCGCCCGACCGGCAACCTTGCCCTCACCCATCAACTGCAGTGCACTTGCGATGTCATCCAACGGAAATTCCTGCACTGCAACGGAAATCTTGCCTTCGATGAGCAGTCGGATCATCTCGGGTGCCAGTTCAGCTTGGCGGGCAGTCTTGCGAATCATGTTGACGGGCAGGATCCGGACGTCGCTGAGCAACCAGTTCGGCAAGTCCAGCGTGAGACTCTTACCCAACGTGTATCCGATCAGGGCCGCCCGGCCGCCGGGGACAACACTTGCCAGCAGGTGGGGCAAGCCGTCGCCGCCCAGCGTGTCGATCAATGCGTCGACGGTAGGCTCGGATCCCAGCACACCGGCCAGTTCGTCACCTTGCCCGACGACGGGACGCACACCCTCCGGGATCAAGGCAGCTTGATCTTCGCGCGGTACAACACCGATCACCTCGGACGCTCCTGCGAGCAAAGCGAACTGCGCTGCCATCGATCCGACAGCACCCGACGCTCCGGCGACGACCACACGTTCGCCGGCTGCAACGGCTGCAACGTCATTCACGGCCACGTAGCCAGTTGTGCTTGGCAGGAAGAACGTTGCGGCAACGGCCGGCGACAGTGCGGGATCAAACGGTGTGAATGCCTTGTCTGCTGCCACCAGATACTCGGCCCAGCAACCGTTCTTGAACAGGCCGACGCCACCGCCTCGGACCAGAAGGCGAGTGCCCGGCTCGTACGTGTCGGATTCGACTACCGTCGCGGCTCCGTCGGTTCCACCGATGTGCGGGAGATTCGGCTTGACTCCGAAGTTTCCGCTCGCGACGGTGATGTCGAGATGGCCGAGCGCAGCAGCGTCGATCCGCACCAGGGTCTGGCCGGATTCACGCGTGGGAATGTCGATGTCGTCGATTACCGGTGAGGTGCCGAACTGATGGAGTCGGGCCGCGCGCATTGTGTCTCCTTGTAGCGATCTGTGAATGGTTGTACGAATATGAGTGCGGTCAGGACAGGATCGACTGGTCGCGAAGTCCGGTGATCCGTTTGTCGCTGTAGCTGAGGACCGACTTCAGGACGTCGTCGGTGTCCGCGCCCAGCACCGGTGCAGCGCGCCGAATCGAACCGGGTTCGGAGTTGCGGCGAACAGGGATGCCCTCGTGGAGGAATGTTCCCGCGAGGGGGTGTTCCTGTACGGAATAGAAATTGCGTGCCCGCAGATGCGGATCACCGTCGACCAGGTCACGTCCGTCCTGGATGGCGCCTGCCGCGATTCCCGCCGATTGCAGGCGCTCCATGACGGTTTCGGGTGGCAGAGTCCGGGTCCAGTCGGCGATCGCGTCGTCGATTCGTTCGAGGTTGGCTCGGCGACCCTCCACGCTCCTGAACTCGGGATGGTCGATCCAGTGCTCCGCTCCGATGATGCGGCACAACGTATTCCATTCCGTCATGCCGCGGATGGCAATCGAGCACCACCGGTCTGCGCCGTGGCACGGGTACACGCCGTGCGGCGCCAGTTCGCAATGGCTGTTGCCGATCGGATCGGGGGACTGTGAGCGAGCCGCTCGGAGAACACTGGTGCCCATGTGCGCTGCCATGGCTTCGAGTTGTGACAGGTCTACGTGCTGGCCTCGCCCTGTCCGGTCGCGGTAGTCGAGAGCCGCCAGCGCCGCGACTGCTGCTTGCAGTCCGGCAACTATGTCACCGTGGCCGTAGATGACTCCGACAACATCGTCGGCGTTCCAACCGGTCAGCGAGGTCAATCCGGTACTTGCAGATACGATGTCGGCGTACGATACCCAGTCCTTGCGAGGGCCGGTGTGACCCATCCCGGACATAGACACGTAGATGATGTCCGGGTTGAGTTCCCGCAGTTGTTCGTAGCCGAGCCCCATCTTGTCCATGACCGAGGAGCTGAAATTCTCGACCACTACGTCGGATTTCCTGATCAGGTCGCGTAGGACCGAAAGACCCTCGGCGGATCGGGTATCGAGCGTGATGCTGCGCTTGTTTCGGTTGACGTCGTTGAAGTACCCGCTGGTGTTCGGATTGTCATGAGGCCCACGCGACAGATGCATGAACGGTGCAAAGCGAGTTGGGTCCGGGCGTCCGATCGATTCGACCTTGATGACTTCGGCTCCATGGTCGGCGAGGATTCGGGTGCCGTACGGGCCGGCCAGCACCCAGGTGAGATCCAGCACGCGGACACCGTCGAGGCTGAGTGCGCCCGTGTCACTGAACTCCTGGGTTTCATGCACTGCCACAGTCGTGTTGGTGGACAAGAGTTCCTGATGCTGACCCAACCGGGCGGCCTCGAGCGTTCCAATGCGGTGGCCTTCGGGGAAAGCGAAGCCGAACCCGAGATCGCGGTAGGTGCCGTGATCCCCGGTCACGTCCGTGAAGAAGTCACGGTCGTTGAGTTGTGGGTTGCGCAGCAGTTCTTCGGGCCGGTCGACCGCTGCCCACGGCAACTTGCGAGACTGGGCGCTGACTGCAAATTCTTCCTTCGGCCACTTCGAGATGAAGGCTGACAGAACGTCGAAGATGTGTTCCTGGTGTGTCTTTCGGTAGACCGCGTCGGACCACTCGGGTTGGTCGAGATCGTCCTGGGCGTCGTTGTCGATCAGCCATGCCAGCATGCCGTCCCACATGCGGGGGCTACCGCCAAGGCCGCCACCGACATAACCGTCGGCGGCCTGGAACAGTCCGTGCGGAACGAGTGGATGTACGCGGCCAGGACGCGGCGGGACACGGTCCTCGTGAATGTAGGCAAGAGTGCCCGCTTCCAGTGCGGCGGCAACACATTCCTGAGCACTGATCTCCAGCAACGGGTTCTGGCCCGTGGACCGCGAACGCAGTCCGAGCAGCACGCCGATTGCGGCGTTGATTCCGGCGAGCTGCTCAGCCTGGAGTTCGGGGAGCAGGAGTGGAGGGTGTTCGGGATCACCGACCTGAGCCATCATTCCGCCGAGTGCTGCTACGGTCAGGTTGGTTGCCTGCCACTCACTTCGGGGACCCGATGTGCCGAATGGCGTCACCCGGACATGCACGAGGGAGCCTCGGCGCTCTAGCGGAACGCCGGTCGCGCTGCCGTCGAGCAGGACATCCGCGCTGCGAAGTAGTGTGTCGAATTCGGCGCGGTCGTTGCTGTCGCCCAGATCGAGAACCACCGACTTCTTTCCCGCATGCCAATGCAGGTACGAATCACCCTGGGACTCGGCGCGACTCGGGTCACCGGTGGGTGGTTCTACCAGAATGACCTCGAAACCCAGCCCGACCAGAATGCGCCCGGCGAATCGCGCAAACGGACTGGAAATCTCTACGACCCGTACCGGGGGATGCACCACAACTACTCCGTTTCAATCGAAAGATATCGCCGAACCGACTGGTGTCGAACGTAGTTCTCGGGTCCGGTGGGCGACATGATTCCGGTCTGCCCACCGGACCCGTTCTCACACGCCACTCAGGCTGCGTTCTGCTCGACCCATCCCGAGAGAAGTACAGCCGACGGATCGATGTCTGCGGAGATCTTGCCCTGCTCGCGGAAGAACGCAACCAGTTCGTTTGCCCGCTCCACGTCGTCATCGGTGAATCCGCGCCCGCCGAAATCGATTTGGGCCACCCGGTCGGCAGCCTCGGCCGGGTCCATCTGGATAGCCGAGGCAATTGCGGTTGCCGCCCGATCCGGATCCGAGTTCACGATTGCCGACGCTTCCGAGATCACCTTGAACACCTTGCCTGCGGTTTCTTCGTTCGCGGACAACCAGTTATCCGACGCGATGATCCACTGCGCGTACTTGGCGCCGAAATCACCGGTCGTGGCAACTACGCGTCCACCGGTATTCACACTCTGTGTCACCCACGGGTCGAAGGACAGGAAGCCGTCGATATCGCCACGCGCCAGTAACGCGGGCTGCTCGGGCGGACTGGTGCTCACGAGTGTGACGGTCGCGGGGTCGATGCCGAGGCTGGCGAGGTACTGGTTCGTGAAGTAGAGACCGATACCGGGGAAGACGCCCATGGTCTTGATCGACTTCGGTTCGAGGCCATTGCGCAGCACAACCTGGAAGTACCGGTCGGATTCCTGGAAGACACCAAGAGCCCGCAGGCTCGGGTTGGCAGCCATGACGGACAGCGCTGTCGAGTCGGCATTGCCGGATAGCTCCGAAGTTCCGGCTACAACGTTCTGAGCACCCGCTGCTCCGCCTTCCGTCTGGATGACCTGGACGTCGAGACCAGCGGCCTCGAACATGCCCTCGTGGTCAGCTAAGAAGATCGGAGCGTACGACGGGTCCACACCAACAGCGATGCGTACCAGGCCACCACTTTCCGCGGAGTTGTCGGTAGCGGGACGGGTGCATCCGCTGACGGCGATCGACAGGGCGGCGAGAGTAGCGACCGCGCCCACCCATTTCTTTTGAAATCTGTTGAGCATGATGGCCTCTCGGTAAAGGGGGAGCTTTCAGCGTCCGGTGAAGATGGGGGAGCGCTTGTCGAGGAATGACTGAAGTCCCTCGGCAGCGTCGTTCGTCTTGATCAGTTCGAGCACTGCGTCGAATTCGAGGTCCAGCGCTTGATCGAGCGGCAACGACATTCCCTCGTCGACAATGCGTTTGATCATCCCGATGGTGGCAGTGGGTTTCGATGCGAGTTCACGCGCAAGGTCAGCGCAGTGTGCATCTAGGTCGTCGTCTGCAACGACAGCATCGACCAGGCCGATGTCGTGTGCGCGCTCGGCGCTCAGTCGATTGCCTTCGATCATGAGCACTTTGGCTCGGTGTGCGCCGATGAGGCGCGGAAGCCGTTGGCTGCCACCCGCACCCGGAAACAGTCCGAGGCCTATCTCGGGAAAGCCGATGGTCGCCGACTGTGCCATAACGCGGAAGTCGCAGGCCAACGTCAGTTCGGCGCCGCCACCGAGTGCGTGCCCGTTGATCTTCGCGATAACGGGTTTGGGAGCCGTCTCCAGGATCCGCTGTACCTCGACCCACGGGCGCATCGCCCGCTGAGTCTCTTCGGTCAGCTCGCGCATCACGGTGATGTCGGCGCCGGCGACGAAGAACCGGCCAGTGCCCGTCATGACGATGGCGCGGATGCTCTGGTCCGACGCGAGTACCGGCAGTAGCTCCAGAAGTTCGGCGATCAGGCTGGGATTGAACGCGTTGGCGGGAGGTCTGTCGATGGTCACGGTGGCGATCGAGTCTGTGACGTCGACGGTGACGAACCTGTATGACTGCCCGGTATGAGTCGTCAAGTCTGCTCCTGTATCGGGTTGGAGGTTTACGCCGGTCGAGCCGGAGGATGCCTGGGGGAAGTATGGAGTGGGACTCTTGCGCGGCGATACATCTCGGGTTCGGTCAGTAGACCAGGGCCGGATCGAAGATCGATGCTGTTGCTGCGCGTTCTGCCGTGATCACGGCGATTTTTAGTCCTGTGACAGGATTGAGTCCGTGACTTCTGTAGTGCCGACCCAGCCCGAGCCCGCTGTCGACAAGCGTCCCGAGTCGATTTTTACGATGGGGACGCGAATCGAGGACCGGCTCGGACGAACCGGCACCATCCACACACCGCACGGCGATATCGCGACGCCGTCGTTCGTGGTGGTCGGGACCAAGGCGACGGTCAAGGCTGTGCTCCCCGAGTCGATCAAGGAATTGGGCACGCAATCGGTTCTCGCAAATGCGTACCACCTGTATTTGCAGCCGGGTGCCGACATCGTCGACGAGGCCGGTGGCCTGGGCAAATTCATGAACTGGGACGGACCCACCTTCACGGACAGCGGCGGCTTCCAGGTGATGTCACTTGGCGTCGGGTTCAAGAAAGTACTCGCGATGGAAGCCGTCGGCGTGCAGTCCGACGACGTGATCGCGAAGGGCAAAGAGCGTCTTGCGACGGTCGATGACGAGGGCGTCACGTTCAAATCGCACCTCGACGGCAGCAAGCATCGGTTCACCCCCGAGGTGTCGATGCAGATCCAGCATCAACTCGGCGCCGACATCATGTTCGCGTTCGACGAACTCACCACGCTGCTCAATACGCGCGGTTACCAGGAGCGATCGGTCGAGCGCACGCAGGCGTGGGCGATTCGCTGCATCAACGAGCACGAGAAGCTCACCGCCGAACGCGCCGACAAGCCCTATCAGGCTCTCTTCGGCGTGATCCAAGGCGCGCAGTACGAGGATCTGCGTCGTCAAGCGTGCCGCGGCCTCGAGTCGATCGAAGGCGAGAACGGGTACGGGTTCGACGGCTACGGCATCGGCGGCGCCCTCGAGAAGCAGAACCTCGGCACAATTGTGCGTTGGTGCAACGAGGAACTGCCTGAGCACAAGCCGCGTCACATGCTCGGAATCAGCGAACCGGACGATTTTTTCGTCGCAATCGAGAACGGCGCAGACACCTTCGACTGCGTCAATCCGTCCCGTGTTGCGCGCAATGCCGCGATCTACGTGCGCTCCGGCCGGTTCAACATCAACACCAGCCGATTCCGCCGTGATTTCACACCTATCGACGACGAGTGTGACTGCTACACCTGCGCCAACTACACCCGCGCGTACATCCATCACCTCTTCAAAGCGAAAGAAATGCTCGCGTCGACGCTCTGCACCATCCACAACGAGCGATTCACCGTGAAGCTGGTCGACGACATCCGAGCCAGCATCGAAGGCGGGTACTTCCACGACTTCAAGGCGGACATGCTCGGAAAGTTCTACGGCCCGAAGGCCCCGCAGACTCAGGCGTAAGTCGGTTCGCGCTTCTTCACGTAGGCGATGACGCGGTAGGTGATCGGCATGACCAGAATCTCGACAAGGGTTTTCCACAGGAAGCCGACCAACACGTAGTTGATGAAGTCTTCCCATGTGCTGATGCCGATGACGCCGGCCGCGATGGAGCAGAAGATGAGGGTGTCGGCGAATTCACCGACGACAGTCGAGCCGATGAGACGTGCCCACAGGTGCTTCTCCTGCATGCGCTTCTTCATCATGACCAGGACCAGGGAGTTCAGAAGCTGTCCGACGAGGTAGGCGGCCAAGCCGGCGACCAGGAGTCGGGGAATGACACCGACAACGGTTTCGAGGGCGGCCTGGTTCTCGTAGAAGGCCGCCGACGGCAGTTGCACAGCGATCCAGAAACATGCGACAGCAAGAATCAGTGCGCCGAATCCGAGGTAGATCGCGCGCCGGGTGGCTTTGAAGCCGTAGACCTCACTGAGAACGTCACCGAGGACGTACGCGAGTGGGAAGAGGAAGAAGCCACCGTCGGTGATGACGGGCAGGATCTGCAAGGGCCCGAGGGACAACTCGGAATCCGCGAAGAAGGCGACCCCCTTGGTCGCCGCCACATTCGAGATCAGCAGCGTTGCGGTGAACAGCGCGACGATCGTCGGATAATAACCGAGGCTGACGTGCGCAAATTTGGTCTCTTGAGTCGATGAGTCTTGCTGATCCTGAGCTGTCACGTCCGCAATCCAAGCACCTCAGGGTGTCTCCAAGCGAGTTGGCGACCGTCCAGTTGCCCAGAACACAGCAGAAGCCCGGCAGTTCGACGTGGAACTGCCGGGCCTTTCGCTGTGTCAGGAACGTCGATCAGATCGGAGCGACGAAGCGTCCCGTGATGACGCGATACGCGTAGGTTCCGGCGATCAGAGTGATCGGTCCGGTGACGAGCAGACCCAATCCGCACAACAGAGCGCCGACGATGTTGATACCGACAAGCGCGAGGGTGAGGAGGACCAGTGGTCCCACATTCTTCGAGATGACACTGACGCTCGACTTGATTGCGGTGACAGGATCCTGATTCTGATCGATCACGAATTGCAGAGTGAAATAGGTCAGGAACGCAACGATGATGCCTGGGATGATCAGCAGTACAAAACCGATTCCCGTCGCGATACTGACGAGAATGCTCGCGAGAATTACCGCGCCTACATTCGTGAATTGGAAGAACGATCCGATGGCAGGCTTATTTCCGTCCACTTCGTGAAGGGCTCCGCGGACGAACGCGGCCTGAATGAGGATGCCGACCAGTAACGAGACAAATCCGCCGATGACGGACATCGCAGACACGGACGTTGTCGTCTCGGTGCTGAAGCCACCGAACAGCAAGTTGATGCCGATCGAGATGACTGCCGCAATCAAGGTGATGCCGACCCAGATGAGCGCGTTGTTCTTGAATCGCTCCCAGCCGTAGGTCAATGCTGCGCCAACAGAAAGCTGGGGTCCACCGAACCCTGCGCCGTAGTCGTTTGCCGGCGGCGGGGGAAAGTAACCGCCACCCTGCGGCGGGACGTTTCCGGGAGGAGGCGGATAGCCACCGGGCGGCGGGTAATTCCCCTGAGGCGGTGGATAGTTGCCCTGCGGCGGTGGGTAGTTTCCAGGAGGCGGATAGCCGCCGG
Source organism: Rhodococcus sp. IEGM 1366 (assembly GCF_033142425.1). Classification (NCBI taxonomy): domain Bacteria; kingdom Bacillati; phylum Actinomycetota; class Actinomycetes; order Mycobacteriales; family Nocardiaceae; genus Rhodococcus; species Rhodococcus sp. IEGM 1366. The sequence goes on from NZ_JAWLRZ010000001.1 coordinate 1,052,562, forward strand.
GCGGGGGGTAATTGCCCGGCGGAGGTGGAACGTTCCCCTGAGGTGGGTAGTTACCCGGCTGCGATCCTGCTGGCGGCGTGACCGGGGGAGGGTAGCTACCTGGCGGCGGTGATTGCGGCTGGCTGTACGGATCTTGTGGTGATTGGTTTCCGTCGTTCGGATTCTTGTTGGGGTCGTAACCGCCGGTTGTCATTGTTTCCCCTCAGTCGTGAATGCGCGTCGAAGCGTTCAAGCCAGACACAGCATTCGAGTGTGACAGTGATTACGACCTTAACCGCCATAAGCGATAGATGTTGGTGTCACTTACGCCCTCGTGTGTTGATGTCACCTGTGGTTTAGGCTGCGTTTCATGACGAGTTCCGGGGAGAACGGCGAGATATCTCCCGATAAATACGTGCCTGAACCCGGATATGGCGAGGTTCCCAGCCTCCCGCAGGAAGGTTACGGAGAATCTGCGGGACAGCAGGAGTCGTATTGGGAGATTCCGGCGACACCATCGCCAATCGAGCAGTACCCGGGTTATCCACCGCCGTCGTACACCCCGACCCCAGAGCCACAAGCGCAGTATCAACAACCGCAATACCAACAACCACCGCAGTACCAGCAGTACCAACAGCCGCCGCAGGACCAGCAGTACCAGCAGTACCAGCAGCCACCGCAGTACGGACCTCCCAGCCAGTTCGGTGGGTACGTGCAACCGGTGGGAACGAACGGCCTTGCGATCGCGTCATTGGTGACGGCGATAGTCGGCGGTTGCTTTTACGGACTCGGCGCGATTGTCGCGATAATTCTGGGCGTCGTCGCGCTCAATCAGATTAAACAAACAGGCCAGCAGGGGCGTGGGCTCGCGATTGCGGGTATTGCCGTCGGTGCCTCGGTTATCGCCATGTGGGTGATATTCGTGATTTTTATCGTGGCGGTGGGTTCCGTCTAACGCCAGCGTCGATGCTGCGCAGGTGATGCGACTGCGAGCGGCGGTTCCTGAATTGCCGTGGTGTGAGCATCGGCGGGGAGGGGTTTGCCGAAATAGTAACCCTGGCCTGTGGTGCATCCTGCGCGAGTGACGGCTGCTGCTTGTTCGGCAGTTTCGACGCCTTCGGCGATGGACTCCATTCCCAGTTTGTCGGCGATCGCGGCGATGGACTCCATCACGATGAATGCCCGCTCGGACGAGTGCTGCGCGTCGCTGAGAGCCCAGGTGAGGCTCTGGTCGATCTTCAGGATATCGAGTGGCAGTTCCGACAGGGCCGCAAAGGACGCAAAGCCTGCTCCGAAATCGTCGAGCGCTATCCGGATGCCTTCTTTGTGCAGCGTCGCCAGCGTGGCGGCGGCATTCTGGCCGACGACGCCCAGTTCGGTGACTTCTACGATGACTTTGTTGTGCGGGGTGCCGGAGCGGTCAAGGGTGTCGATTATTTCTCGGGCAGCATTGTCGGTCGACAGCTGGCGTGGCGAGAAATTCACCGCGATATTCAACTGATCATCCCAGTGGGAGATGTGTGCGCAGATCAAGTCGAGGGTTTGCAATCCGATGGGAATGATCAAGCCGGACAATTCAGCAGATCGCATGAAATCTTGTGGTTCGATGACTCCACGAAGGGGATGGCGCCAGCGTAGGAGTGCTTCGTAGCCGGTAACAGTCGAGGTTTCCAGGTGTACCTGGGGTTGGTACAGCACTTCGAATTGATGGTCGTCGAGTGCCTCGCGAAGCTCGCGAACCATGCGGATTCCTTTTCGTTCTGTTCCCGCCCTAACGCACTGCCGTGCGGTTGCCCTCCAGCGGGTGCTTTGGTCATGTCGAGGGCAAGCCCCGCTTGTAACCTGCCCAGGGCTCCTCGTCCTGGTTCCCTTCACCTATGCCGAAACGGTACTTCACTCCGCGGCAATTGCCAATGATTAACTATTGTCTAAGATCCCTTGACGGGATCCAGGGGATCGACGGATGTGAAGATCCAGGGGTCGCCCGGAACCTTCTGTGGATCGAAGCGATCAGCCAATTCCGTCGGCGAAACTACTTCACCAGGTTCGGCCAATCCGATGCTCGACGCAATCAGAGTCAGAACTTCGGCTGGGGTGCGGCCGAGGTCGCGTTGATCGGAGAGCGTGACCGCCCCGTCCCGTTTGGCCAGACGCTTGCCTTCGGAATTGAGTGCGAGGGGGACATGGGCGTAGATCGGCGGTGTAATGGCCAGGAGTGTTGCCAGGTAGGCCTGGCGCGGTGCTGATGTCAGGAGGTCGTCGCCGCGGACAACCTGATCGACGTTCTGGGCGCCGTCGTCGACCACAACTGCCAAATTGTATGCGGGAACCCCGTCTCCGCGGAGTAGCACCACATCGTCGACCATTCCGGATATGTTGCCGTGCAACATATCTCGCACGGTGAATGACGTCGTCTCGGCACGCAGGCGCAGTGCGGGTTTACGGCCGGAGGCCAGCTTGTCGGCTTGCTCGGAAGGAGTGAGATTCCGGCACGTTCCGGGGTAGGCGCCGTCCGGGGCGTGTGGCGCGGAGGGTGCCTGCTGAATTTCCTTGCGGGTGCAGAAGCACGGGTACGTCAGCCCGCGATCGGTCAGTGACGTGATCGCGTCCGCGTACCGCGGCAGTCGGTCGGACTGTTTGACGACGTCGCCGTCCCAGTCGAGGCCCAGCGCTCGCAGGTCACTCAGTTGACGTTCCATGGCGCCTGGCCGCACACGATCCAGATCTTCGACGCGAATGAGAAAGTCGCGACCGGTGGTCCGGGCAAACAGCCAGGCAAGGAGGGCAGTGCGAAGGTTTCCCAGATGTAGATCGCCGGATGGGCTCGGTGCAAATCGTCCTGATCCCGGCACGTCAGCCCCTGGATACAAGAGCGTCGGGAATTTCCATGTCGTGGAGGGTGAGCTTTATCTGACTCTCCAGGGCGTATTCGAGATAGTGCGGCGGATACATGCCGGGATTGCCTATCGCGTCGAGTGCGAGTCCGTCGACGGTTGCGAGGAGCAGCGCTGCGCGGGTTTCAGCTTCAGGCAATCTGATTCCGATCAGAACTGCGCAGATGCCGGTGCGAATAGTGAACAGCATCGTCCGCCGAATTTCCGCCAACGATTCGCTGGTGACAGCCCGGATGGCAAATGCGGCAAGGACGTGTGCTTCGCGCGTGCGCTGCTCGTCGAGGGGAAGCAGTTGTGACAAAGCCTGGAACAGCACAACGTGCGGGTCGGTTCCGGCTGGGGATTGGGTGAGACGGCTCAGCATTCGCTCTGCCAGAGTGCGCAGAGCAAATGTGAGCATCTCGTCCTTGGTCGAGAAGTGGTGCTGCACGGCGCCGATCGAGACGTCGGCGCGCTTTGCCACCTCGCGCACACTCGCATTCTCGAGTCCTGATTCGGCGGCAACATCGAAAAGCGCCGTGGCCAGCAAGTCCGGGTTGGTGGCTGATTTCCGACGTTCAGGCATGCGACGGACATTACCCGCGTATCGAATCAATCCGCACGTCAGGGGTGGTTTTTCAGACGGCCCTGCCGAGATATGCGAGGAGTTTGGTTGCCTTGTCGCCATCATCGGCAACCGGGATCTCGGGGCCGCACACCCCTGCCATACGAATGGAATCACCGAGGCCGGCAGCAATCTGTGACACCCAATCGACGTCCTTTTCCGGAATCGAGGTGTCGGTGCCCGTAGCGGCTGCAAGGTCCCAGCCGTGAATGACCAGATCGAAGCACAGAAAACCGTCGACGGTGGCTCCCAGGTTGGTGCGGCCGAAATGTCCGTCGTATTCGAGGGTCGATTTTTCCGGATCGTCGAGAATCGCCTGCATCGAATCGCGCACTGCTGCCCAGGCGGCGGACGGGTTGTCGTCGACGGACGGTCCCGGCGCCAATTCGAGGCCGACGACCTTGACCATGTCGCGTTCGCTGTCGATCACGTGCCGGACCACATCGCGAGCCGTCCACCCTTCGCACGGAGAGTTGTTGTCCCACCGGTCCTCAGGTACTGCGTCGATCCGCTGGGTGAAGCCGGCGGCCAGGTCACGGTAGCGATCTGCGGGGGAGATATCGGCTGTAGTCATGCCACTGATTCTTCAGGATGGGGTCGGGGCGGCGATTGATTATTCGGACATCTTCCGAGAACGTGACCACTGTCCCCGGGGCCGTGCCAGTCGGGAGCTTCACTACGCAGTAGTTCTCGCAGATACCAGCTCATTTCACGAACCTAGCCAGAGTTACCGACACCGTGGTTTTCCGATGATTCTTGTCAGTCGATCGGACCGAACCTGTATCCGAATCCGCGCACGGTCTTGATGTACTTGGGATTGGCCGGGTCGGATTCGATTTTCGACCGCAAGCTCTGAATATTGGCGTCGACGGCGCGAGTCTTGGTTGAATTCGTTTCACCCCACACCTTTGCGAGGAGCTGAGTTCGGGAGTAGACGTGGCCGGGGTGCATCGACATTTCGAGGAGCAGGCGCAATTCGGTTCGAGTGAGGTCGAGGCGTCGACGGCGGATAGTGGCGGTCATGGATCGGCGGTCGATCGTCAACTCGCCGTGGCGCTCTCGCTTGTCCGTCTGTGGGGTGGGCGTACTGCGGAGGAGGCTCGTTATCCGAGAATCGAGGCTGCGAGCGTCGAGTGGGTTGATGGCGAAATCCGACGCGACTTGTGGTGGTGCATCGTCGATGTCTTCGGGGGACTCGACGATCATGATGATCGGAATCTCGCTGCGGAGACGGATTTGGCGGGCGACCTCGAAGCCGTCGATGTCCGGGAGTGAAAGATCGAGAACGGCAACGTCGAAGCTGTCGGTGCCGAGTGCGTCGAGGCTGTTTCGTCCGGACGCGAACAGATGAACGGTGTGGCCGACGCGCTCGAGTTCGACGCCGAAGGTCTCCGCTAGCGCAGGCTGATCCGTCGCCGCGAGAATCACGCTCATGTAGTGCCGCCCTGTTGCTGCTCGTCTCGGTAACCCGTCAATACCGACTTCGGCCAGTGTCGCAGATCACTATCGGCCCGGCCACTTCGGGCACGAGGAGCGGGAACTGGCAGACAAGAACGACCAGGGTTCAGGCGATGCGCTGCTACGCTGCTTTTCGCACGTCGATACGTAGCCGGGGGGCTCAGATGGGGAACGAAGTACTGCAAGCAGACGCCGAGTCGCTACGGGCGTTGGCCGACGCGGTGAGAAACCAAGGCGCCGTGATTGCCGGCATCGACGTATCCGGAATTCTCGCTGACGCGGCAGCGGCAATGCCCGAGTCGGCTAGCGGCCCGGCCGCAGCGCGGGCCGGTCACCCGATTACCACCGGATACCGCGCTACCTCGGAGATGTTGACGTCGATGGCTGACGCTGCCCAATCCAGTGCGAGCAGCTACGACGCTGTCGAGGTCGCATTCCGGAACCGGCTGGCCACCTACCAAGCGACCGTGTAGATGGCGACGATCTCGCAGGTTCGCGCCTGGGATCCGACTGGTTTAGCCGCCGCTGCAACGGCATTGGAGCAGAAGAACCGGGACTTCATGCACGCTGTGGAATCAGCCCATCGCGCGGTCGACTTCGCGCTCGATCAGTGGAAAGGCGAAGCCTCGGCTGCAGCGTCGGCGCGAGCCTTGGCTGACAGTATTGCCGCGACACATCTGACCACAGGAGTATTCGCCGAAGCCGACGCGTTGAGTGAAGCTGCTGCCGCGTTGGGGCCGGCGCGGGCGGCGGTGATCGACATTGCGGACAGTGCGATCGCCGAGGGCATGGCTGTCGCCGATGACGGCCGGGTGAGCGCACCTCGGTACGGAAGCGGTAACACTGCACTTGACATCTTGGGGCAGGCTGCGTTCGACGAGAAGGCGCACAGCTTCGAGGCGAGACTGGTTCCGGCCTTGCACACGGCGGGAAGCCTCGACGAGGGTGCTGCCGCGGCCTTGTCGAAGGCAGCAGGAGACCTCGCTGATCTCGCACAGTCCCCAAGCGCCCAGCAGACGATGAGCGCGGGGGTGGCCGCGATCCTCGACGGCAACGCGTTCCCCCCGGTCGGTGCGAGGGAGTTCAACGAATCCTGGGAATCGCTGTCCCCCAACGACAAAGATGCTCTCGCGGCGTTTGATCCGGGAATCGGGAACAGGGACGGGATGCCAGTCACAGATCGCGATCATTTCAACCGGATCAACCTCGGCAACCTGCAGTCGTCGACGTCGACCGAACTCGCCGACCTCGACGGCAAGCACCCCGATTGGGCCAAGGGTCGCAACATTCCGTCGGATGCGGGCAGCGTGGACGAGGCGGACCAGCAGGCGCGCCGCGACTACGAGCGGTGGCAGCAGCAACGCGCGGACCTGCAGCAGCGTCTCGACGGTTACGGCGTCCTCGCCGACCAGATCGACCCCACTCTCGCCGAGGAGGGTGATTCGGAGAAGTATCTGCTCGGTGTCGACGACAAAGGTCGGGCCATCGTGGCACTGAATAATCCCGACACCGCGACGAACGTCGCAACGTTCGTACCTGGCACCGGCAGCCACCTGGGAACCATCGGCGGCGACATCGACCGCTCCCAAATGATGTTGGACTCGACGGAATACCAGCGACGGTTCGCGGGGCTCGAGGGATCGACCTCCGTGGTGACCTGGTACGGATACGATGCGCCGCAAACGATCCCGCAAGCAGGGCTCGACGGGTATGCCGATGGTGGGGCCGGATCGCTGGACCGGTTCCAAGACGGTCTCCGTGCATCCCACGACGGCACGCCTTCGCACAACACGGTTATCGGACACAGTTACGGATCGACCGTGATCGGCGCTGCGGCCTCGGGCGGACGATCGATCGACGCGAACGATCTGTTTTTCGTGGGTAGCCCCGGAGTGGGGATGGACCGGGTCGAGGGACTCTCCCTCGAGGGCATCGATCCCGGACATGTCGGCGGCCACGTATACGCCACCGCCGCGGCCAATGATCCGGTTCCGATGATTGGGGACGTGTTCGGCAGTCTCTCGCATGGCGCGAATCCCGCGAACGATCTTCCATTGATCGGATTCGGTGCCACCGTTGTCGAATCCGCACCCGGGACCGGGATCGACGCCGGTCTGCTGGGTGAGCTCCCCAGCCCGGCCGCGCACAGTGAGTACTGGAAAAACAACAATCCGGCTCTTGCCGGTATGGGCCACGTGATCGCCGGACTAGGAGCGCCATGACCAACGCAACTCGACGCCGTAAAGCATTCGGCTCGAGCAGTATCGCGGTGGTAGTGCTGCTGTCGGCGTGTACGACGACGGAGAACGGAAAAGTGATGGAAGCCGACATGAATCTGACCCGCCCGCAGGCCCAGGCCAAGGTGATCGAGTATCTGACCGAAACGATCGCGGCACTGCCGCCGGGTGCCTACCTGACGCGGTATTCCGAGCTGAACAAAAAAGTCACCCTCAGCCCGGGTGGCACCGTCCCGTGCAACGACAGCAATCTGTCGAAGGACACATCCGTGGACTACGGCGTGACGTATTTCCTCGAGTCTTCTGACGCTGCGAGCATTCCACGTTTCGGCGATACGATCCGCAATCTGTGGACTGAGCGGGGCTGGAAGTTTCGAACGTACGACTCCGCCGGGGACACGACGAGCACCGAAACCATTTTGCCGGATGGATATCGGATGGTCTTCGACGAGCATCCACGCGGAGCGGGCCTGAGCGGGTCGTCGCCGTGTTTCCCTCGACCCGAAGCGTCGGATCATCCGAACGCGCCCGTGCAGATCGATCAGCCATGACCGGGCCCGCATCCTCGTTTCCGGAGTTGACTGTCCTTGCCCGCCAAGTCGACATCGAGGTCGGGAAAGTTCGCGCCCGCGCAGATGCCGGAGGTGGTGCCGTCAGCGTCGAGGTCGACGCGTTCGGTGCGATTACCGACCTGCAACTGACTGAAAGTTGCCTCCGGGCCGGCGCCGCTGCACTCTCCGCCGCGATCACAGCGTCCCACCGAACCGCCTGCGCGGCAGCAGCGGCGGCCGCGCAGGAACTACGCGCGCCTCTCCTTCGCGACTCTCGCGTCGCCAGGGCAATGGAGGCGTTCAATCAGGAACCGGCCGTACCCGAGACTCATCTGCTGCGACGAGCTGGCCGGGCACCGGTCGACGACGACTCGCCCTTCGGCGGCGGTTCGTTCATGCGACGTGCCTGAAACCCGGCAAAAAACGCTGGCAAAAAAGAACCCCCTGTGAACCGCTTCTCAGCAGTTCACAGGGGGTTCCTTTGGCGGAGGATAGGGGATTTGAACCCCTGAGGGCGTTAACCCAACCCGCGTTCCAGGCGAGCGCCATAGGCCACTAGGCGAATCCTCCGTGGAGAAGCATACCCAAGAGAACGACTGAAGCGTTAAACGGGTATCTGACCTGCGGTTATGTGGCGGCAATTCGGCTGCCGGCCGAAACGCGGCGGGTGGTGTCCCAAGGTTCCGGAAGGCCGTCTACACTGTTCATTGGATCCCGCGCGGCGCGCATCCTGTGAACTCCCCCAGGGCCGGAAGGCAGCAAGGGTCAACGGGCTCTGCCGGGTGCGCGGGGTCCTCTATTTTTTTCACATATCCCGACCCCGCCTCGTCGGTGAAAGGCCGCTCCGGATGCCTATCCAAACCCAGATCGGGTTGATGAGCCATGAAGAACTCACCTCCGAGCATGAGAGTCAGAGCGCGAAGTACTCGCAGCTACAGGCCCAGAAGCTCGTCCTCGATCTGACTCGCGGTAAGCCTTCGCCTGAGCAACTCGACCTTTCCGCAGCGTTGCTTGCGCTGCCGGGCGACGGTGATTTCCGTGACGGCAGTGGCACCGACTGCCGCAACTACGGTGGCTTGACGGGGCTGCCGGAACTGCGTGCGATCTTCGGTGAACTGCTGGGCATTCCTGTTGCCAACCTTCTTGCCGGCAACAACGCGAGCCTCGAGATCATGCACGACAACGTGGTGTTCTCACTTCTTCACGGCACTCCTGATTCGGCGCAGCCGTGGGCGCGCGAAGAGAAGATCAAGTTCCTCTGCCCGGCTCCGGGTTACGACCGCCACTTTGCGATCACCGAGTCGTTGGGCATCGAGATGATCGCGATCCCGATGAACCACGACGGTCCTGACGTCGCGAAGATCGCGGAACTGGTTGCCGCGGATCCGCAGATCAAGGGGATGTGGGTTGTTCCGGTGTACGCCAACCCGACCGGTGCGGTGTATTCGAAAGAAATCGTCTCCGAGCTGGCGTCGATGCCGGCCGCAGCGCCTGATTTCCGTTTGTACTGGGACAACGCGTACGCGGTTCACCCACTGTTCGGTGAGATCGCACCGTCGTACGACGTTCTGACGATGGCTGCAGAAGCCGGACATCCCAACCGTCCGCTGGTGTTCGCGTCGACGTCCAAGATCACCTTTGCCGGTGCCGGCGTCAGTTTCTTCGGTGCCTCTGCCGAGAACCTTGCGTGGTACCAGAAGTACCTCGGTAAGAAGAGTATCGGCCCGGACAAGATCAACCAGCTCCGCCACTTGCGATTCTTCGGTGATGCGGATGGCGTTCGCGCACACATGGAGAAGCATCGCGAATTGCTCGCGCCCAAGTTCGAGTTGGTTCTGAAGATCCTCGAGGATCGGTTGGGTGCGTCGAAGGTCGCGTCGTGGACCGAGCCGAAGGGCGGCTACTTCATCAGCCTCGACGTTGTCGACGGCACGGCAAAGCGCGTCATCGAACTCGCGAAGAATGCCGGTATTGCGCTCACTGCGGCCGGTTCTGCCTTCCCGTACAGCACGGATCCGGATGATCGGAACATTCGTCTGGCCCCGAGTTTCCCTTCACTCGGGGATCTCGAGGTAGCCATGGACGGTGTCGCGACGTGTGTCCTGTTGGCGGCAACAGAATCGCGTCTCACCGAAAGCTGAGTCGCCTGTGACGGCGCGCCCAAGTCGTGAGCGTCGGTCATCTCTTGTAGCGTTCGGTGCACCAGTTCCTGACATTGGCGCATATCCGGAGGTTGTACGTGGCGGGTGCAGTCAATGCTTCGGAAAGTGCTGTGGTGGAGATGAGTTCAGGGGCATCTGAATTACGACAGGCGACTCCGCAGCGAATAATGCGGGTCGGTGTGATCGGCTTTGTCGTTCTCGTGGTGCTTGCTGTTGCTTCAGTCCTGATGGTTCTGTTCGGTGTTCCGATGGATGTGATCTATTGGGGCATTTTCCACAATTTCCTCGATCTTGACGTCTACCGCCACGGCGGCAGTTTTGTGGTGCAGGGACTGCCGTTGTACGACGGTCCGGTTCTGCAGGGAATGATGTTCACGTACACCCCGTTCGCGGGGATCCTGTTCACGGTGTGGGCGGTGCTCACGTTTCAACAGGCGATCGTCGTGTGGACGGTTCTCAACGTTCTCGCGCTTTTTGCGGTGGTCGTGCTGTGCTGGAAATATCTCGGCTACCGCCTCGGCGTTAAGACGTATGCGGTGAGCGCGTTGGCCACGGTCATTTTCCTGTTCATGGAACCGGTACGCACGACGCTGTGGCTCGGGCAGATCAACATTTTCCTGCTGCTGTTGATCGTGTGGGATTTGGGCCGGGACGAAAAAAGTCGCCTTCGGGGTATCGGCGCCGGGATCGCGGCGGGGGTCAAACTGACTCCGGCGTTCTTCTGGGCGTACCTGTTCATCACGAAGCAGTGGCGCGCCTTGGTGACTGCGGTGATCACGTTCGCCGCGACGGTGGCTTTGGGTTTCATCGTGATGTACAACGACGCGTTGACCTACTGGACCGGCACGCTCTTCGACAGCGATCGGGTGGGACGTACCGACTCACCGAGTAATCAGTCGGTGTCGGGTTTGATCGCTCAGTTGACGCATACGCCGACGCCGTCGAAGGTGCTCGTTCTCGGGTGCAGCGTGGTGGCCGTGTGTCTCGGGCTGGGAGCTGCGTGGATGGCTCACCGCAGGGGGCAGAAGTTGCTCGGGCTGACCATGACCGGGCTCACCGCCACAACCGTGTCCCCCTTCTCGTGGGGTCACCACTGGGTGTGGTTTGTTCCGCTGGTGATCCTGGCTTCTCACTACGCGATGGCGTCGAAGAAGATCTGGGCTTGGGTCGTGCCGATCGTGTTCCTCCTACCCGTCCTGAACTGGTCGCACACGTGGCCGATACCCGCGGCGGATATGCAGGGTACCGACCGCTTTATCGGCATGGGAATGTTTATGTTGCCCTCGCCCGACTACCTGCGAATCGCCATGGTGGCTGTCTATCTGTGGGTGTTTGTCGTGGCCGCTGCCATGACGCTGATCGTGTTCGGTTGGAAGAAATGGACAGTGCCGAATCTGGAAGCTGCAGACACACCGGCCTGACATGGCAGGATCGGATGTATGGCACTTCATCTGAATCTCGTCGGTGACCCCGAAGCGGATGCTCTCCTCTCCGAGGACCCGTTGGCCTTGTTGCTCGGAATGTTGCTCGACCAGCAGGTTCCGATGGAGACGGCATTTCTGGGGCCGAAGAAGCTCGCGGATCGCATGGACGGTCTCGACGTCCGTCGCATCGCGGAGATGGACACGGACGCGTTCATCGAGATTTGCGCGCAGACGCCGGCAGTCCATCGTTTCCCGAAGTCGATGGGCGAACGCATCCAATCCGTGTGCCAGTTCATCGTCGAAAAGTACGACGGTGACACCGCTGCGATCTGGACGTCGGGTGATCCGAACGGCAAGGAAGTGCTCAAACGACTCAAGGCGCTGCCCGGCTACGGCGATCAGAAGGCCCGAATCTTCTTGGCACTGCTGGGTAAACAAATCGGCGTCCAGCCTGACGGTTGGCGCGAAGCAGCCGGGGATTACGGACTCGACGGGTCACGGCGGTCCATAGCCGACGTGGTCGACGAGCAGACGCTCCTCGAGGTCCGCGAGTTCAAGAAAGCCGCCAAGGCTGTAGCAAAGGCAAAATAGTCAGCCGAACTGCGTACTACTCGCCCGCACCAGCTTCACCAAGTCGCCTGCCGGCCCTTCGAGCTGCCGCGGCGGCCGCCATACGGCTCGCAAGGTGCGGGCGAGGTCGAGGCCGTCCACCTGGACAACCCGAAGGTCACCCGATTTCACCTGCTCACTGACTGCAAGAGTGCTCAGCACTGCCGGTCCGACACCGCCGAGGACGCTGGTGCGGATGGCGGCCGAGCTACCGAGCTCGAGCAGGGGCGTCGCGCGCTCGTACTCCGAAAGCGCAACATCGAGAGTGGTCCGAGTGCCGGATCCTGGCTCGCGGACCAGCAACGGCGTCATGGCCAGTTCGCCGATGGTGAGAGGTTTACGCCGACGCGCCCATGCGTGATCGGGATCGACAACGACTACGAGTGAATCGCGGGCGACGGTGATGCTGTGTAGGTGCCTGGGCACAGTCGGGGATTCGACAAATCCGAGATCGCACATTCCCACGTCGATCGCTTCGATGACACGCGTCGAGTTGTAGACCTGCAGATGCACTGTGACGTCGGGGTGTAACCCACGAAAAGTGCCCAGCCAAGCCGGAATCAGATGTTCGGCAACAGTCATGCTGGCGCAGACCGTCAACTCCGCCGATCGCTCGGTCCGCATTCCTTCGGCCACGTCGAGTAGCTGTGTCGAATTGGCCAGGACACGCCGGGCCCAATGGACGATGACGGTGCCTTGCGGAGTTAACGTCGCCCCGGTCGATTTTCGGTGGATCAGGGGCATACCGAGTTGGCGTTCCAGCGCTTTGATCGCACGGCTGGCGTTGGGTTGCGCGATATGCGCGAGACGGCTTGCAGCGCTGAGGCTTCCGTGATCATCGACGCCGACCAGTAGCTCGAGTGTGGTGAGGTCCGGCCAGCGTCGGGTCATGCATTCAGGCTATACCCAATTACCCGGACATATCGTACTGATATGCCGTGATAGCAGAAATCGAGCTACCGCACCAATGATTTCTGACGGACTCTGGACGAGTGAACAGCGATGTGAAGTCCGTAGTCGACAAACCGGCCGTTGCCTCGCCGGCGCCTGTGCGGCGGTGGGCGAGTATCACTGCGCTCGTGCCCGGAGTGGCCCTGTGCGCCGTCGGTGCGGCAATCGCGCTGGGGGTCGGGCGGCTCTTTTCCGCTGTCAGTCCGCTGCTGATTGCCATCGTCGCCGGCGCGATCGTGGCGAATACTGTCACCCTGCCTGCGAAATTCCAGTCGGGACTGACTTTTTCGTCTAAACGACTGCTGCGAATCGGAATCGCATTGCTCGGTCTGCAGTTGATGTTCAGCGACATCGTCGGGCTCGGCTTGGGTGTGATCGCTGTCGTCGTGGCGATCGTTGTTCTTGGCATCGCCGGAACAATGTATGCCGGAAAGCTTTTGGGTCTGTCGTGGACACAGCGAATTCTGATTGCGTGCGGCTTCTCGATCTGCGGCGCCGCGGCTGTGGCCGCCGCGGATGGCGTGGTGAATGCAAAAGAAGAAGAGTTACTTACTGCGGTAGCGCTGGTGGTGATCTTCGGAACGTTGATGATTCCGACAATTCCGTTGTTGGCGAGGAGTTTCGGACTCGATGACGTCGGCGCGGGCATGTGGGCCGGTGGGTCGATTCACGAGGTTGCGCAGGTTGTTGCCGCCGGCAGTGCTCTCGGTGCCACCGCATTGGGTGTTGCCACCATCGTAAAACTCGCGCGTGTACTGATGCTGGCGCCCGTCATGGCGTTCCTGAGTATCCGTCAACGTGCGATGTCCGACAATTCGAATCTCCAGGTGAAGCGGCCACCGCTGGTGCCCCTGTTCACGTTGGCCTTCATCGCATTCATGGGGCTGCGCTCAACGGGGATTCTCCCGGAAGAGGTTCTCGGCGTGGCGAAGACGGTGCAAACCGCATTGTTGGCGGCTGCGATGTTTGCCCTCGGGCTCGGTGTGCGACTGAGTGTGATCCGCGGCGTCGGAGTGCGCCCATTCGTTTTGGCTGCATTGTCGACGGTCTGGGTGGCCCTGATCGCCTTGGTCGGTGTTGTGCTGGTCAGCTGATCGTTCTCACCCTTGGCGCTGGGCTTTCCATTCGCTGGGGCTCATCGAAAACTGCGTGCGAAACCACCGCGAGAAACTGCCTTGAGTAGAAAATCCGAGGTGCACGGCAACGTCGGTCAACGAATAGCGTGGGTTCGACACCAAGCGTTGCGCGAGGCTACTGCGTACCGAATTGAGAACAGCCGTGAAGGTATCACCCGATTCTGCTAGATGGCGGTGCAGGGTTCGCCGATCGAAGCCGAGGCTCCGAGCCACATGTTCGACGGAGCATCGTCCGGTGGGGAGCAGAACTTCGATCAATTCCCTTGTACGGCTGAGGGTATCGGAGGAATCCGCGGCGGGAAGCGAGTCGAGGAATGCTCGTGCATATGGGCGAAGTAACTCATCGGCCAGTTCGTTGCGGGCGTCTAGATCGCTCGCATAGAACACGATTCCGGTGAACTCGTGATCGAAGTCCACCGCGTTGCCGAGAATTCGTCGATGTGTACTGGTGTCTTGCGGAGCGCTGTGTGCGAATCCGACGCTCACCGGATGCCAGGCAGGCCCGAGAAAGCTCCGCAGGATCTGCACGGTCGCGCCGACGGCGAGTTCGACGGTCTGCCTGGTGTCGACCGAGTCTGCGGTTGGCCTCGAATTGGCAGGATCGCCGACTTCCAGGCCGATGCGCAGGGTGGCCAATCCGCTGACTTCGGTGAGACGGATGCGCAGTGCCTCGTTGTAGGTGTGCTCGTACCGGATCAGGACGTCCAGTGCGCTCCTGACGTCGGGTTCTTCCCTGATGACCAGGCTGAGCGGCCCGAGATTGGACAGCCTGCGGAGTTCGGCGAGGAGGAGGCCGAAATCTTCGCGCCCGGATTCCGTTGCGGACAGTTCGAGGAGCGCGGCAATCGAGGCTGCTGGCACCCACTGATCGGGGTTGGCCAGGCTTGCCGGAGCGAGGCCGACGCTCCTCATCAGGTCGACGGCATCGATGTGGACCGAGCGACACAGGTCGACGTAGCGGTTGAGCGACGCATAGCGGGCGAGTGGCTTCACGAGGTTCCTTAGTTCTTGACTTAATGTCCCGAAATGTTGTGCTGCGTGTCTCGTACAGTTAAGCATGTGAGCCGGATCTCACCTAGTGTTGTTCACATCAGATCGCGACCCCGGAGTCGAAAGTAACTTCTGGAAGTTGTTGCGTACGAACATAGCTCGACCGAGTTTGTCGAGTATGCCCACAGAATTGGAGAGCATCGTGGCACACGCCATTCGATTCCACGAGATCGGTACCCCGTCTGTCATGCGTTGGGAAGAGGTCGAGGTAGGTCAGCCCGGGGCTGGTGAGGTCCGGATTCGCCACGGCGCCGTCGGACTCAACTTCGCCGACACATACTTCAGAAGTGGCCTCTACCCTGCACAATTGCCTGCCGGTATGGGCGTCGAGGGTGCCGGAACTATCGAGGCGGTCGGTGCGGGTGTTGCCGATTTCAGTGTGGGGGATCGGGTGACCTACACCGGCAGTCCGCTCGGGGCGTACAGCACCGAGCGCATCATGCCCGCTGCCGACCTGATCGCGTTGCCCGACGGTATCGATTTCGAGACGGCAGCAGCGATGACCATGCGCGGCCTCACGGCGGCTTACCTTCTGCGCCGCATCTACCCGCTGAAGGCAGGGGATACCGTTCTGCTGCACGCTGCTGCAGGTGGAGTTGGTTTGATCTTCACTCAGTGGGCAAAGCTGCTGGGCATCAAGGTGATCGGGACTGTTTCCACAGACGAGAAGGCAGCTGTTGCCCTGGCGCACGGGTGCGACGAGGTCATCATCTACACCCGCGAGGATGTTGTTGCGCGGGTAAAGGAGATCACCGGTGGTGTCGGTGTGCCGGTTGTCTACGACAGCATCGGGCAGTCCACGTTCGAGGTCTCACTCGACTCCTTGGCACGCCGAGGGCTGATGGTGTGCTTCGGAACCGCGTCAGGGCCGACGCCGCCGATCAACGCAATGCAGTTGGCGGTCAAGGGATCTCTTTTTGTCACTCGACCGGCCTTGGCCGACTACATCGCCGATCCGGCGGAGCGCGCCGAATTGGCCGCCGAGCTCTTCTCACACGTCGAAGAGGGGCGGATCAAGATCGGAATCAATCAGCGGTATGCACTCGAAGATGCGGTGCGTGCGCACCACGATCTGGAATCCGGCCGCAGTATCGGTTCCTCCGTCTTTACCGTCTGACGCCATCCGTCGAAAGGGGAATCGTCATGAATAACACTGCAACGCTGATTGATACGGCCACCAGGTCGATCACCGTCGAGAAGCTGACCTGCTCCATCGGTGCCGAACTGTCCGGAGTGGACCTCGGCGTTGTCGCTCGCGACGACGCTTTGTTCGCCGAAATCAAATCGCTCCTGCTCGAGCACAAGGTTCTGTTCTTCCGTGACCAGGACTTCAGCCGGGCGCAGCACGTAGAACTGGCACAACGCTTCGGCGACCTCGAGGATCATCCCGCGCTGGGTAGCGATCCCGACCATCCCGGGCTGGTCCGCATCTACAAAGACCTCGACAGTCCGCCGGAGCATTTCGAGAATGCTTATCACTGCGACGCGACGTGGCGCGTGAATCCACCGATGGGATGCGTACTCCGCTGTGTGGAGACACCACCCGTCGGAGGTGACACCATCTGGGTGAACATGGCACTGGCATACGACAATCTGCCTGCCGGCATCAAGGACCAGATCAAGGACCTCAAAGCCCGGCACAGTATCGAGTCGAGCTTCGGTGCCAGGATGCCGATCGAACAGCGCCATCAGCTCAAGGAGCGCTTTCCGGACGCCGAACATCCCGTTGTGCGAACGCATCCCGAGACCGGCGAGAAGATTCTTTTTGTCAATTCGTTTGCGACGCACCTCGTCAATTACCACACACCGGAGAACATTCGATACGGCATCGACTTCGCTCCTGGCTCGAGTAACTTGCTCAACTACCTCGCAAGCCAGGCCCAGATTCCCGAGTATCAGGTTCGGTGGCGCTGGACCGAGAACAGCGTCGCAATCTGGGACAACCGTTCAACGCAACACTATGCAGTGCAGGACTATTGGCCTGCAGTTCGAAAGATGGAACGCGCCGGAATAGTCGGCGACGCACCGTTCTGATCGTCCCCCCTTCTTTCTCAGCTCTCATCTGATTGGAGTTTTGTTATGCATTTTCACGATGATGCCCTGTTCCCGGAGGTTCAGGAGAAGCTTGTGATTACGGTTGCGCCGTATGGTCCGGAGTGGGAGCCGGACGATTTTGCGGAGGATCTGCCGTTGACGATGGACGAGCATGTTCAGACTGCGGTGGATTGCTACAACGCGGGTGCGACGGTGTTGCATATTCATGTTCGTGAGCTTGACGGTAAGGGTTCGAAGCGGCTTTCGAAGTTCAACGAGTTGTTGGGTCGTTTGCGTGAGGCTGTGCCGGAGATGATTTTGCAGGTGGGTGGGTCGATTTCGTTTGCGCCGGAAGGTGAAGGTGCGGATGCGAAGTGGCTTTCCGATGATGTGCGGCATATGTTGGCGACGTTGGATCCGGCTCCGGATCAGGTGACGATTGCGATCAATACGTCGCAGATGAACATCATGGAGTTGATGACCCCGGATGATATTGCGGGGACGTCGATGGAGCGTCCGGAGTTGGCGAATACGTATCGGGAGATGACGGTTCCGGCGGGTCCGGAGTGGGTGGCGGAGCATTTGCGTCGGTTGCAGGAGGCGGGTATTCAGCCGCATTTCCAGCTCTCGAGTATTCCGCAGCTCGAGACGGTGGAGCGGTTGATCCGTCGGGGGATCTATACGGGTCCGGTGAATTTGACGTGGGTGGCGATCGGTGGTGGGTTCGACGGTCCGAATCCGTACAACATGATGAATTTCGTTTCGCGGGTTCCTGATGGTGCGTGTCTGACGCTCGAGACGTTGATGCGCAGTGTGTTGCCGGTGAACACGATGGCGATCGCGATGGGGTTGCATGCGCGGTGCGGTAACGAGGACACGATTTGGGGCCGTAAGGGCGAGAAGATGACGTCGGTGCAGCAGATCGAGCAGTTGGTGCGTATTGCGGGTGAGTTGGGCCGTGAGGTGGCGACGGGTAAGGAAGCTCGCGATATTTATCGGATCGGTCAGAGGTATGCCGATACCGATGAGACGTTGGCGAAGTTGGGTTATGCGCCGAATCGTCGGTCGGGTCAGTTGGGTTTCACCCACCACGCCTGACAATAATTCTCAGGGGGCATGAGCTGAGACAGTTCATGCCCCCGAGTCATCCCCAGAATTTGTTGATACAGAATTTCCGAACATTTTGTCCATCAGGCGATTTCCGGAAACTTATACCTCGACCAGGGTTCCGCCGTCGTCTTCCTTCCTCGAATGCTCCAAGGAGAATCATGGGATTACAGGCTACTTCCACGCTCAGCGTGGACACCGCACGCAGCAGCGGTGGACGGCGAAAGATATACCCCTGGATCGTTTTTGCGCTGGCCTTCGGCCTCCTGCTCTCGGACTACATGTCCAGACAGGTCCTGAGCGCGGTTTTCCCGATCCTGAAAGCGGATTGGGATCTCTCCGATTCGCATTTGGCGTCGTTGAGCAGTGTTGTCGCGCTGATGGTCGGGTTGCTGACGTTCCCGCTCTCACTTCTGGCCGATCGTTGGGGCCGCGTCAAGAGCCTGATCCTGATGGCCGTGTTGTGGAGTGTCGCTACTCTGCTGTGCGCGATTGCCCAGTCCTATGAACAGATGCTCGGTGCGCGATTCCTCGTCGGTGTCGGTGAAGCCGCATACGGCAGTGTCGGTATTGCCGTGGTGCTCAGCGTGTTTGCACCGCGAGTGCATGCAATGCTGGCCGGTGCCTTCATGGCCGGTGGTTCGTTCGGTTCGGTGATCGGTGTTGCGATCGGTGGGTTCATCGCCGTTCAGTTCAGTTGGCGTTGGTCCTTTGCCGCGATGGCGATCTTCGGTCTCATCCTCGTTGCGCTGTTCCGCGCTCTGGTTACCGAGAAGAAGTTGGCCGCTCACGCCGTCGAGGGTTCTGCCGGCGCCGCAGTGGAACCGGATGGGTACCGGGCGCCGGTATCGACATTGTTCACCAATCCGGCGGTGCTGTTCGCCTATATCGGTGGCGGGCTGCAGATGTTCACTGCCGCTGTGCTTCTGGCGTGGTTGCCGAGTTTCTTCAACCGCTACTACGATCTTGCGCCGGACAAGGCCGGAGTCATGGCTTCGGTGTTCGTTCTCCTGGTCGGCAGCGGTATGGTGGTCTGCGGATTCATCACCGACCGGTTCAGCCATGACAACTCGGCAAAGAAGTGGACTACGGCGATCGTCTACTGTGTGATCTCCCTGGTGTCCTTGGGTATCGGTCTCCGGTTAGGCACGGGCACAGCGCAACTCGTACTTCTGGGAATCGGCGCATTCTTCTCTGCCGGCTGTTCGGGTCCGACAGCGGCGATGGTCGCCAACCTCACGCATCATTCGATCCGCGCATCGGCCATGGGAACGCTGACGGTCGCCAACAACCTGCTCGGACTGGCGCTCGGTCCCTTTGTCATCGGCATTCTTGCCGATCATCTCGGACTCCTGAGAGCGCTGCAGCTTTCACCCTTGGTCTACATTGCCGCCGTGGTTGCCTTTATTGCGGGCAAGCGTGCGTACCCGGCCGGTATTCGTCGTCTGGAGAATCTTCAGAAAGCGCCTGCAATGGATGCTTGATCCGGCATTGCAACTCGAATGGGCACCTACCCGCTATTTGCGAGTAGGTGCCCATTCGTCTGTCAGCTGATGTTGTGGCACAGAAGAACTGCCAAATTCAGTTATCCGACTGACGCTGCTTGTGTGCTTCCATCTCCTCGACGAGGATCGGAACGCCGATGTTGCACGAGTGGATACCCACCACGGTCGCCAGCTTGAGGACCTCGAGAATCTCCTGCGGTGTCACCCCCATGTCCAAGGCTGCCTGAATGTGGCGCCTGGTACCCGGTGCATACATGTGGGTGGCGGAGGCGTCGACGGCGATACACAGCAGCTGAACAACTTTCGGTGAGAGGACACCGCTCTGATACGGCTCCATCGCCATTTTCATATACAGTTCGGTCCAGTTCGGGTCCATGTCGTACAACCCGTCCCAGAGCGTATTCCAGCCGCCGCCGGCCTTCATCGCCTCGACTACTGGATAGCTGTTGGTGTCCTCGGTCATCATTCCTCCGTTTGTTGTTCGATTCGAGCAGTTCTAGCGGGCGGTTGAGGCGGCCGCGAGTTCGCGCTTGAGAATTTTCCCGGTTGCGGTCATCGGCAGTTCGGTGACGAACTCGACGTGGCGGGGGTACTTGTAACTGGCCATCTGTTCTTTCGACCACGCGATCAGGTCGTCAGCCGTGATCTGCGCTGCCGGGTGGAGGATGACAAACGCCTTGATCTCCTCGCCATGTCTCTCGTCGGGCAACCCGACGACGGCGGCGAGCGAAACGGCGTCGTGGGTCACGAGGACTTCTTCGATTTCGCGAGGGTAGACGTTGAATCCACCGCGAACGATCAGGTCCTTCGCGCGATCCACTATGTAGTAGAAGCCGTCGTCGTCGACGCGAGCCAAGTCGCCGGTGCGGAACCAGCCGTCATGCATGACTTCGGCAGTGGCGTCGGGGCGGTTGTAGTAGCCCTTCATGACGTTGTGGCCGCGCAGAGCGATCTCACCGACTTGATCCTGGCCCGTGACGGTGTTCCAGTGCTTGTCCACCAGTCGCGCCTCGATACCCCAGATCGGGACTCCGATCGATCCCGGCCGAGGATCACGCTCCGGGTCGCTGAACAGTGCCAACGGCGAAGACTCGGACAGCCCGTAGCCTTCGAGGATCTGGACGCCGAACTGCCTCTTGAACTGGGTGAGAATCTCCACGGGCAATGCTGCGCCGCCGGAGATCGCCTTGCGCATGTTCCGCGCAATCTTCTCGACATCCACATTTCCTCCGTCGAGCGCGCCGAGCAGACCCCAGTACATAGTGGGCACGCCGGCAAAGACCGTGATGTTTTCCTGCTCCATCAACGCGAGCGCAGCGGCGGCCTCGAACCGGGGCATCAGGACCAGCGTCGAGCCGACGGAAAGTGCGGAGTTCATGGCGACGGTTTGGCCGAAGGAGTGGAACAGTGGGAGTGTGATCAGGCACGTATCGAGTTGTGTTGGGGTGCTGTCGAAGAGGCGATTGGCGCAGAGCGCGTTGAGAACCATGTTGGAGTGAGTGAGCTCTGCGCCTTTCGGAGCTCCGGTGGTTCCGCTGGTGTAGAGAATCACTGCTGTATCCGCCGGTTCTCGCACCACGGTTTCGAACTCGTTTGGCGTCGCAGCGATCGCCTGGGCAACCGTGTGGACGTCCGCGAGTTGCGACGGCCCCTGCGGATCGGCAGTGATCAGGAACATGTGACTGCACGCGGGAGCACCCTGGAACCCGTCGAGGCCGTACTCGCCGATCGGCAGGTCGGGGCCACCTTCGAAACAGAAGTAGGCTTTCGCATCGGAGTCGTTGAGGTGGTACGCAATCTCCCGGCCCTTCAGCAAGATGTTGAGCGGTACCACCACTGCACCAGCCTTGAGGATCCCGTAGTACACCGCGAGGAACTCGGGGATGTTCGGGCAGGAGAGCGCAACCTTGTCACCGGGTTGCACGCCTCGGGCCACGAGCAGGCTTGCGATCTTGTTCGCATGGCGGTTCAGTTCCGCGTAGGACTGGCGCTCGTCGCCGAGCACGACGGCGTCTCGATCCGGGTATCGCCGAGCCGAATCTTCCAGTAATGCAGATAAATTGAGCATCGCTGCGTGTCCTTCGAAGTGTAGGGAGGGGGCTCAGGTCAGCGTTTGCGAGACCACGTCTTCGCGCACCTGGGTCAGCTCGCCGATGAATTCCTCGGCCTGCGACCATTCCCCGTACCCGGAGGCAGGATTCAGGTGCCCGACGTCGCCGAGGTCGACCAGACGGCTGCCCCAGACCTCGGCCATGTTGGCCACCCGGAGCCGATCGGCCAGCGGGTCGTTCGAACTCACTGCGACGATGCTCGGGAACGGCAGTTGGCGACGGGGAATGGGCAACCATCCGTTGGTGCTGAGATCCTCCAGCACTGGATAACCCTCGGGTAGTTGGCGTTCCAGGTCCGCGGGAGTTGCCAGCAGCGCGCCCACGATCGGGCGATTCGCCTGTAGAGCCCAGTGGACGGTGATCATGACACCGGCGCTGTGGGCAACAAG
This sequence comes from Rhodococcus sp. IEGM 1366, assembly GCF_033142425.1. Classification (NCBI taxonomy): domain Bacteria; kingdom Bacillati; phylum Actinomycetota; class Actinomycetes; order Mycobacteriales; family Nocardiaceae; genus Rhodococcus; species Rhodococcus sp. IEGM 1366. Next base: position 1,074,763 of record NZ_JAWLRZ010000001.1, read on the forward strand.
CACGATCGGTCCGTCGATGTCGCTGATCACCGCGTCGAGGGCTGCGATCCGGGCAGCCAGGCTGAGCTTGTTCTCCGAGAGGGGAGGCACGCTACGTACCCGGTCCAGCTTGTTTTCCAGCAAAGTCTGCCAGTGTTCGTCGACGTGGTCGCGTAGGCCGGGCACGATCACGACGGTGGGTACTGAGGGGGCGTTCGCGGAAGGGTTGGTCATTGCCGTCTCCGGGGTTGTTTGGTGATGTTCGGGGCGTAGCGCCGGCGCGGGTCTGCCACTGTGGTTGATCGCCGGGGGCGGAACCCGATTTACGTTGTGACGGCGCGATCTACGAGGCGCTCGACACTCTTGTATCGGGGTCACGATAGCCGGATCGGTCCATTGATATTTGACATAATGGGACAAGCCTATTGACGTTTCGGGACTCGTAATTTCAGTGGGTCATGCGGGCCTTGGCTGCCCCAAGGGTCAAGAATCCTGTCTCAATGCGTCAAGTTTGATTGCTTCGACACGGCTATCGTGATCTCCATCACCAGGAAGGTCGAGTGCGCGGCAAATCACAGGCATTCGAGTGGAACGGGACGATACATGTTGTGATGCAACGACCTTCGGGTGCGGGCTGACACTGACGTCGTCTCGGGAAGCGCCCCTTCTTTCTCATCTCTCATCTGATTGGAGTTTTGTTATGCATTTTCACGATGACGCCTTGTTCCCGGAGGTTCAGGAGAAGCTTGTGATTACGGTTGCGCCGTATGGTCCGGAGTGGGAGCCGGACGATTTTGCGGAGGATCTGCCGTTGACGATGGACGAGCATGTTCAGACTGCGGTGGATTGCTACAACGCGGGTGCGACGGTGTTGCATATTCATGTTCGTGAGCTTGACGGTAAGGGTTCGAAGCGGCTTTCGAAGTTCAACGAGTTGTTGGGTCGTTTGCGTGAGGCTGTGCCGGAGATGATTTTGCAGGTGGGTGGGTCGATTTCGTTTGCGCCGGAAGGTGAAGGTGCGGATGCGAAGTGGCTTTCCGATGATGTGCGGCATATGTTGGCGACGTTGGATCCGGCTCCGGATCAGGTGACGATTGCGATCAACACGTCGCAGATGAACATCATGGAGTTGATGACCCCGGATGATATTGCGGGGACGTCGATGGAGCGTCCGGAGTTGGCGAATACGTATCGGGAGATGACGGTTCCGGCGGGTCCGGAGTGGGTGGCGGAGCATTTGCGTCGGTTGCAGGAGGCGGGTATTCAGCCGCATTTCCAGCTCTCGAGTATTCCGCAGCTCGAGACGGTGGAGCGGTTGATCCGCCGGGGGATCTACACGGGTCCGGTGAATTTGACGTGGGTGGCGATCGGTGGTGGGTTCGACGGTCCGAATCCGTACAACATGATGAATTTCGTTTCGCGGGTTCCTGATGGTGCGTGTCTGACGCTCGAGACGTTGATGCGCAGTGTGTTGCCGGTGAACACGATGGCGATCGCGATGGGGTTGCATGCGCGGTGCGGTAACGAGGACACGATTTGGGGCCGTAAGGGCGAGAAGATGACGTCGGTGCAGCAGATCGAGCAGTTGGTGCGTATTGCGGGTGAGTTGGGCCGTGAGGTGGCGACGGGTAAGGAAGCTCGCGATATTTATCGGATCGGTCAGAGGTATGCCGATACCGATGAGACGTTGGCGAGGTTGGGTTATGCGCCGAATCGTCGGCCGGGTCAGTTGGGTTTCACCCACCACGCCTGATTTTTCGTCAACCTGCATGTTTTGTCCGGGGCGCGCCAGTACTGCCGTGCCCCGGACACGCTCAGTACAGCCGCCGGCGCATTTTGCGCGCACCAATTGTGTTGGCTCGCATACCGGTTCGTAGCGACTACCTTCACAAGACACTAAAGGGTATGAGAAAAGTCAGATGAGTTCACAACGTTCTTGGGCACGGAAGGCGGCGGTCATCGCCGCCACTACAGCGACCGCATTCAGTATGGGTGCCTGCGGCAGTGATTCTGCCTCTGCCGACGGCTCTGTCATGAAGATCGGAATCACTCAGGGAGTGCCAGGCGATCTGCTCACCGTCGTTGCTGAAAACGAGGGTTTCTTCGACAAGCGTGGGGTCAACGTCGAACTGATGCCTCCCTCCTTGACCACCGCCCTCTCCGCCGCCGTCATTTCGAACGACATCACTGTCGGGACCATGGTGCCCGGGACCTTGTGGCCGGCAATCGACAAGGGTGCTTGTGCAAAGGCTTTGGGCTCCACGCTGGGAAACACGATGGATGTGATTGCGCAGCCGGGCACCGAGATCGCCGGTGACCCCACCGATCCCAACACCACTATGGCGAGCATCAAAGGAAAGACCATCGGTGTCACTTCCCGTGGATCCGGCATGGAACTGTGGATTACGCAGCTGCTCAACGATGCCGGTCTGGACCCGGCCAAGGACGTCACGTTCGTGGGAGTCGGAGCGCCGGCCACAGCAATCCAGGCGTTCAAGGCCAAGCAGGTTGACGTTCTCTACTACGGCCCCACTATGGCCGAGCAGTTGCCCGAATCCGAAGTAGTGCGCGTGACGGACATTATCGGCAAGCCCGGGAATGCGCTTTCCTCGCTTGTTCAGGGATATCCCTCGGCGTCCTGCAACACGATCGAGCAACGCCCGAACGACTTGTTGAACTACTGCAAGGCGATGTGGGACACCTACGATTTTGCGCAGGATCCCAAAAATGCTGCGGCGATGGGCAAATGGATGTCCGAGCTGATCGGTGTCTCGCCTGCCGGGGGACCGGCAGCCTGGGACGCACTGAAATCGACGTATCTGCCGATGACCATCACGCAGGAATCGTGGGAAGCGCAAGCCGAGTTGGCTGGTTCGCCGGCTCCCGTTGCGCCGGATTTCGCCAGCTCGGTCTACGAACCGTGCACGGGTGGTGATCCGCGATGACCCCTCCCGCTGCCGTCGCGACGACGCGCGTCGACCCGGTACTTCAACCTGTCCCACCAGAGGAAAAGAAGCCGAAGGGTAAGAAAGTTGTTGTCGGCGCTACCGGCGCCAAGGCCAAACTTTCCGGCGGATCATTACTCGCGGTGCAGATAGCGCTACTGATCGCGATACTGGCCGCCTGGCAGATCAGCTACAACTACGCCGGTGAGAACAAGCTGGTGGTGTCGAACCCGAAGCTCGTGTGGGAGGCCTTTCTAGCTTGGCAGGAGAAAGGCACCTTCTGGCCTGACCTGTGGTCGACGGTGTCTGCGGCCTTCATCGCATTGATTCTGAGCGCGGTGATCGGTATTGCCGCGGGCATCGGGCTCGCGCTGGCGCCGAGCGTCGAGGCCGTGGTTTCTCCGTTCCTGGACGCGATCAATGCGATGCCGCGCATTGCTCTTGCCCCGGTGTTCGTCATCTACTTCGGTATCGGTTCGACCTCGAAAATCGTCCTGGCATTCACGCTGGTTGTCTTCATCATCACCATCAATACCAGGGCCGGTGTATCGAGTGCCGACTCGGAATTGCTTCGGCTGTCCGTGGTCATGGGAGCGAGTAAGTGGCAGCGCTTCTACAAGGTGCTCTTGCCGGTGGCCGTGCCGTCCATCTTCGCCGGTCTTCGGCTAGGCCTGATCTACTCGCTCCTCGGCGTAGTGGGCGCAGAACTCATCGCCTCGACAAGTGGCTTGGGGCAGCAGATCTCGGCATCCTCGGCTGCGTTCGACCTCGGGACGGTGTACGCCGCCCTGATCGTTCTTGCAGTGATCGCCGCAGTGTTCAACGCTGCCGCCGGGCGTATCGAGAAGTCGATTCTTCGTTGGCAACCCCCGCAGGACGCATGATGACGTATACAGGAGTGAAAGCCGTGGGAACCGACAACGCCGTCGTAGTCGAAGGCCCCGCGTTCGAGATTCGTTCTGCAACATTGGATTACACGCCATCTGGCGCGAGCACCTTCTCCGGAGTTCGAGATCTCTCGCTCACCGGAAAGCGGGGTGAGCTGTTGGTGCTGGTAGGCCACAGTGGCTGCGGAAAGACAACAGCTCTGAATCTGATGGGGGGATTGATTCATCCGACCACCGGCTCCGTCTCGGTGCTTGGCACCAGCCCGGCGCAGGCGCGTTCGGAAATGGGATACATGTTCGCCCGTGACGCGCTGTATCCGTGGCGAACGGCCAGACAGAATGTGGAGCTCGGTATGGAGCTTGCGCATGTCGGAAAGACCGAGCGGCGTGAGCGGTCGATGGAGATGCTGCGCAGAGTCGGGCTCGAGGCTGCAGCGGACCGGTACCCGTGGCAACTGTCGCAGGGCATGCGTCAGCGTGCGGCCCTCGCCCGGACGTGGGTGATGAAGCCGGCATTGATCCTCATGGATGAGCCGTTCTCGGCGCTGGATGCGCAGACCCGCGACGTGGTACGTGACGAATTCCTTGATGTGTGGAGCCAGGAACGGCAGACCGTGGTTTTCGTGACACACGATCTGAACGAGGCATTGCTCATCGCGGATCGGGTAGTTGCCATGCGCGCCGGTGAGGTTGTGGTGGACATGAAGATCGAGATGGATCGACCTCGAGATGAGGCCGGTCTGGAAAGCAGCAAGGAGTTCCGTGACATGTTGGGGGAGTTGCGCGCAACGCTGAACTCGCACTGATTCTCGCGCAGCGAGCACGCGCGGCGGTTGGCCCGTAAGGCAGCCGTGATTGATTAGTTGACCCCGCCAGTGAGAAGGCCCTGTCGCGAACACACGTGACAGGGCAGAGGTGTGGCGGTCGATCATGCACATCGTCGCGATCGGATGGGCGAGGGATCGCCAGAGTGCGCTGAACCGTCCACAGCGAAGGCGTCGGTCACGCCCTGACACGAAAGGGTTCTCCAGGGATGCGGGCTCGACCTAACTCGGCCGATGATGCAGGGCGGGCAGATATCGCAGCCAGTGTATTCACCCGCGGCGGGCGAAGGCAGCGGTTCCACGGGCGATTAGCGTCGTCGTTGATCTGTTGATTCGAGAAGGGACGCCCCGTGGCCGAGATCGTAACCCGAGACAACTTCGTCGAGGCTGAAACCGCGCACTACTTCCGGGAGCAGCTCACCAAGGCCCCCGTCAACAGGTACTTTCACTCCAGGGTGCCGGTGAACGTCGAAACCCAGGTCGTGATCCGGTCGAACGTGGACCTGATCTACTCCTTCGCCGTCGTCGACGTGACCGAGGAAGCCACCTTCTCGCTCGCGCCGTCCAGCGAATACCAGGTGGCCGAGATCATCGACGAGAACCATTACGTCGTCGGTGTCATCTACCCCGGTGAGATTTTGACAGTGCGCAACGCCGACCTGTCCACCGGCACTCATGTGTATGTGGCGGGCCGCACCGCGACCGGGGGCGGGCTCGCCCGCGCCCACGAGTTGCAGGACGCACGCCGGATCACCGCCGCGACGTCCAATCCGTACCGAGGCCGGGAGTTCGACGAGGACACCCGCAAGTCGGTCGGCGCCGAGCTGGAAACTCATGCCGCCGAGGCGGACTTCTCCAAGGGCTTCGGTACCCCCGTCAGTACGGATTCTTACCAGCACCTGTTGGGCGCCCGCCTGGGCTGGGGTGGTCTGCCGCCCGAGGATGCCCAATACTTCCAGGCGGTGGCCACATCCACCGGTGTGGATGTGTGGACCTTTGCTGTTCCGCCGCTGGACTACGAGCGCAACGGATACTTCTCGGTGATCAAGTACGACGGGATGGGCTGGCTCGACGTCGACCGACCTGGCCTGTCCGACAGCGAACTGGTTCGCAACGACGACGGCACCATCAGCATCTGGTTCGGCGACGACCGCGTGGCGAACAAGCCGAACGTCATCCGCGCGACGGAGGGGCAGAAGTTCTATTACGGCATGCGCCTCTACCGTCCGCGCGATGCCGAGGAAACCCGCGAGTTCATCGAGAAGGTTCGGTCGACACCGATTGCTCCAGTTGGCTGACGGCTGTACCGCCAGTCGGTCCACTATTGCCTACCTCGGACATCATCGAAGCAGTCGGTGAACGGCCCAGAGTTACTGTTGCGGCCAGGCCTTCGGACTGCACCCGAACTGTTGGCGGAACCACCTCGAGAACGCGCTCAATTCGGAAAACCCGAGTTCCACCGAGATTTCGGTGAGGGAGCGATCCCCGCGCTCGATCGACAAGGTGGCGTGATCGCGTCGCACCGCATCCAGGATCGACGAGTACGTCTCACCCGACTGCGCTAGTCGCCGATGCAATGTCCGCCTGTCCATCCCCAGACTGCGCGCGATACGCGTCACCGAGCAATGCTCTGTCGGTAGCAGTGTGGCGATCAGGTCTCGGACCTGTCCGGCCAGGGACGGGTTCTCCGGCGGTGCGAGTAGTCCGAGATACTCTTGGGCGAACGGACGCAGTACGGGGTTGGACAGTCGATTTGGTGCATCCAAATCGCTTGTTGCAATGATGATTCCGTCGATCTCGTGATCGAAGTGGATGGACGGGCCGAAGATGCGAATGTGCATCTCGTCGTCGGCGGGCGCAGCGTGTGTGAAACAGGTGGATATCGGTAGCCATTCGTCGGGCAGGAAATCGCACAGGACTCGTAGGGTCGACGCGACAACCAGATCCACCGATTGCTGTCCCAGGATCATCCCGTCCATCGGCGTCACTCGAATCGTGGCCAGGCCGCGAGATTCTGTCAAATCGAGACGGATTGCTTCGTTGTGTAATTTCATGTGGCGCAATACGATTCCGAGCGCGCTCCGTACGTCGGGCTCCTCGCGTGCGATCAGGCCCACCGGACCGAGGTTCGACACACCGCGGTCAAGGGACATTCTGAGGCCGAAATCGTCACGGCCCGATTGTGATGCGGAGAGTTCGAGCAGCTCACTCACAGACTTCGCTGCGATCCATCCCTGCGTCGCGGCAAACGAGGCGGGGTCGATCCCGGCAACCCGCATCAAGGGGTGAGGATTCAGTCCAACCGACTGTGCCACTTCGACATATCCGTTCAAGACAGCACTACGTAGCCTCAGCATCGACGGCCCGAACTCTCGACGTGTTGTCCCATGTTGTCAAGGATATCGACCCAATCTGTCAATGCGGTCGCCGGGGCCGACTGTACCGTGATGGTCGTCACATCGATTGGGCCGAGCATTGCCCCGCGACATGCTCGGTGCCCGAAAACCCTGTTGTCCACACCGTTTTGTCGGCACGTATTTCTTCGAGAAAGGGATTGTGCATGAAACTTCTCAACCGGGTTGCGGTTGTCACGGGCGCCGGACAAGGTCTTGGCCGGGTTATCGCACTCGCGATGGCCGAGGAAGGCGCGAACCTTGTCCTGTGTGATGTTCAGGGTGACAAACTCGCAGCGGTATCAGCCGAGATCGAGGGCTTGGGGCGCGAGAGTCTTCCGGTTCGTTGTGATGTCTCGTCGAAAAGTGAAGTGGCCGAAATGTTCACGGCTGCAGCAGAGAGATTCGGTACCGTCCACATTCTCGTGAACAATGCGGCAATTGTGCCGACCTCGCCGGCCGACGAGATTCGACGTAACAAACACTACGAGTACGTCACGACACCTGTTCCTCGGCGCGCAGTCGGAATTACCAGCAGCCTCGATGATGACGACTGGCTCCGGTGGTGGGATGTCAACGTGCACGGCCTGTTCTACTGCACCCGCGAGGCACTGAAGTACATGGAACCTCAGCAGTACGGCCGGATCGTCAACATTTCCTCTGTCGCCGGTATATCCACCGCAAGCATGCACAGTCCTGGTTACTCCGCGAGCAAGGCCGCCGTAGCGAACCTGACCAAGACTGTCGCCCTGGATGTAGCCGGCGCCAACATCTTTGTGAACGCAATCGCGTGCGGAGGTGTGCTCACTCCGCCGTTCGAGGCCTACCTCGAACATGCCACCGACGAGGAAAAGCAGAATCTCTATCAAATGATCCCGGTCGGACGGCTCGGAAAGCCTGAGGAATATGCGTCCCTGGCGCTCTACCTAGCCGGTGAAAACCACTATCTCGTCGGCCAGGTGATCAGCGCCAACGGCGGCGTCGTCATCTAGTCCAGGCTCCACATTCCGTCACCCACTTGAGTATTCGAGGACATCAGTTGAACACGCAAAGTTTCCGGACATCGAAGACGATGTTCATCGCCGCTACGACAGTTGCCGCATTCACTTTGGGAGCATGCGGGAGTGATGCCGCTTCGGCAGAGGGTTCCGTCATGAGGATCGGAGTCACCCAGGGGGTGCCCACCGACCTGCTTACCGTCGTCGCCGAGAACGAGGGGTTCTTCGACAAGCGTGGAGTCAACGTCGAATTGAATCCACCTGCCTTGACCAATGCTGTTGCCGCCGCGGTCATCTCCAACGACCTCACGGTCGGTTCGTTGGTGCCGGCGATGCTGTGGCCGGCGATCGAGAAGGGCGCATGCGTGAAAGCTCTTGGCTCTCTGGTGGGCAACACGATGGATGTGATCGCGCAACCGGGAACCGAGATTGCCGGTGACCCCACCGATCCCGACACCACGATGGCAAGCATCAAAGGCAAAACGATCGGCGTGACAGCCCGTGGCGCAGGAATGGAATTGTGGATCAGCCAGATGGCACAAGAGGCGGGTATGGATCCGGCCAAGGACATAACTTTTGTCGGAGTCGGAGCGCCGGCCACCGCAATCGCGGCGTTCAAGGCCAAACAGGTCGACGTCCTCTACTACGGTCCCACCATGGCGTCGCAGCTCTCCGAATCCGAGTTCGTGCGTGTCACGGACATCATCGGTAAGCCCGGCAATGCGCTGTCGGGTCTCAATCACGGTTATCCCACCGCGTCCTGCAGCACGATCGCAGAGCGTCCGAATGACGTCATGAATTACTGCAAGGCGATGTGGGACACCTACGATTTCTCGCAGGATCCGCAAAACGCCGCCGTGATGGGGAAGTGGATGGCAGAGCTGACCGGCGTGGCTCCGGAGGCGGGAACTGCGGCCTGGGAAGCGTTGAAGGACGCCTACCTGCCGATGACCATCACCAAGGAATCATGGGAAGAGCAGGCGCCCCTCGCTGGTTCGCCGGCACCTACCGTCCCGGATTTCGCGAGTTCGGTCTACGAGCCTTGTGCAGGCGGTGATCCCCGCTGACCCCTGCCTTCAGTCCCGATCGCGTTCTCGTTCCCCACGTTCCTCTCGCTGACGCTGAAGGAACGGACTGGGGTTCTGGCCGCCGATCGGACCGTGTCCGAGGACGCCGTGCTCGTAGGCGGACTCGGCGTGCAGTGCGACGTCGATTCCGCGGGCCTCGTCTTCGCGCGAGATGCGGAAGCCGAAGGTTCGATCGATCAGCTTGCCGAGGCCGTAGGTGACACCGAAGGCATAGAGCGCGACGACGACAACACCGACAAACTGCTTGCCGAGCTGTGCAAGACCGCCACCGTAGAAGAGTCCTTCAGGGCCGCCGGTCATGACGGCCGTCGCGAGGAGTCCGATCAACAAGGATCCGATGATGCCGCCGACGAGGTGCACGCCGACCACGTCGAGGGAGTCGTCGTAGCCGAGCTTGTGCTTCCAGCCAACGGCATAGGAGCAGACGATGCCGGCGATCAGTCCGATGACCACGGCCCCGAACATATTGACGGTTCCGCAGGACGGCGTGATTGCCACAAGGCCGGCAACGACGCCGGACGCGGCGCCGAAGGTCGTGGGATGGCCGTCGCGGTTCTGCTCGACGAACAGCCAGCCCAACAGACCGGTGCAACCGGCGACGAGGGTGTTGAGGAAGATCTGCGCGGCCATACCGTCGGCGGCAAGAGCGGAACCGGCGTTGAAACCGAACCACCCGAACCACAGCAGGCCGACGCCGAGCAGGACGAAGGGAAGGTTGTGCGGACGCATCGACTCGGCTTTGAATCCCATGCGCTGACCGAGGACCAGAGCCAGAGCGAGGCCCGACGCGCCGGAGACGATCTCGACGACCAAGCCGCCCGCGTAGTCGAGGGCTCCCATTCGAGCCAGCCAACCGTCCGGATTCCACACCCAGTGAGCGACCGGTGCGTAGACGAGGAGGGACCAGATCGGGACGAAGATCATCCAGGCGGAAAACTTTGCCCGGTCTGCGATGGCGCCACTGATCAGTGCTGCGGTCAGGATGGCGAACGTCAGTTGGAAGGTCGCGAACAGCACTTCCGGAACGTTCCCGTGCACGGTCGACGGGTCGATACCTGCCATCCCGAGGTGTTCGAGTCCGCCGATGATGCCGCCGTGATCGTCACCGAATACGAGGCTGTAACCCACGAACAGCCAGGCCACGGTGACAAGCGCGATGGAGACGAAGCTCATCATGATCATGTTCAGTACGCCGGTCGAGCGGACCATGCCGCCGTAGAACAAGGCAAGGCCTGGAGTCATCAGTAGAACGAGTGCGGTGCTGATGAGCAACCAGGCGGTTGCTCCGGCGTCGATGGTGGCGGGCACAGTTTTCTCCTCCCACATGCGGACCTGTCCGCATGCTCGGCATCCACGATGGGTGCGTGTGGTTTCCACTGCGCTGCGACCATGTTGCGAACATGTTTCGTATCCGTCTGGGCGTTGCACCCGCACCGGGCGAGCTGTCGTACCTCGCCGGTAGTCTTTGCGCGTGGCCCTGTACCGGAAGTATCGACCGGCGTCCTTCGCCGAGGTGGTGGGGCAGGAACATGTCACCGCACCACTGAGCACCGCCCTCGACGCAGGGCGCATCAACCATGCCTATCTGTTCTCCGGCCCCCGTGGCTGCGGAAAGACGTCGTCAGCTCGCATTCTGGCGCGCTCACTGAACTGCAAGGAAGGCCCGACGTCGACGCCGTGTGGAGTGTGCAACTCCTGTATCGCGCTCGGTCCTGGCGGTTCCGGCAACGTCGATGTCACCGAACTCGACGCCGCGAGTCACGGTGGTGTCGACGACACCCGTGAGCTTCGCGACAAAGCCTTCTACGCGCCGGCCGAGTCGAACTACCGCATCTTCATCATCGACGAGGCCCACATGGTCACGGCGGCGGGTTTCAACGCACTCCTCAAGATCGTGGAAGAGCCGCCCGAGCATCTCATCTTCGTCTTCGCGACCACGGAACCCGAAAAGGTCCTTCCGACCATTCGGTCGCGTACGCACCACTATCCGTTCCGGCTTCTCGCGCCGTCCACGATGCGCGGGCTCCTCGAGAACGTGTGTGCGCAAGAGAACGTCGCTGTCGAGCCGGCGGTGTACCCATTGGTCATCAAGGCCGGTGGCGGATCGCCGCGTGACTCTCTCAGCGTTCTCGATCAGCTCCTGGCCGGAGCCGGCGACGAAGGCGTCACCTACCCGCGGGCTCTCTCACTTCTCGGCGTTACCGACGTGGCCCTCATCGACGAGGCCGTGGACGCACTGTCCGCCGGTAACGGTGCCGCGCTGTTCGGAACCGTCGAACGTGTCATGGACGCCGGCCACGATCCCCGTCGATTTGCACTCGACCTCCTCGAACGCCTCCGCGATCTCATCCTGATGCAAGCAGTTCCCGACGCTGCCGAAACAGGATTGGTCGACGCACCCGAAGCCGAACTGGTCACCATGCGTGAACAGATTCAGAACGTCGGACCGGCCACCCTGACGCGTTTTGCCGAGACCGTCCACGCCGGGCTGGGTGAAATGCGCGGCGCCACCGCACCTCGTCTGTTGCTCGAAGTGATGTGCGCGAGGATGCTGCTGCCATCGGCGTCGGATTCCGAATCGGCTCTGCTTCAGCGGTTGGAAAAGGTCGAAAGAGGTATCCCGGCAGCAGGTTTCGCGCCGGTAGGGTCCGTTGTTGCTGCTTCGAGTACGGCTCCGCCGGCAGTGCATGCTGCGCCGACGCCGTCCCCAGAGCCTCCAGTGGAGTCCAAGTTCCAGCGTCCGTCGCAGCGCAAAGCAGAGCCGGAGGTTGTGCCGCCCGCACCTGTAGTCGAGGCCGCGCCGGAACCCGCGCCTGCGCCGGTTGTCGAGGCTGCACCCGAACCTGTACCTGCGCCGGTTGTCGAGACCGCGCCGGTAGCTGAGGCTGCGCCAGAACCTGTGATCGTGCCTGAGCCTGAGCCTGAGCCTGAGCCGGTGGCCGAGCCGGTGGCCGAGCCCACTCCGGTTGAGGAAGAGGTACCGGTCGCGGCCCCAGCTTCGGCAGGCCCGACCGTCGAAACGCTCCGCGAGTCGTGGAATACGTTGCGCAACAAGGTGGGTGAGCGAAACAAGGTCCTACCGGCCATGCTGTCGGCCGCGACGGTTCACGATGTGCGTGGCCATGTGTTGGTGATTGCGCATGTCACTCCGGTGCTCGGTGCGCGTGTCACCTCGCCGCACAATGCGGCGGTTATCTGTGAAGTGCTTTCCGAAATGTTCGGTGGTACTTGGCAAGTGGAGTACCAAGAGGGCGCACCGGTTGTCCCGGCCGGTTCGGGTCCGGCAGCCAAGGCGGCCGAGGCTCCGGCGCGCCCGGCAGCAGCGCCACGGTTCTCGCGGCCAAGTCAGGAGCGGGCGGCCAAGGCTCCTGCGTCGACATCGCGGCCGCAGGGCGCAGATCGCGGTTCCGACGACATTCCGCCGCCCGAGGCTCCGGATTACCCGGACGACCCTGGACCGGCCCCCGAGGTCGACTACGAAGCGACACCTGCCGCGGCAACGCCGGAAGAAGAAAAGCAGATGTTCGCGGAGGCTGCGCAACCTGCCGATCCGACAACCCGTCGCGACCCGGAGGAAGTGGCAAAGGAACTGCTCAAGGACGTCCTGGGAGCACGCAAGCTCGAGTAGGTGCGGCCCGTCTGATCCTCTCGGTCATCAAGCACGATCGCTTTGGTCCTTCCCAATAATTTGGAACACGTTCTACAGTGGGTGGACCGGAGGTCTGACTGCAGGCCGGTTCGACGAATTAGACGGAAGGAACACCTCACAGTGACCACAGAGGCATTCATTTATGAAGCCATCCGTACCCCGCGAGGCCGCGGCAAGAAGACAGGGTCTTTGCACTCGGTCAAGCCGATTTCGCTGGTCACGGGTCTGATCCAGGAACTGCGCGTGCGCTTCCCCGATCTCGACGAAGACCGGATCTCCGATCTCATCCTCGGGATCGTCGGGCCGGTGGGCGATCAGGGTGCCGACATGGCGCGCATCGCTGTCAACGACGCGAAGCTTCCTGACACCGTCGGTGGCGTGCAGATCAACCGCTTCTGTGCGTCCGGTTTGGAAGCCGTGAACATGGCAGCCCAGAAGGTTCGCTCCGGTTGGGACGAGCTCGTGATCGCCGGTGGCGTCGAGTCCATGTCGAGGGTCCCGATGGGCTCGGACGGCGGACCGTGGGCACTGGACCCGGCCACCAACTACGACAACTACTTCGTTCCGCAGGGCGTCGGCGCAGACCTCATCGCCACCATCGAGGGTTTCTCGCGTGACGACGTCGACGCGTACGCCGTCCGCTCGCAGGATCTGGCCGCGAAGGCTTGGACCGGCGGATACTTTGCCAAGTCCGTTGTCCCGGTCAAGGACATCAACGGCATCACCGTTCTCGACAACGACGAGCACATGCGTCCGGGCACCACGGCGGCAAACCTTGCCGGACTTGCACCCGCGTTCAGTGTCGTCGGTGAGGTCGGCGGCTTCGACGCGGTAGCGCTCCAGAAGTACCACTGGGTCGAGAAGATCAACCACGTTCACCACGGTGGTAACAGCTCGGGAATCGTCGACGGCGCCGCACTGGTGCTCGTGGGCTCCGAGAGTGCCGGTCAGGCAATGAATTTGACCCCGCGTGCCCGCGTCGTCGCGACGGCGACCAGCGGTGCCGATTCCACGATCATGCTCACCGGCCCGACGCCGGCAACCAAGAAGGTTCTGGCTGCGGCCGGCCTGACGGTTGACGACATCGACCTGTTCGAGATCAACGAGGCTTTTGCCTCCGTCGTCCTGAAGTTCCAGAAGGACCTCAACATTCCGGACGAGAAGCTCAACGTCAACGGTGGCGCAATCGCCATGGGACACCCGCTCGGCGCCACTGGCGCAATGATTCTCGGCACGATGGTCGACGAACTCGAGCGTCGCGGTGGCAAGCGTGCTCTCGTCACGCTGTGCATCGGCGGCGGTATGGGCGTTGCCACCATCATCGAGCGCGTCTGACGCGACCGGACTACAGGAGACGAATCAGCGTGACCGAGAACAACATGATCAACTGGGAGCAGGACTCCGACGGCATCGTCCTGCTCACCATGGACGACCCCAACCAGGGCGCCAACACCATGAACGACCTGTACAAGGCGTCGATGCAGGCCACTGTCGACCGCTTGTACGAGGAGAAGGACTCCATCACCGGAGTTGTCCTCACTTCGGCCAAGAAGACGTTCTTCGCGGGCGGTGACCTCAAGAACATGATCAAGGTCGGGCCAGAGCAGGCTCCCGACATCTTCGCCGAGGTCGGAACCATCAAGGCGGCGTTGCGTCGACTCGAGACCCTCGGCAAGCCCGTAGTCTCCGCGATCAACGGTGCAGCGCTCGGCGGCGGCCTCGAAATTGCCCTCGCGACGCACTACCGCATTGCCGCTGACGTCAAGGGCGTCAAGATCGGTCTGCCCGAGGTCACTCTCGGACTGCTCCCCGGCGGCGGCGGCATCGTGCGCACCGTCCGTCTGCTCGGCCTGCAGAACGCCCTCCTGAACCTGCTCCTGCAGGGTCAGCAGCGCGGACCGGTAGAGGCCAAGGAAGTTGGCATCGTCGACGAGGTCGTCGGTTCCGTCGAGGAACTGGTTCCGGCCGCGAAGGCATGGATCAAGGCCAATCCCGAAGGCGGCGTTCAGCCTTGGGACAAGAAGGGCTACAAGATCCCCGGTGGAACTCCGTCCACCCCGGCCTTTGCCGCCAACCTTCCGGCGTTCCCGGCGAACCTGCGTAAGCAGCTCAAGGGTGCTCCCATGCCCGCTCCGCGTGCCATCATGGCCGCAGCGGTCGAGGGCTCGCAGGTCGACATCGACAACGCGATGCTCATCGAGGCTCGCTACTTCACGTCCCTCGTGACGGGTCGTGTTGCGAAGAACATGATCCAGGCGTTCTTCTTCGACCTGCAGGCCATCAACGGCGGCGGCTCACGTCCCGCCGGTATCGGGAAGACCCCGATCACCAAGGTCGGCGTTCTCGGTGCAGGCATGATGGGTGCAGGCATTGCCTACGTGTCCGCGAAGGCGGGCTTCGAGGTGGTCCTCAAGGACGTCACCATCGAGGCTGCCAACAAGGGCAAGGCTTACTCCGAAGGTATTGAAGCCAAGGCACTTTCGCGTGGCAAGACCACGCAGGAGAAGTCCGACGCACTTCTTGCCAAGATCGCCCCGACGGCTGACCCGGCCGATTTTGCGGGCGTCGACTTCGTCATCGAGGCAGTTTTCGAGAGCCAGGAACTCAAGCACAAGGTGTTCCAGGAGATCGAGGACATCGTTGCGCCCAACGCACTACTGGGTTCCAACACCTCGACGCTTCCCATCACGGGTCTAGCGACCGGTGTGAAGCGCCAGGAAGATTTCATCGGCATCCACTTCTTCTCGCCCGTCGACAAGATGCCGCTGGTGGAGATCATCCGCGGCGAGAAGACGTCCGACGAGGCATTGGCTCGCGTATTCGACTACGTCCAGGCCATCCGCAAGACGCCGATCGTGGTCAACGACTCGCGCGGCTTCTTCACCTCGCGCGTCATCGGCACGTTCATCAACGAAGCCATCGGCATGCTGGCCGAGGGTATCGAGCCGGCCACCATCGAGCAGGCCGGTATGCAGGCAGGGTACCCGGCTGCGCCGCTGCAGCTTTCGGATGAGCTCAACCTCACCCTGATGCAGAAGATCCGCAAGGAAAGCGCGGATGCCGCCAAGGCCGAAGGCAAGGAATTGCCCGCAGATCCGGCAGGCGACGTCATCAACACCCTCGTCGACGGTGGTCGCACCGGTCGTCTCGGCGGCGGCGGATTCTACGAGTACGCAGACGGCAAGCGCACTGGTCTGTGGCCGGGTCTGCGTGAGGCCTTCAAGTCGGGATCGACGGAAGCGCCGCTTCAGGATCTCATCGACCGCATGCTCTTCATCGAAGCCATCGAGACCGTCAAGTGCTTCGACGAAGGTGTCCTCATGACGACGGCCGACGCCAACATCGGCTCCATCATGGGTATCGGCTACCCGGCCTGGACGGGTGGCGTCAGCCAGTTCGTCACCGGCTACGAGGGCGGCAAGGCCGGATTTGTCGCTCGCGCCGAGGAATTGGCAGCCAAGTACGGTGAGCGGTTCACGCCGCCGGCGTCGCTGAAGGGCTGATTCAGACCCACCTGAAAGAGCGAACGTACCTTTCGGCGCATCTAACGCGCTGAAAGGTACGTTCGCTCAGTTCTGGGGAGAGAAAAGCACACAGGAGCCGAAGGCCCCTACCCCTTCCACCACGGGCGCAACGGCACATGTGCCTCGCCCTTGGCGCCGAGTTTGACGGCCAGAACCTGGTGCAGCTGAACGACATTGCGCTCGAAGCCCAGGCGTGAGCCGGCCATGTAGAGGCCCCACACGCGAGCGGTACCTTCACCGACCTCCGCGACGCAGACATCCCAGTTGTCGACCAGATTCTGGCACCACGCCGCAAGGGTCAGGGCGTAGTGCTCGCGGATGTTCTCCTCGTGCCGCACTTCGAGTCCCACGTTCTGGATCTCGGAGATGATGCGGCCGGAACCGGTGAGCTCCCCATCGGGGAAGACGTACCGGTCGATGAATCCGCCGGCCTTTGCGCTGCTGCGATTGTCCGGTCGGGTGATGCAGTGGTTGAGCAGACGCCCACCTTCGCGAAGTTTGCTCTTGAGGAATTCGAAGTACGCCGGGTAGTTCCCGACGCCGATGTGTTCGGTCAGTCCGATGGAAGAGATTGCATCGAACCCGGATTCGGCAACGTCGCGATAGTCGGAGAAACGAACCTGGGCGAGGTCGGCGAGCCCCTCGTCCTCGATGGCTTTCTGTGCCCAGTCGGCTTGTTCGCGGGACAGGGTCACGCCGATCACCTTGACGCCGCGGCGGGCGGCGTAGCGGACCATCGAACCCCAACCGCAGCCGATGTCGAGGAGGCGGTCGCCTGCTTGGAGTCCGAGCTTCTCGAACACCAAGCGGTACTTGTTCTCCTGTGCCTGCTCGAGAGTCTGTTCGGCGTTCTCGTAGGTCGCGCAGGTGTAGGTCATCGAGGGGCCGAGGACGTACTCGTAGAAAGTGTTGGAGACGTCGTAGTGGTGATGGATGACTTCGGCGTCACGAGATTTGGAGTGCCGCAGTCCTTCTGCGACGCGGCGCCAGCGGGGAAGGTGTTCCTGCGGCGGCGGCGCGATGGGACGCAACAAATCCCAGCCGAGGGAGCGGGTGATGCTGGCAAGCGTCAGTGCGGAGGGGCGCTTGAGGTGTAATTCGTCGCCCATGACGCGGAGGATCTCGTACGGGTCGCCGGGATGAACACCCTCGGCTTCGAGGTCGCCGGAGACGTAGGCGCGTGCCATGCCGAGATCGCCGGGAGCTGTTGCAAGATAGGTGGTTCCGCGGGTCGACTTGAGGTGGAGGCCGTAGTCGGCATCCTCGGGTCCGGCGGCACTACCGTCGTAGGCGGTGAATCGAAGCGGCAGCATGCCGTCGGAAAGCGTCTCGAGAATCTCTGCGATGGAGAGCTTTTCTTGGTTCTTGGAATCCTTGAACGTGGTCATTTCCGTTGCACCGCCTTAGAAAATAGGTCCAATAAACGCGAATTGGGGTCGTAGCGATCCTTGAGGTGCAGGTAGCGGTCGCCGCCGTAGTACTGCGCCTCGAAGTCTTCCTTCGAGTAATAGGAGTCCGAGTAGAGGGACTTGTGTCCGTCGAAGTCGCCGACCTTGTCCTCGATCAATCTGTTTGCTGCTCCCTCGCGCTCACCGGGAACGATCGGTACCGAAGACCAGAATCCGATATTGACGTAGGTGCGCTTGGGTTCGAGGGGGTACAGCGGCCACGGCCGTGCCGCGGAGGCTCCGGCAGGGCTGGGCTCGCGAAGACGCAACGGGCACAACCACAGCGGTTCGATCGGGATCTCGTCGAGGAACCAGGAGACAAAATCCGCAGTTCGTTCGATGGGCACCTCGACGTCCTGGACGACGCGTTCACGTGGGGGCTTTCCCTTGCGCTTTTCGAGGCGATCGCCGATGTCGTACTTGTGGTCGAGGGCGATCAGTTTCCAGTAGAAGCTGCTGCGGAGGTACTGCTTGGGCCACAAGCGCCGGATCTTGGGGTTCTGGGCTCCGAAGGCCCGCGAGCACCAGAACCAGTCGGTGTCCCAGCGCCACAGGTAGTCCCGGATGGTGAGGCGATCGGTTTTGGGATGTACCAGCGACGGATGCTGGATCGAACGGTAGAAGATGTTCTGTCCCGTGTAGTCGCTGACCGGCCCATCGTCGTCGGTCTGAACTCCGAGCGTGAGGTAGCTCTCGGCATCGGTAAAGACGACACCGTCGAGGTAGTCGACCGCGACGCCGTCGTACTCCCGGTCGGTGACGATGCGGTCCATCGTGGTTTCGAGTGCTTTCAATGAATCGAAACGCAGATGGCGCAGGGCTACATATTTTTTCACCGGTTCGAGGCTGATCTTGAGCCGCGTGGAATAGCCGAGGGTGCCGTAGGAATTGGGGAAACCGAAGAACAGTTCGGCGTGTTCACCGTCAGGTGTGGCGGTGACGATCTCGCCGTTTCCGGTGAGGATGTCGATCTCCAGAACGGATTCGTGCGGCAATCCGTTTCGGAAGGACGTGGATTCGATTCCCAACCCGGTGACGGCGCCACCGAGCGTGATGGTCTTGAGCTGGGGCACGACAAGTGGCGCGAGCCCGTACGCAAGCGTGACGTCGACAAGATCCTCGTACGTGCACATGCCGGCGACGTCTGCCGTCCGCGCCACCGGGTCGACGGCGATCACACCGGTGAGCCCGCTGACGTCGAGGCCGGGAGTCGACGACTTGGCACGGGCCCGGAACAGGTTGGAGGTCTTCTTGGCCAGTCGGACCGAACCATCGGGGGGTATCGCGTGATACGACGCGAGAAGTCGCGCAACGCCTTCCCGGTGCCGCGCAAAACCGGTTTCGCGCGCGCCGTCGGAACCCGGACGCTTACCTGCCCGGATCCTGGAAAACTTCGGAACTACCCCATTGAACGAGAGAGTCACAACCTCGACGCTATCCCTAGCGGTTGCTGGGGGCCATCGGTAGGGGTCGATTTGCGGGAATTTGATCGAGTTGTTGCAAACGGTCGCGGATTCGCGGCACCGATAGTGAACCAGCTCACATGATCTGGTCGATAGTCGAGATACCGGGCCGGAACAGGCAGTATGGAAACAAGGGTCTGTGCAGCATGCAGGTAGTCAATTGAGGAGTAGTACGGGTAATGGGTCAGGTCAACGCAATGAGTTCGACGGTCGTTCCACATGCACCGGAGCAGGTGCTCGCGGCACTCTCCGATTACGAGACGGTGCGCCCGCGCATTCTGTCGGAGCAGTACCTCGACTACAAGGTGCTCAGTGGTGGCCAGGGCAACGGAACAGTTGCGGAGTGGACCCTCAAGGCGACGGAAAAGCGTTCGCGCAACGTCAAGGCGACGGTCACGGTCGAGGGCAACGTCATCACGGAGAAGGATGCCAATTCCAGCATGGTGACCACGTGGACCGTGGCCCCCAACGGAACGGGTACCACCGTGACAACGCTGACTCAGTGGCAGGGCGCTACGGGTATCGGCGGATTCTTCGAGCGGACGTTTGCGCCCAAGGGCTTGCAGCGCATTCAGGCTACGGTGCTGGACAACCTCAAGCGTGAACTCGGATAGTTCCTGCTCACTTCCCGCTGATGATCCGGCCCAGAGTTTTCAGGGCCGGATTTTCTGCATTCCAGTAGTCGCTGTGCACTGCCAATCCCGGTGAGCCTGGTGCGCTCGTGAATACCTGGGCGCCGAACGTGGGGTCGGCCGGATCGAAACCGTGTATCCCGAGCGCTCTCGGTATCAGCTGCACGGGGTCCCAGAATGCTGTTGTTGCGTAGACGTGTTCACCCATATCGGCTTCCGCCGTCGTATCGAGTCGCAATTCGTCGACGCGCTCCGCGTCGACACCTGGGCTCGCGACGAAGACCAGATCGTCGACGTTCAGTGAGCCTCCGTCGGTGGTGGCGGCGCCGATGACGGTGCTGCCGTAGGAATGCCCGATGACCACGTTGTGCGAGGCAGGACCGTCGTGGGACGCGCGTAAGCCGTCCTGGAATGCGTCCAGCGCGGGTGCGGCAGTATCGGCGTAGCGGTCGAGCCCCGCATCGGGAATGGTTGGCGGCGAATCGTATCCGGACCAGAGAATGACCGAGTTGACGGATCCGGGCGATGCCACGCGGGCCGCGTCGTACATCGCCCTGGTTCTCTGAAGGTCTCCGCCGATTCCGGCGACGGTGGTCCCCGTTCCGGGAACCAGGGTTGCGACATTGTCTGCGGTATCGGGATTTCCGAGTGCGATGGCGGTGTGTCCGTCGGGGCTCACCGACAGGAGGAACATGTCCGGCCGCAGCTCTGCGGCGACGGCGGCGTAGGTACTTGCCGAAGATTCGCGCATCGATTCCAAGTAGCGCCGGTTGTAGTAGTCGCGGTCAAGCGCGGGGAGTCCGTCTCGATTCCCGATTGCCGGATAGCGCAGCGCCAGTGCGTCTTTTTCACTGGGGGAGAGGGTGTTCCAGTAGTTGCTCAGTGCGGCGGGGTTGCCGGGAAGGCCTATGGGGTCACTGACAACCGCGACCGGAGGACCCAGAAGCTCTGCGAGTTGGCCGAATGCCGTTGCCAAAGCCTCGGCGGCAGTGTGGTCGGCCTGCTTCACGGCGTCGAGGGCCTCGGAGAGCCTGATGCCAAAAGTTGCTGCAGCCTCGGCATAGTGGTCTCCTTGCAGAATGTCTGCAAGACTCCCCGGTGTTGCAGGTGCCGGCGGAAAGACCTCGCCGTTGTCGGTGACGGTCAGACCGTGCGTGAGAGTCGCGTCGTCGACGATCATGTTGACTGCGCGGTACGCATGACCGAGCGTATTTGCCGCTCCGGCATAACAGTCCGCCACATTTCGTACGGCAATGGAGATTCGACCGGACACGCGAAGTGTGGCCGAGAGTTCGGCGGCGGCCGCTGTTGCCGCTTCGCCTTTCCAGACGTCGAATTCGCGCTCTACCGTGCGTCGGGCCGCGTCGAGTATGTCTTCGACCCGCCGATCTGCCTCGATCAGTTGGGAACTCGCGGTTCGCAGTGGCTCAGGTGAGAAGGCGTGAACGTCGGAGATAGTCGGACGCATCGAAATTCAGATCCTGTGAAGCGCGGCAGCGAAGTCACGGTCTGCCGCTCCGAGCAGGCGCGCGGTGTCGGCGGTGGCGTCTGCCAATGCCGAGATTCGCCCGGCCATGAACAGATAGGCGTCGGTGACCGGTGCGATGGCGTCGACTCCGGCAACCTCGTCGGCTCGAGCTTGGAGATCCGTCGAAAGTTGCTGTAGTGCATCAAGATCTGCTTGAAGGAACGTGCCCATGCCGGAACGGTAGCTGGCGCGGCGCCGCTGTGGCGCTTGCGAAATCAGCCTGTGGATAAGCCGTGGTTATCCACAGAAAGCTGACTACTGGCTTGTCAGAAACGCCTGCACGCCATCCGAGATCGCCGAGGCGTATTCGGCTTGGCCTGCGGGGCTGCTCATCCGGGCGGCTTCGTCGGCGTTACGCATGTTTCCCAGTTCCACGAGAATCGACGGCCGCTGCGCCAGATTGAGTCCGGTGAGGTCTGCGCGTGGCGACAGGCCGTTCTCGCCGATGTACGTCGACGGTGTGAGTCCGGCGCCGGTCAGGGAGTCACGCATGGTTTCGGCCAGTGTCACGGAAGGTCCGGCCTGAACGGGGTTGAGGGGCGGCGCGGAGTAGCAGACGTGAAAGCCTTCTGCACTGGCGTCGGCGCCGTCGGCGTGAATGCTGACCACGATGTCGGCGCCGGACGCATTGGCTGCCTCGGCTCGGGCGTCGACGCATGATCCGACGCTCGTGTCGTCTGGCCGACTCAGGAGGACGGTGGCGCCTTCGGCTTCGAGTTCACTCTTGACCAGGCTTGTGACTTCCCAGTTGAAGGTGTGTTCGGCAAATCCGGCGTCGGTGTTGGTACCGGTGGTCTGGCAGTTCTTGGTGCCGCCGCGGCCGGTGGGGACCTGGGTGTCGATGGTGTCGTCGTTTGCGCCGTTGTGTCCGGGATCGAGGAAGACGACTTTGCCGATAAGTGGTTCGGTAGCGGGCGCAGCCGCCGGTGTGACCGCAGCGGCGCTCTCGGCTGTGCCCGTCGGGATCGTGCATCCAGCGGTGATCAAGGTAGCTGCGAGAGCCACACCAAGCGTGAGGCTACGACGATTAGGCAGTTTTGTGATCTCTGACGGGTTTCGGCGCACCCGCTCACGGTAGCGCGCACCGACTACGCTGGTGGGGATAACTCTGGAGAAAGGACCGCACGTGCAACCAGGTGGAGCACCCGATATGTCCGCATTGCTGGCTCAGGCTCAGCAGATGCAGCAGCAGTTGATGGCTGCGCAGCAGGAAATGGCTCAGGCGGAGGTGACCGGCCAGGCCGGTGGCGGACTGGTTATTGCCACGGTCAAGGGCACCGGTGAGGTGGTCGGTCTGCAGATCGATCCCAAGGTCGTCGACCCTGACGATGTCGAAACCCTGCAGGATCTTGTGATCGGCGCCATCGAAGACGCATCGCGCAAGGCTCAGGATGTTGCAGCAGAGAAGCTCGGCCCCTTGGCCGGCGGACTCGGCGGAGGCCTTCCCGGTCTCCCCGGTTTCTAGAGACGAGTCCGCGTGTACGAAGGTCCCGTTCAGGATCTGATCGACGAACTCGGGAAACTTCCCGGGGTCGGTCCCAAGAGTGCCCAGCGCATCGCCTTTCATCTTCTGTCGGTGGAACCGCCGGAGATCGACAGGTTGAAGAATGCACTGCAGCGCATCCGCGACGGCGTTCAGTTCTGCACGGTGTGCGGAACTGTGTCCGATCAGGAGAAGTGCAGGATCTGCGCGGATTCTCGTCGCGACCGAACGGTGATCTGCGTCGTAGAAGAACCGAAAGACGTTCAGGCGGTGGAGCGGACAAGGGAGTTCAAGGGGCGCTATCACGTTCTCGGTGGAGCACTCAATCCGTTGTCCGGCGTCGGGCCGGATCAGCTCCGCATTCGGGAGTTGTTGGCCCGCATCGCAAACCAAGAGGATGGCGTGGACGTGTCCGAGGTGATCATCGCGACCGACCCCAACACCGAGGGGGAGGCGACGGCGACGTATCTGGTTCGGATGATGCGCGACATTCCGGGTTTGACGGTCTCGCGCTTGGCTTCCGGTCTGCCGATGGGTGGCGATCTCGAATTCGCGGACGAGCTGACCTTGGGCAGGGCATTGTCCGGACGCCGCGAATTGTCCAGGAACGCCTGATGACGAGTACACGGTCGGGGCGTCGTAGTTCGGAGGAGACGCGCGCGCAGATCATGGAATCTGCCGGCAAGGCCTTCGCTACGCGGCCCTATCGAGAAATCACGCTCAAGGACATCGCGGAAGACGTCGGGGTCAGCGCACCGCTCATCATCAAGTACTTCGGTTCGAAAGAGCAGTTGTACGACGAGTTGGTCGACTTCCGGGCGGCGGCGAATACCGTTTTCGACGCTCCGAACGATTCTCTCGGTGAGCGGATGGTGTCGCTGTTCACCAAACCGCAGGAGCCGTACAAGCCGTTGTCGGTGAGCCTGCTCTTCATGAGTGGGGTGAGTGAGGAAAGCAATCGCAAACTGCGTGAGAACTATTCGACGCAGATGATCGACGCGCTGGCCGCTCGGTTGTCGGGGCCGGACGCGCGACTACGCGCCGAACTGGCGATGTCGATGGTGGCGGGAGTGGCCGTCATGCGTCGACGGATGTTGGCCGGTCACGCGACGGGCACTCAGGCCGAGGTTGTCGCGATTTATGCGCCGTTGGTGCAGAAACTTCTCGACGGGTGATCGTAGTCACTGTACTTGCGGGGTAAATATCCGTTCACCTACTGTAGGTGAACGGATATTTACTATTAGAGAACAGGTGGCGGTAGGTTGACGACGCTGGACCGTGCACCAGCAGTCCCACCGGTTGTAGCGCGCTCCCGTTTCCTGTTCCCCATCGTTTCCGCAGGCGCTGTTTTTCAGGCCGTCTTGCAAACCGTCATAGTTCCGCTGCTTCCCGAACTCCCGCACTTCACCGGCGCCAGTCGCACCGCGGTGTCTTGGCTTGTGACGGTGACGCTTCTGGTCGGCGCCGTCGTCACGCCCATCTTCGGGCGTCTGGCCGACATGTTCGGCAAGAAGAAAATGTTGATGGTCGCGTTCTTCTTGATGACGCTCGGATCAATGCTGTGCGCGGTGTCCTCGAATATCTCCGTGCTTATCTTCGCGCGAGCACTCCAAGGTGCGGGTGCCGCTGTCATCCCCATCGGAATTTCTCTGCTCCGCGACGAACTGCCCCGGAACAAGGTGAACGGCGCTGTCGCCATGATGAGTTCGACGCTCGGAGTTGGTACTGCCCTTGGTATTCCGTTCTCGGCGATGATCGCTCAATACTCGAACTGGCATGTGCTGTTCTGGATCACCACGGCAATCGGGCTGTCCGTGACTCTTGCCGCCGGGTTGTTCATTCGTGAGTCGGAAGTCAGTCCGTCCGGCCGCTTCGACGGGGTCGGTGCGGTGGGCCTGAGCGCCGCGCTCGTCTTGCTGCTTGTCCCGATGACACAGGGCAGCAGTTGGGGATGGGCGAGCGGTTCGGTGATCTCGATGCTGTTGTCGTCGGCGCTTCTCTTCACGCTCTGGGTGTTTCAGCAACGACGCAATGTCAATCCTCTGGTGGACGTTCGCGCCCTGGTCAAGCGTGCGGTGCTGATCCCGCATATCGCCGCGCTTCTGGTCGGCTTTGCATTCTTCGGCAACACGCTGATCACCACGCAGTTATTGCAAGGCGCACAGGGTCCTGGGGCCGGATACGGTTTGACCATCATCGCTGCGGCGCTGTGCCAGATTCCCGCCAGCATTGCGATGGTTCTGTTCTCGCCGGTCGCCGTACGCATCACCGACCGATTCGGTTCGCGTACAGCGATGTTGGCCGGCGCTGCATTTCTTGCCGGCGGCTACGGAATTCATGCTGTTGCGGGTAAACCCCTGTGGGGAGTGATTGTCGCGTTGTTCATTACGGCTATCGGAACCGCAATCGTCTACAGCACCCTCTCGCTGCTCATTCTCGTCGCGGTGCCGCGTCAGCGCCTTGCAGCGGCAAACGGGGTCAACTCGTTGTTGCGTACCTCCGGCAGCACGCTCTGCAGTGCGACGGTGGCAACTATCCTGGCCGCTTATGTTGTCGCCGGTAGTGAACATTCGACGTCGTGGGCAGGTTTTGCCGTCGCCTATCTGGTGTGCGCTGCGTGCGCGGTGGTTGTCTTCGGAGTGTCGTTCCTGCTGCCGCAAGGCCGCACCTCGATCGATATCGAGCTGCCGGAACTCAGGATTTAGGCGGGATTCGGAAGCCGGAGAGGAAGAGCGTGATCATCAGATCGGCAAACTCTTCGGTGGTGTACTTCTGGCGGTCCGGCCAATGGTTTGTCGACCACAAGGTGTCGCGCACCGACCGATAGAAGATCTCGGGGGCGATGTCCTTGCGAAAGATCCCCTGTTCGACGCCTTCCGCAATGGCCTTGAGCCAATGCTCGCGGACCTCGCGAGAGGGGCCGTCGACGGACTGCAGAAGATCGTTGTCGCGAAGGTATGTCCGTTCGTTCTGGTAGATCGCGGTGGGGTGCGGGTGAAGTTCGATCACGATCAAGGTCTCCCGGATGAGGCCTCGCAACACGTCCTCCGGCCCGTCGGCCGAGCGCTCGACCTGGTTGAACCGTTCCTGAATATCCGCCATGAAGACCCGGAGCAGTTCGGCGACAATCGCGTTCTTGGATTTGAAGTAGTGGTACAGGCTGCCGGAGAACACGCCTGCTGATTCGCCGATGTCGCGGACCGTCGTGGATGCGACGCCCTTCTTCGCGAACAGTTCGGCCGAGCTTTCCAGGATTGTGTCTCGACGATCGGGTGTGGCTGCCACATGCTCTCCGCTGCTGATCTGTCCCGTTTCGGGCAGGTGTTCTCTTTCGAGCAATCCTGCCTGACGGCCTGAGTTCGTACCCGATCAGGTGTGATCCGGCGCCGTATTTCAACTTTCCGGCTCCTATGCTAACTTCAGGATCAAGCGCTTGATCAACTCTAACCCTACTGGAGGTTTCAGTGCAGAGCTTGGAGGCACAGTTCCCGCAATTCATCGGGACGGAGGCCGAACCGCCACGAGTTGCGCGTTACGCCGTCAACGAGGCGATGATTCGCAACTGGGTGGAAGCACACGAGGACAACAACCCGGTCTACGTGGACGCCGACGCGGCCAGGGCGACCGGTAGGCGCGACGTCGTCTGCCCGCCCGCGATGATCTCGACCTGGGTGATGTCCGGGTACCGGCGCTATCGCGAGGTTCAGCAGCTCCGCGCCGACGGCGTCACCGAGGACTTTTCCTACTCACGCCTACTCGCACTGCTCGACGAAGCCGGCTACACCTCGGTTGTCGCCACCAATGTGGAGCAGGAGTACTTCGCGGAACTGAATCCGGGCGACCACGTCACCGCTCACTTCACGATCGAGTCCATATCGCCTTTCAAGCAGACCGGCCTCGGGCACGGCTGTTTCATCACGTTGTTCAAGAACTACGTCGACGGCAACGGCAAGACCTTGGTGGAAGAGCGATTTCGGATCTTGAGGTTCAACCCCGACACGCAGGAGGTGCCCGCATGAGCGCGGCCGAAACATCGACAAACGCAGTATCTGTTCCCCGGACCTCGGTGCCGGGGCTGACCGTCACCGGAGACAACGACTTCTTCTTCGAGGCAGCCAAGGAAGGCCGTCTCGAGATTCAGCGTTGTGCCGACTGCAAGACGCTTCGCCACCCACCTGCGCCCGCCTGCTCGTCGTGCCGTTCGTTCAGTTGGGACACAGTCGAATCCACGCGTCGGTGCACACTGCACAGTTTCACTGTTATTCACCACCCCAAGGACCCAGCGTTCGAGTACCCGCTTGCCGTCGGGTTGGTCGACCTGGAAGAAGGGACCCGTCTGGTTGCCGACATCGCCGGAATCGACCACGACGACTTGGCATTCGGCATGGAACTCGAAGTCGGCTTCTCCGAGCACGCTCACGGTGAGATCCTGCCGCAGCTTCGGCGCCGCGGGGAGGCCTGAGAGATGACCTTTCCCCAGTGTGATGTGGGCTCGAACCTTCCCACACTCGAACTGCCGCTGGACCGGACGCTCATTGTCGCGGCGGCCATCTCGTCGCAGGATTTCGAGGACGTGCACCACGATCCTGGCAAGGCCCAGGAGCGTGGCACCCCGGACATTTTCATGAGCATCAACTCCACGAACGGTTTCATCGACCGGTACATCACCGATTGGTCCGGACCGAGTTCTCGAATCGTCAAAACTTCACTGCGGCTGGGAGTTCCGAACTTTCCCGGTGACACGATGACCTTTACGGGCGAGGTAGTGGAGAAGGTCGGCTCGGCCGTCACGATCGCCGTAGTCGGACGCAACGAACGAGGAACACACGTCAGTGCCAAGGTGACCGTGGCACCGGTAGAAGGAGTGTCGGCATGAGTCGAGGATTTTCCGGAGAAGCGGCAATCGCCGGCATCGGAGCCACGGAGTTCTCCAAGAATTCCGGGCGCAGTGAATGGCAGTTGGCGTGCGAATCGGTGGTCGCGGCGCTCGACGACGCTCAGATCGAGGCAGAAGAGGTGAACGGATTTGCTCTGTTCACCATGGAGAACAATCCCGAGATCGCCGTCGCGCGTGCCCTCGGCATCCCTGAACTGAGCTTCTTCAGCCGGATCCCGCACGGCGGCGGCGGTGCCTGCGCGCCTGTTCAGCAGGCGGCGCTTGCCGTCTCCAGTGGTGTTGCCGACGTCGTGGTTGTCTACCGCGCCTTCAACGAACGGTCGGGCCATCGATTCGGCGCCGGCCCACCGCCTTTTGCGTACAACCAGTCGACCGATCAGGAATACCGGAACTGGATCAACCCGTACGGATTGCTCACTCCCGCTCAGCAGGAAGCGTTCCTGGCCAAGCTGTACATGCACAAGTACGGTGCAACCAGTGCGGATTTCGGGCAGATCTCGGTCCTCTCACGCAAGCACGCTGCCAACAACCCCAAAGCCTGGTTCTACGAGCGGCCGATCACGATCGAGGATCATCAGAACTCGCGCATGATCGCCGATCCGATCCGTCTGCTGGACTGCTGCCAGGAGAGCGACGGCGGGCAGGCGTTGGTCATCGTGAGCGCGGAGCGCGCACGGGATCTGCCGCACAAGCCGGCCATCATCACCGGAGCAGCACAAGGTGTTGGTCCACAACAGATTTCGATGAGCAGCTACTACCGCGACGACATCGACAGCATGCCGGAGGTCGAACTGGTCGCTCGTCAGTTGTGGAACCAGGCCGGTATCGGCCCCGACGACATCGACGCCGCGATTCTCTACGACGCTTTCACTCCGATGGTGCTGCTGCAGCTCGAGGAGTACGGCTTCTGTGGACGCGGCGAGGCCAAGGACTTCATTGCCGACGGCAATCTGGAACTGAACGGCCGCTTGCCGATCAACACCCACGGCGGTCAACTCGGTGAGGGATACATCCACGGCGTCAACGGAATTGCCGAAGGCGTTCGCCTGATTCGCGGCACCTCCACCAACCAACCCACCAAAACTCTGGACAACGTGCTCGTGACCGGCGGTTCTCCCGTCCCGCACAGTGCGCTCGTCCTCTCGGCAGATCGCTGAATCTGCCGCACATATTCGAGAAAGCAGGAACAAAGATGAGCGAGCGGATCACCTACGCCAGGGCCACCCACGGCGAGGAAGAAATACAGGCGGTTGTCGACGTACTGCGCAGCGGGCACCAGGGCCTGCGCATCGGCAAGAACGTCTTCGAGATGGAAGAACGCATCGCGGCCTTGGCGGGCAAGAAGTTCGGCGTCATGTGCAACTCGGGATCCTCGGGTTTGTACTTGGCAGTCGAACTGCTCGGACTCCCCGCCGGTAGCGAGGTCATCACATCGCCGTTGACGTTCTCCACCGACATCGCACCGATCGTGCGTGCCGGCCTGGTGCCGGTGTTCGTGGACGTTGAACCCAACACGTTCAACGTCGACGTCACCAAGATCGAGGCCATGGTCACCGAGAAGACCGGTGCCATCCTGATGCCGAACCTGGCCGGCAACTGCCCGGACTGGGACGTCATTCGCGATATCGCAGATCGCCACGGGCTCAAGGTGATCGAAGATTCGTGTGACGCGATCGGAGCCACGCTCCGCGGCACTCCGACCGGCTCCCGGGCGGACATCGTTGTCACCAGCTTCTCCATGGCACACATCATCACGTGCGCGGGAACCGGCGGAATGGTGTGTGTCGACGACGAAGCCAGCCGCGACAAGGCTCTGCTGCTTCGCCGCTGGGGCCGTCGTAGCGAGCCGAACCTGTTCGGCAGCACCAAGTCCGGCCGAGTCTTCCGTGAAACACTCGACGGCGTCGACTACGACAACGACTTCATCTTCGAGCTCATGTCGTGGAACTTCGAGCCCTCCGAGCTCGGCGCAGCCTATGGCGTCGTGCAGCTCGACAAGCTGGAAGAGAACTACAAGACGCGTAAGGCCACGTTTGCTGCTTTCACGGCGGCGTACGGTGCTCACCCCGAATTCTTCACGACGCCGGTAGAACTCGACGGTCTCGATACGGCGTGGCTGTGCTACCCCGTGATGATCAACGAGAACGCACCATTCACGCGTAGCGACCTGCAGGAAGCCATCGAGGCCGACGGCATCGACACTCGAACTGTGTGGAGCGGCAACGTCACTCGTCACCCGATGATGAACAACATCGAGTTCCGTCAGCCGGCCGAAGGATTGCCGGAAGCCGACGCGGTCTTTGCCCGAGGAATGACGCTCGGCATGAGTCACGGCCTACGTGACGACGAAGTTGCCCGGATTGCGGAGAGCATCAATCGCTTCGCCTCGAAGTTCAAATAGCATGACGAGGCGCTTTGACGGCCGCCGGGCGCTTGTCACCGGTTCCAGTCGTGGAATCGGTGCGGGCGTCGCAGAAAGACTGGCAGCGGAGGGTGCCGACGTGGCCCTCGTGGCTCGGACGCTCGGTGCCCACGCGACCCTGCCTGGCAGTCTCGAGGAGACTGCCGCTCGAATTGCGAAGTACGGAACCAAGGTCGAGATAGTGGTCGCGGATCTGACCGACGAGCAGCAGCGCGACACCGTCGTGGCTCAGGCAATCGAGAAGCTCGGCGGGACTATCGACATTTTGGTGAACAACGCGGCAGCAGCGATATACGCGCCGCTGTCCGAGTACCCGCTCCGTCGGCGGCGTGTGGTCTTCGAGGCAAACGTCCACGCGCCACTCGACCTGATGCAAGCCGTGATACCCGGCATGGTGGCAAACGGATACGGCTGGATCGTCAATGTGTCCAGCGGAACCACGAAACAGTGGCAAGGTCCGCCGTTCTCCTTGATCGAACCGGGAACCGCGATGACCGTGTACGGCGCCTCCAAGTCCGCGCTGAACCGCATCAGCAACGGAATGGGTGTCGAACTCTACGGCGAGGGCGTGCGCGTCAACACGATCGAACCGCGGGCAGCGGTGCTCAGTGAGGGCGCAAGAGTCCTGGTCGGTGAGACTATTCGGCCGGATCAGGTCGAATCTATGGAACAAATGGTGGAAGCGGTCACGGCGCTGTGTGATTGCGACACCGAGTTCACCGCGCGTTCGTGCGTCAGCTTGGACCTGATCGACGAGTGGGCCTTGACCGTGCGCGGTCTGGACGGAACTGCATTACCGGACACAACAGCACTACCGGACTTGACAGCATTACGAACCGAGGAGTTGGCATGAAGCCCGTCATCGTGGACGCTGCACGAACACCGTTCGGCAAGCGTGAGGGATGGCTGTCCGGTGTTCACGCGGCGGAACTGTTGGGTTATGCGCAGTCCGGTGTGCTGGATCGGGTGGGAGTGGATCCGAAGGCCGTCGATCAGGTCATCGGTGGCTGCGTCACGCCGCTCGGCGAACAGTTCGGCAATATCGTGCGGACATCCTGGATGCATGCCGGGCTTCCGCTGAAGGCGGGCTGCACCACGATCGACGCTCAGTGCGGAACCGCGCAGCAGTCGGTGCAGTTGCTGGCGGGCCAGATTGCAATCGGAGCCGTCGACGTGGGTGTGGCCTGCGGGGTGGAACTGATGTCGCGGGCTCCGCTCACGTACAAGGTGGGCACCGGTCTCGGAACGCCGCGGCCCGAGTCGTGGTCACTCGATACCGTCGATCAGTACACCGCAGCAGACCGTATTGCCGTCAAACGTGGTTTCAGCCGCGAGGATCTCGACGCCTTCGGGCTGCGCTCGCAACAGCGGGCCGCTGCAGCGTGGGACGCCGGCCGATTCGACTCGCACATCATCGACGTGGTGGTTCCAGGGTCGGACACTCCGGTTCACCGTGATCAGGGACTGCGCGAGTCGAGCCTGGAAGGGCTCGCCAAGCTGCGCACCGTTCAAGAGGGTGGATTGCACACCGCTGGAACGTCTTCGCAGGTCTCGGACGGTGCGAGTGCTGCTCTGCTGATGTCGGCAACTCGCGCTTCGGCACTGGGCGTGCGGCCGCGGGCCCGGATACTGGCGCAATGCGTCATCGGCGGCGACACCGAGTTCATGCTCGACGGTCCCGTGGACGCCGCGTCCATCGTGTTGGAACGCACGGGCCTGACGATCGCCGACATTGATCTTTTCGAGGTCAACGAAGCGTTTGCCTCGGTGCCCATGTCCTTTGCGCAAGCACACGGCGTCGACCACGACCTGCTGAACGTCAACGGTGGCGCCATTGCGCTCGGTCACCCGGCCGGGGCAACCGGTATTCGTCTGTTGGCCAATGCGATCGACGAATTGGAACGACGCGACAAGTCCATCGCCCTCATCGCGATCTGCGCGTCGGCCGCAACCACCTGTCTGATTCTCGAACGTATCTGACGCCGAAGTAGAAACCGAAGATTGAGGAACCCACCATGGCACTGTCCCTGCTCGAAGACCACCGTGATCTCGCCGAAGCGGTAGCCGCGTTTGCGGCCCGCAACAGCGTAGTTGCCGATACCCGAGCCAATTTCACGCGCTACGCAGCCGGCGAGCAACCGGATTCCTGGAAGGCGTTGGTCAGCCAGGGTCTGCATGCGGTGCATCTGCCGGAGGAATACGGCGGGGACGGTGCCGGTCTTGCAGAACTTGCAGTGGTCGTCGAGCAGTTGGGAATGACGCTCTACCCCGGATCGTATGTTCCGACTGTCATCACCGGTGGAGTCCTTGCGACCGGTTCCGGTAGCGCGGCGGCAACCATGCTGGGCGAGTTGGGAAATGGTGCCACGGGTGCGGTCTGCAGCGGTTCTCTGGTTGCGGAGCGCTCGGCCGCCGGGTGGACTGTCAGTGGTACTGCCGACCCCGCCCTTGGCCTGCCCGGCGCGGATGTCGTTCTGGTACAGGCTCGTAGCAGCGAAGGTGCGCTGTGGTTCCGGCTTACGCCGGCAGCCACCGCGGTAGTGGAGGTCGAGGACGGAATCGACCTGACACGCTCCATCGGCACGTTGACTCTGACCGAGCATCAGGTGTCGGCCGCGGAGATTGTCGACGGATTATCGCCGCATCGCGTCGAGTTGATCGTCAATACCGTGTACGCCGCCGAGGCCAGCGGGCTTGCTGGTTGGGCGCTGCGCACAGCAGTCGAGTACGTCAAGACTCGGGTTCAGTTCGGCAGCCCGGTAGGCAGCTTCCAGGCCGTGCAGCACAAAGCGGCCATGATGCTCGTGCGTTCCGAAATTGCCTGTGCAGCAGCCTGGGACGCAGCACGGTCGGAAGAACACGACGTGGACCAGCAGAAGCTCGTTTCCGCTCAGGCTGCTCTTGCGGCGTTGCCGATCGGGATCGAGAACGCACTCGAATGTGTCACGTTGCTCGGCGGCGTCGGCTTCACCTGGGAGCACGACGCGCATCTGTACTGGCGTCGCGCGCTCAGCATCGCGGCTGTTGTCGGCGCGGAGGAGCGGTGGGCGCACACACTGGGTGAGCGCTCGGCTGACGCGGTTCGTGACTTCTCGTTTGTCGATCCCGACATGTTGCCGGAATTGCGGGCTGAAATACGTCGGGTTTTTGCCGACGTGGAACTGCTGCCAGACGACGGAACCACCGACGCGAGTTGGGCTCCGGCCAAGGGAAGCGCCAGGCGTGCTCGTTTTGCCGAGGCCAAACTTGTTGCCCCGCATTACCGCGAACCCTACGGTTTGGGGGCAGGTCCCCAGGAACAGGCAGTGATCGCTCACGAGTTCGCCATACGTGGATGGGCGCAACCGTCCACCGTGATCGGCGAATGGGTGCTGCCGACGATTCTCGAACACGGCAATGCCGAGCAGCAGGACAGGTTCGTCGACCCGACTCTGCGCGCAGACATCATCTGGTGCCAACTCTTCAGCGAGCCGGGAGCAGGCTCCGACCTGGCCGGATTGAGCACCAAGGCGCGCAAGGTGGACGGCGGCTGGGTCATCTCGGGGCAGAAGGTATGGAACTCGGGTGCGCACGAAGCGGACTGGGGCGTCTGCCTCGCCCGCACCGACGCGGATGCTCCGAAACATCGTGGGCTGTCGTACTTCTTGGTCGACATGACGTCGGCGGGCATCGACGTCCGGCCGCTCAAGCAGTCCACCGGCAAGTCGGAGTTCAACGAGGTGTTCCTGGACGACGTGTTCGTCCCGGACGAGTGCCTGGTTGCCGAACCGGGACAGGGCTGGAAGCTTGCAGCGACCACACTGTCCAACGAACGTCTGAGCATGGGTTCGCATCTGCATCACGGTTCGAGTGAGCAGTTCCGTCAGGTTATCGCCGACGGTAGTCACGACTGCTCGCGCGAGGATGCAGTGGAAGGTCTGGGGCGCAGTATTTCTCGCGAACTGGCACTCTCCGCCATGAACCTGCGCGGCGTTTCGGCTCGACTGGCCGGTCAAGAACCAGGCGCCGAGATCAGCGTCTCCAAGGTATACAACGCACTGGCCCAACGTGAGGGTTCGCGAGATCTGCTCCGTTTGCTGGGACCCCGTGCGGCAGTGGTCGATCCCCGTGCCAACTACGGCATCGATCACATCGGTTTGCCATCGATTCTCTTCGGCGGCGGAACCGTCGAAATTCAACTCAATGTCATCGCGCAGCGCGTTCTCGGCCTGCCGCGCTCCTAGCCATATTCTCGAGGAGTCTTACCCATGTACCTGGATTTGTCAGAGGAGTCGAAGACTCTGCGCAAGGAACTGCGCGCGTACTTCGCCGAAATCATCAACGACGAGGATCGCCGCGCGCTGGTCGATCAGACCGAAGGCGGACCCGTCTTCGATCGCATCCTGCGCCAGATGGGCAAGGACGGCTGGTTGGGCTTGGGGTGGCCGGAAGAATTCGGTGGCCGCGGGGAGAACCCCGAAGCTCTGTACGTCTTCTACGACGAGGTGATTCGCGCCAATGCACCGCTGTCGCTTGTCACGCTGAACACGGTTGGCCCCGCGTTGATCAAGCATGGAACCCAGGCGCAGAAGGACTTCTTCCTGCGCCCGATCCTGGCCGGCGAGTTGATCTTTGCCATCGGCTACACCGAGCCCAACGCCGGTACCGACCTCGCTGCTCTCGAAACGCGAGCTCGCATCGAGGGTGACGAGCTTGTCATCAACGGCAACAAGATCTTCACCAGCGCCGGCGTCTTTGCCGACTGGGTGTGGCTGGCCGTGCGCACCGATCCGGATGCCCCGACACATCAGGGCATTTCGGTGGTACTGGTACCGACAAGCGCTCCCGGATTCTCCGTTACGGAAATCCACACCGTTGGCGGAATCAGCACCTCGGCAACCTATTACGAAGATGTGCGGGTACCGCTCACCAACGTTGTCGGTGAACTCAATCAGGGTTGGAAGCTCATCACCAACCAGCTCAACCACGAGCGGGTTGCCTTGGCCGCCCGCGGTGGTATCGCCAACGAGCTTTTTGCCGAGGTGGTCGAGTGGGCGAAGACGGAACCGGCCGGTGACGGCCACGTCTACGACATCCCATGGGTTCGGGAAAAGCTGGCAGAGGTCTACGCGCTGCTCAGTGCAGCCGATCTGATGAACTTGCGACTCGTTGCCGATGTTGCCGCAAACACTTTGGGCGGTGGTGATTCTGCTGCCGCCAAGATCTTCGGCACCGAAGCCGTCGTGACTACGTACGGAATGCTGCAGGAAGTGCTGGGAGCCAAGGGATTGCTGCGTCCGGGAACTCCGGGTGCAGTGCTCGAAGGCCGCGTCGAGAACCTCGGCCGACGCGCTCAGAACAACACCTTCGGCGGTGGCACCAACGAAGTCATGCGTGAAATTGTCGCGGCCAAGTGCCTGGGTATGACGCTTGCTGCGCGTCGTCGCCCCGCTGCAACACCGAACGAAAAGAGCTGACATGGAATTCGAATTCGACGACAATCTGTCCGCGGTGCGGGATCTGAGTGAATCGATCTTTGCTGCGAAGTCCGGCGTCGACCGACTACGTACGGTGGAGAGTGCAGGCGGCTTCGACGCCGACCTGTGGAAGGTGCTGGCCGATTCCGACGTTCTGGGAATCGCCCTGCCCGAAGAGGTGGGCGGCGCGGGGCTCGGAATGCTTGGGCTCGCTGCAGTTCTCGAGCAGCAGGGTCGACGCGTTGCCCAGGTACCGCTGTGGTCGGTCGTCGCAACGGCGGCGCTGCCGATTGCCGAGTTCGGCAGCGAAGAGCAGAAAGCGTCGTGGCTTCCAGGACTGCTCGACGGTTCCGTGATTGTCACCGGCGCGTTCGACATCGGACACGGTGCCAACCTGCCCGTGCAGGCCGAGGTGACGGGTGACGGATGGACGCTGCGCGGAACCGTCGATTCGGTGTCCGCTGCTGACGTTGCCGACGCTGTGGTTGTTCCGGTGGCGATGCCCGACGGCGGAACCAGCGTGATGATAGTGCGCACCGATCGTCTTTCGCGCACCACGTTGAGCGTGACAAACCGTGAAAATAACAGCACTGTGCAGTTCGACGGGGCCACCGTCAGCGCCGCTGACGTTCTGCCTGGCGACGGCGCGGCCATCTACGAGTGGACGCTGCGTCGAGCTCGGGTTGCTCTGGCAGCCTTGGCTGTTGGTGTGTGCGAAGAAGCGCTGGCCATGGCAGCAAAGTACACCTCGGAGCGTATCCAGTTCGGTCGACCCATCTCCACCAACCAGGCTGTATCCGTCCGGGCCGCCGACGCGTATCTCGATACCGAGAGCATCCGACTGACCGCGCAACGCGCGGCCTGGCTGATGGACACCGGAGTGGAGAGTGAAGCGGAAGCTGCTGCACTGGTGGCCAAGTGGTGGGCATCGCGCGGTGGACTCCGAGTTGTTCACGCAACCCAGCATCTGCACGGCGGTATCGGCGCTGATGTCGACTACCCGATCCATCGCTACTTCCTGTGGGGGCGTCAGATCGCCTTCTCCCTGGGAAGCGCGGGCGCGATCGGCATGGAACTGGGCAATGTTCTGGAGAAGGGTGCTTCGATCGGCGCACCTGTATGACCACGGGGGAGAACCTGGCGGTGCGCGTCCTGCGCGCACCACAGGGTCTTCCACAGGCGGAAGACTTTTCGGTCGAGAAGGCTTCCATTCAGCAGCCGCAAGACGGTGAGGTGTTGTTCCGGGCTTGCTATCTGGCGATCGATCCCAGCGCCAGGCGGCGCCTACCGTCCGCTGACGGACGCCCAGGACCGCTCGGAGCGGTGGCCGGGATCGGCGACATCGTGCTGGCAGGGGTGAGCCCTCCGCAGGCAGGCCTCGACGGTGCGTTGGTTGGTGAGGTTGTCACGTCACGCCACCCGGATTTTGTGCCAGGGGACCTGGTTCGTGGCGGAAATACGTGGCAGGTCTTTCACACGGTCCGAGGCGAGCACCTGGACTTGTTGGAGCCACGTCCGGGATTTCGACTGGAAGCGGAACTGGGAGTACTCGGTAGGCCGGGATTTGTGGCGTACTGCGGACTGCACTTCGCGTCGACGCTCGAAGCCGGTATGACGGTGGTGATCTCGGCTGCGGGCGGCGCCGTCGGGATGGTGGCCGGACAATTGGCTGCGCTGGCCGGCGCCCGCGTCGTCGGCATCGCAAGTGGTGACAAGGTCGCCTACGTCGTGAACGAACTCGGTTTTGCAGACTGCATCGATCGGACCGACGAGACGATCGCTGCGGGACTGGCGAGGACCTGCCCGGATGGCGTCGACCTGTATTTCGACAATGTCGGCGGTGAGACGCTGGCCGCGGTGTTCGAGCAGCTCAACGACTTCGGTCAGGTTGTGTTGTGCGGCATGGCAAGTGAGTACAACGGCGCCGAAGCCGACTTCGGGCCACCACTGCGCCCGGTTCTTCGCAAGCGACTGAAAATTCAAGGCTTTGTGGTGTACGACCATTACGAGCACTATCCGCGCTACCGCGAGTGGGCAATCGAACAACTCGACGCAAGGCGGTTGCGTTATCGCGAGGACGTCGTAGACGGGTTGGAGAATGCCCCGCAGGCGTTGGAAAACGTACTGACCGGCCGGAACCGCGGCCGTCAGCTTGTACAACTTGGTCCTCTGCCGCAAGTTCTGCGGTAGCGGACGCGTCAAGGAACCCAGCCCGACACGGTGGTCGGGGAAATGGAAGGTGTAACGCATGACGAATGACAGCACCAGATTCACAGGCCTCGCGGTCGTCACGGGAGCCAGCCGGGGAATCGGCCGGGCGATTGCGAGACGCATTGCAGCAGAAGGGATACCGGTCGCGGCGGTCTCGCGCACATTGCGTGCCGGCGACGGAAGCCTGCAAGGCTCGCTCGAGGAAACCGTCGGATTGATCAATGCGGCAGGAGGAACCGCGAAAAGCTTTGCCGTCGATCTGGGGACTCCTGAACTCGATCGCGCCGCACTGATCGCGCGGATCGAGGACAGCTTCGGACGACCGGTGAGCATCCTCGTCAACAACGTGGCTGCGTCGCGGCGCTACGAGACACTGTTTGCGGACATGCCGCGAGAGTGGTTCTACGACTCCGTCGAAACGAACGTGTGGAACACCTGGGACCTGATGAAGGCGGTTATCCCGAGCATGCGCGGGAACGGCGCGGGGTGGATCGTCAACATCTCGTCCCGGCAGGCCGGGCCACGCGTCGGGCCGCCTTTTGCGCCGCATCCGCTGGCCGGATCAGTTCTGTACGGCGGAACGAAGGCGATGATGGACCGGATCAGCACGGGATCCGCGATGGAGCTGTACAGCGACAACATTGCGGTGAATTCGCTTGCGCCCAACCGTGGCGTCGCAACCGAGCACGCTGCCGCAGCGGTTCCGGGATGGCCGTCCGAACCCGAGGACACGATGGCCGAAGCGGCACTCCTGCTCTGCACTGCTGAACCGTCCGAGGTAACCGGCCGTGTCGCATACAGTCTGCCCCTGCTCAAAGAGTTCGGTCGTTCCGTACATGCGCTCGACGGCAGTGGTCTGCTCGCCGGCTGGCAGCCAGACGACCTCGACGAGGACGGCTTCCCCGGGGACTATCTCACCTTCAACCCGCCCGCCCCGGTGCCGGCTGAACTACTGAAGTAAGGAGTGACGTGGATACGTACGCAGAAATCATTCGAAGCCGCGCCGAGGACGACAAAGTTGGACTTCGATACGAAGACAACTCGTGGTCGTGGCGTGAGGTGGTGCAGGAAAGTGCCGATCGTGCAGCGGCATTGACGTCGTTGGTGCCGCAACCAGGCGACCGTCAGATCCACGTGGGCATCCTGCTCGAGAATGTTCCGGACTTCGTATTCTGGCTGGGCGCCGGACCTTTGGCCGGCGCGGCCGTTGTCGGTATCAACGCCAGTCGCAGTGGCGCGGAGCTGGCACATGACATCAGCCACGGAGACGTGGACGTCGTTATCACCGAGAACGCCTTGGCACATCTCGTCGACGGCACGGGCCACGGTCTGCCACCCGAGCGCATCCTGAACATCGACAGCCCCGAGTACGCCGACTTCCTGGCGCCGTTCCGCGGAGCAGCACTACCCGAGACTGTGCCGACACCGGAAGAAAAAGCGCTGCTGCTCTTCAGTTCCGGTTCGACGGGTGCACCGAAGGCCGTGATCGTCGGACAGGGACGGCTGGCACGCTTGACAGCTGCCATGGTCGATCGGGTATCGCTGCGCCGCGATTCCGTGACCTACCTGTGCATGCCGCTCTTCCACGGCAACGCGGTGATGTTGAACCTGGCTCCGGCGATGTGCGTCGGCGCGACGGTTGCCATGACAAGGAAGTTCTCGGCCAGCAAGTTCGGTCCGGATATCCACCGCTACGGCGTCACGTACGTCAACTATGTCGGTCGGGCACTGTCGTACACGTTGAGCAGCCCCGAAGATCCCCGGGATGCGCAGAGCACCCT
This sequence comes from Rhodococcus sp. IEGM 1366, assembly GCF_033142425.1. NCBI lineage: Bacteria > Bacillati > Actinomycetota > Actinomycetes > Mycobacteriales > Nocardiaceae > Rhodococcus > Rhodococcus sp. IEGM 1366. The sequence goes on from NZ_JAWLRZ010000001.1 coordinate 1,114,371, forward strand.
GGAGTTGGCCTTCGGCACCGAGGCGTCGGAAACCGACGTCCGACGATTCTCCGAGCGGTACGGATGCACCGTGATGGAGGGCTACGGGCTCAGCGAAGGGGTGTTCCGGATCGGGCGCACACCGCAGACGCCCCGGGACTCTCTGGGTATTCCGCAGAACGGTCTCGACATCCGGGTTCTCGACGAAGCGACGGGTATCGAATGCCCGCCTGCGGAATTCGACAGCGACGGTCGTCTGGTCAACGCCGAGGCGATCGGTGAGATGGTGGCAATCGGCTTGGCTCACACGTTCGAGGGGTACTACAAGAACCCCGGGGCGATGGCGGATCGAGTCAAGGGCGCCGATTTCTGGTCCGGCGACCTGGCCTACCGCGACAGCGACGGCTACTTCTACTTTGCCGGACGGTCTTCCGACTGGTTGCGCGTGGACAGCGAGAACTTCTCCGCCGCGCCGGTTGAGCGTGTCTTGCAACGGGTTCCGGGAGTGGCTGCCGCCCCGATCTTCGCCGTTCCGGACCCGCGGACCGGTGACCAGGTCATGGTTGTGGTCGAGATGGAAGACGGCGTGAGCTTCGACCCCAAGAGCTTCGGTGATTTCCTCGACGAGCAGCCGGACATGGGCGCAAAGTGGTGGCCACGATTCGTTCGGGTCATCGATCGGTTGCCCCTGACCGGAAGCAACAAGGTCAACAAGACGCCGCTACGGCGCGCAGCTTGGGCCACAGACGATTCCGTGTACACCAGGGTGGGACGAACGCGTGAGTACGTCTTACTCGACGACGGTGGCCGAGACGCCATAGAAGCGGAATTTCGCGCACACGGCCGATTGGCGATGTTGCCGAGCTAGCGTGCTGTGCGCCTTTGTTAACCGCGGGCGGTTAACAAAGGCGCACAGTGGTTAGGTGCCAGTTGTATCCAGTTCGATGATGCTGCTCGCGGAATAGGTTTGTCCCGCAGGTAGTTCAGCGACATAGGGCACCAGCTGATCTGCGAACTCTTCTACTGTGAAGACCCCGTCCGCGGCAACAAACTTCTGTTGCACGGTGGGCGGGGCCATCAACGCCACCATGTCGCCGTAGACGACAAACACCTGGCCGTTGATCGTCTGTGCTGCCGGAGTTGCCAGGAAAGAGACGAAGGTGGCAACGCGTTCGGGTGCCATGATGTCGAGTCCCGTATCCGGTTCACCATCGGCAAAGACGCCTGCCGTCATCTCGGTGCGGGCACGTGGGCAGATCGCGTTGGCGGTGACGCCGTACTTCGCCAGTCCACGTGAGGTGGACAGCGTCAGTGCAACGATGCCCGCTTTGGCGGCAGCGTAATTGGCTTGACCAGCACCGCCGAGCAGAAACGCTTCGGACGCCGTGTTGATGACGCGTCCGTACACCGGGCCACCAGCAGCCTTGCCCGCGGCGCGCCAATGCACCGCAGCCGAGCGGGAGAGCGCCGCATGGCCTTTGAGGTGAATCGCGATGACGTCGTCCCACTGCTTCTCGGTCATGTTGAAGAGCATCGCGTCGCGGGTGATTCCGGCGTTGTTGACCACGATGTCCAAGCTGCCGAAGGTATCGACCGCGGCTTCCACCAGGCGATCTCCCAGCGACCAGTCGCTGACGTCGCCGGTCACCGCAATAGCACGGGATCCGAGAGCTTCGATTTCGCGCACGACATCGTCTGCAGCAGAACCGATGTCGTTGACCACGACACTGGCACCGCGAGCGGCCAATGCGAGTGCTTCGGTGCGGCCCAAGCCGGCTCCGGCGCCGGTGACGACAGCGGTGCGGCCGGTGAGCGAGGTATCAACTGAGTTAGGCAAGAGCTGGCTCCCTGGGTAGTCCGAGAATGAGTTCGCCGATCTGGTTGCGGAGGATTTCCGACGTACCACCGGCGATGGTCTGGAAGCGCACTTCCAGAAAACTGTGATGGACAGGCATTTTCAGTTCGCTGCCTGCGGGCAGGAAGCCGGAGAGCAGCAGTCCGGCGTCGGCGAGTCGCTGACCGTGTTCGCTGCCGACGAGTTTCAGGACCGCGCCCTCGGGGCCCGGTCCTGCGCCGAGCACCGCGAGTTCCGCGATTCGGGTGGTCAATGCCCGCAGCGCCAGATCCTCGGCAACCAGGTCGGCCACCGTGTCATCCATACCCGAGTTCTGTTCGCGCACCACGGTGAACAGATCGTGGATGCTGTACGTGACGCCAAGACCGAGTCGTTCCCGGCCGATGGTGACACGCTCGTTTCCGAGTGCGGACCGCGCAACTCCCCAGCCGCCGTTGACTTCACCGAGCACATCGGCATCGGGAACAAACACGTCGTCGAGGAAAACCTCGGAGAAATGCGAATCGCCGGTGATCTGCTTGATCGGACGTACCTGCACTCCTGGCGCAGACATGTCGATCAGCATCATTGTGATGCCCTTGTGCTTTCGTGCCTCCGGGTCGGTGCGAACAGTTGCCATGCCGTGCGTGGAGGTCACGCCGCCGCTGGTCCAGGTCTTCTGGCCGTTGACAATCCAGCCGCCGTCGACGCGCCGAGCCCTGGTAGTGATGCCTGCTGCGTCGGAACCGGCGCCGGGTTCGCTGAACAGCTGGCACCATTTCACGGTGCCCATGAGGCTGGCGTCGACAAAGCGTTCGTGTTGTTCCGCCGTGCCGTGTCCGACAACGGTGAGGAGGACCCATTCGCCGATTCCGTACTGCGGCAACTCGAGTGCCGACAGTTCCTCTTCCAGAACCAACTGCTCGATGGCACCTGCACCCCGGCCCCACGGCTTCGGCCAATGGGGAACGGCATAACCCGAGTCGACGAGTAGGCGTCGAAGCTGATCAGCGGGTGCGGCGACGGCTTCTTTGACGAAAGCCCGAGCCTGCGTGCGGTACTCGTCGGCCTCGGCGGGCAGTTCGATGCTCGATTCGCGTCGGATGCCGGCGGCGGTGGCGTCGGCGATATCGGCTCGGGCGACAACGGGGGAGAAGGAGGCGTTCAATGCGCCCGCGCGACGCAGATACAGGTGGGCGTCGTGCTCCCACGTGTAGCCGATTCCGCCGTGCACCTGGATGCACTTCTGGGCTACCCGCATGGCGGCGGGGAGGGCGGTCACCACGGCAACAGCTGCGGCGAGGGCGCTCTGATCCTTGTTGTCGGAGGCTGCCTGGGCCGCATCCCACGCTGCAGCGGTCGACATTTCGCGGTCCACGAGCATGTTGGCAAGGATGTGCTTTACCGACTGGAAGGAGCCGATTGCGCGGCCGAAAGCAAAGCGGGCCTTGGCATATTCGACAGCCAGGTTCGTGGCCGCGGTGATCACGCCCGCGGCTTCGGCAGCCGCCAGGGTGCGTCCGATCGACACTGCGTTGGCACTCGCGCCGGGCAGAACCGCAACGGCGTCGACGCTACCGTTCGTGGTCACCGCAGAGAGCGGGCGCGTCGGATCGAGCGTCGGAGCTCCGGTGATCTGTACCTGTTCGCGCCGTAGTACAACAACGTCCTCGCCGATCGAGACCAGAAGGATGTCGGCCATCGCGGCGCACAGAACCTCGACGGGTTCGGCAATCTCGACACTGGTGCCCACGAGAGTAGCTGTCGCGGCGATTCCGACTGCTGCGACAACGGTTCCGTCGATCAGGCCCGGAAGCAGTTCGGCCTGTTGTTCGATAGCTCCTGCCGCGGCAATCACCGCCGATGCCCACACCGTCGGAAGCAGCGGCCCGGGAGTGACCGCGGATCCCAATTCTTCTACCACCACGGACAATTCAGGCAAGCCGAACCCGGCGCCACCGTATTCCTCCGGCAGGTGGACGCCCAACCAGCCAAGCTCGGCGAAAGTCGACCACCCCGACGGCAATTCGTGCGTCGGATTGTCGAGACTCTCGCGAGCCTCGGCGAGTGGGTCCGCTCGCGAGATGTAACTGCGAACCGACTGCGCAAGAGCGCGCTGGTCTTCGGAAAGTGCAATAGACATGGAGAACTACCTCGTTACGCGACTGAGCCCGCAGGCTGATTGTCACTGCCGCAGGACTACCGCAGACAGGAGTTGTTCCCTCTACACGTATCACGACAAACCCGGCTGTAGTGGACAATCTCGCTGAGTGGGTCCAGCGCATCCGCTATCGGAGCGCTACTCTGCGAACCGTGAGTCGTATCAATTCATTCATCCGGCCGTTGGTTCCCCGTGATCCGCATGAGGCACATCGAGTAGCCACACCACTCGAACTGCTGACGGACCTGTGCTTTGTCGTGGCAGTTGCCCAGGCAGCCACGGGCCTTCACCACGCGATCAGTGAAGGGCACGCGGCCACAGGTGTCGGGCACTTCGCGATGGCGTTCTTCGCAATCTGGTGGACGTGGCTCAACTTCACGTGGTTTGCCTCCGCCTACGACAACGACGACGGCATTGCACGACTTCTGACGATCTTCCAGATTCTGGGCGCGCTGGTACTGGCAGCCGGGATTCCGCGCTTCTTCGACAACGATCCGCTGCTGATCATTCTCGGCTACGTCATCATGCGAATAGCCCTGGTGATTCAATGGGTTCGAGTGTCGAGGAACGATCCCGAACACGCACTCACCGCCCGTAGATACGCCCTCGGCATCGTGCTCGTTCAACTCGGGTGGATCGGCTTCTACTTTGTACCGGCCGCGATCTACGTTCCGACGTTCCTGTTCCTGGTGCTGTGCGAATTTGCTGTGCCGGTGTGGTCGGAGAAGCCGGGAATGACGCCCTGGCACCCGCACCACATCGCGGAACGGTACTCACTGTTCTTCATCATCGTTCTCGGCGAAACGATTCTGTCCACCACCGTCGCGATTCAGGACGCGGTGTCCGGTGAACATCCGGCGGCCAAAGTGGCGTACGTCGTGGTCGGCGGAATCCTGATCGTCTTCAGCCTGTGGTGGCTGTACTTCCAGCGAAACGCCGGCGACGCTCTCGGCGGCGACAACGTCTCGCCCTTCGTCTGGGGTTTCGGGCACTACTTCATCTTTGCCTCCGCCGCTGCCATCGGTGCCGGATTGGCTTCCCGCGTCGACTACTGGACCGGTCACGCCGAAGGCAGCGCGTTGGTGACCGGTGCGGCCGTCACGGTGCCGGTGGCCATCATCTTGGCAGCGCTGTGGTTCATTCACATCCGCTTTCACGATTCGTCGACGCGAACCCTCGTGCCATTCGGCGTCGCTATTGCGGTGATCCTGGGCGGTACTTTCACCGCCGTCCCGGAATTGGTGGCCGGTCTGGCCTGCGCGGCACTGCTGGCAGTGGAGTTGGTTCTCACCGAGGGAACGAAGGACTCTGCCGCGCACTGATCGCGAGGCGTGTTCTCGAAATGACGACCAGAGTAAGGCCGTCGGTTCAGTCTCGCATCGTCGAAAATCCAGATCCCAGGCGCAGATCCAGATTTCCGACGATGCGTTGCAAACCGAGTCTCTACAGACACCACACGGGAGTCGGAGAAGGTCCGCCCAATGACCTCGTTGCCGTTCTCGACGTCCTCGGGGCTGCAGTGACTACTCGACCTTGTCGAGGTCGACTCCCTTGGTCTCGCGGCTTGCCAACAGGGCGATCACAGTGATCGACATCGTGATCACCAGGTAACCCACGACCATGCCGACGCCGTGGTTCTCGATGAGCCAGATGGCGATGAACGGGGCGGGCGCACCGGCGAGGATCGACGAACCTTGGAACACCAGCGAGGAGCCGGCATAACGGTAGCGGGTCGGGAACAACTCGGTGATCCAGGCTGCTTCCGGGCCGGCGAGCATGCCGTGGAACAGTGCGCCGACGCACACACCGAGCCACAGCATCGGAAGACTCTCGAGCTGCACGAGCCAGAAGAAGACCGGCGCCCAGATCATGAGGACGACAGCGGGCACGAGCATTGCGATGCGGCGGCCAACACGGTCGGACCACGCTCCGCCACCGATCATGCCGACGAACTGGAACACCGAGGCGAAGGTAACGGCCATGATGACATCGCCGCGCGCAAAGTCGAAATATGTGGTGGCGTAAGCGATAACGAAGATCGTATAGATGTAGAAAGCGATGTTTTCACCGATTCGCATACCGAGACCGATGAGCACCACACTCGGTCGCGACAAGGCTTCGACAATGCTCGAGCGTTCTTCCTGCGGAGCCTGTGCGGCTTGCTCCTGTGCGGCCTTGAACACAGGCGATTCCTCGACGCCGCGGCGCACCCAGAAGCCGATGGCGAGCAGCGGGATCGCGAACAGGAAGGCGATGCGCCAACCCCACTGGTCGAACGCCTCGTCCGGGACTGCGAATACGAGAATCGAGACCACGACAGTGGCCAGAACCGTACCCATCGGAGCACCGGCCTGCGGCCACGAGGCCCAGAAACCGCGACGCTTGGGTTCGCCGTACTCACTGACCAGCAGCACTGCGGCACCGAACTCGCCGCCGAGCGCGAAGCCCTGGATCATGCGCAGTACCACCAACCCGACAGTGGCCCAGATGCCCACCTGTTCGTAGGTGGGTAGCAATCCGATCGCGGCAGTCGCCGTACCCAGCAGAATGAAGGTGGTCACCAGCATCGGCTTGCGGCCGTACTTGTCGCCAAGGTGTCCGAATACGATGCCGCCGAGCGGTCGGGCGACGAAGCCGAGGCCCTGGGTGGCGAGTGCGAGCAGCAGCTTCGCAACGCCGCTGTCGCCCGGGAAGAAAAGCGGCCCCAGGACGGTGGCGGCGAGGATGCCGTAGATCGCGAAGTCGTACCACTCGAGAACTGCACCAGCCATGCTGCCGGTCAGTACGCGCTTGAAACTACTGCGGGGGACGGCGTCGCTGACGGGAGGCTCTTCCAGGTCGGAGACCTGGGTTGTCTGTGATCCCATGAGGATCCTTTCGGGTCGGGAAGAAACGGGGAAATGTGGGTCAGAGCGCGAGTGTGATCTTCTGTCCGCAGGCGCGCGAGCAGCAGGTCATCATCGATTTATTCTGAGCGCGTTCGGTTTTCGTGAGCACCATGTCTCGGTGATCCACCTCGCCGTCGAGGACGGGGGCCTCGCACGAACCGCACAGGCCTTCCTCGCAATCGCTGGGGATGTCGATATTGGAGGCGCGCAACGCGTCGAGGACGGTCTGATCGGCAGCGACCTGGATTGTCAGACCTGAGTCGCGGAGTTCGACCTCGAACGCGTGCTCGTTGGACGGGTCGAGTGTCGCGAGCGTCGAGGTGAAATGCTCGACGTGCAGCGAGTCTTCCGGCCAGTGCGCAGTAGCCTCTTCGAGCGCGGAGAGCAGTCGTTCAGGACCACAGGAGTAGATCTGAGTGTGTGCCGTCGCAGTGGAGAACACTGTCGCGATGTCGAGACGGTTGCCCAAGGCGCTGGAATGCACGACAAGGTGGTCGCTGTGATCGGCATTCAGCCTGTCGAGCATCGCCATCGTGGCGACATCGCGTCCGCAGTAATGGATCTCGTAGTCCTTGCCGGCGGCCTTGGCGTGATCGGCCATTGTCACGATCGGCGTGATACCGATGCCGCCTGCCACGAAGATGTAGCGCTCGGCAGCCGGATCGAGCTTGAAATGGTTGCGGGGCCCACGCATTTTGAGTGTGTTTCCGGCTTCGAGAGTGTGGTGCACGTAGCGCGAGCCGCCCCGGCTTTCGGACTCTTCGCGCACGGCGATCTCGTAGCGGGACAGATCGTCAGGGTTGCCGCACAGCGAGTACTGCCGCGTCAGATCGCCGAGATCGATGTCGATGTGCGCGCCCGGCGTCCACTTCGGAAGTGCTTTGCCTGAAGGATCGGAAAGGGTCACCGTGACCACGCCGTCGGCGGCGGGAGTGATCGCCTCCACTCGCACCGTGCGCGAGATATTGGTCTTGGACGGCTCGCCGACCTTCACGGGCTGTCGTCGCAGGAGAATCGAAGCATCGCGGAGTTCAGGGTTTGCGTCCGGATTCCACTGCACCCAAACATGATCCGGACCTCTGAATGAGGTGTTCGGTAGGTAGGTGAACTCCTGATCGGGGACGAGTTCCAGGTGTGGGAGTCGTGTGGTGATCTCCTCGAGGAAGATCTGCATCTCCATGCGAGCCAGATTCTTGCCCATGCACTGATGGCTGCCGTAGCCGAAAGTGAGGTGATCGCTGGAGTTCTCGCGGCGAATATCGAACTCGTCCCCGCTCTCGAAATGGCGGTCGTCGCGGTTCGCGGACGATGTGACGATCAGGAGCTTGGAGCCCTTCGGGATGTCGATGTCGCCGATTCGGGTGTCGGCAGTAGCCAGTCGGCGCCACGCGGCAACTGAGCCAGAATGCCGCAGGCACTCCTCGACGGCGTTCGGGATCAGACTGGGATCCTCGCAGATCTCCTGCCACACGCTCCGGTTTTCGAGCAACAAGCGGAATGCGTTTGCTGATGCGTTGGCGGTGGTCTCATGAGCGGCAACGATTCCCGCCATCATCATCGAGTGCAGATAGGAGTCGGTGACGACCTCCGGTTGTTCCTTCTGAACGCGGAGACCGTAGGGCATCCAGCCGTGGCCGGAGGGATCCTTGCGCATCTTTTCGAGCACCGTGCCTGCGTACTGCCAGAACTTGCCTACGGCTTCGGCGACCGCGACCTGTTCCTCGGGTGCGGGTCGGCCCCAGGTGTTGACGGTGTGCGCGATCGAGTACTTGCGTAGGTCGTCCATGTCCTCCTCCGGCACGCCGAGGAAGTGCAGCGCCACGGTGAGCGGGACCTCCCACAGCATTTCGTCGACGAGGTCGACCTTGCCTGAGTTCACGAAGCGGTCGACGTACTCGCGGACGAGGCGCCGAACCATCGGCTCGTGGTGCACGAGTTCCGCCGGTGTGAACGGATCCATCAATGCGCGGCGACGCGGCATGTGCGCCGGCTCGTCTTCGTTCACCAGGGTGCGCGACATCGCGTAGTCGTATTTGGCGAGGGTGGCGGTGGCTTCCTCCGAGACAGGGGTGATCTTCTCCAGTGCGATGGACGGCGAGAACAGGATGTTGTCGCGGAAGACGGCCTTGACGTCCGAATAACGAGTGACGACCCAGTAGCCGATTTCGGGACTGAAGAACACGGGCTCCTCGTCGCGGGACCAGCGCAGCGACGCAGCGGGGTCCACCTGGTAGTCGCCGCCGAAGGGATTGAAGCTGGCTGCCTTTCCGGATACCGGACATCCCGAGTTAAGGGCCGCATGATCGATCGGGCATCCGTTCATGACTTCTGACATCTCTATAAACCGTCCTGAACTGTGAAGTTACTAATAGCGCACATAGTGTGCTTTGAGCGCACTTCGCACAGGGTAAGTGAGGTCACATTCAAAGGTCAAGATGGCTGAAAAACACAGTCGGGCGAAGATTTCCCCGACGGAACGATCAGGCAGAGATGAGGCGTTCGAGTTCTCGCGCAGTGGTCATCACGGCTTGGGCAGCGAGTTCGGTGTCGAGACCGTCGATCGCCACGACGCCGACGCTGCGCTCGAGGTTCGTAGCCGATCCGAGGTTCTCCGGCAGTGCAATCCCGGAGGCAATGCCGATGGCGCCGTGCTCGAGTTGCCCCACAGTCAGGCTGTATCCGTCCTTGCGTGCCCGTTTGATCTCGTCGGAATCAGACGCAGCGTCGGGCCGCATGGCCAATATCGCGATACCGGCAGCACCCTTGTCGAGGGGGTGTCGCGTGCCGGTTCTGTATCCCACTCGGATGAGAGTGTCTTCGGGTTCGGCGACCATCAGTACAACGCAATCCTGGCCTTGCGCAACGGATATGAAGGCGGTTGCACGCGTGGTGTTTGCCAGTGAGTGGAGTAGTGACTGCCCGTCCCGGTTGAGCTGTGGCTCGAAGCAAGAACCGAGAACCGCGGCTCCGACACCAAGACGAATCCGTCCATCCTCGATGCGAGCGATCAGCGAATGTGCTTCGAGTGTCGAAACGATGCGATAGCAGATGGCTCGGTGCACGTCGAGCTCACGAGCAAGGTCCGCAACCGAAATCCCGGTCGGGAACTGGGCAATGATGTCGAGCGCACGCAGCCCACGATCCAGAGTTTGCAGGGTACTCATTGGCGTCCTGTTCGTGGTCGGGCGGTCCGTGTCGACTTTACGTTTCCAGGCGCCCTGGTGCGGTAAGCAGAAGTGCCGGGATGCAGAAGCGCTCCAACTCTACAGATCAGCGAACCGAGAGTCGTTCCTTGCGAAGCTGATCGACCTCGGGCAGGTGCAGGGGCTCGAGTGAGTCCACGCCCAGAGCGCGCATCAGTAACAGGTCTGCCAACTCGGGATTGCGGGCCAGAACCGGTCCGTGCATGTACGTGCCGATGACGGAACCCTGGGTGACGCCCTCCAGGCCGTCGCCGACACCGTTGCCGACACCGTGCGTGACGCGTGCGAAGCCGGACGCGTCGGCGCCGAGAGTGGTTCCACCACGATGGTTTTCGAAACCAGACAGCGGTGCGGTGAGCCCCTTGATCAAGGGCTTCGTGATGACTTCACCGATCGAGCGCTTTTCCTGCGGTGCGGTCGTGACGTCGAGCATCGACACGCCGTCGACGCGCTCGCCACTCGAGGTTTCGTACCAGTTTCCCAGAACCTGGATGGCAGCGCAGATAGCGAGGACGGGTGCGCCGCGTTCGGCCGCGCGCTGCAGTCCGGGGTATTTCGCGAGATGCCGGGTAGCGAGGCGCTGCGCAGAATCCTCCGCACCGCCGAGGGCGTAGACGTCGAGTGAATCCGGCACCGGGTCGTTGAGCGTGATGTCGACGATCTCGGCGTCGTAGCCGCGCATGCGCAGGCGCTGACGCAGGATCAGGGCGTTACCGCCGTCGCCGTAGGTGCCCATGACGTCGGGAAGGACAAGCCCGATGCGCACTGTCGAATCAGACATCGCGAGTCTCCTTGGCGATTGCGGTGTTCAGATCGCGGAATGCCGTGTAGTTGGCAAGAACTTCGACGCGACCGGGCGGGCAGGAAGCAATGGCGCGCAAGGGATCCGGCTCCAAGGTGTGCTCGACGCCGGCGTAGGTGAGGCGCACCGCGAGGTCGGTTCCGCGCTCACCCGCCGCGACTACCTTGACGCCTTCGAAGTGTTCGAACTTCACGTCCCACAGCCAGGAGAGATCCTCGCCGTCGGGGACCTGCCCGTTCACGGCAATGACCAAGCCGTCGACGGAAGGGTCGATCATCGACAGTGCTTCCTGCCAGCCGGCGGGATTCTTCGCGAGGAGCATGTGGACGGAATGGGAGCCCACCTGGACGGTGCTGTATCGCCCGGCAACTTCCTGGACCGTCGACGCGGCGGCAACTGCGCCGACCGGATCCGCGCCCAAGGCCACTGCAGCAGCGACGGCCTGAGCTGCGTTGCCGCGGTTGGCTTTTCCGGGAAGCGTCAGCGTCATCGGAATCTTCAAGCCATCAGGGCCGTAGAGATTGTCGTCGTCGAGCCACCACGCCGGCTCGGGCCGCGCGAAGTCCGAACCGGTACTGCGCCAGTGCTTTCCCTCCCACACGATGGGTTCGCCGGTGCGCGGGCAGCTGACGGAATCGCTTGCCCAGCCGCCGCCGGCCGCAACCCACACGACGTTGGGGGCGTCGTATGCCACGGAGGTGACCAGCACGTCGTCACAGTTGGCGACGATGACCGCATTCGGGTGCGCGTTGACGCATGCCCGCAGTTTGCGTTCGATCATGTTGATCTCGCCGACGCGGTCCAGCTGATCGCGGCTCAGATTCAGGAGCACGATCACTTCGGGGTTCACGGCGTCGGCGACATGGGGAACGTGAAGTTCGTCGACTTCGAGTGCCGCGACCGGCGCGTTCATCCGGTTTGCCAGTGCCGCGACGATTCCGGCGTCCATGTTGGCGCCGTCGGCCTGTGTTGCCACGTCACCAAGCGTCGCGAGTGCCGCTGCCGTCATGCGCGTTGTTGTCGACTTGCCGTTGGTGCCGGTGACGACAACGGTTCGCTTCCCGCGTCCGAGTTGGGTCATCAGCGTCGGGTCGATCTTGAGGGCGATGAGCCCACCGATCATGGAGCCCTTGCCGCGGCCGGCTTTCTGCGATGCCCAGGAGGCTGTGGCGGCAGCGCGCAGGGCGAGCTTTCCGCGTGTCGTGATCGATAGTCCAGTTCCCACGGCCCGAGTTTGGCACAGCGCGCCGTCAGACTTCGAGTCGTGCAGGTGCTTGTCGTACGGGTGTGTTCGACGGAACAGCGGCCTTGGGGGTGCGTCGGATCTGGGCGGCGCTTGCCCCGGCGATCACGACTACGGCTCCCACCAGTGACAATGCGCTGGGATTTTCGTGCAGGAACAGCCAGGATGCGCCGATTCCCACTACCGGGACGAGCAGCGAGAGTGGTGCGACCGTGCCTGCGGGATAGCGTCCCATCAGGATGGTCCAGATGCCCGACCCGGCGATGGTGCCGATCAACACGATGTACGCGAGTCCGATCAGCGCCGGCCACCCGTCGGCACTGAACGAGGTTCCGAGAGCCTCCCAGCCCGTGCTCGGACCTTCGACGGCAGCGGACAGGGCAAGCATCGGCAGCGGAGGAATGACGCACATCCACAACATCAGGCGCATGGGCGCTGGGTCCCCGGTGGTACCCGCAGCCGCGAGGCGGCTACCGAGGTTGCCGAAAGCCCAGGACAAGCCGGCCAGCAGGGTCAGGATCACTGGTAACAACGCGGCCTGGTGCGAGCGATCCCATCCGATCAGGGCCATACCCGCCACGGCAACACCGATGCCGGACACCTGCCACGCGCTGAGCTTCTCCCGCAACAGAACTGCGCCCAGTAGAACAGTGAAGGGAGCGGACGACTGCAGGACCAACGAGGCGAGACCGGTTGGCATACCCGTGTGCATCGCCCAGTACAGGAAGACGAATTGGCCGAAACCGAAACCGAAGCCGTAGAGCAACAGCCGTCGCGCCGGAACCTGAGGGCGCGGCACGAAGATCATCACGGGAATCGCGATGAGCAAAAAGCGCAGCGCGGCGAAGAAGTACGGCGGGAAGTGGTCGAGTCCGACCCGGATCGCCAGGAAGTTCAATCCCCACATGATCGCGACGGTCAATCCGAGAAGGCGGTCGCGAGGAGTCATGTCGTTAATCGTGAGCTGTGTAAAGCATCAGGACAAGCGAATAAAGATGGACCATTAATGTAGTTTTTCTACATGGATGCCACCCGGTTGAGAGTGCTGCGTGAGCTGGCGGACAGAGGAACGGTCGGAAGCACCGCCGACGCCCTCTCCATGACTCCGTCCGCAGTCTCCCAGCAGCTCAAGATCCTCGCCCGCGAGGCCGGTGTGCCGCTCCTGGAACCGGACGGGCGCAAACTCAGGCTCACCGACGCCGGCCGTGCGTTGGTGCTGCGCGCCGACGACGTGGTGGCCGCTCTCGAACGTGCGGACGCGGAGATGGCGTCGTACCGGGGTTCGCCGCGAGGCAAGGTGCGGGTGGCGTTCTTTCCGTCCGGGGCGGCGCTGCTGCTGCCCAGGGTGTTGACGGCACTCGAAGGGTCCGGCGTCGACATCGATGCGTGCGACGTGGATCAGCCGGCGTCTGCGGTGCCGCGGCTTCTGGCCGATCACGACGTGATCCTCACCCATCGCGACGAACGCGCTGCGGAGACGTCGTTTCCGCGGGTGAGCGTGCAGCCTCTGATGCGTGAACCCATCGACTTGGTGCTGCGGCCGGATCATCCTCTGGCAAAGCAGGATTCGGTTCGGTTGGATCAGTTGGTGGACGAGAACTGGATCAGTGTGCGCGGAGGATTTCCGGTCGACGACGTACTGATGTCAGTCGCGGCTGTTACCGGTGTGCAACCTCGCGTCGGACATCGGATAAACGATTTCCGGGTTATCGAGGAGTTGGTCGCCGCCGGACACGGAGTGGCGTTGATGCCGCGACACGCGATCACACATCCTGCAGTGTCGAGGAAACCGATCGCCGGTGTGCGTGCTGCCCGGGTCTATGAATTGGCCACGCGATTGCACGCCGATCGAAGTCCCGCGATCGCAGTGGTGCTCGCGGCGTTCCGCGACGTTGCACGGGCCGTCGGAGAATAAACAAAACGGGAGCGACACGATTAGTGCCGCTCCCGCTTTGATGGTGCAACCTGCAATTGAACTGAAGATGAATCAGGCTGCCAGAGCCTTGGCCTTCAGGGAGGCGAATTCGTCTTCGGTAATGGTGCCGGCGTCGAGAAGTGCCTTCGCGTCTGCGATTGCCTCGGCGGGAGACTTACCCGCTACCTCACGAATGTAGCTGTCCTGTGCCTGCTTGACCTGGTGCGCTGCCTCCATGGAGCGCTGAGCCATACCGTCGCTCTTGACGATCAGGTAGATGAGCGCCGTGAGCCAGGGAATGACGAAGAGGAAGAATACCCAGATAGCCTTCTTCCAGCCTGAAGTCTTGTGGTCGCGGAACAGGTCCGTAATGATTGAGAACAGCAGAATCAGGTATGCGACGAACGCAAAACTGACGAGTATCACCCAGAGGAAATCCCAGAAGGAATCCATGTCGAGCCCCATTTCGCAGGTCGGAATTGTCTGAGATGAACTATCTCACGCGGTGACCACATCCGCATCATCCTCAAAGGATGAAATAACGGTAATGAATTCTTTAATATCCGATTCAGGACGTACGTCGTTCATCGAAAGTCGATGTGAAGTTCAGACAAGTGTGGCTCCTATCCGAATGGATAGGAGCCACACTCGACAGTTGTCCTAGCTAGCGCGGTTAACTGCCGAAACCACTGCTCGCAGCGACGCCGTCGTAATCGAGGTAGCGATACCGACGCCCCAGACGACGGTGCTCTGACCGTCGGGGCCGGTCACGGCGCACTCGACGTATGCGGCAGCCTGAGCGTCGTCACCAGCGGACATGGCGTGCTCGGAGTAATCGAGAACGCGAACGTCGAAGTTGATGCTTCCCAGAGCGTCGACAAAGGCAGCGAGCGGGCCGTTACCGGTACCCGAGATCTCCTGCTCCTTGCCGTTCACCTTTACGATCGCGGTGATCGCATCAGTGCCACCGTCCTCCTCGGACGCGGTGACCTTCTGCTTCATGCGCTCGAGCGGGCGGACGGGAGCCAGGTACTCCTCGTGGAAGACGTCCCACATTTCCTTCGGCGAAACCTCGCCGCCCTCGCCGTCGGTGATCTTCTGGACGGACTGCGAGAACTCGATCTGCAGACGACGCGGCAGCACCAGACCGTGATCGGCCTTCATGATGTACGCGACGCCACCCTTGCCGGACTGCGAGTTCACGCGGATGACGGCCTCGTAGCTGCGGCCGACGTCCTTGGGGTCGATGGGCAGGTACGGAACCTGCCACACGATGTCGTCGACGTCGGCGTTCTGGCCGTCGGCGTCGATCTTCATGGCGTCGAGGCCCTTGTTGATGGCGTCCTGATGGCTGCCGGAGAACGCGGTGTAGACCAGGTCGCCGCCGTACGGATGACGCTCGTGGACGGGCAGTTGGTTGCAGTACTCGACCGTACGACGGATCTCGTCGATGTTGGAGAAGTCGATCTGCGGGTCGACGCCACGCGTGAACATGTTCAGGGCGAGGGTGACCAGGCAGACGTTGCCGGTGCGCTCGCCGTTGCCGAACAGGCAGCCTTCGATGCGGTCGGCGCCGGCCTGGTAGCCCAGCTCGGCTGCAGCGACGCCGGTGCCGCGGTCGTTGTGGGGGTGCAGCGACAGGATGACCGAGTCGCGGCGAGCCAGGTTGCGGTGCATCCACTCGATGGAGTCGGCGTACACGTTGGGCGTGGCCATCTCGACCGTCGCGGGCAGGTTCAGGATCACCGGGTTTGCCGGCGTGGCACCCAGGGTTTCGGTGACGGCGTCACATACTTCCTTGGCGTACTCCAGCTCGGTGCCTGTGTAGGACTCGGGGGAGTACTCCCAGCGCCAGTTGGTGTCCGGGTACTTCTTCGACTCGGCGAGCACCAGTTCGGCGGCGTCGGTGGCGATCTTCTTGATCGTGGCCTTGTCGGCGCGGAAGACGACACGACGCTGCAGGATCGAGGTGGAGTTGTAGAAGTGCACGATCGCGTTCTCAGCGCCTTCACACGCCTCGAACGTGCGCTTGATCAGCTCGGGACGCGACTGCGTCAGCACCTGGATGGTGACATCGGACGGGATTGCGCCGTCTTCGATGATTTCGCGGACGAAGTCGAAGTCCGTCTGGCTTGCCGACGGGAAGCCGACCTCGATCTCCTTGTAACCCATCCGGACCAGCAGATCGAACATACGACGCTTACGCGCCGGGCTCATCGGGTCGATCAGGGCCTGGTTGCCGTCACGCAGGTCCACGGCGCACCACTGCGGGGCGCGGTCGATGACTTTGTCCGGCCAAGTGCGGTCCGGCAGCGTGACCGTTTCGACTTCTTCGGAGAATGGCCGGTAACGGAACGTGGGCATCGACGAGTTCTTCTGCGTGTTCCACGCAGGCTGGTCGGCCGGTGCCGGCTTGGTGGGAGGCGTGATGATGCGAGTGCCGGTGGTGAATGCGTCAGCGGGGGACATGGGGTGATCTCCAACGATTGTGGACCCGGCCTGATGACCTGTTGGTCATGACCGAAAGTCCGGAAGGCTTGGTCGACCGGCGCACACAAAACCCCGCGACGGGAGGCCAGTCTGGATCAGACCCCGTCGCGGCAACCAAGAAGGAGTGCGCGCTGCATGCACTGCACTCTACTCCTGGAATGTCGGCGAATGAGGTGGGGTATCGGCGACATGCCGAAATTGTCGTTGAACGGTGCTGTTGTTTCGTGCTCCGAAATGATCGACTGATCGCATGGATGATCCTCGAATTGCTGTGGCGCGCACGTACCTCGATGCGCTTCTCTCACACGACGGTAATTCAGTGCCGCTGGCTCCGGATGCCGTGCGACACGAGGCGGGGATCAAAACCGGGTTTTCGGGAAATCACTTGCGGCGCAGCCTGTCCGGCGGTCCACAGTTTCGTCTGGTGCGTGCGATCCGAGATGTGGAATGGAGCGTCGACGGCGATAATGTCGTAGCCGAGTACCTCCTCGACGCAGGGTTGTTCGGCAAGAATCTGATGACGGTCAACGTGCACGAGACCTTCCGGATACCTCCCGACGACCTCCGCATCCACCGCATCACGGCCAAGATCAAGCCCACTCGCGGCAATCGCCTGTGACCCGAGTGTCGCGATGGATACTCTGCTGTGTCCTGATCGTGACCGGTGCGTTGAGCACCGCGGCCTGGCGCTGGCTGTCGTGCGCCGGGATTATTTACACAATCAAGACATCGTGTCCCCGGATGCGGCTGTTGCAGTGTTCGACACCGTCGCGAGTTCACTGGTCAGCAGCATCCGCATCCTCCTCGCCTGCGGAGTTGCCGTCGCCGTTGTCGGTTACGTTGCCGGTGGTTCACGTTCCGCGACGTCAATGCGAAACGGGATCTCGCAACTGATCCGGCGTGAATCCGAACCCGAGGTAAGGGCCGAGGTCAGTACGCGTCGGGAAGTCCCAGGACCACGTCGGTAAGCTCGACCTCTGGTATCTGTAAACAATTTCGACCTGGAGGTAGAAACGCGTGGCTCTCGTCGTCCAGAAGTACGGCGGATCCTCGGTGGCAACCGCCGAGCGCATCCGACGAGTCGCTGAACGGATCGTCGAGACCAAGAAGGCCGGCAATGATGTCGTCGTCGTGGTGTCTGCGATGGGCGATACCACCGATGAGCTGCTCGACCTGGCTCAGCAGGTGTGCCCTTCCCCGCCGGCCCGTGAAATGGACATGCTGCTGACCTCGGGTGAGCGCATCTCCAACTCCTTGGTTGCGATGGCAATTCATTCTCTCGGCGCTGAGGCTCGTTCGTTCTCGGGCTCACAAGCCGGAGTCATCACGACCGGCAGCCACGGAAACGCCAAGATCATCGACGTCACGCCCGGCCGTGTTCGCACGGCGCTCGACGAAGGCTCGATCGTTCTGGTCGCCGGATTCCAAGGCGTCAGCCAGGACAGTAAAGACATCACGACGCTCGGACGCGGTGGCTCGGACACCACCGCCGTTGCGTTGGCAGCTGCGCTCAACGCCGACGTGTGCGAGATCTACACCGACGTCGACGGCGTTTTCTCCGCCGACCCGCGCATCGTCCCCGACGCTCACCGCCTCAAGACGGTTTCCTTCGAGGAAATGCTCGAACTCGCAGCGTGTGGTGCCAAGGTACTCATGCTCCGGTGCGTCGAGTACGCCCGTCGTTACAACGTGCCCGTGCACGTCCGTTCGTCATACACCACCAAGCCCGGAACAATCGTGTCCGGATCGATGGAGGACATTCCTGTGGAAGAGGCCCTGATCACCGGAGTCGCGCACGATCGCGGCGAAGCCAAGATCACCGTTGTCGGATTGCCGGACACACCGGGACATGCTGCCAAGGTGTTCCGCGCTGTCTCCGATGCCGAGATCAACATCGACATGGTGCTGCAGAACATCTCCAAGGTGGAGACCAACAAGACGGACATCACCTTCACGCTGCCGACCGCCGACGGCCCCCGCGCCGTCGAGATCCTGACCAAGCGTCAGGAAGACATCGGCTTCACACAGATCTTGTTCGACGACCACATCGGCAAGGTCTCCCTGGTCGGTGCCGGAATGCGGAGCCACCCGGGCGTCACGGCCACGTTCTGTGAGGCACTGGCCAAGGCCGACATCAACATCGACCTCATCTCGACCTCCGAGATCCGCATCTCCGTGCTGGTCAAGGACACCGAACTCGACGACGCCGTGCGCGTTATCCACGCCGCTTTCGGTCTCGGCGGCGACGAAGAAGCTGTAGTACACGCAGGAACAGGACGGTAATTTCTGATGACAACAATCGCTGTTGTCGGTGCGACCGGTCAGGTCGGCATCGTCATGCGCACTCTGCTCGAAGAACGTAACTTCCCCGCGGACAAGGTGCGGTTCTTTGCATCGGCACGCTCCGCCGGTAAGAAGCTGACGTTCCGCGGCGAAGAGATCGTTGTCGAGGATGCCGCAGCAACGTCCGACGAGGATCTGAAGGGCATCGACATCGCCCTCTTCTCCGCCGGTGCGACGCTGTCTCGTGCGCAGGCTCCGCGCTTTGCCGCGGCCGGTGCGACGGTTGTCGACAACTCTTCCGCATGGCGCAAGGATCCCGAGGTTCCCCTCGTGGTCAGCGAGGTCAACCCACAGGACGCGAAGAACCTGGTCAAGGGCATCATCGCGAACCCGAACTGCACCACAATGGCAGCGATGCCGGTGCTGAAGGTTCTGCACGACGAAGCCGGTCTGCAGCGATTGATCGTCTCCAGCTACCAGGCTGTGTCCGGTAGCGGCATCGCCGGCGTCGAGGAACTCCTCGGCCAGGTGCGCGCCGTTGTCGGCGACGCCGAGAAGCTGGTTCACGACGGCAGCGCTGTCGACTTCCCGGCCCCGAACAACTACGTCGCCCCCATCGCGTTCAACGTCCTGCCGCTGGCAGGTTCGCTGGTCGACGACGGCAGCGGCGAGACCGACGAGGATCAGAAGCTCCGCAACGAGAGCCGCAAGATCCTCGGGCTTCCCGATTTGTTGGTTTCGGGCACCTGCGTGCGCGTACCCGTCGTGACCGGGCACTCGCTCGCGATCAACGCGGAGTTCGCCAACCCGCTCTCGGTTGCTCGCGCCAAGGAACTGCTGGCCGACGCTCCGGGCGTCGAGCTGGTCGAGGTTCCGACGCCGCTCGCCGCCGCCGGTGGCAACGCGTCGCTGGTCGGTCGCATCCGTCAGGACGAGGGTGTCCCCGAAGGCCGCGGACTCGCGCTCTTCGTCTCGGGCGACAACCTGCGTAAGGGTGCCGCGCTCAACACGATTCAGATTGCCGAGCTGCTGGTCGGCTAGTCCTTTGTTCGGTATCGGCCCCGCACCTAGGTGTGGGGCCGATGTCGTTTCGATAGGGAGTTCTAGTCGAGTTCGGAAATAGCGACGAGTCCGCCGAGGTACTCGGCATCCGAATACGCCTTGGCGAGAAGCACACCGAGTTCACCAAGAGCTTCGTGGTCGCCGCCGTACGCAACAAACATGCCCGCTTCGGGATCGGTGCCGAATCGGCCCTCCAGATGTGGTGCGTCGCGACCAACCACTGCATGGGCTACCGAAGCCCAGTCGTAGCCGGAACCTTCGAAGCCCTCTACCTGCTCGAATACCGCTGCCACCTTGCCGAAGTGCTGGTCGGTGAGCATCAGTGACCAGTTTCCGGGAGATGTTTCGAAGAGCTGCAGCGGTTCGATCGATGGTGATGTCATGCGTGTATTGAAGCAGATCCGACCGACAGGTTTCAGTGGTCTGCTAACGCCCGACCGACTGAGCGAGCGCAACGGCAAAGGTGGAAAGTCGTTCTCGGGTATACGTTTCGGGGTCGCTGACAGCCAACCGTCCGAGCATTTCGGCAAACGACATCATGGTGTGTGCGAGGAGAACCGGATCAAGGCCTTCGAGCTTCGGTTCGAGGGCAATCCCGGCGCGCGCTAGTTCTTCGGCGCGGGCGAAGACAGCTCCGCGAGAGAGCTTCAGCAAGCCGTGATACTCGCTTGGGGCGTTTTCGGCAGACGTCAGAATCAGGCGCCAGCGCGTCGGGTTCTCGAGTACGGCGTCGACGAAGGCGCCAACGGTCCCGGTGTATGACGCCGCTGGGCCGAGCTCGCGCAGATCTGTCGGCATGGTTTCGAGCACCTGAGTGATGGCTCGCTCGTGCTCGCGGCGTAGGAGTGCGGCGACGAGATCGGTCCTGGTGTCGAAAATCGTGTAGAGGACAGGCTTGCCGACGCCGGCTTCGGCAGCGACGGATTCCATGTTGAGGTTGTGCAGGCCAACACGACCGGTGACCTCGAATGCTGCGTCGAGGAGTTGTTCGCGTCGTTGCTCGG
Source organism: Rhodococcus sp. IEGM 1366 (assembly GCF_033142425.1). NCBI lineage: Bacteria > Bacillati > Actinomycetota > Actinomycetes > Mycobacteriales > Nocardiaceae > Rhodococcus > Rhodococcus sp. IEGM 1366. The sequence goes on from NZ_JAWLRZ010000001.1 coordinate 1,135,235, forward strand.
GCGCCATGCGAGGGGCGTATTTGCGTCGCGGTGTGTCCGTTGTGTCTGCCTGTGACCTGGTCATCGTGTGCCTCACCTCCGCTCCCACCCTAATCTGCCTGCCACTTCTTCGTTAATAATACGCAACCGTTGTATTCGGCATCTGCAATTGTTACGGTGGCGTTGTATTCAATGGTGGTTGGTGGGGCGGCAGAGATGAAGGGGACCTCGAATGTCTGGACTGGCTATGGATCGACCGCGTGAGGATTACGGCTTCTTCGGCCCAGGATCACCCAGTTGGAAGATCTGGGCCGCGCCGACAGCATTGATCGGCTTCCAGCGGTCGGTGGTGCTCGAGCACTTCGACCCCTTCCTTGCCGCGGCGGTGGCAGATATGAGTGGTATCTACAGTGATCCAGCGGGGCGACTCGACCGAACACTGGCATACTTCCTGACCGTCGCGACCGCCGATGGGCGGACGGTGATGGCCTTGTCCGACCATCTCATGACGGTTCATGCTCAGGCCACGGGCATCGAACCGATCACCGGAACTCGTTACAGTGCAAACAATCCGGCCTCGCAACTCTGGATCCATGTGACTGGTTGGCATTCGGTGCTCAAGTGCTACGAAATGTACGGTCCGGGTCCACTTTCTGCCGTCGAAGAGCAGCGGTACTGGGAGGAATGTGTAGTTGCCGCGCAGTTGCAGACATGCAAGGCATCCGACGTTCCACGCTCCCGCGAAGAGGTACGTGAGTACTTTGCAGAAGTCAGGCCCAGATTGTGTACCTCCGAACGTGCCAACCGAGCGATGCACTATCTGCTGAGAACGCCCAGGGCGCAGGGGAAAACGAAGTTCGCGACTTTCAGTCGATTGGTCGCGCCGGCAACAATCGCAACATTGCCTGGCTGGATGCGAACCATGGGTGGATTTGATCAACCGGCGTTGCTGGACAAGGCAATTGCACCGGCAGTGCGAACTGCGGTGCGTGTGGGTAGTTCGCCGAAGAATATGACCGCTGCTCTGAAAGTCATTGCGCCGATGACCGGCAAGGTGCTGGAGCGTCATCTGCGTGACGAGCAACCTCTCGACCCGAGGGTGGTCACGCCGGCGGAAATTCGGGAGCGATTCCCGCGCATCACCAAAGTTCCGCAGGCAGTCTGACTGAACCCACGGCTTTTGGCACCGCATCGAGGTCTCCTTCGATGCGGTGCTCGGCCGTGTTCTGTTGTGCCTGAGACGTTTTCTCAGGTTCGATAGGTGTTGTTTGCCGGTCTGGGGTGTTGCTGCGGGTCGATCGCCGGCGGCGGAATGAACCAGGGTTTGTTGTCGGCGCCCATCCGAATCTCCCATTTGCCAACAAATCCGGTTTTGCGGTGCATGAGCCGATGATGTGAACGACACAGCAGGACAAGGTTGTTCATCACCGTCGGCCCGCCGTTCGACCAGTGACGGATATGGTGGGCGTCGGTCCATGCCGGCACGCACTCACACCCTGGGAAGGCGCAGCCTTTGTCCCGGGCGATCAATGCGACCCGTTGTTCGGCTGTGACCAATCGTTTTCCGGGTCTCGCATCGAGTGGCGCTCCGTGGTCGTCGAGTAGGACTGTCGACAGGAAGCAGTCGCAGCCGAGCAGTCTGGTCTGCGAGACCGACAGTGGTCCCATCCACGGCATGTGGCCCACGTCGAGATCGGAGAGGTCCGGATCGAGTGAAGCTTCTTCCTCTGCAACGGCTTCTTGCGCCGCGCAGTCGCGATGTTCGGCGAGATCTCGGGCATTGATGTGCACGTTCAGATGCGGCCGCTGGCCGCCGTCGATACCGGTTTTTGCGCAATCGAGATAGCGGCGGATCAGTTCGGTGAATCCGTCGGCTGTTCGCTTGGCTGCCGACCGGGCATCGGGGGTTCCATCCGCAGCGGGGGTGGGCATGGTCAGATTCGACAGGGCCGAGAGAATCATTTCGCCGGTGACGGCGTCGAAATCGCCTCGAACGACAACCCGACCGTTCAACGTCGACGCGATCCGGAGCTCGTTCCGGTCGATATCTTCGGCCGGTGGAATGTTGTCGGACTCGAACATTCGCTCCAACGTGGCGATGACGTACCGCAGCTTGGTTGTTGTCGCGTCGACTCCTGATGCTGCAGCCAGGAGAACGTCGATGCACTGGGGAAGTGCCTCGGCCGGCATTCCTTTTGGTGGGGACTCGCAGAACGAAATAATCAGTGCCGCATGATCGAACGAGCAATCTCCGGCGTCGAAGCGTTGTGCGACTGCGGGAAACGCCCGCAGTGCGACGCCAAGGGCGGCGATCTTGTTTCCGGCAGGGATCTGCAGCATCGTATTTGCTGCCAGCCATCGGCCGACGCCGCGGTAGCAGAGCACCTGGTCGTCCGGGCGTAGCGAGAGTTCGTCGACCACGGCCACGCGGATCGCTTCGAGTCGCAAAATCTCCGCGCTCGCCTCGATTGCGGCCGAACGAAGGTCAGCTACCGGCGCTTGCCACAGCCTGGACCGTAATCCCACGGCAGAACCGGAAACCACATCTGACGTATCGATACTCATAGATTCCCCCGATTCGGATCCCCCGATCCGCATAACTCCATCCTAATCGAACACAGTTTCGAGTTCAAGGGTTTTCTCGAACTCTCGACTCGGTCTCGTCGATCAGGATTTCGAGTCCTCGGCGGAAGGCAGTCGGTGTTTGACCTCGAAGCCGCAGGGGTAATCCGGTCCGGATGCCGTCAGCGATAGGGGCCTGTAGTGGATGAACCTGTGGTGGGCAAGCCGCACAAGATCCGTCGACGCGCGGTGCTGCAGGGCTTGGGATTGATGGCAGGACTTGGCGCGCTGTCGGTGGGGTCCGCTTCAGCTCGGGAATCTGCGCACGCAGCTTTGCCTGACATCGACCCGCTGCGGCCGCTCCAATTGCCTTCGCCACGGTTGGAACCCTTTCGTGAGGCGCTGGTATTTCCGCCGAAATTGGCCGGTAGCGACCTGGAGCTTCGTGCCGCGTCGTCGATGCACCGGTTCCATCCTGACCTGGCGCCTTCGCCTTCGCTGGGGTACGGCGGGATGGACTACCTCGGGCCGACGATCGAGGCTCATGTCGAGCAGTCGTTAACGCTGCGGTACGCCAACGACATCACCACGCATCCTCTTGCCGCTGATGTGGATTCGCGTCTGCACGGTCTCAGCGACAACGATCGGACACAGGTTCCCACGTCGCTGCACCTGCATGGCGGTGTCACCGCGCCGCAGTACGACGGGAATCCCGAGTTGATTCAGCGTCCGGGCGAAGGATTGGTGCACGAGTTCGGCAATGCCCCCGGTAACGGGAATCCCAGCGGTAGCGGTAATCACTGGTATCACGACCACGCCATGGGGATGACTCGGCTGAACGTCTACGCGGGCTTGGCCGGTATGTATCTGCTTCGCGACAACTACGACACCGGTACGGCCGGCAATCCGCTCGGCTTACCGTCGGGGGAGTTCGAACTGCCACTGATATTGCAGGACAAGGTATTCACCTCCGACGGACGGCAAAGCGTCAGGTCGACGTGGACAACACCACAGGGTGCCTGGGATCCAGCGACGCCCGGAGACGTTGGCGTGGTGAACGGCGTTGTGTGGCCCAGAATCGAAGTGGCGCGGGGGTTGTACCGCCTGCGTGTCCTCAATGCCGCGTCGTACTCGGTGTGGAATCTGTACTTCGGAAATCGTATGCGATTCTGGGTGATCGGCTCCGAATCCGGATTGCTCGCAGCGTCAGCGCCGACGGATCATGTGCGTCTGAGCCCGGGCGAGCGGGTTGATCTCCTGGTCGACTTCGGCTTGCTCGAACCGGGTACCAGTGTGGAACTGCGCAACGATGAACCGGTGCCTTTGGCTGTGGCGCAACGCGGTACGCAGGTGATGCCCCTGTTCGCGCGGTTCGACGTGAGTAGCGCGAAGGGTTTCACCGGGTCGGTGCCGCAGCAATTGAGTTCCGCTGCCCCACCACCCCCGGCCGTGCCCGACGTAGTCCGCAATCTGACGATCATGCAACTGTCCCGGCCGTCGAGCTATCCGTCGATCACCATGTCGCTCAACAACTTGCGGTATACCGACTCGGATATCGAATTGCCGCGTCAGGGAACCGTCGAGCAGTGGAATCTGATCAACGTCACAGCAGAGCCGCATCCGATTCACCTACACCTGGTGACTTTCCGGGTCTTGGGTAGGCAGAGCATCAACACACCTGCGTACACGGCTGCGTACCCGTTGCCGGATCTCGGGACGCGCTGGACGCCGTCGGCGGACGATTTCGTGACCTCGCCGATGCGGGCGCCGGAAGTGTGGGAGACGGGCGCCAAGGATACCGTCATCGTGGATGCCAACTCCATCACGCGCATCATCGTGCGCTTCCCGACGGCCGACGAACTGGGCTTCGATCCCGACGCCACGTTCCCCCGAGCTGCGGTGGTAGATCCTGCGATGAAGGAACCTGCGATGGAACACAGTGGACACGGTTGTGGATCAGGCGATCTGCAAGGGTACGTCTGGCACTGCCACATGCTCGATCACGAGGATCACGACATGATGTTGAGGTATCGGCTGGTGACGTAACCTTTCGTAGGGAGAGACGTTCCCACGAGGAGGCTGCTGTGTCGGAAGGTGCGCCCACCGGGCCCCTGGACGGATACCGGGTAATCGAGCTCGGCACGTTGATTGCCGGACCCTTCGCCGGGAAACTGCTCGGCGACATGGGTGCCGACGTGATCAAGATCGAGTCGCCGGATCGCCCAGACCCGCTTCGCACCTGGGGACAGGCGGAGCAGGACGGTCACCGATTCTTCTGGACGGTCCACGCCCGCAACAAGCGCTGCGTCACGCTGGATCTGCGGGTCGAGAAAGGTCGGGAACTGTTTCTGGATCTGGTCGAACACGCGGATGTCGTGGTCGAGAACTTTCGCCCGGGCACTCTCGAGAAGTGGGGTCTGGGGTTCGACGTGCTCAGCGAGCGCAATCCGAAACTGGTGCTGGCCAGAGTATCCGGGTATGGGCAGACCGGGCCGAAGGCCAAGAGCGCTGGGTATGCCTCGGTGGCCGAAGCTGTCAGCGGTTTCCGGCACCTGAACGGTTATCCCGGCCAGGCACCGCCGCGTATCGCACTCTCACTCGGGGATTCGCTCGGCGGGATGTTCGCGGCACAAGGTGTGCTGGCGGCGCTTCTGTCCCGTGAGCGAACCGGCCGCGGCCAGGTTGTGGACGTTGCACTCACAGAATCGTGTCTGGCAGTGCAGGAATCGACGATTCCCGACTACGATCGCGGTGGCATCATCCGTCAACCCTCGGGAACCAGGCTCGAAGGAATCGCGCCTTCCAACATCTATCAGACCTCCGAGGGAAACTGGGTGGTCATCGCGGCCAATCAGGACACGCTCTTCGTGCGGCTGTGCACGATAATGGGTCGACCGGAACTGGCGCAGGACGACCGATTCTCCAATCATGTTGCGCGCGGCAAACATCAGGACGAGCTCGACGAGTTGATCGGCGCGTGGGTCGCGCTGCAGGACCCCAGCAGTCTGGTGGAGCGTCTGACGGAGGTGGGAGTTGTTGCCGGACCGATCAATACCGTCGAAGACGTGGTCAAGGATCCACAGTTGATCGAGCGCGGAATGCTGGTCGGTCACTACGACGACCGGATCGGTGAGGACGTCCTGGGCTTGGGCGTTGTGCCGACCTTCAGTGAGACACCAGGTTCTGTGCGGAATGCGGGAGCGTCGTCGCCGGGTCAGGACAACGCCTCCGTCTGGGGTGGACTCCTCGGGCTTTCGGACGACGAGCAGGCAACCTTGCTCGAGAAGGGAGTGATCTGACATGACGGTTACCGACGTCAGCATTCGTGAGGTGGGTCCGCGCGACGGGCTCCAGATCGAGGCCCCGGTGCCATTGTCGGAGAAACTTCGACTCGTAGAAGCTCTTGTTGCAACCGGTGTTCCGCGCATCGAGGCCACGTCATTCGTGTCACCGCGCGCCGTGCCGGCTCTAGCCGACGCAGAAGCGCTGGCAGCAGAACTGCACCGGTGGCCAGGTGTCGAGTTCTCCGCGTTGGTGGCCGGAATCGGCGGCGCAAAACGGGCGGTAGCGGCCGGTATGGGAACCGTCGAATATGTCGTCTCGGCCTCGAACGGTCACAGTGAAGCCAATACTCGATCCACCACCGAGCAGGCTACCGAGCGGATCGGGGAGGTGGTCAAGATTGTTCACGACGCCGGAGGTCGAGTCGAAGTCATCGTTTCGACGGCGTGGGACTGCCCGTTCGACGGACCTACCCATCCTGATCGAGTGTTGCGGATTGCGGAGCAGGCCAGGGAATTCGGCGCCGATCAGTTCTCGATCGCGGATACTATCGGCACGGCAACTCCGGGACGCGTCGCGCAGTTGATCGATGCGGTTGACGCCCATGTCGGCGACTACAACCTGGGCGTTCATTTTCACAACACACGCGGCAGTGGTCTTGCCTGCGCGCTGACAGCGGTGCAGCACGGAGTTCGGAACCTCGATGCCTCCACGGGTGGGCTGGGAGGTTGCCCGTTTGCTCCCGGCGCCAGTGGAAACATCGCCACCGAAGAACTGGTCTACATGCTGGGAGACATGGGCATTGCGACGGGGATCAATCTGGCCGCGTCCATCCGCGCGGCAGGTGTCGCGGAAGAGATTGTGGGTCATGCCGTTCCCAGCAACCTCCTGCGAGCGGGTGACCGGATCAGGTAGCGGGAGCGTCGAGGTCATCGGACCGTACGATATTTCAGCATCATGTCGTGGTCCTCGTGGTCGAGAATATGGCAGTGCCACACATAGCCCTGGATCTGTTGTGCCGCAGTGTGATGGCCAGGGTGAGCTGGGTCGTCCGGGCTGAATAATGCGTCCGGATCGAATCCGAGTTCCTCGGCGGTGGGGAACCTTACGATGATTCGGGTGACGGTGCCGCCGTCGATCCGCACGGTGTCCTTCCATCCGGACTCCCACGGCGCCGGCCCGATCATGGGGCCCCCGAGAAATCCGTCGGCAGCAGGCGTCCACTTGTAGCCGATAGGCGGTTGAGGATGTGCCGCTTGATATTCGAGGGTCTTCAAGGGTGCGCGTCCGAGAATGCGGAACATCACAAGGTGAAGGTGGATGGGATGTGGATCGGGCGTGATGTTGACGATGTCCCATTGTTCTACGGTGCCCTGGCGGGGCATTTCGATGTCGGTGCTGTCGAAGCGCAGATTGTTGAGAGACATGACGGCGGGTGGCAGGCGGAGTGCGTACGGCTGAGAGACGGTGACTGTTCGGATCACCGTGGGAACCTCGAGAGGCGGAAGCGCCGACGGTTGCCGTGCGCCGCCGCGCAGCGAATCCGGCACACCGCCGGTGAACCCGCGACGGGAATCGGCGACAAAACGGCAGAACACCGGCATTGCTACCTCGCCGAGCATTGCAGCCTGGAAGGGTGGTTGCTCGTCGTTGATCAATTCGACGGCATCACCTGCGCGGAAGCCGGTGAAATCCACGAGCACGTCGATGCGTTCGCCGGGTGAAAGCCGAAAGCTTGTCGTGCGTACCGGAGCGTCGAGTAGGCCATGTTCGTTGCCGATGACCGCGAAGTGCATCCCGTTGCTGAAGTGCAGGTTCCACACGCTGTACGACCCGGCATTGATGATGCGGAAGCGGTACAAACCGCGTGCCACATTCATCCGCGGCCATACCTTGCCGTTGACCACACCGACGTCTCCGACGGCACCGCCCTCCCAGGAACCCTGCGGGACGATCGGGGTGGAACGCACGGATTGATACCCGTCGGCCGTGAAGATCTTCTCCTGGAGAATCAGGGGCATCTCGTACTCTTCGGCGGGTAGTCCCAGTGGGTTTCCCTCTCGGCCGGTGTCGAATTCGTCACGCAGGAAATACTGACCGGCCAACCCGGCGTAGACATTCAAGCGGGTGATGCCCATGGCGTGATCGTGGTACCACAAATGGCCCGCGTGCTGTTCGTTCGGAAAATGGTGAGTGATGCTGCGTCCGGGAGCTATGGCTAGAAGCGGATGCCCATCGCTGCCGGGTGGTGTGACACCGCCGTGAAGGTGCAGCGACGACGGGGGAGCCAGTCGGTGATCTTCGGTGACTCCGTGGATGCTGGTGTCCATGTCGTCTGCCAGTGGATGGCGTTCGAGCCGGTTGGTGAAGTTCAGTGTGAGTGCCTCTCCGACATGGCATTCGATGGTGGGGCCCAGGTAGTGGTCACCGCCGAACCCCAGCGACGGCACAGCATCGAAATCCCGGTGGAATTGGTGGCGGTGTACAGCAGCGTCGAGTGAGAGAGTGGTTCCTGTTCCGGAAATAACACGCGGCCGGGGGAGTTCATCGACGAAGGGCGTCATGGGAGGTGAGTGAAAGATCAGTGGACTGCGCAGTTCGCTCCGGGTCGGAGTATGCGTAGCCGACACCAAAGCCGCGCTGGTTCCAGCGAGGCCGATCGCACGAAACAAAGCACGCCTCGTGAACCTTTGGCTCACCGATTGCACCTCCTCCGAGATTCAGTCTTCCATACCGCACCGTATGGTATGGACGTCGGCTATGTCCACAACTCGGTGAAATACAGCTCGGTGCAGAAGAATTCGAAACACCCGCGACGTAGGTCAGGCAACGAACTGGCGCTGCAAAGGTGGACGTGGTGTCACGCAGTGATGCGATGGACCAGCCGTAGGCATCTATGATCGAGGAGTGAGAGTGAGAACTGAACGCGCCCGCGAGAACGGCCTGCGCTGATGGCGCGGGCCAACCGTCTGAGCGTCGAGAGTTGGCTCGACGCGGCCTTTGATCTTCTCGTGCGAGAGGGGGTTTCCGGGGTCAAGATTTCCACGTTGTGCGACGAACTCGGAGTCACCAAAGGCAGCTTCTACTGGCATTTCGACGATCTCGGCGCGCTGATGGAATCGATGGCCGACTATTGGTGCGGCACACAGAACGACGCTGTGCGAGGGCTCGCGTCCGTCGAATCCATTCCGGTGGAGCAGCGATTCGAGATGATGGCCCAACTGCTGATCGACGAGCGCAATTGGTCCGTCGAAATCGCGGTGCGAGAATGGGCACGAAGTGACGAGAAAGTAGCCGAGGCCGTACGTCAGCTCGATCAACGAATCTTCGATATCATCCAGGAAGCACTGTTGGAGTTGAATTTTGACGCCGAAGGTGCGCGCCTGCGGGCAGGTGCTCTGGTGTATGCCGGAATCGGATTCGTTCACGGCCGAGGCAGTCTCCCGACGCCCACCAGCGCCGAGCTCCGAAAAATCTTCACGTTGCTGACGCAGGAAAGCTGATGGCGCAACGTCGACACTCGAATGCCTCATCGCTCATTTGAGCGCAACCATCTCGTGCAGAGTTGATCCTGTCCGCTCGATCATTTCCCCGTCGATCGTCACCTTCAGAACGAAGTCGGAACGGAAACGAAAATATCCGGGGCGGCCGAGAAGTCGATTCAGTACGGGCTTGACCAGTCGGGTTCGGGCTACCGGAACGTCAGCCAGGAAGTCGTGCGCATGAACTACCTCGCGCACCGTCAGCGTGAGATCCACCGACCCCGGAATGTGCAGACGCAGCGTCGACGGAAACGAGCGATTCGCGACGTCGTGGAAGACCGTCGGCCCTTCGGTCATTTCCAGTTCACCGTTGCTCAGAACGACACTGTCACCGCGGGCCAGCATCAGCGGCAGCGACCAGTGCTCGCCGTATTTCTTCTGGGTGTGCACGGTGGCGTAGACCAGTGAGAAGTCGTCGACATACAACCGCCCCCAGTACCAGCGATCGATGATCCGCTTCATGTCCCCGACGCCCCAGTTGTGGTCGTGATAGCCGCGACCACGGGCATCGAGTGTGGCGCCGCCGATAGTGACGGTGCCCGTCACCGAGGCGCGCGGTGCGCCGACAACCCAGGCGAAGAACTCGGTGTCCCCGTACGTGGTCTGTCCGCGTCCGGGCATCCAACTCGGTACCTCGTTGCGAAATTCGAGATCGAACACAATGTCTTCTTCTTCGAGATGCACTCTGTGTACCGGCAGGTCTCCCGAATCGAATTCGGCTACAGCGCTGTTCGGGCCTATCCGAACATCGCACTTGTCCGTTGATGCACTGACGTCGGCGGAGGAATACGGCTTGACGACTTCCCGGCGCGTACCGTCCGGGGAATAGATATGGATTTCGATTCCGGGTTTGCGATTGACGAGTTCGCGCAGTTGTAGCATCGCAACCACGATGTGCCCACTGTCGAGGTGAGCGTCGAAGTACCAGTGTTCGAAAGCAAACTTGTTGTCTGATGGATGCGCGCCGTTGTCGCTCGGGTGCGTTCGAGTGATCTCACCGTCTTTGCGTCCCGGTCCGTTCCACGCTTCCACGATATTCATTGTGGTCATCGAGCAACTCCTATCGGCGTAGTGCGCCACTTGCATCGAATGTGGCCTCGCGGCCCTTCATTTGAGCCTGGTACCAATTTTCGCGGTGCTTGACCATTGCCGCTTCCACTATCGCGCCGGTTCCGGGGACAAAGCGCCTGATCAATTCCATCGCGGTGATGAGTGGCAATCTCAGGACGGGTATGAGTAGCCAGGGAATGACACCGGGCATCCGGTACTTGCGCCGTGTACCAGGGGCCATGAACATCGCGGCGTACACCGAATTGATGCGAAAGTTGTACGCCTCTCGTAGCCGGGTGAGTCCGCGGTGGCCGTCGCGTGGCGCAAAAGCCTTCGGGTAACTCTCGATCAACTCACTGCCGTGCTTGCCGGAGTCGTAGGACCGCGACACGATCGTCATGGCCAGTGCGCGTAGGGAATCCGTGGCAGTTTCCGGGTACCACGTGGTGCGCACCCCCAAAAGGTGTCCCATGTACTTCTGGAAGTGGATCAGAGCCCGGATCTCGGACGGCGTCGTGTGGTAGCCGAGTGTCCACAGTGCGAGGCCAGGGGTGACGCTGCCGGCGATCAAAGTCAGGAGCATGTAGCTCTGACTGATAGGAAGCCCCCACTTCGAGGTATCCCATTCCGAGTGATTGGCTACTCGCGACCGCACGGACACGTGCATCACACGAACCTTGAGAGCTGTTGCACGACCGGCAGATCCACGTTGGAGCAGTGCTCCCGGTTGGGATACGTCGATCCAGAATCGGCAGGTTTCGAGGAACCGGCGTAATGCGTTGTCGCCCGCATACCCGCCGGCGAGGGAGAGCGGCGTGGCAACTGCGGATTCGGTGTAGATTTCCAGTGTTTCCGCTCCCGCGAAACTGAACAGCATTGTGCCCCATCGTCGCCAGATTGCAGCGCCCTGCTCGACCAGTGCCGGATCAACCCAGTCCGGTATTGTTTCGAATTCCTCGAACAGTGCGCGCATGGATTCCGGAGCGTCCGGCACAGCGTCGATACCATGGGTAAGTGCGGTTTCGAGCATGGCGCGGCCGGTTTTCGCCCCGGTCTCGCCGCGATAGACCTCGTCGACAAATCGTTCGGCGACGGGATCTCCGGTGAAGAGATCATTACAGAACTGTTGTGCCTGTTCGGTAGTGGGGAAGATGTCGGCACCGGTCAGCTTTTTGACGATTGTGCGTGCGCGAGCGATTCCGGGTTTCTGTATGCCTTCCCAATAGGGGAACGCCGTAGGGGTTCGATCGCTTGCTGTCATGTCACCGCCTGATAGCAGAGTCGCGAGATAAACCATACTATACCGTATGGTACTGATTGAGAAAGTTTATTTGAAGTCAGCCTGGACTGTTTTCTGTTTTCGATCTACAGTCATCATGTGACCGAGACCACTTCCGATGTGAAAGTAAGCCGTACGCAGGCAGAACGTACAGCCACGATGCGAGGGCGGCTGCTTGACGCTGCCATTGAATCGCTGGTCGAGCTGGGCTACGCACGGACAAGTACTCAGGAGATCGCTCGTCGAGCGGGTGTATCCCGCGGTACTCAACTCCATCATTTCCCGACCAAGGAATCGCTGGTCGTCGCCGCTGTCGAATACCTGGTGGACAAACGGCTGGCGGAAATCCTTTCGGCAGAGGTGGACAGTGGCCGCGGACTGGAGATACTGGCCGACGCGTTTTCCGGTCCACTGTTCTATGCAGCCCTCGAACTGTGGGTGGCGGCGCGCACCGACCCCGCACTGCATGCGGCGACTGTGCCACTCGAGCGCAAGGTGAGTGAGGCGCTCGAGTTCGGTAGCGCCGAAGTCTTCGGTGATCGCTTCGACTCCGAGGCAGTCGAATTGACTGTCGAACTTGTCCGAGGGCTTGCGGTGTCAGCCCTGTTCCGTACCCCGGAAGCCGACGAAGCGCTGCGCGCGCGGCTGCTACCGGCCTGGCAATCCCGAGTGGAGAACAAGTGAAACTTCCCGAACATGTCGAAACACTGATCGTCGGTGCCGGATTCGCCGGTATGGGTCTGGCGGCCAGAGTTCTTCGCGATGACCCGGCAGCGGATGTGGTGTTGATCGAGCGAGCCGCCGACGTCGGTGGCACGTGGCGAGACAACACCTACCCCGGTTGTGCGTGTGATGTGCCGACGGCGTTGTACTCGTATTCCTTTGCCCCGAGCGCAGACTGGAGTCATACCTTTGCACGTCAGCCCGAGATCTATGCCTACCTGAAGAAGGTGGCCGCCGATACCGGCGTCGGAGATCGAGTGGTTCTGAACTGCGAACTCGAGGCCGCGATCTGGGACGAGGGAATGTCACTGTGGCACATACAGACGTCCCAAGGAGCGTTGACGGCGAAGGCTCTGGTCGCTGCGACCGGAGCGCTGTCCACGCCCAAGGTTCCCGACTTTCCCGGTCTCGACCAATTCTCCGGTACCACTTTCCATTCCGCGACGTGGAACCACGAGCACGACCTGCGCGGTGAGCGCATCGCGGTGATCGGTACCGGCGCCTCGGCAGTGCAATTCGTTCCCGAAATTGTGGAGGAGGCTACTCATGTAACCGTGTTCCAGCGAACTCCTGCCTGGGTGATTCCGCGGGCGGATAGATCACTCCCCCCAATTCAAAAGGCTCTGTACACCAAGGTCCCCGCTGCGCAGAAGGCTGTTCGCGGTACCGTCTACGGCTTTCGGGAAGCTTTGGGTGCGGCGATGTCGCATGCCACCTGGGTTTTACCGGCTTTCGAGATGGTGGCAAAGGCGCACCTGCGTCGGCAGGTGAAAGACCCCGGGTTGCGCCGGAAATTGACTCCCGATTTCACCATCGGCTGTAAGCGAATGCTCCTGTCCAACGACTGGTTGCGAACTCTCGATCGGGCGGACGTGAGCCTAGTCGACAGTGGGCTCGTCTCGGTCACCGAAGACGGAGTGGTCGACGGGCACGGAATCGAGCACAAAGTCGACACCATCATTTTTGCGACGGGATTCACGCCGACGGAACCACCTGTCGCACACCTGATAACGGGGAGGAGCGGTGCAACGCTGGCCGAACAGTGGAACGGTAGCCCCAGCGCGTACAAGGGAACGACGGTCAGCGGCTTCCCGAATTTGTTCCTGATGTACGGTCCCAACACCAACCTCGGCCACAGCTCGATCGTGTACATGCTCGAGTCTCAGGCCGAGTACGTCAACGACGCGTTGAACACCATGAAGCGGGAGGGGCTCGACGCCCTCGACGTCGATGAGTCGGTACAGGTGCAGTACAACAAGGGAATTCAGCACGAATTGAAGCGCACGGTGTGGAACAAGGGTGGTTGCTCGAGTTGGTACATCGATGCGGAGGGACGTAACTCGGTGCAGTGGCCGACGTTCACTTTCACATTCCGTTCTCTGCTGGGGAATTTCGATCGGGAGAACTACTCGGCCCGGAAGATCGAAAGCGTCGAGGCATGACGGCAACGCACTACGACGTCGTAGTCATCGGGTCGGGGTTCGGCGGTAGCGTCGCCGCTCTTCGTCTGACGGAGAAGGGCTATCGCGTCGGAGTGCTCGAGTCTGGTCGCAGATTCGCCGACGACGAGCTCCCCGAAACCAGCTGGCGTCTGCGAAAGTACTTGTGGGCACCGTGGATCGGGTGCTACGGGGTTCAACGTATTCACCTGCTCCCGGATGTTCTGGTCATGGCGGGTTCCGGAGTTGGTGGCGGATCACTCAACTACGCCAACACCCTGTATCAGCCGCCCAAGCGGTTCTTCGAGGATCGTCAATGGGCGCACATCACCGACTGGCATGACGAGTTGGCGCCGTACTACGACCAGGCGAAACGAATGCTCGGGGTGCGAACCAACCCTTCGTTCACGCCCTCCGACGCCGTAATGAAGGAAGTCGCGGAAGAAATGGGTGTGGGCGAGACATTCACGTCTACCCCTGTTGGCGTCTTCTTCGGGGACGCCGGAGTGTCGGTGCCCGATCCGTTCTTCGGAGGCAAAGGACCGGAGAGAACCGGGTGTACCGAATGCGGTGGCTGCATGACGGGGTGCCGTGTCGGTGCGAAGAACACATTGGTCAAGAATTATCTGCACTTGGCCGAACATGCCGGGGCGCGAGTTCATCCGCTGACCACTGTGCGGGAACTTCGGCCACGCAAGGGCGGTGGGTATCAACTTCTCGCGCGCCGGACCGACGGTATTCGAAGGCGCGAACAGATTTTCACCGCCGACCAGGTGGTAGTGGCTGCTGGTACCTACGGGACAGCGCGATTGTTGCTCGGGATGAAGGAATCCGGAGCGCTGCCGCATCTGTCGAATGCACTGGGCACTGTGGTTCGCACCAATTCCGAAGCGGTGCTTGCGGCAACATCGAAGTCCCGTCGACGCGATTTCACGCAGGGCGTTGCGATCACGTCGTCGTTCCATCCGGACGATCACACGCACATCGAACCCGTGCGATACGGCAAGGGCAGCAATGCAATAGGTCTCCTGCAGACTGTTCTCAGCGACGGCGGCGGCAAGGTGCCGCGAGTCCTGAAGACGCTGGCAGTTGCCGCACGTCACCCGAGCGCATTTGCCCGGTCTTTATCTGTGCGGAACTGGTCCGAGCGGACTGTCATCGCGCTGGTCATGCAGACGGACGACAATTCGCTCGAACTGTCGAAGAACACAAGAAGGTTCGGGCGTTCTCTGACCAGTCGCCCCGGCCCCGGTGATCCGCCACCGACGTGGATTCCACAAGGTCACACTGCTATTCGTAAAGTTGCGCAGAAGATCGACGGTGATCCAGGTGGTTCCATCGCCGAAATCGTGAATATTCCGATGACGGCACACTTCCTCGGTGGGTGCGCGATAGGTGATTCGCCGTCGACCGGCGTGGTAGATCCTTATCTGCGCGCGTACGGGCACAACGGGTTACACGTGATGGACGGCTCGGTGGTGAGTGCCAATCTTGGTGTGAACCCCTCGCTGACCATCACCGCTCAAGCTGAGCGGGCGTGCGCGCTGTGGCCGAACGCCGGCGGAGATGACGCCCGGCCGGCTGTAGGTGATCCGTACGTTCGGCTCGTCCCGACACCGCCGTCCAATCCGGTAGTGCCCGAGCATGCTTCGGGCGCCCTGAGACTTCCCCTGATTTTTCCAACCGAGAAGGTGCCCGATGTGGAGCGTCCCTGAATCTGCAAGCGAACGCACGGACTGGCCGGCGAGTGATCCGCCGCCGTGGCCGGCGCGGGTGCGGGCCACGTTGTGGTGGCATCGGAGCACGTCGGCGGCACGTGAACTCGGGCCGGAGGGCAGAACTATCCCGATGACCTTGGCGATGATGGTCGATTATCTGGACTCTCCGGTGGGGCCGTATCGAGAAATCTTGGCGAGTCCGGTCCTGCGGGCGCCGGGTAGGCGGATCGGGCCGATACCTCGGATGGCGGTGCCCTTCATCGCAGTGGATTCGGAATCTTCGGTGCACGGTGGCCGCACCCATTGGGAACTACCGAAGGTTCTCGCGCAGTTCGACGGGGATGTCCTGGGCCGTGTGGCTGCGAAGGGGGACGGTTGGCAGGTGAACACCACTGCGCGGGCAAAGGGGCCGCGCCTGCCCATCGTAGGAGCTCTGGGCTTTGCGCAACCCACCGAGGGTGGTCGGTTGGCTCTCGCGTCGGCGCGGCTAACGGGCAGATTCCGTTACGCGCGCGTCGACGTCGAATCCGAGGGATCGACCTTGCCGAACTGGCTGTTAGCAGGCTCGCACCACGGAATTGTCATCACGGACGGAAAGATGAGGACGGGCCCCGCCAAGCGCGTCTAGACCGAGAAACAGGTGAAGGCCGTACAGCAAAACGCTGTACGGCCTTCGGCGTCGACGCCCCACAGGCGCCTCTCGGCGGTAGGTCGCTCGCAGCGACAATGGGGTGGGGCCCGGGGCTTGTTCGGGCGCCGACGGAGTGATCAACGGACGCCCGAGCTGTTTTGTTCCCTGGCCAAGGCTATGAGCCGCGTCACTTATTTGGTTAGGGAACCCTTTTCTTGACTAATTCCAGAAAAGGCGCATACTGGAACCATGCAAGATGACGGGCAGGATCTCGACCTCCGGGCGCAACTGCGTGCGGCCGGGTTGCGAGTCACTGCGCCTCGTCTTGCAGTTCTGAATGCGGTTACAGCCCAACCGCATTCGGACGCAGATTCTGTTGCAGCGCAGGTGCGGCAACAGTTGGGATCCGTATCCACCCAGGCCGTTTACGACGTGCTGAAGGCATGCGTAAGCGCAGGGTTGCTACGACGCATCGAGCCTGCGGGTTCACCCGCACGATTCGAGACGAGAACCGGGGACAACCATCACCACCTCGTCTGTCGTAGCTGCGGCAAGGTCGTCGACGTCGATTGTGTTGTCGGCCAAGCTCCCTGCCTTGAACCGTCCGACCATCACGGCTTCGAGATCGATGAAGCCGAGGTCGTGTTCTGGGGCCGTTGCAACGATTGCCTGAAGAGTTCTGCCGAGTCGGGCATTGTCTCCGACGCGGTTTCACAGAATCACGATGCAGCCCGCTAGCAGTACGGCCCATATTGCCGCACAGCCCATTTGACTTTTAGGAGGCTTCGCCATGACCAAGCCCACCACGAACAACTTCGGTATTCCCGTAGCCAGCGACGACGAGTCGTTGACTGCAGGTACTCAGGGACCGGTCCTGCTTCACGACCATTACCTGATCGAGAAGCTGGCCCAGTTCAACCGTGAGCGCGTCCCGGAGCGCGTCGTTCATGCCAAGGGCGGCGGCGCTTTTGGTGAACTGGTCATCACGAACGACATCAGCAAGTACACCAAGGCCAAGTTCCTGCAGCCCGGGAAGAAGACCGAGTCGCTGGTGCGTTTCTCGACCGTCGCCGGTGAGCAAGGTTCTCCGGACACATGGCGCGACCCGCGCGGTTTTGCCATGAAGTTCTACACCGAAGAGGGCAACTACGACCTCGTCGGCAACAACACTCCCGTGTTCTTCATCAAGGACGCCATCAAGTTCCCCGACTTCATCCGTTCGCAGAAGCGTCTGCCGGGTTCGGGTCTGCGCGATCACGACATGCAGTGGGATTTCTGGACTTTGCGTCCCGAATCCGCGCACCAGGTGACGTGGCTGATGGGCGACCGCGGCATTCCGAAGACGTGGCGCAACATGGACGGCTTCGGCTCGCACACGTACCAGTGGGTCAACGCCGCCGGTGAGCGGTTCTGGGTGAAGTACCACTTCAAGACCGATCAGGGCATCGAGTTCCTGACGCAGGCAGAGGCCGACAGCCTCGCCGGCAGCGATCCCGACTACCACCGCGCGGATCTGTACAACGCAATCGAAGCCGGCAACTTCCCGAGCTGGACCATGAACGTTCAGATCATGCCGGTCGACGAGGCCGAGGGCTACCGCTTCAACCCGTTCGACCTCACGAAGGTGTGGTCCCAGAAGGACTACCCCCTCATCGAGGTCGGCAAGTGGACTCTCAATCGCAACCCGGAGAACTTCTTCGCGCAGATCGAGCAGGCGTCGTTCGAGCCGTCGAACGTCGTGCCGGGCATCGGTTTCAGCCCGGACAAGATGCTCCTCGGCCGTGTGTTCTCCTACGCCGACGCCCATCGTTACCGCATCGGCACCAACTACGCCGATCTGCCGGTCAACGCACCGAAGAACGAGGTGAACTCCTACTCCAAGGAGGGCGCCATGCGTTACAGCTTCAACTCGCCGTCGACGCCGGTGTACGCGCCGAACTCGTACGGCGGACCGCACGCCGATCCGTCGGTTGCCGGTGACGAAGGCCTGTGGTCGTTCGACGGTGAAGCAGTTCGCGCCGGATACATCGAGCACGCTGAGGACGGCGACTTCACTCAGGCCGGAACCTTGGTCCGTGAGGTCCTCGACGACGCAGCGCGTGAGCGCCTCGTGAGCAACATCGTCGGTCACGCAAGTGCCGGAGTAAGCGAAGCAGTTCTGCTGCGCGTCTTCGAGTACTGGAAGAACGTGGACGCCGATCTGGGCAAGCGCGTCGAAGAAGGCGTGCGCGCCGGTCAGTAAGAGGCAACCTCGTACGTAAGAATGCGGGCCGCTGCAAGGGAATCCAACTCCTTGCAGCGGCCCGCTTTTTCTCGTTTCAGAGCAGCCCCCACCAGTAGAACAGCGTTGCAAGAATGAATT
This sequence comes from Rhodococcus sp. IEGM 1366, assembly GCF_033142425.1. Lineage (NCBI taxonomy): Bacteria > Bacillati > Actinomycetota > Actinomycetes > Mycobacteriales > Nocardiaceae > Rhodococcus > Rhodococcus sp. IEGM 1366. Next base: position 1,153,802 of record NZ_JAWLRZ010000001.1, read on the forward strand.
CGACGACAAAATCCACGACGATTCTCCTTCACTTTTCACGTACATTCCATGATCCGCGCCAGCCGACACTGTTTCGACTGAGGCTTCGGCGGGCAGTCGAGTCGTAGGACTGTCAGTGCGGCCAATTCGGCACTGCGCAGCCCTTTCGGCACTCGGGTTGAGGAGATGATCGGCCATGATGCGTATCGGCTACACGTTGATGACGGAGCAGGCTGGGCCAAAGGATCTGGTCCGACATGCGGTTCGGGCCGAGCAGGCCGGGTTCGACTTCGAGGTGATGAGTGATCACTACTCGCCGTGGCTGACCGAACAGGGGCACGCCCCGTACGCCTGGTCCGTTCTCGGAGCGATTGCGCACGCCACCGGATCGGTTGATCTGATGACGTATGTGACGTGTCCGAGTATTCGCTATCACCCGGTGGTGATCGCTCAGAAGGCCGCGACGGTGCAGATACTCGCGGACGGGCGGTTCACGCTCGGATTAGGGACCGGCGAGTGTCTCAACGAGCATGTGGTCGGTGACGGATGGCCGTCGATCGATGCCAGGATGGACATGCTGGAGGAAGCGGTTGCCATCATTCGGGCGCTGCATTCCGGAGATCTGGTGACCTGGAAGGGTGAGTACTTCGACGTTCAGTCGGCACGTATCTGGGATTTGCCCGAAATCCCTGTCCCACTCGCGATTGCGATGTCCGGTGACAAGTCCGTCGAGCGATTCGGGCCGATGGCGGACGATCTGATCGGTGTGGAACCTGATTCGCGGCTCGTTCATCAGTGGAAGCATGTTCATGGTCGCGCGTTCGGACTTCCTCCGGCGCGCACGGCAATCGGTCAGATTCCGATTTCCTGGGATGACGATCGAGACGTCGCCATCGCCAGGGCGCATCAGCAATTCCGATGGTTCGGCCTCGGCTGGCCCGTCAACTCCGAGCTGCCGACCCCGGCCGGGTTTGCTGCCGCGTCGCAGTTCGTCCGCAAAGAAGATGTGGCAGAAAACATCCCGTGTGGTCCAGATCTCGACGCGATCGTCGAAGCGGTCAAAGCCTACAAGGATGCGGGCTTCACCGATGTGGCGCTGGTGCAGATCGGTGGCGATACGCAAGACCGCTTTTTCGACGAGGCTGCAAAACCGCTGTTGGAGGCCCTGCACGTCGAATTGGGTTGATCGAGAAGGTCAATCGGGTTCCGCCGAGAGGGCTTGCGTCGAGTCGTGCGCTGCCACCGTGCAATTGAGCCTGTTGAGCGACAAGGGCAAGTCCGAGGCCGCTTCCGGACTCGCCTGCACCGGTTCCGCGAACAAAGCGCTCGAACATCGCTTCTCTCTCGGTCGGGGCTATCACGGCACCGTTGTCGTCGACGACGATCGTGGCGGATCCCGTGCTCACCCCGGCCCGGACGGTGATTTCGACCGCGTCGGCGTGGCCGTGCCGGACGGAGTTGGTGACGGCGTTGGTCAGCACCAGACGAATGCCTGCGGGAAATGCCTGGACCGAAAGCTCGTCCGGCGCTTTCAAACGGACGGCGACCTGGGGGTGCAGTCGAGCGACATCTGCGACGGCGCGATCGGCTACCTCCACGAGATCGACGTCGGCGCAGTCCTTCGGATCGGCCACGTCACCCAGGGCGAGTGTTTCCAGATCGGTGAGGGTGCGCTCGATCTGGCGCTGCGCCTCCAACAACTCGCCGGCCAGTTCGCGGCGTTGACTTTCCGTGAGGTCCAGCGTCGCGAGAACTTCCAGATCGGTGCGCATCGACGTCAGCGGGGTACGCAGCTCGTGAGCGGAGACGCGAGCGAAATCGCGTGCCGACTCCAGCGCTTCCTCGGTGCGGCTTCGATCGCTTTCGATCCGGCTGAGCATGCTGTGGATTGCTTCGGACAGTTCCTCGGCTTCGCGCGTCCCACGGACTGACGGTGCCCGGAGGGAGAGTCCTTCGACGTCGAGGTTGTTGCCGATCGAACTGGTGGTCTCGGTTAATTGCTGCAGGGGGCGGACAGCTCGGCCGGTGAGGAACCAACCGAGCCCGGCCGCGGCGAGAATCGCGACCACTGCCGCAGCCGCCACCTGGAACTGCTGCTCGCGGATTGCCTGCGCGAGTGGATCTTCGGGGATGGTGACGGCGAGTGCAGCTCCGCTGTCGCCCGGGAGGAGCACATCTCGACTGCGGACGTCGGTAGTAGCCAACGCGCTGATACCCGTGGCATTGAAGCCGGGGTCGACTACGAGCGGTTGTGTTGTTGCGGTGGGTGACTCGAACAGAATTGCAGCCGGAGAAGTCGACGCAATGCCGAGAGTGACCGAATCGAGAGTGCGTTCCAGTTGTTCGGAGCCGCCCACGCGCAGGAAGACCGCAAACGCAATTCCGATCGCGGCAATGACGATGCCGGCGGCCAGACCCGACGCGATGGCTACTCGGGTCTGCAGTGACAACGGCCGCTTCACCGTTCGGCCCTCAAGACGAAGCCGACCCCGCGGACTGTGTGGATTACCCGAGGTGCACCGTCGATCTCGAGTTTCTTGCGTAGGTAGGTGACAAACACATCGACGACATTGGTGTCGGCGGCAAAATCGTAGCCCCAGACGAGTCGCAGGAGTTGTGCGCGGTTCAGCACCACGCCGGCATGCTCGGCGAGGACGGACAACAGGTCGAATTCTCGTTTGGTGAGTTCGATTCGCCGGCCGCCGATATGGGCGCGATGACCGCGGAGATCCACAGTCAGAGGTCCCACTGTGATCGGGTGATCGAGAGTCGGGGCGCTTCGCGTCGTGCGTCGTAGCAAGGCGCGCAGTCTGGCAACAAGCTCCGCCAACTCGAAAGGCTTGGTGAGGTAGTCGTCGGCGCCCGCCTCCAACCCGGCAATGCGATCACCCACCGAACTTCGGGCGCTGAGTACACAAATCGGAACGTCGTTGCCGATCGCCCGCAAGGCTGTCACTACCCCGACACCGTCAAGGCCGGGCATGTTGACATCGAGAACGAGGGCAGACGGGCACTGCTTGCTCACCGAGGCCAAGGCAGAACGGCCGTCTACCGCTGTTGCCGTGTCGAAGCCGGACAGTCGCAGTCCACGTTCGAGCGAATTCAGTACCTTTGCGTCGTCGTCAACGATCAGGATGCGCTCGCGTGTACTCACCCCAGCCATAGTGCCACCGGATTTCGGTCGACGGCCTCGCGCCGAGCGAGGGCCACCGCTTTCTCATCAACTCCTAAGAAACCGACAACAGATCTGCAGGGTTGGCTTCATAGCCTCGGGTTTCTCGGATGCGACCGCGCCGAGAATTCGAGAACGTTCGATCAAGGAGAGCAACGATGACGCGATTGACAGTGAACGGCAAGCGGGCCAGGCGGACCGGTGTGGTGGTGGCGTCCATGGCGGTACTCGGCCTGGCCGTGACTCCGGGAATCGCCTGGGCTTCCAACCCCATTGCCGACGGATCGCCGGTGGCCGTGCGATCCATCGCGACTGCTCCGTCCGAGCCCGGTGTGGAACCGGAAGTAGCGTGCGGTGCCGCGACGCCGATTTCCGACGAGGAGCTGCAGAAGCTCATCGACGAGGGCAAGGTTGTGCGCGCGGAGGAGGCCGGTACAGCGGCGCTCACGATTGAAGTACCGAGCGAAGCTGCGACCTTCATTGCACGTGAGGGAATGCCAGCGCTGCCGACCGTCGAGTGGGCCCCGGCGATCGAGGGTGTTCCGGCAGAAGTACTCGACGTGGCGGGGGTCGCTCCGCTGGTTGAAGGGGTTGCTCTGTCTTGCGCTGTCGCCGCGGGGTGACACGCGAAAGGGCTCAGCGGGGTGACACGCGAAAGGAGCTACGCATGAACCGTTTTGACCGGGAACGGTACGACCGTACTGAACTCGAGAACGACGACGGTGAAGTCTGTCGGTAGCACTTGCTACGTTCGTGGCGGTCTCGGCGAGCATGCCGAGGCCGTCGCCATCGGCGTCATGTGTGTGGTGTCTTGGGTCGAGTCCGATGGACTCGACGCAGGGCGCGTTTCGAAAGGTGTTGTGTTTCATGGTCATGGGCCCCACCCACGCGATGTCCGGTGCTGCTGTGGGTCTGGTGGTTGCCGAACTCTTGCCCCTCGACTGGGGTGGGCCTACCTCCACTGCCGAAACCCTGACGTTTGCCGGGGTGTGTGCGGGTGCTGCGTTGCTTCCGGATCTCGACACGAGCCAGTCGACGGTTTCCCGGTCGTTCGGACCACTGAGCAAGGCGCTGGCACAGGGTGTTGATGCGATATCGGTTGCCTTCTATCGGATCACCAAAGGCAAGAAGGACGGTAAGCGGCGTGGTGGTCACCGGACACTCACCCACACGGCGTTGTTTGCGGCCGGGTTGGGCGCCGGCGTTTCCGCGCTGGTTGTCCAGTTCGGAAAGCCCGCAATCGTCATCACGTTGTTCTTCTGTCTGGGGCTGGCGATTCGCGGTCTCGCGGGGGACTTTGCGAAGGACAAGGGCTGGCTGGTCGTCTCCGCGTTGGCGCTGGTCCTGTCTGCGGTGACGTGGCAGCAGTATCCGAGTGAGGCTGGGTCCACCGGATTGGGCGTCGCAGTTGCGCTCGGATGTGCGACGCATTGTCTGGGTGATGCCATCACCAAGGAAGGCGTGCCGTTTCTTGCGCCGCTCATTCCGTTGGGTGGCAAACGGTGGTGGGAACAGCGACTTCCGTCGTTCCTGTCGATCCGCGCGGGTGGCAACCTCGAAAAGGTGTTGATCGGCCCGGCGCTCACGCTCCTCACTGTCTGGCTGATCGTCGGTGCGTTCGACGGTGCGTCCGAAGCCATCTATGCGGTGTTCTCACCGACTCCGTAACCTTTTATTACGGAACCACTGGCATCGTAATGGAACTTGTTCTAGGTTCATCTCTAACGTAAGTCCGATTCGGCAGAGACGAGTAGTCCGTGGAACGCAGCGGTTCAGCAGATCAAAGCGCAGTGGATCGACCATCCAACGCCGGATCCGTCAGCAGGCGGGGATTCCTGGCGGCCGGGGTCGGCGCCGCTGCGCTCGCAGGCCTGACCTGGTCGCCGGCCGGAGCGGTGCCATGGGGCCCACAATCCACCCTCGCTCCGCCGCCCGACTTCCCGGCCGGTATCCCGCTTTCCCAGCAGGCCTACGCCAACTGGTCCAAGGAGATCGTTCTCGATCACGTGTGGACGGCAACGGCTCGCAGCTCCGATGACGTGGTGACCCTTGCCAACTGGGCGCACCGCAACGGGTACACCGTCCGCGCTCGCGGCACGATGCACGGGTGGAGCCCGCTGACAGTGGTCCCGGGTGCACCAGTGGATCGAGTGCTGTTGGTGGACACAATGGTTCACCTGAATTCCGTCGAGGTGCACAGCGACGGAGAGCAATCCGTCGTAACCGCCGGTGCCGGTGCCAGCATCGAGTCGATCCTCACGGCGCTGCAGGACCATGGCTTGGGTTGGGCCAACTCTCCGGCCATCGGGGATCTGTCCATTGCCGGCGCGCTCGCCATCGGAGCCCACGGCGCAACCTATCCTGCAGCGGGAGAAACCATTACCCCCGGACAGTCGTTCGGATCACTGAGCAACCTGATCACGGCCATGACCGTCGTGGTGTGGGACAGCAGTTCGGGTAGCTACACGCTCCGCGAATTCGCCCGCTCCGATGTCGAGAGCACGGCATTTCTGACCCATCTCGGGCGCACATTCGTCACCTCCGTCACCCTGCAAGCCGGCGAGAACTACCGGCTGCGCTGCCAGAGTTTCACCGATATCCCGTGGCAGGAACTCTTTGCGCCGCCAGGATCACCGGGTCGCACCTACGAGAGCTTTGTCGAAGCGTCCGGACGCGTCGAAGCTATCTGGTTCCCCTTCACGTCCACGCCGTGGCTGAAAATCTGGACACCGACGCCGGTCAAACCGCCCGAGTCGAGGGAAGTGCACGGCCCGTACAACTACTTCTTCTCCGATGCACTCCCCGAAGCAGTCACCACCCCACTCGGGATGGTGGCCAAGGGGTTGCAAGCGGCTACGCCGCTGTTCGGCGCTTCCCAGTTCGGCGCTGTTGCAGCCGGATTGGTGCTCACGGACACCGACGACCTGTGGGGCTGGTCCAAGGACGTGCTGTTCTATCTGCGACACACCACGGTGCGAGTAGTCGCGGGCGGCGGTGCGGTCATCACGAAGCGTTCCAACATCGCCCGTGTCATCCACGAGATGACAACGTGGTTGAACGAGCGGATGACGCACCTCGCGTCGATGGGGCAGTATCCCGTGAACATGCCCTTCGAAGTGCGCTTGTGCGGCGTCGACGACAATGGCGAAGTCCTGGTGGACAGTGCCGGCGTGCCGGATCTATCGGCGGTGCGGCCGCGGTCGGATCGCGACGACTGGGACACCGCCATCTGGATGAATGTGGTGTCCATTCCCGGAACTCCGGGTTTGCCGGCGTTCCTTCGGGATATGGAACGGTGGATGGTCGCGAACTACTCCGGTGATTACGCCACCTTCCGGCCCGAATGGTCGAAGGGTTGGGCATTCACCAACGACGCCGCCTATCAGGACGACGAATTCCTCACGCGCACAATCCCTGCCACCTTCCGGGCGGGCGGTGACGGAAATTGGGACGCCGCCCTCGCGACCTTCGACAAATACGATCCGCATCGAGTCTTCAGCAACACCTTCATCGACCGGTTCATGCCGTCTGCCTGAGTCTCACCGTGCAAGTTTTTCTGGCGTCAGCCGACGTCCGCTGCTGCCTTCGTTTCCTGCTCGGGTGACGAGAACGGCTTGTTCGGGATGAGTGCCGTGGCGATCAGGCCCACTACAACAAATCCGGCCGCAAGGTATCCGCCGAGTGTGATGCCATGTGTCATCGCGGATTGGGCTGCGTCGGCAACGAAGGCAGTGCTCGGCGAGCCGGCCAGCGAGTCGATGGCCGCGCCGGCGCTGTCGGTGACCGCCCGCGTCAACTGATCGGCCTGAGCTTGGTCGACACCGGATTCGGTGAGGTCGTTGTTCAGAGTGGAATTGAGAGTGCTGAAGAAGACCGTGGTGAGGATGGCGATACCCAGTGCGGATCCGAGTTGGCGGAACGCACTCTGAATGCCGGAGCCTTGACCGGCGCTCTGTTCGGGAATTTCCTCGAGCACGACGTTGGTTACCTGCGCCGTCGCGAAACCGACGCCGATGCCGTAGAAGAACAGCACTGCGGCAATGGTCCACCAGGGGCTGTCTGTCGCAGCGATGAATCCGAGACCAGCGAGGCCGAGCGCTTCGAGAGCCAGGCCGATACGGACCAAGCCCAACGGCGAGACCTTCGATGCCAGTCCGAAACTGGCGCCACTGGCGACAAAGCTGCCGATGGCAATGGGGACCAGGGCGAGTCCGGCTTGGAGTGCGCTGTATCCAAGCGTGAACTGAAGCCAGAGTGGAAGCACCGCAACGATTCCGAACTCACCGAGTCCGATGATCAGCGTCGCGATGTTGCCGTTGCGGAACGACGAGATGGAGAACAACCGCACGTCCATCAGTGCCCGCGACGGATCGTCACTACGGGTGAGCATGGTTTGCCGGTAGGCGAATGCGCTGAGCGAGATGACGGCGAGAACTAGCGCGATCAGAACCGGTGACGGTCCGCTGGACCATGACAGGCCGAACAGTTCGAAGGGCTGCTTCGTGGTCAGCCACCCGTATGTACGTCCCTCGACGAGGCCGAAGGCCAGCAGGCCCAGGCCGGCGACGGACAATGCCGCTCCGGTGGCGTCGATGCGCCCAGTGGTGCGCGGTGAGGGCGCGATGAACAGCACTGCGCCGATGAGAATGAGCGCAGCAAGCGGAATGTTGATCCCGAATGCCCAACGCCACGAAGCGTGTTCGGCAAGCCAGCCGCCGAGCAATGGGCCGAGGGCGGAAGCTGCACCGATGGTGGAACCCCACACTGCGAAGGCCTGGCCGCGGGCTTTGCCGGTGAACATCGCGTTCAGAAGCGACAGTGAAGTGGGCAGGATCATGGCCGCGCCGGCGCCCTGCAGGAATCGCGCCAAGATGAGCAGACCGCCGTTCGGCGCCAATCCGGCCAGCAGGCTCGTTGCGCCGAACACGACGACACCGGCGATGAAGATGCGGCGGGCGCCGACCAGGTCGGCAACTCTGCCGACCAGAAGCAGGAGTGCCGCGAACACGATTGCATAGGACTCTTGGATCCATTGAGCCTGAACGGAATTGATTCCGAGATCTTCGATGATCGAGGGGACTATGACGTTGACGATGGTGGTGTCGACGACGATCAGTGCCACGCCGAGTGCAATGGCGATCAGGCCCAACCACTTGCGGGTGGTGGGTGAGATGTTCATGAATAAACCTCCATTGTGAAGTAACTTCATCATGAAGGTATATTTGGGACGGTAAGTTGTCAATGTGCGCGCTGGGCTCGACCGGCCGCCGTCTGACACAGGAAAGGTGGGATCACCGAGGTGGATGCACCGCGCGACATCTCCGTGGAGCGGGAGCGGCTGATGGATGAATTCCGCGCGTACGGTGCGACGTTCACCGAATTCAGCCATCGATTCGCGTCGTGGCTTGGTCTGCATTCCACCGACGCAACTGCTCTGATGGAAATCACCGCGGCTGAGGAGAAAGGTGCGCCGCTCTCACCCGCACGTCTTGGAGAGCGGATCTCACTGACGTCGGGCGCCACTACCGCGTTGCTCAACCGCCTGGAGAAGGCGGGACATATCGTCCGGACCCGCGAGAATGCAGACCGTCGAGTGGTCACGCTGCACAGCAGTGCGCATGTGCAGGACCTGGCTGACGAGTTCTTCGGACCACTCGCCGTACGACTCGACGCCATGATGGAGAAATACCCGCCTGAACTGCTCAGTCGATTCGAGGAATTTCTCGTCGACCTGCACTCGACGATGAACGAACACCTCGAGCAAGACACTCGCTGAACAAAAAATGCCGCTCGACTCCGGAGAGTCGACCGGTTCACGCCCTAGTTTGCAGCGGTCCCGCGATCCACCGTTCGATGTCGGCATGGGTCCGTAGGCGGACAATCGTGAGGTCCGGTCGCCGATCTCGCAGTGCCGCGATCCGGAGTGCACTCGTACGGTGCGTGTTCCAGGCCCAGCGAACGATGTGATCTCGGTCGGAGAAGAACGTGTGTAGTGGTGGCTCGATATTGCCGTTCCACAAGACTTTTCGCCCCAGCCGCCTCTGTACCGTCCGAACGATAACCTGGCGCATCACGGTGCCGCGCGACAGGTCCAGCCACACAAGAAGATCCGCTTCATCGGCGAGTAGATCGCGAACGGACCGGTACTGCCATTCCGTCACCCACCGCGGCGCCGAACTGAATGTTGTGACGTCGACCAGGAATTGCTCACGCGGTGTCCAGTTCGGGCCGTGATAGAGACCGTCGATCTCGACGTGTTCGATGCCGAGAAGCGTTCCAATTCGGGAGGCCAAGGTCGTTTTTCCGGAACCGGATGTTCCCGCTACGAGAATGCGCTTCGGGCATCCGGGCAAGCGATCTTCTGGACCGACAAGAGGCACGAGAACACTGTAGCCATCGGCCGAATCAAAAAAACGGCGAGGGGAATAGCAATTCCCCTCGCCGTCTTCTGTCGTAACTACTTTCCGAGCTTGGCCTCCAGGTCTTCGAGAACCAAGTTGGCGCCTGTCGGTCCGAGACCCAGGAACCAGGTTTCGTCGCTGACTTCGCTGGCGCGACCGTCCTTGACGGCGTCCATCGTTGCCCACAAGGGGCCGGCCGTGACGGTGGTTTGACCGGTGTCAGCGGGACTTCCGTAACTGGAGTAGAAGATCTGATCGCCCTCGGCTTGGGTGATCGTTTCCGGGCTGACCTCGACGGCCAGTTCGTCGATGTCCTGGATTGCCGGACGGGGGAGTCCGACGTCCTTCAGGATGACGCCGATGAAGGACAGGTTTCCGTACAGACGCAGCTTGCCGGACATGAAGCGGACCAGCGAGATGGTCGGGGAACCGTCGATCGACGCGCGGACCTCGTCGGCATGGGTCTGGTAGTCGTTGAGGATCTGCTCGGCCTTCGTCTCTTCACCCAGCGCGTCACCGGCAAGGAGGAAGTTCTCCTTCCACGGGAATCCGGGACGGATGCTGAAGACCGTCGGCGCGATCGCGGACAGCTGCGGGTACAGCTTGTCCTGGCGCAGTTTGCTGCCCAGGATCAGATCGGGCTTCAGGGCAGTGATGGCTTCGAGGTTGAGATTGTTGGTGGTGCCGACATCGGGGACGCCCACCAACTTGTCGGCGAGGTACGACGGCTGGCCGGCTGCGCTTTCCGGGCTGGCGATACCGACCGGGGTGATGCCGAGTGAGAGGACTTCGTCCAACTCTCCGCTGTCCAGGACGACGACGCGGGTCGGCTTCGTCTCGAGTGTGACCTCGCCCAGTGCATGTGTGACGGTGCGCGGGAACTCGCCGGGAGCGGAGTCACTACCGAGCTTCGCGGTTTCCGTGTCGGCGGTGCTGAACAGCTTGCCGCCGGTCGCGACGTCGGTGTTTCCGTTGGCGTTACTTCCGGCGTCGGAAGTTCCACAGGCTGTTGCTGCAAATACTGTCGCCAGCGCAACCATGGCGATCCGGACCGATGTGCGGGTCCGGAATGAAGTACGAGTGAGCATTAGGCAAGGCTACGCTTGTGGTATTGGGCACTTTTAGCTGGTCTCGGGGCGAACATTGCTGATCCCGACTAACGGAACCTACTCCGCATTTTGCATTCGGCGACTCGGTAAAAGTGTTAGCTTCGCGAAAGACCTGCCAATTGTGAGCGAAGACACGTGAGGAACCCGATGACCCTGAACGTTGCCGATCTGTTCGAGGCCGTTGCCGATGCGATTCCCGATCGAACACCGCTGATTCTCGAGGAAAGGCGCCTCACTTATCGGGAACTCGAACTACGGTCCAACCGATTGGCGCACCACCTTCAGTCCGTCGGCGTCAAACCGGGGCAGCACGTCGGAATCCACATGAGGAACTGCGTTGAATATGTGGAAGCGCTACTGGCCTGCATGAAGATCAGGGCTGTTCCGATCAACGTCAACTTCCGCTACACCGACGTCGAACTTGCGTACGTCTATACCAACTCGAAGATGGTGGCATTACTGGTCGAGGACGAATTCGCGGAGATTGCATTGGGCGTTGTACCGCAGTGCCCCGAGATCGACCACGTTCTCATCGTCGGCGACGAGTACGAAACTGCACTGGCCGCAGCGTCCGACGTCCGGGATTTCGAGACTCGCTCAGACGATGACCATTTCATCATCTACACCGGCGGAACTACGGGGATGCCCAAGGGGGTTGTCTGGCGGCACGAAGACTTCTTCTTCGCTGCTCTGTCCGGAGCCAACCTCAGCGGACCGCCGCGTCATAGTCTCGAAGAAGTGGTCGATGCGGCGATTGCGAATACCAATCCCACTGTGCTGCTGCTTATTCCACCGCTCATGCATGGTGCTGCCATCTACTCGCTGCTCACTGCCTTTCTGATGGGAGCGCCGCGAGTCCTGACCCGGAGCTTCGACCCCCTCGACGTGCTCAGGCTCGTCGAGGCCGAGAAGATCACCGGCATCACTGTTGTCGGCGACGCGATCGCCCGTCCGATCGCCGATGCGATCGCCGATGCCGACGGTAAGTACGACATCTCCTCGTTGAAACTGATCGGATCCGGCGGCGCGCTGTTCTCGCCGAACCTCAAGGAAGAGTTGAAGTCTCGAATTCCCGGGTTGGTGATCAAAGATGCGTTCGGTGCCTCCGAATCCGGTAACGACGGCGTCGTCGAATTCGGCGAGGACGGAACGAAGCGAATTCGGTCCAACCCCAACATGATTCTGGTCGACGAGGAATTCCGTCGGATCGAACCGGGATCGAATACTGTCGGCTACATCGCACGAGCGGGGCATGTGCCACTGGCCTACTTCGACGATCCGGAGAAATCAGCCGCGACGTTCCCCGTTGTCGACGGTGTACGGATGGCAGTCCTGGGCGATATGGGAACGATGGAAGTGGACGGCACGATCGTGCTGCTCGGACGCGGTTCCATGTGCATCAACTCGGGCGGAGAGAAGGTGTATCCCGAAGAGGTGGAACAGGCGCTCAAAACTCACCCAGCGGTTTTCGACGCCCTGGTGGCGGGTGCACCCGACGCGCGGTTCGGGGAGAAGGTGGCTGCGGTCGTCCAGATCAGGCCTGGGTTCGAAGATGTGGAACCAGACGCCCTGTCCGAGCACTGCCGGATTCATGTGGCGGGGTACAAGATTCCCCGTTCGATCGTTCTTGTTCCGGCGATCCTTCGCTCACCGAGCGGAAAAGCGGATTACCGTTGGGCGAAGGAAACCGTCGCTGGGGTGTAGGCGCCGCGGAGCGGTTTGCGGACACCTGTGCTGGAGATCGATCGCTGGGAGTCGTGTGTGGCTGGGAACGATGCAAGTGCAGGGCATGTGTTTGTTGTCCGCGGACGGCTCGAATCGGTTGACTGGGACGCAGCTGTCGTCTCGACGAGCGGTAGTTTCCTACCACGCGAGCACTGGTGGCCTGTGCTTGGACTCACTGCACAGTTGGACTTCGCACCGGCCGGCGCTGGTCGGGTTCGGTCCTTTCCGAAGGAGGGGCGTCCAGCTTGGCTGTTGAATGTCGCGTCGCGGATTTCGGTGGACTGGTTGGTGGAGGGCGTCTACGAAGTCCTTGACGTGATCGCCAGAACTGGAATTCAGCCGGGCGGTAGCCGAGTCAAACCGCTCGTTGCATTGCCGACGTTCGGAGTGGGCTTGGGTGGCCAGGGTGGAGTACGCGGCCACGTAATCAAGGCACTGATCGACGCCGCAGCAGTGTGCGCCGACAAATACGACTTCGATATAGCATTTGTCGTTGCCAATGCCGCCGATTATGCTGCCTACCAATCTGTTCGGCGTGGGCATCTGTGTAGCGCCGGAGTACCTCCGCAGGTCCAGCAGCTAGCAGATCGACTGCGTGCCGGTGACGTCTCGTTGTTGTTGGGTGCGGGAGTCAGTATTCCGGCCGGATTGCCTTCGTGGGACAGTCTCCTTGACCGGATTCGAAGCGAAGCGCTTCCGTCTATCGATGCCGAATTGTTCTCCGGTCTCGGAGTTTTGGATCGCGCACAACTGCTGTCCAAGGCATTGCATCCTCAAGGATTGGGCGCCAGCGTTGTCGAGTTGACCGGGGGTGGCGCCAAGCCGACGCTGTCTCATTGCCTACTTGCTTCACTGGGCGTGACCAAAGTGGTCACCACCAACTACGACTCGCTCTACGAGAAAGCTTTCGAATCTGCTCACGGCCGAGGTTCGATAGCGGTGCTCCCAAGGGAGGAAGCAACCGCAAGCCGCCCCTGGATACTCAAGATGCATGGCGACAGCGGAGACCCGGACAGTATCGTGCTGAGCAGACGAGATTTCGTCAGATACGACGCAGAGCGGCGCCCGCTGGGATCAATTGTTCAGTCCCTCATGGCTACTGGTCACCTGGTTGTTGTCGGGGCTTCAATGACCGATGACAACGTGCTCAGGCTTGCTCACGAGGTGCTCGCTCTCGACGAACATAACGGTCGACAGAGAAAGATCGGAACAGTGATAACTCTGCGCCAAGACAATCTGCGAACTGAATTATGGAAGAATGACTTCGACTATGTCGCGGCGTCGGAAGCAGATAACGACTCTGCTGCCGCTCGCGATCTCGAGATATTTCTCGACAACCTTGCAATTCTGACAACCGTCGACACGCCGTATCTCTTGGATGTGAACTACAGCGGGTTGCTCGATGGTGAAGAGATCGCACTTGCAGATTCCTTGCGCGAAGTTGCCAAGATCGTTCGTTCTCTGCCGGAAGCAAGTCGCGAACGATGGGGAGTTCTGGAAGCGACGCTGCACAGGTTGGGTGCGGAGACGCAGCCTATGCGTCGTCGCCGGGGTGTAAACGATCGGGCGAACATTTCGCGAAGCGGGTAGTTGTTGTTTACCCTTTTCATGCCCGCTTTGTCTCGATTATGCTGGATCGGAGATTTGTCGTGCCTGCCAAACAACTGACTTCAGTGGATTTCGAATTGATTCCCGCAAATATGGAAACCCGCTCCACTGATGTCCTGACGATTTTCCTGTTCGATTCGGGTGACTCGACTCCGCTCGACAAGAAGGAACTACTCGAGTTCCTCGGTGCACGCGCGTCGAGGATCCCACAATTGCGGTGGACCGTGACCACAGTTCCCGGCGGGTTCGGGTTTCCCTATTGGATCGACTCCGCACCCTTCGATATCACCAAGCATGTCGAAGACAATGTCGAAATATCCTCGTGGAAAGGTGTTTTCGAATACTTCGCCGACATTGCCGCACGGATCGTCGATCCCTACGAATGTCTGTGGCGGCTGCACGTTGTTCGAGGTGTTCGTGATGCCCCAGGGGTGCAGGGTGAAGCAACGGTGGTGATCCTCAAGGGCTCGCATGCATTAGGTGACGGGCATGTGTACAACGCGATTGTTCACGACCTGTTCTCGTCGAAGCATTTACCCGACTTCATTCCGGAACTCACGGCGCCGAACCCGTGGTGGTCGTCTGTCAAAGGACTCCTCGGAACTCCGCGCCGGTATGTCCGCGCATTTCGTGCTCTGCCGGAAACCCGGAAATACGACGCACCGGATTCCGGCGGTGGTGCCGTGACCTTTACGGGTAAGCGTTCGGCTTCCGCGATCATGCTCGATCTGGTGGCGATTCGAGAAGCCAAGAAAATGTGGCCAGGCGTGACAGTGACGGCTATCGCCCAGACGATCATCTCGTTGTCACTGGAAGAACATTTTGGTGACAAGAGTCCACGCTCGATGCAGGTGATGTCGGGCGCGCCCGTAGGGGCAGAGGTGCGCGGACAGAATCACATGGGTTGCTATCACGTCGATTTGGCGATGGATAAACAAGATATTGCGGAACGACTTGCCTCGATCACCACAAACAACGACCACGGCAAAGTGGAATATCCTGACGCATATCGGGCCGTACGTGCGCTGCAATACGAACTTCCGGCTATTGCGGTCAAACCTGAATTGTCATCGGATCCGAAACTGGGAACTGTAGCGAGCAGCGTCAATCGTGGACCGGCCGTCATGACTCTCGGCGATTCAAGAATCGTTTCGACTACGTCATTTCCGTACGTGTCGCCGCGGAGCCCGTTCAATCACGGGATCTACTCGGTGGGTGACGTGCTTGCGATCTCGGTACTCAGCGGAACCCCGGACAGCGGTGACATCGACGTCTACGCGGCTGTCCTGGAGAAGAACGCGGCCCGCGTCCTGGCGTGCCTCGAGGAACGAAGTACTAAAGCCACGGCTCGATAGGCTTCTTCACCCACATGATCTTCTCGTCGGCGTGCGTGCGCTGCGCCTCAGCGCGATCAGGATGCGCCGCTGCCCACTGATCCTTCTCGTCGATGAGACCGGCTGCGATGGTCCAGGTCTCCCGGGTGCTCGGGGGATTCGCGTCGGCGGCACGCGCGAGTTTGCGCAGTCGATCGTCGGGCATGTCGAGTAGTTCGGCGGCGGTGATCCCACGATTCCATGCGAACTTGGCCAGACCCACCGCCTTCTCACGTCGACTGCGACTGGCGATGTCGTTGTGCGCGAAGTCCTCGTTCTTGCCCATGGGTAACCACCTCCTGGAGAGCACGGTACAACAAAAGAAGGCACCTTCTCCGCGAGGAAAAAGTGCCTTCTTCAAGTTCTTCACTGTCGGGGTGGCGGGATTTGAACCCACGACCTCTTCGTCCCGAACGAAGCGCGCTACCAAGCTGCGCCACACCCCGTGTCGAACCTCGGTTAGCTTACAGCACGAAGTCGGCAGGCATTAAATCCGCAGGTCAGTTGCGTAAAACCGGCGCAGCTGAGTGAGCGGAACCGCGCTCGGTGGAGTGCTCCGGTTCGCGGCCGGTAGACGGCACCAACGTCAACAGGGTTGCCTCGGGGCGGCAGCAGAAACGTACCGGAGCCCACGGCGAGGTTCCGATGCCGGCAGACACGTGAAGCTGTGTGTGAGCACCCCACTTGGACGGGCCCTTCACGCGGGAGCGGTCCAACTCGCAGTTGGTGACAAGCGCGCCGTAGAACGGCAGGCACAGCTGCCCGCCGTGTGTATGGCCGGCGAGAACAAGGTCGTAGCCGTCCTCGGCGAACCGATCCAACACCCGGGGTTCGGGGGAGTGCGTCAAACCGAGCTTGAGCTGAGCCAGGGGATTGGGCGGGCCCGCGATGGTGTCGTAACGATCGCGCTTGAGATGCGGATCGTCGACGCCTGCCGTCGCGATCTTGATGCCAGACACCTCGAGTTCGCGTCGTACATGCGTCACGTCGAGCCAACCACGTTCGGTAAATGCAGCCCGCAGGTCTCCCCACGGCAGCGGATCGCCCGTGATGCGCTTCTTCTTGTCGAAGAGGTAGCTCAACGGGTTCTTCGGCTTCGGAGCGAAGTAGTCGTTGCTGCCGAACACGAATAGACCGGGGCGTGCGAGCAGGTCGCCCAGTGCCTGGACAACTGCGGGGACACTGCGCTGGTGCGACAGGTTGTCGCCGGTGTTCACCACGAGATCCGGGTCGAGGCTTTCGAGCTCACGCAACCAGTTCTGCTTCAATCGCTGGTTAGGCATCATATGCAGATCGCTGAGGTGGAGAACCCGCAACGACGACGACCCCGGCTCGAGTACGGGCATCGTCACCTCGCGCAACGTAAAAGCATTGCGTTCGATGCCGGATGCGTACCCGATTCCGAGTGCAGCGACGCCCGCGGCACCAAGTGCGGTGCGGGTCAGGTTGGTGCGGAACTGGTCAGACACCAGTCAAGGATATAACTAAGGGGACGGGAGGCGGGGCGTGCGCGTAGCGTTTCCCCCATGTCCGACACGACAGCAACGCTCAAAGACAAACTCCGTTCCGACATGGTCGCATCCATGAAGGCCAAGGATCCGCTTCGCACCGGCACCCTCCGGATGCTCATCGCAGCAGTTCAGACCGAAGAGGTTGCCGGTAAGGAAGCGCGAGTCCTCACCGACGAAGAAATCATCAAGGTTCTTGCCAAGGAATCGAAGAAGCGCGGGGAATCCGCCGAAATCTACACCGAGAACGGCCGTGGTGAACTTGCCGCGAAAGAGCGCGCCGAAGCGCAGATCATCGACGAGTACCTGCCGACGCCGTTGACCGACGCAGAACTTGTCGACGTCGTCGACACGGCGATGGCGCAGGTAGCCGAAGAGCTCGGCGAGCGTCCGGGTATGCGTCAGATGGGTCAGGTCATCAAGGCCGCCAGTGCTTTGGCCAAGGGTAAGGCTGATGGCGCGCGTATCTCCGCTGCCGTGAAGTCTCGCCTGTAGGCGTCACCGACAGCGCTTGTCAGCTCCACCGACAAAAGAGAACGGCCGCAACCTCGTGTGAGGGTGCGGCCGTTCTTTCGTGCGGGTGCTAGCGCGGTTGTGGCGCTCCGGGTGCCGGCGAATCGGGTGCCGGTGAGGCCGGAGCAGGTGAGCCGTCCGGTGCCGCCGGTGCCGCCGGTGCGCGTACCGACCCGTCACTGATGTAGATCGTGATGGTGGAACCCGGTATCGCCGAGCCGGACGGAGATGCGCCGGTGACAGTTCCGGCACGCGCGCCCGATGCGGACGTCACCGCGTTGACGGTGAATCCCGACTCCTGCAGGCGGGACGTGGCAGCGGACTGGCTCAATCCGACAACCTCGGGAACCTGTCCGTTCTGCGAGCCACGTGCATACTTCTGATCGATCGGCGGAAGCGCCGTCGGACCGAAATTGTTGGCAACCGGCATCATCGCGGCGAACCAGCTCCGAGCCGGTTCGGTACCGCCGTACAGGTTTCCGCTGTAGCACGGGCGAAGCGGAGTCGAGCAGATCTCACCCGGAGTCGGGGAGTCGCCGAAGATGTAGACGGCCGCGGCCAGATTGTTCGTGAAGCCGAGGAACGCCGAAGACTTGTGGGTCTCCGTGGTACCAGTCTTACCGGACATCGGCAGAGACCATCCAGCGCTGCCTGCGGCACCCGCAGATGTACCTGCACCCACGTCGTCGCGGCTGAGCGCATTGGCGAGGGTATCGGCCAATCCGGGCTCGACTACCTGCTCGCAGCCCTGTTCCGTGACCGTCACCGGCTTGCCGTTGCGGTCGACGACGGAATCGATCGGACTGGGCGGGCACCACTTGCCGTGCGACGCCAATGTTGCCGCGACGTTCGACAGTTCGAGCGGATTGATCCAGGTCGGGCCGAGCGTGAACGAGCCGAGATTCTGTTCCTTCTGGAAGTCGGCCATGCTGCGATCGTCGAAGCCCGACGTATTGGGCTCGGCGTACGAACGCAGGCCGAGACGCACGGCCATATCGACTGTCGGCGTCACACCGGTTGCTGCGATGAGCTTCACGAACGCGGTGTTGGGCGACTGCGCGAGAGCATCCGTCACCGACATCGTCGCCGGATAGTTACCGACGTTCTCGACGCAGTACGTGGACACCGGACATCCCGCCGCGCCGCCACTACCGAAGCCCTTGGCGTCGAAGCGGCGGGGAACATCGAGCATCGCGTCGATGCCGAGGCCCTTCTCCATGGCGGCGGCGGTGGTGAAGACCTTGAACACCGAGCCGGCACCGTCACCGGACAGTGAATACGGCTGAGCCAGGACGGTTTCGCTGGCGTCGGCGTCGAGACCGTACGTGCGGCTGCTGGCCATCGCCACGACCTTGTGCGAGTCCTGGCCGGGCCGAATCACGCTCATGACGTTGGCGATGCCGTCGAGGTCCGCCTTGGCGTTTGCGTTGAGACCAGCCTTGGTGGATGCCTGCACCGCCGGGTCGAGCGTGGTTTTGATGAGGTAGCCGCCCTCATTGATCTGCTCGCGACTGATCCCGGCGTCCGAGAGGTATTTGAGTGCGTAGTCGCAGAAGAATCCGCGGTCACCGGCCGCGATGCATCCGCGCGGCAGCGTGTTGGGGGTGGGTAGAACACCCAACGGTTCGTCTTTGGCCGCCCGGAACTCGTTGGCCCGGTCGGAAATGTTGGTGATCATGGTGTCGAGCACGGTGTTGCGGCGCTCGGTGACACCTTCGACGTTGGTGTACGGGTTCAAGGCCGAACTCGACTGAACCATGCCGGCGAGCATCGCGGACTGCGGAACGCTCAAGTCCTTGGCGTCGATGCCGAAGTACGTCTGAGCGGCATCCTGGATTCCGAAGGAACCGTTACCGAACGGCACCAGGTTCAGGTAGCGGGTGAGGATCTCGTCCTTCGTGAGTTCCTTGTCCAGGGTGAGCGCCATCCGGATTTCGCGGATCTTGCGAGCCGGAGTGGTCTCGATCGCGGCGCGGCGCTCGGCATCGGTTTTTGCGACGACCAACAGTTGGTAGTTCTTCACGTACTGCTGATCGAGCGTCGACGCACCCTGCTGGACCTCACCGGAGGTGGTGTTGGTCAGGAAGGCGCGCAGCGTTCCCTGCCAGTCCACTCCCTTGTGATCGGGGAATCGACGGTCCTCGATGGAGACGATCGCCAACTTCATGTTGTTCGAGATCTGGTCGCTCGGGACTTCGAACCGGCGCTGCTCGTACAGCCAGGCGATGGGATTGCCCGCCGAATCGACCATCGTCGATACCGCGGGGACCGTGCCGTCGACCAACTCAGCTGAAACGTTGTCGACCGTGTCCGCGGCTCGATTGGATGCGAATCCGAGTCCGCCTGCCAGCGGAAACATCACTCCGGCAACGAGGACACCGGCCAAGGCAGAGCTTCCGGCGAGCTTCGCCACTGTTTTTGCAATCGACACGATCTACAGAGTACGTGTGCGCACCCCATGGACGTGGCACGCGAAGAATTCGTGCCGAATAAAACGTCCTGAACACCCGGTTTGTACTGCCGTACCAAAAAAGGTGGACGCCCGTCTTGCGTCTGGGCGTTTCTTTACCTAAATTGTGTGAACGGTGTGATTGACATAACACTCGATCACGAATGTGTCTCAGCTTTCGTCGTGATATCCCGCGACGGAAGCAGAGATGTTGTGCTGCTCGCCCTCGAGGCGACGGACATACTTTGTAGAGGGGACCAGAGAATGTACACAGCCACCCCGAGTAGCCGTTTGGATGTCGAACAAGCAGAGGCTCGCATCGCCTGGGTAACACAGGCACGCTGCCGCGAAGTAGATCCGGATCAGCTTTTCGTTCGAGGTGCCGCGCAACGTAAGGCAGCAACAATCTGCCGACACTGCCCGGTCCTGATGCAGTGCGGCGCCGACGCTCTCGACAACCGCGTCGAATTCGGAGTGTGGGGCGGGATGACCGAACGCCAGCGACGCGCTCTCCTCAAGCAGCACCCCGACGTCGACTCGTGGTCCGAATTCTTCGAGGATCGACGCCACCAGCAGTCAACTGCTGTCTGACCTAGCTTTTTCTGGTCTAGCCTTTCCTGATCTAGCCCTTCCGAGTGAGCTGGTCGCCCACAGCGCGCAGTGCCTCGAGGTCTGACACCTCGAACGGCAGTGACGGAACGCCGATCAGCGGCACCCTCGGATGAGCTGCGGTAAACCGGCTCAGCAGCGCCACCTCGCGTTTGGCGATTGCTGCCCGGTGAGCATGAATGCGAAGTACCGCCTCCGTCAGCGCCTCGGCGTCGGTCGGATTCTCCTTGGCTGAGAGTTTGTCCGCGGCCGTTGCCGCGTGATCAGCCGGCAGTGCGGTCAGAGTCGGATGTGTTCGGTTCAACACCAACCCGGCAAGCGGCATCGAATCTCCGGCCAGGCGGTCCACGAAAAACGCCGCTTCCCGCAACGCGTCAGGTTCCGCAGCAGCGATCACCAGAAAATGGGTGCCTGGCTGACGCAGGAGTTCGTACGTCTTGGTTGCGCGCTCGCGGAAGCCGCCGAACATCGAATCGAGCGACTGAACAAACGCCGACGCGTCAGCGAGCATCGCACTTCCGACGATCGTCGACACACCCTTGAGTGCCAATCCCATGGCGCCGGCAACAAGCTTGGTCAAACCCCGCCCCGGAGCTGAGAGCAACCGGATCATCCGGCCGTCGAGGAAGGTTCCCAGTCGCTGCGGAGCGTCCAGGAAATCGAGTGCGTTCCGGGACGGCGGCGTATCCACGATCACCAGGTCCCACTTGTCGTTCGACGCGAGCTGTCCCAGCTTCTCCATCGCCATGTATTCCTGAGTTCCGGAGAACGATGTGGCAACGGTTTGGTAGAAGGGGTTCGCGAGGATCTGCTGAGCCTTCTCGGGGCTGGAGTGCTCGAGCACCATCTCGTCGAACGTGCGCCGCATGTTGAGCATCATCGCGTGCAACTCGCCCGTTGCTTCCGGACCGAGTTTCACCGGTTGTGGTGTGTTGTCGAGTTCCGCGACGCCCAGAGCCTGAGCCAGCCGCCTCGCCGGATCGATCGTGAGAACGACGACGCGTCGGCCCTGCTCGGCCGCCCGCAACGCCAGCGATGCCGCCGTGGTGGTCTTGCCGACGCCGCCCGCGCCGCAACACACCACAATTCGTGCGGTCGGATCGTTGATGATCGCCGAGATGTCGAGCACCGGAGCACTGCGGCGGCCGGTTCTGGAACTGCCGACCATGACATTGTCAGGGACCGCGTTTTCGGTGGTTTCGGTCATCGGACACCCTGTTCCATGAGGTATTCGGCCAGTTCGTAGAGGCCACCCAGATCGACGCCGTCGGCCAGAGCAGGCAAGTGCAGTCGGGCGCCGTCGATCTCCTGCAGTTTCTCCGAACTGGATTCCTGCGCTTCGAGAACAGACGCGTGCTCGATGGTTTCGGTCAGCAGTCCGGCGAAGTCGTCGTCCGACAGTTCGAGGCCGACATCCGTGAGCGTGGATCGAATGGACGCGGCATCGATCTCTCCGGCCGCAGCACCCGCCAGAGTGCCCTCCGGCAGGAACTTCGGGCTGGTGCGGTTGACGATGATCGCGCCGAGATTGAGCTCGTCGCGCGCCAATTCCAAGGCGGCATCCGCGGTTTCCTGCACGGGCAGAGCCTCGAGTAGCGCCACCAGATGCACCACTGTTTCCGGCGAGTGCAGCAGTCGCACGACGCCCTCACTCTGCGAATGCACCGGCCCACCTTTGGCGAGATCGGCCATAGCCTTCGTGACGTCGAGGAAACTGCCGATCCGGCCCGTTGGCGGGGCGTCGACGACAACGGCGTCGTATACGCGCTTCCCGGTCCGATCGGTGCGGATGACGCACTCCTTGATCTTGCCGGTGAGCAGTACGTCACGCAGGCCAGGTGCAATGGTCGTGGCGAACTCGATGGCGCCGAACTTGCGCATCGCGCGGCCCGCGAAGCCCAGGTTGTAGAACATCTCCAAGTACTCGAGGAAAGCCGTCTCGATATCGACGGCCAACGCCATCACCTCGCCGCCACCTTCGGCAGCTGCGACTTTCGTTTCCTGCGGGGGCAGCGGTGGCACGTCGAAGAGCTGCGCAATTCCCTGGCGGCCCTCCACTTCCACCAGCAGAACGCGTCGGCCGCCTTCGGCTAACGCGAGCGCCAAGGCGGCGGCTACCGTCGACTTACCGGTCCCGCCTTTTCCCGACACAAAATGCAGGCGGGCCTTCGATGCGGACTCCGGCCAGCTCTTGCTCAGCTCATCTTGGGATGCAACCACACCGCGAGCCTATAAGTCTGGGGCCGAAGATGTGCGCGGGATAGGCTCACCGCATGAGTGAATTGACTTCCTGGGAATACACCGTTACTCCGTTGCTGGTCCACAACCCGAAGGCCATCCTCGATAATTGGGGCGTCGACGGTTGGGAGCTGGTGACGGTTCTTCCGAGCGCGTCGGGCGAACAGCACGTCGCATACCTCAAGCGTCCGAAGGTTGCAGGCGCATGACCGAAACAACACAGACCTGGTCAGCGCGTCTCGCGGAACTCGGCATCGAACTGCCCGCGGTTGCGGCGCCGGTCGCTGCCTATGTCCCTGCGGTTCGTAGTGGCGATCACGTCTACACCTCGGGCCAGTTGCCTTTTGTCGACGGAAAGCTGTCGCTGACGGGCAAGCTAGGCGCGGACGCGTCGGATGCTGACGCAAAGGCCGCCGCGCGTGTCTGCGCGCTCAACGCTCTTGCCGCGATCAACGCCCTGGTTGGCATCGACAACCTGGTTCGTGTGGTCAAGGTCGTCGGATTTGTCGCCTCCGCGCAAGGCTTCACCGGTCAGCCCGGCGTGATAAACGGCGCGTCCGAATTCCTCGTCGAGGTCTTCGGCGACGCAGGCATTCACGCTCGCTCCGCTGTCGGTGTTGCAGAACTTCCCCTCGGCTCCGCTGTCGAGGTGGAACTGATCGTAGAAGTTCGCTGATGACAACGGTTCATCCCGCATACGCGCAGCTTCGCCGCGTCACCGACATCGCGTCGGTCATGCTCGAGAACAACCCGGGCATGATGACGCTCGACGGCACCAACACCTGGATTCTGCGAGCGCCGGGCAGTGACGAGTTTGTAGTTGTCGATCCCGGTGACAACGACGAAGAACATCTGCAGCGAGTGGCCGGAGTCGGCGCGGTGGCGTTGGTCCTGATCACGCATCGGCACTTCGATCACACCGGCGGAGTGAGCCGTTTTCACGAATTGACTTCGGCGCCAGTGCGTTCCGTTTCTCCCGAGTTCCTGCGGGGCAGCGGTACGACGCTTGTCGACGGTGAACTCATCGAGGTTGCCGGGCTGCGCCTGCGTATCGTGGCAACTCCCGGTCATACCGCGGACTCGGTCTCGATCGTCATCGAGAACGAGGGCAGTGTGCTGACCGGCGACACGATACTCGGCCGTGGCACAACGGTTCTCGATGATTCGGACGGCGATCTGGGGGACTACCTCGCATCGCTGCGTGCGCTCATCGAACTCGGTGACGGGCGAACCGTTCTTCCTGGGCATGGCCCGGAATTGCCTGACCTGCAGGAGATTTCGAAGCACTACCTCGCGCATCGCGAAGAACGGCTCGATCAGGTGCGAGCGGCATTGGTCTCGCTCGGCGATTCCGCGTCGGTACGCGACGTGGTCGAGCACGTCTATTCGGATGTCGATCCGAAACTCTGGCCGGTGGCAGAAAAGTCGGTCAACGTGCAGTTGGCGTATCTGCGTCGTTGAACTGTGTTGCGGAACTGCCGCCGGGGCGAGCGAAGCGACGGGGATGTGCCTGTTATGCCAATTGAGGTATAGCTGGCGGCAGTTTTTGCATTTGTTTGATATGGGTTCGGGGCCAATAGTTAGTCCATGACCTCACAATGCGACGGATGGATCCGCAACTACGTGGATGGCTCCTACGTCGAACCCGACGCGTCGTCGAGCTTCGACCAGGTGGACCCCGCAACCGGCCGTGTTCTTGCCAAGGTCCACGAGGCCGACCGGGCCCTGGTCGATCGGGCTGTGACCTCGGCCAGACGTGCTCTGGACAACGGTTGGGCGGATACACCGGTCCGGGAGCGCACCGCGCTGCTGCGACGGGCCGCGGATCGGATCGAGGAGCGGTTCGAGGAATTTGTCGCCGCGGAGATGGCGGATACGGGCAAGCCGATCACGCAGGCGCGCGAACTCGACGTTGCTCGTGCCCTCACGAACTTCCGTACGTTTGCCGACATCGTCGCCGCAGCGGGGCAGGAATCGTTTGTCACGGATCTGGCCGGCGGCAAGCAGGCGCTGAACTACGCGATCCGCAAGCCGCTCGGTGTGGTTGCGGTCATCGTGCCGTGGAACCTGCCACTGCTTCTCCTGACCTGGAAGGTGGCGCCCGCGCTGGCGTGCGGAAACTCCGTGGTGGTCAAGCCTTCCGAAGAGACGCCGGCGACGGCGTCGTTGCTGGCCGAGGTGCTCGAAGAAGTCGGCCTGCCTGCCGGCGTCTACAACGTCGTGCACGGATTCGGTGCGAATTCTGCGGGCGAGTTCCTCACCACCCACCCCGGTATCGACGGTGTCACCTTCACCGGGTCTTCGGCAACCGGCTCGCACGTGATGAAAACCGTTGCACCACGGGTGCGTCCGGTCTCGTTCGAGCTCGGCGGCAAGAACGCCGCGATCGTGTTCGACGACGTCGACATCGACGAAGCGTTGACGGGTCTGACCAAATCGGTGTTCACCAACACAGGCCAGGTCTGCCTGTGCACCGAACGGGTGTACGTGCACCGCAGCATTTTCGACGACATCGCCGGTGGGCTGGTCGAGCGGGCAGCAGGATTGCGTCTGGGTGACCCGACGCTCACTGCGACGACGACAGGCCCGCTCATCTCGCAGGCGCACCGGAAGAAGGTTCTCGACTACTTCGAGATCGCCGAGCAGGAGGGCGCGAAAGTGCTTACCGGTGGCGGAATTCCGGATCTCGGGCAGGACTTGTCCGGTGGATCGTGGATCGAACCCACCCTGTGGACTGGCTTGACCAACAAGAATCGCGTCGTGCGCGAGGAGATCTTCGGACCCGTCGCAGCACTCATCCCGTTCGATACCGAGGCAGAAGCGATCGCCTTGGCAAACGACACCGAGTACGGCTTGGCGGCCTCCGTGTGGACCAACGACCTGCGCCGCGGACACCGCGTCGCGCAGAAGATGAACGTCGGAATCTCCTGGGTCAACACGTGGTTCACCCGTGAACTGCGATCCCCCTTCGGCGGTATGGGCCTGTCCGGCATCGGACGTGAGGGTGGCGAGTCCTCGCTGCACTTCTACACCGAACCGACAAATGTGTGTGTGCAACTGTGAACATCGAAACCGCAGGAAGTTCCAGAGAAATGAGCGAGGCGTGATGACAGCCCCAGAAGACACCGTATCCGCGCTCGCGCGTCGCCTCGACGACGCTGCGCAGAGTCTCACCGACACACCGAGTCTCGCCGACGATCACACTATCGATATCGACGACGCCTACCGGATTCAGAACGAACTCATCGAACGACGCACTGCCCGTGGCGAATCCGTCGTGGGCATCAAGCTCGGCTTCACCAGCCAGGCGAAGATGGCGCAGATGGGTGTTTCCGAAGTGATCGTCGGGCAGTTGACCGACACGATGGCGGCGGAGGACGGCGGTGATCTGGACTTGTCGGCGTTCATTCATCCCAAGATCGAACCCGAAGTCGCGTACCGGCTGTCGAAGGACGTCGATCTCGACGACCCGAGCGTGGACATCGAATCCTGCGTCGACGCGGTTGCTCCGGCGATGGAGATCATCGATTCGCGCTACCGCGACTTCCGGTTCACCTACACCGATGTTGTCGCCGACAACACCAGTGCCGCCGGATATGTCATCGGCGCGTGGCAGCCGATGCGCAGTGCCGCGAACTTGGTGGTGCGCATGGAGGTAGGCGGCGAAACGGTTACCGGTTCGACGGCAGCAATTCTCGGAGATCCCGTGCGCGCGTTGCATGCCTTAGTGGATATCGCCCGCCGTCGGCACATTCCGCTCCGGGCCGGCTACGTGATTCTGGCCGGCGCAGCGACTGCTGCCGTGCGACTCGACGAGGGAGTCGCACAGTGCAGCATCGACGGACTGGGTACCGTCTCGGTGAAGGGTGTACGGCGATGAGTGGGGCGCAGGTCATCGAGAAGCTGGCAAAGCCTCGCGGAAAATTCCCGCACGTCAAGGTGGTAGGCGACTTCGTCTACGTCTCCGGCACCAGTTCCCGCCGGCCCGACAATACGTTTGTGGGCGTCGAGGTCGACGAGATGGGCACCACGGCGCTCGACATTCGGGCGCAGACACGCGCAGTCATCGAGAACATCGCGGCGATCCTCGCCGAGGTGGGTGGTGAACTGCGTGATCTGGTTCAGGTCACGTCATACCTGGTGTCGATGAACGACTTCGGCGGATACAACGAGGTCTACGCCGAACTATTCGATGAAAACGGACCGACGAGAACCACAGTGGCAGTTCACCAATTGCCCCACCCGCACTTGCTCATCGAGATATCCGGTGTGGCCTACGTGCCTGCCTCCCGACGGCTGTCAATCGAGAACCCCGCCGCCCGACGGCTGTCAATCGAGAACACGGAGAACGCATCATGACCACCATTCCTCCCGTCATCGACTTCAAGAAATGGATCGACGACAACCGTCACCTGCTGCAACCACCCGTCAACAACCAGACGATGGCACTCGGAGACGACTTCATCGTGCAGGTTGTCGGTGGGCCCAACCAGCGGACCGACTACCACCTCGACCCGTACGAGGAGTGGTTCTACCAGGTCGAGGGCGACATTCACGTCAATGTCATGACCGAGGACGGACCGGTGCGGGTCGACATCCGCGAGGGCGAGAGCTGGCTGCTGCCGGGAAATCTGCCGCATTCACCGCAGCGCCCCACTGCAGGATCGATCGGCCTGGTGATCGAAAGAGTGAGACAGGAAGGAACATTGGAGCACTTCCAGTGGTACTGCCTGGAGTGCAATCACAAGATCTACGAAGTCGAACTTCAGGTACGCGACATCGTGGCCGACCTTCCGCCCGTCTTCGTCACGTTCTACGAGAGTGAAGACGCCCGCACATGTGACAACTGCGGCACGCTCCATCCCGGCAAGGGTTGAGCGATGAGCAACATGATCGACATTCACACCCACTACGTACCCAACGGGTGGCCTGATCTCACGGCTGATGCCGGCCCGGACGCGCCGTGGCTGAAAGTGGAGTCGGAAACCGAAGCCATGATCATGATGGGCACCAAGGAGTTCCGACGGATCCAGTCCGACGCTTGGGACGCCGAGGTGCGCCTGCGTGACATGGATGCCGACGGTATCCATACCCAGGTCGTCTCGCCGACACCGGCATTCTTCAACTACGGCCGAACAGGCGAGCAGGCCAGTCGTATCTCTCGGATCTTCAACGACCTGGCGCTCGAGATCGTTGAACCGGCAAAAGATCGACTTATCCCGTTCTGTCAGGTTCCGTTACAGGACACCGATGCTGCGTGCCGCGAACTCGAACGATGCATCGCCAACGGGCACCGAGGCGTCGAGATCGGCAATCACGTCGGCGACCTCGATCTCGACAGCGAAGGAGTCGTGACATTCCTGCAGCACTGCGCGTCACTGGATGTTCCGGTCTTCGTGCACCCGTGGGATATGGCGTCCTCGCCGCGCCTGGATCGGTGGATGGCGCAGTGGCTCACCGCAATGCCCGCAGAAACGCATCTGTCGATACTCGCGCTGATTCTCGGCGGCGTGTTCGACAAGATCGACGACCGACTCAAGATCGGATTTGCCCACGGCGGCGGATCTTTCGCGTTCTGGCTCGGTCGGATGGAAAACGCCTGGCACGGCCGCAACGACATTATCGGTACATCGGAATTCCCGCCGTCGCACTATCTGGGCCGGTTCTACGTGGATTCTGTCGTCTTCGACGAACGCGCATTGCGACTACTGGTCGACACAGTGGGCGTTGACCGGGTGATGGTGGGAAGTGATTACCCGTATCCCCTCGGCGAGCGACCGGTAGGTGAGGTGGTGCGCAAGAGTGAGTTCTTGGACGAGACTGCACGCCAACTGATCTCGCGGGGAAATGCGGAACGCTTCTTGGGGATCGGCTGATCCTTCAGCTATACCATTTCCGGTATGCCGCACGGTGATTTCGGCATTTGTGAGTCATGTCTCTAATGAGCATAATTCAGACAACCTTTGAAACATGCTCGGCAAAAACAGATTTCACCGTTCCGTACTGCCACTCATCCAATCGATAGGTATCCGCGATGACCACAAGCGTAACCAGTGACGGAAAGCCGTTGCCGGAGAAAGCTGCCCGCAGCCGGGTTGCCATGGCAACCCTCGCCGGCACAACCCTCGAATGGTACGACTTCTTTCTTTACGGAACAGCCGCAGCGCTGATCTTCAACAAGCAGTTCTTCCCGAGTCTGAGTCCGACCGCCGGCACCCTCGCAGCCTTCAGCACCTTTGCGGTCGGGTTCATCGCCAGGCCCGTCGGCGGCTTGGTGTTCGGGCACTTCGGTGACCGGATCGGTCGCAAGGCGACGCTTGTGGTGTCTCTGGTGATGATGGGAGTCGGGTCCACACTGATCGGACTCATTCCGAATTACGATTCCATCGGTTTCTGGGCGCCGGTACTTCTGGTGGCGATGAGAGTTGTCCAGGGCATCGGCCTCGGCGGTGAGGGCGCCGGTGCCACGCTGATGTCGATGGAGCACGCGCCAGCCGGACAGAAGAACCTGTATGCGGGTTTCCCGCAGATGGGCACCCCAGCCGGACTTGTTCTGGCCAATGGCATCTTCCTGACCACCAGTGCATTGATGTCGGACTCGGCCTTCCAATCGTGGGGTTGGCGCATACCGTTCCTGCTCAGCTTCGTTCTGGTGGCGATCGGTCTGGTGATCCGGTTGCGGGTTACCGAATCGCCCTCGTTTGCCGGGATCATGGAGAAGGGCGAGATAGTCCGGTTCCCGCTGCGTGAGTCGCTCAAGGTCGGGTTCCCCCGGTTGTCACTGACGCTGGCCGCGTGTTTGGCGAACTCCGCCGTGGCATATGCCTTCATGGTGTTCACTCTGTCGTACGGAACTCAACATCTGGGCTACGACAAACAATTCCTGGTTCTCAGTGTCACCGCGGCAGCGGTCCTGTGGTTCCTTTCCATCCCGATCTGGACCAAGGTGGCCGACAAGTACGGTCGACGGCACATGTTCATCGGAGGATCCGCCGCAATCCTGTTGTGGTGCATCGCGTTCTTCCCGCTGCTGAACACCGAGAACAAGGTCGTTGCAGTTGTGGCGTTCCTGGGAATGGGACTGATCATTCCGGTGACTCATTGTGTCCAGGGAAGCATCATTGCCGACACGTTCCCGGCCAAGGTTCGATACTCGGGTTCGTCGTTGATTCTGCAGAGTGGTGCAATTCTGGGCGGCGGATTGGCTCCGATGATTGCGACGGCTCTGCTGGACGCCACGGGATCATCTGTGGGCGTGACGTGGTACCTGGCGTCGATCTGCTCGATCAGTCTGGTTGGCGCGATAGCGCTGTTCAAGGTGGTGCCCGACTCATCGCGGGGATTGCAGCACGAAGAGCAGCGGGTGGCAGAAAACGCCTGACGTGTAACGATATTCGAAGCCCGCTCCCGTTCCGGGAGCGGGCTTTCGAACGTTTACTGGTTCATGAGTTCTTCCGCGAAACTGCGCAACGACGCGATAAGTGCCTGTGCCGACGGACTGGACGTCCTCGTCGCCGACGACGTGAGACCGACGCTGTGACCGATGGGATCCAGGGTGATCGGGAGTGTGGTCAAGCGGGTGTCGTCGCGATGAATCAGACTCGGAAGGACTGCGATCATGTCGGTTTCCAGCAAGAGCTGTCGCACCGTGAGGAAAGACGTTGCCTCTACCCGGTTCTCGGGTAAGGGGAGACCGTTCCTGGCGAAGAACTCCTCGAGTTCGCGTCGGAGCACCGTTTCGACGCCGGGCAGGATCCAGGGGAACTCGCGGAGTTCATCGAGCTGCACCTCGTCACGGTTAGTCAGTGGATGATCCACGCGGGTAACAAGTTCAACTGACTCGGCGTAGAGATTGCGTCTGACGGCGCGGTCGTCTGTCGGTGCTGTGAGTCGGCCGACGATGAGGTCGATACGACCGGCCTCCAAGTCGGTGAGTAACTGCTCCGGAGTGCCTTCGCGGACGATCACGGTCAGTAGCGGATGCTGAACTTTCAGCCGCGCAATGGCGCCGGGCAGCAAGACGTTGGAACCGGCGAGATGTGTTCCCACGATGACGGTTCCGCGGTGTGCGTCGGCCAATTCGACGACGTGTCGGCCCGCTTCGGTGAGCTGAGCGATGACCGCCCGAGCGTGAGTGGTGAAGGCCTCGCCGAATATTGTCGGGGTGATGCCGCGTGGTCCGCGATCGAACAGGGAGACGCCGAGGATGGACTCTATGTCGTGGAGGCTGCGGGTTGCCACAGGTTGTGTGATGTGCAGTGCGGCAGCGGCGCCGACCACGCTGCCCTGACGGCTCAGGGCGTCGACCAGAAGCAGGTGGCGAAGTTTGAGTCGCCCGTCGAGGAGCTTGGGCATGTCCATATCTGCAATCCTAGCGGGGATTGCCGCCCGAAGTTGCTCAGGTAAAGGTGATTCCGATCGGTTCGTCGGGCGAGAACTTCTTCCAGGTGTTCTCGTTGTCCGGACTTCCGTTATGTGCAAACGAAGTCCAGAGCGTGCGGATGCGTCTACCCATTTCGTCGACGGTGGGCCAGTCGGCTATGCCCAGCATGGGTGAACCGTGCCAAGACTTTTCGGTGCCGAGGATGAACGGAAGTTCGATGCAATGCGTAGCACCGAAGATGTTCTCGGGAGGTGTCCAGTCGAATCGGTAGGTGTAGACCGAGGTACCCGCCTGAGTGAAGGTATCGGCCAGTTCTGCGACCGTCTCGGCAAACATGTTCTGCGTCAACGTGGTTTCGTCGGCCATGGAGCCGCCGGGGAGCCCGCGAACGAAGGCGGATCCCTCGTCGTGGGTATATCCGATGACTACCTCTGTCACGCCACTGTCGGCGCTTCCGGTAAGTGGTGCAACGTCGGATATCGGGGCAAAGGGTGGCTGAACAACATTTTCAGACCGTCTGCCGAACTCGACGGCTGTGGCGCGGAAGGCGTCCAGGATTAGGGGGAGGGGAGCGGTATTCGGATCGCCGTCGAGCAGTCGGGCAAAGGTCCCGCCGTTCTCGATCGCAGCGGTCTTGGTGAAGTTGAGGTCCAGCCGCGGGGTGCTTTGCAGAATTGCTCGGTGGAACAAAGGCCGAGAGTTATTACTGTTCAACAGGTTCACGATGGAATGAGCGCCGGCGGACTGGCCGAACACGGTGATCGAATTGGGATCACCACCGAATCCCGCGATGTTCTCGCGTACCCACTCGAGGGCCGCGATCTGATCGTGGACGCCGAGGTTGCCCTCGCTGACGCCCTCGAGGAGGAGATAGCCGAGTACGCCTACGCGATAGTTGACCGATACGACCACGACATCGCCTTCGGCCGACAACGCGCCGCCGTCGTACCACGCCAGTGAACCTCCGCCGCTGGAGTATCCACCGCCGTGCAGCCACACCATGACGGGCCGGCTACCGGACAACGAGGGCGTCGTGACGGTGACGGTGAAACTGTCCTCACTCTGCTCAGGCTCGGGGTGCGGCGCTCCCATGACACGCTCGAGTCGCGACGGTGGTTGAGGAAACACGGTGCCTGGCATGGTGGCGTCGAGAATGCCGGTATGAGATGCGGCAGGTTCGGGCCGTTGGAATCTGGCCGCGGTTGCGTAGCGGATCGCGCCGAAATACAACGAACCGTCGCGTCGGATGCCGCGGAACTTCCCCGCCGCCGCGGAAGCGATTATCTCGGACATGCATCCCCTCGGAGTCGTATTTGCCTCCATCGAGCATGCCAGCGCTCGCACGTGACACAAATGCCTATGTGGTTGCGCGCTATACCCGTCGCGCCGAGCGTCGGAAACGACTTCGGCCGCCCCCACCGATGTGGGAGCGGCCGAAAGAGTCGAGACGGTAGAACTAGCGTGCGCGACGCGCGAGACGCTCGGAATCCGAGATCAGGACGCTCTTGCCTTCGAGGCGCAGCCATCCGCGATGAGCGAAGTCGGCCAGAGCCTTGTTGACGGTCTCACGGGAAGCGCCGACCAGCTGGGCGATCTCTTCCTGGGTGAGGTCGTGAGTGACGCGCAGCGCGCCACCTTCCTGGGTGCCGAAGCGCTGTGCGAGCTGCAGCAGTGCCTTGGCGACACGGCCGGGAACGTCCGTGAAGATCAGGTCGGCGAGCGTGTTGTTGGTACGACGCAGGCGACGTGCGAGAACGCGGAGCAGCTGCTCGGCGATCTCGGGGCGCTGCTGGATCCAAGCCTTGAGAGCGTCGCGGTCCATGCTCACGGCACGAACCTCGGTGACGGTGGTGGCCGTCGAGGTGCGGGGACCCGGGTCGAAGATGGACAGTTCGCCGAACATGTCGGACGGACCCATGATCGTCAGCAGGTTCTCGCGACCGTCAGGTGAGCGTCGACCGATCTTCACCTTGCCGGACACGATGATGTACAGGCGGTCACCGGGTTCACCCTCGTTGAAGATGACATGTCCACGGGGGAAGTCGACGGGTTGCAGCTGCTTGGTCAGCGCCGCTACCGCTGAGGGCTCGACTCCTTGGAAGATGCCGGCTCTTGCCAGGACGTCGTCCACGTGCGCTCCTTGTTGGGATTTGTTCGTTTGTGGTGTCATTTTTTGCGCTATCTAACTTTGTACCCGGTTGTGCTTGGTTTGTACTCACGAACCGCCCAGACGCCGGCCTTCACTCGTGCGAGCGAGACGCTGCGTCAGACACAGTCCGTGTTGAATACAACAGGTACGGCATCGAAGTCTACGTCCCACGCGCTCGGCACGAGTGATTGATGCCACGAAAGCGTCGAAATTATCCTGATGGCGAATAAAATTGACTACCTTGTATGCCTCTTCGATCGCCTTAGCGAGTGGGCAGTTCTTCTGCGCCCGATTGCCGCGGAGCGATGGCCGGTCGACCCTTCCGGCGCAGGTGGAAGCGGGCAAACGCATGCGGGAACCCATCGGTCGCCAGCGACGCGACGTCGTCGGGACCAGCCTGGTCGAGGAACTCCGCCACCTCGTTCTCCCGAACCGAGAGTCGACGCAGTCTCCGTTCGACCCGTTCCATGGCCAGCGCAAAAAGCATCAACAGCACTGGGAAGAGAATCACGGCGAGTCCTTGCATAGAGGAGAGTAAACACGGCCAACATCTCGGAATCGACACGACCAAATGTCATGTCGGGGAGTATCCGTACAGTTGTCTGAGTGCAGACCACCCCGACCGAGCGCTCAGCGACCCGCCGGTCTGCCGGCGCTCGCGACGAGGAATCCCATCTCGCGCTGGTCCGTCGCGCGCGTCGGATGAACCGGAAACTAGCCGTTGCCTTCCCACATGTGTACTGCGAACTCGACTTCACGACGCCCCTCGAGTTGACGGTGGCGACAATCCTGTCGGCGCAGTGCACCGACGTCCGCGTCAATATGGTCACCCCGACGTTGTTCGCCCGTTATCCCGACGCCAAGGCCTACGCCGAAGCCGACCGGACCGAGCTCGAGGAGTACATCCGGTCAACGGGCTTCTACCGGAACAAGGCCAACTCGCTGATCGGATTGGGTCAGGCGCTGCTCGAGCGTTACGACGGCGAAGTGCCGAACAAACTTGCAGACCTCGTGACGTTGCCGGGAGTCGGTCGCAAGACAGCCAACGTGGTTCTGGGAAATGCGTTCGACGTCCCGGGAATCACCGTCGACACCCACTTCGGGCGTTTGGTGCGTCGGTGGAAGTGGACGGAGGAAGAAGATGCCGTCAAGGTCGAACATGCTGTCGGGGCTTTGATCGAACGTAAGGAATGGACCCTGCTGTCACATCGAGTGATCTTCCACGGACGACGCGTCTGTCACGCGCGTAAGCCGGCGTGCGGAGTGTGCGTTCTGGCCAAGGACTGCCCGTCCTACGGCCTTGGTCCTACCGACAAAATTGAAGCTGCTGCGCTGGTGAAGGGCCCGGAGACGGAGCATCTGCTCGCTCTGGCCGGGTTGTGACCCAGATGTCCAATGCTGCTCGGTGGTCCCTTGTTGTGCTTGCGGTTGTTGTTGCGCTCGCTGTTGCGATCTGGCCGCGCGGGGGAGATGACACCCCGGTTTCGGCTGGCGGTTCCTCGACGTCCGCCTATCGGCCGCCGACGTTCACCCCGTCGTCCGAATCGCTCGATCAGCTTCGTGGGCAAGCCGGACTGACAGCGTGCCCGACGCCTACCGCCGAAGCTCCGGCCGGCGCCGCACTCGCTGGGATCACGCTCGACTGTGTTGCAGACGGAAGCTCGGTCGATCTTGCTGCCGCGCTGGGAGGTAAGCCCGCGCTGCTGAATTTGTGGGCGTACTGGTGCGCGCCATGCGCCGAAGAACTGCCGCATTTGCAGGAATTTGCGGATCGCGCGGGGGACAGTATCACTGTGCTGACCGTGCATTCCGATCCGAACCAGGAAAATGCTTTGACCCGACTGATCGACTATTCCGTTCGACTACCCGGAGTTCAGGACGGTTCGAGCAAGGTGCAGATTGCCGTCGGCGCGCCACCTGTGCTGCCGGTCTCGGTGCTCATTCGTCCCGATGGAACCGTCGCGAAGGTGTTGCCTCAACCGTTCCGCAGTGCGGATGAGATAGCTGCCGCCACGGCGCAGTATTTGGGAGTTGTCGTATGAGCTCATCCGTTCCCGAATGGTTACGTGCTGTAGCCAGCACCCAACCCACTGATCCACATCGACTCAACCCCGTGCTCGACCGTCGCCCGCCGCGCGGGACGACCACCAGGCCCGCCGCGGTGCTCGTCCTCTTCGGAGGATCCCGAGAGGCTGATCCCATGTGCCTCGGTGGGATGCCGGACGACGCTGACGTACTACTGACACAACGCGCGTCGACTATGCGCCAGCACAGTGGACAGGTCGCTTTCCCCGGCGGTGCCGCCGACGACGGTGACGACGGTCCGATCGGCACAGCGCTGCGCGAGGCGCAGGAAGAAACAGGTCTCGACCCGCGCGGTGTGCTCCCGCTGGCGACGTTGCCCGAAATCTTCATTCCACCGTCCGGATTCGACGTGACCCCGGTGATCGCTTATTGGGAAGACCCGGTCTCGGTGGGCATCCAGGATTCCGGCGAGGTCGGCCGTGTCGCGCGGGTTCCGCTGCGCACTCTGCTCGACCCCGACAACCGCTTCCAGGTGCGTCACCAGGCCGGATACCAAGGTCCGGCGTTTTTGGCCGACGGCATGCTCGTGTGGGGCTTCACTGCCGGAATACTGGCCGGACTCTTCGAGGTGTCCGGTTGGGAAATCCCCTGGGATCATCACGACGTGCGTGATCTGGACACAGCGCTCGCAGAACTGGGCGAAGACATCGAAGATTCGGCGGTTCCCCGATGACAGGTTCGCGGTGGGTCGATCTTGCGATCGTGGTGGTGGCTCTCATCGCCGCGACATCGGGATGGCGTCAGGGCGCGGTGGCGTCGGCGTTGGCTTTTGTCGGTGTGATTCTGGGTGCTGTCGCCGGAATTCTGCTGGCACCGCATGTTCTGGTGCATGTGACCGAGGGCAAGCTGCGCATCCTCGCCGGCATCTCACTGATCGTCGTGTTGGTGATCATCGGCGAAGTTGCCGGCATGGTTCTGGGCCGAGCCGCGCGCAGCGGTATGCATTCTCCGGCCGCAAGATCAGTGGACAGCGTGATCGGTGCAGGGCTTCAAGCAGTGGCCGTGGTGGTTGCCGCGTGGCTTTTGGCAATTCCGCTGACGTCGTCGTCTCAGCCCAACGTCGCAGCAGCAGTCCGAGGGTCGAACGTGTTGGCCGGTGTCGACGACCTCGCGCCGCAATGGTTGCGGCAGATTCCGACGGAATTCTCGGCGCTGCTCGACACCTCGGGATTGCCCGATGTCATCGGTCCGTTCGGCCGCACACCCATCACCGAAGTGGAAGCGCCGGACGCGAGTGTTCTGGCGAGCCCGCTGGCCGCGCAGTTGCGTCCGAGCGTTCTGCGCATCAACGGCGTCGCGCCGAGTTGCCAGCGCGCGCTCGAAGGTTCCGGGTTCATCGTCGCGCCTGAGCGTGTCATGACCAACGCACACGTCGTGGCGGGTACCGAGAGCATCACCGTCGACACGATGCAAGGTGCACTACCCGCCCAGGTTGTGCTCTTCGACTCGGCCGTCGACATCGCGATCCTCGCGGTGCCCGGACTCGAGGCGCCGGTTCTGCCGTTTGCCGCTCAGCCCGCTCAAACGGGGGACAACGCACTGGTGCTCGGATATCCGGGTGGAGGTCCGTACACGGCCAGCGCGGCTCGTGTTCGCGAAATCCTGAACCTCAACGGTCCTGACATCTACAAAGCCGGCACCACACAGCGTGAGGTGTACACCGTTCGTGGATCGATTCGACAGGGCAATTCCGGTGGGCCCATGGTCAACGATCAGGGTGAAGTGCTCGGTGTCGTGTTCGGTGCCGCCATCGACGACACTGACACCGGGTTCGTCCTCACTGCCAATGAGGTGTCGCGCCAACTCGCCATGGCGGAAAGCGCGTCGACGCCGGTCTCCACCGGCGTCTGCATCCTCTGAGTAGCTAGTCGGCTGCCAGGAAGTCCCGGAGCGCGTCGTTGACGCGCTGTGGGGCTTCCCAATGGGCGTAATGACCGACTCCGGAGACGGGGTGGAACTGTTCGCCGGGCGCCCAACGCCGACCGCGTCGTATTGTCCGCGTGAGAATGTACGGGTCGAGTTCGCCGTGTATCTGCAGGATCGGAATGTGCAGTGTCTGATCCATCAGACGCATGAACCGGCGCCCCTCGGTGCGAAGCTGACTTCGGAACGCCCACCGCTGGTACTCCAGCGTCGAATGAGCGACCCCCGGAATGCGGATCGCTGAACGTAACTTGGAGACAACGTCACCGAACTCGGCCTGCTCGGGCCACGCAGGACCCGAGCGGGAGCGCACCAGACGCTCCACCTCAGCGCCGTTGTCGGCAGTCAGACGCCGTTCCGGGCGGAACGGAAGCTGGTTCGCCAGGAACGCCGGAAAGAGTGCCTTGCGCTGGTAGCGGTCGCGGAGGACTGATTGTTTGAGTGCGTGCGGATGCGGCGACGACACCAGAGCGATCGACCGCACCAGTCGCGGATGCAGGATCGCGGTTGCCCAGCACACCAGGCCGCCGTCGGCGTGACCGATCAGCGTGGCCTTGCCGTATCCCATCGCCCGGATCAGTCCGGCCACGTCGCCGGCCAGCGTCCAACCGTCGTATCCGCGGGGCGGTTTGTCGGAGTCACCGTAGCCGCGTAGATCAATGGCAACCACTCGGAAACCCTGCGTGGACAGTGCCGTCAACTGGTGGCGCCATGACCACCAGATGTCGGCAAAACCGTGCAGGAGAACCACCAACGGAGCATCCGGATCAGCGTCGCCGACCTCGACGACGTGAAACCGGATGCCGTTGGCATGAATGTCCCGGTGAATCCAGGGGCCGTCGAATCTGACGGTGGATGGATCTGGGGCTGACACAGCTGCTTCGTTACCTGCGCGCGTTGAAGTCGACCGACGGCTTTGTGTCGTCGTGGCTGCCGGGAATGACGCTCTTTGCGGCTCTGAGCGATTCGATCGTCTTCTCGGGAGCCCGCAACTTGCGAACCCGCAGATAACCGAGAAGTGCGAGTACTGCGGTGGTCAGCACCATGATCAGGAACACGATCAGGAAAGCGGCCCAACGCTCGAGCCACACGCTGAGCAATTCCGCCAGGAAAAAGAAGAAGAAGAATGAACTGAACAGCAGAACAGTGAAGGCCAGAATGAAGAAGACGCTGCCCTGCAGCCCCTTCTTGACCTCACCGGTGACTTCGGCCTTGGCAAGCTCGACTTCGGCACGCACCAGTGTCGAAACCTGAGCCGTCGCATCCCTGACCAGTGCGCCGATCGAGGCTTCAGCCGGTGTTCGGGCGTCTACGTCGGTGAGAGGAATGGACGACACCGTGTTCGGCACCCCATCTCCGGTGAAGCGTTGGCTCTCTCCGTTGGTCACGCTCACTTGTCGACCTCTCCAGGTAGTTCTCTCGCGTCTGTGGCTATGGCATTGGCTTCAGCTCGCGCCGCATGAACCCGTCCACGTCGCCACAGCAGCGCTGATCCGATCAGCGACGCTATCAACGATGTCACGAGAACTGCGGCCTTCGCTATTTCGGCCTCGCTGCCATCGCCGACCCCGTCCAGTGCGAGGTCTGCTACAAGCAGGCTAACGGTGAACCCGATGCCGCCGAGCACTGAGAGGGCAAACATGTCTCTGCGTTCGAGTGTCTTGGGCTTCGTGGCTATGCCCAATTTGATCGCGAGCAGGGAAATTCCGAAGATTCCCACAGTTTTTCCGACGAGGAGGCCGACAAAGACCGATTGCCCGACGGGGTCGGTGAAGATGTCGCCGAGTACCTCGGCGTTGATGGGAACGCCGGACGCGAACAGCGCGAACACCGGAACGCAGAAGCCGGCGGAGTACGGCTGGATGCGGTGTTCGAGTCGGGTGCCGGGGGCGTATTCCTCGTCCTTGTCGCGGACAACTCGGGTGAGCAGGCCGAGCGCGACGCCGGCGAGAGTGGCGTGGATACCGGCCTCGTGCATCGAGTACCAGGTGAGCAGGGCAAGTGGCACGTAGAGGAACGGCGTCGTGATGCGTTTGTGTTGGGCGTAGGCGTACACCGCAAGCGCCGCAGCGGCGGTGAGCAGCCACAACATCGCGATCGACGCGGTAAAGAGCACCGCGATCAAGATGATGGCCAGGAGGTCGTCGACTACCGCAAGACTGAGTAGGAACACGCGGGCGCTGGCCGGTATCCGGGAACCGGTCAGGGCGAGGATGCCGAGGGCAAACGCGATGTCGGTGGCAACGGGGATCGCCCAACCCTTGTCCATCCCCGGAGTGCCGAAGCCGATCGACGCCGCGATGAGCGCGGGAACGAGAACTCCGCCACATGCCGCGATGATCGGAAGCGCTGCAGCTTTGCGATCGGAGAGCTCTCCGACAACCAGTTCGCGCTTGAGCTCGAGGCCGGCCACGAAGAAGAAAATGGCCAGCAGACCGTCCTGCGCCCACGTGCCGAGACTGAGGTTCAGATGCAGCGCCGACGGTCCGATCTGGAAGTCGCGCAGCGCGATGTAGCTGTCGCCGAGTGGTGAGTTCACCCAGATCAGAGCAATGGCAGCGGCGATCAGCAGGATAGAGCCGCCAACGGTTTCGGTGCGTAGGTATCGGGACAGTTCGGAACGCATTGTGGAGATCACGCGGGAGCAACGCCTTTGTTCGGTTTGCAGACATGTGGACGCGACGAATCACGTGCCGACCAGACTTCCCGGCTCACCTTTACGGAATTTTATCGCGGATTCGGCCCAGAACCCGAATTTGCGCGAGAAAACGCGCAGGGTGTTCAATTCCTACTGACTGAGATTCATCCCACCAATTGGGCAATGTTCGTATACCGCAATGTTCGTACAGCTGCAGGAGCATCACGAGTGAGCACGTCACTGAGTAAGAACCCGCCGACGCCGGCGGGCGGCGAAACTGTCGGCGGCGTACCTCGCCGTCGAATCGTTGTCGCGAGCATGATCGGTACGTCGATCGAGTTCTACGATTTCTACATCTACGCAACGGCAGCGGTGTCGGTCTTCCCGCTTCTGTTCTTCCCCAAAGGCAACGACACCACCGCGCTCCTCGCGTCGCTGGCGACATTCGGTCTGGCATTCGTTGCGCGTCCACTCGGCTCGATTCTGTTCGGTCACTTCGGCGACCGGGTCGGACGTAAAGCGACCCTCGTCGGCTCGCTCCTGACGATGGGCGTCGCAACCTTCCTCATCGGCCTGTTGCCGACCTATTCACAAGTCGGGTTGCTCGCCCCTGCGCTACTCGCGCTGATGCGTTTCTGTCAGGGCCTCGGCCTCGGCGGTGAATGGTCAGGAGCAGCGCTGCTCGCCACCGAAACCGCAAAGGAAGGCAAACGGGCCTGGGCGGCCATGTGGCCACAGTTGGGTGCACCCATCGGCTTCTTCCTTGCCAACGGACTGTTCCTGACCATCTCGTTGATGATGGACCACGACAGCGCCAACCCGGACCTCGATGGCGCGTTCCTCTCGTGGGGCTGGCGAATTCCGTTCCTGCTCAGCGCAATCATGGTGATGATCGGTCTGTACGTGCGTCTGCGGCTCGAAGAAACGCCGGTGTTCGCGCGCGCCGTCGAGCGCGGCGAGAAGGTCAAGACGCCCCTCGCCGAGGTATTCAAGACAAGCTGGCGTCAGCTGATCATCGGCACATTCGTCATGCTCGCCACCTACACGCTATTCTACCTCATGACCACGTGGGTCCTGAGCTACGGAATCGGCAAAACCGCTGCGGACGGCGGTACGGGAGCGGGCTTCAAGTACACCGATTTCCTTGTCCTGCAGCTCATTGCGGTCGTGTTCTTCGCAGCTGCGGTCCCGGTGTCCGGGTGGCTGGCCGACCGCTACGGTCGACGGATCACGCTGCTCGTCATCACCGCGACAATGATGCTGTTCGGTCTCACATTCGGACTCTTCCTGCACACCGACGGTATGAGTGACGGTCGCATGCTGGCCTTCCTGGTTGTGGGCATGATCCTCATGGGCCTGACCTTCGGACCGATGAGTGCTGTTCTCCCGGAACTGTTCCCGACCAACGTCCGGTACACGGGTTCCGGTATCGCCTACAACACCGCAAGCATCCTCGGTGCGGCAGTAGCGCCGTTCATCGCGGTCTACCTGGTCGACCACTACGGCGTCGGCTGGGTCGGGATCTACCTACTCGTCGCGTCGGCTCTGACGTTTGTTGCATTGCTCGTCATGCGTGAGACGAAGGACGAATCGCTCGATGATGTAGGGGCGTAGCCCTGCTGTGCGCCTTCCTGGTAGTGGGGACTACCAGAAAGGCGCACGGGGGCCGCTGGCCCTACTTGCCGCGGATTGCGTCGAATACCTTGGGGTCGACCAGGGTTGAGGTGTCTCCGAGGTCGCGGCCTTCGGCGACGTCGCGCAGGAGGCGGCGCATGATCTTGCCGGATCGGGTTTTCGGCAGTTCCGGCACGATGGTGATCTGACGGGGCTTGGCGATCGGGCTGATGTCGGTGGAGACCTGAGCTTTGAGTTCCGCGATCAGGATGTCGCCGGTGTTCTCGACACCTTCGCGCAGGATGACGAACGCGACGATGCCCTGTCCGGTGGTCTCGTCGGCGGCGCCGACGACGGCGGCTTCGGCGACGCCGTGATGGTTGACCAGTGCCGATTCCACTTCGGAGGTGGAGATGCGGTGGCCGGAGACGTTCATGACGTCGTCGACGCGGCCGAGGACCCAGAGGGCGCCGTCGTCGTCGTACTTGGCGCCGTCACCGGCGAAGTACCAGCCTTCTTCGGCGTAGCGGGACCAGTAGGTGTCGCGGTAACGCTCCATGTCGCCCCAGATGCCGCGGAGCATCGCCGGCCACGGCTCGTCGAGGACGAGGTAGCCGTTGCCGCCGGGGCCGAGGGGCTTGGCGTCGTCGTCGACGATCTTCGCGGAGATTCCGGGTAGCGGTGCCATCGCGGATCCGGGCTTGGTGGCGGTGATGCCGGGCAGTGGGGAGATCATGATGGCGCCGGTTTCGGTCTGCCACCAGGTGTCGACGATGGGGGCCTTGTTGCCGCCGATGACGTCGCGGAACCAGCGCCACGCTTCGGGGTTGATCGGCTCGCCGACGGAGCCGAGGAGGCGGATGGAGGACAGGTCGTGGGCGTCGGGGATCTCGCGCCCCCATTTCATGAAGGTGCGCACGAGGGTGGGGGCGGTGTAGTAGATGGAGACGCCGTACTTTTCGATGATGTCGAAGTGGCGGTGCTCGTTCGGGGAGTTGGGGGTGCCTTCGTAGACGACCTGGGTGACGCCGTTGGAGAGGGGACCGTAGACGATGTAGGAGTGTCCGGTGACCCAGCCGATGTCGGCGGTGCACCAGTACACGTCTTGTCCCGCTTTGTGATCGAAGACGTTGTGGTGGGTGTACGAGGCTTGGGTGAGGTAGCCGCCGGAAGTGTGAATGATGCCCTTGGGTTTTCCGGTGGTGCCGGAGGTGTAGAGGATGAACAGGGGATGTTCGGCGTCGAACGGCTGCGCTTCGTGCTCGGGTGAAGCCTGGGCGACGGTTTCGTGCCACCACAGGTCGCGGCCGGGCGTCCAGTCGACGTCGATGCCGGTTCGGTTGACTACCAACACGTTCTGTACGGAGTCGGCGCCGGCGACGGATTCGTCGACCGCTGTTTTGATGGGTGCTGCGGCGCCGCGGCGCCACTGCCCGTCGACGGTGACGACAAGCTTGGCTTGCGCGTCGTCGATGCGTGAGCGTAGGGCGGTGGCGGAGAATCCGGCGAAGACCACCGAGTGGGTCAGGCCCAGGCGGGCGCACGCGAGCATGGTGACGATCGCTTCGGGGATCATCGGCATGTAGATCGCGACGCGGTCACCGGCGACGAGGCCGAGGTCGGTGAAAGTGTTTGCGGCGCGGCTGACTTCGGCGAGGAGGTCGTTGTAGGTCAGATTACGGGAATCGCCGGGTTCGCCTTCGAAGTGGATGGCGACGCGGTCGCCGTTGCCGGCGAGGACGTGGCGGTCGACGCAGTTGTAGGCGACATTCAACTGTCCGCCGACGAACCATTTCGCGACGGGGGCGTCGGTCCAGTCGAGGACGTCGGTCCATTTCTGGTGCCAGTGAAGGCGCTCAGCCTGATTCGCCCAAAAAGCAAGGCGGTCGGTATCTGCGGCAGCCTGCAGTTCCGGTCCCGCGTTGGCGGCCGCAGCGAACTCTGCGCTCGGCGGATATGCCTGGGGGACGTCCGTTTCGGCTGCGCTTGTCATGGCTGACGGCCTTCTTTCCACATTGATCGACACTTTTCTGACTCCGTGTGAGGGTAGTCACAAGCTCGCGCAAACGCACCGTTGCATCACGTTGCAACTCGTTGTCCTGCGACGATCGGTCGAATCGATGCGACGGGTGGTCGCTTCCGACGACGAATGAATGTGTCCGAATTGAATTACCCCCAAATTTTCAACAATGG
Source organism: Rhodococcus sp. IEGM 1366 (assembly GCF_033142425.1). Lineage (NCBI taxonomy): Bacteria > Bacillati > Actinomycetota > Actinomycetes > Mycobacteriales > Nocardiaceae > Rhodococcus > Rhodococcus sp. IEGM 1366. The sequence goes on from NZ_JAWLRZ010000001.1 coordinate 1,197,471, forward strand.
GTGCGGTGCGCACTTCGAGGTTGATGTGTCTATTGTCAAACCATTATTCGACCGCAACTCGAAGTTACGTTCATCTTCAGTTGTAGGCGACACGACGCCGGCAGTTACGGCTGTCGGCAGGCCACGAGCATGCTCGGGGTCTATTAGATGTGGAAGGAACTCCTTTGCGTATCTCACGCATAGCGACCGGTGCGGTCGCGCTCGGAATGACGGCAGTGCTGATCACGGCATGTTCGTCCGGCGATTCGTCGGGCGGATCGTCCAGTGGTGTTGTCAACGCCTGGGCGGGCGAGCCCCAGAACCCGTTGATCCCCACGAACACGAGCGAGAACATGGGCGGTCGCGTCGTCGACGCCGTGTTCGCCGGTCTCGTTTCGTACACCGCCGCTGGTGGCACGGAGAACGAGGTTGCCGAGTCCATCGACAGCACGGATGGTCAGAACTTCACCGTCAAGCTCAAGGAAGGCTGGACCTTCACGGACGGCACCCCCGTCACCGCGAAGTCGTTCGTCGACGCCTGGAACTACGGCGCACTCTCCACCAATGCTCAGCTGCAGGCGTCGTTCTTCGACCCGATCAAGGGCTACGACGAAGTTGCCGCCGAGGTTCCGACGGCACAGACCATGTCGGGACTGAAGGTCGTGGACGACAGCACCTTCACCATCGAGCTCAAGCAGCCCGAATCTGCGTTCCCCGATCGCCTCGGCTTCACGGCGTACTACCCGCTGCCCGAGGTCGCTTACCAGGACATGACCGCATTCGGTGAGAATCCGATCGGCAACGGCCCGTACAAGCTCGACGGAACCGGTGCGTGGCAGCACAACGTCCGCATCGACACGGTCGTGAACCCGGACTACAACGGCAACCGCAAGCCGAAGAACGCCGGCGTCGACTTCATCATGTACAACAACCTCGACACGGCGTACACCGATCTCCTGGCCAACAACGTCGACGTTCTCGACCAGGTTCCGCCGAGTGCGGTCACGACCTTCGAGTCTGACCTGCCTGGTCGCACGGTCAACCAGCCGTCGGCAACCATCGAGACGTTCACGATCCCGGGTCGCCTGCCGCACTTCAGCGGCGAAGAGGGCATGCTCCGCCGTCAGGCGATCTCGATGGCGATCAACCGCGATCAGATCACGCAGCAGATCTACAACAAGACCAGGACACCTGCGCTCGACTTCACCAGTCCCGCAATCGAGGGCTGGAACGACTCGCTGACCGGTAACGGCAACGTGAAGTTCGATCCAGAGGCAGCCAAGGCCGCTTGGGCGAAGGCCGATGCAATTGCTCCGTGGTCGGGCAGCTTCGAGATCGCCTACAACGCCGACGGCGGACACCAGGAATGGGTCGACGCAGCGTCGAACAGCATCCGCAACACCCTCGGCATCGACGCAAAGGGCAAGCAGTACGCCACCTTTGCTCAGATCCGCACCGAAGCCACCAACCGCACCATCCAGAGCGCATTCCGCTCCGGCTGGCAGGGTGACTACCCGCAGCAGTACGGCTTCCTGGCGCAGAACTACCAGACCGGTGGCAGCTCCAACGACGGTGATTACTCCAACCCCGAGTTCGACCGCCTCCTGCGCGAATCGGCCGGCCAGACCGATCAGGCGAAGGCTCGGGAACTGCTCGACCAGGCTCAGGAAGTCCTGCTCAAGGACCTGCCTGCAGTTCCGACGTGGTACCGCAACGCAGCGAGTGGATGGTCGGAGAACGTCTCCAACGTCACCATCAGCTGGAATGGTATTCCGGTCTACGAAGACATCGAAAAGAACTGACGCGTAGAACGATTCGCATCTGAAACGTGAGTTCGGGGTGGCAGGCGCTCTGCCTGCCGCCCCGAACTCGTGTTCACGTCGGATTGTCCGCTGACGGACACGATCATCGACAAGGAGGTGATCCGATGCTCTGGTACATCGGTCGCCGAGTGCTTCAAATGATCCCGGTTTTTCTCGGGGCCACACTTCTGATCTACGCCATGGTCTTCCTACTTCCCGGTGATCCGATTGCCGCGTTGGCGGGCGACAAGGCGCTCAGTCCAGCTGTTGCACAGCAGCTTCGGGAGCGCTACCACCTCGATCTCCCCTTCTATCAGCAGTACCTGCTGTACCTGAAGGGCATCTTCACGCTGGACTTCGGCACGTCGTTCTCCGGACGACCTGTCAGTGAAGTTCTGGCACAGGCATTTCCGATCACGATGAAACTTGCCTTCATGGCACTGATCGTAGAGACGGTCTTCGGTGTCGGCTTCGGCCTCATTGCCGGCCTGCGCAAGGGCGGGTTCTTCGACAGCACCGTCCTGCTGTTCAGCCTCGTTCTCATCGCCATCCCGATCTTCGTGATCGGCTTCCTGGCTCAGTTCTTCATCGGCGTCAAATGGGGCATCGTCCCGCCGACGGTCGGTGGAAACACCAGCTTCAAGAATCTCCTGCTCCCCGCCCTGGTTCTGGGTTCGGTCTCGTTTGCCTACGTACTGCGACTGACCCGAACGTCCGTGGCGGAGAACCTGAGTGCCGACTACGTGCGGACAGCCACCGCCAAGGGACTTTCTCGCGGACGAGTGGTTCGCGTGCACGTGTTGCGCAACTCGCTGATCCCCGTGGTCACCTTCCTGGGTGCCGACCTCGCAACGTTGATGGGCGGCGCCATCGTCACCGAGGGCATCTTCAACATCAACGGCGTCGGCGGCACGATCTACCAGGCGGTGACCAGAGGTGAAGCGCCGACGGTGGTTTCGTTTGTCACCATTCTCATCGTGATCTACCTGATCGCGAATCTGCTCGTCGACCTCTTGTACGCCGCGCTCGATCCGAGGATCCGCTATGTCTGAGACCGTGAAGACCGGACGCGCAGTCCGGCAAAGCCATTTCGTGGCACCGCCCGAAGTTGCGGCACCGGGGGAGACGGACGCCGTCAAGCTCGATCAGGCGCCGACGAGCATGTGGACCGACGCGTGGCGCGATCTGCGCAAGCGTCCCCTGTTCATCATCTCGACGATCATCATTGTCGCGGTCATCGTCATCGCGGCTTTCCCGAGTCTGTTCACGAGTATCGATCCGCGGTACTGCGACCTCACCTACAGCATGCAGGGTCCGACCTCAGGTCACTGGTTCGGTTTCGACCGCCAGGGCTGTGACGTGTACTCGCGCACCATCTACGGTGCTCGCGCATCTGTGCTCGTTGGCATCGGCGTCACGGCGTCGGTGCTGGTGATCGGCGTGATCTTCGGTGCACTGTCCGGGTTCTACGGGGGCTGGACCGATTCGGTTCTCTCCCGTGTCGCCGACATCTTCTTCGGTATCCCGCTGATCCTCGCTGCCATCGTTCTGATGCAGCTGTTCACCGATCGCACCATCTGGACCGTCGTCGGCGTCCTGGCGCTCTTCGGCTGGCCGCAGATGGCAAGAATTGCTCGTGGTGCGGTGATTTCGGCCAAGAACAACGATTACGTCATGGCTTCGGAAGCGTTGGGTGTCTCGAAGCTCAAGACTCTGATTCGCCACGTCATCCCGAACTCGTTGGCGCCCATCATCGTTGTGGCCACCATCTCGCTCGGCACGTACATCGTTGCCGAGGCGACTCTGTCCTTCCTCGGTATCGGGCTCCCGTCCACCGAGGTTTCGTGGGGCGGTGACATCAGCAACGCTCAGGTGACGCTGCGTCAGGGTTCGACCATTTTGTTCTACCCGGCAACGGCTTTGGCGATCACCGTCCTCGGATTCATCATGATGGGCGACGCGCTGCGCGACGCCCTCGATCCCAAGTCGCGGAAGCGGTGAGCACGATGACCACCAAGGAAACTCTCACCTCGGAGGAAACTCCGCTGCTCGAGATTCGTGATCTCGAGGTGTCGTTCCAGTCCAATTCCGGTCCGGTTCCGGCAGTTCGAGGCGTCAGCCTGACTGTCTATCCGGGTCAGACGGTCGCCATCGTCGGCGAATCGGGTTCGGGTAAGTCCACTACCGCGCACTCGATCATCAATCTGCTTCCCGGCACCGGCAAGGTGACGGCAGGCGAGATCATCTTCGACGGCAAGGACATCTCGAAGGTCTCGGAGAAGGACTTCGTCCACATCCGGGGCAGCCAGATCGGTTTGGTTCCGCAGGACCCGATGTCGAATCTGAACCCGGTGTGGAAAGTGGGCTTCCAGATCGAGGAAGCACTGGCCGCCAACGGGATCGCCAAGGGCAAGGCAGCCAAGGTTCGGGCCGCCGAACTGCTCGAGGAGGCAGGTCTCGCCGACGCCGAGAGCCGGCTGGGGCAGTACCCCCACGAGTTCTCGGGCGGTATGCGTCAGCGTGCACTCATCGCGATCGGGTTGTCCGCTCGTCCGAAGCTCCTGATCGCGGACGAGCCGACGTCGGCGCTCGACGTCACCGTCCAGCGTCAGATCCTCGACCACCTCGACGGTCTGACAACGGAACTCGGCACCGCTGTTCTGCTCATCACTCACGATCTGGGCTTGGCCGCCGAGCGTGCCGAGCACCTGATCGTGATGAGCAAGGGGCGTATCGTCGAATCCGGTCCGGCACTGGAGATTCTGAAGCGTCCGCAGCATCCGTACACGCAGAAGCTGGTCGCTGCTGCGCCGTCGTTGGCGTCGAAGCGACTCAGTTCGTCGGTGGCCCGCGCCGAGATTCGGGAACAGGCGGAAGAGGTCGCCGAAGCGGTCAAGGCCGAGGAAAGTACGGCAGAGTCCTTCGGCAAGGCGACCGACGACGTTCTTGTCGTCGATCATCTGACCAAGGTGTTCAAGCTGCGCAAGGGTTTCCGCAAGACCACCGACTTCACAGCCGTGAACGACGTGTCCTTCAAGGTCCGCCGCGGAACCACGACGGCGATCGTCGGTGAATCGGGTTCCGGTAAGTCGACGGTCGCGCAGATGGTCCTCGGTCTGCTCGAGCCCACTGCAGGCAACGTGGTCTTCGACGGTCAGGACGTGTCCGAACTCGGTGCGAAGGAAACTTTTGCGTTCCGTCGCCGAGTGCAGCCGATCTTCCAGAACCCTTACGGCACGCTCGACCCGATGTACTCGATCTACCGCACGATCGAAGAGCCGCTGCGTACCCACAAGGTCGGGACCAAAGCCGAACGTGAGGCTCGCGTCCGCGAACTTCTCGACAAGGTCGGTCTGCCCCAGTCGGTCATGCGACGGTTCCCGAACGAGCTGTCCGGTGGACAGCGTCAGCGCGTCGCAATTGCGCGAGCGTTGGCCTTGCAGCCGGAGGTCGTGATCTGCGACGAGGCGGTGTCCGCTCTCGACGTGCTCGTACAGGATCAGATCTTGACCCTGCTCAACGACCTGCAGGCAGAGTTCGGGTTGACGTACCTCTTCATCACGCACGACCTGGCCGTGGTTCGTCAGATCGCGGACAACGTGTTGGTGATGTCGCGTGGCTCGATCGTCGAATCGGCGCCGATCGACGACGTGTTCGGCAATCCGCAGCAGGACTACACACGCAAGTTGCTCGACGCGATTCCCGGTGGGTCCATCAAGCTGGGAAGCTGACGCAACAGGTAGGTAGGCAAGTCCACAGAGGGGCTGCAAGGGTACCGTCGTTGATCGTGACGGACCCCTTGCAGCCCCTCGTCGATCTTCCAGGCGTACGCGCCGCCGCTGATCACGCGCGCGACGCACTCGGTGAGGTGCATCGGCACAAAACCAACCGACGCGGATGGCCGACGACGGCTGCCGAAGCTGCAGTCCGCGCCGCTCGGGCATCGGCGTCTTTGGCGGGAGGGTCGACGGAGCTGCCGGCAGAGGGGATGGCCGGTGATCCGATTCTTGCCGGCGCCCTGCGGGTTGCGCAGGCGCTGGACGGTGACGGTCTGCCACTGATGGAGTCCACGTGGAAACGGGCGCCGCTGCAGGCTTTGGCCAGGTTGCACCTACTGGCGGCGGCAGATCTGGTCGAGGATCCTGACGAACTGGGACGACCTCGCATGGATCCGGGCGTCGGCGAGCGTCTCGACGCTCTCGCCCAACTGGTGACGGGTGGAACGTCGGCGCCGGCTCCGGTTCTTGCGGCAGTCGTGCACGGCGAATTGTTGGCACTGAGTCCGTTCGGTACCGCCGACGGCATTGTGGCGCGCGCCGCGTCCCGACTCGTCGCAGTCTCGTCCGGTTTGGATCCCCACAACCTCGGCGTCCCTGAGGTCAGTTGGCTGCGTAGGCCGCAGGCGTACGCCGATGGAGCCGCGGGATTTGCTTCCGGTCGTCCGGAAGGCGTCGGGAGTTGGGTAATTCTGTGTTGCGGCGCGCTTGAAGCTGGTGCTCGCGAGGCAACGTCGATTGCCGACGCCGCGAGTCCGAGCTAACCCACATCGGGCTGGTTCCACATCGGGCTCGTTCCACACACAAAACGGGCGGCGCTGCCGATTATCGACTTCGCCGCCCGTTAGCACGGACTACTCGTTACCAAGCGTGCTCGGTGGGTTGTGTGGATGGCCTCGGCGAGGGATCGCCATTTTGAGGTCGTCCCCGCAACTTGTGCGGAGTCCTCGCTCAAATTGAACGAATCTCGCAGGCCCACAACACTTCTGCCCTTATAGTGGCTTGTGCTCCGCGTGGGTGCCCTAGTGCCCGTGCTGGGAATCCGGGTTGGGGAAACGGTCCTTCTCTTCTGAGCCGTTCCTGGCCTTCCGTTCTTCCGTAACTCCTTTGTACCCTGTGTTGCGGCTCACAGCAAGTATCAATTTTTGTTTGTGTGCTTGAAGTTTCACCGTTTTCGGCGAAGTAGTGCAAACGTCACAACACCGGCTGTCACAGCTCCGATTCCGAGCGCTGCAGTAGTCGCCACAGCGGTGCCCGACTGTGCTGACAGCCGAGCGCGAAGCGAGACCGGATTCGAGAAAGTCAGTATGGGCCAACCATTTCCGGCTGCTGCCTTGCGAAGCGCGCGGTCGGGGTTGACGGCACTCGGATGCCCGACGGCCTCGAGCATCGGCAAGTCGGTGATCGAGTCGGAATAGGCGTAACTCGCGGAGAGGTCGTATCCGTACTCGGCTGCGAGTTTTTCCATGGCTTCCACTTTGCCGGGGCCGTAGCAGTAGAAGTCGACCTCGCCCGTGTAGTGCCCGTCCTCTTCCTTCATCGACGTCGCGACCGAGTGCGTTGCTCCCAGCGCGCGGGCGATCGGAGCGACGATCTCCTCGCCCGACGCGGACACCACGATGACATCGTGGCCGCGCACCTTGTGGTCGGCAATCAAGTCGGCGGCCTCGGCGTAGACGAGGGGGTCGACAATGTCGTGCAGAGTCTCCGCGACGATCGACTTGACCTGTTCCACATCCCAGCCGGCACACATCGCGGTGATGTGTGCGCGCAAGCGCTCCATCTGATCGTGATCGGCGCCCGAGAGCAGGAACAGGAACTGCGCGTAGCTGCTCTTGAGAACCGAGCGCCGGTTGATCAATCCTTGCGCGAAGAACGGCCTGCTGAAAGCCAACGTGCTGGATTTGGCTATGACGGTTTTGTCGAGGTCGAAGAAAGCGGCAGTCCGCCCGGTTGTCAGTCCATTCCCAAGCTTGTCGGTCACAGCTACCGAGGATAGTCCGACAGTCGGTTCGGTTGCGTCACCACAACCGGGAAATGAACGGCGACACTTACGAATCGCTGCTGTTCAGGCTTGCATTTCCCGGACATTTGCAGTGTAGGATTACGGCAGTTCGACTTGCTCGGACTGTGTTCAGCCCAACCCCCCGGGGCTGAACAGACAAGACAACCCCCGCCTCCCCCCAGGCGGGGGTTGTCCACTTTCTCGGGTACATCAACTCGGCTTCGTCAAGTGGGAGTTATCCACAGAACCCGAGTTGTCCACAGCTCGATTCGGGTATCTGTTCTTTACCGGCGACAACGCTCAGGCTCGTGCTCATGAACTCGAATGCTTCAGGGGAATCAGGGCATGTCGACGCGGATGTCCTTGTGTTGGTCGAAGATCCGCTGGTTCTTGCCAGCGTGCGGCGCGTCGTGGCTGCCGTTGATCAGTCGGCGGACGAGGGGCCACAACCGGTATCGCGCCAACAATGGAACAGGGCATCCGCGGTGGTGCTGGACATTGCACACGCGAAGGCGTGCTCGAGCCGCAACCCGAGGCGTTCACGCGTCTTCCTTGTCGGTGAGTCCGAACCGACGCTCGACGAGTGGAAATACGCGACCTCGATCGGCGCCCAGGCGGTATTCACACTGCCGGCGGACGAGAATGCGCTGGTTGCAGTGTTAGCCGAGCACTCGGTGAGCCGTGGCGAGGGCACAGTTGTTGCCGTTGTCGGCGCGTGTGGCGGAGCTGGTGCCTCGGTAAGCGCCGCGGCGATCGCCTTGGCGTCCGCCGCCCGTCGCATCCCGACGATGCTTGTCGACGTCGACGCACTTGGTTGCGGCGCGGACGTAGTGCTCGGTGTCGAAAATGTTCCAGGGTTGCGATGGGCGGCGTTGACGGTTGAGGGTGGGCGTTTGTCGGCGGATGCGCTTCGTGATGCTCTGCCCGCTCGCGGGCAGCACCTGCGAGTGCTCTCGTGCAGCCGCGGGGAGATCGGTGGTCCTTCGGTCACTGCGCTCGGGGCGGTGCTCGACGCCGGCCGACGATCCGGCGGTCTTGTCGTGTGCGATGTTTCCGGTTGTCGAGGGCTGGAGGGTGAGGCCGTATTGGAGGGTTCGGATGCCGTCGTGATGGTTGTTCCCGCGACGGTGGCAGCCTGCGTCGCTGCGGAGAAGGTGGGAATGTGGGCGGCGCAACATAATTCGAATATCGGGTTGTTGGTGCGCGGACCGGCTCCGGGTGGTCTGCGCGGGGCAGATGTTGCGACCATGCTCGGGTTGCCGTTGATCGCAGTTGTCCGGGGACACCGCTCGCTCGGGTCGATGCTCGAACGCGGCGGGCTGGAATTACGACGCAAGTGCGCGCTGACCCTCGGAGCGGACGCGGTGCTGGACGGACTCGCGGCGGGATCACGTTCCTGGAGTGCTGCAGCATGAGTGGGCTGGTCACGGCTGAACTGCTCGATCGGGTCCGCGATCGGTTGGCGGCGTCGACGGCCGCTGAGCCGACAGCGGCGACGGTCGCCGACGCCGTTCGGGCTGAGTCCGCCGGAGTGCTCGGTGATACAGATCTGCTCGAGGTCGTGCGAATTCTCCAGACCGAGCTGACCGGCGCCGGGCCGCTCGAGTCTTTGTTGCATGAACCAGGAGTCGCGGATGTCCTGGTGACTGCTCCGGACCAGGTGTGGGTCGATCGTGGGGTGGGACTGGAACGAACGAGCGTGAAATTTGCGGACGAGGCAGCGGTGCGACGCCTTGCTGCGCGTTTGGCCTTGTCGTCCGGAAGACGACTCGACGACGCACAGCCGTGGGTCGACGGCCGGTTGCGCGGAGTCGGCGACGGGCATTTCGGTGTCCGATTGCACGCTGTTCTCGCGCCGGTCGCACAAGGGGGAACCTGCTTGTCGCTACGGGTGCTCAGACCTGCGACGCAAGGCCTTGACGCATTGTGCGCTCGCGGAGCGATCGAACCGGAGGCACGTGCGCTGCTTGATCGAATCATCATGTGCCGTTTGGCTTTTCTGGTGATCGGTGGCACCGGTGCGGGGAAAACGACATTGCTGTCGGCTGCGCTCGGTGCGGTAGACCCCAGGGAACGGATCATCTGCGTCGAGGATGCGGCCGAGTTGGCTCCGCCGCATCCGCATGTGGTTCGACTGGTCGCACGCGCGCCGAATGTGGAGGGCGTCGGCGAGGTAGCGGTACGTGATCTCGTGCGACAGGCGTTGCGCATGCGACCCGACCGCATTGTCGTGGGCGAAGTGCGGGGAGCCGAGGTCATCGACCTTCTGACGGCCCTGAATACGGGCCATGACGGCGGGGCAGGCACCATCCACGCGAATTCGCCCGAGGAAGTGCCGGCGCGGTTGGAGGCCTTGGCCGCGTTGGGGGGAATGGATCGACATGCGTTGCACAGTCAACTTGCAGCCGCGGTCCAGGTGGTTCTACACGTGCATCGCTCCGCCGACGGTTCTCGGCGACTCGAGCAGATCGGGGTCATCAACCGCGGCGCAGACGGATTCGTACACATCAACCAGGCATGGCCGGCTGCGGGTCCGGGGCGCGATCAACTCGAAAGAATGCTGTGCCTCCGTGATCGGGATGGGCGCAGTGATCGGGACGGGCTGCCGGCATGAGCGCCACGTTGCTGCTGTGCGCGCTGTCGGTGATGGTTGCTCCGACGGTGAATTCGCGTTCCAGGCTCCTCGAATTCGCAGATTCGCGGGGGAAGGAATCATTCACCGTGCCGTGGACGCTGATTGTCGCTGCACTGCCACTGGTACTGGGTGCGTTGTTCGGAGGTATCTCTGCATTGGTCGCTGCCGCGATTGCAGTGGGAACTGCGCTCTTTCGTGCTCGGCGGAAGAAGGCATCGTTGGCAAGGGACTCGGAACTGGCGTTGCTACTTGCCGGATTGGAGGTCCTGATTGCAGAGTTGCGGATCGGTGCGCACCCGGCGTCCGCGTGTTCCATTGCCGGTGAGGAGTGCTCGGGCGCTGTGGGGGAAGTATTCCGTCGCGGTTCGGCGCGAGCTCGGTTGGGTGGCAGTGCAGCCGATGCATTCCGATCCGGTGGTTCGCTCGTCGACAGGGAGTTGGTGCGTGTTGCGTCAGCGTGGTCTGTCGCTGAACGATACGGTCTGGCACTGGCCGAACTTCTGGGAGCTGTGCGGACGGATATGTTGGGTCGCAACCGTTTCCGTCAGCGCACCGAAGCCGGACTGGCCGGCGCGCGAGCTACCGCGACGGTGCTTGCAGGGTTACCGGTCCTCGGCATCGGATTGGGTGAGCTGATGGGGGCGGCGCCGTTGCAGGTGCTGTTCGGGGGTGGCGCCGGCGGAGTGATGCTGGTAGTCGGAACGGGGTTGGTAGCTCTCGGCCTCCTGTGGACCGACAAGATCACGTCGAAGGTTACCTCGTGATCTGGCTGGGAGTAGTGACGATCGCGCTGTCGTTATGGATAGTTCCGGACACGCGAATGTCACTGCCACGCATGGCAACAATGCTCGACAGAAGTGCCGTGGATACAGTTCTGCCGGACGAGCCACCGGTCGGCGATCCTCTGGCAGTCGCGGCAAGTTTCGACCTTCTAGCTGCATGCCTTCGTGGCGGTTTACCGGTTGCCGAAGCAGTGGGGGCTGTTGCCGCTACTGCGCCGGCGCCGATGGGCGGCGCTTTGCAGCGTGTATCGGACCTGCTCACCCTTGGCGCCGATCCGGATGTGGCCTGGGGTGAAGCTGCGTTGGATCCCGACACCGAATCACTTGCCCGACTGGCGCGCCGGTCGTCACGGTCGGGGACGTCGCTGTCCGTCTCGATGGCGGAACTTGCAGAACGCCGTCGAGATGACGCGGAGGATGTTGCTGCCGCATCCGCCGAACGCGCGGGCGTGCTGATCAGTGGTCCGCTCGGACTCTGTTTCCTGCCTGCGTTTCTCGCGCTGGGGATAGTGCCGGTGGTGATCGGATTGGCGTCGTCGGTACTCGGCGACGGGCTTATCTGAGAAGAACCCGCGATTCTTCCGCGGCAGAACAACTGTCGTGGTCTTACAGGAGGGGAAAACGATGTTCGGAATGATGGGAAAGTTGTCAGCGAGGTTGACGTTGCTCGTCGCCGAGGACGACGGAATGTCCACGGCAGAATATGCAATCGGGACCATTGCCGCCGCGGCGTTCGGAGCGGTTCTCTATTCGGTGGTCACCGGGGATTCCATTGTCACGGCGCTCACCGGGATCATCGACAAAGCGCTCAAGACAGCTGTGTGATGTTTTCCACGAGTAGCATCCGCGAGGCTGATGACGGTGCAGTCACGGTCGAGGCAGCAATTGCGCTCGCCTCGATGATCACTGTGGTGGTGCTGTGCGTCGGCGCGGTACTAGCGGTGACGATGCAGGTTCGGTGTGTGGATGCTGCTCGTGAGGCTGCGAGATTGACGGCCCGCGGGGATCGGGACAACGCGGTCACCACGTCGCGCCGAATCGCACCCTCCGACGCCCGGATTTCCGTGCAGATCGTGGACGGATTTGCCGTGGCGGTGGTGAGCGCCGACAGTGTTTTGCTGCCGATGTTGGACATCACCGCAGAAGCAGTCGCTGCTGTGGAACCCGGAGCGGACTGATGACTTTACAGGCGGACGACGGTATCGCAACAGTGTTTTCGTGTATTGCGCTGGCCGGGATCGTCGCGGTGACGGGTGGGCTGCTGCACGTGGGTTCGGCGGTCACCGCTCGTCACACCGCCCAGTCGTCTGCGGATCTCTCGGCTTTGGCGGGGGCCGGAGCGCTCGAGCGCGGCGCGGAGGCAGGCTGCGCCGCGGCAATCGACGTTGCGACGCGGATGCGAACAGTGCTCGCGGAGTGCACTGTCGAGGACTGGGATGTCATTGTTCAGGTGCGGGCGCCGGTATTGTTGTCCCGCTTCGGTATCGGCGATGCGGAGGCCTCGGCGCGCGCGGGCCCTGTCGACTAGTCAGCTGATGGTGTCGATGACGGCCGTAAGGATCTTGACGGCGCCGTCCTTGTCGAGTGGATCGTTTCCGTTGCCGCACTTGGGGGAGTAGACGCACGAGGGGCAACCGTTGGCGCACTCGCACGAGGTAATTGCGTCGCGGGTTGCGGAAAGCCAGCGTGAGAGTTCACTGTGCCCCCGGTCGGCAAATCCCGCGCCACCGGCGTGGCCGTCGTAGACGAACACGGTGGGCAGACCGGTGTCGGCGTGGATTGCCGTCGACACTCCGCCGATGTCGCCTCGGTCGCAGATGGCGACCAGTGGCAGGAGGCCGATCGCTGCATGCTCTGCCGCATGCAGCGCCCCGGGGAACCGCTCGGGCGAGACGCCGACGGATTCGAGTAGTTCCGGTGTGACCGTGTACATCACGGCCCTGGTCTCGAGCGTATGTGCAGGCATATCCAATTCGATGGAATCGAGGACTTCGCCGGAGTTGAGGCGTCGGAGGTACCCCACAACCTGATGGGTCACTTCGACGCGCACGAGTGCGACGGTGATGTCGCCGTAATTCTTGTGTTCGAGTTGTTCGGTGATGATGATCTCGGTGGTTTCGCGCGCCGAGGTGGTCCAGTCCGGATTTTCCGCATGGACCAGTGCCAGACCGACTTCGAGGTCGAGTTCGTCCACCACGTACGCATCGCCCTGGTGAATGTGGACCGCACCGGGGTGGACGGTGGCGGGTGCCCGTCCGGTGTCGACGGTTCCCAGCATCCGCCCGGATTCGCCGTCGACAATTGCTACTTGGGTGCCGATGCCGCCACGGATGTCCAGTGAGCCGTGCGGGTTGGCGTCTGCGGTGATGAACCAACCGTGGGCGCGTCGCCGGATCTTGCCTTCTTCGGCGAGCTTGGTGAGGACGTCGATGGCTCCGAACGAGTCGACCTCGGCGTCGGAGAGCGGGAGTTCCATTGCTGCGCAGAGCAATTGTGGTCCCAGGATGTAGGGATTTCCGGGGTCCGTCACGGTTGCCTCGACGGGTTTCTCGAGGATGGCCGAAGGATGGTGAACAAGGTAGGTGTCGAGGGGATCGTCTCGGGCGATCAGGACCACCAGCGATCCCTCGCCGCGTCGACCGGAGCGTCCGGCCTGTTGCCAGAACGAGGCAACGGTCCCCGGGAAACCAGCTACGACAACGGCATCGAGCCCTGCGATGTCCACGCCCAGTTCGAGCGCGTTGGTCGTTGCCGCACCAAGCAGAGTGCCGTCCGCAAGTGCTGCTTCCAGTTCGCGGCGGTCTTCGGCGAGGTATCCCGCGCGGTACGAGGCGATTCGTTCGGCCAGATCGGTGTCGACTTCTGCGAGTAGCCGTTTGGTGGTCATGGCGGTCAGTTCCGCACCGCGGCGTGAGCGTACGAAGGTGAGGGTGCGTGCGCCTTCGATCATCAGATCCGCCATGATCCGGGCGGCCTCGGCGCCGGCGGGGCGACGGACTGGACTGCCGTTCTCGCCGGTGAGTGCCGGCACGAGTGGAGGCTCCCAGAGTGCGACGGTTCGTGGCCCGTGGGGTGATCCGTCGTCGGTGACCTCGGTGCAGTGCGCCCCGATCAACCGGGAAGCCGCTGTTCCGGGGTCTGCGGTGGTGGCGCTGGCCAGGATGAACGTGGGCTCGGCGCCGTATCGGGCCGCGATGCGTCGGAGTCGGCGAATGATGAGGGCGACATTCGATCCGAAGACACCGCGGTAGGAGTGGCATTCGTCCACGATCACGTATTTCAGATTGCGGAAGAAGTGCGCCCAGCGTTGATGGGTGCGGAGCAGAGAGATGTGCAGCATGTCGGGGTTCGTGAACAGCCAACGAGAGTTTTCACGCGCCCATGTGCGCAGCTCCTGTGACGTGTCCCCGTCGTACGCGCTCGGATTGGTTCCCCGTAGTTCGGCGTCGAAGTCGGTGAGGGACAGCACTGCCCGTAGTTGGTCGCTGCCGAGAGCTTTGGTGGGGGAGAGGTAGAGCGCGGTGGCAAGAGGGTCCGAAGCCATCGCGGTCAGGACGGGGAGTTGGTATGCCAGTGACTTTCCCGAGGCGGTGCCGGTGGCGACCACAACATGGTTTCCGCTGTGTGCAAGGTCTGCGGCAGTGCGCTGGTGGATCCACGGAGCGGTCACACTGTGCTCGTTCAGGGAACGGACCACGCTGGGGTGCAACCACTCCGGCCATTCGGCGAACCGGGCGCTGCGAGCAGGTAGTTGAGCGGTGAACGTCAGTGGATCTTCGTTCCCGCTCACGCCGGCGACGACGCGACCGAGGAGCATCTGTCCGTAGGTTTCGCTCGGCGCCGCGTCGGGATCAGGAATGCGGGAGGCTGCGTTCACGTGACTCTCCGGGATCGGCGTTCGGGTGTCCCGACAGTTCGAAACTGCCGTTACCTGCAGTTTTGATGATACGCATCGGCTGGCGGAAGTGGCGGCACGGGGTGGCGGCCGACTGCGGCGGGTCGAAGCCGGTGATATTCGGTAGCAAATTCTTAACGTATTTCGACTGTTGTGCACGCGCAGAACATGGTTGACTGACAACCGGTCGCAGCTTCTGTGTTCGTAGGCTTGAGAAAGTGCACGCTCGCAGGATCTTTTGTTGCGGACGTGGTGCTCTTGCCCTTTCCTGCGAGGATGCAAGCCTGGGGGGAAATCAGCTGGTACTGCGGCCGGAACGGGCCCGATGGATTGAATAAGCGCAGTTCATCGAATCCGGTGTTAGAAAGAGAAGGAAAAGCATGGCACAGGGCACTGTGAAGTGGTTCAACGCTGAAAAGGGCTTCGGCTTCATCGCTCCCGAAGACGGTTCCGCAGACGTCTTCGTTCACTACTCCGAGATCCAGGGCAACGGTTTCCGTACCCTCGAGGAGAACCAGCGTGTGGAGTTCGAGGTAGGGCAGGGCAACAAGGGGCCCCAGGCGACAGGCGTTCGCGCGGTCTGATTCTTCCGAGCTGGACACGGTCTGTCCCTCGTTGTCTCGCCGCAATGGGGGACAGACCTTTTCGTAATAGGCCCCATTATTTATGCCGCAACGGTCCTCGTGCCCTACGTTGCACTCTGTGAGCCAACTGTCCTTTTTCTCCGCCGAGTCGATTCCCCCTGCCGTGACAGACCTGGCCGGCATGCTGGCCGGACACGGTCAGGTGGTGACAAACGAAGATCGTGCTCGGATCTCGATCGTCGTAGATCGAGACTGGCGGGCCCAGGCCATTGCCGAGCTGATCGCGCAATGCGGACTCGGCGCAGAAGTGACGCGTAGTGATGAAGGAAGCCCGCTCGTCCGAACTCAGGCGACGCCGGCCCTGCTGCCCCTGTCCGTGCAGTGGACCAAAGGTGCCGTGAAGTCCGTCCCGGCTGGATGGGTTCCGAATCCCCGCCAGCTCCGGGTCTGGGCAGTCTCGTCCGGCAGGATGGAAGAGGACGGCGAACGCTTCGTTTTCGGCCTCGATCCGCACGCGACTCAGACTCACGCGCCGTTGGCGCAAGCCTTGATGCGAGTGGGTATCGCACCTACTCAGCTGGGCAACCGGACGCCCGGTCCAGGGCTTCGTATCGCCGGCAAGAAGAGACTGACCAAGCTCGTCGAATACCTGGGCGAGGCACCCCGTCACGTGGACGTCGAAGCGGCCTGGCCACAGATCTGACCGTGTCCATACTGTACTGATCTGCACGAATGTCGTGCGGGTATGTCACTCTGTAAAGAGAGACACGGGGTATAACTTGCTCCACACGTCTAGTTCTGAAGAACTGCCGACGGCAGTGATCGTCCAAAGGAAGGTTCGGGCAGCAGGTGGCTAAAGCGGACAACGGCAGCGGTCAGGGAGCGTCCGGTAACCCTCGTCGCCTCGTGATCGTCGAGTCACCGACCAAGGCGCGCAAAATCGCTCCTTACCTCGGTAAGGACTACGTAGTCGAGGCATCGGTCGGTCACATTCGCGACCTGCCGCGCGGCGCAGCGGATGTTCCGGCCAAGTACAAGGGCGAGCCGTGGGCCCGTCTCGGCGTCAACGTCGATCACGACTTCGAGCCGCTCTACGTCGTCAGCCCAGAGAAGAAGGGCAAGGTCGCCGAACTCAAGTCACTCTTGAAGGACGCTGACGAACTCTTCCTCGCAACTGACCCCGACCGCGAGGGTGAGGCCATTGCGTGGCATCTCCTCGAGACCCTGAAGCCCAAGATTCCGGTTCGTCGAATGGTCTTCCACGAGATCACCGAACCGGCAATTCGTGCTGCTGCCGAAGACACCCGCGAGCTCGACATCGACCTCGTCGACGCTCAGGAAACCCGCCGTATCCTCGACCGTCTCTATGGTTACGAGGTCAGCCCGGTGCTCTGGAAGAAGGTCATGCCGAGGCTCTCGGCGGGCCGCGTCCAGTCGGTTGCTACCCGTGTCATCGTGCAGCGTGAGCGTGAGCGCATGGCGTTCAAGTCGGCTTCGTACTGGGACATCTCCGCCACGCTTGATGCCGGCGCCGACGCCAGCCCCCGCAGTTTCGGTGCGCGTCTTGTCTCGGTCGACGGTTCCCGCGTTGCTTCCGGTCGCGATTTCGGACCGGACGGAAAGCTCAAGGGCAGTGCCGTCACTGTGCTGGACGAGGCGTACGCGCGTCGACTGGCCGAGGCTTTGCACGGCGTCGACCTCACGGTTTCGTCTGCAGAAGACAAGCCGTACACCCGTAAGCCGTATCCGCCGTTCATGACGTCGACGCTGCAGCAGGAGGCCGGTCGCAAGCTTCGCTTCACGTCCGAGCGGGCCATGCGTATCGCGCAGCGTCTGTACGAAAACGGCTACATCACCTACATGCGTACCGACTCGACGACGCTGTCCGAGTCGGCGATCGCTGCTGCTCGTGCGCAGGCCACCGAGTTGTACGGCCCGGAGTACGTCCATCCGACGCCGCGTCAGTACACCCGCAAGGTCAAGAACGCGCAGGAAGCGCACGAGGCAATTCGTCCGGCCGGCGATGTGTTCCAGACGCCGGGGCAGTTGCACTCCAAGCTCGACGCCGACGAGTTCAAGTTGTACGAACTCATCTGGCAGCGCACCGTGGCTTCGCAGATGGCCGACGCTCGGGGCAACACGCTGACGCTTCGCATTTCCGGCACGGCCGGCACGGGTGAGGACTGCACGTTCTCCGCGTCCGGTCGCACCATCGTATTTGCGGGCTTCCTCAAGGCTTACGTCGAGAGCGTCGACGAAGAGGCAGGCGGTCAGTCCGACGATGCCGAATCCAGGCTTCCGATACTGGTCAAGGGCCAGGAAGTCACGGCAACCAAGCTCGATCCCGACGGTCACAGCACCAACCCGCCGGCGCGGTACACCGAAGCCAGCCTGATCAAGACTCTGGAAGAGCTCGGTATCGGCCGACCGTCGACGTATTCGTCGATCATCAAGACCATCCTCGACCGCGGATACGTCTACAAGCGGGGCAGCGCACTGGTTCCGGCGTGGGTTGCCTTCGCCGTGGTCGGTCTGCTCGAGGCGCACTTCGGCCGGTTGGTCGACTTCGATTTCACCGCAGGCATGGAAGACGACCTCGACGCTATTGCCGGTGGACGTGAGCAGCGCGGTAACTGGCTGAGCAGCTTCTACTTCGGTGGCGAGCACGGTGCCGAAGGTTCGGTCGCCCGCGAAGGCGGCCTCAAGAAGATGGTCGGCGTCAATCTCGAGGAGATCGACGCCCGCGAGGTCAACTCCATCCGGCTGTTCGACGACGCCGAGGGTCGTGAGGTTCACGTACGTGTCGGCCGATTCGGTCCGTACCTCGAGCGCATGGTTCAGAATCCGGACGATCCCGAAGGCGATCTGATCTCGCAGCGGGCCAATCTTCCCGATGACCTGCCGCCGGACGAGCTCACCCCCGAGTACGCCGAGAAGCTGTTCGCGACGCCTCAAGAAGGTCGCAAGCTGGGCGTCGATCCTCTGACCGGAAACGAGATTGTCGCGAAGGAGGGCCGCTTCGGTCCTTACGTGACCGAGATTCTCCCCGAACCGCCGGCCGAGCCGGAGCCGGACATCGTGCCGGTTCCGGAACCGGAAGAGGTCAGCGCGGGAACCACCAAGACTGCGGTGAAGAAGGCCGCAGCCAAGAAGGCTCCCGCGAAGAAGGCTGCCAAGAAGGTTGCGGGCCCCAAGCCGCGCACCGGATCGCTGCTCAAGTCCATGGACTTGGCGACGGTCACCTTGGAGGATGCACTTCGGTTGCTGTCCCTTCCGCGCGTCGTGGGTGTCGATCCCGAGAGCAAGGAAGAGATCACCGCTCAGAACGGCCGATACGGTCCGTATCTGAAGAAGGGCACCGACTCGCGTTCCCTGGCCGACGAAGAGCAGATGTTCACGGTCACCCTCGACGACGCGCTCAAGATCTACGCAGAGCCCAAGCGACGTGGACGTCAGGCGTCGGCTACTCCGCCGCTGCGTGAGCTGGGTGTCGACCCGGTCAGTGAGAAGCCGATGGTGATCAAGGACGGTCGTTTCGGTCCGTACGTCACCGACGGTGAGACCAACGCCAGCCTGCGCAAGGACGATGCCGTCGAATCCATCTCGGATGCTCGTGCGTCGGAGTTGCTCGCTGACCGTCGTGCCCGCGGACCGGTGAAGAAGAAGGCCGCCGCGAAGAAAACCCCGGCGAAGAAGGCCGCTGCGAAGAAGACCGCCGCCAAGAAGGCCCCGGCCAAGAAAGCGGCTGCCAAGAAGGCTCCGGCGAAGAAGGACTGAGCCGGACTCGTCGGTGCCGACGGTTAAGGTTTTTGCATGAGTAGTGATGTGACCGAACGTGGTGTGTTCGGTCGGCTGGTAGGTCAGCACGACGTCGAGCAGAGTTTGCGAGCCGCCGCGCTGTCCGCTAGGGGCGACTCCAGCGGATCCGATATGACCCATGCGTGGCTCTTCACGGGGCCTCCCGGATCCGGGCGGTCCGTGGCGGCGCTGTGCTTTGCCGCAGCCCTGCAGTGCACGTCCGACGGCGAACCGGGATGCGGGCAGTGCCATGCGTGCACAACCACGATGACGGGAACCCATGGTGACGTACGACGGATCATTCCCGACGGATTGAGCATCAGCGTCAAAGGCATGCGCGAGATCGTCAATATCGCGTCGCGCAGGCCAACGACCGGTCGTTGGCAGGTCATCGTCGTCGAGGACGCGGATCGATTGACCGAGGGCGCGGCCAATGCGCTCTTGAAAGTTGTCGAGGAGCCGCCGGACCGCACGGTGATCCTGCTCTGCGCTCCCACCACGGACCCAGAGGACATGTCGGTCACACTCCGTTCGCGATGCCGGCACTTGGCTCTCGTGACGCCGTCTGTCGAGTCGATCGCCCAGGTGTTGATCGGGCGTGACGGATTGGCTCCCGACCAGGCGAGATTTGCCGCATCGATCAGCGGTGGTCACGTCGGTCGAGCGCGACGCTTGGCTACCGACGATGTCGCGCGGGACGAACGTGCGCGGTCGCTCCGGCTTGCCTTTGATGCCGCGTCCGCATCGACGGCGTACAAAGCAGCCGAAAACCTGGTGAAGTCGATCGAGTCCGAAACCAAGACACTCTTCACCGACGTCAAGGAACGTGAACTCGAAGAACTGAAGGTCTCGCTCGGCGGCGGCGGAACCGGTAAGGGCACAGCCGGCACGCTCCGAGGGTCTGCCGGATTGATCAAGGAACTCGAAGCGCGGCAGAAATCGAGGGATACGCGGGCCAAGCGTGATCTTCTCGACCGGACGCTGATCGATCTTGCCGGCATGTACCGCGACGCCTTGTCGTTCGCGTTGGGGTCGTCGTCCACGTCCACTCATCCCGATATGGCCGAGCGGGCTTCCGATCTGGCATCGCGGACGTCACCGGAAGGTCTACTGAAGTGCATCGAAGCCGTGCTTGCATGTCGCGAAGCCGTCGATTTCAACGTCAAGTTGCAGTGGGCTCTCGACGCGATGGTTGCGAGTATCGGCGAAGCCTTCCGACCCCCGTTTTCGCGTTCCGGGGGTTGACCAGTTAGACTCGCCATCGCCGAAAGGCACGCTGCCTTAGCTCAGTCGGTAGAGCATTTCACTCGTAATGAAAAGGTCGAGAGTTCGATTCTCTCAGGCAGCTCGGCCAAGAGCCCCGTCCCAGGAAATTCTGGTGCGGGGCTCTTGTCGTTTACCGGTAAATACTCGATGCCCCGTTTATCCTGATCCTGCGTACACGCGCCTGAGCAGGGGAGAATCGCCATGTCGGAGCAGAACTGGGGATCTGGCGAGCAGCCGAACCAGCCACCGCAGTACGGGCAGCAACCGCAGTACGGACAGCCGCCTCAGTACGGGCAGATGCCTCCCGTGTCGTCGCAGGGATATGGGCCTCCGCAACCTGCCTACCCGTACGCCTCCTGGATTTCGCGTGTCGGCGCGTATTTGCTCGATTACCTCATCGTGCCGCTACCTGGCGTGATCGTCGCGATCATCGGCGCGGTGATCGCGTTCTCGGGAGCGGAGGTCACCACGTATGACGACGGAACCGTCACTACGGAAGGTGCAAATTCGGTCGGCCTCTTGGTCATCGGGATCGGGATTGTTCTGACCCTCCTGATCGAGGTCTGGAACTACGTCTTCCGTCAGGGCAATACCGGCCAGTCATTGGGGAAGAAGTGGCTGGGCATCTCCGTGGTTCGAGAGTCCGACGGTGTTCCGCTGGGACCACCCATGGCTCTCCTGCGATGGATATTGGAAGCGATCCTCGGCGGAGCGTGCTTCCTCAACTACTTGTGGCCGCTCTGGGATTCGAAGAGCCAGTGCTGGCACGACATGATTGTTCGCTCAGTCGTTATTCGAGCGAGATAGAACGGGTTCGCGTGGCCGCAGCTGTCGGTGGCCACCAGCTTCTACAGTGGATCGTATGAAGACCGAGACCTCCGCAGTGCGGGGCTGGCGGGCGCTGAGCGCTCCGGCCGGCGTCGCTGCAGTGGGGGTCTCGGCTTTTGTGCTTTTGCACGTCCGAGATCCGCACAATTCCGGAAGCTACGGGGTCTGTCCCATGTATGCGGTGACAGGTCTGTGGTGCCCGGCGTGTGGTGGCCTTCGAGCAGTCAATGATCTGACGCATCTCGATATCGGTGCGTCGTTGTCGAGCAATGTGTTGATCGTTCCGTTGATCGCGGTACTGGTTGTCGCGTGGGGGCGGTGGGTTGTGCGCAGATGGAACGGGTTGACCGATCGGATGATCGTGCTTGCGCCGGCAATGACAATCGCGGTGCTCGGAACGCTTGTTGCCTTTACGGTTGTGCGGAACACCCCTTGGGGTAGCTGGCTAGCGCCGGCCTGAATGTGAGTGAGGTCGAAATGGCAATGCAGGTTTTTTCACTGATCGTGCTTCTCGGTGCACTGATCGTCTTGATCCCGACAGCCAGACGGGTCTTCGGCAAGAAGGATGACGAGTAAGTACTCGACATCGTCTGGTCTGAGGCACATGCTGGCGGTATGGCTGATTCGTTGAAGGCCCGCGTGCGCGAGAAGTTGTTGCGCCAACTCTCCGAGGATGGCCGACGCCCGATTCACGATGCAGAAGGTGACGATTCCCGATTGTTGTCGGTGTCGGACGACCTCGAAGCCCTCGAATTGGCGCAAGAGG
This sequence comes from Rhodococcus sp. IEGM 1366, assembly GCF_033142425.1. Lineage (NCBI taxonomy): Bacteria > Bacillati > Actinomycetota > Actinomycetes > Mycobacteriales > Nocardiaceae > Rhodococcus > Rhodococcus sp. IEGM 1366. The sequence continues at coordinate 1,219,587 of NZ_JAWLRZ010000001.1, forward strand.
GAGATCCGATCATCGAAGAACTGGCGCAGAGGTACTGGGTTCCCTGAAGTTTACAAAGCGCAGCGCTGTGACCAGGCGATTTGGTGTTGTGTTGATCTTCGCGTAACTTATTCCAGGTCAGAGCGACACGGACACCGACTCCCACCTGCGAGGGTGAGTGACACGAGGTTGTACGAAGTGCCTGGCGAACACTCCAGTTGGTTTCGAAGATCAGCCCGGTTTGCGCCGGTGCAGAGAATCGGATAGGCTGGAAAAGTTGCCCCGGAGCGAGCGGCCTGAAGGTCGCGGTGATGGTGTGCGCGTGTTCTTTGAGAACTCAACAGTGTGTCGATGAATGTCAGTGCCAAATTATTTTGGTACTTCACATGTCGAATGATGTTCCGGGCCTTCGGGTTTCGGTTCTGATGTTCGGGGTGTGAGTATTTTTCGTCGGTGATTGTTCATTCTTCCGTCTGAATGGTTGCCGACACATTTTTTGCTAGTTGAGTTTTTTTGCTAGTGATTTGACTCTTTTTGTCTATGACTGATTAGTGGGCTTGCCCATGAAATCTAGAGTCTTCAACGGAGAGTTTGATCCTGGCTCAGGACGAACGCTGGCGGCGTGCTTAACACATGCAAGTCGAGCGGTAAGGCCCTTCGGGGTACACGAGCGGCGAACGGGTGAGTAACACGTGGGTGATCTGCCCTGCACTTCGGGATAAGCCTGGGAAAC
>NZ_JAWLRZ010000020.1:0-26150 GCF_033142425.1 Rhodococcus sp. IEGM 1366
CATACGCGTAAATCGCCAGGTCGTACCACTCGACGAAGTTGCCAATCGCTCCGGAAATAACGACTCGCCGGAGAGTCGCCCGATCGGTTTGCGGTGGGGCAGAGGTTTGGGGCGGTTCAGCGGACGGTGCTCCATCGACTGGGTGCGAGGCACCGGCTGCGTGGTCGGTGGTCATGACTACCTCCTCTATATCAGTTTGATGTTTAGTTCGACGCGTCGGCGGGGGCGGCAATCAGGCCTAGTCGTCGCAGTAGGTCGGCGACCGCGACGCGATCACCGATGGTGGCTGAAGGTTCGGGGGCGCGTACGACGCTCGCAGGGATCAGGCCCTGTTGGTAGAGCCCTTCCTTGATGCGTGCGACGAATGATCCCGTTGTCTGGTGTTGAGGGCCGAAGGTGTCGATGATCGGGCGGAGCTGACGGTTTGCTAGCTCTATGGCGCTAGTGAAGTCGCCAACTGTTGTGAACTCGTGGAATCGTCGCCACAAGGACGGTGCAATATTGGCGATCCCCACGAGAAGGACCTCTGCGCCTGCTGCAGCCATCCCGACCACGTCGTAAGCGTTACTGTCAGCGATCATGACGGCGCGATTTCCCACCGCAGATGAGTCGGCTGCGTAGCTGCTCGCCGAACCAGCATTCTTGACGCCAACGACGCCGGGGAGTTCGCAGATACGGGCGAGCAGTTCCGGCGGGTACTGCTGTCCGGTGCCGGCCGGATACTGGAATACGACCAGGGGAGTGCCGGTGCCGTCCGCCACGGCGCGATAGAATTCGACGGCCAACTGCGGGTCGCCCGCAAAGCCAGAACGAGTGAGCATGTTGAACGGCGCATTGATGAGGAGTGCATCGGCGCCGTGCTCATGGAGAGCGCGACCGAAGTCGATTGTGTGCTTAGTCGAGGTCGGACGTAATCCGCAAATCAGCGGGACTCGTCCGGCTGTTGCGTCTGCAAGCGTTCGCACGATGGACAGTTGCTCAGCTTCAGTGAGGCTTCCGATCTCGCCGGTGTATCCGCACGCGAGAAGGCCATCAATCTTCTCGTCGTTGAGCAGATACTCGGTATATGAGCGTTGCGACACCAGATCGAGTTCCTCGTGCTCGTCAAATACGGTGACGGGCGCAATGTATGTGCCCGGACTGAGTATCTGCATCCGAATCCTCCTCAAACCTGCGACAACTAGCGGCGTGTTTCGAGCGTAGGGACGCCGATGCTTGCACACAGTTCTCGCGTTTCCGAAACTATTTGCAGAATTTTCAAATGCATTGAACAAGTTGCGCGTTATTGATCTCCCATGCTGGAGGCATCGGCTACTGGGGACGCCTTGACGAGACGGCCGAAACCTTCCACAACAGCTCGACAACCGGTTTAGCGAAGACAGCCACACCGAGGGCACGCCGGCGGAAGCCAACTCGAGGGACTGCCCCCACTTCGGTTGACTTGTGGGGTTGATAGTTTCAGGCCGTGAATGCGGTCTGGGTGATTGTCTCAAACTCGATCGGTGTGAGCTTTCCGAGGCGTCGTTGCCGACGTTTGCGATGGTAGGTTTTCTCGATCCAGGTCACGATCGCCAGCCGCAGCTGTTCCCGAGTCGACCACCGTTGTCGGTCGAGGACGTTCTTCTGCAGCAGTGAGAAAAGATTCCATGGCCGCGTTGTCGCCACACGCCCCAACTCTTCCCACGGAGCCTTGTAAACCGTTGTCGGACAATGCATGTACGAACTTTCTCGACCGAAATTGGCTGCCCCTGTCGGAATGTACGATCGTCCCGGCGGGCTCCCGGAGAGCGACGGCATTGGTCAGTGCACGGACAGCCAGTGACGCTTTCATTTGCGAATCGATCGAATAGCCGACAATCTTGTTCGAATACACGTGGCGGTTTCAAGGAGCCAACGCAACACCTTCATTCGGAGGTTGTCGTGACGGTTTCGTGGAACGATCGGTGTATCGCGTATTCAATGCTTCTTGTGGGTGTGTCAGCTCAGGAAACCGCGAGCCGATTCGGTGTGAACACGGGAGCGGTCGTCGAGTGGGCCAGGCTGGCGGGCATGGTGATCCGTATGGGAGCCCGAGGCGGTATCGAGCCTGTCACTACATCAACGTCAGCGTTGAATCCTCAACGCGCATACCGTCGCTTGACTCACGAGGACCGTGTCTTCATCGAGATGGCGATCAACAGCACGCCCGCGTGGTCGATGCGAGCGATCGGCCGGCACCTGGACGTTGCCGCGTCCACAATTTCGCGGGAGTTTGGACGTCACAGAGTCGAGACCGGGCGAGGGCGCGGCGGGTCGCGGGAGACGAGATACCATGCCGGGGTCGCGCATCACCACACGATGCGCTCGCGCGTGAGAACGAGGGCACGCAAACTTGATTGCCATGAGCTGCGGTCACTCGTCGTCACAGGCTTGAACGAGAAGCATTCTCCGCAGCAGATCGCCGGGAGGCAACGGATGATGTTCCCCAACCAGCCTTAGTTGTGGGTGTCCCACGAAACGATCTACCAAGCCCTCTATGTCCAGGGCCGGGGATCGTTGTGGCACGAATTGACCGTGGCCAAGCCGTTGCGTTCAGGTCGTTCTCGCCGAAAACCTGCCTCACGGTTGCCATCCCGCGATGTCCGACCGTGGTTAGCGGGCTCCCGGATCACGGACCGGCCCCCTTCCGCAGTCGATCGTGCTGTCCCTGGGAATTGGGAAGGCGATCTCGTTGTCGGGCCAGAAAACTCCGTGATAGTCACGCTCGTGGAGCGGAACACGCGCTTCGCGTTGATAGAACGCCTACCCGGCGTCCGCGACTTGGCCACCGTGATCGACGTCATCCACAACCAAATCATGCGCCTCCCGGAACATCTCAGGAAAACTCTGACCTAGATCAGGGGCAGGAGATGTCGAGACATAAAGACTTCACGATCGCGACCGGATGCCCCGTGTTCTTTTGCGACCCGCATTCGCCCTGGCAACGAGGCTCGAACGAGAACCTGAACGGCCTAATCCGCGACTACTATCCGAAGGGCACTAACTTCAACAACGTCTCCGACGACGCGATCGAGGCAATGGTCGAGCAGCTCAACAACCGCCCCCGGAAGATTCACGGATTCCATACCCCTCGTGAGAAACTGAACGAACTCATCAGCAGTGTTGCGCTGGGTTCTTGAAACCGCCCGTCCTTGATCGCGCACAAGTACAGCTTTCCGGTATCGGCTTGGATTCCAGCAGTCGTCGCAACACTCGTGATTAAGAGACTGCCAGTAAAGCACTCAGCCGCTCTGCAGGGGTGTCCCAGTCGAGCGATTTCCGGGGTCGGTCGTTGAGTTCCTCCGCGACGGCCAAGAGTTTGTCGACGCTGTGCGCTGCCAGGTCGGTACCGCGCGGGAAGTATTGGCGGAGAAGCCCATTGGTGTTCTCGTTGCTGCCGCGCTGCCAGGGAGCGCCTGCGTCTGCGAAGTAGACGTCGAAGTTGGTCGCGGTGGCGAATGCGCGGTGCTCGGCCATCTCGGCGCCTTGATCCCAGGTCAGTGTTCCTCGCAGTGATGCGGGTAGATTATGGACGGTGGTGATGAGCGAGTCTCGGACGGCTTCGGCGGTCCGTTCACGTCCGAGGTGCCCGAGCATCACGAAGCGGGAGGAGCGTTCGACTAGTGTCGCGATCGCCGATCCACCCAGCGCGCCGATGATGAGATCGCCCTCCCAATGTCCTGGAACTTTTCGCGAGTCGACCTCTGCCGGCCGATTGCTGATGGAGTTCATCGGGTCGACAAACCTGGGCCGGCGGGCATCGGGCTGCTTATGTGGTTTTCGAGCAATTCGACCGCGGCGCAGTCGCTTTCCGAGTTCTCGTGTGAGTTCGCCTCGGGCGTGGACGTAGATCGCTTGATAAATCGGCTCGGTGCTCGCACGCATCTGTGGAGTGGTTGGGAAGTCCTTGATCAGTCGGTGACTGATCTGTTGCGGTGACCACCTTTTTGCCAGTTTTCCTTGGACGTAGGAGCGAAGCTCGGCATTGGTGACCAGCTTCGCCTGCCGTGGCCTGGCCCGATGCTTCACGGACAACCGATGCGCGGTGTGAGGCATATATCCCCTCACCGAGACGGTGTTGCGCTTGAGTTCTCGGCTGATCGTCGATGGTGCGCGTCGCATTTCTGACGCGATCGCCCGGATCGACGACCCTGCGCGCCGTAGATCCCGCAACTGCTCGCGTTCGAGCAGGCTGAGGTAGCGGGATGGATGATCTTCTCGACGACGTTGAGGTCGACGCTTCCGCCGATCGCGCGCGGGTTCTTCGTTCTGGCACACCGTCATTGTTCTTCACCGGGTACCGCACCACCCGTCCGTCGGGATAGACGCGCCCCCGGTTGATGATCGTGATGCCTTTGTCCCAGTCGGTCGCCGATCGGGCATCGGCCCCGACGCGAGCTCTGGCCTCTACGCGCGTGAGTCCAGCAGCTCGCAGGCGTAGGAACTCTTCACGCCGCGGGTTGACCTTGCGTGCCTCGCTGGTCGATATCCCTGCTTTCCGCGCCCATGCATAAGCGGTTGGCCGATGAATCCCCAGCTCATGAGCAACGGTCGAGATGATTTCCCGCTCGCGAACGAGTCGCAAGAACTCAGCTTTCAGTTCTGCGGGGTAGGTGCGCGGCGCCGCCCGCGCCATGGTCAGCCCTGTCTTCCGCAACCAGTTGTAGCCTGCGGTTTCATGAACGCCGACCGCTCGCGCTGCGGCGCGGACTGCGCCACCCTTGTCGAGCAAGCGGAAGAATTCTTCCTTCTGTTGATCCGTGTACTTTTTCCCAGCCACCGCCACACCTTCCAGTAGGTGTTGCGACGATCGCTGGAATCCAAGCGGTCCGGTGTTCGGTGATGTCGGTGAGCCACAACTGGTTCGGCTTCTGTGCCGTGAACCTGCGGGCGACGAGGTCGTCGTGGACGGGTGGACCCGATTTCCTGTTCAGTCCTCGTTTCTTCGCGAACACCGACCAGATCCGTTGCTGCGAACACAGCCGGGCGACACGGTTCTCGCCGGCGATGATGCCTCGACCAGGTAATTCGTCGGCGATGAATCGGTATCCGAAAGCCGGATCGTCAGCGTGAATTTCGTAGGCGGCGTTGACCAGATGTGCATCGTCCCAATCCCTTTGTGTCACAGGATCTTGGCGCCATTTGTAGAACGCTTGAGTCGAGAAACCGAGCACCCGGCAGGTCACCGTGACGGGAATTCCATCTACGGCGAGGTCGCGGACCAGCGGGAACATCATTTTGGGAGAATGCCCTGACTGAGATATGCCGCGGCCCGACGCAGTACCTCGTTCTCCTGCTCGAGCAGTCGATTGCGCTTCTTGGGTTCGCGCAATTCAGCGGACTCTTCCTTGGTCGCTCCTGGTCGGTTGCCGTCTTCGATGTCGGCTTTCTTGAGCCAGTTGTGCAGCGTGGCCTCACTGACCCCGAAGTCTTTCGCGATCTGGAAAAGTGGGGCCTCGCGTTTGCGGGCGACCGCGACCACGTCGCGGCGGAACTCCTCGGGGAACGGCTTCGGCATGATGTACATCCTTTCACCGTGAAGACTGATCTTCACAGGTCAGATGTCAACCAAACCGGGGGCAGTCCCCGATGCGTACCGGTGACTTCGGCGTCTACGTCGACGGCGAGCTATATATCACGGGACGCGTCAAGGACCTCGTGATCGTCGACGGCCAGGCTCTGCGTCCCGGATTCATCGCTGCGTCTGCCGTACCGGCCAACCGGCTGCCTTCTGTCGTGTTCTCCAACACGCATTCGTGTCTGAAGTTAGGTGCAGCATCGACCGTCCGAGCTGGTCCAGTCGGGTGATCACCAGGACGTCGTCCTCGCGCAGCCGCTGCAGCACCAGATCAAGCTGGGGCCGTGAGGCTTTCGCCCCGCCTGCGTGATCGACGTGGATGTTCTGGGTGGCCACGCCGGCGCGGCGCAACGCATCGACCTGATGGTTGGGGTTCTGGTCTGCGCTGGAGACTCGTGCGTAGCCGATCGCCAGTGTCGAGAATGCCCCGGCTTGGGTTTTTAGACATAGTTTTCCGAGACGGGTTTTCGACGCAACCAGGTTGAATGCGCCATTCAGGGCGGGTGTCCGATAGCGATCGATTCCCGACAGAAATACCGCGAGCACCCAGCGGGCGCCCGCGCCGCCGGAGGGCTCGCGACGGCCGACTCGACGAACTCGACGAACTCGACGAACTTGGCGAGGACTGCGCCCGGGACTGCCGGTACGAATGCCTGCTGACCGTCAAAGCCCTCAACCTCACCGGCGGCGTCGGTTCGCCAGCCAACGCCACCGCCATCAAGTGACAACTGGGTACGGTGCCGCAGCGGTGTCAACCGAGGACGGATGGACCGAGGTAATCGACGACGGTTTTATCGCCCTGGTCGGCCCCTTCCACACCCGTACCGACGGCGGTCAGACCGAGGTCGCGGTCGTGTGCCAGGACAAGCACTGCAACCGGCGAGGAATCGTGCAAGGCGGGCTGGTGATGACGTTCGACGACCGGGCACTCGGCATCGCGGCCCGCGCGCACGGCGGCGCCCCACCACGGCAACAGTGCACCTCGACGTGCACTTCGTCGCTCCCATCCACGTCGGCGACGTCCTGCGCGGCCGACCCCACACCGCACCCGGGACCCGGTCGCTGCAGTTTCATGCGATGAAATGGATCTTCGAGACTGGGCGGGCGATGTCTGGACAGAGCTGGACGCAGCGCAACAGGCGCTTCTCGTGCGCGCAGCAGAGTCGATCGAGGAACGCTACCCGGACCCGGACGTCCAGCTGGAGCGCGATGCGGCGCTCTCGAGTGCCGTGCAATACATGCTGGGGGAGACAACAGCCGCTTATGGGGCGATCACTTCGCGTCTTGAGGTCAAGGACGCGTATCGCGTTGTTGTGGTTCGCGTGAACGTGGATTGGTAGTCGCGCAGAGGACCGGCCCACAGCAACCGGGCCGATCTCTGTTGTGTCGTCTGAAATGGCCTTGGGACGGGGAATTCTTGGTGTGTTCGGGGTGGACCCGCCAGCGCGCAACCTGTGACCGCGGAGCACCGGCGGGTGCGCGTCGTCTTGCCGCGATGCACTTACCCCAGGGTGGAGGGATTCGTGGAGTGAGGCGAAAGCCCCACCGACGCAAAGCATGGTGAGCGCGGTACGCCGGTGAGCCATACGCACCGAGTCGGCCGATGCGTAGTTCGAGAAAGCCCGCCCCTCGGCGAATGACAGCCGGTAGGGGAGGCCTGCGGCGAAACCTCGCGCCCCGGGATCGCCACGACAGTTATGTAGCCGATGGGATCGAATCCGAAACCGCCAGAGTTGCTCCTGGTTGGGCCGAACGACCTCCGTTCGGGTGGACGTACTGCTCTCGGAGATCGAGACTTACATGACTTGAGTCGGGCGTCCACTCCAGATTCGATCACTGACAAACTCGGTTTGACGCGTCAAAAGGATTGCAGAATGGACCTTTGGGTCGACGACTCACGTACGCCGCCCGATGGATGGGTGTGGGCAAAGACGAGCGCAGGGGCAATCGACGCACTGTGTTTCGGAATGGTGCAACGGCTGTCGCTTGATCACGACCTACGTGGGGGCGACACCACACGCTTGGTCATTGGCTGGATGCGCGAGAACGGTGTGTGGCCGCAGGAGATTCGCGTACATTGCGCCAACCCCGTGGGGTGGGATGTCTGACCGGAATGATCGACCGGTACCGCAGGTAACCTTCCCGCTCTCGCTCGCGATGCGGCAGCCACTGACCTTTTTATGCGGGTTCGGGGCAATCGCTACGGTGAGCGCATCACAAACCGGATCGACATGATGATCAACATGATTGGTGCATCGTGAGTCCGCAGAAGTGTGGCGTCATCCCGGATGACGAACACGCTCCGGGGCGGGTCGTAGATCTTGGTGGGGCTTGTTGCTCGGTGGCGGGTGGGGTGAGGTTCGCTGTTTTGAGTTTTGACCTGCGGAGCTGACACGTCCCAGGATTGTGTGTTCGTGGAGGCGGGTGCTGGACGGGTTTTGGGGCCCGGAGGTTTGCTGCTCGGCGGTGCGGTGGGTGGTGCCTTTTCGGATGTTTTGGATGTTGTTGTGTGGCATAAACTTTGGATGTTCTGTTGGTGTAGTTTTGGTTTTGGCTGTTTTGTGCAGCCAGTTCTTCATCTTTGTGCAGCCAGTTCTTTATCGAACCGAGTCCGACGCGCGCCGTCGATCATGTCGTCGGTGTCTTTGTTCCGCACGGCACGGCCAAACACATCCGTATTGGCACGCCCTATTCATCGCTCACCATCGGAGGTTCTCGATGCTGAGCGTGGTCAGTGCCTCGCGGCGTTCGAGGTACGGCAGTAACCAGGCGGAGTTGCACGTCCCTGCCTGTTCACGCGCGCCTATTCCGGGTACTCCGGGAGGAGGCTCAACAAGCCCGCCCAAGCCATGATCATGCTGCCGACTTTCAGTGGACCTGTTGGGTTCCAACCCGCTGTCAGAAACGTTGTCAGGAAGGAGAAAGAGCATGTCTGTCGTAATTCGTCACCACGCACCCGGCATGACTGTCGATCAGTACTCGGCGATCGCGGAGGTCACCCTGGACGAGCTCCAGTCGGCGAAGGGGTTCGTCGCTCACTACGCATTTCTCGAAGGCGACGGCCTCACCGTCTCCGAGATCTGGGACACCCAGGCCGATCACGACGCCTTCTTCGACGAACACATCAAGCCGAAGCTCCCCCAGGAGATACCCACACCGGCTGTGTTCGAGGTCCTCAACGCCACCACCGCCCGGACCATGGTCGGCGGGGCAGCACACACCGCCAAACATGCCGCCGGGATGCTCGGAGGAGCAGCTGGCGACGTGTGGTCCTGGTCGCGCGACAAGCTAGGAGAACTGACGCACAGGCCGGAGAAGGCAGAAGCAAAGACCGGGTCACAACCCGAGATCACGGCCGCGACGCCGACGCCGACCGCACCCGCACAATCGACGCCATCGGAGGTGCCGCCCGCAAAAGGAGGCGCCACCGGCAGTGCCGACGACACCTCCGCATAGCGGCGCACCCTGATCGCCGCGCCGGCCACAAGCAGGGCCCGAAGGGAATCACGAGCACCCGGACGGCATAGGAGTTGACCGGTTGGACCGGTTCGTCGCTCGTCGCACGAACCTGTTCCGCAAAGCTCAAAGCGAGAGTCGCGAAGGTGGGGAGATCGGCAAGAAATTGCTCCTCGACAGGCTAGCCTCGTCTGCCACCTGACTTTCGTTCACTCTCTGGTTGTGTCGCCGGCGAAGACGACATCGGATGGAGACACGATGGTCAATGTTGCGTTGCTTCTACTTGTGTTGTGCGTCGCCTCGGTTGTGGTTGCGCGCCTTGACTTTCACCGGCGTTGAACTTCTTCCGTTTGGACGACGGTAGCTTCGAACGGCACAAAATTTGGATACCTGTGATACGCGGCAAGGGAGAGCCACCGCAATACCGGGGCACCGATTCGCTGGGGATGGTCGTCCCGAAGCGCTCCACGCGTATAACGGGGCGCACGGGTTCACCGGCATGTGCACTCACACCTCGGCGCCGGTGAGCCCTGTCGACTACTGCGTTTCGGTCGACCAGGTCCGGGACACCCGGTATGCACCTTCAACTGGAGATCGATTCACCTGTAGCCCGGTGAGGTCTCCTGGGAGTATGGCGAGGTGTGAGATGGATGCTGTACCCGGCGCAGCGACAGGCGATCGGTGGTTTCCTCCGCTCGACGCTGCCGCGCAGGCCTTACAAGATTTGTATCTGGCTCTGAACCCGGCCGAGCACGTCGAAACATATCTGAACCGGCTGTGTGAGCATGTGGTCGAGCTGGTCGAGGATGCGGACATGGCAGGGGTGACTGTTCTCGACCAGGAAGGCAGTGCCTCGACGGCGGCGCTGACCGCACAAGCCGTCGCGATGATCGACGAACTCCAGTACCGCAGCGGAGCGGGGCCGAGCCTCGAGGCCATGGAGAGCGCGGAGATCGTTGTCGCGGACCACAACGCTGCCTTGGAGCGGTGGCCCGGCTTCGCTACCGAGGCGAGAACCTATGGCGTGGCGAGCTTTCTGTCGATTCCACTGCCCCAGCTCGAGCCCGGTGTGCGTACCGGGGCTGTGAATTTGTACGGCTCTCGCCCGGATGGTTTTGCCAGGTCGGAGGTAGCATTGATGAATCTGTTCACCACCGCTGCCGGTTACGCGATCAGCAGCACCGAACGTTATCGCGGTGCCCACCAGCTCGCCCTCGAGCTTGAACGTGCCCTCGATTCGCGTGCGGTCATCGACCAGGCCAAGGGAGTGTTGATCGCGGTACACGGGGGCGATGCCGCTGCCGCATTCGAGATGCTGGTCGAGAAATCCCAACGTAGCAACACGAAATTGCGGGTCGTCGCCGAGGAACTCCTGGCAAGTGTGCGCGCCGCCGACACCTGAGAAATACCGTGCGTTTGAAAATACTGCACATCCGCCAGTCGACTTTCCCGCAGGCGCTGACCGACCCGCGCAAGGTGAAGTCGCTGGCACCGAAAAGATGTGCAGCGGCTTCCCAACGGTCGGTGCCCGTCTTGCGCCTCTCGGCAGTGGCCGCTCGAAGCGGCATTTCTTTCGGTGATACCCGGGGCGAAACCGAACACCGACAGCCTCTGCAACGAACGCCTATCCAGAGTCATTCGAAGGTCGGTGGTGCCGAGACGATCCTCCTGTTTGACGCAACAGGTTTGCGCGCCGATCACGATCAGAGCATCCGGGACTGCCTGTAAGTGTTGATAGCGGCTGGCCTGGGCCGGCTGACAGGATCGGTATCGTCGCTGCAATCTATGTGACTCAGGGACTGCTTTGCCTCTCGGAGTGCACTTGTGGGGAATTGTCCATCGATTGCGGCGGCGACGCCGGCTCTGACTTAGCTTCGGTGGCTTGATTAGAAGCCTTCCCAACCCTGTTGTTGCGGGGTTGTGGCCATCAATGCCGTGTCGCTGTATTCATTGCTGGTGATCGGACGTTCGTGATCCCACCAATAGGGTGAGGTGCGTGTGAGGGTCCCGGGATCGGTGTTGCCGGGATTGTTGGACTGTTCGTGCGGAGGGATGGTCGATGCATTTATATCGAAAAGGGTTCTCGTACTGTTTCTTTCGGATTCGTTTGTCGGATGTGTGCGGTGGTGGGCTCGAACGATAGTGGGGTGATACCCGAGAACGTATTCTGTCCTCGCATATCACCCCATTGGAGGGAGTAGGTCTGGCCGGGCGGGTCAGGCTTCGATCTGCACCCGTTGTTTCGCCTCGGCGTTTTCGGTACGGGAGGGCGGGCCCGACGAGATCTCGATCCGTCGCGGTTTCGCCTTCTCGGCGATCGGCAAGGTCACCGTCAATACGCCGTTGTCGTACGAGGCAACAATCTGTTCGGCATCGATGTCCTCACTGATGGACAGTTGCCGTCTGTACGTTCCAGCGAATCGTTCGCTCGCCAGCCAGTTCACACCCTCCTCGGAGAGGGCGCTGCGATGCGCGGTCAACGTCAAGGTCGAACCGTCGATGTGTACGTCCACCGACCCTGGGTCGACGCCGGGAAGATCGGCGTGCAGGACGTACTGGTCATCGACCTTGTAGAGGTCCATCGGCATGAACCGTGGACTGCGGTTGTTGCCGGTTCCTGCTGTGAGGACGGATTTTGTGAATGCGTCGATGTCGGTGAAAGGATCGAAACGTAGCACAGCAACACACCTCCCATGTCGTGAAAAAGAATGGTCCCCGCCACTGTGGCGGTCGACCGAACTCACTGTGCGAGAACATGATAACCACACCCATTAGCACTCTGCAATTGAGAGTGCCAGATTTGTAGGCGAGTATTCCGGTCCCGGAAATCGCGGTATCCGGGGTAGAGGCGAAGGCCGGTTGCTGTGCCGCCGCGCCTTCCGTGCGGGCGTTGAATGGGAACTGATGGTGTCGGATGATGCTGTGTGCCAAAAAGGTTCAGTGTCGACTCGGGACGCGGTGCGAGAGGAGCTGTTTTTATGACGGTTTCGATGAACGAGGCCTGCGGTAGCAGAACGCACCTGAACGGGCTTCTGATTGGTCTTTTTCCTGGCGTGAAGAGGTTGGTGATGGCGGCGCGTTGATGGAGTTCTGAGCGAAGTTGGTGTGCTTCGAAGCTGAGTTGCTGGATTTGTGACGAAGCAAGAGCGATCTGTTCGGTGAGTTCGCGATTACGTGTTCGGAGCAAGCATTCGGCGGGCAGGGTCCTGCGCGCGGCAGAGTTCACCGGGACGATAAGGTTCTGGCGGGGACGTCGCTGATCTGACTGGTGTAAGTTCTCGGCGATGCCGACGGCTGGCTACCTGGTCTGAGCGAACCGTGGACTGCGTGCTCTTTCCTATCAGCGAGGGTGCGCACGGCCCGTCTGGTCGTTACTGACGAACGATCAGACGGGCCATTTTTTGTGGCTTGCGGGCGGGTTTAGATTGTTTCCCGAGGTGGGTGTAGTGCCGGTCTTTCGTCGGTAGTCGATGAAAGATATTGTATGTCAATGGGTTTAGAATGATGTTGATGACAGTATTGGGGCAAGCGCCCGAGGCTGCAGGCAGAGGCGACGAGTAGTCGCCGTAGCGGTTCCTGAATTGTCAGTGCGGCACGGGGAGGGTGCGTGCTGGTCGTCCGGAAAGGCTGTCGCGCAGTTGCGGTGTGCGGAGAAATTGTAGTCCGGCGGCGGGCGTTGGTGAGACATCCGGGCACGACGACGCGGACGACGTGCAGGCTGGCGCTGAGAACGTCAGGGGTGGTGAGACCGACCCACGGGCGGCGCCGTCGACCGCGTAGAGCGCGAAGAACTTCGACGCCGTCTCGCCGAAAGTGACGGCGTTGCATGAACATTCGGTGCGCAGGCTACGTCAGGACGATTTTGGTTCTCGATTCGTCGGGAACGGAAGTGACGTACCAACACCTTCGGGTGTGCGGGGTGCCTGGAGATCCTGGTCGATCGTCGAGTGCGCGTTACTGGACGGGGTGTCCTGATCATGGTGATGTTTCGTGGCGTCCTGCGATAGGTAGGTAGCTGCACCGAGGCAAAGAATCATCGCTCGGGCGAATATATTGTTGGGCTTCAGATTTCGTCGGTTTCGGTGACATCGTGCAACGCTGCGATGGCCTCGCCGTTGGTTCGTGCCCACGCTGTCAGGGCTCTAATGGGTTCTTCGAGTGTGCGTCCTAGTTCAGTCAGGCTGTATTCGACGCGTGGTGGGGCTTCGGCGTACACCTGACGTGCGACCAGTCCGTGGTCCTGAAGCCGGCGCAACGTCTGTGTCAATACTTTGCGCGAGATCCCGCCGATCAGCTCCGCCAACTCGCCATGCCGAAGTGGACCGTCGCTCAGCCCGAAGACAGTGACCACGGCCCACTTGTTGGCGATGATCTCGATGGCCAGCCTCGCGGGGCAATCGGCGAGGAACACGCTACCGGGACGAAGACTCATATTCCGAAGGGTACCTGTTGGTACCTATCGACTTTCTAGTGTCATACGCATGCCATTGACTGCTCCGAATGCCGAGATCGAATTCGGTATCTACTCCCTCGCCGACATGAATTCACCAGAGACCGCGCCGCGCCGTATTCGGGACATCGTGGACTATGGTGTCGGCAGATCAGCTCGGACTCAACGTGTTCGGCGTCGGAGAGCACCACACGTCTCGATTCGTCGTGTCCTCGCCTGCGATCGTTCTTGCTGCCATTGCTGCTCGCACCTCGTCGATTACCCTCGCCAGCGCTGTCTCGGTGGTGAGCGTGCTTGATCCGGTACGGCTCTACCAGGACTTCGCCCAACTCGACCTGGTCTCAGGTGGGCGAGCGGAGATCACCGCAGGTCGTAGTGCTTACGCCGAGCCGTTCGACATTTTCGGTGTCGACGGCACACAGTACGAAGAGGTGTTTGCCGAGAAGCTGGACTTGCTGCGCGTACTCACCACCGAAGAGGTTATGACATGGGAAGGACGGTTCCGGACTCCACTCGATCGGGCGACTGTCATTCCCCGCCTGGACCGTACGCTGCCGGTGAGGGTAGGCGTCGGAGGTTCGTTGGACAGCGCTGGTCGCGCAGGCCGTGTGGGTCTGCCGATGACGTTGGCGCACCTCGGAGGCAGTCCGGCACGGGCCAAGCCGGCGGTCGATCTGTACTGGTCGTCCGCGGAGGCTGCAGGGCACTCGCCCTCCACGCTGGGAGTTGGGCTGGCGAGCCATCTGTACGTGGGCGCCACCTCGCAGGGCGCCCGAGAGACCTTTTACCCCCACTACCGCTCCTACTTCGCAGCGGGCCGCGGCGCACATCTCGACCGATCGACCTTCGGCGCGCTGGCCGGCCCAGACGGGGCCCTACTGGTGGGCAGCGCCCGAGAGATCGCGGAAAAGCTTGCTGCGCAACACCAGTTGCTCGGTGTCAGTCGCTTCATCGGACTGATCGACCTCGGTGGATTGCCACGCACTGACGTCCTGAAGTCGATCGAGAGTTTCGCCAACGGCGTCGCCCCCGCGGTGCGCGGCAGCTCGGGCTGACGCATCCGACAGTCGGCAGATCCGTGATCCACAACTCGACCTCATCGCCGAACTCAAAGCAGTAAGGCCCACAATGTTCATTGCCTATGTCATTCTCGCCGCACTCCTGTCTGCGGTACTTCTGTCCTCCGCCGCAGCTAAATTCATCCGACCGAAGCGGCTGGTCGCACAGATGTCCACCCTTGCCCTGCCCGATAATATGTTGCCGTTCCTCGGTGTGGTTCAGATCGCCGGGGCGGTCGGCCTCATCGCCGGATCCTGTTGGGGCCCATTGGGTGTCGCTGCTGCGGTGGGTGTGACGTTCTACTTTCTCGGCGCAGTCGCCGCGCATCTACGCGTCAAAGACTTTCCGGGCGCACCTCCGGCCGCGGCACTGGCGGTCGTGGCCGTGGTTGTGGGCCTGTTGAGTGCCGCGACCTTTTGAGCGCCGGTCGCTTCATCTCGATTAGTTCTCCTGGCTCGACCTGACCAGTGAGCTGGTCGATCAGGGGATCTCCGTCGCAGTGATCGGTGACAACGCCCGCACCGGCCGCCTCGACTGGAACCTCTGTGCCGGGTTCGTCGGAGCCGTCAACGCCGTTGGGGTAAGTCCTGTCCGACGGACAGGTGGCGCGAAGGTGGAGCCGTTACGGAAATTGGGCTAGAACGATTCTTAGTCCGCCGTCGGCACCGCATGTGTTGTGCCTTGCAGTGAATTTCCTGGCTGTGAAGTCCGGCAATTCGTTGCCCGCCAGGCCATTCTGGTCGTGTCCGGTGCAAGGGTATCCGTATTTCGGTGCCGGTCGCTACGGTTCAGTTGATCACTTAGTCAGTAGGTCCTGTCCGTGACGCGATTATCGACCGTGTGAGTGCGGGTGAGGGTGAGGGTGGCAGTGTGTGGTTGGTCGGCGCCGTGTGGAATGCGTCGATCATCAGTGCTGCGAAACGCCGAGCGGCTCGAATGCGGTCGCGCGGCGGCATCGTCGAGAGTCCTCGATTCGCTGTGAGGACTAGAATGAGGTCGTCGATGACGAAGTCATGTCGCAGTTCGCCTTGCGCTTTCGCTCGACGGGCGAGGTCTGTGAAAGCTCGAAGCGTTTCGGTTCGATGGGACAGAAGATCGACCGTGCCAGGGTATTCGGAGGTGAAGGCTTCGGTGAAGCCCTGGTTCTGGGCGTTGAGTTCACTTAGTTGCTCGATCGCGTAGCAGAATCCGCGCCACGCGTCGGAGTGATCGCATGCGGTACGAACGATGTCGCGGCAGGTGTTGAACTCGTCCATGAACGCTTCGAGAATCAGATCCTTCTTGGTTGGGAAGCGTCGGTACAAGGTGGCGGGGCCGACCTCTGCCCGACGGGCGATTTCGCGCATGGAGACGCCGAGGCCGTCCGACGCGAATACCTCACGTGCCACCTCCACAATGCGGTCGCGGTTCTCCTTGGCGTCGGTGCGCAGGATCTGAGTCAAACCGTCGGTCATGCTTCTCACTTTACGTAAACGGACGGGGTCGTCCACTACCGTCGGATTCATGAAAGCGATCTCGATCCAGGCATTCGGTGACGCTGACGGCATGCAGGTCATCGACTTGGCTGAGCCTGCAGTGCGGGCCGGGCAGGTCCTCATCAGAACCGAGGCCGTCGGAGTGGGTGGGGTCGACGCTGTCATTCGTAGAGGAACGCTGAACAGCTACGGTTTCGAGAGCGGGTTCATCCCCGGGAGTGAGGTCGCTGGAGTCGTTACGCAGGTCGGCGTCGGCGTCGAGGAGAGTTGGATCGGCCGCCGGGTCTGGGCATTCACCGGAACCGGCGGCGGCTACGTCGAGCAGGCGCTAGTACAGGTCGAGAATGTCGTTGCCCTTCCCGGCGGACTCTCCAGCGTCGATGCTGTGACTCTCGGAAGTGCCGCTCCCGTAGCGCATTTTGCACTCGAGCAGGCCAGGTTTGCGGCAGGGGAGTCGGTCCTCGTGCGCGGCGCCGCGGGAAGTATCGGTATTGCCGCGGTGGAGCTCGCGTCCCGGAAGGGCTCGGTCACAGTTACGACGTCATCTTCGACCCGCGGCGAGCGGCTTCGCGATCTCGGCGCAACTCATGTGCTCGACCGCGGTGGGAATGGTGACGGGCCTGAGGCTTTCGATGTGATCATCGATATTGTCGCTGGTGATGCGTTGCCTATGTTCATCGAGCGGTTGGCACCGAACGGCCGACTCGTTCTCGTCGGAATTGTCGGTGGACCACCTCCTCAGGATTTCGGAACGACGTTGATGACGTCGTTCCAAAGATCCCTCTCTGTAGGTACATTCAGCCTCGACACCGTACCGATAGTCGTACGCGACAGCGTTCGCGCCGAGTACTTCGATGCTGCCGCTCGCGGTGAACTTCACGCGGTCGTCGATGATGTCCTTCCGCTCGAGCGGGCCGCTGAAGCGCACCAACGGATGGACGACGGGCAGGTGTTCGGTCGAATCGTACTGACTCCCTGAATGCGTGGGTGAACGGATGTGGGGGCTGACAATCAGAGTGTTTCGTCGATCGTCATCCACAGTCCAAAGCCCGGTGCAGTGTGGGCAAGGGTCATTGCAGGAGGTCGAGGTAGTGGGAACGGGCTTTCATGGCGTGTATGAGTAGTTCGTTTCCGCTGTCGAAGCGCAGGACGACGAGTTCTAGGAGGCGGCCGTTGGGGTCGAAGCCCAGGCGGAATTGGCGGGCGGGGTTGTCGTCGTCGAGATCGGCGATGTACACGTGGTGCTCTGCTGCGTAGTGCCGGCGTCTTCGCTGATTCCGTGTTTGAGTGCGGATTTATGTGCCTTCACGCGACCTGGGTCCAGGCGCGCACTGCTTCTCGGATCGCTTCGGATCGGGAGACGTCTTCCTGTTCTGCGCGGGCGTTCAACGCTTCGAGCAATGCGGCATCCATCCGCACGGGCACGACAATGCCGGGGCCGGCTCCGAGGGTGGGTCTGCCGCGCTTGCGCAGCTTTTCGACGTCGTAACCGATCTCTGCTTCGTCTGCCCACTGCTCGATCATCTCGTCCGTGACGGGCTGACCGTTGATCGTTTCGTCAGGCATACAAATTAGTGTAATACGAAATTGGATGGGTTGGGCGTCGGCGCTGGATCTAAGCTTACGGAAAGTCTGTGCACTGGTTCGTCCAGGGTTAAGTTTGGACCGTCGACAACAAAGCGCAGACCGCGCCGCGTCGCAACCTGAAAACAGTGACCTCATCAGTGTTCTCGGTGGCGATCGCGCGCCGCGTACCGGGTAAAGGCGAAGGCGCAGGCGGAGGCGTTCTGTGACGATGAAGTGATCAATGGCCAACGCCGCGAACGGTTTACAGTCGGTAACAACATGGTGCCATCGACCCCCCGTCGCATCGGCCGGCGCTCGAGCCTACGCGACATGCGGGGGCGTTGGTGCACGTGTGCCAGTTGCACCTCCGCCACGTCCGCGGTGGGTTACGCTGCCGGGTTCGTTCTTATTCGGCGGGGCGAGCGCGAGCCGCGTTATCGGGGTTCGGCGGTAGGTCGGGCGAACAGGTTGACCAGGTTTCCGTCAGGGTCGCGGAACATCGCGGACCGGTTGCCCCAGGGCATCGTGGTCGGCTCCAGGACGATGACGTCCAGTGCCGCCTGCAGGCGAGCGAACTCCGCGTCGACGTCCGCGACGAGGAATTCGATGAGGACCGAGGCGTTGCGGCCGGGCTGTGGGGTGTGTTCGCCGAGCATTGCGACGGTCGCGGTGCTGGCGATCGCGAGCGTGCCTGCGGCGGTGCGGAATTCGGCGAACACGGGAGCGGGTCGGATCGCGGGCGTTCGTGTCACGAGCTCGTAGAATCGGGCGAGGCGTTCGATGTCGTCGGTGATGATGCGGATAGATGCGAAGTCCATGGTGGTCCTTTCGGGCGGGTCGTTCGACCCGTTGCCTCCATGGTGCGCCGCGCCGGCGACAACGTTATGTCGGCGTTTGCGAATCTTTCTCACCGGTGCTGACGGAGCGGAGGGTGCCGTAGGCGATATCGAGGTCTTCTGCTCGCAGTGATCGGTGAGGCGTCCGCTCGCCGGTGGCTTCCGCCGATATCACGCGATCACCTCGGAACGCGCGAATGCCGTCGCGGAGTCGGCACCTGCCGATCAGGTACCAGTCCCGCCCCTTCCCGACATAGCCGAGGGGCTCGACGTCGCGAAGTGTGTCGGCGCCGCCTCGATCCCGGTACGTGATTCGCAGCACGTTCCCCGAGCGGAGAGCGCCCGCGAGTTCGGGCGGGGCGTCCGGGACGGGGCCGTCGTCGAGCAGGTGGATGCGTGAGGCGAGTTCGGCTGTCTCGTGGAGTGTGCTCTGGTCCATCACCGCGACGACTTTGCGTAGTGCGGAGGTTGCTGCGGTGTGGAAGGGGCTGGTGGAGAGCATGCCCAGTGCGATGGTGACGGCGAGCGCTTCGTCGACGGTGAATCCGAGCGGGGCGAGTGTGTGCGAGGTGTCGATGCAGTAGCCGCCGGTGCGGCCGGGTTCTGCCCAGATGGGCACGCCGGCTTGTTGCAATGCCGACAGGTCCCGTTCGATCGTGCGGGTGCTCACGTCGAACTTTTCTGCGAGTCGTCGGGCGCTGCGGGGCCGCGGGGCGACGGCGCGAAGTTCTTCGACCAGTGCGTACAGCCGGTCGGTGCGATTCATACGTCGACTCTAGTCGCGCGCCTGCGGGTGGCCCTGTGGTCGACCTGCCGCGTTCCGTCTAGCCACACGACGCTACTCGAGACTCGCCCGAAAGCGCCTGTGACCGGTCTTGGTCTCGGAGAGGTCGACGCGTGACCGACTGTAGTTGTGCATCCCAGAAGATTGAGCCGCTGACGCTTTCGATGTGATCGAGCAATTTCTGAATATGTGGCTCGTGGATCCGAATGTGAACGACGGTCGAAAGTTCGACGACGCCGCCATCTTGATGTACTTCTGAATGTTCCCGAACGTACGATGGCCTTCGGTGGCGCCTTGTTCGAGAACTTGATGTCCTTCTCCAACAGGATGATGTCTGCTGCGCGAGCGATATCGGCTGTGGTGTCGCCGGAGATTCCGACGTCGGCGGCCCGCAACGCCGGTGCGTCGTTGACGCCGTCATCGAGAAATCCGACCGCGTGACCAACCCGCCGCACAGACTCGACAATCCGCGCCTTCTGCATCGGATCGGTTTTAGCGAACAGTGTCGTTCGCTCCACCAACTCGTCGAGGGCAGCGTCGCCGAGGCGCAGCAGAGCGGACTCGCCCCGGTAGCGGAATCCACGGATTTCGCTGCCCGACTCGCCTAGCCATAGAGAATCGGTGGCCGTAGCCGCCGGGAACATCGAATTTGTCGCTGCCGCCGCCCCGGACAACTCGACCGCCAGTGGAGTGAGCGTAGCCAAACACCGTCAGGGCTGGCGGACCCGCGGATGCCTGGTGGACTGGCGCACGATCAGCTCGGGTGGTGGATCATCGAGGAAGGCGTCACCCGGCTGATTTCCGGCGATGCTCTCGAGCAGCATGGCGGCGGCGGTGGAGCCCAATTCGAAGAGCGGGAGCCGCACGGTAGTCAGCGCGACCGAGAGATGTCGGACGAACCAGGGATCGTGGATCGCCACCACCGAAATCTCTTCTGGTACAGCGATCTTGGCGTCACGCAGCGCACTCAGAACGCCGGCAGCGGTGACTGCGTTGGCCACCACGAGCGCGGTGGGCAACGTCCTACGCCGGAGCAGCGTTTTGGTCGCGGCTGTGCCGCCTTCGGCGGACCAGTTGGCGTGGATGATGTCGATCTTGCCTGCGCCACTGCCCGCTTCGAGGGCTTTGCGGTAGCCGGTCTCGCGTCGGATGGAGCTTTGCGAGTCCTTGCTGCCGCCGATGAAGGAGATCTCTTGGTGTCCGAGATCCAGTAGATGCTGTGTCGCCATGGCTCCGGCGGCGCCGTCGTCGAGTCGGACAGTCGGTACAGCTCCGCCTCCTTCGGCATTGACCAGGACGGCAGGAATGGTCTTGGAGATCTGCTCGATGAGCCGGTCGCCCTCGCCGTAGCCGGCGTGCAGGATCGCCCCGTCGAGTCGCCCACGGGCGAGAAATGTTCGCAATTGACTGTGGTCGGTGACCAGTTCCTTGGCCTCTGCGAGGAGGGTGACGTATCCTGCGCCCGCGCAACGCCCGCGCGCGCCGTCGAGGACGCTGACGTTGATCGGGCTGTCGAGTCCGTGCATGATCAGCCCGATCGCGCCCGACCGGGAGCCGCGCAGTGAGCGAGCGACGTGGTTGGGGGTGTATCCGAGCTTCTCCGCGGTCTGGTGGATGCGCGTGCGGGTTTCGTCCCGGACTCGGACGGTCGGGTCCTGGTTGAGTACCCGTGATGCGATGGGGACCGACACTCCGGCAGCGTCCGCGACCTCGCGCAGCGTTGCGTTCCCGTTCGTCATCCGACGTTCCCGCGCGGACCCGTTTCCATAGGTCGAACGATATCCGAGGAATCGATCAAGCCCCCCATTGACATCGGGCGTGACGGTCATTACATTCTGGGAAATCGATTTCTCACTGGTTTCTCAACGAATTGTCGGGTGTGCAGTGAGGACGGCATCCCTACAACTCATCGCCCCTTGGACGGGCAGGAAAGGTAAATGTGTCAGCCACATTGCGTACAAACTCTGTCGAGTACGACGTCGCTGTGATTGGGGGAGGGCCGGGCGGACTGTCTGCGGCGATCGCGGCGGGACGTGCCGGTGCTCGGACGATCATTGTCGAGCGGACTTCAGCGCTGGGCGGTGCCGCAGCCTCAGGGTTGGGGATCCTCGGGTACCTGGACCGCTCGGGGAACAAAGCGTTGGGCGGTATCGCTCAGGAGCTGATCGACCGACTTGTCGAGGTTGGCGGATCGCCGGGGCATTTCCCATGCCCGGTGCACAACTCGATCACGCCGGTGTCGCCTGACCTGGTCAAGATCATCGCAGTGCAGATGTGCCGCGAAGCAGGGGTCGACATCCTCTTCAACAACGAACTGCTCGATGTCGCCGTCGAGGACGGCGCCGTGCGGGCTGCGACGGTGTATGGAAAGTTGACCAAGACCATCATCAATGCCGACGTTTTCATCGATGCCACCGGCGACGGCGATCTGGCCTACCTGGCCGGCGTGCCGCACAAACTCGGCCAGGACGGAACCCAGGTCATGCAGCCGAGCACACTGATGTTCACAGTCACCGGACACGACCTGGATCGATTCTTCGATTTCCTCGACGAGCATCCCGAGGAGATGGGGATCAAAGAAGAGTACGCCGGTGGCTACACCGTGGACTTCCTGCGCAAAACACGCGGCCACTGCTTCATCGGCCTGACTGCACAGGTCGAAAAGGCTAGGGCAGCCGGCGATTTCACTGTTCCGCGGAACCAGTTCATCTACATCAGCACGGCCTCGGAACGGTTCCTGGCGATCAACACTTCCCGCGTCACGCGGATCAACGCTGCCGATCCGCTGGAACTGTCCGCCGGCCTGGAAACCGGTTATCAGCAGATCATGGAAATCGTCGAGTTCATGCGTGGTGTCCCGGGTTTCGAGGAGGTGGAGATCTCTCAGATCGCCCCGGCGTTGGGTATCCGCGAGACGCGCCACTTCTGCGGCGAGCACCGGCTGACCATGGACAGTCTCGAGGACAATGCGACAGCCGAGCTGGCCGTGGCTCAGTCGGCATACAACATCGACATCCATTCCGGTACCGGCGATGGCATCGACCTCTCGGTGATCGAAAAGCCGTTCGGTATTCCTTATGGGTGTTTGGTTCCCCAAGGTGTCGACGGCCTCCTGCTCAGCGGACGCACCATCTCTGTCGACTCGACGGTGTTCGCCTCAGCTCGGGTGATGGGCACCTGCCTGGCAATCGGCGAGGCTGCCGGAACTGCTGCCGCCCTGGCCCTGCGCGAGCAGTCCTCGGTCCGCGACGTGGATGTCCAGCAATTGCGGGCATTGTTGCGGGACAACGGCAACGTGCTGCCTTCCACCTCTGTCGACCAGCCCAGCTATGCCTAGGGGTTCCCAGGATCATCGGGGTGGCACCGACGTGAGCCGATCGCCTCGAAGCTCGCGTTCCAGGGTCATGGTGGCGAGCACGATCGGCACCGTTCTGGAGTGGTACGACTTCAACCTGTACGGTCTGGCCGCCGCGTTGATCTTCGGCCCGCTGATGTTCGGGGACGCCTCGGTTGCCGGAACCCTGGCATCCTTCGCCACCCTCGGTGTCGGATTCTTCGCACGACCCCTCGGTGGTTTCGTCCTCGGCAATCTGGGGGACCGGATCGGCCGAAAGCCCATCCTGATGTTCAGCTTCATCACGATGGGGGTGAGCTCGGCGCTGATCGGGTGTCTTCCGACGTATGACCAGGTCGGGATGTTGGCACCGATTCTTCTCGTCGTGCTGCGGGTGATCGGCGGATTTGCGGTCGGCGGGGAGTTCGCGGGTGCTGCCCTGCTCACGATGGAGAACACCAGCAGCCGAAATCGTGGCTTCTTCGGGGCGATCCCGTCGATGGGCACGGGTGGCGGATTCGTCCTGGCCACCGTCGTGTTCGCAATCGTTTCGATGCTGCCGGACGCTCAGTTCATGAGCTGGGGCTGGCGTATCCCGTTCCTGGCCAGCATTGTGCTCGCCGTCTTCGGCGTCGTCGTCCGCTCCCGCCTCGAGGAAACGCCGGTCTTCAACAAGCTGAAAAAGGACGCGCAGACCGTTCGCTTCCCGCTGCTGCAAACCCTGCGCACCCACCCTCGTGCGATTCTTCGGGTCATCGGTGTCGCTATGGGGGTGAGCGTGTGGGGCTACCTGATTCAATCCTTCGTGCTCTCGTACGGGACCTCACGCCTGGACATCGACAAGTCGGTCCTGCTTTGGTCGATCGGGTTCGCCGCAGCCTTGGAGCTGGTGACGATTCCGTTCTGGGGTTGGCTGTCCGATCGGGTCGGCCGTAGAAAGGTCATGCTCACCGGTGTGGCACTGACGATCCTCTACGTGTTTCCGTTCTTCTGGCTGCTCCAAACTAGGAACACCCTGCTGATCTGGGTGGCCATCATCATCGGATTGCCGATTCTCAAAGATCTCATCTTCGGGCCGATGGCCGCACTGGTCGCCGAGATGTTCACGTCCAACGTGCGCTTCAGCGGTGTCAGCGTTGGCCGGGAACTCGGGACCGCGATCTTTGGAGGCACAGCGCCCTTCATCGGGACCGCGCTCATTGCGGCCGGATCCGGTCAGGTCTGGTTGTTAGGGCTATACATCATCGTCGCGCTGCTGGTGACGGGATTCTCAGTGCTGGCCGGAACCGACCATTCCGATCAGGAACTCCAAGACATCGGCAGTGAGCCTGCCGAAGCACCGACTCTGGAGCCGGACCTGCCCGTGTCACCGAAGCGAATTTAGGCACGGTAGCGGTCGGGGGGCCGAGCCGGGTGTTTATGACAGCTTGAGCCGCGAGTTGTGACATCTGGCTTTCTCAGATGCCACAACTGGTGGAGGGCAGTGATGGAGACTCGATGCGATCGACGGCATGCTCACCGCCGATATCGACGCCCCACGAAAACAACGCCACACGCCTACTGAATCCTCGTCACGCTGGCCGACGAGCATGGGGCGCAGCAGCTTTCGCGTTCCACGGTGCGTGACAACATGCCGGCCCGCGCTACGCCCAGTAATTCATCGACACTGCTCGTGTAGTAGAAACGACGAACGGTCTCGTGTGCCAGTCCAAGTTGCCGTGCGATCGTTCTGATTCCCATGTCTTCGTTCTTGAGAGTTGTGACCGCCTCGAAGCGATTCTTCGTGCGAACGGCGAGTATCGAACTCTCCTGACGGGTGGCGTGTACCTGTTCGGCGATCATCCTCAGTTGTGCCGAGGGGGTGTGTTCGATCGAAGGTTCAGGCTAACGCGGGCTCCTTTTTCAGGCAATGGTGATGGGCTGCAACGGTTTTCTCCACTGCTTCGGCGAGGTTGTGCCATAGGTGCCAGCGGTCGGCGACTTCGATCGCCTCAGGCGCCCCAGCACGGGTTGCTTTGGCATATGCGCCAGCGCGGTCGCGGCAGATCACCTCGGTTCCTGGGTGCGCCCGCAGCCATTCGGCGACGGTGCCGGCTTTCCGGTCGGTGAGAACATCGACCGGCCGGTGAGTGTCCATGTTGATCAGAACAGTCCCGTACCGATGCCGCCTTCGCAGCCCGAAGTCGTCGACACCAAGCACCTCGACAGTGGTCGTGGGCGGATCAGGTAACGCTCGGAGCAGCCGCAACAAGGTGGAGCGTCCGAGGGAAACTCCCAGCGTAGACGCCAACCTCGATCCGGCTCGTCCGGCCAACGCCAGCGCGATCTTCTCGAGGATTTCGCGCAGCAGCGGAGTGGTCCGTGCGTAAGCCGTGGTCAGTCCGTCGATCTGCTCGACAAATGTGCGTCGGTCACAGCCGCTGTTCGAGCACAGAAACCGACGCACCTGCAATACGACGTAACTCGATCGGCCAGCTGTAGCCGTATCGGCGAGCATGCGTTCGTACCGACTGTGGACCCGTTTCGAGGAAACACCGCAGGTCGGACAGTTCGCCGAAACAGGCAACGGCGACGCACGAATACGGACTCCACCTGCGGTCGCATCGACAGAATCGATGTCGACGCCCGACAGATGCGGAAGAAGTACACGCAGGTCACAACAGTTCTCAGAACACCAGAACGATCATCTCCCGCACGATCCACGCCCTACCGGAACGACACGCGCGGCGAAGGTAGAGCGAGCCGTCACGGAAATTGGGCCAGAACCAGTTTTCAACCGTCGTCAACACCGGACTGTGAATTGCATGCAGCAATGTTCTCGTCCACCCTTTGCTCCGACTGCCGAGGTCCTCGCTATTTCCGTCGCTGTGAAGCCGCAGGTCTGTCACTTTGGTCGTATCCGAGGTGCGTGGACAGTTCGGTGTGGAGTCCATTTCCTGTAGAAAGCCGCCTTCGCCGGTCATCTGCAGATGACCGGCGTCGATCTTGGCTGTCACCTTTGTCGAGTACCACCTTCGACGCTATCAAGGCTTCGAAGTCATGAGCTTTGGCACGCGGTTCAGCGCTGTGGGGTGCATGATGTTGTGAACATGACTGTTGTCAACAGGCATAGGTCCCGATGATGCACCATTCGTGTCAGATCGCTCGTACACAAACCATCTGACACTCTCCACCTTCGAAGGGGGACACCACCATCGCCACCGTCGAACGACCCCACCCGCATGCGTGGTGGCCCCGGACCATCGCGGACACGATCGAGGTCGGCGCGTTTCCGTCCGGGGTGGCGATCACCCCTGACGGTGCTCGCGCCTACGTCACCAACTACTACGGCAACTCGGTGTCGGTGATCGACACCATCACCAACACTGTCGCTGACATCATCGCGGTCGGTGCGAATCCGTACGGGGTGGCAATAGCCCCTGACGGTGCCCGCGCCTACGTCACCAACCAGAACAGCCGCTCGGTGTCGGTGATCGACACCATCACCAACGACATCGTTGCCATCATCGCGGTCGGTGCGTTTCCGTCCGGGGTGGCGATCAGCCCCGACGGTGCCCGCGCCTACGTCACCAACCAGTTCGGCAACTCGCTGTC
>NZ_JAWLRZ010000020.1:26250-70145 GCF_033142425.1 Rhodococcus sp. IEGM 1366
GGTGATCACCACCGCCAACAACACCGTCACCACCACACCCATCGTGGTCGGCGCCTATCCGTTCGGGGTGGCGATCAGTCCCGACGGTGCCCGCGCCTACGTCACCAACGAGAACAGCGGCTCAGTGTCGGTGATCGACACCATCACCAACGACATCGTTGCCATCATCGCGGTCGGTGCGAATCCGTCCGGGGTGGCGATCAGCCCCGACGGTGCCCGCGCCTACGTCACCAACCAGAACAGCGGCTCGGTGTCGGTGATCGACACCATCACCAACACCGTCGTGGACGTCATCGCGGTCGGTGCGAATCCATTCGGAGTGGCGATCAGCCCCGACGGTGCCCGCACCTACGTCACCAACTACTACGGCAACTCGCTGTCGGTGATCACCACCGCCAACAACACCGTCACCACCACACCCATCGTGGTCGGCGCCTATCCGTTCGGGGTGGCGATCACCCCCGACGGTGCCCGCGCCTACGTCACCAACTGGGGCAGCAACGTGGTGTCGGTTATCGCGATCGAACAGGCACTCACTCTCACCTAGACCCCGACTGCCGGTGTTCTCGGTCAGCCCTACCGTTTCGCCCTCACCGTCACCGGCAGTGCACTGCCGACGGACTGAATCTCGGTGCGACTGATGCCCTGTCCGAAACGTTCACTCTCAACAGGGAGTGAACAGCCACATTGCCTGCGTTCGGGCAGGTAGATCAGTGGCGGGCAGCGATGTCGTTGCTGATCCACTCACCCAAACCGTCCAAGTCATCGATGATCTCCGGCGGCGTGAAACCACATTTCTGATCGGTGCAACGCTTGTATCCGGCACGCTCCGCAAGATCACGCAACGTCGGCCAGAGCCACTGCACATGAAGCGCCGAGAGCTCCGATCCCGGTTCGTCGAGTGTGTAGGCGCTCTGGTGCGAAACCATCAACGCCGTCAATTCCTCGACCGCGACCGGATGTCGATACCAGCACGGAGGAATCACCGCATCCGAGCCGGGCACCGAGTAGCGCCGGCGGAACCAGCTCACCCACGCGATGAGTTCGGCCCACAACTCCGCAGCCTGCTCACCGTCGAGATCCGCCCACCGATAGATGCGCGCAGGGACATCGTCCTCGAGCTGTTCTTCCTCGAACTCGTCGTTCATCGGGTGCCCTCCTCCTCGACACTCTTTGCGGAAACCTCTTTCCCCGTGGCGTCCAAGCTCTGTGCGTTCTGGGGAACGCCTCCGGCTAGGGCTAGGGCTAGCGCCCGGGTTTCGGCGCACAACTGCGCGAACGTTGTTCCGGCCCGTGTTGCCGCCCGCCGAAACATATCCAACCGGGTGATCTGCGGCGTCAAGCCCCAGGTGGTGAGGTACTCGTCTACTTCGGTGTTCGGGTCATCGAGCCAGGTGGTGATTTTCTCGACGTCGTTGCCGTACACCACCGTCAGCAGCGACAGCAGATTGCTCGGTCGTGGCCATAAATGCAGAGCGTTCTTCGCGTCGTCTTTCATCATGACGTCGTTGAACTCTTGGTTCGACATCTCGGACGGCTGTTCGTGGTCTGCGTAGCGGTCCATCACTAATCCCCCACCTTTTATTTAGTTGTCGACGCCTTCTTCTCGTTCTTCTGATTCCACAGTGGAATCCGTTTCCCCCTCCCCATCTGATTCTGCAGCAGTATCGGCATCGGCGTCGGCAACGACTAGGCGTTCGAGCTTCGTTTCCCGCCACGACTTCGACCCAGGTTCGCGGCACCAGTCCAATGCGGTGGTGTCGTCGTCGACATCGATCTCCACGACGACTCCGGCGCCGAGCGCAGCCCGCATCAGATCATCAGCCCGAACATGATGGTTGAGAACGTGAATCCGGACCGTCAGTGCCGACACTTCGAGTTCTTCGCGGACCTTGCCCGCCAGGAACACCGCTTTGCCGGCCGCCGAGAGGTCCGCCGAGTTCTGGTCGCCTTCTTTGCGGATCTTGTCTTCCTCATAAAACTCCCCGTACCAGGCAACCAGTCCATCCGGACCACACACCGCGTACGAAGCGACCTTGTCATCACCGGCTGCCCACAGCTCCACCAACGGACCATCGGCGGCGTCCGCCTCGATCTGTGCGAGCCGCTGCCGCTGTGCCATCGAGCGCAGTTCCTCCGCGCCTTCCTTAACTGCCTTGCCGACTTCGTCCCACTGCGCGGAAGACGAACTGGTGCCCCGAGGCTTGGTGCTGCTGCGACGACCTTGAACCATGACTGCAACTCCTTGTTGAGTAGGTGTTTGTTTGAAATCTGGTGGTGAGTTGAGGTCAGCTGATCGAGGAAACTTCGACCGGCGGCGACGATGACACGAACCCCTGATCGAGCACGACGATTGCCTGCGCTTCCGATGCCGCGACCACATCGCGAATGTCGGGGTCTTCCCAGAAGCCGGGAAGCTTGAGCATGACCGGGCGGTTGTTGCGACGGATCATCAATGCCGTTCCCTCTTCGAGCTCGCGGATCGCCGATTCCTCCATCACCTGCCGCCGTTGCAGGTTGCCGCCGCGCTGAGTGCCCATGCCGCGAGGCCCGGAGACGGGGGACGAGAGCACGAACTCTTCGATCGAGCCGAGGAGCGTCGAAATTTCCTTGAGCGTGGAGGTGTCCAGCAAGCCCGGCAGGATCAGACGCACGTTCGCGCTACCAGCGAGTTCGCGGGCACCGCCGGGACCCCAGCGGCGTTCGGTCTGCGAAATGTTGTGCGTGAACGCGAACAGTTGGATTCCGCGGCCGCCCGAGTCCGACATCTTCGCCGGCAATTCCGGAATCGGTGCCACGTTGTTGAGTTCGTCGAGGACCAGACGCAGCGACGGATCCAATTTTCGACCCGCTCGACGTTGCGAGAGCCTGTTCGCGACGAAGAAAACTTCCGCTGCCAGTGCGGCCGCGAAGGTGCCACCGAGCCGTTGCCACCTTCGGAGAGCACGTACATGGTGCCGGTGCCCTTTTCGACGAAGTCCGCCACGTCGAACGAGTTCGCGGCAGGGCAGTCCACAGCCGCCAACAGTGCTGGCGAGGCCAGCGGTCCCATGACCGAGGTCAACACCATCAAAATGCTGGAGGTCGTTTTCTCGGATTTCGCGTCGAGAATCTCGTTCAGCGTCCGTTCCCATTCGGGGTGATGTTGCTTGAGAATGTCGCGAGCATCGAGGGCAGTCGTGGATTCGCACCATTCAACGACGTCCGAGAGTCGACGTCCGTCCAAAGCGGCAGCGTGCAGGTAGGAGCGCAGCAGCGTCGCGGCCTTCTGATCGAAGAAATCGCCGTTACCGCTGGACTTCGCTGTCTGTGGTTTCGCGGCCACTCGAGCTGACCGGCCAAGAGAACCGGCGTGACTTCCGCGCACTGCCGTGCACTCGTTCCGGCGGCAAGTTCTGCGCCCCCGTCACCGAGATTCGCGCCGCCGATAGTGCAATCACCCGAGGCCTTAGGTGCGGTGGAGCCGTCCACATCTGGGGCGGGTCCGTAGCTCTGACCATCCGGCGGCATGCCGTGCCCGATCGTGGTTATGTGGACGACTGCGGTATATATCAGTATTGATATATAGTGGTTGGGTGGAGCGAGGCGATGAGAAACCGATCCGGTGGGTGGGCAGTGCGCTCGACGACTTGCGTGACCTTCCGGCCGATGTGCAGGACGATCTCGGGTATCAGATCGGGCGAGTGCAGCAGGGGTTGGATCCGGATGACTGGAAGCCGATGAAGGACGTCGGGGCTGGTTGCCGCGAAATCCGAGTCCGGACGTCGGATGGAGCGTTCCGCACGTTCTATGTTGCCCGTTTCGAAGGGGTGATTTACGTGTTGCACTGTTTTCAGAAGAAGACGCAGAAGACTTCGAAGTCTGACATCGAGTTGGGTCGACAGCGGTACAGGGCGGCGTCGGCGCATGCGAAGGAGAAGTGATGAGTGAGAACGATATTGTCGAGACGGCGTCCGTGTGGGAGGCGGTGAGTGACACCTCGGGTGAGGCGTACAACCGTCGACTGCGCGCGGATCTGATGACTGCGATCCGTGGGCAGATCGACCGTTTTGGTTGGTCGCAGCTTGTTGCTGCCCAGAATCTCGGTGTCACTCAGCCGCGTTTGTCGGATCTCTATCGGGGAAAGTTGAGTAAGTTCTCTCTCGATGCCCTGGTCAATCTTGGTAGCAAGGTCGGTGTCCATGTCGGTGTGCATGTGGACACCGACACGCTCACCAACCACTGACACCCCTGCTGAGCTTGGCCGGCGCTGTGATCCGGGCGTGCCCGCCGTAACCGGATCGTGGGGTCTACGTCTTTTCGTGGAGCATGTACATGCTGTACACCAGCGCCGCGATCGTCGTGAACTGCATCGCCCGTTCCATTGTTTCGGACGGCACGACCAGCAGCACCGTGAAGATCAGGCCTGAGACCGCGAAGAGTGCCAGACCGACGCCAAGGTTGTGATCGCTCGCGGTGCTGACAGCTTTTCCTGCGGCCTTTCCCGTGGCCCGCTTCACGCTGCTCACCGCCGCCTGGACTTTTGCCTTCAACGTAGGATTCGCCGCGATCAGATCCGCAACGAAGGCTTCCTGCTCCTGCGAGATCGCGCCTATGAAATCCTCGATCTCGTCGATCATGTCCTCGTCGACGGTGTTGACGATGTTGTCGAGAATCGACGCCACATTCGGTGCGATGACCGTGTCGCGGAACTCGTCCATTATTGCCGGGGATGCGATGTCCTCGATCGAGTCCATCATTTTTTCGAACTGCGATGTCACTAGGGTGTCCGTCCCCCGGAAGGGAAGGAATCCAATTGGGTTCAGACCATCGCGGGTCGGCACTGGTTCTCGTACTTCCGGTTCTACGGGCCTCTCGAGCCCTATTTCGACTGGACATGGAAGCTAGGTGACATCACGCCCGTCTAGATATGCCAGGGCTCGAGGTCTGTTGACCGAGTCGACGATGTGTGGCCTATCCAACCGGAGGATCGTCGGGTGTTTTCCGTAAACACGTTCGTACCCCTTTGCTTTGGCGCGGGGGGACGACATTTCGGTGGTTTCGGTTCGTTCTCGTCATCGGTATGTGGGCAGAAAGATTTCGTCCGTGGGCGCCGAGCAGGCGGTTGTCGCCGAACCCGATCCGGACCGCTGCTACGAGCTGACGCGACACAACATCCCCGACATCTCAATTCGGGATGTTCATCGAGGTCCAGCTTTCGGTGGACCGCAGAGGTAAGGATCGGTGTCATCCTCTTGGCGTGACCGTGGCTCTTGCTCTCGGGCATCGATTCTCGCCAACTTGCAGGTATGAACGACTCGAGAGCAAACTTCGATGGCCGACGAATCGTGGTATGTAAGCCTTCACAGTTCGCGTCGGCGCGGGCAGCAGTGAAGGTCGCGGCTGAAGTCTGCACGGGCGCCCTCGCAACGGTGGGCAGTGGGATGGGCTCCGGCCGGGCTCTTCGGTATCGGACAGGCCACCCGGAGGGGTGTTTTCGCGCTCTTTCAGGCGGTATAAATGGTTTCACGCCGATGGCGTGATGGAGGGCCCTCGGCCAGGTGCCTGTGGTTAAGCAGTCAGCCGCAGACACCGACCACACAGCAGTTCAATCCCTTGTCGTTCGGTCACGAACCGAGAAGCAGATGATCGAATTGCGAACGCAGTCCGTTGGGTAGGACGAAGTCGGCGCGGGCGCGGGCGATCAATTGCTCGGATATGCGGCGGAGTTTGACATTCTTCTGCTGCGAGCACCAGATGAGAATGTCGAAGGCCCGGTCGGCGGAAATGCCGTACACGATCATCAGCATCCCCTTAGCTTGTTCGATCGCTGCGCGGGAGCTGCTGATCTCGTCGACCAGTTCGTCGACCGATTCCTGGACGGTGCGATCGAGGGTTTCGGTGACGTCGATGTAGAAGCCGGAACTCCCGGTCACTTCGCCGTGCTCGTCGAGGCTGCTGTCGCCGACCACGATCACTGATCTCGTGACACCGTTGGTGTCGACGATGCGATGCCGGCTACTGAACGGCCCGCCCGAGGTGCGGATCGCGTCCAACGTCTGCGCGACGTAGTGGCGATCGTCGGGATGTTTGTGCGAGAGCAGTAGTTCGGTGGTGGGAATTACTTCCCCGGGGCGGTAGCCGTGCATCGTCGCGACGTTGTCGGACCATTCCCACTCGTCTTCGGTGCGGGAGTACCGGAATCCTCCGACTCGGTGTGGGGCACCTGATTCCGATACTCGTTTCATTCGGCCGTTCGTCATGCCCACGCCCTCTCGTCCTTGCACCCATGATGGGCGTGTTAAGGAATGACTACTTTGTAGCCGAGAAGTCAACGATCGTGGTGCTTTTCGGGATGGTTGGCCTGAATCGGCTCGGTTGGGAAAGGCGGGGTTCTCTCGTACGCGGCCTCGACCGATGCCGGACGGCTGAAAGAAATGGATTACCTTTTAGTTTGAGGCATGCTTTGTTGGTTTCAACGGCGCATGTTCACTCGGAGGCGCTCCACAGCGCGGCGTTCGCTACCGCACGATTTCGGTGGTCAGACTCGATGCTGCGCACGCTGGGGGTGGTGCAGGATGGGGATTGTGTTCGTAGGCCGAATTGCTCGACGAAAGGCATCCTGATGTGGAGTCTGCGGCGATTGCTGGGTATCGGTGTCATTGCCGCGGGCTTAGCTGTGGGTCCTGTAACAGGTTTGCTTCCTCATGCGTCGGCGTCGCCCACTGTGAATACCTTTCAGATTCCACTGTTCGTGACCAACACCATCTGGGCCTGCGGATTCCAGATCTTCTGTGTATCGAACCTGGTGGCGATCACGGGCGAGACGCCCGGCACTGTCACGTTCCCTGCCATGTCACCCGATGCGAAGGGCACGTACTGGATGCACTGGCGGAACCTTGTGACTGGAGCCTCCGGAGTGCTGGAAATCCCCTACAGCGATGCCGTGAGCGTGTTTACGGGGGCGGGGCTTGTAACTGCATCGATGACTACGGGTTACGAGAGTGTCGCTGGAACGGGTGTCTTCCTCGTGTCGTGAACGTACAACGTCCGTCGCGCGAGCTCTGAGTTCGTCTTGTCGGCACGGTGGTGATCAGGTGTGGAAGTCGGGTCGTCATGGTGTGCGTGCTTTCTGGGGTGCTTCGCGGCGTGTGTAGTCGAATGTTTGTTGGTATCGAGTGCCAGTACCACCTGATGCAGAACCGCCCTCGGGTGGAGTGGCCCTGCGTGTCAGGGATGCTGCCTGGGTTCGGGTTCGGAGATCTCGCGATGTTCGGCGAGGGCGGCGACCAGAGCGCGATCACTTCCGGCTGCTGCGACGACACTGAGCACGACAGGACCGTCCGCGCTCTGCGTGCCTGGCGTGGTGAGCACTGGTAGACCCGCTGCGCTCGCCGCACAGGTCAACAATACTGTGGCGGCTCGCAATCCGAGGTCCGAACTTGCATGGCCGGGCGGGGGAGCAGCGGTCGGGGCCGCAGGGTGTACGAGCGCGGTCCCCGGCGGGATCAGATCGGTGAGGATGATTCGGGCGTGGCTCAATGTGTCCCGCGCCCACACGAGATAGTCGATCGGAATGCTCTCGCCGGTGGTGATGGCCGTGGCGACTCGCGGTGGGACCGCGTCCCGGTGCATCTGCAGCCAGCGGCTGTGTACCTGCCACATTTCCGCGGCTTGGACAACGCCCATAGCTTCGGCCCATGTGCCAAGGTGCTCGGCGAATGTGCTCGTCGCGTCCTGCAGCGGCATGCCTATCCGGTTCGCTTGTTGTCGGGCTGCCTGCTGCAGAAGTATTCGCACCGACGGCTCGGCGAGGTCGAACAGGTCCGTGGCCATGAGTAGTCGTTCGATCGGTTGTGTGTGCTGCGGAGGTAGCAGTATCTCGGATACCCGAGCGAGCATCTGCGGTGTCCGGGTGATCCAGCCGACGGTATCGAACGACGGGGCCAGGGCGATTCTGCCGGCGTTGGAGACGATTCCGTGTGTCGGTCGCAGGCTGTACAACCCGCAGTAGGAAGCCGGCACACGCACCGAACCGGCGGTGTCGGTACCCAACCCGATATCGGCCAGACCTAGAGCAACGGCGCTGGCCGAGCCGCTCGACGAACCGCCGGGGACGCGCCCGGGTGCAGCCGGATTGGGCGGCGTTCCGTAGTGCGGGTTGACTCCGAACAGACCACACGCCAGTTCGTCTGTCTGCGCGATCCCGGCGATGTCCGCTCCTTCCTGCATCAGAAGCGACACGGCCGCAGCGTGTTCCGGCTCGACCGGTGCATGACTGAGCCAGGTGGGGTTGCCTGCTCCGATGGCGTGACCGGCGACAGCGAAGAGGTCTTTCACGGCGATCCTGCAACCGGACAGCGCCCCCGCGGCGGACGCTGCGATCAGCGGGTCGTCGACCACCCGCCATATCGAGGTGTCCACGTCGGCTCCGGGAGCGGTGACGGGTGTCTGCGCTCCCACCGCCCCGCGGGGAGGTGGCACCCGATCGGGTGAATCGGTGACAACACTGTTCGGCTGGGGAACGTCCATGGTGGCCTTCGCAGGTCAGGAATCGAGATGGCGTACGACTTCACGGCAGAGTCTGCACACCGGGTCGGTGGGCGATGGCCCGTCTCTCGTGCGCAGGGGTTCGTGTCGCCCGCGGTGCGGCCCTGGCGGACGCAGGCGCTCGCGGTTGGTTCCATCGGGTCTATTCGGGCCAGTCCGAATTCTTGATGACCTCGACGAAGTCGCCCCGGACGAATCCCGGCACGTAGTGGGCCAGGACGTCAGCCTTGACGTTGCCGAAGGTCGTCTCCGGACGATCCTTGATCCCGTCGGTGAATGCCGCGAGGATCCGGTTCTTGAAGTCGGGCCGGGGATGCGCGGTGGTCACGGCGGCACGCTGGTCGTCGGAGACCGCGTGATAGCCGATACCGAGGACATCGAGTTCCACTCCGCGTGTGACGAGAGCGACCTCGGCCGACATGTGCAGGGGGATCTCTGGTGTGGTGTGCAGCGCGATGGCCGTCCAGACCCGGTCGGCCTCGCCGCCGGTGATGCCGTGTGAGTGCAGGAAGCGACGCGCTTCGTCGGCGCCGTCGATCTCGAAGCGTTGATCGGTGCGGCGGAACTTCTCGGTCAGGCCCAGGTCGTGGAACATCGCTGCGACGTACAACAGTTCCGGGTCGAACTGCAGTCCGTCCCCCGCGCCGCGCAGCGCACCCCAGATGTATACGCGCCGGGAATGGTCGAACAGCAGCGGGGAAGCTGCTTCACGTACCAGTTCGGTGGCTTCCCGGGCGAGTGCGCTGTCCGGGATTTGCACGCCTGCGATCGTCTCGCTCATGGTTCGTCCTCTCGTGTCCGTCGATGACCTTTCTCCAGGATGGTCGATGGTCGTAACCTGATGCCATGTCCTTTCAGACAAGTAGCCCTCGGATCTGGACATGACGCATCGGGTGGGGTTCGTGGTCTTCGACGGTGTGACGATGCTCGATGTGAGCGGCCCCGCCGAGGTTCTGCATCAGGCGTCTGTCCTCGGCCACCACTACGAGGTTGTGTTGATCTCCCCATACGGCGGCGAGGTGACCACCTCGACGGGGATGTTGCTGAGCGGCACTGTCACGGCGAGCGACGTCGGCCGCGTCGACACGCTGCTCGTGGCTGGGGGCGAGTGCTTGACCACATCGCCGCTTGATCCCCGGTTGCTGGTGACTACCCGCGCCGTAGCCGCCCGAGCGGCACGGGTCGCGTCGGTGTGCACCGGCGCGTTCGTTCTCGCCGAACTCGGACTGCTCGACGGGCGCCGGGCAACGACACATTGGCGTCACGCCGACACGCTCGCCCGGCGACACCCCAACGTCGATGTCGATGCGGATGCGATCCATGTGCGCGATGGACGGTTCGTCACCTCCGCCGGGATCAGTGCCGGCATCGACCTGACGCTGTCCCTCGTCGAAGACGACCATGGCGCCGAATCTGCCCGCCGCATCGCTCGCGAATTGGTGGTCTTCCTGCGGCGTCCGGGCGGGCAGGCGCAGTTCGCGACGCACACCACCCCAGTGGAGCCCTCTGATCTCCTGCACGCCGTGATCGAGTCGGTGCGCAACGATCCGTCGGCCGATCACGGACTACCGGCGATGGCTCGAGCCGCCGCGGTCAGTACCCGGCATCTGACCAGGCTGTTCCGTAGCGAATTGGGGACGACACCGGCCCGGTGGGTGGAGGAGGTACGACTCGGCCGCGCTCAGCAACTGCTGCTCGATGGCCACAGCGTGACCTCGACCGCCCGGCGGAGCGGATTCGGGAGCGACGAAACCCTCCGCCGCACCTTTCTCCGCCACCTCGGTGTCACACCCACCGACTACCGCAGGCATTTCGCCACGGTGGGACCGACACCGAACCCGGAATGAGCCTTTTCGATTGTCGTCGTACCGATCTCTGCGGCATGACGACGCCCTGAACGAGCACGAGTCGATCATGACGCTCGGCTCGTGCCCCGTCCGCGTAAGCGATCTGAGTTCCTGGACGCCTGGTAGCCGGTGCTGCGGGTAGATCGTGGCGACGATCTCCAATGCGGACATGGCGGGGGTGTGACGATCCTCTCCGCCGACAGCAACCGCCTGGAGGCGGTGGCGTGCACGGATGAGCGCGCTCTCGATGTCGATGTCGATCAAGTTAGGAGGTCGCGATGAGGATGCACGTTGTGCGAAGTGTGCTTGAGTGGCTGCGCGGTGCGTATCCGACAAGCATTCCTGACAAGGATCATTTTGCGTTGCTTGCAGTGCTGAGGCGGCGTTTGACTGACGAGGAGATCGACGAAGTGGTCGCTCTGTCGATTGAGCGCGCTCACGAATCTCCGGATCGGCACATCAATCACGACCGCGTGCGGACCTTGCTGGCTCGAAAGATCCGCGAAGAACCCTCTGACGAGGACATGACACGCGTCTCGCAGTGCCTCGAACATGGCGGGTGGCCGAGCATTGACAGCACCGTGGCGTCACCGACGATGACGGTTGAGCGCTCGACGTCGAGGGTGGGGGAGTCGAAACATGCTTCGGCACTGCGGGAAACGGCAGTGTCTTGCGTTGTTGTCGTCGATTGCGTCCCACCTGGACCGGTTGGACCGGCCCAGGTTCGTCGACACGTTCCATTGCGTCTTGCGCCGATCGGCGGTGTACCGCGGATTGTGTGCCTGCCACAGGGAGTCACTGCGCCCGACCATCAACTCCTCCCTCAGGGGCTGTGTCGAAAGGGCGTTGACGCACGCCGGCACATACTCTGGCACGAATTTCGGCATCAAAACGTGCCAGTCACAGCCACATCCAGTCCGCGGACCACACACATGCTGAGGTTCTTGTCGACTGACTCGGGAAAGCTCACCGGCACAAGCTTGTGAATGCGGAGCGCCGGTGAGCGGAGCGCACCGAACGTAGATCACGGTGCGCGGTCTCCTTCTGCCCGTCTTCCGGCCCGTGGCGGGCGGTTGGCGGGTAGTGCGCGGCAGCCTCACGCCTGAAAATGCCGCACGTCCCTCGTATACCCGAACCGTGAATACGAACCCGACAGGGGAATGTCGTCGTCGAAACCGGCGGTATTCAACAGGAGTTGGGCTGCCGATCGGCCGAGGTGTGTGGTGCGTTGTTCTCGAGTCGCTGATCGCTGCCTTCCGGCCCGCCGTGCATGGCTGCGCACAAGGATGCGTGCATAGCTGCGGGCAAGGAAGCATGCACCGGCTGAAGATGGTGGTGCGTGTGGGAAGAGTATGGAACACGTTTTGTATGCCGTTGGTGGGGGTGACGGTCGTGCCTTCGTGTTCAGGCTGTCCGTAGGTTCGTCGGGCTTCTGCGCGCAAGCCTGCTTCGTGCTGGGATGGTGGGCGGTCTCGATCGGCGGGATTGATGTCGGGGTGCACCTCGACGGTGATGAGGAGTGCGATCCCGCCGGACATCATCCCGCCGGACATCAGGCTTACGGTTGTGAGTGTGGCCGCGGCAGCGAGGCACTTTGCATTCGCCGCGTGTGTGGAGCGCGATTACACATGCTGTGTTCGAGAGGCTTTGGAGGTCGCTGCGGGCAACGCTTGTGGCCGTTCGCGGTGAGTTGCTGCGCACGACACTGCCCGTTGGGATGGTGGAACGCGATGTTCTCCCGCGCGCCGCGCGCCGTGCGCCGCGGGCACGGCGCGTTTCGTGGGATGAGAACGGGATATCAGGCGTGAAGACGTGGGTGAAGCAGCACAGCATGATTTCGGTGATCGCGGTGTGGTGGTGTGGACCGAATCGGAGGAACGCGAAACGTGGTGGCGTGAGGCGTTGGGGATCGAGCCTTCCGTTGCGACGGGGACGGCCTCGTCGGTGACCGCTCTGGATGATTCGGGAACAGGTACGGAAAGGTTCGAAATTTCGGCGGGCCGGGTCTGCGCGCGGCGTAGATCGCCGGCGCGATACGCTCCTGGCGTGTCGTTGGTCGGCGTGGCATGGGTTCTCGGCGATGCCGAGGGCTGGCTGCCCGGGTTGAGCGAACCGTGGACTGCGTACTCTTTCCTACCGGCGAGGGTGCGCACGGCCCGTCTGGTCGTTACTGACGAACGTCAGGCGGGCCATTTTTGTGGCGGGCGGGCGAGGTTGGACCTGCTACCCGAGTAGGCGATAGTGCCGATCGGTCCCCGATGAAAAATGTTGTGTGTAAACAGGTTTCGATACAGTTCACGCACATCGGTGAAGCCTCGGCATTGTGAACGTCGGCGTCGATTCGCTCGGCTTCAGTACAAGAACGGTGTTGGCTGAACCGGACTCTTGCCGCAAGACTGAGCAGTCTCTTAGTTGTATCCCTGCGCCATGACCGTTCATCGAATTATCCAGAAGTCTTTGGGGTTCAATATTTTTCGACGGCGTCGGGCGCGATTGGACTCCGGTCACGGAGACTGTTGATTGCATATTCGTTGGCAAGCCGGCGCGCAGCGGTGGCGTGGCAGCTGTGGGCAGACAAGTTTGCCTCGAGCGGGCATCCTCCATCTAAGTTCTGGGTGGTCGTGGTGCTTTTGCTCGAACCTCACCACAGTGCAGGTTGTACGGGAGATTCATCGGATATGTTTCGGCCCTCACGTTTCCGTGATCGAGGGCGCACTCCTTGTGCGCGTTCGATCACGTCCTCAGGGATGCCCATCTGTCGGGCTAGCTCGATGTCAGGGCGCGGGGTGATGTGAGCGGCAGCAGCAAGAGCAATTCTGAGGAGCACGTGTTGACGGACGCGGGCACGGCCCGCATCGGAATCGCGGTCATTCCATTCAGTAAGCCATTGTGGGGAGCCCGCTTTAGGTGCGAATTCCGGTCGGCTGGCTACACGTTCGAGGAGAACGTCGAGGGAATCGAGCACCAATTCTCCTGCATCCTCGATGAGGTGGTCGTCGATACCGTCCACTCGCATTTACCCAGCGTAGACAACAACATCGGATTCGTCGGGACTTGAAGCTCAGTGTCTCGACCAGGCGCACGTAGTGCAGTGCTCACAACGATTGCCGCACCATCAGAAGTGCTGACTGGGGGCACTGTCGACCAGATGCCCAGGACATCCAACCGGCCACGTATGGCAGTATGACGATTCCTCACGAGATGAGCGATTCTCTCCCGAGTGACGCTGGCAATCATGAGCCGCACCAGGGCCAAAAGGAGACGCGCTCTAGACTTTCGGTGTGGATCTGCACAGCGTGGGCGAGGACGAATCTCCTCGTGATGTGATTGCTCGTCTTCTCCGCGAGGATATTTTGGCGGGACGACTTGCCGGGGGTGAGCGTCTGGTCGAGGAGGCGATCGCCCAGAAATTCGGGGTTTCGCGGGTTCCGGTCCGTGAGGCGCTCGGGCAGCTGGAGGGTGAAGGCTTTGTCACCATTGTCCGCTATCGCGGTGCGACGGTGTCGACGACGCTGCGCAAAGACAATCGTGAACTGCTCGAGGTACGCAGAGGTCTCGAAGTGCTCGCGGCGCAGCTGGCCGCTGCGAACAGGGGTGGCTCGGTGGCAGCTGAGCTGAGCGCGGTCGCCGAACGTGGACACCATCACTCGCCAGATCATGGTGCGCGAATCGATCCGGCAGGGGACGTCGGGCGACCATTTCATGATCTGATCGTGATCGCTGCGGGCAACGACCAGTTGCGGGAGATCTTGGCCGGGGTTAATCGACGTGTCGCCTGGGGTCTCGGCGACGACCCGGAGGCGTCGGTCAGCGACCATGCCACGCTCGCCGCAGCTATTCTCAGCGGCGCCTCCGTGCAGGCTGGCTATCTGATGGACGAGCATCTACGCCGCGACGAACAGTATTTCTGACTAGTCCCACTTTTGCTATAAGTCGTATACGACTTGATGGCGAATATAGCCAGTTTACGTGCAATTAGCATCGAATAACCTCATTGTTACACTGGTCGTATACAAAATAGGCAGTCGTCTCGTTGACATCCCGAAGTCGACTCGCCGGTAGACAACCGTCCCGGTGCTTCCTCCACCTCCGGAGCTCGCAATGTCCACTCCTACTTCGGTGACCACGCCGCCAACTCCCACCCCACCCTCGGCTGTGCCTGCACCCGGATTGTCGGGCGTGCTCGATCGCATTGGCTTCACCCGTGTGCAGGCAGCGGTGATCATCCTGCTGATGGCAGGGCTCTTCTTCGACACCCTGGAGCAGAACTCGACCGGGGCGATGGGGCCACTGATCAAGGATTCACTCGGTATCGGTAACGCCCAGCTCACCCTCATCAACACGGTCACGGTAATCGGCGGTCTCGCCGGCCGCCTGATCGGTGGTTACATCGCCGACCGCTGGGGCAGGCGGACTGCTCTGAGCCTCAACCTGCTCGTATACACCTTGGGTGGGTTGATCAGTGCCGCCGCGGTGAACTACGAGATGCTCCTGGCCAGCCGTTTCGTGGTGGGAATCGGACTCGGCGGTGAGTTCACGGTCGGCCTGGCAATTCTCGCCGAACTGGTGGCCACCCGGCACCGCGGCCGGATGTTGGCCACGCTCAACATCTCGTCCGGCGGCATCGGCAACATCGTTTCTTTCGGATTCTTCCTCATGGTTCTCGGCCCGCTCGGGAACGTCCTCGGTGGAGACGACACCTCCTGGCGTTGGACGTACGTGATCCTCGCTCTACCCGCGGTGCTCGTTGTCTTCTTTCGCCGCTACCTTCCCGAATCGCCACGATTCCTGTTGTCGAAAGGTCGTGTGGAAGAAGCGAATCGGAGCTTGACACGCTTGGCGAGCGGTTCTATCGCAGGCCTTCGTGATCCGGGACCCACACAGCAGTTCGTAACGTTGGATGACGTACTTCCCACAACCAAGACCTCGTACACAGAGGTGTTCAGAGGACAGAACCTCCGCCGGACAGTGGCGATCGGTTCCGCGTCGTGGATGTCATTCGGGGCGCAGGTCACTCTTCTGTTCCTGATGCCGATCCTGTTGATGTCGCGCGGATATTCACTCTCGGATTCGCTGCTGTTCACCATGATCATGAATATCGGAAGTCTCTTAGGTGCTTGTGCTGCTTGCTATCTCGCCGGACGGTTCCCGCGCCGAAAGACAGTTATGGCCGCGGCGGTACTCGGTTGCATCTCCGCGATCGCGTTCGCGACACTCGCGCAGAACGCCGTTCTCATCCTCGTGCTCGGGGCCATCTTCCAGTTCTTCACGATGTTGCTCAACACCATGTTGTCGGTCTGGACGCCGGAGTTGTTCCCGACATCGATTCGCGCCATGGGTACGTCAGTGGTGAACGGGATCGGAAATATCGCCGGAGCGGTGATGCCCTTTGCCGCGCTCTTCTTCTTCAACATCGCCGGCATAGCCGGGGTGTTCTTCATGATCGCCGGAATGTACGCACTCCTGGTGGTGGCCGCCCGATTTGGTCCCGAGACTCTCAACAAGTCGCTGGAGGAGGTAACTGAAAACGTAGTAGTTGACTCGAAATAGATTGTCTACCAGATTATTCGATAGAGAAGGTCGTATCTCACCATGACTGAAACACTGTTCATCTCGGCAACAGCCCACGGACTCAACTACCTGCCCGAGTACTACGCCGACCACGCCGGACTGTTTGCCGACCGTGGACTGTCGGTGCATGCAAAAGCCTGCGATCCGTGGACGGGTGTCCTCGACGATCTGGACAGCGGTGTCGCCGATATCGCACTCGGCGGTTTGTGGGTTCCGGGGATGTACTGGGGGACTTCGCGGGAACTCACCGTGTTCGCACAGCTCAATCACCAGTTCCCCAAGGCACTGGTAATGAGGGAGGCACCGTCAGGCGACTTTGATTGGTCGTTGTTGACCGGCAAAACGGTCCTTGCTCCCGGGATCGGGGGTAGCGCCCCCTACGCCATCACCGCGGGCATGATGCGCGAGAGCGGTGTGGATTCTGCCGGCACCACCTTTTTGCGTGACCTCTCGACGCCGATGTTCGTCGAACTGTTCAAGGACGGACTCGGTGACGCGATCATTCTCGACATCACCACCGCCCAGATCTTGTCGGATCAGGGCTTGGGTCAGATCGTTGTCGAATACGCCGATGTCGGAGGACTCGGTCCGAACAGTGTCTATTACTGCCGCACAGACCGTTTCGACGAGCTCAGCGACAACTTGATTCGATTCACTACCGCACTCAGTGCGGCGATGGCTGTGGTCAAGGCGGCTCCGGTTCAGGAACTCGAGCCGCTGCTGACGGAGCACTGGCCGCAG
The DNA here is from genome assembly GCF_033142425.1 of Rhodococcus sp. IEGM 1366. Taxonomy (NCBI): domain Bacteria; kingdom Bacillati; phylum Actinomycetota; class Actinomycetes; order Mycobacteriales; family Nocardiaceae; genus Rhodococcus; species Rhodococcus sp. IEGM 1366. The sequence continues at coordinate 42,939 of NZ_JAWLRZ010000020.1, forward strand.
ATTGCACTGCCCACCCTCTCTGCTGCATGCGAACGAATTCAACGGTCGAACACCTGGGACACCGTACGAATCGACGGCGATGCCAGCGACCGGTGGATGCGAATCCTCCAGGAAGAGGGAATGGTTCGCACAGCGCCGAAGTTCGCAGACCTGGTGTCATCCCACATCGTCGACAGCGCAGAACTGACAACGGTCGGCTGACGGGCATGGCACTGGTATTGCGGCATACTGAGATCGCGGCACTGCTCGACCGGCAACACGTCTTCGACGCGGTCGAAGCGGGGCTGGCCGACCTGAGCACAGGGATTGCCCAAAACCCAGCGCCGACGTCGATGGACAGCGCCGACGACGGCCGGGTCATACCGATGATGGCGCAGTCCGGGACCGCTGAGCTAGCAGTGGTCAAGGTCCTCTCGGACCTGCCAGGGAACCGCGACCGCGGACTGCCCCGGCAACGATCGACCCTGCTAGTGACGTCGACACGCACCGGGCAGTGTGTAGCGGTGCTCGACGGCCGCGCGATCACGGCGATCCGAACGGCTGCAGCCAGTGCCGTCGCGACAAAGCGCCTGGCGCGCCCGGGCAGCTCGGTGCTCGGCGTTGTCGGAGCCGGCAACCTGGCCATCGAACATGTCCGCGCCATAGTCGGCGTCCGCGACATCGACAGCGTCGTTGTGTGGTCCAGATCGAAGTCCACGGTCGAGAAGTTCCGGGCAGGTATCGAGGACCTGGGCTTGGAGGTGACGAGTGCACACTCGGTCGAACAGCTCGCGCGTGAAGCCGACATCATCTGCACGCTCACCCCGTCGGTCGATCCGATCCTGTGCGGCCGCTGGCTCACGGACGGAACGCATCTGAACGTGGTCGGCGCTGCTCCTCGACCCGACGAGCGCGAGGTCGACGGAACGGCGATGGCGCGATCGCGGATTATCGTCGACAGCAGGCCGACTGCCCTGTCGAAGTCGGGTGACGCGATACTCGCGATCGCCGAAGGCGCAATCGCCGAAAGCGCAATCGATATCGAACTGGGAGATGTGATCACCGGTCGCAGGATCGGGCGGTCGGCGCCGTCAGAGATCACGTTGTTCGATTCGACGGGTATCGGGTTGGAGGACCTCGTGGTTGCCCGACTGGTCATCGATCGCGCACTCGAACTCGATGTCGGTACGCAGATCGATCTGAGTTCCTGACTCAGGCAGACGCCGGGGGCTCAGGTATCTGCCAACTCGCCCCCGGCGATTGCCGCATTGTTGGCGAACTCTTCTTGAACTGCGCCACGTAGTGGCGAGCCGTCGCCATCCGCTATAAGAAACTTGCCGTGACAGGCCAGGGACAGCGCCGATGGTGACCCAGTCGTGGTCGCTCGCAAACCGCACATCACTTGCCGTCAAAACCGTATCCGCCCCGAACCCACAGGAGTGAACTGACAATCATGAAGATCAAAGTGATCAACCCCAACACCACGTGGGCAATGACCGCCAAGATCGAGGAATGCGCGCGGGCCGCTGTCGGCCCGGGTACGTTCGTCGAGGCCGTCAGCCCCGCCATGGGTCCAGCCTCCATCGAAAGTCACTACGACGAAGCCCTCAGTGTTCCAGGAATTCTCGCTGAAATCGCTGGCGGCGAGATGGACGGCGTCGACGGCTACGTCATCGCGTGCTTCGGCGATCCCGGTCTGGACGCTGCGCGCGAGCTGGCGACCGGCCCGGTCGTGGCCATCGCCGAGGCCGCCATGCACTACGCCTCATTCCTTGGTCGTGGATTCAGCATCGTCACCACTCTGGGCCGAACCCGAGGCCGCGCAGCCGATTTGGTGGATAGCTACGGAATGCAGCGCAGCTGCCTCGGCATTCATTCCTGCGAGATCCCGGTTCTCGACTTGGATCACAATCCAGACGCCCGAAAGATCATCTTCGAATCATGCTTCGACGCGTTGGAACGCGACGACTCCGACGTCATAGTCCTCGGCTGCGCCGGAATGGCGGACTTGTGCCGCGAACTGTCCGAAAAATTGGGGGTGCCCGTTGTCGACGGAGTCACCGCAGCAGTGACGATGGTTGAGTCCCTGCTCACCCTCGGCCTGTCCACGAGCACACGCAACGAGTTCGCGCCGCCGATACCCAAGTCCTACAAAGGAATAATGACGTCCTACGCGCTCTAGCTAAGCGGGCGGATACCCGTACAGTATTGCTCGATGTCGACCCGACGCGTGATCCATGCCCCTAGTGTGACTGAACATGCCCGAGATGTCGTTGAAGGTTGGTGTGCCAGGTGGTCAGACGGTTTTCGTCTTCGTTGACGAGGACGACACGGTCGGTGCGCCAGGGCCGGTAGCACTCGGTATCGAGCAGCAGCCCGGCGAGGGTGCGGGGCAGGGTGGACGGTCCGCAGCGGGTGAGTGATTACTGGTGATCCGCCTGCGCAGGTTCGTGGCCAAACCGATGTAGGGCAGCCGCACACCAGGCTCGGCGGGATGTGCGGGCCGGGAAGCTGCGGAACACATCGGGGCTGCCCACCACGCCGTAGAGCGCGCACTGGCGCTGTGGGACTGCCTAAGCGACATCGAGACCGCGACCGATAAGTGCGGGTTACCCCTGGACCTTCCGCTCGATCACGGGACGCGGACGCAGACTGCTCCGTCGTTCATATCGAGCAGCAGCGTGAACTCCTGGAACCGGTCCACCTTCTGCCTTGCTGACAGCGCACAGCACGCGTTAGTGTCCGGCTGTGATTCTCACTACGACACTTCGAGCCGCAGTCGTGACGGTTGCGCTGGTTCTCGGGTCCGCGACGTTGACCGCTCCCGCCGTCGGCGCGGCACCTGCGGCGTCGGCGTGTGTACCCCTTTCGGCACCTGAGTTCGACGGCACACTCGCCGCCCTGACGGACCCCACCGGTATCGACACCTTCGAGCAGGCTCGAGATCGCATCGCCGCCCTGCGTGGCGAACTCACCCACTCCGACGACTATCGGGGCACCTTCCCGTTGGCGTTCGACGAGATCCTGAGTCTCGTCGGCCCGAGTATCGATTCGGGGGTGTACGACGATCCGGTGTGGGCCGGCGATCTTGCCGTGGAGGTGGTCCGGTTGTACCTGACCGACCTGCACAAGTTCGTCACCGGCGGGACTCCGTCACCACACTGGGCCGCTGCGCTGGCGCTCACCGAGGATTGCGACCGTAGTCCCGGACGGGTTGTCACGGGCGCCATCTTTGCGCACCTGATCATCGATTTCCCCAAAGCGCTGGTCAACATCGGCACCACCGCGGACAACACCAAGGATTTCTATACCTTCGGCGGTGCGTTGGTGGACGCGACACCCGGGATCGTCTCTGGCTTCGAGAAGACCTACGGCACCGACCTCGAGGGGTTGTTCACGGGCTGGTTCGTCGGCGACATCTTCGGCGATGAGTTGGCCACCACGTTGATGTTCCAGTCGGTACGGACTTTGGCGTTGGTCAACAGCTTCGGTTTGCAGAATCCTGCGACCCACGACGCCACGGTCGGTGAGATGAACCTGCTGCTGGGTACGGCCAACCTAGCTCTGGATGGACTCGAGGTGACCGGCCTCATCTGATCGCCGAACTCCCCGCCTACTGGGGCGTGTGTCGTTGGCCGGGTGCCGGAGCATCATCGACGTGCCGGGCCGGTTCTTCGCCCCGTGAGACGTTGCTGCCGCGGACCCGGGTTATCGGAGTGGACCGGATTGCCGTCGTCTCCGTGGCGCTCATGTCGGCCGGCGTGCGGCACGTCGGGATCGATATTGTCGGCGTGTTCGAACTCGGCCTGTAGTTCCTCACGTGAGGACGCTGCGACACCATGATGAGTCTGGGCTTCGTGCGAGAGGCGCTTGGTCTCGGACGCCGATGCTCTCCAGTGAGAATTGGGGTGAGGCATCGAGATTCAGATAGCGATCGAAACCTTCCGGATCCCGATCATTAGCGCACCACCTCGAACTTCCCTCGTTCACCACCGGAGCGGAAGGCGAGACCTCGAGCACCGTGGTGGCCGAAGCGCTCGCGACCGAGAACGTCACCCTCACCGCCGTGATCACCTCCCGCCGATTCGACGCCCCGCAGCGGCGATGGGACCCGGCCGCTTCCGGGACCGTCGTCACGGTGACCGTGACAAGCAGCGACAGCAAGTCAGGAGCCCGCCGGCACGTGGGACTGACAGAGCGGAAGCATGGGCGCGAGCAGTCTTCGCCGAATTCGACGAAGACTGGCAGCGGATCTACCTTCTCGGCGGCAACGATCCGGACAGCGGACGCCTCGAGCACGGTCTGGCCGTCTACCGCCTCTTCCTCCAGGCCGTCGCTTCCTGACCGATCGTTCCGTGTGGGCCGTCGTGATTCGTGCGGAACTGCACGCGGGTTGGTGGGGCTGGACGCGATTATCGGTGCTCGGCAGATGTGGACGGTGATGGTGTTGACGTGTTGGGTACGTCGAGGCTAATCTGTCCCTCGTTAATTGGAACGCGCAAAAAATAGCTCCAGAATGGTCTTTCAGAGCTGCGCCCCTTCGTGGCGTCATTCCCTCCGTGGAATCCAGTGCTTCCTTCGTGAGAAAGAAACGAAGGCAGGACTATGCAAAAAAATCGTGTCATGATTGTCGGCGCCGGACTCAGTGGTCTCGTGCTCGCACACGGCCTGATCCGGTGCGGCTTTGATGTCGCAGTGTACGAACGAGACTCGCATTCGGGTGCCCGTCCGCAGGGATACCGCATCCAGCTCGACCAGCCCGGTCTGGGCGGCTTGAAGGACTGCTTGCCCCCGTATCTGTACGAGTTGGCGCTGGCCACCGCGGGATCACCGCCGCCACGAGTGACTGTTCGAAATCGCCATCTTGATGTGCTGTCCGATGCCGCCGCAGTTGCGCAGAGTCGCTCGGCAGGCGCTACTGGTCCTCTGTCGTTCAATCGCTCCACTCTGAGGCAAATCCTGTTGTCGAGCCTTGCCGAGACGGTGCATTTCGGGGCACACCTGGTGAGCTGTCTGGAATCGGATGACACTGTCAGTGCTCGGTTTGCTGATGGCCGGGTCGTGACTGCCGATTTGTTGGTCGGTGCCGATGGTGTCGGATCATCGGTACGCAAGCTTCTCCTCCCGGACGCCGAAGTTGAGGACGCTGGGCTGCGCCTGATCTACGGCAAGATACCGCTGAGCGCAAATATTTCGGATATGTTGCCCCAGTGGGTATTCGAGAGCATCTTCACTGTGGTCACTGGCGGGCCGGGCCAACCCCACATCGGGATGGGGCCGGTGCAGTTCAATCAGAGGCCCGATGTGGCGGGGCTGAACAGCAACCCGCCCGTCGACCTGACCGCCGTCGACGACTACCTCGCATTCATGGTCGGAGCTCCCGCCGATCATCCCGCCATGCCGACGGCCGCTGCGTTGCGCCAACTCGACCACCGAGACCTGCGCGATGTGGCCGAACAGTTGATCGACAACAAATGGCACCCGGAAATACACCAGCTTCTGGCGCGCTGGGAAACCGAATCGCTTCTGCCCCTACGAATTTCCACCGCGGCGGCTGTACGGGACTGGGAACCGAGCCGCGTCACGCTGATCGGCGATGCGATCCACGCGATGAGCCCGGTACTGGCGATGGGAGCAAACACCGCGATACGGGACGCATCCGAGTTGACCCGGACGCTCTCTGAAGCCTCGAGCACTCACACGTCACTGGTTGAGGCGGTCGCCAGTTACCAAGCCCAGATGGCAGAGTATGCGTTTCCGCTTGTTGCCGGCTCCCGGGAAACTGGCCGAACCCGCGTCGGACAAGCCTGATTTCTGTCTTTGCTGCCGACACGACTCAGATGGGTGGTGAGCACCCTCTGGTTTGAAACTGCTCCCCGAATTTTGGCGTGAGAACCTCAGCTGACATCCGGGGAGCAGTTGCGCACCGACTCAAATACCGTGCCTTCGGCCTCGATCTGAATCGCACCGGCGAGTCCGGAGACTTTGATGTACCCCGAGTTTCGTGGAGTCGCGATATTTGACTTCAGTCGAGAAAGTAGGCGAGGACTTTCTCGTCGGAATTCAAGACCTCTTCCGAAGCCACTCCGAAAGCATGTATGGATGAATGAGGTGGTTCGTGCGGCGGATTCGTCGAGACAGTGCGTCAACTATGTTGCCCCGCCAACGGTCTGGGGATGTCGCATCGGCGGGGCTGGGCGCCGCAACCCGGGGTTGGGTCGGGAATGCCGCGGCGCCGAAAAGGAAACGTACGGGATCATGCCTCATAGTACGAGTTTCGCAGAGTGACACCTACTCGACGATTTCAAAATATTTCCAGATGATGTGCAGGCCGCGGAAACTATGCACGCCGCTCGGACTGCGCGCAGGTCATCTGATCTACGCGACAGGTGACCCTCGAACTACGCGGATGGACTGCGAAAGAACATCGACGAATGGAACGCGAACCGTCCGAGCCATGCACCCCGGGCGGATCTCGCGACGTACCATCACGGATGCGCGTCTCTCTTTTGCCGGTTCGGGCGCATACGGCCCACTGGTGGGTGCACGGCCTGTCCAACAGAGCTCGAACACGGCTCAGAGGAGCTCGGCGATCACCCACAGGCGACTACCAAACCTCACCCTGCCTCATAGGGAGTCGGATAGCCCTCATTAGAGGCCGTTGCGTTGGGACGGTGTTGCCGGAGGCTGATTCGCATTTCTCGATATCGGTACAGCGACGCGATGCGCGCCGCAGGCGGACGAGTCGGCCTGCGTAGAGCTTAACTAGGTCGCACCGGGGTGCATCGACATGTTGGCGAGTCGTGCGTAGATCAGATGACATCGCCCACGGGACTTGGTCGCGCACGCGACGACGTGGTCCCGGAGTCACGTGACGGACGGGCCAGTGACCGTCCGAGCATCACCCACGCGAACGCGGCTACGGAGACCGCCCCGCCACCAGCTAGACATACGGCCGTCCATCCGCCGGCATCGGCGAGCCATGGAGCCAGCGCGGATCCGATCGCTCCGGACAGGAAGTAGTGCGTCATGTACATGGCATTAGCGCGGCTGCGGATTTCCTCGGTGTACCCGACCACTGTGCACTGATTGATCGCGTGCACACTTTGCACCCCCACATCCATCACAATCGCCGCGGTGACGAGTGCTGCAAGCAGGTGAGCGCCCGGGATGGCGAGCGCAAAGGCAGTTACTACCAAGACCAATCCGAGGATCGTGACATTTCGGGACAATCCTCGCTGATACCACGGACCCACTCGGCGGGCAGCGAGGATGCCGCCGATCCCGACAAGGCTGAGTGCTCCGATCTGTGCGGGGGACCAGCCGTATTCGTCACCTGCCAGCAGGAAGGGTATGGCTGTCCAGAACATGCTGAAGGCGCCGAAAGTGCCGGCGCCTGAGATGATGATCCACCGCAACCAGGTTTCGGTACGCAGTAACGTCAGCATCGAGGTCAACAGGCTCCTGTAATGGGGCCGGGTCACCAGGGTTCGATTCTCTCCCGGTGCGTACCGCAGCAGCGCCGCCGCCAGCACGACCAGAATGACTGCCGACCCCACGTAGACCGCACGCCAGCCCGCTGCGGTCGCGACGACACCGGAAACCAGCCGAGCGAGCAGGATCCCGGTCAACAGCGCGCCGACGGTCCGTGCCACTACAGTGGCGCGGAGTTCTGCCGGAGTCAAGGCTCCGGCGAACGGCACCAGTACTTGCGAGGCAGCCGACCCGATCCCGATCACTATTGCCCCACCGAAGACTACGGCGGTGGTGGAGGTGGTTGCGGTAAGTAGCTGGCCTGCTGCCACGGCGGTGAGCATGGCTGGTACAAGTCGGTTACGTGCCAGCACGTCGCCGAGGGGAAGGAGAAACAACACACCGACAACAAATCCGATCTGTCCGGCCGTCATCGCCAGCGCGATCACCGAATCGGATACCGCGAAGTCTTTCGCGAGTGCTGGGAGAAGGGGTTGCACGTAGTACAGATTTGCCGCCGCAAATGCCGTTGCGACCGCAATCAGCAGACTGAGAACGCGGGGCATACCTGCGTGATATGAGGTTGGTGCGCTGTTCACGGGGCTGCCTCGGTTCACCTGAGCGTTCCCCTGTACAGCGCTGCTTCCAGAATCTCGCACGCAGTACGCCGGTCCGTCTTGCCGCCGAAATTGCGGGGGAGCGAGTCGACCCGCAGCACGACTGCCGATGCGACGGTGCCGAGCGCAGTACGGATCTGCTCCTCTGCCGGATGATCGGTGTCGGCGATGTACAGGTAGCCGACTGCGTGGCAGTCGGCTGTGTCCGAGCGACCCGTAGCGACGAGGACTCCTTCTTTGACACCAGGCACTGCGGCAGCGGCAGCTTCGAGTTCGCCCGCTATCACCCACCGCCCGTCCACGCGAAATGCGTCCTTCCAACGGCCGACGATTTCGAGCCGACCGGCGACGTCGAACCGGCCGACGTCGCCGGTATCGAGCCAACCTGCGTCAACGCCATCAACGCTACCAATGTCCTCGCTCGGCTCGGTTCCGAAGGTGAGGTAGCGAGGAGAGACGGTGTTCCCACGCACTCGTACTCTGCCCCAACCGTCGGTGTTATCTGGTTCGGTGGAGTCATTGCTGGTGTCGGTGACATCGATCTGCACCAGTGGGCCGGGGATGCCCACGCAGAAGGGGCCTGCTAGCGCGCGGATCGCGGAGGTGGACACCGCGACCGATCCGGCTTCTGTCAGCCCGTAGATGTTGAGGACGTCTCCGTGGCCTGCCATCAAGGCGTCCAAGCGGGCCAGTACGGCAGGGGTGGCGGTTCCGCCGGTGGCGATCGCCAACCGGAGGCCACGATCGAGAAGTGCTGGCGCTTTCCCGGATTCGAGCATCTGACGCCAGTCATGTGATTGCAGCGGAAGGATGGAGACTCCGTCGACCGTCAACGCGTCGATAGCTTCCGGCGACACAGTGTCGAGTGCAAGTACCGTGCCAGCCATGAGAATCGTGCATCGGAACGCGCCGATCGCGACGTTCGTATTGGACGGTGCGGCGGCGACCCAACTGTCTCCGGGGCGCACGCCCATTGCGAGGCAGCGGTTGACCGCGTCGTACCAATCCGCGCCGACAGTCTTCACTAGTCCCTTGGGGATGCCGGTGCTGCCGGTGGAGAACTGGATCGACGAGATCGCGTCGTCCGCGCGCTCGGGAACCCACGAGGTCGGGGCGGTGCTGTCGATCGAGGCGTAGAGAGTCTCGGGATCGTCGACGCGCCACAGTTGGGCAGTGCTAGCTGAGGTTTCGACATCCCACTCCGGCCCGAGGAATGCCTCCCGTACATCGAGATCGGCGAGGACGGCTGGCAGGTGTTGGCCTAGTCCACGGCCGAGAACCACTGGCACCAGACCCGCAGCCTGCGCAGCGAGATAGAGTTCGAGCGCAATGGTGCCGTGATAGATGCCGATCGCGACGTGCGCTCCGGGTTCGAGACCGCGTTCGCGGAAACCGGCGACCAAGCGCGTCAGGCGCTGAGAAAGCTGACTCCAGTTAAGGGTTCGGCCGCTCGCCGAAACCAGGGCACGGCCGTGTGGAGCGCGGACTGCGTTAACCGCGAGCGAGCTCAACAGGTCAGGCATGTCGGTACCCCTCGAACTGGGCGACCAACCGCTGATGGGAGAGCCTCCGCAATGAGACCCTCACGGACGGCGTGCTCCCAGATGCCGGCGAGTGCGTCTTGCGCGGCGCGGCGCACAGAATCGAGATCAGCTCCGGTGAATCGGCCGTGCTGCATGATGATTCGTCCACCGATCATGGAGAAAGCCACGTCGCGGCCATTGCCGTAGTACACCAGTGTCTGCAGCGGATCGAAGACCGGCCCGGTCACGGGACCGGACAGGTCGATGGCGATGAGGTCGGCTGTTGCTCCGACCTGTATGGAACCGAGATCACTGCGGCCCAGTGATTTTGCAGCTCCGGAGGTTGCGACACGCACTGTCTCGAATGCGGTGGGGCGATCGGTTGCGGCGGTACCGATCTTGCCCAGGATCGCCGCAAACTTGAGTTCTTCCACCATGTCGCACGAGAACCCATCGGTGCCCAAGCCGACGGTGATGCCTGCATCCCGGAATCGGACGGACGGAGAGATCATCGCCTCCTTGGCCTTGCGGGAAGCGCAGTGCACCAACGTCATACCGGAATCGGCTGCAAGCTCGAGATCGGCGTCGGGGAGGTAGGTACCGTGGGCGGCGAGCAGTCGATGGTTTGTCAGGCCCATGCGATCGAGGACCCGCAGTGGCGTCAATCCGTATCGTCGATTCGTCTCGGACAATTCGCTAGGAGCCTGACACAGGTGCGTTGTTACCAGGCAGTCGAACTCGTCTGCGAGCTTCGCAACCGACTCGAGTACTGTCGGTTCGACGGCGTGGACGGCGGCGGGGCCGAGCAGGACCGAAATTCTGCCATCTCGACCGTTCCACTGCGCGAATAGTTTTCGCATGTCGGCGAGTTCGTCGATCTGGCTATCGAGAGCAGCAAGGTCGCGGCGATGCGCGTGCCCGTCCTGAAGCCGGCCGAGTCGATGTGTGACGTTCAGCGGGACGGTCGGGCCTGCAAACGTTCGCACACCGGACTTGAGTGCGATGTCGAAATATCCCTCCGCATCAGTGGAGGCATGGTTGACCACGGTGGTGGTGCCGGTGCGCATCATCGCCAGCAGATCCCACTGGACAACGGACCGATACTGATCACGCAACTCATCGCTGTACGCGTGCTTCCATAATTGTGAAAGCGGCACGTAGAAAGGCATTCCCGCTGGAATGGAGTAATCCTCCGAGATAGCGCGAGCAATCGGGCCAGCACCGACGTGGGTGTGCAGGTTCGCCAGGCCGGGCATCAGGAGATGCCTGGGTAGCTGGATGCGTATCGCGTCGGCTACTGTCTCGTCAGCGGAGACTATTGCCGTGATTTTCTCGTCCTCGACGACGACGGCGCATCCGGTTCGAACGACACCGTCGCCGGTGAGGACCCATTCCGGGATCAGTACGGTCCGCGAGGTCACAGTGATTGACCGCCGTCCACGTACAACGTGTGACCCAGCAGCATTGCGTTGCGTGAGCTCAGCAGGAACGCTGTGGGCAGCAACAGTTCTGCCGGGGCGAGGATCCGGCCGGCGGGAATCCCGGCGATGACCCCGGCTGCGAACTCGGGGTCGTCGAAGAGTTCGGCGTTGACGTCGGTGAGAGTCGCGGTCGGGGCGATTGCATTGACACGGATCCCGCTACCGGCCCATTCGCTGGCCAGCGTCTCGGTGAGCATCGACACGGCAGCCTTACTCGCGTTGTAGGGAGCCCACAGGTCGAACCCGCGTTTGGCGAAGCTCGAGCTCGTGAGGACCATCGATCCACCGTCCGACATCGCCCGCGCTGCTGCTCGAGCCGTGTTGAAGACGCCGACGACGTTGGTGTCCATGACGGAGCGGAACGCGTCTTCGGCCATGTCGATCGCTGGCTCGACGGCCGCGATGCCCGCATTGGCGACGGCGCAGTGCAATGCGCCGAACCGCTCGACGGTGGTGGCTACCGCCGCATCGATCTGTGAGCCGTCGGTGACGTCCGCGACGACACCGATGATCGAAAGACCTGCGGCGTCAGCTTCGATCTCGAGTTCGGTGAGTAGCTCGGTGCGGCGCCCGACTGCCGCGACGTTCATGCCCATTCGGGCCAGCCCGAGAGCGAGGGTGCGTCCGATGCCGGACCCGGCTCCGGTGATCAGTACAGTTTTTCCGGTCAGGTCGAGAATGGTTCCGAGCGAATGGAGTTCGGCATCGGCAATGAGCGAAGCGGGAGTCGCGGTGGTGGTCATCGGGCCACCGCCAGGGGTGCGCCGAGGACCTTGTGGATCACGCGCTGACGCTCACGGCGCAGACGCGCGTCAAGCGCCTCGGCGGGTTCATGCAGATCGACGTCGTCCACGGTGACGACGTCGGCGTCCTCGAGTACCTGCTCGAGAGTCATCACCCGGTCGCGCAGGATCCACAGTTCCTCGGTGAGAGCGGTGACCATACGCGCGAGTTCGTCGTTCGTCGCGTTCTGAAGGTAAGACGGGCTGGACATACTGGAAGTCCCTCTCTAGGAATGGTTCTCGGACGAATGTTCAGGCGCCGGTAGGTTTGACACCGCGGGTGACCCACGGATAGTTGCCCGGTCCGACGCCGTAGTCCTCGACGTCGACGAAACCGGCGTCCCGCAGCAATTGTGCGCGGTCCTGCAGGAGCGCACCCCGCCAGAACGGCTCGTCGCGGTTTTCGGTCTCCCAGTCCAGGACCACGCACCGGAACAGCGAATCCTGGTAGCGGTACGGGGCGACGTCGGCGATGAGGATTTCCCCACCGGGCTTGGTGACGCGGAACGATTCGGTGAGGATGTCCTTGGCGGCGGGAACCGGCACCTCGTGCAGCAGGATGAACGCAGTCGTCAGGTCGAACGTGTTGTCCTCGTACGGGGTCGCCTCGCAGGCGGCTTGGCGCAGGTCCCACTCGTAGCCGTTGCGGGCGGCGATCAGCTTGGCGTGTTCGAGTTCGGTGCGGCCGAGTTCGACACCGGAAATCTTTGCCTCCGGGTAGGCGCGCTGGATGGCGGCGGCGTAGCGGCCGGTGCCGATTCCCAGTTCCAGGATCCGGTCGTAGTGATCGGCGCGGCCCTGCTGGGCGGCGGTGTAGCGCTGATCGGCGAACGACTCACCGGGCTTTACCGCTCCGATACCGCCGGTGGCGAACAACAAGTCGTACACGTAATCGTGGATCATGAACCCCATACGCGCGTGACCTTCCCAGCCACCGGGCGCGAGGTGGAACTCGGTCTCGCTCCAGTACTTCGGGGGCACGATGGTGGGATCGAGCACGATATCGCCGCCCTTGTCGGCGTTCGCGGAGTACTCGGCTTCGACGATGTCGGTGCCGTCGTCGTAGGCCTCGCGGGCGGCGACGAACTGGCGTTCACCGGAGAATCGGGTGTAGAAGCGGTCCCAGGTGTAGTTCTGTGACTGTTCGAGTAGGGCCGCGGCTGCGCGGATGCGCTGCTGCTCGCCCTCCGGAAGATCTATGCCGTCGAGTAAGGCCTCGAGGTCCTGTTCAGCTTTGGCCTGGAGTTCCTTGCCGCTCCACGCGGCGAGGTCGGCGAGGAAGTTGAAGTTGGCGCGGCCGCGTTGTTTGAGTCCTGTCGCCACTGGCTCAGGCCTTCCTTTCGAAGAGTGATTTCGGCATTAATTTCCCGGATTCTGATTCCAGCGAAGTAGGTATCGAGAGCCCATCTTGACGGAGGCATAGAGAAGCATGCCCATCACCGAGAGCACTACGACGGTGGCGAACATGCCGCCCATGTCGACGCGTGCGTTGTACATCTGCAGCAGCGTTCCCAGTCCGACGACGGTTCCCGAACCGAGGATCTCGGCGACAACTGCAGCTGTGAGTGCGAGTACGAAGCTCACTTCGAACGAGGCGAGGAGGAACGGTAGTGCTGCATAGATACGCACCCGTCGTAGCGTGTCCCATCGGCTTGCTCGGTAGGCGCGCATGAGGTCGAGTTGGTCCTTGCCCACGCTGTTGAGGCCGGTGTACATGTTCACCAGAATTGGGAAGAACACCATGACGACAACAAGCACGACCTTCGACGTCATACCGAATCCGAACCAGATCAACAACAGTGGGGCAACCGCAATCTTGGGCATTGCTTGAAATGCAACGATGTAGGGATTGACGAGTCTGTGCAGGACGGGAACTTCGGTGAGCAGGACGGCCAAGCCAATTCCCAGTGCCGCACCGATGACAAAGCCCAATAGTGTTTCCTGCAGCGTCACCCACCCTGCCTCGAAGACGATCCCCGAACGGATGAGCCCGATCAACGAATCCCACACGGGTAATGGACCAGGAAGAACCTGAGGACTGATCGAGAAGATCGAAACGATTGCCTGCCACACGGCGATTGCAGCGGCAACCTGGAGGATCAGTAATCCCAGCTTGCGGCCGATGAGTAATGCGACATTTGCGGGGGTGAGTTTGTCGTCGTCAGTACTGTCAACGGGCGGAGCCGGCGTTGCGGCGTCGTCGGGGGAGGATGTGGTGCCGAGTCCTGAAACCACGGTATCCACGGAAGGTGCACTCATCGGAGCCCTTTCTCAATGACCGATCAGGGACCGGATGTGGCTGGTCAGTTCGATGTATCGGGGTAGCGTGCGTGTGCTCTCGTTGCGGTCGCGAGGCAGACCGACCTCGAGATCGCTGACTATGCGACCTGGCCGGGGCGACATGGTGATCACTCTGTCCGACAGGTAGACCGCTTCGGAGATGTCGTGGGTGATGAATACGACTGTCGCTCCGGTCATCTCCCAGATACGGAGCAACTCGTCGTTCATGTGTTCACGTGTGAGTGCGTCCAGTGCGCCGAAGGGTTCGTCCATGAGGATAATCGGGGGGTTGTTGATCAATGACCGGGCGATGGCGACGCGCTGCTGCATGCCGCCTGAGAGTTCGGTCGGGTACTTCTCGTCCAGACCGGTGAGCTTGACCATGTCGAGTAGTTCCCGACAACGCTGGTCGATGTCGGATTTGGACAGCGTGCGATTGAGCATTGCGGGCATTTTCACGTTTTGCGCGACTGTGTACCAAGGCAGTAGAACTGCCTGCTGGAAGGCGATCCCGATCTTGGGGCTGGGACCGTTGACGACGGCGTCGCCGATAAGAATTCGTCCCTGGGTTGGAGTGGACAACCCGGCGATCAATCGCATTAGTGTGGACTTGCCGCAGCCACTGGGGCCGAGGACGGAGACGAAACTTCCTGCCTCGATTGTCATTGAGGAGTCCGCCAATGCGTGGATGGATCCGCCGTCGCGGGTTTTGAAAACCTTGGTGACGGATTCGACGGTAATGCTCGCGCCGCGCTCTGCGCTGCGCTCGGCGGCAACTGCACTCGAGGTGCCGGCGGCGGTCACTGAGCATCCGCCTGCTCGATGATCGGTGCTCGATCGAAATCGTTGGCGGCTTCGTTGAATTCGTTGGTGAAGAAGAGATTCGGGTCGAGATCTTTGGTTACCAGGCCGGCGTCGATGTTGTACTGCACCTGCGACTTCCAGCGTTCTTCAGTTTGCTTACCCCACTGCTGATCCGCCGGTGCGGTGCCGATGTCCATCAGTTTCATTGTGGATTCTAGTACCGCCATGGTCTGATCCTGGGACTTTTGCTTGTCCTCGCCAGGTAGGGGACCACGTGCCGGGAACTCGTCCCAGAAGAGTTCGATTGCCTGCGTCGGATTCTCGGACAGGAATACAGACGATTTTGCCAGTGCCCGACTGACTCCCTCGATGATCTCCGGGTTCTCGTCGATGTAGGAATCGAGAGCACCCATACCCATGCCGTAATAATCTGTCTGCCAAGATGGTTCGGGAAGAACACTCATTTCGTACCCCGAGTTGCGGTACGCAGCCCACAGTCCGGGCCAGCCCACGAAGGCATCGATCTGGCCGCTCTTGAGTGCCTCCATCGAGGTCCCGCCGTATCCAGTGGCAATGAACTGCACCCCGTCTGTGGGAATGCCGGCATCCTTGAGTCTCGCCGTGACGTACGCCTTGAGTGAATCCGTCAGAGCCGGCAAGCCGATTACGGCGCCTGCGAGGTCCTTGTCGGAGGTTACGTCCCCGCCGGGGAGAGAGACGATTTCGTACGTTGATCGGGGAATCAGGTTGTAGAACATCTTGATCGGAAGGCGTTCCTTTTCCGCTGCCACGACCAAGCTGTCCGGCGTCTGCAGGGTTATATCGGCAGCCTTGCCGATCAACGCCTGTTGGGTGGTGGTCTGCCCGCCCGTCGTGGTTACGGTCGCGTCGATGCATTCCTCTGCGAAATACCCGAGTTGGTTGGCGAGCAACGCATATGGCGAGTACGAGATATCCATGTCGGACGTGCCCATCATGATGGTCACGGGGGTGGCGGACTCGCATTCTGCGGCTGCAGCGGCGGCTGCGGCGGTTGTGCTTCCGCTGTCGGGCGAGCAGCCTGAAACTACCGCGACGGACAGTGCGGCGGCAACGACCGCAACGCCGGCACGGCGATGGCGGGTGATGGTGGAGCGGGTATCGATGGTCCGCGAGATCGATGACTGCATGGGGTCTCCGAGGCTGGAAGCGTGGGCAGGGATGTGCGGGCCTGCCGGTCCCGACTGTGTACCGCTGAGCGGAACGTAGTAGATCTAGCGACTTGTTGTGGTTCCGATGCTAGGCGGTAGATTGTTTCGATCAACGTGGCCGATGTTAATAACGTGTTTACAGAACATCTTTCACCGCAGCTTTGGTGGCAGTAGCTGTGGCGATGAGTGCAATCGCCTGAAAGGTCAGTGTTCCGCTGAGAGGGACAATAGTGGATTGTGGGGTTCGTTCCGTCCTGAGTTGACTGGATCCTGCGGCCATGATCGACTGTCGTTGCCGACGGGTCAGGTCACCGTCCCACCTCGACCATTTCCGGTCATGACATCCCCGCTACTCGGTACCGACACCATTTCTGTGTGCTCGGACCTCGGACAGAAAGCGATCGATATGTCTGCACGTCGTGCCGTTCACAACATCCCCGGGGCAGATTTCCCCGACTGGTATCCCAGCAGTTCCGTTGTCACTGCCGGACCATTCGCCTTCACTGCTTCCATGTCCGGAACCGACTGGGCTACAGGCGAACTTGCGTCCGCTGCCGCACCCGACTCAGGTTTGCCGCTGTCGACGGGACATCCTGTCAAACTGCAGGTGCGGGAAACATATCGGAAGCTCGATGCCGCATTGACTGCTGTCGGGTCATCCCTCGACGCCGGTGTATCCATCAATCAGTGGCAGCCCAGCTATCACGGCGACGTATCGCGCCACGAGCAGATGCGGGATCCGTACGATCTGTTCTGGGAGGACTGGCGGCGCGTTTCGCACCCGTACATCCAGACCCGCGACGAGTTCCTGCTCAGCGATCGCCCCGCCAGCTGCTTGCTTCCGGTCGACCGACTGGTAGCCGCCGACACCGACATCGAAGTCCAACTCGTGTCGCTCCTTGCCGATTCCGGGATCACGAAGACCGCCTACGCGCACGATGTCCACAATCCGCTCGGCGGCTACTCGGTCGGCGTCGAGGCGGGCCCCTGGGTATTCAGTGCAGGGTTCATCGCCACCGACTTCGAAAATGGACTACATCCGAAAGCACGTGTGCCTGCGCATATCTGGTATGGAAATCAGGTAGCGCAGGAGACCGAGGAGACACTGCGACAGATCCGGATCACAATGGAGGCCGCCGGCGCGCACTGGAAAGACGTCGTCAAAGTAGTGCTGTACCTGACACCTGAGGGCATGCGGAACCTGCCAGCCGTCGACGAGGTCTGGAGCAAGCACTGGCCCACTGAACCACCGGCCCGCGCCGTGGTGCCGTGCTCCGGCATCGGAGGAGTCAAGGGCGGCAACGTCGAGATCTATGTGGTGGTGGCACGTCCAGACCAGGGTGGTGACCGTCAGGTCATCCACACCCCGAATGCACTCGATGCGCTAGGTCACAGTGTGCAAGCAGTGCGATCGGGTCCACTTCTCTTCCTCTCCACCCAACTCGGTCGAAGCCCGAGCGGAGCCAGCGACTACTCGGCCTCGAGCCGCCGCGGCATGCCACATTCCCGACGCCACATCGCCGACCAGGTGCACCGGATACACGACGGCGTGGCCGCGATCTGCGAGGCGGCAGGTACGTCGATCGAGAATGCCGTCAAGGTCGACGCCTTCCTCTCCGACTTGTCCGACCTACCCGCATTCTTCGAGGCGTGGCGTGACCCGTTTGCCGACGGACTGCCGGCCAGCGGATTCTTCGAGACCCCGCCTGGTTGTCAGGAGGTGCCGGGCTGCGATCTGACGGTCGATCTCGTAGTAGCGATGCCGTGACGCACACATAGTTTCGGAATCGTCTCCGGCGGAACATTACTGGTCCAGCTGGAGACGATTTTGTGCTTCGCTGATGTCGACGACTCAGCAGGACGATTCCTGGTCAAATTCTCGACGAAGGATGTATTTCTCCCATGAAGGCACAGCACCCGGGCACGGAGTCCGCCGCCCGGGTATCCGATGTACTCCTTGCGTTTCTCGAGGAATCTCCACTCGGCGTCACAGCCTTAGCACGTAAGCTCGGTATCTCGAAATCGGTGGTTCACCGGATCCTGCAGACTCTCGTCGACCACGGAGGGCTATTGGTCCACGACCCGGTCACCCGCACCTACCGACTGGGCCAAGTCGCGGCAGCACTCGGCGCCCGCGTCATTCAGGATTGCCCCCTGCAGGACACTGCGGTGCCTTACATGCATCGGCTATACGAGCTGAGTGGGGAGACCGTGGCCTTGAGCGTTCTCGCCGGCCTCGAGTGGATCAACGTGACACAGATTGAAAGCACGCAACCGGTGCGGATGCGAGTCGAGATCGGACGACGCTCACCGCTGTATGTCGGGAGTACCGGGCTCACGCTACTTGCATTCGTCAGTCCGGAGGACAGGGAACATGTGTTGTCCGGTGACATGCGGCCACATACCGCGGTCACCATCACTGATCGGCATGAGCTCGCTTGTATCACCGAAGTCATTGCCGAACGTGGTTTCGGGCACTCGGTGGTCGACCGGATCGAAGGAGCTGCTGCCGTGTCTGCGCCGGTCTTCGGCCCTTACGGTCGGCTGCTGGGCGCGCTCAGTGTGCTCGGGCCGACGCCACGTCTGACCCGGGAACGCCGTCTGGAACTCGGACCGACGGTATCGAGGGCTGCAGCCGAGCTGTCGTCGGATCTCGAAGCTAGATGGTTGATTCCTTGAATCGCGTCGACGAGAAAGAACGCACCCTGCGCCGGTGGGCCCAACAGGGCCGCATCCCGCACGCGGACGTCGCCTAGCGGGCACAACGCCGCGCGGCGATCGAGCGCCTCGGCGGAATCAGTGCAGTAGCGAAGAAGATCGGCCGCTCTCCATCCGCTGTCTCCCGGTACAGGTCAGGTCAGACGAATGAGCTGCGCGCCGATGCGAAGAAGAAACTCAAGAAAGTCAAAGCAGACGACATCATGACCCGTGCCGGCGTCCTGCGCCCGGACGGTACCCCCAAGAAAGCAACCATCCGAGTCAAGGGCGGTGTCTCGGTGCGCAACGGATCGGAAGAGGGATACGACTACCGAGTTCGCACATTGGATTTCGCGAACTCGGATGTACCGTTCACGGCAGAGGAATCGCGCGAACTCGCCGCTGCCCTCGCCAACGACGACAACGCACGTGTGGTGGCATTGCTCGAGCGGCATGCCACCATGGACTATCCCGAGAACAAGGGATTCGACCGGTACAGCAACGATTTCGGCTTCCACTTCGACTCGATCGAATCCGTCCACATCGACTGGAATTAGCACCCGGCGTTGATTGTTTTCGGGCACGCACCGGGCGTAGCGGCAGGGTGGACGTCACCGGCCGTGGAGCCAACCCCCGAGCGAGAATGCCCGTCGGTGGATCTTTCTTCCTCTGGTCGGGTTGGACCTGACTTTTGAAGGACTGAGTTCGTAGCTGGTTCTACACCCGACCTGCTGGTGATACCGCCGTCGACTGCGTCCCGATCGCGCCTCTCGTCGTGTCGAATACCGGCACAGCTGATGTGTCGGGACGCCTGCCCTGCGACTGGAGCGATCCTCTACGACATTCGGGACCAGGGACGACGGCAGGCGCATCCGACTGGCGTGCGCGAAAAGGCCAATGAGAGAAGCACGATCGCCAGCAGTACGAAGACCGGCGCCTGATCGGATTCTTCGTGTAGTTGAAATGTCAAGCTTGGTAGTGTGGTCGGACAAACAAATTTCTAGAGGGGTGTTGTGTCGGAGTCGCAATCGCGTGCGCTGCGTGGGGTGTACGGCATCTCGGTGATGTCGGAGCTGTCCGGGGTCGGTCCGCAGACGTTGCGTCTGTACGAACGGCGCGGGTTGTTGACGCCGTCACGTACCGAGGCGGGACCCGCCGGTACCGCGAAGTGGATTTAGCGACGTTGGGCCGTATTACCGCGTTGATCGCCGATGGGGTCAATCTCGTCGGAATTCGAACGATTCTCTCGTTGGAAGCGGAGAACGCGATTTTGGCCGCCCGGCTTGCTCAGGCGAGTGAAACAGCAGACGGACATATGTGATTCGATGCTTTGACATCTGCTGGTGTGGGTGTGCCGGTGTGTCCTATGGCACCGAAGTCGGCGTCCGCACAATGTTGTTGGCGTCGGTGTCGAGATGTGCGAAGGCGCTGATGAGCCCGGAGGCTGCAGCCTCGCCGAGTAGTGCGTCCGGCACTTCCGCGATAGTGGTGTGAAAGATACGAGCCGTCCAGGAGTCGCTGGTGTCGGGTTCGTCGGAGAGTCCTCGGGTGGTGTTGGTGGCGACCAGGTAGCGGTTGTATTCGAGGTCGACGCGGATGGCGTAGTTGCCGACAAGATTGACGACGTTGGCCGGGCGTTGGGTGACGGTAGCCAAGGCGATCAGCGCGTCGTTGCATGTCTGAGAGTATCTCGTCGTCAGAGCATCGCTGTCCTACCTTCGGGCGTGAATGTTGAACTGCTACAACGGGTCAGGGCAGTCCATTGCCGCGCCTCGACGAAGACTGACATTGATCCTAACCCGGTGATCCGGATTGCACCCTGCGGCGAAACCCCGGATCTCAGCTGTACCGCGCAGTAATTTTTGAAATTTTTCCGATGCCTTGAAACTCATTCGCCGTTCGAACTGGATCTCATGGCGTGTCGGGGTCTGTTGTTCGTGGTGGCCGGCCGTAGTGAACTCACGCAAAGCGGTGGGTATGTGATGTGGCTGGGGCAGGTGCGGTCCGCAACATGCCCACTGCCGCGGCGATGAAAGCGCCCCGGTGCGCCGATCTGTATCCTGTCTGTGCCGTCTCGGAGACCATGTCAGTGGACCAAACTTCTTTTACCGTAACGTTTTTTACGGTGTCCAAATTGTGGTGGCCCGCTGTAGCGCAGGTGAGTGTTAACTACAGCGGGCCTTACGTATCACTACCTCGGGGGTGCGGTGATACGTACAGGAAACTGTAACCGATCACGGTGACCGACTTGCCTCAAATTTCGAAGCTGGGATCCGAGCTCTGTGTCCCGCCACCGATCTGGGGGATGTCACGGCGGCGGGACGACTCGATCATGCGACTGACTCAGCAGTCGCGGGAGCGAAAACCCATATATGGCACCCAGTCGGAGGCCAGTCTTCGGCAGGTAACAGTTACTTGAGTGTTGATTTACTTTGGTTGGAAGGCTGATCTTTCCGGTTGGTTGGACGCTGGTTGCTTAGCCCGCATGTTTGTTCTGCTGTGACCTGCGGTGATGACGGCCCCAGGGTGGCGTGCTCGTCGACTGGTTGCCGGAAAATCAGGGTCGCCGTGCGGTGCAGGGTGAGGGAGGGTTGAACGCTCGTTGCAGGTCAGTGTGAGGGTCACTTTGCCAACGATCTTGAAGGTTGTTGTGTTGCAGATATTTTGCGATCCCAATGGACTTGTCCTGTCTCATGACCTGGATCGGCATTCAGGCTTTCTCATTATTTTCCGCGCTTTTCGATCCGTTCTCGGTGTGGCTACGAATGCATCGTAAAAGTATCGATGTTGTGTGCCGGGAGCGTCGGCGTACACATCCTCCGAAAGGTGTATGTCCATGTCGGCTGGCGATGAGAGTCACTTCGTGAATGCGTCGCCGTTACTGGTCGGGACTGGCGCCTTGATCATCGCGAGCGAGCACCGAGAGTCCGAACGCCTCACCCCTTGCTGGATCCACCTGCGCATCGTCATGGAGAAGAAATGATTATCGACGAGTCACTGTCCGTTTCGGCTTCCCCTGACCAACTCGGTGTTGTCCGCGCTCATGTGCGGAC
Organism: Rhodococcus sp. IEGM 1366; assembly: GCF_033142425.1. Classification (NCBI taxonomy): domain Bacteria; kingdom Bacillati; phylum Actinomycetota; class Actinomycetes; order Mycobacteriales; family Nocardiaceae; genus Rhodococcus; species Rhodococcus sp. IEGM 1366. Next base: position 64,818 of record NZ_JAWLRZ010000020.1, read on the forward strand.
TGTCGCCGCAGACCACGCCTTTGCGGCAGACGATCTGGCTGATCTTGTTCTCGCTGTCGACGAAGCTGCCGGCATCCTCCTCGATCACAGCGTTCCTTGCAGTGCCCTCACCTGTGTAGTCGCGGTCGAGGACCCTGGTGTGCGCGTGAACCTCGGTGCCGTCACGACTGACCCGATCAACCCGGATATGACGTTCTTCGGATGGTTCGTTCTCCGCACTTTGGTCGACTCAGTTACCGTCGCCGTCAAACACGTTCGGGCCCTAGGGGAAAAGGAAAGCTGGGCAGTGACGATTACCTTGAAGAAAGCGCCGCACACACAGCGATGACCCGCGTGTAGAGGGGTACCGACGCTGGTTCGCGCACGTGCCGATCAGGCGGTACCGCCGGTGATCGATTCACGAAGCGAAGCTGGACACGCTTCCGTTCGCCCCGTCGTCATACTGGCCAGGGATCTTGTGCGCCACAATATGTCTCGGGCATGTCTGACGGATCCCAGTGCCCGTAGTTCCGAGAATTACGTGCAATGATCGGCGGGCGTCGAATGTCGATCTTGGTCTCAATCGGTCTTCGACACTTCTGCGAAGGATGCGTATCCCCAGTTCGTTCTGAGGTCGAGGTGTCGAGAACTTGCGTCGAATACCCTGCAGTCTTTGCGCTTTCGGCAGGAGGGGTTCTTTCAGGCGGCCCACCAGACGACGATGATCGCGGAGAGGATGCAGCCGAGAACGACGGCAGTTTCTGCTGCCATATCGAGTAATTCGGGCCCGCGTTTTCGTCGGTGGGTGCGTGGTGTGAGTGGGGTCATGGCGTAGGGGAGGGGCGGATTGTGGCTTTGAGCCGGGTGAGGCGTTCTTCGAGGGCGCCGGTGATGGCGAGGAGTCCGAGGAGGGTGGGTTCGGTGATGTCGCGGCCTTGATCGGCATGTGCGAGCAAGGTTGAGCGTAGGAGCCCACACATGACGGCGTCGTCGCTGATGGGTAGTTGCGTGTGATCGTCTGGTGGTGGCGTGGTTTCCGGTTTCGGCGGCGCTCCGCCGCCGAAATCGGTGTTGGGCGTTCCCGACTGCCTTGCTGTCGGATACGCCGCTTGCCTGCGAGTGACCTCGGATCCCCTTCCTCTTTGATCGGAACGTCAGTTCCAGTTGTCGATCTTGACGTCGTGGGGATCCGGAGCGCCTTTGCCGGTTTCGATCAGCGACTTCAGGCTCATCAGAAAGACCGCCCACTTGGTGCTGCAGTGGTGCATGAATTCCACGGGCTCCTTCCAACCGTGGTGATTGAAGAGAACGATGGTGTGGTCGTCGACTTGATCGAGGTCCCAGACCACCTGTGTGCCGATCCATTCTTCGGGTCCGTCGACCACCTCCCAGAGCACGCGCCTGCCCGGGTCAAGGTCGAGGACCTTCATGTCGAATCCGCCGGCCCCGAAACGGAATTGGAGCGCGCCGCCGAGCTCGTTGCCGTTACCTTGCGTGTTGGTCGTCCACCAGCCGGCAAGCCCCTCGGCAGTGGTCAAGGCCGCATAGACCTCCGCTACCGACGACTTGATACCGACCCTGTGCAGGATGTCCACCATTTTCGGTACGTCCTTTCAGTGTTGGTTCTCGGATGACTTTCATGAATTCACTGCCCCATGCCGGGCCGGTCTTTCGTGCGCTGAATGGTCTCGGCGATCCGCTTGATACGCCGGAGCCTGGCGTCCCATGCTGCCCCCACCGAGGACAGCTGCGCGACCGCGCGAGCAAGTTGCGCCTCGTCCACCCGGTACCTGCGCTCTCGCCCGGCAGGGGTTGCGTGCACTAAGCCGACACGGTCGAGCACACCGAGATGTTTCGCGATGGCCTGCCGTGTCACAGGCAGCTGCTCACTGAGGCTGGTGGCCGTGCCATTTCCATCCGCCAGGAGCAGGTCGAGCATCCGCCGACGAGTCGGATCCCCGATCGCGGACCACAGGTCGTCGTCGACGGCGGTGGTCATTGGGTCGCCACCAGCCGCGCGAGGTACTCCCCGAGTCGGGGAACGAAGGTGTCCCAACCGATGCTGTGCTCGTGGTATTGCTCCTCCAACTTCGCAGCCTCCCAGCCCATCTCGCGAAAACCCGTCTCGATGAGCCGAATCTTGGTGCCCGTGCCCGACGGGGTGAGTTCGAAGGTGACCAGCATCGAGTTGGCGGCGTCGTTGACCTTGCCGTCTGGGTAGCACCATCGGAAGGAGAACAATCGAGGCGGCTCAGCGCTCACCACGGTGATCGGGACGACCTCCGCCCGCTCGCCCCAGACCAGTTCACCGACCGCGCCGGGAGTGGCTTCGACCTCGGCATCGTCGGTCCACCATTGCGAGATGTGCTCCGGGCTGCTGACGACCTCGAAGGCCACCTCGGGCGAGGCGTCGACGTAGATCTCTCGTTCGATGCTGCCGTACTCCATGCTCTTCATTCATCCTCCATGTGCAATGTTTGGTTGCACATGACGCTAGCCTGTCGTACGCCGTCATGCAACCATTGGTTGCTCATTGGTGGTTTCGAGTAGACGGTGAGACAAGGGAAATCATCAGCAGCCGCATGTAGATCCGAGTGAGCCATTCAGCATCGAAAATTATCGGAATCTCGACAGGTCCCGTCGAGGGATAGCTTGGGATCGATCGAACAGGAAACAGCGCTCTCACGTGGCGCCGAGTCTGTAACGCCGCGAAACTTCCTGACCGCCAGGATCGCCGTGGCGCAGCATGCCGCGGCGACTGCCATCAATGTCCAAAGCAGCGGCTCTCGGCCGCCGGCGTCGCTGAACGTCAACAGTCCCAGGTTGGCGACGGCGTGGAACAGAGTGGCGATGAGCAGGTTCCCACTGCGGAACGGGTCAAGAAGGACCGCTAACAGTACCGACATGGTAATTGTTGACAGTAAGAAGCCGCTCGCATACGCGGGTCCGGCCGCGAAGACCTGCACGTGCCACACTCCCCACACTGTGCCGACCAGCATGCCGGTGACCAGTACGGAATATCTGCTGCGCAGGTAGGGCTGCAGAAAGCCGCGCCATCCGACCTCTTCACCACAGGCGCCGACACACTGCGCGAGGACGAGCAGCCCGATCGGTTCCGACTCGACGTGTATCGCGGCGACGCTTACGTTGCCTCCGAGTGCGACCAACACCACTGCGGGAAAAGCCAAGATAACCAGCACCGAAGCGGCGGCAGTAAGGGTGGGAGCCGCGGCGGGCCGCCACAGGCTCACCTCGAACGGCGCAACCCATCTACCCCTCCACGCAAAAAGAACCACCGCCACAGCGACAGCGGGTGCGAACTGCACCAATTCGAGCAGTTCTGGATTGGGGCCGGTCGCAGACTGGGCGGCGACGAGGATACCGCTGGCCACAAACGCGACGAGTACGTACACCGTTGTCGGCACCCACATCCGGGGCGGGCGTGAAGTCATGCAACAGAGCCTCGCTCGAACGTCGGCGCGAGCGCATCAACCCACGGTATTGCCCGTTCCTCATACCCAGGGACCGCCACACCCGGAGCCCATTGGCACCAGCGTGGACAGTTATCTGCGAATTGTCCGACCATCGTGCTCGGCGGGTCTGTTTCTCGATAACGGTGTTTCGACCCGTTTCCATCAGTAAGTTTCCGACCTGGGCCAGTGATCGACGAGCAAGATCGCCGAAGCACTCGGTGTCCGCCGAGCATCCGTTTACAGGCACCTCAACTCGCCTGATGGTCACCCCCGTGTCAAATAATTCCGTGAAACCTGCCAAATGGCACTGTCACGTTGTTGAACGCGGAAAACTGGGAGAATGTGGCGTGACAACCTCGATGCCGTTGTACAAAGGTCACCGCTACCCGCGGCGAGATCATCTACCACTGCGTGTGGTTGTACGTTCGGTTCCCACTCAGTTTCTGTGAGGTCGAGGAACTCATGCTCGACCGCGGTGTCGTGGTGAGCTACGAGACGATCGGGCGGTGGTGCGCCAAATTCGGGCAGGCCTACGCCAACGAGCTCCGCCGCCGATGCCCGGAACCCGGTGACAAGTGGCACCTCGACGAGGTGTTCATTCGGATCAATGGTCGGCAACATTATTTGTGGCGTGCTGTCGATCAGGACGGCAACGTTCTCGATGCTGGTTCAGTCACGCCGAAACGCGTTGGCAGCCAAGAAGTTCTTCCGGCGTCTACTCAAAGGTTTGGAGTATGTTCCGCGGATGATCGTCACCGACAAGCTGGGCAGCTACCAGGTGGCGCACCGGGAACTGCTGGGATCGGTCGAGCATCGCCAGTCGAAGTATTTGAATAATCGCGCCGAGAACTCGCACCAAGCGACCCGACAACGCGAACGTGCAATGAAACGCTTCACCTCACCTGGGCACGCGCAACGGTTCCTGTCCGCGTTCAGCGGCATCTCGCCACATTTCCGGCCGCGCCGACACCTGCTGACCGCCGCCGAATGGCGTACCGAGATGGCCGACCGATCCGCGGTTTGGCGGGAGATCATCGCGACCGATGTCCCCGCCTGAAAGTGAACGGCCAGGCGGTGTGCCGTAGCAACCTGTCCCAAACTATATGTGCTGCTATATTTTTCGATTAAAGTGACGGTGCCTGCTGCACTGAAGTACCTTGGACTTGATGAGGGCAATTCATAACTCAGTGTTGTAAGCCTCTATTAGGGTCATCATTCGCTCCCATGTAACGGCTTGTCCGTAAACGCATCCTACCATCGGCGCAAAAGTCCATTCATCGTCGACAATCTGCTTTTCCAGAATGCATTTGACTGCCCGGGCGTGAATCAGGCTGCAGATCGGCCTACTGGCTGTCTCTCGCACTGGACGGTGTTCGGCAGGTGCAGACTGCGCTCGTAGTTCGCGCCTACAAGTCTGCAGGCGTGCTGATATGACTACTTTCGGTAGCGCTGAGAGGTGTGAAACTGAGTGCCTGTCATCGTCTTTGGTTGTGTCAGTTACAGAAAAGGCACAGGAGGCTTGACGGTCGGCCGTGACATGCGACGCCACTTCGTTCTCTGCTTGTGGGGGACATGTCGACGGCAGGTGAAAACTGATCAAGGTACGACACCTTGGGTTCTAGTCAACGTCGCAACACCGACGGATTCTGTAACTCTAGTAGAGCCGTGAACAACTCTGTCGGACAACGGTCTTGGAGGAAGACCCTGGGACGGCTGTTGAGTTCGTTCTCAACGGCCAGCAGATGCTCCGGCGAATGGATGGTGAGATCTGTTCCCTTCGGGAAATAGTCACGCAACAGTGGAGTGGACCCCAAAAGTTGGACTCTTAATGGAACCTTATGCGATGGCGGGTGTTTGGGCGCGGTACTCGTCGGGG